>JAFKFK010000066.1 GCA_017307275.1 Alphaproteobacteria bacterium | reverse complement strand
AGCACGCAGTATCGCGTGCTCGCCGTCGTCGTGGGCCTGCTGGTCGGCTACTGGGCCCTGCGGATCGTCCTGCCGACGGTGCTGCGCATCCTGCGGCCCGTCATCTTCCTGGGCTTCGTCTTCATCGGCGTCTGGGCGCTGTTCCCCAAGGAGACCTGCTCCTTCGAGGTCCTCTCGAAGGTGCCGGTCCTCTGCGCTAAGCAGTAGCGCCTACTTCAGGCTCACCAGAGTCAGGTCGACGAACCAGGACTGCGCCGGCACGAAGCCCTGGACGTTCTTGCTGAACGCCCGCGGGTTGAGGTCGTGCACGATGTAGAGCCACGGCGGATTGTCGACCAGCCGCTCGTGCGCCAGGGCGAAGTACTTCTGGATCGTCGCCTCGTCCGTCGCCTCGGCCAGGGTCTTGAGCGCGGTCTCGAACTTCTCGTCGTTCCATTGCTGGAAGTTGGAACCGGTCGGCGAGGAGTTGGCTGCCGCGAAGTAGCGGAACATCATGCCGACATCGCTCGACGGCGAGCTGACGTTGAGCGCCATCGCGCCGTTCAGCGACGGGCTGTCGGGCACGGCGCGGCCGGCGTTGAGCAGCACCTGCCACTCCACCGCCTCGACCTGGATGTCGACGCCGCAGGCCTGCTTGAGGTTTTCCTGCAGCGCCTCGTTCATCGGCAGCGGCAGCATCTGGCCCGATCCCGAGGTCGAGATCATGACCTTGAAGGAAAGCGGCTTCTGCGGCGTGAAGCCTGCCTCGGCCAGCAGCTTCTTGCCCTTCGCCGGATCGAACGTGTAGCGGTTCTCGGGCTTGCCGAAGGCCGGATCGTTGGGCTTCAGCCAGCCGACCGACGGTTCGGCCGTGCCGTTCAGCAGCGAGACGATGGCGTTGCGGTCGATGCAGTAGTTCAGCGCCTGGCGCACGCGCACGTCGGCCAGCGGGCTGTTCTTGGCCGCCATGTTGTAGAACCACGGCCAGACATGCGGATAGGAGTTGGTCGAGATGACGTAGCCCGCCTGCTTCAGCGACGGGATGCCATCGGGCGGCGGCACTTCGATCCAGTCGACCCTGCCGGAGCGTAGCGCCGCGAGGCGCGTATTGGCTTCGGGGATCGGTAGCAGAACGACCGAGTCGACCTTCGGCTTGCGGGCCGGATCCCAATACTCGTCGTTGCGCACCATCGTCACCGACTGGCGCGGCACGACCTTGCTGATCTTGAACGGGCCGGTGCCCGCCGCCGGCAGCATCCCGACCTTCGCCCAATCCTTGCCCGCCTTGTCCCACGAGGCCGGCGAGGTGTTGAGCATGTACGGCACCATCCACGGGAAATAGGAGGCGACCGTCGTCGTGGTCAGAGCCACGGTGTAGTCGTCGATCTTCTTGTAGGAGGCCAGGATCGGCACGCGCGAGCGCATGATGCCGGTGGCGGCCGCCTCGAACTGCGGGCTGTCCTTGTTGAAGATGCGTTCGAGGTTCCAGATCACCGCGTCGGCGTTGAAGTCGGTGCCGTCGTGGAACTTCACGCCTTTGCGCAGAGTGAAGATCCAGGTCTTCTTGTCGTCCGGCGCCTGCTCCCACTTCTCGGCGAGGCCGGGCCGCAGTGTCGCGACCTGGTCGGACTTCGAGAGGTCGAACAGGATCAGCCCCTCGAAGGCCGGGAAGCCCAGGAAGCGCATGCCCTCGAAGCCGTTGTTCGGCATGCCGGTGGTCGTCGGGATGTCCGACGCGGTCATGCCGATGCGCAGGACCTTTTCCTGCGCCAGTGCCCCGGTCGACACCGAGGACGCAGCGGCCACCGACGCGGCCAGCGCCACGGCGAGTTTGAAACGACGGAGGCTCATGCCCTTGCTCCCTGCAGTCCACACCTGCAGGACGACATGCAATCAGCGGGCCATCAGCTCGTCGAAACGATGCAGATAGTCACGGGCGTGCGCCTTGTAGTCGGCGCCGGGCACATGCAGATGGGCGTCCGACACCATGGCCCACATCGCCTCGCGCAGCGCGCTGGCCGCCTTCATGGCCTCGAACGAGCGCCGGATCTCCGGCGTCGTTTCACCCTCGAAATAGGCGTCGAGCAGCGCCGTATCGTCGGCCTCGCTGAAGGAGCCGTTGGACGACAGATTGGCGAGATCGAACATCGGCGTGCCGAAGCCGCCATATTCCCAGTCGATCAGCCAGAGCCGTTTCCCGTCGTCCATGACGTTGCCGGGCAGCAAGTCGTGATGACCGAACACGACCGGCATGGGTGCCTGCTGGCGCTCCAGCGTCTCGGCCGCTTCGAGATAGCGCGGCAGGTCGGGCGCGAACGGGCTCTCCGCCGCCACGATGGAGCGCGCATAGTCGCGGATCACGCGGAATACCGAGAAGAAGTTGGGCGGCCCGGCGAGATGCCGACCGACCTCGCGATGGCAGCGCTTCAGGAGCGGCGCCAGGCGGCCGATGTCGGCGCGCAGGTCGGCTTCGGTGAAGGTCCGTCCCTCGATGTGGCGCATCACCATGAGGCCCGCTTCAAGATGGACGATTTCCGGGGACAGGCCGGCCCGATGCGCTGCCTCCGATGCGGCGCGCTCGCGATCGCGGAAGACGTGGTGGACCGGGATATCCTCGCCGCAGCGCACGACGAACTTCTCGCGGCCATCGTCTGCAACATAGGAAATGTTCGTCAGGCCACCGGTCAGCGGCGACAGCACGACCGGCCTGCGCCAGCACGGCAGGCGGCCGATCCTCTGCTCCAAATCATCTTCCGGCTTTCGCATCGCGGCGTCGCCTTTCACCAGCCTGCACAGGATCATTCCACGGCTTCCGCTGCCGCGCTACGGTCGCCCCCGAATTGAAAAGCCCGAATAGACAAGGGAGCAGGCCACCATGCCCGACGCACGCGTCACCAACACCATCACCGGTCGCGATGCCTTTCTGCGCGTGCTGAAGGACGAGGGCGTCTCCAAGATGTTCGGCAATCCCGGCACGACCGAACTGCCGATCATGCACGCGCTCTCCTCGGCGCCGGAGATGGGCTATGTGCTCGGCCTGCAGGAAGCCATCGTGATCGCCATGGCCGACGGCTATGCCCGCGCCTCGGGCAAGCTGGTCTCGTGCAACGTCCACGTGGCGCCGGGCCTCGGCAACGCCATCGGCTCGATCTACACCTCCTTCATGTCGGGCACGCCGATGATCGTGACCGCCGGCCAGCAGGAACAGGGTCACGGCCTCACCGAGCCCCTGCTCTACGCGCCGCTGGTGCCAATCGCCCAGCCGGTCGTGAAGTGGGCCACCGAGGTCAACCGCATCGAGGACCTGCCGCGCATCCTGCGCCGCGCCGCCAAGGTCGCGACCACCGAGCCGACCGGCCCGGTCTTCATCTCGCTGCCGGGCGACATCCTGAACAACGAAGCCGCCATCGACATGGGCGAAGTGACGAGGGTCGATACCGCCGTGCGCCCGAGCGACGCCGCGCTCGACCAGCTCGCGCGACGCCTGCTCTCGGCCAAGAAGCCGGTGATCCTGGCCGGCCACGAGATCGCGACGTCGGACGCTTTCGCGGAAGCCACCGCGCTCGCCGAGGCGCTAGGCGCGCCGGTGCTGCAGCAGACTGTCGCCTGGGGCGCGCACTTCCCGTCGGAGCATCCCGCCTATCTCGGCGCGCTGAACCGCGACCAGAAGTATGTGCGCCGCGTCCTCTCCGACTACGACTTCATGCTCTGCGTCGGCGCCGATCTGCTGAAGATGTCGGTGTGGAGCGAGACCGAGCCGCTGCCCGAGACCACCAAGGTGGCGATGATCGGCCAGCGCGACTGGGAGATGGGCAAGAACTTCCCGGCCGAGATCGCGCTGCGCGCCGACGTGAAGGAAACGCTGGCGGCCCTCGTGCCTCTCCTGAAGAAGCTGGGCGGAGCAGCGCTTGCCGACCGCGCCAAGGCCTCGCTCGCCGAGATCGCGCCGCGCAACTGGAGCGCCCAGCGCGCGCAACGCAAGGCCAAGCTCGCCGCGCCCGCCGCCACCGACAAGCCGCTGCCGGCCGAGTGGGTGATGATGCGCATGAGCGAGAAGCTGCCGCAGGACGCCATCGTGGTCGAGGAAGGCCTCACCAGCACGACGACCCTGCCGAGCTACTTCCCGTTCCGCGACCGCAACAGCTTCTTCGGCAATGTCAGCGGCGGCATCGGCTGGGGCATCGCGGCGGCGGTCGGCGTGCAGATCGCCGAGCCCAAGCGCCGCGTCGTCGCCGTGATCGGCGACGGCAGCGCCATGTACTCCATCACCGCGCTATGGAGTGCGGCCAACCAGAAGCTGCCGGTGATCTTCCTGATCACCAACAACGAAGGCTACCAGATCCTCAAGAACCGCCTGAAGCTGTTCCACGGCAACGACACGCCGATTGGCATGGACTTCAACGATCCGCCCATGAACATCACCGCCATCGCCCAGGGCTTCGGCGTCGCGGCGGAACGGGTCGATACGACCGCCGGCTTCGACGCCGCCCTCGACAAAGCGCTCGCCCGCACCGACGGCCCGACGCTGATCGAGGTGATGGTGAAGAGGGCTTAGCGCCAATCCCTTGTCATCCTGAACGAAGCGAAGGATCTCATGCTGGTTGCCCCACCGATGGCAGGCGGCGATGAGGTCCTTCGCTAGCGCTCCAGCGCGGAGGTTACTCCGCGCGAGACGACAATTAGGTTCGCGGGCTAATCCGCCGCCTTCTCCTGCTTCTTGATCGCGGGCATCAGGCCCGTCGGATCGATCAGCTTGCCGTGGACCAGCATGTTGTGGGTGTGCGCCAGGTGATGGAGCGCAAATGACGTCTGCATGGCGCTCACCCTGCCCTGCGCATCTTGCGCCGCATTCACGGCCTGCTTGACGAGCTTCAGCGCGAACAGCGGCTTCTGCGCGATGCGCTCCGCCATCGCGAGGCCGAACGACTGCAGTTCCTGGCGCGGCACGACGTGATTCACCATGCCAACGCGATGGGCTTCCTTGGCCGTGAGCCAGTCCGCCGTAAACAGGAACTCCTTGGCCTTGCGCACGCCCATCTCCCAGGGATGGGCGAAGAACTCCGCGCCGCCGACGCCCATCGCCACGGTGTGGTCGAGGAACTCCGCATCTTCGGCCGCGACGATGAGATCGCAGGGCCACATCAGCATCAGGCCGCCGGCAATGACCTTGCCGTGCACCAGCGCCAGCGTCGGCTTGGGGATGTTGCGCCAGCGTTCGCAGAAGCCAACGTAGATTTCCTGCTCGCGCGCGTACTGTGCCTCCGCGCCCGGCTTGCCGAAGCCGCCCCAGGTGCCGACCGTCTCGTGCTTGGCCATGTTGCCGTGGCCGTCGACCTCGCGCAGGTCGTGGCCCGACGAAAAATGCGGGCCGTTGGCCGACAGCACGATCACCTTCACGCTGTCGTCGAGCGACGCGCGGTCGAAGGCCGCATTCAGCGCATAGAGGAAAGCCGTGTCCTGGGCATTGCGCGTGTCGGCGCGGTTGAGGACGATGTGCGCAATGCCGGGCTTCGGCACGTCGTACAGGATAGCGTCGGTCATCTGTTCCTCCCGCGAACCAGGGTTGTTTTCGTTATGCCCACAGTAAAGCACACCTTCGTCGAGACACGCGGTTTCACCACTCACCTTGCGGAAGCCGGGCACGGCGCCCCGCTCCTCCTCCTGCATGGCTGGCCGGAGTTCTGGGCGACCTGGGAGCCGATGTTCGAGCGCCTCGCCGACCGCTGGCGCCTGATCGCGCCCGACTTCCGCGGCTTCGGCGACAGCGAGAATCCGGCATCGGGGCCATCGGACCAAGCAGGGCCGGATATCCTGGCCGACGATATCGCCGCGCTGATGGACAGGCTCGGCATCGCCAAGGCGGGCTTCGTCGGCCACGACGTCGGCGCCTTCGTCATGCAACGTCTGGCGCTGCGTCATCCCGACAGGGTCGCCGGGCTGTTCTTCTTCAATTGCGGCACGCATGGCGTCGGGGCGCGCTGGCGCGATCCCGCACAGATCAACGAGATCTGGTACCAGACCTTCCATCAGATGCCGTTTGCGCCCGCCATCGTCGGCGCCTCACGCGAGAGCTGCCGCGCCTACTTCCGGCATTTCCTCACGCACTGGTGCCATCGCAAGGATACCTTCGACGCCGTACTCGAACGCTGGGTCGATAACTTCCTGCGCCCCGGCAACCTGCAGGGCGGCTTCAACTGGTACATCTCGCAGAATGCCGGACGCCTCGCGGTGATGTCCGGCACCGCGCCCAAGCCGCCCAAGATCACTCAGCCCGCGCGGGTGCTGTGGGGCCGGCACGATCCCGTGCTGAAGTCGGCCTGGATCGACGTCGTGCCGGAATACTTCGACAACGTGGAGGCCAGCATCGCCGAGGAGGCCGGCCACTTCGTCCACTACGAGAGGCCCGATCTCGCCGCAGCGGAGATCGGGCGCTTCTTCGAGCGGATCGGCTACCGCTGAGGCGTTATTCCGCCGCCTGCGCGCGGGCGGGTTTGGCGAGTTCCTCGGCGATCTGGACCGCGTTCCATGCCGCACCCTTCAGGAGCTGATCGCCCGCGGCGAACAGTACGAGGCCGTTGGGGTTCGAGAGATCGCGGCGGATGCGTCCGACATGGATGTCGAGATCGCCACTGGCTTCCAGCGGCATCGGGAAGTGATTGGCGGCGGCATCGTCCACCACCTTCACGCCCGGCGCCTTCTCCAGCAGCGCGCGCGCCTCGGCAGGCGAGAGCGGCTTCTCCAGTTCCAGGGTGATCGCTTCCGAGTGCGCACGCAGCACCGGCACGCGGATGCAGGTCGGCGTGATCGGAAGGTCGGGCATGTGGAACATCTTCCGCATCTCCTCGACCACCTTGTTCTCTTCCTCGTTGTAGCCGTTCTCGGCCACCTTGGTGTTGTGCGAGAAGACGTTGAAGGCGATCTGGTGCGGGAACACCGAACGCGTGATCTCCTTGCCCTCGCCGTACTGGCGCACCTGGTCTTCGAGCTCCTGCATCGCCGCGGCGCCCGCACCCGAGGCCGACTGGTAGGTCGCCACAACGATGCGCTTGATGCCGGCGGCCTGATGGATCGGCCACACGGCCGTGGCGAGGATCGCTGCCGTGCAGTTGGGATTGGCGATCACGCCCTTGTGCTGCGCGAGGTCGCCCGCATTCACTTCCGGCACGACCAGCGGCGTGTTGGGGTCCATTCGGAACGCCGACGAATTGTCGATCACGACCGCGCCCGCCGCCTTGGCGGCCGGCACGAACTCGCGGCTGCGCGTGGCGCCGGCGCTGAAGAAGGCGATGTCCACGCCCTTGAAGGCGTCCGCAGTCAATTCCTCGACCGGCCATGTTTTGCCTTTGAACTCGAGCGTCTTGCCGACCGAGCGGGCCGAGGCGAGCAGCTTGAGGGAGGCAACGGGGAAGTTCCGTCGCTCGAGGACACGGAGGATTTCGACACCCACCGCGCCCGTGGCGCCGACAATGGCGATGTTCTGAGCGTTCATGGGGCGGAACATACAGCGACAACGGCGGCCCCGGAATGGGCCAAGGTGCAGCATTTTCGGTGATCTTTCTCAGGGCAGGCATGAATGGAGCTGGGGGCGAAGGACGACGGGCCGGAGAATTACAGATCGACTGCGTCGCCCTCTGGTTACTGCCCTCGTCGGTTGCTATCAGATTGAGTGATGCTTCCTCGCCGCGCGCCCAGGGATACGAACGGCAACGATGCGCCGTTCGGGAGCGTGCCGTTGGGGCTCGACCGACTCCTGGTGCACGTCGCCCGATGGAGAGGCTGGACGGTGCTGTCGGCGGTCCTGGCCCTGCTGGTCGCGGCGCAATTCGTCTACTTCTCGCTCACGCGGCCCTCGATCGACTGGGACACCGTGCCCTACACGATGGCGATCCTGAAAGGCCCGGCCTTCGAAACCAAGGGCGTGCTGGACGCACCGGCACTCCATGCCGCGACCTGGGCGACGCTGAAGCCCTGGCTGACGCCGGACCTGCTCGCCTACATGACAGAGGGCGATTACCGCATCGCCCAGTACACCCAGCCGGCCGCGCTGGTGAGCCAGCTCCCCTTGTTCGAGAGCAAGTACGGCTATGTGCTGGCTCTGAAGGCCGTCGCTGCGTTCACATCGCCCGTGCAGGCGATCATCCTGGCCAGCCTGGTCGGTGCGCTGGGCACCCTGGCGATCGTGTTCGCCGCGGCGGTGCGCCTCCACGGCATCGCCACGCTCGCCTGGCTGCCGTTCGTCCTCCTCTTCAAGCTGCCGAGCTTCGCGAGCATGACAACACCCGATTCGCTGACGACGCTTCTGGCCGTGGCTGGCTTCGCCTGCCTGCTTGCCAAGCGTTCGACGCCCGGGATTGCGTTGCTGGTGGCGAGCGCCGTCATTCGCCCCGACAGCCTCATCCTCAACCTCGCGGTGAGCGCGGTTTTCGTCCTGCGCCGAGACTATGGCCCGGCCGCTGCGCTCGCGGTGCTCTCGGTCGCGGCCTATCTCTTCAATGCGCTGATGAGCGGTCATCCGGGCTGGTGGCCGCAGTTCCATTACAACTTCGTCGCCATACAGGCCGTCCTGACCGGCGACTGGCCCCCGTTCGAGATCGGCCTGTACGGCCGCATCCTGCTGCGCCAACTCGGCGAACTCTCGCACCTGCCCTGGGCCCATGCGGGGTTTGCCGCGACCTTGCTGGCCGTCATCCTGCTGGCTGCACGCCCCGACAGTTGGCGCAGCCTGTTGCTGCTCGCGGTCCTGGCCGGGGTTGCGGGAAGGTTCTTCCTCTATCCGTCGGCCGAGCTGCGGCTCTACGCGCCCCAGTTTTTCATCATCTGCCTGATCCTTCTCGCAACGGCCCGGACGTTCCCCTCGTCGGAGGTCGCGCCGGATATCGGGACCGTCAGACGTCGAGCCGGTTGAAGACGAACCTCGGCAGGAGCTTGAACACCGTCATGATCGGCCACCATTTCCACGGCAGATAGACGACGGCCTTGCCGAGATCGAGCGCCCGCACCGTCCCGCGCGCCACCTCCTCGACCGATGCCAGCCGTCGCCCCACCGCCTTGTGAGCCGCCGCCATCGGCGTGTCGGTCGGGCCGGGCTTGATCAGCACCACCTTGATCGCGGTGCCGGCAAATCGGTGCCGCGGCCCCGTGGCATAGGCCTCCATGAAGGCCTTGGACGCGCCGTAGGTGTAGTTGGCGCGGCGCGGCCGGTCGCCGGCGACCGAGCCGAGGAGGCCCAGCGTGCCGCGCCCGACCTGCGCCATGCCCTTGGCGAAGGCCTCGGCGAACAGCGCGGAGGCAACGGCATTCACGTCGATCGTCTCGCGGACCTTGGCGAGGTCTTCCTGGCACAGGTCCTGCGGTGGGAGCATGCCCTGCGCGATCAGCACGACATCGAGAGGCGCTTCGGCCGACAGACGATCGGCGAGGGCCGCGACCTCGGGGGTCGACAGGAAGTCGACGGTCTCGACGCGCACCGTGCCCTGCCGGGTGCGCACGCGGAGATCGACGGCGATCCGTTCGGCGTGCAATCGATTGCGCGCCACCAGAATGAGATCGACCGGCTCACGCTCCACCCAAAGGCGGCAGCAGTGTTCGGCGATGGCGGAGGTTGCTCCGACGACAACGATTCGTTTGGCGTGATTCACGTTGTTACGATCCCAGCAGCCGCCGCGACATCGCCGAACTCACGCCAGGATCGCGGAAGCGTCGCAGCTCGGCTCCGTTCGGATAACCCGCCTCGAACATAGCAGAAGACATACGCGCGTCCTTGGCGAGGTAGAGACGCCCGCCAGCGTGCCGCACCACTGTATCGAGTCGCTCGAACAGCGCCTCGGTCGGCGCGCCCTGGTTGGCGAAGTCGAGCGACAGGGTCACGCCGGGCATAGGAAAGCTCAGCAGGCCCCGCCCGACGCGCTCGCCGAACGTCTTGGCGACCGAGAGGAACGATCCCTGCCCCGAGGCAGCGACGATATCGAGCACTTCCTGCAAGGCCGCGCGCGCAACCGGGCGCGGCACGACGAACTGGTACTGGTAGAAACCGCGGGGACCGTAGAGGCGGTTCCAGTCGCCGATCCCGTCGAGCGGGAACAGGAAGCTGTCGAACGCTCGGCGGCGTCGACCGGCCCGCCGCTGGTGCACGGCGTAATAGAGAGCGTTGAAGGCGGGGATCGACAGCCGATTGAACAGGCCGATGGGTAGCGTGACCGGCACGGAGAAGGATCGGACCGGCGGCGGCACGCCCGACTGGTCCTCGGCCGGTCGCGCCCGCAGGAAGAGACCGCGGACCTCACCGCGCCTCGTCGAGTCGAGCCAGCCGACCGTGTGCTCCCAGGACGCCTCGGACTCGTCGGCCAGGGTGAGGAAGGCATCCAGGGACTGGTAGGGCACGATCTCCGTGTCGAGCCAGGGCCCGGCCATCGGGCAGAGCTGCAGCTCGGCGGTAGCGACGATCCCGGTGAGGCCGATCCCGCCCACGGTCGCGGCGAACCAGTCGGCCCGCTGGTCGGGACCGCAATCGACGATCTCGCCGTCCGTCCGGACCAGACGCAGGCGGCGGACATGATCGCCGAAGGTGCCGGCCTTGTGGTGGTTCTTGCCATGGACGTCGTTGGCGATGGCGCCGCCCACGCTCACGAGCTGCGTACCCGGCAAGACCGGCAGCCCCCAGCCCCGCGGCGCCATCAGGCGCTGGATGTCCCGCAGCAGCACGCCCGATTCGCAGACCAGCCGGCCGGTCGCCGGATCGAAGGCGTGCAGACGGTCGAGCTTCGCCGTGCTCCAGAGGGTCCCGCCGGGGTTGAGACAGGAGTCGCCGTAGCTGCGGCCGTGTCCGCGGGCGATGGCCGGTCCCTCGCCGCGCACGCGAGAAGCGATTTCCGCGACATCGACAAGCTCCACGACCGTGTGCGGCGCGGCGCTCAACCGGCCCCAGGACGAAACCGGCCTCACCGGGCGCGGCCAAATGCGTGGACAACAGGTGGTTGCATGAAGGATGCTAACATGGATCGTGGGGGGTAAGGGGTCTCGGGGGATCATGACTGCAAATGCCGGCCGGCGTGTCCGGGGGCTCGCGAAGCTTGTCCGCCCCACGCACTGGATCAAGAACGTCTTCGTCCTCGCCCCTCTGATCTTTGCCCGTCAGTACACCGACCCCGGCAAGGTCGCCGACTCCCTCTTCGCCTTCGTCGTCTTCTGCCTGGCTGCCTCGGCCTGTTACATCATCAACGACCTGCACGATGTCGAATATGATCGCCGGCACCCGACGAAGCGCTCGGTAAGGCCACTGGCCGCCGGATCAGTCTCCACACGCGAGGCCACGATCCTCCTGGCGGTTCTGCTCGGACTGCTCGTCGCCGCCTTTGCCAAGGACGTCGCGCTGATGCTGGTGGTCGGTGCCTACCTCGTGCTGAACGTGGCCTACACTTACGTGCTGAAGAATCAGCCGGTTCTCGACATCTTCGCCGTCGCCAGCGGCTTCGTGCTGCGGATCTATGCCGGCGCCGTCGCGCTGCAGGTGCCGCTCTCGGCATGGATGACGATCACCACGCTCTGCCTGGCTTTGTACCTGGCGGCCATCAAGCGACGGCAGGAGCTGGTGAACAACGGCAGCGACGGCCGCGCCGTGCTCGGCAAATACTCGCCGGCGCTGGTCGACCGCTACGCCGAAATGGCCGCGACGGGCGCGCTGGTGTTCTACAGCCTGTTCGTAATGACGACCAATCATCGGCTGGTCGCGACCATCCCCTTGGTGATCTTCGGCCTGTTTCGCTACTGGTACGTCGTCGACCGGCAGGAGGGCGGTGAATCGCCGACCGACGTCGTCCTGTCCGACGGGCCGCTGCTCGCGACCGTGGTCCTCTGGGGCGCGGTCTGCCTCTGGGTCCTCTCTTCGTAATCCCAAACGAAAAGGGCCGGCATCCGCGAGGATACCGGCCCCTTTCTTTATCCGGGTCCTGCGGTCGATGGGCTACCGCGCGCCGGCCGCCTCGACGGCGGGCCGGGTCGGCGGCCGCGCTGCGGCCTCGACCACCATGTTCTTCATGGCCTTCTGCAGCTTGTCGAAGGCGCGCACCTCGATCTGGCGCACGCGCTCGCGGCTGATGCCGTACTTGGAGCTCAGGTCCTCGAGCGTCTTGGGCTCGTCGACCAGACGGCGCTCCACGATGATGTGGCGCTCGCGGTCGGTGAGCTGCTTCAGAGCTGCCGCCAGCATGTGCTTGCGCTGGTTCAGCTCCTGGCTCTCGCCGAGGCGCGCTTCCTGGTTGGGCGAATCGTCGACCAGCCAGTCCTGCCACTCCATGTCGCCCTCGGCCTTGACCGGCGCATTGAGCGACGAGTCCGGGGCGGCGAGGCGGCGGTTCATGTTCACCACCTCCTCCTCGGGCACGCCGAGGCGGGTGGCGATCTTGGTCACCTGCTCGGGCGACAGGTCGCCCTCCTCGATGGCCTGCATCTGGCCCTTCAGCTTGCGCAGGTTGAAGAACAGCTTCTTCTGCGCCGCCGTCGTACCCAT
This sequence comes from Alphaproteobacteria bacterium, assembly GCA_017307275.1. GTDB lineage: Bacteria > Pseudomonadota > Alphaproteobacteria > Reyranellales > Reyranellaceae > Reyranella. The sequence goes on along the minus strand of JAFKFK010000066.1, from coordinate 3,650 downwards.
CTTCACCAGCGACCAGCTATGCAGGATGTATTCCTGGATAGAGGCGCGGATCCACCACATGGCATAGGTGGCCAGACGGAAGCCGCGGTCCGGATCGAACCGCTTGACCGCCTGCATCATGCCGACGTTGCCTTCGGAGATCAGCTCGGCCACCGGCAGGCCGTAGCCGCGATAGCCCATGGCGATCTTGGCGACGAGGCGCAGGTGGCTGGTGACGAGCTTGTGGGCGGCTTTCGAGTCGCCGTGCTCGCGCCAGCGCTTGGCCAGCATGAATTCTTCCTGGGGCTCCAGCAGCGGAAACTTCCGGATCTCAGACAGGTACCTGCTGAGATTGCCCTCGGGCGTCAGCGACGACGGCAGGGCGGGAAGGTTAGCGGTGGCTGCACTCATGGCTACTCCCCCTTTCATACGCGGGATGGTCGGTGAACGAGCGTTTAGCACTCTCGTACCCCGACTGCTAAATCCGACTATATTAGTCGGATAGCTCCTCGGTCAATCTAAATCCGACTAACCCACTCGGAGATTACGGGATTACTTAACGCTGTTCAGTGACTTGAGTAACCTGCTGAAATCTTGAGGCAATTCTGTGGCAAACTTCATTTGCTTGCCCGTCGTCGGATGTCGGAATTCAAGGACAGCCGCGTGCAGCGCCTGCCTCGGGAAGTCCAATAACGCCGCGGGTGCCTTGGCGTTGCGGGACTTCCGGCCATAGACCGGATCGCCGACCACCGGGCAGCCGAGGTGGGCCAAGTGCACGCGAACTTGATGAGTGCGGCCTGTCCCGAGCCTGGCCCCGACCAGGCTGGCGACCGGCTGGAGGGGGGCGCCGAAGCGCTTCTCGATCCAGTAGTCGGTGATGGCATTGCGGCCGCCGCTGCGGCGGACCGCCATGCGCTTGCGGTCTACGGGATGACGGCCGATCGCAGCCTCGACCCTCCCCCGGTCGGCCTTGGGCGCCCCCCAGACCAGCACCTGGTAGATGCGGGTGAGGTCGTGGGCGGCAAAGAGCTTCGAGAGGGCCACGTGGGTGCGGTCGTTCTTGGCCACGACCATGACACCCGACGTGTCCTTGTCGAGCCGGTGGACGATCCCCGGCCGCCGCACGCCGCCGATGCCTGAGAGGCTGTCGCCGCAATGGGCCAGCAGGGCATTCACCAGGGTGCTGTCCGGGTTGCCCGGCGCCGGATGGACCACCATCCCCGCGGGCTTGTTCAGGACCAGGAGGTCGCCGTCCTCGTAGAGGATATCGAGCGCCAGGGCCTGGGGAACCGGCTCCGCCGGTTCGGGCTCCGGAATATCGACTTCGAAACGCTCGCCCGTTTTGACCTTCCGGGACGGCTCTTCTATCGTCTGCCCCTCCGCCAGCGCCACCCGGCGGCCCTCGATCAGCGCCTTTACGCGGCTTCGCGTGAGGGCCGGCAAGGCAGCCGCCAGCGCGCGGTCCAGCCTTTCGCCGGCAGCACTCTCGTCGATGGTCACGAAGTGGCGCCCCGCGTTGATCGTCACGTGTCGCTCATGGAGTTGTCTTGGCGTCCCCTGCTCGGGCCTCTGCACCGTTTTGGCTGAAGGTGCTGGTTATCTCGATGGGCCTGCTGATCGTGGCGGGCTTCGTTGTCATCGTGGCCGAGATCGGCCGGCGCATCTCTACGCCCAACGCCGCAAGTTCGCCAGCGTCGGCCCCCGGCGTGAAGTTCACGGAGCGTATCGCGCTGCCGTCCGGTGCGCGCGTCGTGTCGATGACCGTGGCGGGCGATCGCTTGGTCGTGCATGTCGAGATGCAGGGCGGCCCGTCCGCCGCCTATATCGTCGATCCGCGCAGCGGCGCCCTGCTGGGCACTATCGAGTTCCCGCCCGCCGCCGGCCGCTAGCGATGTTCGATCATCTGTCGATCACCACGACCGACCTCGATCGGGCGCAATCGTTCTACGACGCGGTGCTGACGCCGCTGGGTGTGCCGCGGGTGAATCGGCGCGAGCGGTCCATCGGCTATGGCGAACGGCCCGCCACCGATGGCGGCCCCTGCTACCTCTCGGTCTATCTCAGCACCGGCCTCAACTCTGGTGTCGTGGCCGACAATCGACACTGGTGCTTCCGCGCGCCCAGCCGGGCGGCTGTCCGCGCCTTCCACCGCGCCGCCCTTGCCCAGGGCGGAACCGACGACGGCCCGCCCGGCCTTCGCGAGATCTACAGTCCCGACTACTACGCAGCGTTCGTACGCGATCCCGACGGCAACCGCCTCGAGGCCGTGACGCGCCAGCCTGAAAATCCGGGGCCTGAGAAACTGGGACCTGGGGAATGAGCATGAACTTTCGCAGCGATAACGAGGTCGGCGCGCATCCCGACATTCTCGAAGCGGTCAAACGCGCCTTCACCGACGGCACCGCGCCGTCCTACGGCGCCGACGAATGGACGCACCGGGTCGAACGTCGCCTGCGCGAGATTTTCGAGAAGCCCGACCTGCTCGCCTTCCCGGTGGCCACGGGCACGGCGGCGAACGTGCTGGCGCTGTCCTGCTGCACGCCGTCCTGGGGCTCGATCTACTGCCACCCCGAGGCGCATATCGTCGTCGACGAAGCCAATGCGCCGGAGTTCTTCACCTCGGGCGCCAAGCTCGCCCCCATTCCCGGCACGGCCGGCAAGATGGACCAGAAGAGGCTCGCCGAGGCACTGGCGCAGCCGGTCTACGGCGTGGTTCACCATCCGCAGCCCGCGGCCGTCAGCATCACGCAGGCGACCGAGTGCGGCACGGTCTACGATCCCGACGAGATCGTCTCGATCGCCACCACCGCGCACCGCCACGGGCTCCGGCTGCACATGGACGGCGCACGCTTTGCCAATGCGCTCTCCTATGTCGGCTGCTCCGCTGCCGAAATGTCGTGGCGCGCGGGTGTCGACGTGCTGAGTCTGGGCGCCACCAAGAACGGTGCGCTGGCCGCCGAGGCCGTGGTCTTCTTCGAGCCGGAGCTGGCGCGCGAGTTCGAGTTCCGCCGCAAGCGCGGCGGACACCTCTTCTCCAAGATGCGGTTCCTGTCCGCCCAGCTCGACGCCTATCTCTCGGACGGGCTGTGGCTCAGCAACGCCCGCCATGCGAACACGATGGCCCGCCGTCTGGTCGCTGGCCTCACGACCATGAAGGGCACGCAGCTCCTCTACCCGGTGGATGCCAACGAGATCTTCGTCATCCTGCCCTCGCGCATGCATGATGCGCTGCAGGACGCAGGAGCGCAGTATCACCCCTGGCCGTCGGACCGGCCGGGTGAGCGCGCCTTCCGTCTCGTCACGGCCTTCGACACCGATGCCGACGACGTCGACAAGTTCCTGTCCATTGCCAAAGCTGCCTGAGAGTACAGTTCCCATGACCCACCAGCGCACGCTCACCGCCGCCCATTGGGGCGTCTACGAAGTCGAATACGACGACGCCGGCAACGCCACGAAGCTGCACCCCTTCTCCAAGGACCCGGACCCCTCGCCCATCGGCCTGCACATGCTGTCCGACGAGGTGTCCCGGCTGCGCGTGCTGCGTCCGTCGATCCGCAAGAGCTGGCTGGAGAAAGGCCCCGGCGCCAACCCCGAGCTGCGCGGCCAGGAGCCGTTCGTCGAAGTGCCGTGGGACGAGGCGCTCGATCTCCTCGCGGGTGAACTGAAGCGCG
>JAFKFK010000067.1 GCA_017307275.1 Alphaproteobacteria bacterium | reverse complement strand
GAGCTAACGGAGGCTCTGGTCCATCAGGTTTGTCACATTAGGCTGCTGCATCTCGATGAAGCAAGCGGCGCTGTTTGATGGTTTCGCGTTTGATCCTTTCCCTTTCCAGCGTGATGATATCGCCGCGCCCGAAGTAGACGTCGGCAGGGGTGAGATTGTCGAGGCTCTCGTGGTAGCGGCGGTGGTTGTAGTGCTCGACGAACGCCGCGACCTGCTGCTCGAGATCACCCGGCAGGAAGTAGTTTTCGAGCAGGATGCGGTTCTTCAGCGTCTGGTGCCATCGCTCGATCTTGCCCTGGGTCTGGGGATGGCAGGGCGCACCGCGCGTATGTTCCATACCCTTGCTGGATAGCCATGCGGCCAGGTCGGAAGAGACGTAAGACGGGCCGTTGTCGGACAGCAGCCGCGGCCGCTGCATGACCCTGGCGTTGTCGCAGCCGGAAGCCTGCAGCGCGATGGTCAGCGTGTCGGTGACGTCCCCGGCCTTCATCGTGGTGCACAGCTTCCAGGCGATGATATAGCGGGAGAAGTCGTCGAGCACGGTCGATAGATAGAACCAGCCCCAGCCGATGACCTTCAGATACGTGAAGTCGGTTTGCCAGAGCTGGTTCGGTGCTGTCGTCTTGTCATGGAACTCGTCGGCGGCCTTGATGACGATGAAGGCCGGGCTGGTGATCAGGTCGTGGGCCTTGAGCAGGCGATAGACTGAGGATTCCGAGACGAAGTAGCCCTTCGTGTCGGTGAAGGTGACCGCCAGTTCCCGTGGCGACAGCTCCGGCTCGTTCAACGCCAGCTCAATGATCTGATCGCGTTTCTCCTCGGGGAGGCGGTTCCAGACCCGGCTCGGTCGGGGTTTGTGGTCTTCCAGCGCATCGATGCCGCCGGCGAGGAAGCGGTCATACCAGCGATTGAAGGTCGAGCGCGGAATGCCGAGTTTTTGCAGCGTGCGCCGCGCCGACAGGTGCGAGTTCTCGACCAGCCGGATGATCTCCAGCTTCTCGGATGCGGGGTATCTCATTCGTCGTCGCCCCCATCCGCGATCATGCTTTTTTTAAGAATCCGCAGTTCCAGCGCCTGCTCGGCGACGACCTCCTTGAGATCGCGCGCCTCCTTGCGCAGCACCTTCACCTCGTCACTGGTGGCGGCGCGCGCCGTATCCCCGGCAAGCCGCTTCTTGCCGGCTTCGAGGAACTCCTTCGACCAGGTGTAATAAAGGCTCTCCGCGATCCCCTCGCGCCGGCACAGCGCCGCGATCGACTCGTCGCCGCGCAAGCCTTCCAGCACGATGCGGATCTTCTCCTCGGCCGAATATTGCTTGCGGGTTGCGCGGCGGATGTCTTTGATGACCTGCGCCGCTGGCGCTTTCCCTGTCCCGGATTTCTGTCTCATCTTCGCTCCTTTGAAAGGCTACGATGAACCAGAAATCCTCCGTTCTCAGTTAAGCCGCTTTGGTCCCATCAGTGCTGACGCCGGACAGATCGTCTCCACCGTGCCTTCGACGACGTCGTCCACGGCAATCCAGTCGCCATTTTCGAACCGCTGCTCGCCGATTATGAAGATACC
>JAFKFK010000065.1 GCA_017307275.1 Alphaproteobacteria bacterium | reverse complement strand
AGCGCTGAACGACGGCCGGGTCTTTCAATACCTTGAACACCGCTTCGTCCAATCTCGCCACGACCTCGGGGGGCATCTTGGCCGGGCCGAACAGGCCCGTGAAGGTCGAGAAGGTAAAGTTTTCGAGACCCTTCACACCGCTTTCCTTCATGGTCGGTACGTCGGGAAGCTGCGGCACGCGCTTGTCGGACGCCACGGCGATGGCGCGCAGTTTGCCGGCCTTGATATGGCCGATGGCGGCGTTGAGCTGGTCGACCTGGGCCGTGACCTGCCCCGCGATCACGTCCAGCGAGGCCGCGCCGCTGCCCTTGTAGTGCACGATCGTGTACTTGCTGCCGGTTGCCTCGCCGATCAGCTCGATGGCGAGGTGGTTGGTCGTGCCGACGCCTGAGTCGGCCACAGCAAACTTGCCGTCGCGGCCCAGGGCGATGAAATCCGCCATGGTCTTGATAGGAGAATTTGGCGTCACGACCAGGACGGCCGGCACGCGCTGGATGTGGCTGATCGGGGTGAAAGCCGTGCGCCAGTCGTAGGGCGCGTTGCCGTAAATCGCCGGAACGGCGACCAGCGAATTGGCCGAGACCAGCAGGCTCGTGCCGTCCGGGGCGGAGCGGGCGACGACATCGCTGCCGATCATGCCGCTGGCGCCGGCCTTGTTTTCGACGAGCACCGTGACGCCCAGCACTTCGCGCAGCTTGTCGGCGATGATGCGCGCCGTGACGTCGATGTTTCCGCCCGGCGCGTAGGGCGCCATGATCTTGATGGGCTTGTCCGAGGACTGGGCGAGGGCCGGCAGGGAGCCGAGGACCAAGCCGATTAGACCTAACGCAATCGCTACCAGACGCATGTGTTTCCTCCCGGTTTCTTTGCACCGAGCCTAGAAGAAGGCCCGCGGCGGTGCAAAGACCGATGGAGGTTGGCGCTATGCGGACCAGTAGCCAGAGGCCAGGAGCTGCTCGCGCAGCAGGGAGCGGGCGCGATGGAGCCGGCTCTTCACAGCGTCGACCGACAGGCCGAGCTGCGCCGCAGCTTCGGGCGCTGTCAGTTCCTCGATGTCGCGCAGGATCAGCACCTCGCGATAGAGGTCGGGCAGGCCGGCGATCATGATGCCCAGGTCGCGCCGTAGATCGGCCGGTACCGGGTCGAGCCGCAGCGCCGAGGGCGGTGCTTCGTCGAGCGGCACGGTCTGTCGTTGCTGGCCGAGCAGGCGCCGGCATTCCCGCTCGCCGATGCGGAACAACCAGCTCGCGAAAGCAGCGATGACCCGCAGGGTGCCGATGTGGCGATGAAGCTGCCAGAGGGCCGCCTGTACGGCGTCCTCGGCATCTTCGCTGCTAGCGCAGGTCCGGCGTGCGAAGCGCCGCAGGTCAGGCTGCGAGGCTGCCAGTAATTGGTCGAGAGCGGCGGCGTCGCCTGCCCGGGCTGCAGCAACCAGCGTGCCGTCGATGGCCGGGAGCGTGTGCATCAGGCGCCCGGCAGACGCCGGCCCGCGAGCGCGCAGGCCGGACAGAAGCCCATCAATGCGGAGGCCAGCGCTCCGATGCCGCTGCCGCCGAGAATCCAGGCCAGCCAAGCCTGCATCGGCACGGCAAAGGCTGCGAGTAGCAGGGCGATTCCGAGAGCGGCGCGCAGGAGCCGCTCCCAGCTGGGGACATTACGTTTGAACACCATGAGCAAGGCCTCCTCTGTTGGGGCGATGCTCATAAGAGGGGTGATTTCCTAGAAAGGGTTCAAGCCGGCGGACGATTTTGCGCCCAGGGCTGCGCGTCTTCAAGCAGCGCGCCGAGCCGCAGCACGTCGGTCTCCGCACCCCATCTGCCGACGATCTGGACCGAGGTCGGCAGTCCATCGGCGCCGAAACCTGAGGGCAGGGCCAGCGCGGGATGGCCGGTCAGGTTGAACGGGTACTGGTAGGAGGTCCAGCCCTGGCGGGTGATGCCGCACTTCACGCCGTCGATGATGACTTCGTCGTTGGCGGCATCGTGCGTCACATCGAGGGCGGTGCGTGCGTTGGTCGGCGTGACCAGGAAGTCGTAGCGCGCCAGCAGCGACTGGATCTTGCGGAACAGCGCGGTGCGCGCGAACTGGGCATTGCGGAAGTCGGCCAGGGTGAACTTGGCGCCGCGATCCATGAACGCCAGCGTCACCGGGTCCATCTGGTTCTGCCACTTGGGCAGATACTGCGCGCAGAACACGGCGAAGTTCGCCTGATAGAGCACGCGGCCTTCGTATTCGATCCAGTCGATCTTTTCGGTGACTTCCTCGACGACGGCGCCCATCGCTTCCCAGGCTGCGAGCGAGGCACGTGTATTGGTACGCACATCGGCCGCGATCCGCGGATTGGCCGTGAGTTCGATATAGCCGATGCGCACACCCGAGAGATCGCGGCCGGCGAGCTTGGGCGACAGCGGCTGCTGCGACGGTCCGGAGAGCGACCACGGGTCCTTGTCGCTGGGGCCGACCAGCACGGAATGCATGATCGCGGTATCGGTGATCGTGCGGGAGAGCGGCCCGGCAAAGACATTGTTGCCGAAGGCATCGCGCGTCGTGTCGGCCGGTACGGCGCCCAGCGTGGGCTTCAGGCCCACGAGGCCGCTGCACGAGGCGGGGCCGCGGATCGAGCCGGCACCGTCGGTGCCGAGGGAGATCGGGCCGAGGCCCGCCGCGACGGCCGCCGCGCCACCGCCGCTGGAGCCGCCCGGCGTGCGGTCGAGATTCCAGGGATTGCGCGTGATGCCGAAGGAGGGCCCGTCGGTCAGGCCCTTCACGCCGAACTCCGGCGTCGTGGCCTTGCCGATCACGATGGCGCCGGCGGCGCGCAGGCGCTGCACCAGCACGTCGTCGGCCTGGGCGACGTTGTCTTCGAAGATCGCCGAGCCATGGCGCGTATGCACGCCTTTGACGTCGACCAGGTCCTTGATGCTCACGGGGATGCCGTGCAGCGGTCCGAGCTTGTCGCCGCGCGTGACGGCTTCCTCGGCCTTCTTGGCGTCGCGTCGCGCCTCCTCGGCCATCACCACGCGAAAGCAGTTGAGCTTGGGTTGGGCGCGGTCGATCGCTTTCAGGACGACGTCGACATATTCGACGGGCGAAAGTTTGCGGTCGCGGATGAGGGCGGCGGCCTTTGCGGCCGGAGTGAACAGGAGATCGGTGTCGGACATGGCGCGCACCCTATCCGGTCCTCGACACCTTCTGCCACGTGCGCTACGCCGCACGGCGATGTTTACGCTTCCCGTGCTGGCCGCTCTGGCGGTCGTGGCCGTCGTGACCTCGTTCATTTCCGGGATCTTCGGCATGGCGGGCGGGATGCTGTTGATCGGCTTCCTGCTGTTGTTCCTGCCGGTGCCGGTCGCCATGGTGTTCCACGGTGTCATCCAGATCGCGGCCAATAGCTGGCGCGCCTGGCTGTGGCGCCATCATGTGAAGTGGAGTGTCGTCCTGCAGTTCGGCGCCGGTGCCGGGGCGTCGCTGATTGTCTTCTCCTTCTTCGATTTCGTACCCGACAAGGCGCTGGTGCTGATGGCGGTCGGCCTCACGCCGTTCGCTGCGCTGGCCGTGCCGCAGCGCATCGCCCCCAACATCGAACGGGGCGGCCAGGCCTTCGTGGCGGGTGCGATCGGCGGAGCCATCCAGCTCGTGTCGGGCGTAACCGGTCCTCTGCTCGACATCTTCTATGTGCGCACCGGCATGTCGCGGCAGGTCAACGTTGCCACCAAGGCCGCGGCGCAAGTGCTGGGCCATCTTACCAAAGTCACCTATTTTGCCATGGTGATCGAGGGGCCGGCCGGTCGCGATCCCGAGCAATGGCTGGTGATGGGCTATGCCGCCTGCTTCGCCATCCTGGGCACGACCCTGTCGCGCAGTTTTCTCGATCGCATGTCGGACCGGCAGTTCTATCATTGGACCCGCCGAGTCATTCTCGGGTTGGGCGCGGTCTACGTGGCGCAGGGAGTCTGGTTGATGGCGACGCGATGAGCGAAGAGAAGAAAGTCGATGTGAAGGCCGAAGTGCGGGCGCTGCTCGACCGGTTGCCCGACGATTGCAGCTATGCCGATGTGCAGCGAGGCATCGCGGTGCTGATGTGGCCCAAGCAAGGGGATGGCAGCCTTGCGCCGCCCAAGAGACTCGAACCTGAAGAAGTGAAGCGCCGTCTGCGCGAATGGCTCAAATCGGAGAGTGAAAAATGAAAGACCGCATCTCGATCGACCTGAAGGACGGCGTCGCCGACGTCCGCCTGATCCGTGCCGACAAGATGAACGCGCTGGATAACGCGATGTTCGAAGGCATCATCGAGGCGGGCGCCAAGCTTGCGACCATGGAAAGCCTGCGCTGCGTCGTGCTGTCGGGCGAGGGCAAGGCCTTCTGCGCCGGTCTCGACATGGGAAGTTTTGCGGCCATGAAGCAGGATGGCGTGCCGGGCGTGCGCGACCTCGCCAAGCGCACCCACGGCATCGCCAACCGGCCGCAGCAATGCGCCTGGCTGTGGCGTGAGCTGCCGGTGCCGGTGATCGCGGCCGTGCACGGCGTGGCCTTCGGTGGTGGTTTCCAGATCGCCCTGGGCCCGGACATTCGCTACGCGACTCCCGATGCGCGCTTCTCCGTGATGGAGATCAAGTGGGGCCTGGTGCCCGATCTTGCCGGCACGCAGCTCATGCGCCACCTCGCACGCGAGGACGTGGTGCGCGAACTCACCTACACCGGCCGCATCTTCAACGGTGTCGAGGCGCAGCAGATGGGCTTCGTGACGCGTGTCGTGGACGATCCGCGCGCTGCGGCGCTGGAGACCGCAAAGGAGATCGCCTCCAAGAGTCCCGACGCGATCCGCGCCAACAAGCGGCTGTTGAATGCCGCGGTTGCCATCGATGCGGCGGCGGGTTTGATGATGGAGTCGGTCGAGCAGCAGAAGCTGATTGGCTCGCCCAATCAGGTCGAGGCCATCATGTCGAACCTGCAGAAGCGGGCCGCCAACTACAAGGACTGACGACCGGGAGGAAGTTATGAACCGCCAATGGCTCTATGCCAAGCAACCGGCCGGCAAGATCGGCAAGGACACGTTTCAGTGGACCGAGACGGCCATTCCCGCTCCGCGCGCCGGAGAGGTGTTGGTGCGCACGCGCATGCTGTCGCTCGATCCTGCCAATCGCGCCTGGATGATGGGCAAGACCTATCGCGACGCGCTGGAGCCGGGGCAGGTGATGAACGGCTTCACCGTCGGTGAGGTCGTCGAGTCCAGTGCGAGTGAGTTCAGCAAAGGTGACATCGTCGAAGGCGACTGGGGCTGGCAGGACTACGCGGTCCGGCCGGCGCGACGCCTGACCAAGCGGACGGTCAAGGCGCCGCTGGAGATGCTGATCGGCCCGCTGAGTGTCACCGGGCTCACGGCCTATTTCGGCCTTCTAGAGGTGGGCCGGCCGAAGCCCGGCGATACGGTGCTGGTCTCGGCTGCGGCGGGTGCCGTCGGCACGATGGTGGGCCAGATCGCCAAGCTCGTGGGTTGCCGCGTCGTCGGGACTGCGGGCGGCCAGGACAAGTGCGACTGGATCGTGCGTGAGCTCGGCTTCGATGCTGCGGTCGACTACAAGGCGGGCGGTGTGCGTCGTGCGCTGGCGGCGGCTTGTCCCGACGGTATCGACGTCTATTTCGACAATACCGGCGGCCCGGTGCTCGACGCGGCGCTGTCGCTGATGAACCTGCGCGGCCGCATCGCCTGCTGTGGAAACGTCTCGCAATACGACGTCGAGAAGCCGGGGCCGGGCCCCATGGCCGTGCCGGGCCTGGTCGTGACCAAGCGGCTGCGGATGGAAGGCTTCATCGTGATGGATTTTTATGATCAGCGCGCCGAAGCCGAGACGCGACTCGCCCGCTGGGTCGCCGACGGCAAGATCAAGGCCGTCGTCGATGTCGTCGACGGCCTCGAGAAGGCGCCCGAAGCGCTGATCGGCCTGTTCGAAGGCCGCAACAAGGGCAAGATGGCGGTGCGCGTCTAGCCGCGCGTCACTTCCCCTTGAACACCGGCTTCCGCTTCTCGACGAAAGCCTGCACCGCTTCCTTGTGATCGGCGGTGCGGGAGGCGGAGACCAGACGCTCGGCTTCGCGATGGAGCGCGGTCGGATAGTCGATGTGCAGTGCGTCGTCGAGATTGTCCTTCATGCTACGCATGGCGACGCCCGGTCCTTCGGCCAGCGCCTTGGCGTAGGCGAAGGCTTCATCTTGTAGCTTGGCATCGTCGACGACGCGGTTCACCAGACCGATGCGCTCGCAGCGCTCGGCGTCGACGCGCTCGGCGGTGAACATCAGTTCGCGCGCTCGCGAGGAGCCGATGGTCCGGGTGAGCAGCCAGGAAATGCCGTAGTCGCCGGAAAGGCCGATCTTGGCGTAACCGGTGCTGACGAACGCCGATTTGGCGGCGATGCGGATATCGCAGGCGAGCGCGATGGCGAGGCCGGCGCCGGCAGCCGCGCCCGGCAATGCCGCGATGGTGGGCTTGCGCACGGCGACCAACGCACCGGTGAGATGGGCCTGACGCCAGCGCAGGTCGGCGAGACGTTCCTCGTAGCTCATCTGTCCGCGCGGACCGCGGCCGCCCATGCCCTTCACGTCGCCGCCGCTGCAGAAGGCCGTGCCGGCGCCGGTGATCAACAGGGCCCCGACATTGGGATCGTCGCCACGTTCCTTGATCTGCGTGCGCAGCGCCGGCGTCAGCTTGTCGGACATCGCGTTGCGCGCTTCGGGGCGGTTGAGGGTGATCAACGCCACGCCGTCGCGCACGCTGCACAGGAGTTCGGTCGTGCCGGTATCGATTTCCATGGAATCCTCTCTTTCCGCGACATTCCCGATCATCGAATACACCGTCAAGACGGCCTGGCCATTGGCAGCCGAAGAGGACTGATTGGCAGGCGGAATTGGTTGCCGCTGGAACAAGTTCACAGCAGAGTTGCGCCATGACATTCCCGGTAACCGAACACGTTCTCAAGACTGCCCGTCACACCACGGGCTATCTCGCCTGCGGCCGCAGCGATGCGCCGCTGCTGATCTTCGTCCACGGCTGGCCGGAACTGTCGCTGTCGTGGCGGCATCAGCTTCCGGCCTTTGCAGCCCTGGGCTTCCGCTGCGTCGCACCGGACATGCGCGGCTACGGCCGGTCGGACACCTACACTCGCCACGAGGACTTCGCGCAGGAAGAGATCGTGGCCGACATGCTGGAGCTGCTGGCGTCGCTCGGCCGGGAGAAGGCGGTGTGGATCGGTCACGACTGGGGCAGCCCGGTCGTATGGAACCTGGCGGCGCATCACCCCGAGAAGACCGTCGGCGTCGCGAGCCTTTGCGTGCCTTATCTCGCCGAGGGCTTCACCCTGGACGCGATGGTGCCGTTGATCGATCGTACGGTGTATCCGGCGGAGAAGTTCCCAGCCGGCCAATGGGACTACCAGTTCTTCTACGAGGAGAGCTTCGACAAGGCCTGCAAGGGCTTCGAGGCCAACATCGGCAACGTCGTGAAGGCGCTGTTTCGCAAGGGCGACCCCACGCGCGTGGGCAAGCCGGCGCCGACCTCGATGGTACGTGTGGCCGGCGGCTGGTTCGGCGGCGGCGCCTGCCCCGACGTGCCGCGCGATGCGGACGTGCTGACGGAACAGGATATGGCCGCTTACACCGCGGCACTCACGCGCAACGGCTTCTTCGGGCCGGACTCCTGGTACATGAACCACAAAGCCAACGGTGCCTACGCCAAGAAAGCGAAGAACGGCGGCAAGCTGTCGATGCCGGTTCTCTTCCTGCACGGCGCTTACGACACGACCTGCGAGACGATGCAGTCCAAGCTTGCCGATCCAATGCGGCGGGACTGCGCCGATCTCACTGAGGTCGTGGTGCAGTCCGGCCACTGGATGGCGCAGGAGAAGCCGGTCGAGGTGAACGCGGCTCTCGCCAAATGGCTGGCAGCGAAGCTGCCGGACTACTGGAAGACTTGACCGCCTACTCGGCGGTGATCTTCCCGGTGTCGATCACGTTCTTCCAGCGGGCGATCTCGTCCGTCAGGAACTTCTTGAACTGCTCGCCGTTCGTGGCGACGACCTCGAAACCGATCGCCTCGAACTGCGGCTTGATATCTGGCGCTTGGGCCGAAGCGGCCAACTCGGCTTCGAGCTTGGCGCGCACCGCCGGCGGCAGATCTTTCGGCGCGGCGGCGGCCTGCCACGAATAGACCTCGAGGTCCTTCACGCCGCCTTCAGCCATGGTGGGGACGTCCGGCAGCGTCGGATTGCGCTGGCTGCTCGTGACGCCCAGCGCCTTCAGCTTGCCCGACTTCACATGCGGGGCAATGGCGCCCAGATTCTGGAACGACACATTGGCGTGGCCTGCGATCAGGTCGTTGATGGCCGGTCCGCCGCCTTTGTACGGCACGTGAGTGCCGGTGGTGCCGGTCTTCTGCAGGAACAGTGCCGCGGTGAGATGATCCGACGAGCCGGTGCCCGACGAGGCGAACGTTACCTTGTTGGGGTTCTTCTTCAGGTAGTCGACCAGCTCGGCAACGGTGTTGGCCGGAAAGTTCGGGCTCGCGACCAGAACGTTGGGCGTGCGGACGGCGACGCTCAGCAGATCGAAGTCCTGCATCGGATCGTAGCGGAGATCCTTGAACAGGGCGGGATTGATCGCGAAGACGCCGATCGAGCCGACGAGGATCGTGTAGCCGTCGGGCTTGGCCTGTTTCAGCGCCGTGGCACCGATCGAGCCGTTGGCGCCGCCCTTGTTGTCGATGACGACCGATTGGCCCACGCGCTCCGCCATCTTCTTGGAGACGAGCCGCGCCGTCACGTCGGATGAGCCGCCGGGAGGGAAGGGGACGATGACGGTGATGGGTTTGTCGGGATAGTCGGCGGCCTGTGCCTGCAGGCCCAGAAAGGCCGCCAGGACGAAGGCCACAATGCTCAGCGATCTCATGTTCGTTTGCTCCCTATAAGTCGTTGTCGTTCGTCTCTTGCGGGCCGGGTGCCTATTCAGCGGCCCTTTGCCTTGCGCCAGGCGGCGAAGTCACTGAGGGATTTCTCGTCCGTCGCCGGATAGAGGCCGAAGATGCCTTGTCCGGCCTGGACCCGCTCGGTGACGAAATCCTCGTAGGCCGTCATCTCGAAAGCCTCGTCTGCGATCTCGTCCGCAAGATGCGCGGGGATCACGATCACGCCGTCGCTGTCGCCCAGGATCACGTCGCCCGGAAAGACCGGGGCATCGCCGCAGCCGATTGGCACGTTGATGTCGATTGCCTGATGCAGGGTGAGGTTGGTCGGCGCGCTGGGCCGCTGATGATAGGCCGGGAAGCCCAGCTTGCCGATCTCGGCAGCATCGCGGAAGCCGCCGTCCGTGACGACGCCGGCAACGCCGCGCTTCATCAGGCGCGTCACCAGGATCGACCCTGCCGAAGCCGCCCGCGCGTCCTTGCGGCTGTCCATGACGAGCACCGCGCCGGGCGGGCAGTCCTCGACCGCCTTGCGTTGCGGATGGCTGCGGTCGCGAAACACCGAAAGCTGGTTCAGGTCCTCGCGCGCCGGCATGTAGCGCAGGGTGAAGGCTTCGCCGACCAGCACCGGCTGGTCGGGCGAGAGAGGATGCACGTTCTGAATGAACTGCGTACGGAAGCCGCGCTTGAACAAAGCGGTGGCGACCGTCGCCGTGCTGATCGTGCGGAGCTTGTCGCGGGTCGCCGCGGTCAACGCCATGGTGTGCTCCTCAGTAGATCGACGGTTCGCTGACGGGCGCGCCGAAGCCGGTTTCGAGGAAGTCGAAGTCGCAACCCTCGTTGGCCTGCTTGATGTGCCTGGTGAACATCCAGCCGTAGCCGCGCTCGTAACGCGGTTCGGGCTTCTTCCAGGCGGCTCGGCGCCGGGCCAGTTCTTCATCCGAGACGTTCATGTTGATGGTGCGCTTGTCGACATCGAGAGAGATCATGTCGCCGGTCTGCACCAGCGCCAGCGGGCCGCCGATATAGGACTCGGGCGAGACGTGCAGGATACAGGCGCCATAGCTGGTGCCGCTCATGCGGCTGTCGGAGAGTCGCACCATGTCGCGTACGCCCTGCTGCACGAGCTTCTTGGGGATCGGCAGCATGCCCCATTCCGGCATGCCGGGGCCGCCCTGGGGGCCGGCATTGCGCAGGATCAGCACCGTGTCTTCCGTAACGTCGAGATCGTCGCGATCGATTGCGGCCTTCATCGAGGGATAGTCGTCGAACACCAGGGCGGGGCCCGTGTGCTTCAGGAACTTCGGCGCGCAGGCCGATGGCTTGATGACGCAGCCATCGGGCGCCAGGTTGCCCTTCAAGACAGCAAGCGCGCCCTCGGCATAGATCGGGTTCTGGACGGTGCGGATCACGTCGTCGTTGTAGATCTCCGCACCCTTGATGTTTTCGCCGAGCGTCTCGCCGGTCACGGTCAGCGTGTCGACGTGCAGGTGATTGCGAATCTGTTCCAGGAGGCCCGGCAGGCCGCCGGCGTAGAAGAAGTCCTCCATCAGATACTTGTCGCCGGAGGGCCGGATGTTGGCGATCACCGGCACCTTGCGGCTGGCGCGCTCGAAATCGTCGAGGCCGATATCCTGACCGGCACGACGCGCCATCGCGATCAGGTGGATGATGGCATTGGTCGAGCAGCCCACCGCCATCGCCACGGTGATGGCATTCAGGAAAGCCTCGCGGGTCAGGATCTTCTTCGGCGTCAGGTCTTCCCACACCATGTCGACGATGCGCCGGCCGCTCTCCGATGCCATGCGGATGTGGTTGGCGTCGGCCGCGGGGATCGAGGAGGCACCGGGCAGGGACATGCCGAGCGTCTCGGCCATCGCCATCATGGTGGCAGCGGTGCCCATGGTCATGCAGGTGCCGTAACTGCGGGCGATACCCGCTTCGACATCGACCCAGTCGGAGTCGGAAATCTTGCCGGCGCGGCGCTCGTCCCAGTATTTCCAGGCGTCGGAGCCCGAGCCCAGCACCTTGCCCTTCCAGTTGCCGCGCAGCATCGGCCCGGCCGGCATGTAGATCGCAGGCAGGTTCATGCTGATCGCGCCCAGCAGTAAGGCGGGCGTGGTCTTGTCGCATCCGCCCATCAGCACGACGCCATCCACGGGATGCCCGCGGAGAAGCTCCTCGGCATCCATCGCGAGCAGGTTGCGGTAGAGCATGGTCGTGGGCTTGAGGAAGCTTTCCGACAGCGAGAGCGCGGGCAGCTCCATCGGGAAGCCGCCGGCCTGCAGGATGCCGCGCTTCACGTCGTCGACGCGGCTCTTGAAATGCATGTGGCAGGGCTGGGCTTCCGACCAGGTGTTGAGGATGGCGATGACCGGTTTGCCCACCCACTCTTCCGGGGCGTAGCCCATCTGCATGGCCCGCGAGCGGTGACCGAAGGCCCGTAGGTCGTCCGGCGCGAACCAGCGCGCGCTGCGCAGGGAGGCTGCATCTCGGGCTTGCTTGTTTGTCTTGTGCTCGGCCATCGTATTTCCTCTCGTCTTGAGCTAATACATTAGTGCATCAATGGTCAAGAAATGCCGAGTATGACCAGTTCCCAGCGTCTCGACCGCGACCGCCAGGCCGCCCCGCAGGTCTTCGAACGGCTGCGCGAAATGATCGTTTCGCTGGTCCTGCCGCCGGGCGAGACGCTGTCGCGCACCAAGCTCGCCAAGGAATTCGGGCTGAGTTCGACGCCGATCCGCGACGCGCTGATGCGGCTGAACGAAGAAGACCTTGTCGACGTCTTCCCGCAGCACGCCACCGTGGTCAGCAAGATCGACGTCGAGGCCGCGCAGCAGGCACACTTCCTGCGCCAGTCGCTCGAACTCGAGATCGTGCGTACCTTGGCGCTGGCCCATGATCCGGCGTTGATCGAAGAGCTCAACCGCACCATCGCCTTGCAGCAGCATTTCGCCAACTCCGGCGACTTCGCGGCCTTCATGGCTTCCGACAACGATTTCCATTGGCAGCTCTATGCGGCCGCGGCCAAGCGAGAGCTCTGGAACCTGGTGCGCAGCCGCAGCGGCCATATCGACCGTCTACGCCGTCTGCACCTGCCGACGCCGGGCAAGGCGCAGGACATCGTGCTGCATCACCAGATGATCGTGCAGGCCATCGAAACGAAGCAACCGGAGGAGGCGCAGCAGTCGCTGCGCAAGCATCTCTCCGGCACCCTGGGCTATCTCGCGGAAATCCGCGCCAACCACCCGGCCTATCTGCGCGACTAGCTGTTACTGGCGACAGGATCGAAGAAGCCGACGATCGATTGGAACTTGCCGTCGGCCGCGAGCGTGCAGAAATCGATGCCGGCGCGCAGGATCTTTCCGTCGGCCAGACGGTTACTCCAGGCAAAGCGCAGCACCTCGTGGTGCGCATCGATCAGACCGGTCCGCGAGATCCGTGCACCGGGATTGCGGGCGACGACACCGTCGATATGGATGGCAAAGGCTTCGATGCCGACGGCGCGCACCGAGGGATCGACGTAGACCCCATCGTCGGTCAGCACCGATGAGAGTATCGCACGTCGCTCGGCGCCATCCGCCGTATTCCACGCTGCGCAATAGCGATCGGCCAGCGTCTCCAGAGTTTCCCTGCTCATTCGATGCTACTCTTGTCGCGGCAAATTTAATCTGTCGGGAGAGCATGATGGCCGGACGGCTGAAGGACAAGGTGGCGGTGGTAACGGGTGCGGCGCCGCGCGGTGAGGGTGTCGGCAACGGCATGGCGACGGCCATCCTGTTTGCGCGTGAAGGCGCCAAGGTCGTGCTGGTGAACCGCAGCGCCGAACGCGCCGAAGCGCTGGCCAAGCAGATCAAGGACGAGGGTGGCGAAGCCTCGGTGTTTGCGGGCGACGTCGCCAAGCTTGCCGACGTGGAAGCGATGGCCGACTTCGCGATGAAGAAGTACGGCCGCCTCGACATCCTGCACAACAATGTCGGCATCGGCGGACCGGGCACGCCGGAGACGGTGTCGCTCGAAACCTGGAACAAGGTGCTCGAGGCCAATCTCACGACGACGATGCTCTGCACCAAGGCCTGCCTGCCGCGCATGAAGGAAGGCGGCGGCGGTTCCATCATCATGGTGTCGTCGATTGCAGGTGCACTCGGTCTGATGGGCAGCACCGGTGCCGTGGCCTATGCGACCGCGAAGGCCGGTCTGCATGGCTTCACAATGTCTGTAGCTGCCGACTATGCGACCCAGAACATTCGCGCCAACTGCATCATCGTCGGCTCCGTGCACACGCCGATGGTGGCGCATCTCGGCACCGAAGCGCGCGATCGACGCAAGAAGATGGTGCCGATGCAGGTCGAAGGTACCGCATGGGACATCGCCCATGGCGCGGTGTATCTTGCCTCCGACGAATCACGCTGGGTGACAGGCGTGATGCTGCCCATCGATGGCGGATTGGTCGCGCTTCGCGCGTGGCCGCGATGACCCACATATAGGCCGAGTACCAAGCAAAGGAGAGACTCCTCTTGAAGCCTTCCATTCTTTCGTTCGCCTTTGGCGCAGCCCTGCTCCTGACCGGTGCGGCCGCAGCGCAGACCGCTGCACCGGCCAGCACCGTAGCTCCGGCAGCGCAAGCCGCTCCCGCTGCGACGGCGGTCCCCGACCTCAAGGGGACCTGGGTCGGCAAAGGCGAGGCGATTGTCGATGGGCCGGCTGGTCATCATCCACCAGGTGTTGCCGCCAAGGCGGCGAGCACCTACCGCCTGCGTGAAGAAACCTTCACGGTTCGCATCGAAGGCCAGGACGGCAGGCGCCTCTGGGGAACCATCTCTTCGTCGCAGCGTGTCGGCGAGCGCCTGATCGGCTCGATCGCGGCGGACAACAAGGCCGTCTACTTCGTGAATGGCGAAGGCTACATCGACGGTGTCATGATCAACGCCAACACCATGGACGTTTGCTACCGCCATGTTCTGCCGGGTTCGGCCGTCGTGGCCTGCAATCAGTGGGTTCGCCAGAAGTAGCGAACCCGGCTATCGCGCCTGGCGTCGCCTCTCGTGGTGCCAGGTGTAGAGGCCACTGGCCACGATCACGGCGGCGCCGGCCATCGTCCAGCCGTCGGGAATGTCGCCGAACATCACGGCCCCCAGGATCGCCACGAACACCAGCAGCGTGTAGCTGAACGGCTGCACGGCGCTTGCCTCGGCGTAGTCCAGCGCCTTGATCAGCGCGTAGTGCGCCAGTGCGCCCAGCGACGCGATAGCCATCAGCAACGCCCAGCCCTGTGCATCAGGCCATTTCCACTGCCAGGGGCCGACGATGGTCGTGACGCCGAAGGCTACGAAGGCTGACCAGACGAGCGTCGTGTCTGGCGAATCGGTGCGCGAGCAGAGGCGGATGAGGATCTGATAGGCACCCCAGAGGGCGGCGCCGAGCAGCGGCAGCAGCAGCGCCCAGTCGAGTTCACGGAAGCCTGGCCGCACGATCAACAGGACGCCGATGAAGCCCGCAGCGACCGCGACCCAGCGCGCGGGGCCGGCGCGTTCGCCGAGGAAGAGCGCGCCGAGTGCAATCACGATCAGAGGTGAGGTCGCGGCGACAGCATGCGTATCCGCCAGCGGCAGGTAGCGGAAGGCGAGCACGAACACCGCGCTTTCGACCACGGCCAGCACGGCACGGCCGCCCTGCAGCCAGGGCCGCGTCGTGCGCCACGCCGACTTGAGGCCGCGCTTGCGCACGACCAGCCAGGCGAAGACGCAGAAGACGGCATAGCGCGTCCACATCATCTGGCCGATCGGATAGTCGGCCACCATCCACTTGGTGATGGTATCCATGCTGGCGAAGCCCAGCATGGCGAGCATGATGTAGATCGCGCCGAGCGACGTGTTGTTGCGCGCCGCCGCCGGCGCGTTGGCCGTCATTCGGCAGCAGCGACGCGGCGCGCCGGGGGACGAAAGGCGGGGATCACGCGTTCGGCAAACAGTTTCAAGCTCTTCATTGCTTTCTCGCGCCCGTAGTAGGGCGGGTAATGCAGCAGCAGCGAGGTCATGCCGGTGCGCGCCTGCATCTCGCGCAGGCGTGCGGTCACCGTTTCGGCCGAACCGTGCAGCAGGGTCGAGTTCAGAAGGTCGTCGTAGGTGAGCTGGGTGCCTTTCTCCGAGACCGAACCGAGATAGCCGCCCGTGCCGTTGCCACCGAAATGCGCGATGTGGCGGACGATCGCCTCTTCGGTATCGGCGCGCGCCTCGGCATCCGTGTCGGCGATATAGACCCAGCGCGCGATGTCGATCTGGCCCGCGGCAGGATTCTTGCGCCGCTCGTCGCTGGCCTTGGCGAGTTCGCGTTTGTAGAGCGCGGTCTGTGCCGCCAGCGTTTCGACACCAGGCAGGGTCGAGAGCATCAAGCCGAAGCCGTTGCGACCACAGTAGCCGATCGAGCGATCGGTGCCGCCGGCCATGTAGAGAGGCGGATGCGGCATCTGGACGGGCTGCGGCAGCATCTCGTAGGGCTCGGCGACGGTGCCGCTGAAATACTTGCCCTTGTGCGTGTAGCGATGGCGATGGAAGGCATCGAACATCAGCCCGACGGCTTCCTCGACCATGTCGCGGCGGCCTTCGAAGTCCTTGCCCAGTCCTTCGAACTCGTACGGCCGGTAGCCCGAGCCGATGCCCAGCATCACACGGCCGTTGGAGAGAATGTCGACGAAGTTCGCATTCTCCACGACCCGGATCGGGTCGTAGAGCGGCAGGGTGATCACGCCCGAGGCGAGCTTGATGCGGCTGGTCTTGGCCGCGAGATAGGCCATGTAGGCGAAGCAATCCGGCATGATGCCGTAGCTTGTCGAGAAGTGATGCTCGGCAATCCACGCCGTGTCGTAGCCCAGCCGCTCCGCCTCGACGACTTCGTCGGTCGTGCGCGCGTGCACGTCGCGATGCGGGTAGGGTTCTTCCTTGGGGTTGGGATGCGAGGTGAAGAGGACGCCGAATTCCATTGCGGGCTCCCTGCGGCTCTATTCGAGCTTGATGCCCGTATCCTTCACCACCTTCGCCCAGTTTTCGACCTCCTGCGCGCGCCATGTATCGCTCTGCGCGGGTTTGTAGAGGATCGGCTCGGCGCCGAGCTCCTTCAGGCGTGTCGCCACTTCGGGAATCTTGGTCGCCTTGTCGATCTCGACATAGAGCCGCTCCAGAACTTCGGGCGGCGTGCCCTTGGCGGCCAGGAAGCCTTGCCACGACCCGGTGACGAAATCCTTGAGGCCGGATGCTTCGCTTACGGTCGGCAGCTCGGGCGCCAGATCGCTGCGCTTGGCGCTCGACACGGCAAGGCCGCGCAGTTTGCCGTTCTTCACGTGCGGGAGCGTGGCGATCATGCCGTTGAACAGCGCGTCGGCGTGGCCACCGACGACCTGCTGGATCGCCTCGGCGCCGCCCTTCATCGGGATGAAGGTGAACTTGAGGCCGAGCCCGTGGGCGAAGCGCGCGCCCGCCAGATGCGGCGCGCTGCCCAGCCCCGCCGTCGCATAGTTGAGCTTGTCGGGATTGGCCTTGGCATAGGCGATCAGTTCGGGAACGGTCTTGTAGGGACGGTCGGGCGTCACGGCCAGCAAGTGCGGCGAGTAGGCCAGCACGGTGACGGCGTTGAAGTCCTTGGCGACGTCGAACGGCAGCTTCATCACCGACGGCGAGATGGTGAGGTTGCCGAGATCGGTGAGGACCAGCGTGTAGCCGTCGGGCGGCGACTTGGCGACCATGTCGACGGCGATGTTGCCGTTGGCGCCGGTGCGGTTCTCGACGACCACAGACTGGCCCAGCGCGGCCTGCAGATGCGGCTGCAGCAGGCGGGCCAGGATGTCCGACGTGCCGCCCGGTGCGAAGGGAATAAGGATACGGACCTGCTTCGCGGGCCAGGCTTGGGCGCGCAGGGCAGGGGCTGCAACACTTGCCGTCAGGGCGGCCGTAGCGGCGCCCAGGAGATGGCGACGACGCATGATTTTCCTCCCGGTTTCGTCGACTTGATGTCGTTGCCTGCGATCCTATGACAGCAGCTATGCGATGGCCAGCAATTGACCGTCTGGGACGAGTGCGTAGGCTCCCTGCAACCACCGGAGGAACGCCATGGCATTCGACCTCGTCGTCAAGAACGGCATGATCGTCGACGGATCCGGACTGCCGCGCTATCGCGGCGACGTCGGCATCAAGGACGGCAGGATCGCCGAGATCGGACGCCTGAGCGGCACCGCGCGCGAGACGGTGGATGCCGAAGGCCATGTCGTGGCACCCGGCTTTATCGACGGCCACACCCATATGGATGCCCAGATCTTCTGGGACCCGATCGGCACCAGCTCCTGCTTCCAGGGCGTGACCAGCGTCGTCATGGGTAACTGCGGCTTCACCTTGGCACCCTGCCGCGAGGCCGAGGCCGATCTCGTGTTCCGTAATCTCGAACGCGCCGAGGATATCAGCCGCGCCGCCATGCTGGCCGGCATCAAATGGCGATGGGAAACCTTCCCGCAATTCCTCGATGTGCTGGAGGCGCTGCCCAAGGGCATCAACTATGCGGGCTATCTCGGACACTGCGCGCTGCGCACCTATGTCATGGGCCCGCGCGCCTTCACCGATGCCGCGAGCGAGGACGATCTTGCGCGGATGTCCCAGCAGGTGAGGGAGGCGATGGCCGCCGGCGCCATCGGCTTTTCGACCACCCGCAGCGTCAATCACCAGACCTCGGACGACAAGCCGGTCGCCAGCCGTCTCGCGACCTGGCACGAGTTCGAAACGCTTGTGAAGGCCATGGGCACGGGCTTGGTCGAGGTTGCGGCCGAAGCGACGGGCGCTGCGACCCCGAAGGCGCGCAAATTCTACGAGGATCTGGCGAAGCTCGCAGTCGAGAGCGGGCGGCCGATGACCTTCGGCCTGTTCAACACGCGCGCTATGCCGGGCGGCTGGCGTGCCACCTTCGACATCATGGACCATGCGACCCGGCAAGGCGGACGCATGTTCGCCCAGGTGCACAGCCGTGCGCTGAGCGTACTGCTCTCCTTCGAGACCCAGCTTCCCTTCGACAAGTGGGACGTGTGGCGCGAGATGCGCGCCCTGCCGCTCGCCGAACAGAAGAAGGCGCTGCTCGATCCCGAGATGCGCCGTCGTCTCGTCGAGGTCGCCTCGCGGCCCTACGAAGGGCCTGTCGTGCGCGGCACCGAAGCGCGGCCGCCGGAATGGGACTGGATCTTCGTCCTGGACAAGATGCAGGGGCCGCACGTCTCGATGGCGGAGCTGGCGCGGCAGCGCAACACGCATCCGGTCGAGCTGATGATCGACCTCGCGCTCGAACGCGACATGAAGTTCTTCATGATCCAGCCGATCGCCAACGAGAACCAGGCCGAAGCGCTGGAGCTGATGAAGCATCCGCGGTCGGTCGTGACCTTCTCCGACTCCGGCGCCCACGTCACCCAGATCATGGACTCCTCGCTGCAGACGCATCTGCTCAGCCATTGGGTCCGCGAGAAGCAGGCCTTCACCCTGGAAGAGGCGGTGAAGATGATCACTTGCGATATCGCGACCCAGTTCGGCTTCCATGATCGTGGTCTGATCCGCGAGGGCATGGCGGCCGATCTCGTGGTGTTCGATGCCGATACCGTCGGCCCGCGCATGCCCGAGGTGGTGAACGACCTCCCGGCCGGCGCCAAGCGCCTGCGTCAGAAGTGCGACGGCATGCGAGCCACCATCGTCAACGGCCAGGTGCTGCTGCGCGACAACGAACCGACCGGCGCGCTGCCGGGCAGGCTCCTGCGCAAGAAGCGCTGACAGGGCTTCAGAAGCCGCGGCCAGCACATGAAGCGTCACATTTTGGCCGCTTGACTTCGCTGCGCTGCAGCATCATATACGCGCCGGCTCGCTTCCTCGCGGGCTTTACAAGGTTTCTCGCGATCGCGCGACGCGCCCCATCGTTTGTGACGGCGCCTCATCCCGAGACAATCCCCAGGACAAGAGCCGTCCCAGCCGCGCGCGGGAACGGGCCAAAAGCCGCCACAGATG
>JAFKFK010000064.1 GCA_017307275.1 Alphaproteobacteria bacterium | reverse complement strand
GGAAACCGTGGCCAGGCTCAACGAAGCGATGGTCAAGGTATTGAAAGACCCGGCCGTCGTTCAGCGCTTCGCCGAGCTTACGGCCGAGGCCTACCCCACCACGCCGCAGGAAACCGCGGCCATGTTCGATGCCGAGGACAAGACCGTCGTCCCTCTGATCAAGAAACTTGGCATCAAAGCGGAGTAACGCAAAGCAATGACCTGGCTTCCCCCTGCCGTCGCGCCCATCGTCCTGTTGTTGATCTCCAACGTCTTCATGACGTTTGCCTGGTACGGGCACCTGAAGTTCACCGACAGGCCCTTGTGGCTGGTGGTGGTGGCAAGCTGGGGCATCGCCTTCGTCGAATATTGTTTCGCCGTGCCGGCCAATCGCTGGGGGCACGCCGCCTATTCGGCCGCCGAGCTGAAGACCATGCAGGAGGTGATCACGCTCAGCGTGTTCGCCGTCTTCTCCGTGCTCTATCTCGGCGAACGCTTCACGCTCAATCACATGGTCGGCTTCGCGCTGATCTGTGCCGGCGCCTTCTTCGTCTTCAAGGGGCCGTTGCCGACATAAAAGGATGATCGCACCTCCTCCTGCGTAAACCGTTTTGGACAACAACGATGGTGATGATGCGGAGATGATGAGGATCGGACGACGAACAGAGATGGCGATGCTGGCCGCCATCCTCCTGCTCGCGGCGATCCTGCGGCTGTGGCGGCTCGAAACCAACGGTTTCGGCAACGAGTATTACGCCGCCGGCGTGCGCAGCATGCTGCAGGGGCTGCATCTCTTCTTCTACAACGCCTTCGATCCGGCCGGTCTCGTCTCCCTCGACAAGCCGCCGCTCGCCTTCTGGATCCAGACCGTGTCGGCGCGCCTGCTGGGTTATAGCGGCTGGGCGATCCACCTGCCGCAGGCCTTGGCCGGCATCGCCTCGGTGGCCCTGCTCTATGCGCTGGTGCGCCGCTTCGGTCGAACCGCCGCCTTTCTTGCCGCTCTCCTGTTCGCGCTCACGCCCATCGCCGTTGCAACGGACCGGTCGAACAACACCGACTCCTGGCTGGTGCTCTTCCTGCTGCTGGCGGCATGGCTCGCCTTGCGCGGCCGCGGCCTCTCCTTCGCTTTCGCCATGGCGGCACTTGGCCTGGCCTTCAACGTCAAGATGCTGGCCGCCCTGGTCTGCGGCCCTGCGCTCCTGGCCGGTTGGTGGCTCGACAGTGAGCTCAATTGGCGACAGCGGTTGGGCTGGCTGGCTGCCGGTGCTGCCACCTTCGCCATCGTCGCCCTGTCCTGGGCCGTTGCGTTCGACCTGACGCCGCCGGAACACCGGCCGGTCGCCGGCAGCAGCAAGAGCAATTCGATGCTGGAGCTGATCGTCCGGCACAACGGGCTCGAACGCTTTGTGCGCACCGCCCCCGACAGGCCCGAGGCAGCACAGCCTCGACGCTTCGTGGCCTACGATGCCGTCCCAACCGGGCCCTTGCGCCTTGCGGAGCCCATGCTCGCCGGCCAGTTCGCCTGGACGCTGCCGCTTGCCATCCTGGGCGCCGTCCTCGCGTGGCGCCGCCGGCCGGCGGCCGTCGCCCTCTGGTCTGTCTGGGCGCTGACCTACGGCATCGTCTACAGCGCCGCGGGCGGCATCTTTCACATCTACTATCTCGTCACCCTGGCACCGCCCCTTGCCGCTCTTGCGGGCGTCGGCTGCTACGAGCTGTGGCGGCGCGGACCGCACTTTCTTGCCCTGGGTCTGGCGGCGACCGCGCTCTGGCAAGCGTACATCACCGGCGGAACGTTGGGCTGGCTCAGCCCGTGGATGGGCTTTCCCGCCGTAGCGCTGCTCGCCGCCGCCGGAACTCTCTTCCGGGGCAAGCGGCCACCGGCGGTCATCGGCGGCGTCGCCTTGTCGATCCTCCCGGTTTTCTGGGCACTCAGCCCGATCTTCTCGCCGGGCAATCTCACTTTACCCTCGGCCAGCCTGCCGCGCTGGCTCGGCAGCGACGATGGCCGCGGCCCGATCCTGTCCCGCACCTACCGCTCGCTGACTGACGATCCCAAGCTGATCGCCTTCCTGAAGGAACATCGCGGCTCTGCGCGCTTCCTCGCCGCCACGCCGACGGCTCTGTTGGCGGCGCCTCTCATCATCCGTACCGGCGAACCGGTATTGCCGTTCGGCGGCTATCTCGGCAACGACCCGATCATGAGCGTCGAGGCATTCGCCGCCCGCGTCCAGCGCGGCGAGGTGCGGTACGTTCTGCTGGGCACGGCGCGACGGCCTGCCGATTTCGAAGCGTGGGTGATCGGGAACGGCAAGCCCGTCGATGCGGCCCTATGGCGTTCGCTGCCGCCAGAGCCACGCCGTCTGCTCACGCTCTACGACCTGGCGCCGCCGCAACAGCAACGCCCGCGTTAGTCGGCCGCCTTCGCTGCAGCTGCCGCCAGGATCGCCTGCTTCGCCCTCTCACCGGCACGGCGGTTGCGGCGCTTGATCCACCACATCAGGAAGCCCGTAACGGCGAAGATCGGGATGATCACCCCCGACACGAACACCAGGAACTTGTAGGTCCCGCCAAGGCCGATGCCGTAGTGCAGCCCTCGCTGCCAGGCCACGATGGTCTCGCCCGTTGTCATGGTCTTCGGATCGAAGACATCGATCACAGCCTTGCGATAGGGATCGATGATCACCGTGATCACCGGCGCACCTGTCTCATGGCCCGGCCGGACGAATCCGATGCGCATTGCCTGATCGGGCCGGATCGACAGGAAGGCGTTCAGGAAGCGTGCATCGGGCACGCGCGTCTTGGCGAGCTCGACCGCCTCGTTGACGCCCATCGGCGGCGTGCCGCGCATCGGCTCGACCCGCGCCTGGAACATCGCAGCGCGCATGTCGCGGCCCGGCCAGACGCTGTTCACCGCGGCCGAAATCTGTTGCGGGAAGGCGAGATAGACGCCGGTGAAATTCACTAGCATGAAGATCACGAGGCTCCAGATTCCGATAGCGCCGTGCAGCTCGCGATTGAGCCGCAGGCCCTTCGCCTTGCGGCGGACCATGAAGGCCGCCTTCCACTGACCCGGCCGTGGCCACCAGAGATAGAGACCGGAGCAGCCCAGCACGAGGAGCGCCACGCCCAGCCACCCGACGAGTTCGCGCCCCAGCCCGCCGGGAATAAGGAGATGGCCGTGCAGGTCATGGAAGAAGCGAACCCAGCCGGTCATCGCCTGCTGCGTCTCGACGATCTGCAGCGACACCGGATCGATCAGGATCTGGAGGCTGCCGGCGAACGGGCTCTGGGTCGGCACACGGCCTTGCGCCTGTGCGCCCTGCTGCGGCCCGCCGGCTTGCTGTCCACTTCCCTGCTGCCCGCGGAACTGCGGGCGTTCGTTCGCCATGCCGGGCCGTGACAGGCGCACCGCCGCAAGTTCACCGAATTCCGTCGGCCAGCGCACCGCGATCGGAACGCGACCGGGATCGGTCGTCGCAGCCTTGGCCGCTTCGATCAGTTCGGCCGGCGAGCGCCACTCGCCCACGGCCCTGGCCTCGGGCTCGCCCTGTCCCAACAGATGTTCGATATCGTGCGCGTAGACCAGCACAGCGCCCGTCACGCCCATCATGACAAGCGGCAACAACAGGATCAGGCCGATCCAAAGATGAAGTTGCAGCAGCCAATAGCGCACGGTGCGGCGCTGCGGCTTGGGGCCGGCTGCCATCGACCTATCCCGCTCCCAAGGCGCGCGAGACCTGATAGGTCACCAGCGCAGCGACATAGGCCAGTGCCAGCATGTAGAAGAAGGTGACCCACATCCACGTCCAGCCGCCGGTCTCGCGGCGGATCACGGCCAAGGTCGAAGCGCATTGCGGCGCGAACACGTACCAGGCGAGGAAAGCGAGAGCGGTGCCTAGGCTCCACTGGGCGCTCAGCGCCTGACCGATCTGATCCGCGGCTTCCTCGCCACCGCTGATGGCATAGATGGTGCCGAGCGACCCGACCGCGACCTCGCGTGCCGCCATGCCCGGGATCAGCGCGACATTGATCTGCCAATTGAAGCCGAGCGGCGCGGTCAGCGGCTGGATCGCCGAGCCGATCATCGCGGCGAAGCTGTAGTCGATGGCAGGATCGGTCGCGCCAACCGGCGGCTGCGGGAAGGAAGCCAGCAGCCAGATCAGGATCATCATGGCGAGAATCGTCGTGCCGGCGCGCTTGAGGAAAGCCATTGCCCGTGTCCACAGGCCGATGGCGAGGCTGCGCGCTTGCGGGATCTTGTAGTCGGGCAGCTCGAGCATGAACGGCTCGCCCGATTTGCCTCGCCAGACCAGGCGCTTGACCACGAACGATACGGTGAGCGCACCCACGATGCCGACGGTATAGAGGCCGAACATCACCAGCCCCTGCAGGCCGACGAACCCCCAGACCTCGCGGTCGGGAATGAAGGCGCCAATGATCAGCGTGTAGACCGGGATGCGCGCCGAGCAGGTCATCAGCGGCGCCACCAGGATGGTCGTCAGACGATCGCGCCGGTCGTCGATGACTCGGGTCGACATCACGCCGGGAATGGCACAGGCGAAAGACGAGAGCAGCGGGATGAAGGCGCGGCCGTGCAGGCCGGCGCCGCCCATGATGCGGTCCATCAGGAAGGCCGCGCGCGCCATGTAGCCCAGGTCTTCGAGCACGAGGATGAAGAAGAACAGGATCACGATCTGCGGCAGGAACACGATCACGGCGCCGACGCCGCCGATCAGCCCATCCTTCAGGAAACTTCGCACCAGCTCCGGCAGCGGCAGTCCCTCGACGAGGCTGCCGAGCCACTGGAATCCGGCCTCGATCGCATCCATACCGGGCTCGGCCCAGGCGAAGACGGCCTGGAACATCACGAAGAGGATCGCGAGCAGAATGACCAGCCCGGCGACGGGATGCAGAAGAACCTTGTCGACACGGCTCGTGAAGCTGTCGGGATTGCCCGGCCCGCGCACCACTGCGGCGAGGATACGATCGGCTTCGCGTTGGGCGCCGCGCAGAGCGCCCGCATCCGGAGCGTGCCATTCGGATGTTCCGGCCGCCTGCTGCCGCGCGATCTGGCGGTCGATCTCGGCCAGGAGCGCGTCGGTTCCGCCGCGGCGCACCGCGACCGAACTCACCACCGGCACACCGATCTCGCGCGACAGGCGGTCGGCGTCGATCTCGATGCCGCGGCGGCGCGCGATATCCATCATGTTAAGCGACAGCATGACGGGACGGCCGACTTGCTTCAGCTCCAGCGCCAGGCGAAGTGCGAGACGGAGGTTAGAGGCATCGCCGACGCAGACGATCAGGTCGGGGGTCACGTCCTTCTGCGCACGCCCCAGCACGACGTCGCGGGTGATTTCCTCGTCCGGGGAACGGGCGCGCAGCGAATAGGTGCCGGGCAGGTCGACGATACGCACGCTACGTCCGGCTGGTGTGACAAGCGGCCCGACCTTCTTCTCGACCGTTACGCCTGGATAGTTGGCGACCTTCTGGCGGCTGCCCGTCAGGGCGTTGAACAGCGCCGTCTTGCCGCAATTGGGATTGCCGACCAGAGCGATGACGGGCGACGGCAGCACAGGCGAAACATCGGACAAGACTAGATCTCCGCACTCACGAGGATCGCCATCGCTTCACGACGGCGCAGCCCGATAGTCGTGTGGGCGATACGCACGGCAATGGGATCGCCACCGAACAGACCCTGATGCAGCAGTTCGACATTGGCGCCTTCGACGAAGCCCAACTCGATCAGGCGGCGTTCGAGTTCCTCGGCAGGCAGACCTGTGCCGCCACGCGCTGCATCGATTGCATGTATGCGGCCACGAAAGCCCACGCGGGCGGCACCAAGTGCTATGGTTGGGAGCGTATTCATTGCGAATAATTCGTAATAGCATTGAAAATGCTGGCTCGCCAGCAGGAGGTAATGGAAGCATGGCAAACATCGTTCTGGCGCATGGCGCCTGGTCGGCGGCATGGGCGTGGAAAAAGATGCGCCCTCTGCTGCGCGCCGCCGGGCATGAGTTCTATTCGCCGACCTATACCGGCCTCGGCGCCCGCGACCATCTCGCCACGCCAGAAGTCAGCCTGTCGACGCACATCCAGGATGTCGTCGGCGTGCTCGAATTCGAAGACCTGAAGGACGTGGTCCTGCTGGGTCATTCCTATGGCGGCATGGTCGCAACCGGTGTCGCCGACAAGGCCGGCGACCGCATTGCACGCATCGTGTATCTCGACGCCTTCGTGCCGAAGGACGGCCAGAGCCTGTTCGATCTCGTCGGTCCGAAGGCCGAAGGCAATATGCGCAAGGGCGCCGAGAGAGACGGCGACGGCTGGAAGCTGCCTGTCAACCCGATGCCGCCCGACACGGCTCCCGAGGACGTTGCCTGGGCGAGCCCACGCCGTCGGCCGCAGCCGATCAAGACCTTCGAGCAGAGGATCAAGCTCGAGTCGAAGGAGGCTTCGCCGCCGCGCCACTTCATTTATGCCAAGCGCAACATGCCGGGCGATGCGTTCCGCCAGTTCGCCGATCGCGCCCGCAGCGAGGCCGGTTGGACCTGCGACGAGATGGACGCCAGCCACAATCCGCACATCACCTGCCCGCAGGAGCTGATGGCATTGCTGACCAAGATCATGGCGTCTGCGTAAGGGGACTGTCACATGAGCGCCGATCTTGCCTACTCCATCCTGCGCCAGCTCGGACGTGAGAGGCGTGGCGACGATCGGCTCTCGATCACCGGCAGTGGCGATCCGATATTCGCCACGCCCTGGCGGATCGGCCAGGCGGGATCGGCCGCGCTCGGCGCGGTCGGCCTTGCGGTCTCCGATCTCTGGAGGCTGAGGACGGGCGCAGTGCAGTCGGTAGGCATCGACACACACGCGGCAGCGGCATCATTGCGCTCCAACACCTATGTGCTGCGCAATGGCGAGAAGCCCGTCTCCTGGGATCCTCTCTCCGGCCACTATCCGACGCGGGACGGCCGACACATGTTCATCCATACCAACCATCCGCATCACCGCGCAGGCGCCCTGCGTATCGCCGGCGCTAAAGGCGAAACGCGCGAGGCCTTGGCCGAAGCTGTCGCCAAATGGGATGGACTGGCGATCGAGGAAGCGATTGCAGCGGGTGGCTGTGTCGGCGGCCTAACGCGCAGCCGCGAGGAGTGGAACGCCCATCCGCATGGCATCGCGGTTGCCAAGCTGCCGTTGATCGACATCGTGAAGATCGGCGAGGCGCCGGCGCGTCCGTTGCCGAAGGGCGACCGTCCGCTGTCCGGCGTGCGCGCCTTCGATCTCACGCGCGTGCTGGCGGGGCCCACCAGCGGCCGCGTGCTGGCAGAGAACGGTGCCGACGTGCTGCATGTGGCCGCCCCTCACCTGCCCTACCAATCCGAACTTCTGATGGATACCGGTCACGGCAAGCGCTGTGCCTGGATCGACCTCCTTACGCCGGCCGGCGTCGAGAGCATGACGACGTTGCTGCGCGAGGCCGATATCTTCACCCAGGGCTATCGCCCCGGCACGCTCGCCGGCCGCGGCTTCTCGCCGGAACAGGTCGCCGCCCTCCGTCCCGGCATCGTCTGCGTCAGCCTCTGTGCCTATGGCCATGATGGGCCTTGGGCGTCGCGGCGCGGTTTCGACTCAATCGTGCAGAACGTCACCGGTCTCGCCGCCACACAGGGCTCGCTCGACAAGCCGCGCAACATGCCGGTGCAGGCGCTCGACTACATCGCCGGCTATCTCGGCGCCCTGGGGGCCATGGTCGCGCTGGCTCGTCGTGTCGAGCACGGCGGCTCCTGGCTGGTGCGCGTGTCGCTGGTCCAGGTCGCGCACTGGCTCGCGAACCTCGGCACGGTGGATGCCGCGAAGGGCATTGCCGAACTGCCCGAGAGTGAACTCTCGCCACTCCTCACCGAAAGCGTCGGCCCGCTCGGCCGGCTGCGCCACCTGAAGCCGGTGGTCCAGCTCGACACCACGCCCGCCTTCTTCGCAAGGCCTGCTGAGCCCCTCGGCACGTCAGCCGCACAATGGAGTTCGTGACCCCATGTCCGACATTCTGAAGACGGAAGCCCAACTCGAAGCGATCTACGGCAAGCCGGCGGAGGCAGCGACCGTCAAGGAAGTGAACTGGATCACGCCGCATTACCGCGCCTATATCGAGGCTGCACCCTATGCCGCGCTGGCGACTTCCGGCCCGGAAGGGCTCGACTGCTCACCGCGCGGCGACAAGCCGGGCTTCGTACGCGTGCACGACGAGAAGACGCTGATGCTGCCCGACCGGCGCGGCAACAACCGCATCGACTCTCTGCGCAACATCGTTCGCGATCCCAAGGTGGCGTTGCTGTTCATGATCCCGGGCATCGGCAACACGCTGCGCGTGAACGGCCGCGCCCATCTCAGCGTCGAGTCCGGCTTGCTCGAGTCCTTCGCGGTCGAAGAAAAAGCGCCGCGGTCAGTGACTGTGATCGAGGTTGATGCCGTCTATTTCCAGTGCGCCCGAGCGCTGGTGCGCTCCGAACTCTGGAATCCCGAGCGCCATGTCGATCCCAAGTCCCTGCCCAGTGCCGGCCAGATTCTGGCCGCACTTAGCCAGGACAGAGTCGGCGGCGAAAAATACGATCGCGAATGGCCAGGCCGGGCCGCGGCCACGATGTGGTGATCCGCGAACGCGAACCTGCCGACGATGAGGCCATATGCCGGCTGAACCACGCGGCCTTCGGCAGCCCCATCGAAGCGAAAATCGTCGAGGACCTGCGAAAGGCGAGGCTGGCGGCCATCGAACTCGTCGCCGTCGAAGCGGACGTGATTGTCGGGCACATCCTGTTCAGCGCACTTAAGGTCACGTTCGGCGAGGAAATGATGCCCACCCTCGCATTGGCGCCGATGGCCGTCGTTCCCGGTCGGCAGCGCCAGGGCATCGGCGGCAACCTCGTTCGCCATGGCCTCGCCCTCGCCCGTCAGCGCGAATGGTGGGCGGTGATCGTACTCGGCCATCCCGGCTACTATCCACGCTTCGGCTTTTCTGCGGGGCTCGCCAAGCCCCTTGCCGCGCCCTATTCGGGCGACGCGTTCATGGCGCTGGAACTTGTACCGGGCGCCCTCTCCGGTGCAGGCGGACGGGTCGTCTATCCGCCGGCTTTCGACATCGACACTTAGGCTGCCGCCACAGCCGCCGTCCGGGCGACCGGCCGTGCCTCGAGAGCATCCATGAACCGCCGGCAATAGACCTCAGCCGTCGTGCGCATCACCTTCTCCTTCAAGGCAAGATGACGTTCCCTTCGCTCCTGAAGCGGCATGATGAGCGCCATGTTCATGGCATCGGCGATGGCATCGGGATCGAATGGATTGACGATCAGCGCCTCGCTGAGTTCCTGCGCAGCGCCGGCGAACTGCGACAGCACCAACACACCCGGATCGTCGTCAGGCTGCGCTGCGACGAACTCCTTGGCCACGAGGTTCATGCCGTCCCGCAAGGGCGTCACGACACCGATGCGGCCGATACGATAGAGCCCCGCCAAGGTCGTACGCGGCGCAGCGCGGGTAGAGTAACGTAGCGGTGTCCAGTCGAAATCCGAATGACGGCCGTTGATGCGCCCGGCCAGCCGGTCGAGTTCGACGCGCAGCTTGCGATACTCGTCGACCTCCTCGCGCGAACGTGGACAGATTTGCAGGAAGTGGATCTTGCGCTTGTGCTCCGGGTGCTTCTCCAGCAATCGCCCGAACGCTTCGAAGCGATGCGGCAGGCCCTTGGAATAGTCCATGCGGTCGACGCCGATGGCCAGGGCGCGGCCCGACAGACTGCCGGCGACCCGCTGCACCAGCTTCTCGCCGGCGGCACGCTCGGCATCCTGGGCAAAGCTGGCGGCATCGATGCCGATCGGATCGGCGAAGGCACGCAACCGCCGGCCGTTCAGCCGGATCCATTCGCCTTCGACCACGGCCCCCAGCATGCGTTGGGCACAGTCACGGAAATCGCGCGCATGCTCCTCGGTCTGGAAGCCCACGAGATCGTAGGCGCAGAGATCCGCCACCAGCTCGCGCGCAACCGGCATCGCTTCCAGCATCGACGGCGGCACGAACGGGACATGCAGGAAGAAGCCCAGCCGGCCGTTGAAGCCCTGCTCGCGCAACAGGCGGGCAAAGGGGACGAGGTGATAGTCGTGGGCCCACACCGTGTCGTCGGGCTGCAGGATCGACGCCAGCGAGGCCGCAAAGGACCGATTGACCGCGAGATAGCCATCGTAGTCCTCGCGACGAAAGTGCATCAGGCCCAGCCTGAAGTGCAGTAGTGGCCACAGCGCACCGTTGGCGAAGCCGACGTAGAAGCCGCGATGGGCCTCGGCAGTCAGGTCGATGGTGGCATAGGTGACGCCTCGAGCCTCGACGATCGCCGGCTGCAGCGACGGATCGGACGACAACCGACCGCTCCAGCCAAACCACATGGTGCCGGGCGTCAGCAGATCGCGCAGGGCGACTGCCAGGCCGCCGGCCGTAGCGCCTCTCGCCTTGGGAATGGGAACGCGATTGGAGACGATTACGAGGCGTGCCATAGCCCCTCCTCCCAGCTCCTAGAGAGCCGCATCGCCGACAGGATCAGCCCGACCTGCGAGTAAGTCTGCGGGAAGTTGCCCCACAGCTCGCCGGTCTTCGGATCGACATCCTCCGACAGAAGCCCGACGTGATTGCGCCGGGCCAAAAGATTGTTGAACAGTTCGAGTGCCTCCTCGCGTCGGCCAACACTCGCCAGCGCGTCGATGTACCAGAAGGTGCACAGCAGGAAGGCATTGGACGGTTGACCGAAATCGTCGGCCTCGACGTAGCGCATCAAAAAGCCGTTCCGCATCAGCTTGCGGCTCACCATATCGAGCGTGGCGTGGAAACGCGGATCGTCGGAGCGCACCAGGCCAATCTCGGGAAACACCAGGCTAGAGGCGTCGGCCATGTCGCGGTCGAGCACACCCGACAACCACCCCTCCTGAGTCGTGGCGCGCTGCAGGATCTCCTGCCGCAACACGCCCGCCTTGGCGAGCCATTCGCGCGACTCGCCATCGAGACCGACACGGCGGGCGATCAGACCCAGCCGATGCTGGGCGGCCCAGCACATGGCGGCCGAGAACGTGTGGACCTCTTCGCGTTCGCGATACTCCCAAAGGCCGGCGTCGGGCGTCAGCGCCGCACGATGCGCCTCGTTGCCGACGACGCAGAGCTGCCGATACAGCTCGACATCGCCTTGGCGTGGCAGGCGCTCATCCCAGAACATCTGCGCCGCCGTCAGGACCATCGAGCCGTAAACATCGTTCTGCCGCTGGCCCACCGCGGCATTGCCGATGCGCACCGGTCCATAGCCACGGTAACCGGGCAGCGACGTAATCAGCCGCTCCATGGTGTCGGTGCCGGGTGCGATCGGAAACAGCGGCGCCACGTTATGCACCTCGTCCCGCGTACTGCCAGCCTCGACCACGTCGATGATGAAACGCACGTAGCTTTCCATGGTGCGCGTCGCCGACAGCCGGTTGAGTGCCGTCACGGTGAAAAAGGCATCGCGCAACCAGGTGAAGCGATAGTCCCAGTTGCGCACCGTGCCGGCCGCTTCGGGCACCGAGGTAGTGAGCGCCGCGAGCACAGCGCCAGTATCCTCGTAGCTGCAGAGCTTCAACGTGATCGCCGCACGGATCACCGCCACCTGCCAGTCGAACGGGATGTTGAGGTCGCGTACCCAGCCCTGCCAATAAACTTCGGTCTCGCTGAGGAACGAGCGCGACAGCGCATCGACATTGTCCGTGATGCTCTCGTCGGCGCCGACGATCAGGGTCATGGGCCGGTCGAGGGAAAACTCCGTCTCGTGCAGGACATAGTTCAGCGACGCGTCGGTCGTCAGGCGCAGCACCGAGGTATCGCCGTAATAGCGAACATGATTGCTGCCGACCGTGACCTGCGCTTTCTGTGCGCCATAGTTGAAGCTCGGCCTCAGGCGCAACGTCACGCGCGGCCTTCCCGCCACCGGCTCCAGGCGCCGGATCAGCATGGGCGGCCGGAACATGCGGCCAAAGCGCCGGAAGCGCGGCGCGAAATCCAGGAGGCGCATCGAACCGCCTGCCCCCTCGATGATGGTCTCCAGAATTGCCGTGTTGGGGATATAGCGTTGACGGCTTTCCTTGGCGCCCTCGACGGCGGCATCCATGAAGCCGGCCTGCGGATCGTTCCCACCCAGCAGCGCATTGAACACCGGATCGCCATCCAGGCGGCCCAGCCCGTGCCAGACATGGCGGCCGTTGCGATCGATCAGGCTCGCAATCGAGCAGTTACCGATGACACCCAGATCGAGACTGCTCATGCCGCAGCTCCTGCCGGCATCCGTTGCGGCAGCGGCCGCCCGCCCAAACGCTCGGCATTACTCGCGAGCCAGCCGCGCACCAAGGCGGGGTCGCCTTTAAATACTTCCGCGACTCGCAAGCCCTCGCCCCCGAAGCGGCGGGCGGCGCTCATGCCGGCTTCATCGGTGAAATCGTCGCCGACGTAGATCGGTCGGCGGCCATGGAAGGGACCGCCCTTCATGAACCGCTCGACGGCAAAGCCTTTCGACGTCGCGCGCGGCCCGATCTCGACAGCCTCGCGCGCCGGGATAAGCCGGAACAGGGGATGATCGTCGGGCACCAGGGTGCGTACGGCCTTCCACACGTCGTCGTGACGCTCCGGCGCCAGACGGTAATGGACTGCGCATCCATGTTCTTTGGGCTCAACGAGGATTCCCGGCCATCGGTCCGTCAGCGTCCGCAACGAATCGCGCCAGGCTTCCGGCACCGCGAGACCGGCCGGCATCTCCTCGGTCGTGCCGTCATCGAAGCGCAACCCGACGCCGTGCTCTCCGGCAGCGGCACTCTTGAACGGCTTCAGGAGCCGATCGATGGTGACGATCGACCGGCCACTGATGATCGCCAGCGCGCCACCCAGCAGTGTCCGAAGATGGTCCAGCAGCGCCGGAAGCGCAGGCGGCACGACTACCGTCTCAGGCGTCGCCGCGATCTCGAGAAGCGTGCCATCGAGATCGAGAAACAATGCTGTCATACGATCGAAATCTGGTGCCATCTAAACCCCTCTGCGCCAGCTTTGCCATTGGGGCGCGAAGGGCCTTGGACCGCTACACGCCGCGTTCGGGGACCGTCCCGAGCGAGCGGCCGCGCCTTGCGCGCGACGGATCAACGCTTCGGAACAGGGGTGGTTCCCGAAAAAGCCTCGATCGTGTGGCGAGAATGTGGCGGAGACCCTAGATGGTTAACGAAGCGTTCCCATCTTCTGCCAGAACGGCCTGCCGCATTCATAAGCTGCAGCCGCCGGCGAGATACCGGCATCGCGCAGACTGCGCGCGTCGAGTTCGGCCAGGTAACGCCGTGCTTCGATGCGGCCACGCCATAAGACCAGCATTGCTGCCATGCGTGCAGACAGGGTCAGCTTTGGCGTCGCCGGCGTGGCAAGGCTGTGTGGCTGATGGACGAAGCTGTTGCGAGACTGGACGCTCATCTGAACCCTCCTTGGGTCTCATGAGGCGAAGATGCGCGCCGCAAGTGCTGCTCTCAATTACATGGAAGGTAATGAGAAAGCCGCGCTAGTCTCGCTCTCTGCGAACCATCGGAGACTTGGTCCATGCTTCCCTGCCAGCGCGCCTTGTTCGACATCCCGCGCGACGTTTGCTTCTTCAATGCCGCCTCGTGGAGTCCTCTGCCTATTGCCGTGCAGGACGCGGGACGCGCCGCCGTGGGACGCAAAGGCCAGCCCTGGAAACTCGCCGGCACTTTCCAGAGCGAGCAATATGAACGGGCGCGCAAAGCGGCTGCGGCACTGATCAGCGCCGATCCCGTCGATGTCGCGCTCATCCCTTCCGTCGGCTACGGCGTCTCGACCGCCGGCAAGGTGATGTCGATCCCGCGCGGCAGCCGTGTGCTGGTGCTGCAGGACGATCACACCTCACCTGTCCTGGAATGGATGAGCCGGGCCGATGCGGCAGGCTTCACCGTGGAGACCGTGAAGCAGCCGACCGATGGCGACTGGACGTCGGCGGTGCTTGAAGCAATCGAGCGCAAGGATGCCGCGCCGCTCGGTCTGGTTTCGATTTCCTCGGTGCATTGGTCGGATGGCGGTGCCCTCGACATGCTGCGCATCGCCAAGGCCGCAAAGGCCAAGGGCTCGGCATTGCTGGTCGACGCCACGCACGATGTCGGCATCCGCCGCATCGACGTAAAAGCGCTCCATCCCGACTTCCTGATCTTTCCGACCTACAAGTGGGTGTTGGGGCCTTATGGCCGAGCTTTCATGTACGTCGCCAAACGGCATCAGCACGGCGTGCCGCTGGAACAGACGGCGCCGGCGCGCAAGGCGGTCGCCGCCGAAGACACGATCTACTTCCGCGATCTTGCCTATGCCGACGGCGCGCGGCGTTACGACATGGGCGAGCGCGACCATTTCATTTCCATGGAGATGGCCGCCCTCGGCATGGAGATGATGGCGGGCTGGGGCAACGAGCCGATTTCGGCGCGGCTCTCCATGCTCACCGACCGGCTGGCCGACGGACTCGCCAACACAGGCGTGCACGTGATCGACAAGAAGCTGCGAGCGCCTCATGTGCTCAGCCTGCAGTTCCCCAAGGGCATGGCCCCGGACCTGCCGCAGAAGCTTGCGGCCGAGAATGTCTACGCCGCGCCGCGGCTCGGCCGCCTCAGGATCAGCCCGCACGTCTACAACGACGAGCAGGATGTCGACCGCTTCGTCGAAGTGTTCCGCAAGGTAGCGCTCTAGCTCGTCAGAGGTGGCGCGTCTCGGCAGGCGGCTTGGACCAGTCGTTGTTCGCGCCGTCCTGAAAGACGACCTCGCGCGCCGCGTACTGCAGCGGCGCGTCGCCGTCCAGGCAAGCCACGTTGACGGCATAGAAGACGCCGCCCAGCTCTTCCATGTTGCCGCGACCGAAGGGCTTAATGCCGCACTGCCGGCAGAAGCAGTGGCGAATGGCGCCGCTGCCGAAGCCGTACTCCGTCAGCATGTCGGCCCCCTTCACGAGGCGAAAGGCGTCCTTCTTTGCAATTGTTTTCCAGAACCGGCCCTTGGCGCAGATGGAACAACTGCAACGGCTGGTCTCGGCAGCAGCATCGAGGTCACACTCGAAGCGGACGACACCGCAGTGACAGCCACCTGCATATGCTTTCGCCATGGGGATTCGCCTTCCGACATATAGTTAACTAATCGGTAAAGTGTTGAAGGAGCGATGCCCGCCTGTCAAGCTCGCGGCCGGGAGCAGGAAGGGGTTTGTATGCGTAATTCTCGCCGACAGTTGCTGGCTGCAGCACTTGCAGCGCCATTCGTTGCGCGCAGCGCCGCGGCACAGGGCAAGTATCCCGAGCGTCCGATCAAGATCATCGTCCCCTTCCCGCCCGGCGGCGGCGTGGACCTGACGGCGCGGCTCATGATGGAGCCGCTGTCCAAGGAACTCGGCCAGACCATCGTGATCGAGAACAAGGGTGGCGCCGGCGGCATCATCGGCGTTGAGGCGATGTCGCACAGCCCGCCCGATGGCTACACGCTCTCTCTTACTGGCGCTGGCACACTGACTGCGGGGCCACATCTGCGGACGAAGATGCCCTACGACCCGCAGGCGCTGGCACAAATCACCCGGCTGGTGCGCATGCCCTTCATCGTGGCGGTGCGTAACGACCTGCCGGCGAAGACGCTCCCGGAATTCATGGAGTTGGCGAAGCGCCAGGAGCTGCGCTGGGCCTCCGGCGGTATCGGCACCAGCCAGCATCTTGCAGGCGAGCTCTTCACCCAGATGTCCGGGCTCAAGATGGTACATGTGCCCTATCGCGGCACCGGGCCCGCATTGAACGATCTCGCGGCCGGCATCGTCGATGCCTATTTCGGTGATCCCGCGACCCTGGGCCTGATCCGCAGCGGCAAGGCGCGCGCCATGGCCGTCACCTCGCCCGAACGCTGGCCCGTGCTGCCCGATACGCCGGCGATGGCCGAGGCAGTGAAAGGCTACGAGGCGGAGAACTGGTATGGCCTCGCGGCACCTCCCGGCACGCCAAAACCGATCGTCGACAGGCTCAATGCCGCCGTCGCCAAGGTGCTGGCCGAGCCCGACATCAAGAAGAAGTACGACGAGAACGGCCTTACCCCAGCCGTGCTTTCCCCGGCCGATTATGTGGCCTTCCTGAAGCGCGACTCCGTCACGTGGGGTGACGTGGTGCGCAAGGGCAACATCAAGCTCGACGAATAATGTCCGCGCGTCTGGCCGTCGATATCGGCGGCACTTTCACCGATGTCGTACTGGAAGTCGGCCAAGGCTCCAGTGCGACCGCTCACGCCACCAAGATCCTGACCACGCCCGACGCGCCGGAGCGTGCGGTGCTGGAGGGCGTGCGCGCGATCCTCGCCGAAGCGAAATGCCGGCCAGACGATGTCACCTTGGTCGTGCACGGCACGACGCTCGCCACAAACGCGCTGATCGAGCGCAAGGGCGCACGCACGGCGCTGGTGACGACGGCAGGCTTTCGCGACTCCGTCGAGATGGCCTGGGAGCACCGCTTCGAGCAGTACGACATCTACATGGAGCGGCCCGAGCCGCTGGTCTCGCGCGACCTCCGCTTTGGCATCCCCGAGCGCGTCGCTGCCGATGGCGCCGTCCTGCTTGCCCTCGACGAGAAGGCCGTACGCGCTGTCGCCGCTGAGCTCCGGAAGGAGAAGGTCGAAGCTGTCGCCGTGTGCTTCCTGCACAGCTTCACCAACGAGGCACACGAGCGCCGCACCGGCGCGATCCTGGCCGAGGAGCTGCCGGGCGTGGCGATCTCGCTGTCCTGCGAAGTCTGTCCCGAGATCCGCGAGTACGAGCGCACCTCGACCACCATCGCCAACGCCTATGTGCTGCCACGCATGGCGGGCTATCTCGGCCAGCTCGAAGCCGACCTGAAGCGCGAAGGCATCGCCGGCCCGCTGCTGCTCATGATGTCGTCGGGCGGCATCACGACTGTCGAGACGGCCCGGCGCTATCCGGTGCGGCTGGTCGAATCCGGTCCGGCTGGCGGCGCCATCCTGGCGCGCACCGTCGCGGCAGAAAACGATGCCCGCAAGGCCGTTGCCTTCGACATGGGCGGCACGACCGCCAAGCTCACC
This sequence comes from Alphaproteobacteria bacterium, assembly GCA_017307275.1. Taxonomy (GTDB): domain Bacteria; phylum Pseudomonadota; class Alphaproteobacteria; order Reyranellales; family Reyranellaceae; genus Reyranella. Next base: position 2,153 of record JAFKFK010000064.1, on the reverse strand, counting down.
CTGCTCGACGATCTCGAGCTGCAGCGTTCGCGGCAGTTCGAGGTCGCGCGCGCTTACCGCTTTATTCAAGGCTCTGGCCTGCCGGTGCGCATTCCCGTCATCGAGCTGGTCGAGATCGGTGCCGGCGGCGGCTCGATCGCGCGGCTGGACGCGCTCGGTCGCCTCCAGGTCGGCCCCGACTCGGCCGGCAGTGTGCCCGGCCCGGCGAGCTACGGCCGCGGCGGCACCGAACCCACTGTTACCGATGCCGATACAGCACTGGGTCGCCTCGATCCCAAGCGCTTCGCGGGCGGCGCCATTCCGCTTCATCGCGACAAGGCCGAGGCGGCATTGCAGTCGCTGGCCGGCCCGCTCAAGACGGATGCGCAGGGTGCAGCAGCCGGCGTCGCGGAGATCGTCGACGAGACGATGGCGAGTGCGGCCCGCGTGCACGCCGTCGAGAACGGCAAGGACACGGCCGAGCGCGACCTGATCGCCTTCGGTGGCGCGGCGCCGCTGCACGCTGCACGGCTCGCCCGCAAGCTCGGCATGAAGCGGGTGATCGTGCCGGTGGGCGCCGGTGTCGGCTCGGCCTTCGGTTTCCTCCGCGCGCCCATCGCCTACGAAGTGGTGCGCACGCGCCATGTACGGCTCGACATGTTCGACGCCAAGATGCTGAACGAACTCTTCGTCGCGATGCGCCTTGAAGCCGAGGCCGTGGTGCAGCCGGCGGCACCGGGTGAAAAACTTGTCGAGCAACGGCAAGCATTCATGCGCTATCGCGGACAGGGCCACGAGATCGCCGTCCCTCTTCCCAACGAACCCTTCGGCGTCGATGCCACGCGAGAACTGCGTCACCGCTTCGAGGCGACCTACGAAACGGTGTTCGGCCGTGCCATTCCCAAGCTCGAAGTCGAGGCGCTGACCTGGACATTGTCCCTTGCCACCGACCGGCCGTTGCCGGCACCGGCGAAGGCAATCGCCGTCCTTGCCGCACCGGCGCCGTCCGGCCATCGCGAGGTGCTGGATCCGGCCAGCGGAGTGCGCGAGCAGGCTGCGATCCACGAACGGAACGCGCTGAAGCCCGGCATGGTGCTCGATGGGCCGGCACTGATTGTCGAGGATGGGACGACCACCGTCGTCCCCAGGGGCTTCGCGGCCCGCCTCAATTCTGTAAGCCAGATCGTACTGGAGGACCGCGCATGAGCACTCCATCGGATATCCGCCTGCAGGTGATGTGGAACCGCCTGCTTTCCGTCGTCGAGGAACAGGCGCGCGCCCTGGTGCGAACAGCCTTCTCGACCAGCGCGCGCGAGGCCGGCGATATCTCGGCCGGCGTGTTCGATCTGGAAGGCCGCATGCTGGCCCAGGCTGTCACCGGCACGCCGGGCCATGTGAATTCAATGGCACGCAGCGTCATCCACTTCATTCGCGAATTCCCGGTCGAGACCATGAAGCCGGGCGACGCCTATGTGACCAACGATCCGTGGAAGGGCACCGGGCATCTCTACGACATCGTCGTCACCTCGCCCGCCTTCCACAATGGCAAGCTTGTGGCCCTCTTCTCCTGCACCACGCACGTGGTCGATATCGGCGGCCTTGGCCAATCGCCCGACGGCCGGCAGGTATTCCACGAAGGGCTGTTCCTGCCGCTGCTGCCGCTGATGCGCGAAGGCAAGATCGACGAGAGCGTAATGCGCATCGTGCGCGCCAATGTGCGCGAGCCGGTACAGGTCGAAGGCGACATTCACGCGCTGATCGGCTGCAACGTCATCGGCGAGCAGCGGCTGTCGCACATGATGGCCGAACACGGCATCTCCGATCTCGACGAACTCGGCACGCACATCATCGACAAGAGCCGCGCCGGCATGGTGGCCGCCATCGCCAAACTGCCGCGCGGCACCTGGAAGGGCCACATGCGGATCGACGGCTACGATGCGCCGATCGACCTGCACGCCGCCGTCACCATCCATGCCGACCATATCTCGGTCGATTATGCGGGCACGTCGGGCTCGTCGATCTACGGCATCAACTCGCCCATGTGCTACACGGAGGCCTATACGGCCTTCGGCATCAAATGCGTCGTGGCGCCAACCATCCCCGACAATGCCGGCACGCTCGACTCCATTCTGGTTACGGCTCCGGAGAACACCATCGTCAACGCGCTGTTTCCC
>JAFKFK010000063.1 GCA_017307275.1 Alphaproteobacteria bacterium | reverse complement strand
CGACTGCTATCCGCACGAATCCTCGGGCTGACAGCGCCAGCGCATCGGCATCGCCCGCACACTGGCCCTGGAGCCGTCGCTGATCCTCTGAGACGAGCTGGTATCGGCGCTGGATGTCTCGATCCAGGCGCAGGTCGTAAACCTGTTCCAGGAACTGCAGGAACGGCTCGGCCTCACCTACGTCTTCATCGCCCACGATCTCGCCGTGGTACGCCATATCAGTCATCGCATCGCGGTGATGTATCTCGGCCGCATCGTCGAGATCGCGTCGCGTGCCGAGCTCTACGCCAAGCCGCTGCACCCCTATACGCAGGCGCTGCTAGCGGCGATCCCGATCCCCGACCCGGAGGTCGAGGCGGGTCGCCCGCAGCAGATCATCACCGGCGAGGTGCCGTCGGCGATGCGTCCACCACCGGGCTGCCGTTTCCATACGCGCTGCCCGCAGGCGATGGATGTCTGCAAGACCGTCGATCCGCCGATGCGCGAGATGGAGGGCGGCCGCGCGGTCGCCTGCCATCTGCACCAGTGATCGCGGGGATCAGAGCCCGCCTTTGACGATCCGCTCGCCAAGTACGGCGCGGTGGACTTCAGACGGGCCGTCGTAGATGCGGAAGGCGCGGGTGTCGCGGAAGATGCGCTCGACCACGGTGTCGCGCGTGATGCCCATGCCGCCCAGGATCTGCAGGCAGCGGTCGGCCACGCGGGCGATCGCCTCGGAGCAGACGACCTTCGACAGCGAGCTTTCGTTGGAAGCGCGCTCGCCCTGATCGAGCAGCCAGGCGGTGTGCCAGATCGCGAGCCGCGCCATGTGGATGTCCATCATGTTATCGGCCAGCATGAAGGATACGCCCTGGTGCTCGCCGATCCGCTTGCCGAAGGCGACACGTTGGCGGGCATAGTCGGTCGCGATCTCCTGGGCACGTCCCGCCGAGCCCAGCCAGCGCATGCAATGGCTGAGCCGCGCCGGCGCCAGCCGAACCTGGGCATAGCGGAAGCCCTTGCCGATCTCGCCGAGGACGGCTTCGGCCGGCAGGCGGAGATTGTCGAAGTTCAGTACGGCATGGCCGCCGGTGAAGCTCGAGTCGATCGTATCGAGCGTGCGCTCGTGCTTGATGGCGGGATTGGGCATGTCGACCAGGAACATCGTGGCCTTGCCGTCATGTTCGCCGCCGTCGATCCTGGCCATGACGATGGCGAAGCCCGCGCCGCCGGCGCCGGTGATCAGCCACTTGCGGCCGTTGATCACCCATTCGTTGCCGTCGAGCCGCGCCGTCGTCTTCATCAGGCTGGGGTCGGAGCCGGCGCCGCCGTCAGGCTCGGTCATGCAGAAGCAGGAGCGGTACTTGCCCATGGCCAGCGGCTTCAGGAAATGCTCGCGCTGGTCGGGACGCGCGACGACGTCGAGCAGATGGATGTTGCCCTCGTCGGGCGAGGCGCAATGGATCGCCGTCGGTCCCAGGATCGAGTAACCCGCCGCCTCGAAGACATAGGCGCGACCGACCTGGCTCAAGCCCACGCCGCCATATTCCTTCGGCACCTGCGGAGCGAAGACGCCGGCTGCACGCGCCAGGTCGTTCAGCTCGATGCGCAGTTCTTCGCTTGGCCCATGCGCGCCCCAGCGCGGATCCGTCTCGTAGGGCACGACCTTTTCCTTCACGAAGGCTTTCACCTTGGCGGCAAGCTCGGTCACGGCGGCCGGTGGCGTGAAATTGAGGTCGCTGATCTTGGTTGCTGTCACAAACGTCTCCCACAATGCGGCGCGGACTTTATCACGCAGCGCCACGAAGGTTTGGCGTGCACAAACGCAGAGCTGATTTTCCGCTGGTTGGAGTCGAATACAACTAACGCGTGCTTTACTACTGTAGTATTCGTTCATTAATTGTTCCCGTCACAACGTCGGGAGCAGGACATGCAGGCGAAGGTGCGGACGGTGGCTTTCCAGGGCGTCGATGTCCTGCCGGTCGACGTTCAGGTGCTGATTGCGCCCGGAAACATCGCCTTCGCCATGGTGGGGTTGCCCGACAAGACCGTGGGTGAGAGCCGGGAGCGGGTGCGCGCCACCCTGAGGGCCATGGGCCTCGTGCTGCCGCCGCAGAGGGTCACGGTCAATCTTTCGCCTGCCGACCTCGCCAAGGAGGGCAGCCACTACGACCTGCCCATCGCGCTGGGCCTGCTGGCCGCCATGGGCGTGATCGAAGCGGGGAGCCTCGACGATTACGTCGTGCTGGGTGAATTGGCGCTCGACGGGAGCCTGAGCCGGGTGCCCGGCGTGCTGCCGGCGGCGATCGCCGCGCGGGCGGCGGGGTGCGGCGTGATCTGCCCGGCGGTGTGCGGGGGCGAGGCGGCCTGGAGCGGTGGTGGGAACGGGTCCAGAGAAGGCCTCGACACCGACGGTAGCGACCGGCCACCGATCATTGCCGCGCCTTCGCTGCTCGCCCTGATCAACCACCTGCGCGGCAAGCAGATGCTGCCACCGCCCGAGGCTTTGATGGCCGAGGATCGCGGGAGCTACCCGGACCTTGCCGAGATCAAGGGTCAGGAGAGTGCCAAGCGCGTCCTCGAAATAGCGGCTGCCGGCGGCCACAACTTGCTGATGATTGGGCCGCCTGGCTCCGGCAAGTCGATGCTGGCCGCGCGCTTGCCCGGCCTGTTGCCACCGCTCGAACCGGAAGAAGCTCTGGAATCCTCGATGGTGCGCTCGCTGGCCGGCGCGCTTGGCGAAGGCCGGCTGAGCCGCCGCCGCGCCTTTCGCGATCCGCACCACTCGGCGACCCTGCAGGCACTTGTCGGTGGTGGCCGCCATGCCAAGCCGGGCGAAGTCTCGCTCGCCCATCATGGCGTGCTGTTCCTCGACGAGTTGCCGGAGTTTGGCCGCGCCGTCCTGGAGGCGCTGCGCCAACCGCTCGAAACCGGACGCGTGACGGTCGCGCGGGCCGCCGCGCATGTCACCTATCCGGCGCGCTTCCAGCTTGTGGCGGCGATGAACCCCTGCCGCTGTGGCCACCTGATGGAGCCGTCGCGGGCCTGCGGCCGGTCTCCGCGCTGCGGCGCCGACTATCAGGGCAAGCTTTCGGGGCCGCTGCTCGACCGTATCGATCTCGCAATCGACGTCCCGGCCGTTGCCGCCGCCGACCTCGCATTGCCGCCGCCGGCGGAAAGCTCGGCCGATGTTGCCGCTCGCGTCGCCGCTGCCCGTGCCGTCCAGCGCGACCGCCTCGCCGAACTCGATCGCAAGGGCAAGCTGGTCGCCGTCGAAGCCGACCTCGCCGCGGGCCTCTTCAGCGAGCGGGCCCGGAACTGGTCCAAGCCGCGCTGCAACGCCGACACTGATGGGGCGCTTTTGGCAACCATTGCCGAACCCGATGCCGAGGGCCGCGCGCTGCTCAGCCGCGCTGCCGAACGCCTCGGCCTTTCCGCCCGCGCCTGGCATCGCACGCTCAAGGTCGCGCGCACCCTGGCCGACCTCGATGGCTCCCATGCCGTGCGCCGCCTGCACATCGCCGAGGCGCTGAGTTACCGCCGCCCGCAACCACGCACAGCGTTGGCAGCGTAACCGTGCTCATGAGTTGTATGAACGAGGTCGGTTATCCTTTCGGTATTTCTACTCCATGTTGTTGCATTGCTGAACGCTCGGCATGCGCACTTCTCCCGCAAGCTTCCTTTTTAAGGGCAGTGTTCAAAAACAGTTGTCGATCCCTGACCAAAAATGCCGTGCGGCAAACGCACTGGATCGGTCACGTTCGATTGTAATTGTTCGATAGTATGCATCTGCGAATCACATCGAATTGATCGCTGGATTCTCGCGATACGCGTCCCGTTCGCGAACATGAAATCTTGCCACACATCTAATGGTTGTGATACGTGATCGCGTCGTGGTGGATCTGCGCAACCTACCAAATTCGTTTTGGGAAGGAGGTTTCGGCCACCTCATGAGATCTACGTCTCTCTAAATCCAACACAATGAACGGAGTTCTGGTGCCTGCGTGATGCTCATCACGCGGGAAGGAGTTTTTCGCGTCGCTTTTGTTCTTCTGCCTTGTTCATACACAGGAGGGATACAATGGCTAAGACGAGTAAACCCACGCCACGATCAGGCTCTTCTCGTTCTTCATCCGACGATGATTTCGGAAACCCTTCAAGCGACGCTGGCCCGGAAGAGCAGGGCGGCGAAGGCGATGAAACGTTTGAGTCGCCATCCGAAGATGAACTGGGGGCTGCTGTCGTAGACAACGAAGCCGCTGCGATCGAAGCGGAGGTCGACGACGATATCGTCTCCTTGAAGGGCGAGATCGAGAAGAAACTCGCCGGTGACGCTAGAGCGATGGGCGCTGCCGCATCCGTCCAGGAGGTCGAGGGCAGCAACATCGTTGGCGTGGGCTTCGGCTATGGCGATCCGGATGCGCCTGGCGGTGAAGAGATGCCACCTCCTGGCGAGATGAGCCTTGTCGTATTCACCATCGAACGACAGGAAAACAGTCAGGTGATGAGCGAGATAAGCTCGGTTGCCGGAACCCGCGCGCTCTCCGAGGTGCCGATTGTGCAGGTACCTGTCGGAGTCGTCGATGCTCTCAGTCATCGCTTCAGGATTCGCCCCGCGCCCGGTGGTGTTTCCGTCGGCCATCGACTGATCACGGCCGGCACATTGGGCTGTCTATCCGTCGGCCTTCATGCTCCCCGCACGAACAGACTGATGGTGTTGAGCAACAATCACGTCCTTGCCAACAGCAATGTTGCAAGTCTCGGCGACTGTATCTGCCAGCCGGGGCTCTACGATGGCGGCAAGTGTCCGCAGGATCAGATCGCGATCCTCGAGAGATTTGTGCCCATCAACTTCAGCGGAGGCATAAACTATGTCGACGCTGCGACAGGCTGGGCTTGGCCCGACCGTGTTCGACGCGAACTCGTCTACCTCTCGGGTGGAACTCTCCACTACTTCAGGGCGGGAGCCACGCCCGTCGCACCGACTGTCGGCATGACGGTCGGAAAGACAGGTCGCACGACGCAACTGAAATCGGGTCGCGTAACGGCGATCAATGTTTCGGTGAACGTAAACTACGGCGGCGGTCGCGTCGGCCATTTCAGGGACCAGATCGCGATACGTGGAACCTCCGGCGATTTCAGCGCCGGTGGCGATTCAGGGTCTCTCGTGTGGCAATGGGCGGCCGGGCTGCGTGCGGTGGGCTTGCTTTACGCAGGCGGCGGGGGCACTACTTTTGCAAATCGTATTACGAGGGTTCTGAGTGCCCTTGATATTCGCCTCTATACTTAGCGCTCTGTGCTGGGTGGGGACGATTGTCCCCACCCACCTCAAGGGAGGCTGGAACATGGCCCAATCGCCAAAGCAGGAATTCGCACTCCCGGATCCGGAGGCTCTCCAAGGTGACGACGTCCGGCGTAAGGAGTCTGCGGAGCAATCCGCAGAGAGTTCCGTCTCGGAGGTTCTCGCGCGCAATCACGACCAGTTGATGCAAGGCGACGGCGTCGTGATGGTCGGCGAGGGCGAGGACGAAATCGGTCGCCCTGCGATCGTGGTCGGTGTGAAGAGCCGACAGCAACTTGCCGGGGTACCCCGGCAGGTCGAAGGTGTTCGCGTTATGGGTTGGGTCGTCGGCGAAGTGGACGCGCTGGGCAATCCGCCACGCCGCTGAAGATCTTACGCGATCAGCGATCTCAGCAAGGGTCGATCGGCATGCCGGTTCCCTTCTTGTCGAGTTCGCATCTGATGCCGTGCACTATCGCGACCTCTCATGCGTTTGGTCGTGCTTTCGCGATGGCATGTCCCCTGCTTGTGCGGGCTCAAGCCGCAAAGGCGATCGGACGGGTCGTGCCCTTGATCTGCGTGCGGTGCATGACGCGCCGTGCCTCGCCGTCGAACGGATCGCGGCGGTGCATGGTGGAGCGGTTGTCCCACATCACGAGGTCGCCCAGCTTCCAATGATGCTCGTAGACGAACTGCGGCTGGGTGACGTGCGTCCATAGCGCTTCGAGGACGGCGTCCGACTCTGCGCGGTCATAGCCCTCGACGTAGGAGTTGCGCCGCCGACCGAGATAGAGCGTGGCGCGGCCATTGGCCGGGTGGCGCAGGATTGCCGGATGCCAGGCGCCCGGTGCGGCCATCGGATCGTCGGTCGGGGTCACGCCTTTGCGCAGGTAGCCACCGGAATTGTAGGTGCCGTCATGCTTGATACGGCGGCCCTCGATCTTCTTCTTGAGATCGGTCGGCAAGGCGTCGCATGCGGCCTGCATGCCGCAGAACCAGGTGTTGCCGCCGCTCGGCGGGATCTCGAGCGAGAAGAGCATCGAAGCGTCGGGTGGCGTGTCGAGATAGCTCATGTCGGTGTGCCAGACTGCTTCGCCGGCGCCCAGGGCTCCAATCGGTTCGCCCTTCTTGTCGAGCACGTTGGAGACGACATAGATGTCGGGATAGCCGGGCGGGCTGATACGGCCGCGCTCCTGGTTGGGCGGCGGATCGAGTTCCCCGAAACGGCGGCTGAAGGCCAGCAGATCGTCGTCGCTGAGCTGCTGGCCGCGCATCAGGATCATCGAATGGGCGTACCAGGCCTTCTCGATGACATTGAAGTCCTGGTCGCTGAGCTTCCTGAGATCGACTCCGAGAATCTCCGCCCCGACCGCCGAGGTCACCGGACGCACCGTCACGCTCATATTCTTCCTCCGTCTTCGCCGCGATGATCGGTCCGCCGTGCCGCGCGATCAAGCGCCGAGCGCCAGCGTCAGCCACCTCACGAGCGCCTCCGCGACCGTCGGCGCCAGTGGACCGGCAAAGCCGGGATCGCTGGGTTCGGCGATGAGCTTGAGGTTGTGACTGACCTGCGGAAAGACGACGGCCTCGCCCGGCACGCCGCGCGTGCGCAATGCATCGATCAGGGGCTGCACATCGCCCATCGGCACGACCTGCCGGTCGGCACCCCCTTGCAGGACCAGGCAGGCTGTCGGGATTTCCGCCAGCACCGCGGCGGGATCGAAGGAAAGAAGCTTCTGCAGGAATGGCCCGGCATAGGGCGGGAACAGGAGATCGAGCTCGCGTGGCAGGCTGGTCGGCACGCGCCCGTTCGCCAGGATGGTGGCGATGGTGCGATCCACGGCCTCGCGCAGAGCGGGCGCATTGCGCTCGACCTGCGCACGCACGATTTCGTCGAGCTTGCGGCCGGGCGTCGCCGCCAGCGCCAGCGCATGCACCTTCTTGCCCAGTGCCTTGGCGGCCGCGAGCGCCAGCAGCCCGCCTTCGCTGTGGCCCAGCAGCGCCGTTGCGTAAGGCTTGATCTCGTTATGGCGCAGCAGTTCGGTGTGGGCGGCCTCGACATCGGCCACGAAATTGTCCCAGGCGAAGAAGGCTTCTTCGGCTGCCAGCGAGTTGCGCGGCCTCAGCGTCGATTGACCGATGCCGCGCTTGTCGTAGCGCAGCGAGGCGATGCCATGACGCGCCAGCAGCTCGGCGATGTCCTTCAGGAGATCGATGCGCTCCAACACCAATGCGTTGTTGCCGTCCCGATCCGTCGGGCCGCTGCCGGCGACCAGCACGACGCCCGGCACGTACTGAAGCTCGCTGATCAGCGGCAACAGCAGGGTGCCGGCAAGCGTCACGCCACGGCTTGTAAAGCGTACGGCCCGTTCCTTGGTCCGGCCGCCCTCGTAGAATCCCGGTGGCTTCCGCCGACCCTGGGCGCGTGCGGCGGCAGGCGCGAGCACACCCGCTGCCAGCATCACGCGACGACGGATCATCCCTGGCCGTCCGACTTCGGCATGCTGCGCATGGCGTGGCTCATCTGCCGGCCGCCGAAAATATGGACATGGAAATGAAACACGAGCTGCCCGCCGTTCGGCCCGTGGTTGGCCACGATGCGATAGCCTTCGGAGTCGAGGCCGAGATCGCGTGCCACCTTCGACACGGCACGCCAGAAACCCGTCACCAGTTCGGGCGGCGCGCTCGCGCCGAAATCCGCCTGGCTCACATACTCGCCCTTGGGAATGACCAACACATGGATCGGCGCCAACGGATTGATATCGTGAAAGGCCAGTGCGAACTCGTCTTCATAGACCTTCTTGCACGGTAGCTCGCCGCGAAGGATGCGCGCGAAGACGTTGTTGCGATCATAGGCGGACATGATGAACTCCGGAGCAAGTCACTTACGGCGATGTCGCTTGCCTTGCTCGTGCCTCGGGAAGCTCCTTGTGCTTCGGCACGGGGGCAAACGCTTTGGATGAGGTTGTTAGCATGGCTGAGTGCCAGAAACGTCCTCGCGTGCGTCGTCGCCTGTGCTAGGCAGAAGCCGGTGGAACTGGGCTTTTGCCAGCACGATTGGGCTGATGGCCGATTCTGGTGGTCGCTAGTTCTTCGGCAGCCGCTTTGACGCTGCCGTGCCGATGGCGGCGGGCTTCGTCCGCCGCCGCAAGACATCGACCAATACGTCGCGCGCCAGATCGATCTTAGAGGCGAGGTAGGGTGAGCCGCCTTCGTCGGGGTCAGCCATCCGCATAAGACGTCGATGGGCGGTGTGGACGTCGGCGATCGCGGCGCCATCCGGCAACCCGAGCACCTCCAGCGCCTCCTTCACCGACATGTCGCCGCCATTGCCTTCGTCTTCGCCGTCGTCGCGCGCGACGTGCTTGAGGCGGCGAACCTCGGCGGGAAGGGCATTCGGCGTCGTCCGCCTGACATAGGCTTCGAGGATCGCCGCCGCGCGTGCCACGGCTTTTGGATCGGTGGCCGTTTCTTCCTCTTCTTCCCAGACGGGTGGCATCTCGAAGGGCCGAGGCTTTGGCCGGAAATGACTGAACAGGGCGTTCAGCGGGCCGAGGATTGCGCGCCACTTGAGAAACGTGCCGACGATCAGCATGCCCGCGCCCAGCAGCATCGCGCCGACCCATTGCTCGCGAAGAAGCATCATGACGAGCAGCGGTAGGCCGATAACGATCAGCAGCAGCAACATCCAACGGACGGTGCGCACCATCGTCTTGGGATCGGAATGGAGAAACCAATCGAGGAACTTGGCCGCCGTGGCCAGCACGGAGAGTCCGAGCACGATGGCGCTGATGACGACCGCGTAGTCCATCCAAGGAGTTGAGCATGCTGCGGGGCGGCGGGTCCACCGCTGTGTCGAGATCTGCGGCAGCGCAGTCAACTTCCGATATGAATCTACGTATTGCCTCTCTAGTATTTTGCGCCGTACCGCGAGCGCAGTTGATCGGGGGAAGTCGACAGATGGCCAAGAAGTCCAAGACGTCGAAGACCAAACAGGCGTCGCGTGGCGGCCCTGGCGTCAAGATCGCCAGCGAGGGCACGGGCAAGGTTCCCGCCCGGCAAGGAGCGGTCGATGCGTTCGTGAAGCGGCGCGAAGAAGTCGCCGTCAAGGATCGCGAAGAATTCCAGACCTATCTGACTGCCAAACAGGAATCCGACGCCAAGAAGAAGGCGGCGATGCCTGCGGTGGCGGAGAAAAAGCGCGGCTTCAGCCGGCGCACGATCATCGGTGCGGCTGCCGGCACGGCCGTCGTCGCCGAGGCCGGTGTGATTAGCTACAACATGCTGGGCGGCGGATCGGTGTCGGATCATGGTGCCCGTCATGGTGGTGCCAACTACACGGAAGCGCAGCGACACAGCATCGTCCGCGAGGTCGTCGATACCCGCGCCGACGTACGTGGTCAGAGCCTCGGCAACTGGGTTGCCCTGCTGCCAACCAAGATGGGCGGCGGTACCTACGCGATCGACCTTAACTCGAACCGGGTGATGGCGTCGATCTGGTACTGGAACTATGGCGACTACAGCCCGATCAGCCACCATCTCTGCGCCTTCCCAAGCGCCGACCCCTATCACGGGTTCGAGTTCGTCAACAGCACGCAGGGCGGCAAGAACTCGCTGATCTATGGTATTCCCACGGCCATCACCGAGCCGGCGCCCGGGACCAACATCTATCGCGTGCGCTACGACGGCACGCAGATGCAGCTGATCGAGAACGTCTCCGAGAGCACCGGCCTCGGCCTCGGCGTCCATGTCACGGTCAACCCCAAGGATGCGCAGTCGTACTTCGTGACCGACGGTCAGAAGGACATCGCTGCCTGCTTCGATCGCACGACCTCCAAGGTGAAGGCTGCGCTCAAGTTCGATTGGACACCCAACGTGGCCAATCTGCGTGACGCTTGGATCAAGGGCGGTACGCTCACGATCAAGAAGATCTATCCCGATCAACGCACGGGGCTCTACGACTACAAGGGCACGAAGGGCAACAAGATCGACTGGGAAATGGTGCCGATGGGCGAGCTCTTCGTCGAAGAAGGCTCGTTGCCCGGCGATGCGCCGCTGACGCTGACCGGCGCCGACGGCACGATCTGGCATCCTGAAGGCCGCTGGGCGGCCACCGTGGTTCGCCTTTGCGGCGGCATCTGCATCCTCGATCCGGAGAAGAACTTCGAGCCGGCGGCCTTCCTGCAGTTCAACAAGGATTCGCAGGATCAGTATCCCGTTGAGCAGATCGACAAGGACACCTGGCGGGTCGTGTTCGACAAGATCCATTCGCCGGGTCACGAAATCGGCTTTTCGCCCGACGGCAAGTTCCTCGTGATGATGAACAATCTCCGGGAAAACAACTGTTCGGTCTTCAGTTGCCGGGATCCGGATCCGAAGAACTGGCGCAAGGTTGCCCATGTCGAGGATCCGCTGTGGCGCGGCAAATACCCGAACCCGTTCCACATGGTCTTTTCGATGGACAGCTCCAAGCTCTACCTGTCCATCCTGCATCCCTCGCCGGCGTTCAGCGGCATCATGGTGGTCGACACCAAGACCTGGACGATCATCAAGGAAATCCAGGGCATCGGGCCCGACCTGCAGACGCCTGCCATCACCTACGACGGCAAGTACGTGCTGACGCCGTTCAGCGGCTTCCAGCGCCAGTCGAGCGGCATAGCCGTCATCGATACTTCGACCGACACGTTGATCGGCATTCTGCCGAGCAACGGCGGTCACCACGACTGCGTGATCATCCCGACCAAGCTCGAGCATATGAAGCACACCCGCTCGTGCACGCTCTGAGCGGCACGACGTGATCGCGTTTCGTGACAATTTCCGCCGGGGCAATGACAGCTGATCGCCGTGGCCTGCGTTGGCTGCTGGCCAGCCTGGCGCTGCAGAATCTCGGTCGTCGCAAGGCCCGCAGCTTCCTGCTGATCGCTGCGGTCGCGGTGGCGAGCGGTGTCGTCTTCACCGGCGCGACTTTGATGCGCAGCATCGACCGCAGCATGGCGGTCGGCTTCACCCGCATGGGCGCCGACATGATGGTGGTGTCGGAAGGGGCGCTGACCAACATCACCGCTGCGCTCCTGACCGTCGAACCGACCGACCTGGTGCTCGACGCGGACCTCTTCGCCAAGGCGCAGTTGACGAGCGTGAGCCGGGCGACGCCGCAAAAGATCGCGCGGGTCGAGCATTCCGGCATCGGCAGCCATCACGAGTCGGCCGACCTGATCGGCTTCGATCCTGCGCTCGACTTCACCATCCAGCCCTGGCTGGTCGAGAAGCTGAACCGGGAGCTGCTGCCGGGCGACGTGATCCTGGGCGCCGGCCGCGAGGCGCCGCTGGGCTCGCAACTTCTGATCTTCGGCAAACCGCACACCGTCTATGGCCGGCTCGGAAAAACGGGCGTCGGCACCCACGAGCGCGGCGTCTTTATGAGCTTCCGTACACTCGATGCGCTGGCAACTTCCATTGGAGGTCATGGCGGCGGATCGCCGCCGGCCGCCCTGCAGCCGGGCAAGGTGAGCGGCTTCCTCGTCGAACTCGCGCCGGGTGCGGCGCCGTTGCAGGCGCGCTTTGCGATCCTCTCGACTTTGAAAGGCGTCAAGGTCGTCACGGGCGACTCGACTATGAGCGGCATCCGGCAGGGACTGGCGGCATTGCTCGACGGCGTCCTTGCCCTGATGGTCCTGATGTTCGCCAGCACGGCGCTCATGGTTTGCGTGCTGTTCTCCGCCATCGTGACGGAGCGGCGGGGCGAGCTGGGGCTTCTCAAGGCGATCGGCGCGCGACGGTCCCAGATCGTCGGCATGATGGTCATCGAGGCCGTGATCGCGACCGGCATCGGCGGCGCGCTGGGTGTCGTGCTGGGCATCCTGGTGATGCGTCTCTACGAGCGGTCGCTGGTCTACTACCTTGAGAACGTCGGCGTGCCGTTCGTCTGGCTCGACACGCCGCAGATGGTCGCCGTGGCCGTAGCCGCCATCGTGCTGGCGAGCGTCATCGGCGCCCTGGGGGCGCTCTATCCGGCCTGGCGCGCCAGCCGCAGCGATCCCTACGATCTCGTGCGCGGCGAGGGCTGAGCCATGCTGTCCTGCCTCGGCTTGCGAAAGGACTATGTCACCGAGCGCGGCGCCGTTGCGGCGGTGGCCGGCATCGACCTTCAGGTCGCTGCGGGCCGGTTCGCCGCGATCATCGGCCGGTCCGGCTCGGGCAAGTCGTCGCTGATGGCGATGATCGGCGGCCTCAGCCGGCCGTCGGCGGGTCGCGTCGTGGTCAACGGCACGGATATCTGGGACCTGACGGAGAACGAACTTGCGGCCTTCCGCAATCGCCGCATCGGCTACGTCTTCCAGTTCGCGAGCCTGCTGCCGACCCTGCGGCTGATCGACAATGTCGCCCTGCCGGCGATGCTCAATCGGGGCGGCAATGCCGGCGATACCTATGCACGTGCTTCCGCCCTGCTGGGGCAGATGGGGCTGGGCGATCACCTCGACGCCTATCCGTCGGAAGTCTCGGCCGGCGAGCAGCGCCGTGCGGTGATCGCGCGGGCGCTGATCAACGATCCCGCGATGATCCTGGCCGACGAGCCGACCTCCGACCTCGACGAGCAGACCGAGATCGAGATCATGGACGAGCTGCTCGCGGTCAATCGCGAACGCGGCACGACCCTGATCCTGGTGACGCACAATCTCGCCCTGGCCGAGCAGGCGGAGCAGATCGTTCACATCGCCGGTGGCGAGATCGTCGAATGAGCAAGCGGCCGGCAAATCCCGCGAAGCCCGGAGAGGCAAGCAAGGACGCGCTGATCGCCGACCTGCGTCGCCAGCTCGCCGCCACCCAGTCCGAGGCGCGGGTGTTGAAGCGTCGGCTGGAGGCGGCGCGCCCTGCGGGTCAGCCCTCGGGCAGTGATCAGCCGCGCGAGTTGCTCGACGAACTGCGTGCCGCCGCGCCGCGCAAGACGGCCACTCCCACGGCAAACGTCGCCGTGAAGCTCGGCCGGCGGCTGGGTTTCTGGCGCTCGCCGGTGGTGATCGGTGTCGTTGCGGTCGTGCTGGCAGCCTTTGCCGTCGACGCCGGAGTCGGCTGGTACCAGGCACGCGCCCTGAAGGAAGCCCGCCAGGCGCGCCTGCTGCTCGAGAACACGGCGATGCGGTCGCTCTATGTCGAGCTGAAGCGCATCGCCTACGAGCCCGACGGCAAGTCGTTCCGCATGACCCTCTTCCTGCAGAACACCAGTCCGGCGGGGCCTCTCTACGTCATGCTGAATGCCGTCGGTGTCTATGTTCAGTCGGGCATGAACTGGCTGCAGGTGCCGTCACGGCCGGCCGAAGGTGTGAGCTGGGGCGTCGTGAAGCTGGTCGACGGTTATTCCTACGACGTCCTCTTCACGCCCGATGTCGCCAACTGGGCGGAGCTGATCCCGGGCTACATGCATGTGCGCATCCAGTCGGACCTGCTGGTCAGCGAGAAAGCGCAGCCGGGCAACGACGTGGTCGAGCGCCGCACGCCCTTCTACGTCTACCTGAAGCCGCATGGTGCCAACGACGAGGACATCAAGGCCCGGTCGCGCATGTCGGGCGTCCCGCCGATCTTCATTCCGATGCCGCCGCACTGACGGCGGCCGGCCGTCGGCTACTTCTTGCGGCTTGCCTTCTCGGCGATGCCCGACAGGCCCTCGCGACGCGCCAGCTCGGCCCACACGGCCGCGGGCTTCACGCCCGTCGCCGCCCACAAGGTCAGCAAGTGGTAGAGCATGTCGGCGCTTTCGCCGACCAGCTTCGGCTTGTCGCCCCGGATACCCTCGATCAGCGCCTCGACCGCTTCCTCGCCGAGCTTCTTGGCGATCTGCTGGCGGCCGCGGCTGAACAGGCGGGCTGTGTAGGACGTTTCGGGATCGGCGCCCTTACGGCTGTCGATCACGACATAGAGGCGGTCGAGCACATGCTCGTCGACGCTCGCGAGACCATCATGGCGCTTGGTCTTGGGCGCCTTCTTCGCTTTTTTCTTCTTGGCCATCCGGGGGAGAACTCCGCCGCCCGCAGGGGACGGGCGCTCGATTTTATCAGACGCCTCTTCGACGAGCGTCCTTGAAACACTAAGACGACAATTCTACGCCAAAATCAGGCCACGCGCGAGATTTGTCGTACAGGAACGCCTGCTTGCGCGAGATGTTCCTTCGCTTGAGCGATGGTGAACTCGCCGAAGTGGAAGATCGACGCGGCCAGCACCGCCGAAGCGCCGCCGCGCGTGACGCCTTCGACCAGATGGTCGAGCGTGCCGACGCCTCCTGACGCGACGACCGGCACCGGGACGGCATCGGAGACGGCGCGCGTCAACTCAAGGTCGAAGCCGGACTTGGTGCCGTCGCGATCCATCGACGTGAGCAGTATTTCACCCGCGCCATGCTCGGCCATGCGCCGTGCCCAATCCACCGCGTCGAGGCCGGTGCCCTTGCGGCCGCCATGGGTGAAGACTTCCCACTTGCCGGGGCCGACGTTGCGAGCGTCGATGGCCACGACGATGCATTGATCGCCGTATTTCTTGGCGGCCTCGCGCACGAACTCCGGCCGGGACACGGCTGCAGAGTTGATCGAGACCTTGTCGGCGCCGGCCAGCAGCAGGCGGCGGATATCCTCGACCTGGCGCACGCCACCGCCCACGGTGAGCGGCATGAAGCACTGTTCCGCCGTGCGACCGACGACGTCGAGGATGGTGTCGCGGTTCTCGTGGCTCGCCGTGATGTCGAGGAAGGTAAGTTCGTCGGCGCCGGCGGCATCGTAGATACGGGCCTGCTCGACCGGGTCGCCGGCATCGCGCAAACCCACGAACTGCACGCCCTTCACGACGCGGCCGTCCTTGACGTCGAGGCAGGGGATGATGCGGACCTTCAGCACGCCCCTACTCGCCCTTCAGCACGCGGATGGCGTCGGGCACCGTCACGCGGCCGTCATAAAGCGCGCGGCCGACGATGGCGCCGACGATGCCGAATTCCTCGTTGGGCCGGAGTTCGCGCAGATCGTCCAGCGAGCTGACGCCGCCCGACGCGATCACCGGCGTGGTGAGATGCTGGGCCAGCGTCACCGTGGCGTCGACATTGACGCCCCCCATGGCGCCGTCACGGTCGATGTCGGTGTAGATGATGGTGGCGATGCCGGCGTCTTCGAAGCGCAGTGCGAGGTCGAGCGCGCGTACGGTGCTCTGTCGCGTCCAGCCATCGACCGCCACGATGCCGTCGCGGGCGTCGATGCCGACGGCGATCTTGCCGGGCCACTGCTTGCATGCCGCCTTGACGAGGCCGGGCTCCTTCACGGCGATCGTGCCCAGGATTACCCGCTGCACGCCGGCCTCGATCCATTGCGCGATGCTCTCGATGGTGCGGATACCGCCGCCGAGCTGGGTCGGGACCGTGACTTCCTTCAGGATCTCCTCGACCGCCGCGCGGTTCACCGGATGGCCTTCAACGGCGCCGTTCAGGTCGACCAGATGCAGCCATTCGCAGCCGGCATTGGCGAAGGCCTTGGCCTGTGCAGCCGGGCTGTCGTTGAACACCGTGGCTCGTGCCATGTCGCCGCGCAGCAGGCGCACACACTTGCCGTCTTTGAGATCGATAGCGGGAAACAGGATCATGGCGGCCGGGGTTTAGCGCGACGGGCGAGGCGACGCCACCCCTGCGCCCATCCAGCGCGCCGCCGAGCGATGGGTGTTCATACGGACTGGACTCCGGCTAGTCTCCCCCTGCGAAAGGACCCGACACATGACCCGCTTCACCGCCGACCTGCTGGCCGCCGACCAGGCCGACCTCACCGCCATCCGACGCGACATCCATCGCCATCCCGAGACGGCCTTCGAGGAGGAGCGGACCTCGCAGATCGTGGCCGACAAGCTCACCTCCTGGGGCATCAAGGTGCATCGCGGTCTGGCCACGACGGGTGTCGTGGGCACATTGAAGGGCAACCGGCCGGGCCAGAAGACGATTGGTCTGCGCGCCGACATGGATGCGCTGCATCTGCAGGAGAAGAACGAGTTCGACTACGCCTCCTCGATCCCCAACAAGATGCATGCCTGCGGTCATGACGGTCACACGACGATGCTGCTGGGGGCGGCCAAGCAGCTTGCCGCAGCGCCGGACTTTGCCGGCACGGTGCACTTCATCTTCCAGCCTGCCGAAGAGGGCCTGGGCGGTGCGCGGGTGATGATCGAGGAAGGGCTGTTCGAGAAGTTTCCCTGCGATGTCGTCTACGGCATGCACAACATGCCCGGCTTCCCGGTCGGCCATTTCGCCATCCGTCCCGGTGCGATGCTGGCCTCGTCCGATAGCTGGGAAGTCACGTTCAAGGGCACCGGTGGCCATGGCGCGATGCCCGATCGCGGTACCGATCCAACCTACGTCGCGGCGCAGTTCATCGTGGCAATGCAGGGCATCATCGGTCGCAACGTGCCGCCAAGCCAGGCGGCTGTGCTGAGCGTCGGTCATATCGCGGCGGGAACGGCCGGATCACCCAACGTCATTCCGTCGGAAGTCCTGGTCAAAGGCACTGCCCGCAGCTTCTCGCCGGCGGTTCGCGAACTGCTGGAGCGCCGGCTGGCGGAGGTCGCGACGGCCATTGCGCAGTCCGGTGGATGCGAGGCGATCCCCAAGTATTTCCGCCGTTATCCGGCTTTGATCAACGCCGCGGAGCAGACTTCGATCGCGGTCGAAGCGGCGGCCTTGACGGTTGGCCGCGAGAATGTCGAGCCGAACACGTCGCCGATTGCCGGCGCCGAAGATTTCGCCTTCATGCTGGAGAAGAAGCCCGGTGCCTACATCATGATCGGCAACGGTGGCGCCGGGGAGGGCGGCTGCCAGAACGTGCATTCGCCGCTCTACGACTTCAACGACAAGATCCTGACGACCGGCGCGGCCTACTGGATGAATCTCGTCCAGCTCGAACTGGGCGACGCCGCCTAGACCTCAGCCTCAGGGCGTCAGACCCGGGCCTTAGCCGTGGTGGTCGTAGGACCACTCTGCGGCGCTCTGCTCCCAGCTCCAGCCGTCGTGCAGATGGACGACGGCGTGGCTGTCGGCGCCGAAATCGTAGATCGCGGCGATGTCGTGGGTCGTGCCGGTCGGCTCGTCGGCCGCCGGTAGCAACAGCGCGTCGGAAAGATCGCTCAGCGTGACCAGCGCATCCGCGCCGATCGGTGGCAGGGGCTGGCCGGAACCCGGACCCGCGACGCCATCGATGAAGACCGGATCGGGTTCGCCGAACAGCCGGTCGAGCGGCGCGCCGTAGGCGGCATCGTCGACGCAGGCTTCCGCCCAGCGCGACTCGGGCGTCTGGTAGATCGGCAGTTCGCGGCGATCGAATTCGACGAGGTCAGGCCCGACGATGAAGGGAGCGTCGACGGCCGAGCTCTCGGAGAGGACCGAATGGCTCATGGGTCAGAAAAACTTTTGCTCTTAAGAGTTCAAATGAATGCTCAGATAATCATTCAAGTTTACTGGATAAATCGTTGAGAATAAAGAAAGAACGTTCGAGAGAGAAATTTCGCAAGCGATTGCAAGCACTTGGGTTCGGCCCGGCTCTGGCCTAGGGTGCCGCCCTCTTTGTGATTTTTCGGTCGATTGAGCTTTTTGGGGGACGTGATGAACGGAGCGGAGAGTCTGGTTCGGACCTTGGTGAAGGGTGGCGTCGAGGTCTGCTTCGCCAATCCTGGCACCTCGGAAATGCACTTCGTCGGCGCGCTGGATCGCGTCGAGGGCATGCGCTGCGTGCTCGGCCTGTTCGAAGGCGTCTGCAGCGGTGCCGCCGACGGCTACTACCGCATGACCGACAAGCCGGCGTCGACCCTGCTGCATCTCGGTCCCGGCCTAGCCAATGCGGCGGCCAACCTGCACAACGCCAAGAAGGCGGGCTCCGGCATCGTCAACATCGTGGGCGAGCACGCGCTCTATCACATCAAGTACGACACGCCCCTCACCGCCGACATCGAGGGCATCGCGCGGCCCTTCTCGCATTGGGTAAAGACTTCGCCGACGTCCAAGACCGTGGCAGCCGATGGCGCCGCGGCGATCCAGGCCGCGCGCGTCGCGCCGGGCCAGATCGCGACCTTGATCCTGCCGGCCGATACGGCCTGGACCGAAGCCGACGGCGTGGCCGAGACGCCCGCGACGCCGGCCCCGCCGGCCCCGACCAGCGACACGGTCGTGGCCGCCGCCAAGGCGCTGAAGCAGCCCGGTGCGATGCTGTTCATCGGCGGTCGGGCGCTGCGGGCCCGTGGTCTCGAACTCGCCGGCAAGATCGCGGCGAAGACGGGCTGCAAGGTGCAGGGCGCGGGTGGCACGGCGCGCATCGAACGCGGCGCTGGCCGAATTCCGGTCCTGCGTCTGCACTTCGTGGTCGAGAACGCGCTGGCGCAGCTCAAGGGCACGAAGCAGATGGTGCTGTGCGGCGCCAAGGCGCCGTTCGCCTTCTTCGCTTATCCCGGCAAGCCTTCGGTGCTGTCGCCCGACGACTGCGAGATCAGCACGCTTTGCCCCGTCGAGGGCGATCCCATCGTCGCGCTGGAAGCGCTGGCGGCCGAACTCGGCGCGCTGAACGAGAAGCCCGCCGGCATTGCCCAGCCGAGCCGTCCGGACCGGCCGACCGGCAAGTTCACGCTCGACGGTCTTGGCCAGGCGCTCGGAGCCACGATGCCGGAAGGTGCCATCGTCGTCGACGAATCGGTCACGACGGGTCGCGGCTTCTTCCCGTTCAGCGCCGGCGCGCCGCCGCACGACTGGCTGAACAACATGGGCGGCTCGATCGGCTTCGGCGCGCCTGTGGCCGTCGGCGCCGCCGTCGCTTGCCCGGATCGCAAGGTCATCTGCATGATCGGCGACGGCAGCTCGATGTATACGATCCAGTCGCTGTGGACGATGGCGCGCGAGAATCTCGATGTCTGCGTGATGATCTTCTCGAACCGCTCCTACAACATCCTCTACAGCCAGCTCGCCGATGTCGGCGCCGCCAACCCCGGCCCGCGTGCCATCGACATGCTGACCCTGGACCGGCCGACGCTCGATTTCGCCATGATGTCCAAGAGCATGGGCGTGCCGGGCGGCCAGGCGACGAACCTCGACGAGCTCACCAAGCAGCTCACCTATGCCATGTCGCAGAAGGGCCCGTACCTGATCGACGTGATCATGTAAGGACGGCTCGGAAGATCCCATGGAAGAAACCCGCCGACGTACGCTGCATGGTCGTCGCCGGGGCAAGAAGCTGCGTGCCGGGCAACAGTCGTTGCTCGACACGCTGCTGCCGCGCCTCGCCCTCGAC
>JAFKFK010000062.1 GCA_017307275.1 Alphaproteobacteria bacterium | reverse complement strand
ATCGCATCGTTCGCTATCACCGCCGGCACGAACATCGCCGACCCGCCAGAGCCTTGGACCTCAGTCCCGTACCGGCGCCGCCACGTGAACAGCAGGTTCGTATTGACGTCGTGTCGTCTGGCCACCATCGACACCGACGCTTCGGGCTCGAAGCTCTCGGCAACGATTCGCCGCCGCTCTTCCTCAGACCTCCGGCGCCGCCGGATAGTGCCAAATTCCCACGTCGATACCCCTGTCATCACAAGTGTCCATCTCCATCACGTGGACACCTACACTCTCACTAACTCTTCTCGCTCAACAGGCGGCATTCCTCGGATGGGTACCGAGCTGCTTCAGCGGCCGCATCTCCGTCGGCAGCAGACCGTCGTACTTGCGCTTCCAGTTGAAGTACGTCGCCTGGCTGATCCCGGCCTTGCGGCAGATCTCCGCCACCGGCATCCCGTCATTGCCCTGCTTCAGGATGAACGCCTTCTGCGCCTCCGAAAACTTCGATGCCTTCATCGCTCTCCGCTCCTTCCCAGCCTCGGGAAACAACCGGAAAACTCTAACCTCAAACGATCCAGTTTTCAGGGGTCAGAGCAGTCGAGCGCGATCACGGAAGCTCCAGCCCTGGCAAGTCCCGACGCATAGGCGCGGCCAAGCCCCCTCGCGGCGCCCGTCACCACCGCCACCCTGCCACTAAGATCACTCTGCGCCATCTTCATCCTCCACATTTTCACGCGACCCTCTTCCGCTGAAGTCGTCGGTGAGAGCCGTGTCCAAGCCTACTACCCAAGCCTATTCATTGGGCGACAAGGTCGAACCGGCGTCGTGGTGGGGAGACTGTCTCGTCCTCAGGGCCTCGCGGGATCAGGTGTATTTGCGCACATCGTCGATCACTTTGCCGTCGTTGGGCAGGCTGCCGGGCGCCACGAACTCGACCCGTCCGCGGACCTTGCAAATGTTCTGTACGTCGCCTTCCACCGACTTGACCAAGTTGGTGGAACCACCCGCAAGCTCAACCTTCAGGATCATCACGTCCTGCTGATCGACCCAGTCGACGACGAGCCGCAGACGGCCCAACTCGGAATGCCGGCGTGCGATCAGTGCAATCTGTTCTGGGTCGACAAACATACCCTTGACCTTGGTGCGTTGGTCGGCACGCCCCATCCAACCCTTAATGCGCGTGTTCGTGCGGCCGCAAGGACTGATGCCGGGCAGCACCGCGGACAGGTCGCCGGTACCGAAGCGCACCAGTGGATAGGCCTTGCTGAAAGTCGTAACGACCACTTCGCCAACCTCACCGTCGGCAACGGGATCCCCGGTGCCGGGCCGCACGATCTCGACTACCACGCCTTCGTCGACGATCATGCCCTCGAGCGCCTGGGACTCGTAGGCGATAGTGCCGAGATCGGCGGTGCCGTAGCTCTGTAAGGCAGAGAGGCCGCGGTCGCGGAACATCTGGCGCAGCGAAGGCGGCAGCGCCTCGGCACCGACGAACGCCTTGCGAATCGACGATATGTCCTTTCCAAGCTCATCGGCTTTCTCGAGAAGGATCTTCAGGAACGAAGGCGTGCCAACATAGCCGACCGGCCGGATGGCCTCGATGGCGTCGAGCTGCAACTCGGTCTGGCCGACGCCGCCCGGCACCACGATGCAGCCCAACGCCCGCGCCGCTGTCTCCATCATGATCCCGGCCGGTGTAAGGTGGTATGAGAAGGTATTATGGACGATATCGCCGGCGCGGAAGCCTGCGGCGTACATAGCCCGTGCGCCGCGGAAATAGTCCCTTTCTGCGGTGTCGATCTCGAAGATCGGACCTGGCGACATAAAGATGTGCTGGACCTGCGAGAGCGATACACCGAGCAACCCACCCATCGGCGGACTCTTCTTCTGCACGGCCCCAAGATTCCCTTTACGCAGCACTGGAAGTCTCGCGAGCGCAGCGCGGCTGGTCACTGTGGCTGGGTCAACGTCTTTCAGCCATTCGGCGAAAAACGGCGCATTGGCCTTGGCATGCGTGATTTGCGCCTTGAGGTCGGAGGTCAAAGCGATCTCCCGTTCCTCGGCCGAACGTGTTTCAAGAGTATCGAAGTATTCGGTGCAGTCCATATCTTACGCCCTCTATGTGCGTCTCCGAATATCCTCAAAGACCGCTGAAGTTTGCAGTATCTGCTTTGCTCTTTATTGAGCATACATTAGAATTTCAACACGCGTTACCATTTCAATTTGTGATTTGGCCAGACTTGCTTGTGGCGGAATGCCCCCCCCGGGGCGTTGTTCCAACGATCGACACGCGAGCATATGAAAATCATTGTTGCCGAATTCTAATTTACATTAGAACATGCCTCTAGGTATACCCTCATTCTTGTAGAGTGAAGGTAACCGTCGCCGCTAGCCTTGCTTCGGCTTGGGACTGGTCTAAACTGGCCTGAAGGGTGGCCCTTTATACCAACCACACGTCCATCCTCGACCCAGACCTCCTCGACGGCGGAATCTTTCGCGGATCTCCGCGCCGGATTTAGCCGCGGCGTCGACGAGCAGCTTGTCGAGTATTGTCCGCCGTGGGCAGTATGCGGCTGGTGCGTCTCTCGTGCCCGGCGCGCCGGCAATCGTGAGAGGACCAAAGTCGAAGGCTTACGTGTGGATCGGCGGGCATCCGGTCCGACGCCGGGCGATCGAACCAGCCCCACTTCGACAGGGCTTCGACTCCAAGCGGGTGCAGGATGTGGGTGGACACCGTGTCGCTCGGAAAGGTGGCGCGGACGACCACGAGTACCCGATATCCCTTCCGAGCCCGCAACATCGCCGTCGGCGAACAGGCGTAGCGAGCGCGCACGACGATTGCATCGAATGCTTCGGTCATCGCGACCTCCTTCAGGGTTCCTGTTGGTCCCGGCAATCAGACACGTCGAGCGCAACACGCAGCGTACGAAGCAGCGCTTCGGGTTGCTCGAAGGGGGGACTCCCCACGTTCAGCAAGGGCTAATGTGGGCGTTGAAGGCGGGGTTGAAGGTTGTGCCTGTTTTGAGCATGGCGCAGGCGACGTTGAGGAGGCGATCGGCGACGGATCGCAAAGCACGACCGTGGCTATGCCCTCGGCTTCGAAGAGCCGAGTATTTCGCTCGACTTCGAAGGTCGTGCTGAATGGCAACCCGTGCCCAATGGTACATGGCGTTGGCGAGACGATCGTGACAGGCCTGCCGTCGTACCACGATGCAACTCTTGCCCGACCGCCTGGTGACGGGCGCGACCCCTGTCAGACTGCGTAGCGTGGCGTAGTCACGCCGCTGCAAGGCATCCCAGGCTTCTGCAAGCAGTGTGGCGAGGACGATCCGTCCCACTCCCGGCAAGGATGCGAGGATCTCCGCGTCATGCTGCTTTACCAGCCCCGGCTCGGCCTCCGTAGAGTTGGCAAGCTGGGCTGTCAGTTGGTCGAGCCTGCGATGGGCATTGCAGATCTGGCGGTTGAGCAGGCGGATGCGGGCGACCAATGTGGCGATGTGCGCCCTCGCTGCTTCGGTAGTTCCTTCGGCCACGGTCACTGGCTGCCGCCGGAGCACGCTCAGCACGTGGGCGGCATCGAACCGTCGGATGCGATTTCGCTTGAGGATATTGGCCACGCTGGTCTGGCGGATGCGGTGCGCCTTGTCGGGCATTGGCACAGCCTCCCAGAGGTCGAGCAACCATTCGGCACCAAGGTCGCTGTCCAACTCGAGAACAGCCGGAAAGTAGCGCCAGAGCTATTCGCGCATGCGGTTAGTCAGACGAATACGCTCTGTGCCAAGGTCCTCTGTGATGCGAGACCACTCGCGCAACTCGATGACGACCGGGTCCACGGCAGCGAGCGAACGGAAGCAGCGCGGATCGGTGCGAAGACCCGACGCCATGGTCTCGGCGTCGCGGCTGTCGTCCTTGGCACCCGCCAGCGTAAAGCGGTCGCGGAAGCGATCCATCTGTTTCGGATTGATCGCGTAGACGTTGAGGCGGCGCTCGATCAGCGTCTCGACCACAGGGCCATGGGGCACTTCGATCGCAACGTAGAGCTGGTCGACATCAGTGCAGCCACTTGTCGCGATCAACCAGGCTGCCATCTCGGCCAGGCCCTCGCCACCATGCTTGAAGATCTTCTCGCCGAGCTTCGTGCCGGCGTCATCTGTCAGGAAGACGTGATGGCTCTCGCTCGCCCAATCGACCCCCGCGTACCATCGTCGCTCATTGCTCATAGTGCTCCCCCGTTTCGAATGACGAGCCACCGCGATCTTCACCAATCCCTGTACTGGCGCTCGGAAACCCGGTTCCGGCGCAGACTCCCCACGGGGCATCGACCGCGGCCAATCCGCCGGGGTGCGCGTCCCCCCCAGGTGGTCAGGCCACAGGGGGCGATAGGCTACTCCCGGCGAACCGGCTCGGTTCTCGAAGTCTACGCCGCTTCGGGCCGTCGCCCGCTGGTCACGCTACGTTCCGCTACGCTTCACTTCGCGCGACCAGCGGCGGCGTGCATTCCTAGAACCGCGTGAGAAGGGTACAGGGGGATCGTCGTTGCAGTCCTCCATCACATGCAGGGGCCATCCGAAGCGCACCGTGGGCTCCTCGGCTACCGCAAGCGGCGTTGATCGGTCCTGGGAGCCCCGCGGTCGGAACTGCTATGCGCGCGAAGTCGATGGTCGAAATCTCTCGCACTCAGAAATGCTCCGTGAGCGTGGCAGCCGCCACCTGAACGCTTGGCGTGCGAGCACGATCGAGATTGTAGGCTTCGAACGGCCGCCACCGCTCGCCCATGCGTTGACGCAGCGCGTTCAGGTCGAACGCACAGTGGTGTCAGAGGTCCTCGTGGGTGCGCTGGGTCGGTTGCGCGAAGAAATTCTACAAAGGGAGCGACTCCAGTGCCGGCTCGAACGGACGCAGGCCGACCGCGTCCACGAGCACGAGCCGGCTAAGCCGGTGTCCGTGCTCTGGCGCAGCGGGCCGCGATGGCGCCGGCGAGCAATGCCACGGGACCCGGTATGATCCCCATCCTATGGGTTGCGTTCCTCATGGAGCCCCGCAGCAGTACGACCGGCAGCCTGTCGCCGCCCTCCAGCACGGCAGTCGAAATGCCGGCCCAGAGCAACCGGCGTTCCGTTACGGGCTTGTTTGCCAAAGGAAGGGACGGCCTCCATCAGCGACTCGATCCGAGTGAAATCCGGCGTGGCGCCCAGCCGCTCGAACACGCACTTGGCAGCGCCAATCTCCAGACCGACGCTGTCCTCGCCCCAAGGGCACGGCAGGCCAGTCCAATCAGCACACGCGCAGCGGCGTACAGCGCCTCGATCCGCTGCCACACCTCGAAGGCGCGGCGTAGCGAGCCGAGTGCAGTCTGCGCAGGCGCTGCGCGCGTCCTGGACGTCGCCGGCGGCCAACATGATCTCGATATAGGCGGGCAGCTGGCTCATTCGTTTCAGCCGGCCACCGTCGTGCTTGCGACGCGACGAATGGCGGTTCCGGCCACGTCGCAGCGGCCCTGTGCGAGGCGCAACAGCGCAAGGCCCGGTTAGGACTCCATGCCAGCTTCTTGCGCCTCTATACGCCTCGGCGGCCACCGCGAACTCCCCTTTCTGACGAAATACCTCTGCTTGCCGGTAGAGCGCCGCGGCGGCAGCCCGCTGGTTGACGCTCTGCGAACGCGCGCGATTCCAAGGGCGCCGCTCCTGCGCGTCTGACAGCGCCGCTTTCGATCAACACGTCGAGACTCTTTCCGTCCTATCGACTTGCGTCCGCCAACCAATAAGTTTAGATCACTTACTAATGATATCGTCGCCAACGCTTGCTGCCGAGCCGGATGATCCCACCCAAACAATGGGCATGCTGGTCTACGACGTAGCGCGACTGATGCGTCGCCACTTCGCCGCCCAGATGGCATGGAGCGGGTTGGGGCAATCGAGCTGGCGCCTTCTCGTGCACGTAGCTCGCAAGCCAGGATTACGCGCTGCCGATCTCGCCGAGATCATGGAAATGCGGCCGATCTCGGTCAGTCGCGTGCTGGACGGCCTCGTGCGTTCGGAATTGATCGAGCGTCGTGCGGACGCGCAGGACCGGCGCGCATGGCGTCTGTTTGCCACGCTCAAGGCCCGGCCCCTGATTGCCCGCATGGAAGACCTGGCGAGAGAGACCCGTGAGCTGGCGATGACCGGCCTCCGTCCGGAGGAACGATCGACGCTACTGCGCGCGCTTGCTGTCGCGCGCAACAACATGTCAAAGGCCGGCAGGGACGGCCTTCGACCGGCGGGACATCCGCAACCAGAATGAGCGACGACCCGCCCCCGGCGATAGCGATCCGTCCCCGCAGATTTTCGCGAAGCCGGACCCGGCTCCTTCTACTCGCGCTGGTACCTTTGGTCGCCTTAGCAGGCGGCGGATACTGGTACATTTACGGCGCGCGCTACGTTTCGACCGACAATGCCTATGTAAGAGCGGCGAAGACGACCATCTCGGCCGAGGTTTCGGGACGAATCGCCTCCGTGCTCGTGGGCGAGAATGAAGCTGTCCGCGCGGGACAGCCGCTTCTGGCAATAGACGACGAACTATACCGGATTGCATTGTCGCGGGCTGAGGCCGAGCGGGCCTCCGCGGTCGCTCGGCTCGATTCTTTGCGTGCCCAAATCCGGCAAAAACGCGAGGAACTGGAACTGGCGACTATCATGGCGAGCTATGCCGAGCGCGAACACGATCGTGGCGCGACGCTTGCCGCAAGAAGCGTCGTTAGCGCAGCCAAGCTCGACGAAGCCAAGAACCGGATGGACGGCGCCCGTCAACAGATGGCGATCGTTCGACAGGAGATCGGGCGTCTGGTTGTAGAACTTGGCGGCGACGAGCAAGCTCCCGCCGATGAGCATCCAGCCGTCAAGCAAGCTCAGGCCATGATAGACGAGGCGCGGGTTGCGCTGGAGCGCACGAAGATATTCTCGCCGGTCGACGGCATCGTGTCGCGAGTCGATTCTATTCGACCTGGGGACCATATCCGCCCCGGAATTTCGCTGTTTTCGGTTATCTCCATGAGTGAGAAGTGGATCGAAGCGAACTTCAAGGAAACAGATCTCACCCGCGTCGTGGCCGGACAACGCGTAGAAGCGACCGTCGACACCTTCCCCGGCGTCAAGCTCTCAGCCGAGGTTCGCAGCATTGGGGCTGCGACAGGAGCAGAATTCGCCCTCATTCCGCCGCAGAATGCCAGCGGCAACTGGGTCAAGATCGTTCAGCGGATTCCCGTTCGTATTCAACTTCTGGAAGCACGCTCGCTTCCGGCGTTGCGGGCCGGCATGAGCGCGCAAGTAACGATCGACACCGGCTATAATCGTCCCTTGCCTAACCTCGTCGCCCGAGCAATAGGGCGTGCGGATGGCGGTGAGTGAAATACACTGCCCCTAGACCGCACGTGAGCCGGGCCGGCATCACGGCATCGGTCATGCTCGCGACAACCATCTATGCCCTTGACAGCACGATCGCCAACGTTGCGCTGCCGCACATGCAGGGGAGTCTGAACGCGACCCGCGATCAGGTGTCGTGGACAGTGACTTCGTTTGTTGCGGCGATGGCGATCATGACGCTGCCGATCGGCTTTCTGGCACAGAGGTTCGGTCGGCGCCGCGTCTTCCTCAGCTGCATCTGCGGGTTCACGATCAGCTCTATGGCCTGCGGCGCCGCCGGGTCGCTACCGGAAATGGTCGTCTTCCGTGTCTTGCAGGGCGCGTGTGGCGCCGCGATGGTGCCGCTCTCGCAGGCGATATTGCTCGATACGTACCCGCCCGAACGGCATGCTTCGGCGATGTCAATCTGGGGGGTGGGCGTGATGGTGGGGCCCGTGCTGGGTCCCATCATTGGCGGCTGGTTGACCGATTCCTACAGCTGGCGCTGGGTGTTCTACATCAACCTGCCGCTAGGAGCCCTGGCGTTTCTCGGTATTATGGTATTTCTCGGTGAATCGCCGAAGAAGCCGGCTCGCTTCGACTGGTTCGGATTCGTGACATTCGCGATCGCAGTGGGGGCGCTCCAGCTGTTCCTCGATCGCGGTGAGAGAAATGGCTGGTTCGAATCGGAAGAGACCGTCGTCGAAGCCTCCATTGCCGCTGCAGCGTTCTACGTTTTCATCGTCCACCTGACTACGTCAGAGAACTCTCTGGTCTCTCTCAAGGTTTTCAAGGACCTCAATTTTACACTTTGCACTACGCTCATGTTTGTGGTCGGAATGGTGTTTCTCGGCAGCATGGTATTGCTACCCCTGTTCCTCCAGCAGTTACGTGGCATGACGGTCCTGGATACGGGAATTCTGCTCGCGCCACGGGGAGTCGGCATGATGGTCAGCATGATCATCGCAGGCCGCATGTCCGGGCGCATTGACGCCAGAATACTGATGTCGCTTGGCATGATCATGGCCATGGTCTCAATGTGGGAGACGTCGGGATTCGACATGAACGTTGACGACTGGTCGGTGACGTGGACAGGCTTGCTGCAAGGAGGTGGACTTGGTTTCGTATTCGCGAGCAGCAGCGCACTGGCCTTTATCTCGCTTCCTGGTCACCTACGCCTCCAGGCGACTGGGCTTTACAGCCTCTTCCGTAACTTCGGAGGCAGCATCGGTATTGCGATTTCGGTTGGCACGCTCGAGCATTTCGCAGCGGTCAACAGAGGCGAACTGGGCGAGCGCCTCACCGCTTTCTCGACTTGGTTCCGCGATCCCGGAGCGAGCATGCCGTGGTTGCCTTCCGGCGTGGCCGGCATTGCGATACTCGATCTCGAACTGGCTCGACAGGGATTGATGATCTCTTTTCTCAATAACTTCAAGCTCATGGCGGTGATCGGCTTCGTCGGCCTGCCGCTCATTGCCTTGCTGCGTACGTCAAAATCGATCCGTCGAGCATAGATTCGATGAACAGTTCAGCTAAGGCCTACTCTCAGTTGAGCCAGTCCGAGAACGACATCAGAAAAATGCTGCTTTCTATTTGACGACGTCCATCGAAGAGCACTGTTGTTATCGAGGTTGACGTCGCGGCCAATGCTGCCGAAGGCGGGCCTGTTCCTCGAAGATCAGTGCTGGCCTCGGAAGCCGAGCGCGACGACGTGTGCCCCGCCATTGCTCTCGACGTCGGCGACGGCCTTCACCGCCACTACTGGCACGCCCAGGCGCGCCGCCATAGTCGTGGCGGTGAACATTTTCATCCTCTTTGCGGCGGCGTGATTCAGGCACGAGAGGTGTTTGCCGGACCAGGAGGTCGGACCTTTTTCGCTAGCAGCGTCCTGAATAGAGCTGTCGACTTGTCGAGCGAGGTGGCTCTACGATTAGTAAATGGTTTGCGGTCTCAGCGCTATCAGACGTCGGTACCCGTTCGGTCTTGCGCGTGGACCAATGCCATTGCGCGAGGCCCCTCTCTCTCCGAACCCTGCGAGGACGTCCCCAAAGTTTTCCTCGCTGGTCAGGCTCCGCGCAGTCGCTCCTCTCCGGCTGCGCGGAGCCAATCCTTTTCCTCAAACTATCGACGCTTGTTGACCTGGTATTCGGTCTTCATTCCGAAGACCAGCGAGAGCTCCAGAACAGGGCCAGCACGGTCGAGAAGGCCACCGCCTTGCTGTCGACGCAGCGAGTAACAAACCCAGGCATCCCACCAATCGAATGATGTCCAAGCGGCTAGCAAGGTGAGCGCGGCGATGGGAGCGCACCGAGAGCGGTGCATCGCTATGCTCACAGGCAAACCGGGCGATGCCGAGCACGAAGGCCGCCAACCCCGCCACCATGCCGACCCACGCAACGGAGCTCAAACGCGCTCATGATGCTGTATCGACGTCGTGTCCGGCAGCACTGCAGCAAGCAGCGCTTCTCCGGCCGCTTTGTCCATCTCAAGGAGACATCCGGCGAGGCTGCACAGCAAGGGCTGGCCGCGACGACCAACACGCTCCCAAATGAGAAACAATTGCTGCCGAATTCGAATTAGCATTCGAACATGCAATTAAGTATGCCAAAATACAGATACTCTGGGGAGAGTGAAAGTAACCATCGCCACTATCCTTGCTGCGGCATGTGGGAGATCGCATGGACTACGTCGGCCTGGGACTGTTCTGGACTGACCTCAAGGTCGGTCAGAAGTTCCGCACCATCAATCGCACCATCACCGAGGCTGATCTGGTGAACTTCATCAATGCGACCGGTATGGTTGAGATGATCTTCACCGACGTGACGTTTAGCGAACGACACGGTGCAATAGCGGGACGTCCTGTGCCGGGCGCCCTCTGCTATTGCTTCATCGAAGGCCTCTTGGTTCAGGCCACGATGCAGCACACCGGACTCGCCATGTTGGAATCGACCATAAAAGTGCGCGCTCCGACAAATGTCGGTGATACCATTCACGGTGAAGTGGAAGTGACAGCCATCCGACCGACGAGCAAAGGGAACAAAGGAATCGTCACGACAATCAACGACATCGTCAACCAGCGCAACGAAGTAGTGATAACCTACAGCGCGATCCGCATGATGGCAGGCCGCAGCTGAAGCCAGAGCGCTTTGTTCTTCGTTAGCGCACACCGGTGCTTATCACCGTCCAAATGGTGCGATCCATGTCTAGTCCTTGGACTTGGGTGGCCTCGGTTGCATGATCAGCACTGTGCCCTGAGCAGCGCCACAAGCTCGTCCTCCATTCTCCACATCGATTCGCACGACCGCGGTAGAACGGGTCATGGCGATGATACGCGCCTCCGCGACCACGGTACCGGAGGAAATCGGCGTAAGGAGGTTCAGCTTGAACTCCGTGGTGGCCGCCCACTGGCCAGATTGCATGTGAGGATAGCACACTAGCCCGAGCGCATGGTCGCACAACGCTGAGAGCACGCCGCCGTGCATATTGCCAAAGCGCGTCAACAGCTTCGGAGCAACCTGCAGCGCCACGCGCAGTCTGCCCGGCTCGACCAACGTCGTGCGCAGACCGAGGAACTCTGGAAGGCCGGATGAAGGTACGGTCGAGTCGAGGAAGCGGCGAGCAACCTCTTGATCGAAGGGCGGAAGCCGCAGTGGTAGATCCATGATGTTTATCTTCCGGCTGTTGTTCAGTGCTAACATTAAGATGGGGGAATCAAGCAAGAGTGGATCGACCCTTCGCCATCTACCTGACGAGCGAGCGTACGGATCGCCAAATCCGCATCTTCCAACGCAAAATCGTGTGTGTGCATCAGCGCAAGCGGCACCTTGCGACTCTCGATGAGATCGATCGCCTTGCGATAGCCCGAACTGAGGACACCGATGGCGCCTTTGATGGTAATCTCCTTCCAGACGACCATGTCGGAAACGAAGTCGGGTACGGTCTTTTGACGCCTTTTGCCGTCCAACATGGTGAATCCCTTCACACCAGCGAGCACGATCGTCCCGCCGCGACGCACGTAGTCGAGCGCTCCGCGTACTGGCTGGGTCGCGTACGAAGTGACGTCAACGACTATATCCACGCCCCTGCCCGCCGTGATCCCGCGGACGCGCTGCTTGGGGTCCTCATTGTCTACGTCGATCGTGTAGTCAGCACCGAGTGCACGTGCAACGGCTAGCTTCTTGGCATCTGCAGCCAGTCCCGTGACAATTATCGTGGCCGCCCCGGCATGGCGTGCGGCCACTACGCTGGCTAACCCACGCTGACCAGGCCCCAAGATCATCACCGTATCGCCGACGCTAGTACCCGGAAGCTCGACCGCCCAACGAAAACCAGCGCCAAGGGGATTGAACATGACCGCGATTTCCGGCGGCAAGGACTTGTCGATCCGATGAACGATCGCGTTTGGCGCGAGATACATATACTGAGAGTATGCGCCCCAAATTCCCGGCGCTACGGTGAGCGGGATATAGGAGTAGATCTGCCGCCGGTCGCACAAATGATAGTGCCCACCAAGACATGTACTGCAGCAGTGACAGGACAACATCGTCTCGACACAGACACGATCGCCAACGTCGACGCGCCAGCGCTTCGCTGCAATGTCGCCGATAGCCTCGATGACCCCTAACGGCTCATGACCCGGTACCACTGGATAAGGTGTGTTCAGCACGCCTTCATATTGCTCGTGGTCGCTGCCGCAGATGCCGCAGGCCTCGATTCTCAGGATGGCGCTGTCGGCGCTGATTGGTGGGATTGGAAGATCGCGACGCTCTAATTTGCGCGGACCTGTCTGAACCATGGCCATCGTTTTCTTGGGCAGCATCGCGTCACCTCTTCTCAGATGTAGAGGACTAGCTAATCTTGAAGTAGTCCGGTCGGCCGGCTGACCAGAAATCACCCCACATCTGCTGCCCGCCGTCGATCGTGAGGACTTCGCCGGTAATGAACTTGCCCGAAGGTCCAGCCAGATAAACGCAGCCTTCGACGACATCCCAGACATCGCCTGGGCGGCGCATGGGATTACTTTCGTAAAAGGTCTTCCGGCCTTGGTCAGTGTACTGCGCGAAGCCGCTGCTCTCTACGGCGCCGACTCCGAGGCAGTTAACCCGGATGCCCAGAGGCGCCCATTCCACAGCGACCGTCTTCGACAGATAGATGACCCCGGCACGGGCAGCAGTTGAATGGGCCATGTGCGGCAGTCCCCGCCCAATAGTGGCCGTGACGTTCACAATGTTGCCCGCCTGGGCATGATCGCGCCAGCGTCGAGCGGCGGCCTGCATCATGTACCAGGTGCCGTTGAGGTTCGTGTCGATGACAGCCTTCCAACCCTTGATGCTGAAATCGATGGCCGGTTGTGCGAACTGTCCGCCGGCGTTGTTGACGACGACGTCGAGCCGATCATGGCGCGACCATACGCGCTCCATGAGCGATTCGACTTCTTCTGGTTCGCGAATGCTCATTGCCATAGCGTCGACATCGGTGCCCAAGCCGCGCAGCAACGCGACTGTGGCTTCGAGCTTCTCGTGCTTGCGACCACAAAGGACGAGATGTGCGCCAAGCCTGGCGAAGAGAATGGCGATCGCCTTGCCGATGCCGCTGCCGCCGCCCGAAACCACGATCACCTTGTCTTTGAACAGATCGGGCCCGAACACGGTGGGATGCGCGACGAGTTCGGCATCGGTGAAGCCGAACCGGCGATCGCCGGCGGATACTGCATCGGTCATGGGTGACAACGGTTCGCCGGCATGATCAAGTCGGGGCCGCGAAGCGCGGCATGACCTTCGTCGCCATCAGCTCCAGCGACCGCAGTATCTGTCCGCGGTCGTGCAGACCCTGCGGTATCAGCAGCACGATCTCGTCCTGACCGGGCACGGCCTTCTGAACCGCCTCCAGCCGACGTGAGATGGTGTCCGGTGAGCCGACGAGCAGCTCGGGTAGGCCCTGGCCGAACGGGGTGGCCCATTGGTCCCAAAACCACCGCATGTCCTCGAGCTGCGCGTGCGCTTCCGCATCGGTCGGCGCGCAAATGAAGATGCCGCCCCAGGCCGTTGCGTGGCCGGGCTTGACGGCTCGGCCGTGTTTCGCGGCCTCGTCGTGATAGGCGCGATTGAGCTCAGTGTAGAAGTCGAGTTTGTCCGACAAGACGATCGGCTTGCCACCGTACTTGGCCCAGAACAGCGCCGTGCGCATTGAGGCGGCGAAGCCGCCATAGAGCGGCGGGTGCGGTGTCTGCAGCGGACGCGGCGCGATGCCAATCTCGTTGATGCGCATGTCAGGGGCGACGCCCTGCCCATAGGTCGTGTAGACGCCGTGCGGATGCGGATTGACCATGCCGACGGGTGGAAAGTTCCAGTACCGTCCACGATGGCTGAAGGTATCGTGCGTCAGCGCCTTGACCACGACGTCGACAAACTCGCTGAAATATTCCCGGTTGGCTTCATCGGCCGGCGAATCCTTGTTCCATGGACCGACCGCGTGGAGATCCTCGCGCACCTTGAAATTCTCGACCCAACGGGCCTGATAACCGCGCACCAGGCCGACACCGAAGCGGCCGCCCAGCATGTGGTCCATGGTGGCAATGTCCTCGGCGACGCGTAGCGGATTGTGGGTCGTCGATACGAAGCCGCAGGTGATGACCCGCAGCTTATTGGTGTGCTTGCCGATCCACATTCCCATCAGCCGTGGGTCGTTCGAAATCTCGAAGCCCTCGATCTGCAGATGGTGTTCGGGGTGGCCGAAGCCGAAATATCCGGCATCGTCGGCGAACCGCGCATACTCCGCGATCTCGTCCAGCATGCGTTGGTAAAGCTCCGGTTTGCGGCCGGCCATCCCCCCTTCGAGTTCAGCCCGCCGGCCGACGGTGCAATAGATGAACAGGCTGAACTTCATGTTGATCCCTCACGGCTCGAAAGCGATTTGCCGCCAGTTGATGCGGTATCTCAGGATGTGAAGCTGCCGACAGCTAGACCGCAAGCTTGTAGAGCTCCGCCACGTTATCGTGCAGAATCCGTTGACGCTGTCCTGCGTCGAGATGGGCTGTCTGTTCGGCGATTACGTCCTTACTCCACGGCCAGGTCGAGTCGCTATGCGGGAAGTCGTTGGCCCACATCAGCTGATGCGGCGACATCATGTCGGCAAGCTTGAACGCGACGTAATCGTCCTGGAAAGTCAGGCTGATGTTGTCGCGGAAATATTCCGACGGCAGGCGCGGCAGCTCCTGTCCCTTCATCCAGTACCGGTGGCGCTTGTAGGCATGATCCATGCGGTACATGAAATGCGGCGCCCAGCCGGCGTCTGCTTCGACGCACACCACCTTGAGCTTAGGATGACGGGCGAATACGCCGCTGAATATCAGCATGCCCATGATGTCCTGACAGCCGCGGATGATCGACAGGAACCCGTTGATCTTCGGACCACGGTGCTGATTTATGCTGTCGCTGCTCGACGTGAGGATGTGCCACGACAACGGAATGTCGAGAGCGACGGCGGCTTCCCAAAGGGCATCGTAGGACGGGTTGTCATAGTCGAGCTCGCCGGGATTGCCCGGCATCATGACGCCCTTGAATCCCGCGGCCTTGATGCGTTCGAGATCGGCGATACCTTCCTTGATGGTGCGAATTCCCGTTTGACCGATGCCGATCAGCCGGTCGGGTGCATGTGCCATGTACTGCTGGAGCCAGCGATTGTAGGCACCGAAGCAGGCCTTCTTGTAATCCTGGTCGGGATGGTTGCAGAGGATCATGCCGACGGTCGGATAAATAATCTCTGCGCCGACGCCATCCTTGTCCTGATCGACAAGACGGGCGGCCGGATCCCACCCGCCGCGATGCAGGTCCTCAAAACGCGCACCGCCGATGCGGATACTGCTGGGGTCGACGCCCGCCGCTGCAACCAGGCCCATCGGAACGGTCTGCTTCATGCCTTCTACGACGTAGACGTCACCGTATTTGGGGTCGCGCACCACATGGGGCGCGCGTTCGCGATAGCCGGTTTCAATATGCTCTCGATAGCAATCCGGCGGCTCAGTGATATGCGAATCCGCAGAAATCGGAAGCAGTGCCATGGTCATCTCCTCGCGTAGTTCAGTCGTTCAATCGGGACAAATTTCAAGCAATTGAAACGGGCGCCTTGCTATGGAACCGGCTGCCCATACGGCCCAACCGGGCCACACGCTTCCTGGAGCTCGAGCGCCTCGTGTACCGAGCGATGGAAATGCGCCAACGCGGGCTCATTGCGACCAAACAACAAATGGTCCTGAGCGCCGGAATGAAAGCCACGCTGCATGTCCTCACCCAGAGGGAAGTCCTCCTTCTCCACCGTGTCGAGCAGGATCTTCATGTTGCGATCCCAATGGCGCTTCGCCTTGTCGGTGAGCGCCGGCTCCGGGATGTACAGCGACGCATGCATCACGCTCTCGTCCGGAGCGTTCCCGGGGAAGACGCGCCACGTTTCCATATGGTCTCCCTGCCAGACCAGCACGGTGTTGGGGAACAACTCGTAGACGATGGCAACATGCTTCAGCACGTCCCACTCGCGTTCCGGCGTTTTGCGTAGCGTCTCGAAACCGGAGCGCGGCACCGCCATTCGAACGTGCCGGCCATAAGGATCGAAGGAGGTTTGTGCCCCCAGAAGCAGCGACGAGATCGTGTTCCGATGCAACACCTTGATATGGTAGCCTTCCAGGAACGTACCGATGACGAGCTTCCAGTTCATCGCTCGCCGCAGCGTGCGCGTCTCGTAGTGGCTGTAGCGCTCGAACCCATACGCCGCCATCTCGGGCGCGAGAGTGCCTAGCAAGGCATCGGGGTCGAAGGGCTCTTCGCCACCCGGCCGCACCCAGATGAAGCCGTTGCGTTCAACGGCCGCCAGGCGACGAAGGCCGTGCGCGGAGCGCTCGACCTCGCCGAACGCGTCGGCTTCCCGAACGCCGAGCAACCGTCCATCGAGGCCGTAGGCCCATCCATGATAGGGACACGTGAAGGACCCGCCGGTTCGCGCGCAGCCTTGGGCGAGATCGGCGGTCGCCAGCTTGGCGCCACGATGGCGGCACACGTTGAGGAACGCGTTGACCGTGCCATCCTTTCCGCGAACCACGAGAATCGGGCGGCCCGTGAAATCGTTGGTGAAAAAGTCGCCGGGGTTCGGCAGATCGGCAGTCATGCCGAGAATGAGTGGATGGTCGCGGAACAGCAAATCCTGTTCGCGCGCTGCCTGATTGCGACAGATGTAGTCTCGTACTGGATTGGCAAAAGGCGCCGCGTTTCGTGCCTGCTCGCCCTTGTCGATGTACGTGAACAGAGTGTGGCCCAGGCCAACCTGTGTTGCGTGTTCCATGACCGTTTCTCCCAAACCACAGACAGGCGGCATGTCGCCGCTACTTGAATTTCGGCTGCCGACGCGCGCCAAACGCCGCCAGCCCTTCCGAGACGTTCTCCGAGCGAAGTGCGTCAACGACGCACGCGGACTCGCGCGCCAGCCCCTCCGCCAGTGTTTCGTCGAGGCCAGCGCGGGCGAGCGACTTCATTGCCGCCATGGACCCGGGGTTGCGTGTTGCCAATGTCTGCGCATACGCCATAGCCCGGTCAGTGAGCACATCATCGTCAACCACAAGATTCACAAGGCCCCAGTCGCGCGCCGCTGCCGCATCCAGCCACTCCGCGCTGTACATCAGGTGAAGCGCGCGACGTAGGCCGACCAGACGCGGCAGGCGCTGCGTGCCGCCCCATCCGGGAATGAGTCCGTACTGCGAATGTTGGTCGCCGAAACGTGCCGAACTGGCGGCGAGCACGACATCGCATGCCATCGAAAGCTCGAGCCCGCCAGCCAAGCACAAGCCATGCACCGCAGCGACGACCGGCAGGCGCGAGCGTTCAAGGGCGGTAAGGGCTTCGTGCCCCGCCGACAGGAAGCTCTCAAGCGAAGCCCGCGAAGCGCGCGCCTCGAGAACCTCGTCGAGATCGGCGCCGGTGCAGAAATGCTTGCCATTGGCTTTCAGCAGCACGACCCGACAAGTAGGATTCGCTTCCAAAGACCGGACGCCGGCACACAGGCCGTCCGCCAGGCCTCGTGAAATGCAATTGGACTTCTCGGGCCGGTTCAATGTGATCACACCGACCTGGGCCTGCAGGTCTACGAGGACAGGTGGGGCAATGGTCACCGGCATCCTCCACCTAGTAAGGCACCGCGACGCGCCCGATCTTCTGGCGCGCGATGATCATTTTCTGGATCTGCTCGGTGCCGTCACCGATTTGTAGACCCATCACGTCACGCAGGCGCTGTTGGTGCGGCAGATCCATCGTGTAGCCGGAATGACCGTGCGTCAGAAGGCACCGGTGAATGCTCTGAAAGGCTGTCTTCGGGGCCCACCATTTGCACATTGCCGCTTCCGACGTGTGGGGCATCCCCTGGTCGCGCAGCCACAGCGTCCGATAGCAGAGGAGACGCGCGGCTGTGAGCAGCGTCTCCGCCTCGGCCAGGGGCTCCGTCACGCCTTGGTAGCGCGCCAGCGGATGGCCGAAGGCTTGGCGCTCGGTGACGTACCGCCAGGTTTCCTCGAGCGACGCACGGGCCGGCGCAAGAACTTGCAGGCCAATCAGCGCGCGGCTGTAGTCGAAGCCTTGCATGACCGTGCGAAAGCCCTCGCCTTCACCGCCGATGCGCCATGCGTCCGGCACTTTGACGTCCTGGAAGAAGACCGAGCCGCGACCGACGACCTTCGAGCCTACGTCGTTGAAACTGGACCGACTGATGCCGGGCAGGTTGAGTGGCACGTGGAAGGCCGTCACGCCGCGAGCCCCGGAGCCAGCCTCGCCAGTACGCGCGAAGACAACGATCGACTCCGCCTGTTCGATCATCGAAATCGAGGTCTTCTCGCCGTCGAGCACATAACCTTCGTTGTCGCGGCGCGCCTTGAGCTGCAAATTCGCCGCATCGGAACCGCCGCGTGGCTCGGTCAGGCCGAGCGCCACCAAAGTCTCGCCTCGGCAAATCCTCGGCACCACGTCGCTCGCGATCTCAGGCGGCCCATGCCGCGCCAGGATCGAGCCCATCAGCGACCCCAGAAGCTGCACATAGGCAACGCCAAGATCGGCCGCAGCAACGCCTTCGATTACCAGTCCAGCCGTGACGCCGTCCGCGCCGAGCCCGCCGAACGCCTCCGGCAGATCGACCCCGATCAGTCCGACGGCTCCCATTTCCCGTATCAGAGACGGCGCGATGCGGCCCTCCTGTTCGCGCACTGCATACCCCGGCGCGAGCTTTTCGACGCCAAAGCGCCGGGCGGTCTCGCCAATCTGCTGCTGTTCGGGGGTAAGGGAAAAGTCCAACCGTCGGCCCCTACTTGAGGAAGTCCCTGAAGCGTGGTGGGCGCTTCTCGTTGAGCGCCTTGACCCCCTCCTGAGATTCGGCACTCGCGTAGTAAAGGCGCAGGGCCTGCATCCCAAGACCGCCGATGCCGCGAATGTTTTCGCTATCGGCGTTGAAGGACTTTTTGGCAATGGCTATGGCGGTGGGACTGCGCTCCACCAGTTCCGCGCACCACGCCGCGACTTCGGCATCGAGCTTGTCGTCGGACACGACGGCATTGACCAGCCCCATGCCCATCGCCTGGCGCGCCGTGTAGCGCCGGCACATGTACCAAATCTCTCGCGCCTTCTTCTCGCCGACCACGCGCGCCAGGTAGGCCGTGCCGAACCCGGGATCGACGGAGCCCATCTTCGGTCCGACCTGACCGAAGATCGCGTTCTCGCCGGCGATCGTAAGGTCACAGATCGTCGCCAGAACATTGCCGCCGCCGATCGCGTAACCGCGCACCTTAGCGATCACCGGCTTCGGCACATCGCGGATGACGCTGTGCAGCTCCTCGACCGGCATCCCGACCGAGCCGCGCGTCGACCCGTCGCCGTACTGGCCGATGTGATCGGACTGGTCGCCGCCGGTGCAGAAGGCCTTGTCGCCGGCTCCGGTCAGGACGATGGCGCCGACGTCGTCATCCCAGCCCGCCGACAGAAAGGCGTCGAGGAGTTCCACCACGGTGCGCGGGCGGAACGCATTGTAGACCTTTGGCCGATTGATCGTGATCGTGGCGACGTGGTCGACCCGGGCGTAGAGAATGTCCTGATAGTCCATCGGGTTACCCATGCATCGTTAGGCCACCGGAGACGCTGATGGTCTGGCCGGTGATGAAGCCCGCGTCGTCGCTAAGCAGGAAGCAAACGATGCCGGGATAGTCGTCCGGCTGCCCCAGGCGACGAAGCGGGATTGCCTTCTTCAAGGCCTCGGCAAGCCCCGCCGCAGATTCGCTGACAGTCGCGAACAGGGGAGTGTCAGTCGGCCCTGGGCAAACCGTGTTGAACACGATCCCCTGACGTGCCACTTCCCGCGCCAATGTCTTGCCGAACGCTGCAATGCCGCCCTTGCAGGCCGAATAGACAGCTTCGCCCGAGGAGCCGACCCGACCCGCGTCGGAGGCAATACTGACAACGTGGCCTTTGCCGTGCTTGATCATCTTTTTCAGCACGACGTGCGTGACGTTGAGCGGGCCCCAGAGATTGATGTCGATTACCTTTCGCCACAGCTCCCGGTCGCTGTCCACGAAGCGCACAGCCTTGTCCCAGCCCGCGTTGTTGACCAGGCCGCCGATCGGTCCAGAGGCCGCCTCAAACGCATCGACGGCGCGTGCCACCGCGTCATAGTCGACGATGTCGACCTCGTAACCGGATGCTTGACCACCGGTCTCGCGAAGGGCACTAGCGGTGGCTTCCGCCGCCTGCCCGTTGATGTCGAAGATGCCAACCACGGCGCCTTCTTTCGCAAGACGTCCGGCGATTGCGCGACCGATTCCGCTGGCGCCGCCCGTGACGACGACAGGCTTGTCTCTTAATCCGCGCATCCTGGCCATGAACCTCCCGAAAGATAAATTCGCCAAATCGGGCGATGGAACCGCCAAGCAATCTGCGCGCCCGTCCCGGACCACTCCACGCGTCAGGCGAGGCGATTGTGCCCGGACACTTTCAAATACTCGTTAGAAACGTAGGCGGCTGCTACCGATGAGTCAAGCGGTCCATGCCCACCCCTCCCGAACGGCGAGGCCGAAACACCTGCTCCTGTTCCCAAAGGGTCCGCGACCTCCACAGGCCACTGTGGATACCTTTGCACGCTGCAGTCTTGGCTGGACGGCGCGGCAAGATCTCCGCCAATGCACCACAAGTTCCTTCGCACGGCGGAGTGGCGATATTCCTGCGAGCGCGACGCCATGCCCAAACCCAAGAGAGCAATGCTGGGGGCTTCCCACAATGGTCGAGTCACTTGGGATCGCCCGTCGCACCAATTGACTACCCTTGCCTGCACTTCTAACGTCCATTAGAGGATTGCGCTTGCTGATTATCGACGAATTGGCCAGTTGTCGATTATGGCGCAGGCGACGAACTATCCATCAATTGCGCAGCGGACGCGTTCGGAAACTGCGCAGGGAGGGCTTCAGATATGCCCGAGCATAAAGTCCTTCTAGTCATCGTCGACCCGGAGCGATGTCAGGGACACAACCGATGCAAGGCGATAGCACCGAGATTGTTCGCGCTCGATGAACTCGGCCACGCGCGCGCAGTCGGCGATGGCACGGTCCCTCCCGGTCTCGAGGATAAGGCGCGGCTTGCGGAAGCCAACTGCCCCGAATTCGCGATCAAGGTGGCGCAGGCTTAACTAAAGGAGTTCACCATGACCGATCGCCCGCCTGTCTCAGATTGGGCCAAAGACTTCGAT
The DNA here is from genome assembly GCA_017307275.1 of Alphaproteobacteria bacterium. Lineage (GTDB taxonomy): Bacteria > Pseudomonadota > Alphaproteobacteria > Reyranellales > Reyranellaceae > Reyranella. The sequence continues at coordinate 23 of JAFKFK010000062.1, read as the reverse complement.
CACCTGGACCCACGTTGGGTCAC
>JAFKFK010000061.1 GCA_017307275.1 Alphaproteobacteria bacterium | reverse complement strand
TTGACCGGTATCGCGCTCCGCGACTGGACCGAGACTCATGATGATGCTCGTCGGCTAGTGTCGCAATGCAGCACTTATGCGCTGATTCCCGCCGTGAGTCTACCCGCCGCGGCAGGCTTGAGACGGCAGCGACCACATCACACAATCGCTATCGAGAATGGGAGGTACTCCGAATGATCGTCGACCATCGTACGTACGAACTGCAACCAGGTCGGTTGCGCGAATTTTTGGCACTTTATGAAAAGGAAGGTTTGCCAGTTCAGATGAAACATCTCGGCAATCTTGTCGGATATTTCACAACCGAGGTCGGTAATGTGAATGAGATCGTTCACATCTGGGCTTATGAAGACCTTGCTGATCGCACCAAACGTCGCGCGGCGATGGCGGCAGATCCCGCCTGGCAATCTTATTTGCAGAAGAGCCGAGACTTCATGAAGCACATGAATAACAAGATATTGGTGCCAACCTCGTTCTCACCCACGAAGTAAGGGAAAGACAGAAGATTATGGCTACCGCACACCCGCGCCGCAGCGGCGCGCAGGTTCTCATCGACCAGCTGCGCATTCACGGCACTGACACAATCTTCGGCGTTCCCGGCGAGAGCTACCTCGCCGCACTGGACGCGCTCTATGCCCAGCGCAATTCCATCCGCTACGTGATCTGCCGCCAGGAAGGCGGAGCGTCCTACATGGCCGAAGCTTACGGAAAGCTGACAGGCAAACCGGGCGTCTGTTTCGTCACGCGCGGTCCGGGTGCCACCAATGCCAGCGTCGGCGTGCATACCGGCTTCCAGGATTCGACGCCCATGATTCTGCTGGTCGGCCAGGTGGCGCGCGAGCAGAGCGAGCGCGAGGCGTTCCAGGAGATCGACTATCGGCGTATGTACGGCCAGATGGCCAAGTGGGTCACCCAGATCGAGGATGCCCGCCGCATTCCCGAGATCGTGAGCCAGGCCTTCCATCGTGCCGTCAACGGCCGGCCAGGGCCGGTGGTGATCGCGCTGCCGGAAGATATGCTCGTCGACGAGGTCGAAGTTGCCGACGGCGGTCCGTTCAAAATCTCGCGAGGTGCTCCGGCGCCGGACGACATGGCGACGTTCCGCGAGCTGCTCGCTGCAGCGAAGCAGCCGCTGGTGATTCTGGGCGGCGGTGGCTGGGACGCGAAGGCGTGCGCCGACATCAAGGACTTCGTCGAAGCCAATCACCTTCCCGTGACGACGGCGTTCCGCAACCAGGACCTGATCGACAACCGTCACGCCAACTTCGTGGGCGATCTTGGCCTCGGGGTGAATCCGCCCCTCGGCAAGCGTATCAAGGAGAGCGATCTCATCATCGCCATCGGTCCGCGCCTCGGCGAGGCGACGACCGGCGGCTACTCGATGTTCGATCTGCCGGTGCCGGCGCAGAAGATGGTGCACGTGCACGCGGGTGCAGAAGAACTCGGCCGCGTCTATCAGGCGACCTTGCCGATCAATAGCGGCATGGCGCAGTTCGCCGCTGCCGCCAAGGCGATGAAGCCGGTCGATGCTTCGGCATGGAAGGCGGGTGTCGCCACGGCGCGTACCGACTATCTGAAGAACATCGAGCCCTCGCCGCAGCCTGGCTCGGCCAATTTGGCGGAGATCGTGGCGTGGTTGAACAAGCGCCTGCCGGACGACGTGATCGTCACCAATGGCGCTGGCAACTATGCGGGCTACGTTCACCGCTTCTTCCAGTATCGCGGTTTCCGGACGCAGCTTGCGCCGACCAACGGCTCGATGGGCTACGGCGTGCCGTCGGCGGTGGCGGCCAAGATCGCTGCGCCGGGACGCACGGTCGTGTCCTTCTCGGGCGATGGCTGCTTCCTGATGAACGGTCAGGAATTCGCAACCGCGGTCCAGCATGGCGCCAATGTCGTGTTCATCGTGGTCGACAACGGCACCTACGGCACGATCCGCATGCATCAGGAGCGGGAATATCCGACACGCGTGCACGGCACGGAGCTCAAGAACCCCGACTTCGCCGCCTATGCCCGTGCCTTCGGTGGTCACGGCGAAACGGTCGAGCGGACGGCCGACTTCGAGGCGGCCTTCGAGCGCGCGCTGGCGGCTGACAAGCCCGCCATCATCCACGTGAAGACCGATGTCGAGGCCATTACCTCGCGCATCACCCTGACCAAGCTGCGCGAGCAGGCCTTGGCGAAGCAGAAGCACTGAGACACCCTCGCGTTCGGCCCTGCGCGATGTCCGCGCAGGGCCGGGCCAAGAGCTGATAGGGGGCTTGCGCCGGCTCTGGCCGGCCTCTATAGAAACGCCCGTGGTGATTTGAGCCGACCGGCTTGCGACCACGTTAAACATCGCTAAAAGGTCGGAGTGCTCGCAAAGCCCCCGTCCTTCCAGGTCGGGGGTTTTTCGTTTGTGGGTCCTCGGAGCAGACGGCAAGCGAGAGAGGAGAGAGTGTGATGGACGGTTCAATTCCCAAGAAGAAGGCCGCGGCCGATACCTCGAAGTGGCGGCCGCAGACCCGTGCGGTGCGCGGCGGTCAGATCCGCAGCAACTTCGACGAGACGTCGGAAGCGCTGTTCCTGACTTCGGGATACGCCTATTCCAGTGCCGAGGAGGCCGAAGCGACCTTCAAGGGCGAGAGCAACCACTATCAGTATTCGCGCTTCGGCAATCCGACCGTAAGCATGTTCGAGAACCGGCTGGCCGCGCTCGAAGGCGCCGAGGCTTGTCGCTCGACCTCGACCGGCATGTCGGCCGTGTTCTTCGCCCTGCTGGCGCTGCTCAAGAGCGGCGACCGCATCGTGGCCGCACGGCAGCTCTTTGGTTCCTGTCACTACATCGTGTCCGACCTCCTGCCGAAGTACGGCATCCAGAGCGAGCTGGTCGACGGCGGTGATCTTGCGCAATGGGAAAAGGCGCTCAGCAAGCCCACCCAGGCAGTGCTTTTCGAGTCGCCGTCTAATCCGATGCTCGACATCGTCGACGTCAAGGCGGTGTGCGATCTCGCCCATAAGGCCGGTGCAAAGGTCGTGCTCGACAATGCCTTCGCGACGCCGATCCTGCAGCGGCCTCTCGAGTTCGGTGCCGATGTCGTCGTGCACTCCGCCACCAAGTACATCGACGGCCAGGGCCGTACGCTCGGCGGCGCGGTTCTGGGCAGCAAGGAGTTCATCCTCGACAAGCTGCAGCCGATCATCCGCAACTGCGGTCCGTCGCTCAGCCCGTTCAATGCCTGGGTGCTGGTGAAGGGCCTGGAGACGCTCGGCCTTCGGATCGATCGCCACTGCGCCAACGCCCGCCGGGTCGCCGACACGCTGGCGGCTCATCCGGCGATCGGCCGCGTCCTCTATCCGGGCCGTCCCGACCATCCGCAGCACAAGCTTGCGGCCAAGCAGATGTCGGATTTCGGCGGCGTGGTGACGTTCGACCTCAAGGCCGGCAAGTGGGCTGCGTTCGAAATGCTGAACCGCCTGCAGATCGTCGATATCTCCAACAATCTCGGCGATGCCAAGAGCCTGGCCACTCATCCGGCGACGACGACGCACATGCGTATCGGCGCGGAGGAGCGCACCAAGCTCGGCATCACCGACGGCACCATCCGGCTTTCGGTTGGCCTCGAAGATGCGGAAGACATCATTGCCGATCTCGTTCAGGCTCTCGGAGCCTGAGACGGAGTAGTTGAGATGACAGCGGTCGAAGTGACGATGGCCGAGGCGTCGGCCCAAACGGCCGGCGCCGCCCCTTTGTCGGCGACCCTGTGGGCGGAGAACGCCGATCTGGCCGAGCGCATCCGGGCGCACGGCTTCGTGCGCGGACTGGCCGACGGCAGTCTGCAAATCCAGCGCTTCAAGGGCTATGTCGCGCAGGATGCCTACTTCCTCGAAGCGTTCGCGCGCGCCTACGCCTTTTGCCTCGCCAACTCGACGTCGCGCGAAGATCTCTATGGTTTCGCCGACCTGATCGCCGGTGTCCTGGGGGAGCTCAAGCTCCACAGGCGCTACGCCGAGCGCTGGCAGGTCGACTTGTCCTGCGTAACGCCGGTCGAGGCAACGAAGGCCTATGTCGACTTCCTGCTGGAGACAGCGCGGCGTGGCGATCTCGGCGAGACGATCGCGGCGATGACGCCGTGCATGCGCCTCTACGCCTTTCTCGGTCGCTCGCTGGCTGCCACCAGGGTGGAACCGCTCTACGCGGAATGGGTGAAGACCTATGCCGATCCCAGCTTCGAGGCGCTGGCCGCCGGGCTCGAAGCGCTGCTCGATCTGCATGCGAAGGATTGCGATGCCGTCCGCGCTGCCTATCGCCGCGGCATGGAACTCGAATACGGCTTCTTCGACGCCAGCGTCTGACGGCGTCAGAGCGCCGCGAGCTTCTCCATCGAGCGCTCGAGCGCGCCGTGCAGGTCGGTGGTGAGCTTGGCGCCCATCGCCGTTCGCACTTCCTGCTCTGCAGCGGCCCAAAGCGGCAGGGCACGCTTGAAGAGCGCGCGTCCGGCCGGCGTCGCGACCAGCTCGTGGCGGCGCTTGTCGGCAGCCGTCGCACGCTCGACCACGCCTGAACTCAGCAGCGGCCTGAGGTTGCGCGTCAGGGTCGTGCGATCGGTGGCCAGCAGGTCGGACAGCTCGGTGATGGAGACCGGCCCCCGGGCGGTCACGAACCCCAGCAGGGAGAACTGCGAGATCTTGAGACCGGTTGGCGCGAGGTGCCGGCTGTAGATCTGGGTCACGCGCCGCGCGGCGCTGCGGACCCGAAAGCAGGTGCAGTCGGCGGGCGAGGGCCGGATCGGGAGCGGTGTATTCATCGCAGGCAGACTAGCTCCGGCGGGTTGCGCCGGCAAAGCATTACTGTGTATATGCACGCAAAAGTGTGATGGAGACGGACATGGCCGCAACGGCGGGATATGGCGTGGTGCCGATCGAACAGGTGCGGCCGATGGACGGGCTGGCGCTCTTCGAGGCCATCAAAGAAGGCCGCCTCCCGGCGCCGCCGATTTCCCAGGCCCTGGGAATGACCCTCGACGAGGTAGAACTGGGCCGTGTCGTCTTCGGTTACCGCCCGGTGTTCGACCACTACAATCCGTTGGGAACCGTTCACGGCGGCATTGCGGCCACCCTGCTCGATTCGGTGATGGGCTGCTGCATTCACACCACCCTGAAGGCGGGGACTGGCTATACGACCGTCGAGATCAAGATCAATTATGTGCGCGCGATGACCGACAAGACCGGTCCGGTACGGGCCGAAGGCAAGATCATTAACGTCGGTTCGCGTATCGCGACGTCGGAAGGCCGGCTCACCGACGCCTCCGGCAAGCTTCTCGCGCACGGCACCACGACCTGCCTCGTCTTTCCGATCTAGGTCCCAGACCTAGGTAGACGACAGGTTGAGGCCGACGATCCCGATGACGATCACGGCGATCCACATCAAACGGTTTGCCGAGGCAGGCTCGGCAAAGAGCAACATGCCCGCGAGCACGGTGCCGGCCGCGCCGATGCCCGTCCAGACCGCATAGGCCGAGCCGACCGGCAGCACCTGCAGCGCCTTGGTCAACAGGTAGACGAAGGCCGCGAGCAGCAGGAGGGATGCGGCCGTCCATGCCGGATTCGCAAAGCCCTGGGCCTTCTTCATCGTGAGCGCCCAGGCGACGTCGATGAAGCCCGATGCGACTAGGTAGATCCAACCCCAGCTCGTGCTCATGACGGCGTTACTCCGGTTCGAGCCAAGACCAATTACCGTTCTGTAAATATATGCATTCGCATTGATATGAATGCAGGTGCATTCAATTTCAAGTGGGACCATATCGCCTCGACTGCCCTTCGGCGCTGCGGAGAGTTGCGATAGTCTGGCGGCCGTATGCAGCCTTCTGCCGAACAACGACTGCTGAAGCTCTCCATCGCGGTGACGATCGCCGTGGCGGCGGCCGGCGTGCTGTTCGGCTTGCTGTCGGGTTCCCTGTCGATCGTGTTCGACGGCGTCTTCGCGGCGATCGATGCGGCGATGTCAGGCTTGGCGCTGTTCGTGTCGCGGCTGGTCAGCCGCGTGACCGAGAACCGGCGTTTCCAGTTCGGCTACTGGCACATCGAGCCGATGGTGCTGGCCTTCAACGGCGGCACGCTGATGCTGCTCTGCTTCTATGCCTTCCTGAATGCCGTCGACAGCTTCCTGGCGGGCGGCCGTCAGCTCGATTTCGACTGGGCGATGGCCTATGCCGTCGTCGTCTGCGCCGTCTGCTTCGCCATGTTCTTCTACGAACGTCATGCCAACAGGCGCATCGGTTCGGATTTCGTACGGCTGGATGCGCAAAGCTGGTTGATGTCGGCCTGTATCACCCTGGCGCTGCTGGTGGCCTTCGCCATCGCCTGGATCCTCACGGACACGCCCTATGCGCGTTTCACGCCTTACGCCGATCCTGTCGTGCTGGCGTTGCTGACCCTCGTGCTGGTCTTCGTGCCAATCCACACCGTGCGCAAGGCTTTGACCGAGATCCTGCTGATCACGCCGCCGGAACTCGACGACCATGTGCGAAAGGTGATGGACGATGTCGTGGCGCGCTATGGTTTCCGCACCTACACGAGCTACGTTGCCAAGGTCGGGCGCGCGCAGTTCATCGAGATCCATGTTGCCGTACCGGCCGATACGCCGATAGACAGTGTTGCCAAGGCCGATGCCATCCGTCGCGAAATCGCGGCAGCCATCGGCGAGGAAGGGCCGCATCGCTGGCTCACGATCGATTTCACGGCCGATCCGCAGTGGCTCTAGCCTGTTTGACCTTTTGCCGGGAAACTCCCATCTCACTGTCGCAAGGAAATCATTGAGCGATGTATTCCGCCACAACCCGTGCCATTGTCGTCACGGTCACACCGCAATATCTGCCTGACCAGTCCGATCCTGCGAAATCGCAGTTTGTTTGGGCCTATCAAGTCCGCATTGAAAATAAGGGCGATATCGCAGTGCAGTTGCGCAGCCGGCATTGGAAGATCACCGACGGGCTGGGCCGCCAGCAGGAAGTGAAGGGGCCCGGTGTGATCGGCAAGACACCTTTGCTGCGTCCGGGTGAAATGTTCGAGTACACTTCCGGCACACCGCTCTCCACGCCATCCGGCTTCATGGGCGGCACCTATCAGATGGTGAGTGAGTCGGGCGAAGCCTTCGATATCGAGATTCCCACTTTCTCGCTGGACACACCCGGCTCGCAACGACGGCTCAACTGAGCCGCGCAGCCTGGGGCAAGGGATAAAGGAGAGCGACGATGAACAAGATCCTGAAGAAGAGCGAGGTGGTTTCGCTCGCCACCGGGTTGAAGCGGCCCTCGCGGGAAGAAGCCGAAGCGGCCGTGCGCACGCTGATTCGCTGGGCCGGTGACGATCCGGCCCGCGAAGGTCTGGTCGGGACGCCCGACCGCGTCGTGCGTTCCTACGAAGAATTCTTCTCGGGCTACGACGAAGATCCGGCGGAAATGCTGCAGCGGACCTTCGAGGAGGTCGAGGGCTACGACGAAGTCGTGGCGCTGCGCGACATTCGCCTCGAATCCCATTGCGAGCATCACATGGTGCCGATCATCGGCCGGGTCCATGTCGGCTATCTGCCGGACAAGCGCGTGGTCGGCATCAGCAAGCTCGCCCGCGTGGTCGATGCCTATGCCCATCGCCTGCAGATCCAGGAGAAGCTGACGGCGCAGATCGCCAACACCCTGCAGGACGTGCTGCAGCCGCGCGGCGTCGCGGTGGTGATCGAAGCAGCGCACCAGTGCATGACCACCCGCGGCGTGCACAAGTCGGATGTCACGATGGTGACAAGCCGGATGCTTGGTGCTTTCCGCGATAATGGCGAGACACGGCGCGAATTTCTGACCATGATCGGTCGCAACACGATTTGATCGCGACAAGGACAACATGGCCGGAGAAATCGTCAGTTCCGTCGAAATGCTGCGCAAGCTCGTGGCGTTCGACACCACCTCGCGCAATTCCAACCTCGCCCTGATCGACTATGTCAGGGACTATCTCGCCGGGCACGGTGTCGAGAGCAAGCTGGTGCCGAACGAGGATGGCTCCAAGGCCAATCTCTTCGCCACCGTTGGCCCCAATGTGAAGGGCGGCGTCGTCCTCTCGGGCCACACCGACGTGGTGCCGGTCGACGGCCAGCCCTGGACGACCGATCCGTGGACGCTGACCCTGAAGGACGGCAAGTACTACGGCCGCGGCACCTGCGACATGAAGGCGTTCTACGCCATCGCGCTCGCCATGCTGCCGGAGTTCAAGAAGGCGCCGCTCAAGAAGCCGATCCATTTCGCGCTTTCCTACGACGAAGAGATCGGCTGTTTCGGTGCCCATTCGTTGGCCGCGCGCATGGCGAGCGAAGTGCCGAAGCCGAAGGTCATCATCATCGGCGAGCCGACGATGATGACGGTGGTCCATGCTCACAAGGGCAGCCAGACTTACGTCACCAAGTTCACCGGCTTCGAGGCGCACTCCTCGATGACCCACCTCGGCGTCAGCGCCATCCACTTCGCTGGCGAGTTCATTCACTACCTCAACACGGTACAAGAGGAACTCGAGGCCAAGGCGTCGAAGGACAGCGAGTTCACACCGGCCGCCGCGACCTTCAACGTCGGCACGATCGTCGGTGGCACGGCCGGCAACATTCTGGCGCGCGAGTGCGAGGTGCTGTGGGGCTATCGCGAGCTGCCGACGCGACCGATCGAGGAACTGGGCGAGCGCGCCAAGAAGTGGCTTGCTGAGGAACTGCTGCCCAGGATGAAGGCCAAGCATCCGGCGGCGGCCATCGAGACCGAACTGCGCTCCTCGACCCCGGCCTTCTCGCCCGAGGGCAACGATGACGCCAAGGCTCTTGCCGGCAGCTGGTCCGGTTCGAACACGGTCGGCAGCGTGGTCTACGCCACCGAGGCCGGCATCTTCCGCAAGACGCTGGGCGTGCCGACGGTGGTCTGCGGTCCGGGCGACATCGCCCAGGCGCATCAGCCCAACGAGTTCATCCTCGTGCCCCAGATCGGTGCTTGCGAGGAGTTCATGAAGCGCATGCTGGAGTGGGCCTGTCGGGACTGAAGCCCGGCCGTCGGTTCGGAAAGCCAGTATTTCCTTTAGTATAGAAAAGTAATCTGGAGGGTCTCCGAGGCTCTCCAGATTTTTTTTGCCCAACTCTTGTTTTTAAATCCGATCAAGATATATCTTAGACATGTTCAAACATAAAAGGATACGGTCAATGCGACCTTCCCATCATCATGGCCATGACGGCCACAGACATCATTTCGGGCGGCGTGGCCTGGGTCACCACAGCCGGGGCTGGGAAAGCGGCTCCGGAGAGCGTCGGGGCGGGCGCCGCCGCGTCTTCGACTCGGCCGAACTCCGGCTAGTGCTCCTCAAGCTGATCGCCGACCAGCCTCGCCACGGCTACGAGCTTATCCGGGCCATCGAGGATCTGACCGGCGGCAGCTACGTGCCGAGCCCCGGCATGGTCTATCCGACCCTGACGATGCTGCTCGAGATGGGCCATATCGTGGAAGCCAAGTCGGAGGGCCCGCGCAAGGCGTTCGCGGTCACCGAAGACGGCGTGTCCGAACTCGCTGCGAAGAAGGCGGAAGTCGATGCGCTGTTCGCCCGCCTGGCCCAGCTCGCCGATCAGCAGGAGCGCACCGACGCGGCACCGATCCGTCGTGCCATGTCGAACCTTCGCGCTGTGCTGATCCATCGCTTGGGGCGAGAGGGCGTGCAGATGCAGACGCTCCACGAAGCTGTTTCCATCATCGACGAGGCCGCCCAGAAGATCGAACGGCTCAACTGACAGGAGTTTCCGATGACTGTCCTCAGCATCGTGCGTGTGCCGACGACCAACGGCAGTCGCTACCTCCAGCAGCTCTGCAAGCACTGGAGTCACAACCTCGCCGTCGAATTCACGCCGGATCAGGGGAAGGTCGTGTTCCCGCGAAATGCCCGCGGCGCCGACTGGCCCGGCGACGCAACGCTGTTGCTACAGGCAAACAGCGACAATCTGGAGTGCCGACTGGAAGCCAGCGTGGAGGGGCAATTGACGGCCTTGAAGGGCGCTGTTGCCAGCCACATCGACCGCTTCGCCTTCCGCGAGGCACCGTTGAAATTCGACTGGAACGACGCCTAGTCGTTCGCGGCCAGGCCCCTTCTTGATTGTTCGCAGCTACGCCGCGGAGGCGTAGATCCGGTCGAGATCACGGTCGTCGTAATTGTATTCGGTCGAGCAGAACTCGCACTTCACGGCGACCCGCCCTGTCTTGTCGCGCAGATCGTCGAGTTCCTCGCGCTTGATCGACCGCAGCACGCGGTCGATGCGCTCGCGGCTGCAGCGGCAACGCGCGGCGAAGGCGCGGGGCTCGAACTGGCGCGGCTGCTCCTGGTGGAACAGGCGGTAGAGCAGCTTCGTGCCGGGCAGTGCGGGATCGAGCATCTCGGCCTCGGTCGCCGAGGCCATCAGGATGACGGCCCGCCGCCAGTCGTCCTCGCGCTGCTCCAGGTCGACGTCGATGCGTCCGGCGTCGAGTTCCGGCATCTGCTGAACCATCAGCGCCGCGGCATGCCAGCGATAGCCGTTCTCGCTCGCCTCGCGGCGGGCGGAAATCTTGATCCCCGTCGGAAGCTGCTCGGACTGGCGGAAATAGGTATGGGCGCAGTCGGCCAAAGTCGCGCCTTCAAGAGGCACCACACCCTGATAGCGCTCGGTGTGCTGGCCCTGGTCGACCGTGAAGGCGAGACGGCCCTGGCCGAAAAGTTTCGGCACGTAGCCGTCGGGCGCGTCCTCGTTGCCGCTGCCCAGTGCCACCGCGAGCTTCCACGAATCGAACTGCGCGTAGCCGCGCAGCGCGCCGTCGGTCGTAAGGTCGGTGACCAGCAGGCGGATCGGGCCGTCGCCTGATATCTGCAGGGTGAAGATGCCGTCGTATTTCAGCGACGTCGCCAGCGTGGCGCACAGTACCATCGCCTCGGCCAGCGGCCGCGCCACGGCCAAAGGATAGCCGTGGCGTTCGATGATCTCGTCCAGGACATGGCTCAGGCGCACCAGCCGGCCGCGCACCCCTAAAGCATCGAGCTGGAAGGGCAGTACGCGATCCCACTCGGTGGAGGGAGAGCCGTCGGAAGGGGGGCCTTCCGACGTCCTGCTCATGAAAGACACCAGGCGAGGATGCTCTTCTGCGCGTGCAGGCGGTTCTCCGCCTCGTCGAACACCACCGACTGCGGCCCGTCGATCACCTCGGCGGTGACTTCCTCGCCGCGATGCGCCGGCAGGCAGTGCATGAAGATGGCATCCTTCTTGGCCTGCTTCATCAGGTGCTTGTCGACCTGATAGGCACGAAGGAGATTGTGTCGTCGCGCAGCACTCGGGCTGTGCGGATCCTCGTCGCCCATCGAGACCCAGGTGTCGGTGACGACGCAGTCGGCGTCCTTCACCATCGATTCCGGGTCGTGGCCGATAGAGATGCGGCCCTTCGACTTCTCCGCCCACTGAACCACGTCCTGTGGCGGCTTGAGTTCGGTGGGGCAGGCAATGCGCAATTCGAAATCGAACTGCACGGCGGCGTGAATCCAGCTCGTCGCCATGTTGTTGCCGTCGCCCGACCAGGCGATCGACTTGCCCTGGATCGACCCGCGATGCTCCTCGTAGGTCATGACGTCGGCCATGAGCTGGCAGGGATGCGTCTTGTCGGTGAGGCCGTTGATCACCGGCACGGTCGCATACTTCGCCATTTCGAGGAGTTTCTCCTCGACGGTGGTGCGCATCATGATGATGTCGACGTAGCGGCTCAGCACGCGTGCAGTGTCGGCGATCGTTTCGCCGCGGCCGAGCTGCGTATCGGTGCGGCCGAGCATGATCGTCTCGCCGCCGAGCTCGCGCATGCCGACCTCGAACGACACGCGGGTGCGCGTCGACGGCTTCTCGAAGATCATGGCGAGGGTCTTGCCGGCGAGCGGCTTCTCATGCCCGCCGTTGGACCTTGCCTTCTTCATCGCCTTGCCCTGATCGAGGATCTGGCGAAGCGTCTTGGGATCGACCTGGTCGAGGTCGAGAAAGTGTCTAGGCGCTGCCATGGTGCCTACTCGGCAGCCTTGGACGACTCGAACGAGACGGCGGCCTTCTCGAGGATGGCGATGCCCTCGTCGAGTGCGGCCTTGTCGGCGATCAGCGCCGGGAAGATACGGATCACGTTCTCGCCCGCCGGTGGCACAAGCAGCCCCAGCGATTGCAGGCGGTCGACCATCTCGCCGGCCGGCACCACGCAGCGCAGGCCCTGCAGGAAGCCGGTGCCGCGCTGTTCGGCAAACACCTTGGGGTGCTTGGCAACCAGCTTCTCGAGCTCGGCCTTGAGGTACTTGCCGCGTTCGTGCACGCCCTCGATGAAGCCGGGCTTCAGCAGCTCGTCGAGCACCGCATTGGCCACACCCGTGGCCAGCGGGTTGCCGCCATAGGTCGAGCCGTGCGTACCTGGCACCATGCCGACGGCGGCCTTCTCGGTCGCCATGAAGGCGCCGATCGGGAAACCGCCACCCATGCCCTTGGCGATCGCCATGACGTCGGGCGCGACACCCGACCACTCATAAGCGAACAGCTTGCCCGTACGGCCGAAACCCGTGTGGATTTCGTCGTAGAACAGCAGCAGGCCGAACTCGTCGCACATCGCGCGCAGCGCCTTCAGGAACTCCGGCGTCGTCTCGCGTATGCCGCCTTCGCCCTGGATCGGTTCGACCAGGATGCCGGCGGTCTCGTCGTCGATCATGTCGCGCACGACATTGGCGTTGTTCAGCGGCGCATGACGATAGCCGGGCGCCGGCGGGCCGAAGCCTTCGAGATACTTCTCGTTGCCGGTCGCGGCGAGCGCGTTGAGCAGGCGGCCATGGAACGCCGCCTGGAAGCAGATGATCTTGTACCGCTTCGGATGGCCGTTCATGTACTGATACTTGCGTATCAGCTTGATGCCGCCCTCGATCGCCTCTGCACCGGAGTTACAGAAGAACATCGTGTCGGCGAAGGTGAGGTCGGCCAGCCGCTTGGCCAGCTTCTCGCCGTTGCCGATCCGGAACAGGTTGGAGGTGTGCCAGAGCTTCGAGCCCTGCTCGGTCAAGGCTTTGACCAGGGCAGGGTGGCAGTGGCCCAGCGCGTTCACGGCGATGCCCGAGGTAAAGTCGACATAACGTCGGCCGTCCGTCGCGTAGAGATAGTTGCCTTCTCCGCGTTCGAACACGACGTCCTTGCGACCGTACGTCGGCATCACAGCCGTAATCACAACCAGTCCTCCGTCAAAAGTAAAAAGCCTCGCCAGAGCCGGCGATTCCGGGATGGAAACTCCGGGTTTTGGCGAGGATCGGGCACTATCTTATCCGGGTTGGGGTGTGTCAACTTGAGCACTCCGGGTGGGAATTGATGCGAAGGGCCCGCCTTGAAGGGGGGGCAGCCCCTCTGCTAGGAGACCCGCCTTCCGATGAAATCGCTGCCCACTCGCAATTCTAAGCTCGCCTTGCACCGCGCCGGCTTCGCCTCGGTACCGGCGATGCTCGACTATGCGGCCGAGGGCGAGACCGGCGTGACCTTTTATAATGCCAAGGGCGAGCAGCTCTCGGCCTTGCCGTGGAGCGACGTGCGTCAGCGCGCCCATGTCGTGGCGCGCAAGCTGATCGGTGCAGGATTTGCGCGCGGCGAGCGAATTCTGATTACGGCCGATACCTGGCCAGGTTTTTTCGATTCTTTCTTCGGCGCGCAATATGCCGGCCTCCTTCCTGTTCCGGTGTCCATTCCGGTCGGCATCGGCGGCAAAGAGGCTTATCTCGACCAGCTCCGCCGCCAGATTGCCGCCTCCGGCGCGGTGGCAGCCTTCGGTCTCGACGATCTTGCGGGCTACCTCGGCGAAGCTGCCAGGGAGTTCCCTGCGGTCCGCCTTCACGGCGGCATGGACGTGCTGCATGCGCTGCCCGAGAAGCCGGTCGATCTTCGTCCGCTCGGTGTGGACGATCTTTGTTACATCCAGTTTTCATCCGGCAGCACGCGCCATCCGCACGGTGTGCAGATCACCCAGAGCGCGCTGATGGCTAACCTCGCGGGCATGACGGGCCCCGCCGGCCTCGATGTCGTCGTGGGCGATCGCGCCGTGAGCTGGCTGCCGCTCTATCACGACATGGGTCTGATCGGCTTCCTGATGGCGCCGCTCAGCGCCCAGCTTTCGATTGACTACATGACGCCGCGCGACTTCGCTCGCCGGCCGATGCAGTGGCTCAACCTGATGTCGCGCAATCGCGGCACGATCTCCTACAGCCCAAGCTTCGGCTACGACCTCGCCGTCCGTCGTGGCGCCGCTCAGGTGCCGGCCGATCTCGACCTTAGTTGCTGGCGCCATGCCGGTATCGGCGGCGACATGGTGCGCGCCGATGTGCTGGAGCGCTTCGCCTCGACCTTCGAGGCCGCAGGCTTCAGCGACAAGGCCTTCATCCCGAGCTACGGCATGGCCGAAGTGTGCCTCGCCATCACCTTCAGCCCGCACGACAGGGGTGTCAGCACCGACACCGTCGATCGCACGGCGCTTGCGGAAACCCAGCGTGCCGTGCCTGCAGCCGATCCCACCGACGATCGCCAGGCGCGCCGTTTCGTGCTGTGCGGGCGCGTGCTGCCAGGACATCGGCTGGAAGTGCGTGCCGCCGACGGCAAGGTGCTGGCTGACCGCGAAGTGGGCCGGATCTTCGTGAGCGGGCCCAGCGTCATGCCCGGCTATTTCGGTGAGCCCGAGGCCAGCCGTGAGGTCCTGTCGTCCGATGGCTGGCTCGACACGGGCGACCTTGGATACACGCTGGCAGGTGAAATTGTCGTCACTGGCCGCGCCAAGGATTTGATCATCGTGAACGGCCGCAATGTATGGCCGCAGGATATCGAGTGGGCCATCGAGGCCAAGCGCCTGACCAAGAACGGTGATGCTGCCGCCTTCTCGATTGACACCGGCGAGGGCGAGCGCGTGGTGGTGGCTGTGCTGGCGCGTGTCTCTGGGGAGGAGGCGCGGATAGCCTTGGCGCGTGATGTCGCCGGGGCCGTGCGCGAAGCCATCGCCGTTGATTGCGACGTCGCCCTGGTGCCGCCGACAATGGGATTGCCGACGACTTCGTCGGGCAAGCTGTCGCGCGCACGGACCAAGGCCAACTATCTCGCCGGTCTCTACGCGCCGGCGTCGCCGTCCTCGAAACCCGCAGCGGCCTGATACGGCGCGATGAGCAAGCTGGTCGCCGTTACCGGTGCCACCGGTTTCGTCGGTCCGCACCTCATATCCGCGCTGGCGCGTCGCGGCTGGCGGCTCCGCCTCCTGGTGCGGCGCTGGTCGCCATTGCCGTCGCTGGCCGGCATCGACGCCGAGATCGTCCTGGGAGACGTTCTGTCCGAACCCGCCTTGCAGGCATTGGTTCGGGGCGCAGATGCCGTGGTCCACGCCGCGGGCCTGATCAAGGCGCGCACGCCGGCCGACTTCCTGCCGGTCAATCGCGATAGCGCCGCGCTTCTGTCGGCCCTAGCGCCGGAGGCGACGCTCGTCCTGCTGTCGTCACTTGCTGCCCGCGAGCCGCAGCTCTCGGCCTATGGCGCCAGCAAGCGGGCGGGCGAGGACGCCGTGGCAGCCCGGAGCGGTCCCTGGCTCGCCGTCCGTGCACCGGCCGTCTATGGGCCGGGAGATCGGGAGACGCTGGCATATTTTTGCTCTGTGAAATTTAATTTGGCGCCCCAGCCCTGGGTTCCGTCGGCGCGCCTGTCGCTGATCCACGTCTCCGACCTTGCCGAGGCCCTGGCGCTGGCCGTCGAGCGACCGCCCGCACCGTCGATCTACGAAGTCGATGACGGCGCGGCGGGTGCATATTCCTATGCCGACATGGCCCGAGCGGCGGGGGCGGCGCTGGGCCGGCGGCCCTGGCAAGTGAAGGTGCCGCGGCCGCTCATGGCCGGCATCGCCGCGTGGAATGAGCTTCGCCAGTCGCTGGGCGGTCCTGTCCAGATCCTGACCCAGGGCAAGGTCGCCGAGATTTTTCACCCGGACTGGTCCGTTCACAATCGGCGGCTCGCTGCCGCCATTGGCTTCCAGCCGCGTTATGACCTGACGGCCGGCTTCGGCGACACCGTCCAGTGGTATCGCCGCCAGCATTGGCTTTAGGACGTGTGAAACACTGCGTAATAAATTGTTATTTCACAAGGAATCCGGGTTTCTGGCACAAGTTGCCCGCCTGACCCCGGGACCCGGAGAGCGTTTTGCGCACTGCCCATCAAATGATCGTCGAGAACGACGGCATCGCCGACACCCTCGAACTGCGCCGCGAGAGCACGCTCGCGCGTGGCGAAGTCATGGGTGAAATCTGCCATCACCTGGCGCCGTTCCAGGTCGGCGAGAAGCCGGTCGCGGGCGACACCGTGATTGCCAAGGACCTGACCATCGATTCGCTCGCGATCATGGACATGGTCATGGAACTTGAAGATCGGTTCGACGTCTCGATTCCCATGAACGTCGTGGCCGAGATTCACACCGTCGACCAGCTCGCGGATACGATCCTGAAGCTGCACGCCCGGCGTTAGCCATGGGCTTGTTCGATCGCCATGCGGGCCTGCTCGAGGCCTATCGCGATGTTCGGACCACCGGTTACGACCCGTTCCAGATTCGTATGGAACGGGTCCTGTCGCCGACCGAAGCCATCATCAATGGGCGCAAGACGCTCCTGGTTGGCACCAACAATTATTTCGGCCTGACCTTCGACCCCTCCTGCATGGAGGCCGCGATCGAGGCCATTCGTGCCGAGGGGACCGGGACGACCGGCTCGCGCATCGCCAACGGCAGCTACAGCGAGCACATGGCGCTGGAGCAGGAGATCGCCGAGTTCTACGGCAAGAAGCATTGCATGGTCTTCACGACCGGCTATCAGGCCAATCTCGGCATCATCTCGACCCTGGCGGGCGAAGGTGACCAACTCCTGATCGATGCCGACAGCCACGCTTCGATCTACGACGCTTGCAAGATGACGCAGGCCGAGGTCGTCCGCTTCAAGCACAACGATCCGTCGAGCCTGGAGGCGCGTTTGCGCCGGCTGGGTGACCGGCCGGGCAACCGGGTGGTGGTGCTGGAAGGTATCTACTCGATGCTGGGCGATACGGCGCCGCTGCGCGAGTTCGTCGACGTCTGCAAGAAGTACAACGCCTACGTCCTGATCGACGAAGCCCATTCGCTGGGCGCGCTCGGCGAGACCGGCCGCGGCCTCTGCGAATCGACCGGTGTGATCGACGACTGCCATTTCATCGTCGGCACCTTCTCCAAGACGCTCGGCGCCATCGGCGGCTACTGCGTCTCGGACGATCCTGACTTCGACATCCTGCGCGTCACCGTCCGCTCCTACATGTTCACGGCCTCGCTGCCGCCCTCGATCGTGGCGTCGGTGCGCCAGGCGCTCAAGGTCGTGAAGGCCAAGCCGGAACTGCGCAAGCAGCTCTGGGACAATGTCGCCACCCTCTACGACGGGCTTGCCGCTCAGGGCTTCAAGCTCGGGCCCGAGCATGGTCCCGTCGTCGGCGTGCACCTGCCGGACCGCATGGTCGCCATCGGCTTCTGGCGCGCCATGCTCGATGCCGGCATCTACGTGAACGTCGCCGTGCCGCCGGCAACGCCCAACGGCGTGTCGCTGCTGCGTTGCTCGGTCTGCGCCGTGCACACGCCGGAGCAGCTCAATCACATGGTCGAGGTCATGACGGGCATCGGCCGTCAGCTCGGCGTCATCGACGACCGCACGCGCCGTGTGATTGGCGGCGCCCGCTAGGGGCGCCCACTCACGACGGTCGCCATGTTCACCCTGGCCCATCTGTCCGACCCGCATCTGCCGATGCCGCGGGCGCGCATCGTCGACCTTCTCGGCAAGCGCGCCACCGGCTACGCCAACTGGTGGCGCAGCCGCGTCGAACTGCATCGGCCGGAAGCGCTGGCCGGCATCGTGGCGGACATCAAGGCGGAGAACCCCGATCACATCGCCCTGACCGGCGATCTGGTGAATGTCTCGCTGCCCGAGGAGTTCGAGCGCGCCTCGCAATGGCTGACTGGCCTCGGTCCGCCCGATCGCGTGACGCTCGTGCCGGGCAATCACGACGTCTACGTCGCCACGAAATGGGGGCAGGGGCTTGGCCGGTGGGGCGCCTATATCGCCAGCGACGGCGCGCCGCCGTCGACCGGCTTCGAGGTCTTTCCGACCGTGCGTCGCCGTGGACCGGTGGCCCTGGTCGGCTTGAACAGCGGTGTTCCCAAGCCCCCCTTCTTTGCGACCGGCACCCTGGGCGCGGCGCAGATTGCGGCGGCCGAGAAGGTGCTGGCCGAGCTTGGCCGCGAAGGGCTCTGCAGGGTCGTTCTGATCCACCATCCGCCGCTCACGACCGAAAAGCATTTCAAGCGGCTGACCGACGCGGCCGCCTTCCAGGCGATGATCCGCCGGGTTGGCTGCGAGATCGTCCTGCATGGCCATAACCACCGCAGCGAGGTCGCCCGCATCGCCGGTCCGCGCGGCAGCGTGCCGGTGGTCGGCGTGACCTCCGCGTCCGCCGCAGCCGGGAGCAAGTACGGCCGCGCGCGCTATCACCTGATCGGTATCGAGCGACAGGATGCGGGGTGGCGGCTCGGCGTGCAGATCCGCGCCCTGAAGGCCGATGGTACGGGCTGCGAGCCCGACGGGCGTATCGTATTCGAGAGTGGCGAGCCGCTCGCCCAGGCAGCTTGAGGCGTAAATGGCTTCGTCAGATATCGTGGTAACGCCGGTTCAGGGCAAAGCCGACCTCAAGGCCTTCGTCGATCTGCCCAAGCGGCTCTATGTCGGACAGAAGGGCTACGTGCCGCACCTCGACCTGGAGCGGAAGGAAGCCTTTTCGCCGGCCAAGAATCCGCTGTTCCACCATGTCGAGGTCCAGTTCTTCCTGGCGCGCCGTGCCGGCCGCGTGGTTGGCCGCATCGCTGCCCAGGTCGATCGCGCCTACCTCGAGCGCTACACCGACAGTACCGGACACTTCGGCTGCCTTGCCGCCGAGGACGACCCGGCCGTCTTTGCGGCATTGTTCGCAGCCGCCGAAGCCTGGCTCAAGGCCAAGGGCATGATGCGAGCGACCGGTCCGTTCAGCCTTTCGGTCAACGAAGAGGTCGGATTGCTGATCCACGGCTTCGAGAGCCGGCCGGTCCTCATGGTCCCCTGGGACCCCCCTTATGCCGGCGGCCGTGTCGAGGGCTGTGGCTACAAGAAGACGAAGGATCTCTTTTCCTACGACTACGACGTCCAGAACGCGCCTGAAACGATTGGCGCCAAGCTGCTGGCGCGGGCCGGCATGGGTGACCGGGTGAAGGTGCGCACCGCGAACATGAAGATGTTCGATGCCGAGGTCCGCACCCTGGTCGGCGTCTTCAACGATGCCTGGAGCGACAATTGGGGGTTCGTGCCTTTCACCCAGGCCGAGATCGACCACGCTTCCAAGGCCTTCGGACCGGTGATCGTGCCGGAGCTCGCGGTCTTCGTGGATGTCGACGACGAGACGGTGGCCTTCATCGTGGCCCTCACCAACCTCAACGAGGCGATCCGCGACTTCAACGGCAAGCTGGGGCCGGTGAATCTCGCGAAGCTTCTCTACCGGTTGAAGATCGCCGGCGTCGGCAGTACTCGTGTACCGCTGATGGGCGTGAAGAAGAAGTTCCGCAACCATCCGCTGATGGGAGCAGGACTGGCGATGATCGCCATCGATCACTTGAGGCAGAACGGCAAGCGGCTGGGCAAGACCTCGGCCGAGCTGGGCTGGATCCTCGAGGACAACAAGGCGACCAACAACATCATCCGCTCCGTAGGCGGGGTGCACTACAAGACGCACCGTCTCTACGAGAAAGCCCTGGTGGGGTGAGCGCTCCCGGTTCTTCTCCACCCGACCCGGCTGCATCCGGTTCCGTTCCCCGAGTGTCGGCCTTCGCGCCGCTCGCCAACCAGTCGTTCTTGGCGATGTGGACGGCCAACCTGATGTCGAACATCGGCGGCTGGATGCAGAACACCGGCGCGGCCTGGGAGATGACCAGCCTGACGCAGGAGCCGATCTTCGTGGCCCTGCTGGCTGCGGCCGGCACCTTGCCGATGTTCCTGTTCTGCTTCTTCGCCGGCATCCTGGCCGACCGCTTCGACCGCCGCCGCTACATCATCTGTTGCCAGATCTGGATGATGGCCGTGGCCGCCACGCTCGCGGTCCTCGCCTTCTTGGGCAAGCTCGACCACTGGACCCTGCTGGGTCTTTCCTTCTGCATGGGGCTGGGCAACGCCATGAATGCGCCGGCCTGGCATGCCGTCGTGCCGGAGATCGTGTCCGGACCGCAGCTCCGGCCTGCCATCGCGCTGAACAGCGCCGGCTTCAACCTTGCCCGCACCATCGGGCCGGTCATCGGCCAGCTTCTGCTCAGCCTTGTCGGCGTCTTCCTGCTCTTTGCCATCAACACGTTCACCTACGTGGGCGTCATCATCGCCATGCGGGCCTGGAAGCGGCCGGCCGAGGCACGGGCCTCCCAGCGCCGCGAAGGCTTCGCCGAGGCCGCCCGGGCGGGCATCGCTTTCGTGCGCGGATCGGCCGAACTCCGGGCGATCTTCGCTCGCGGCCTCTGCTTCTTCGTGCCGGGCATCGCCCTGGGCACCCTGCTGCCGGTGATCGGCCGTTTCGAGCTTGGCCTCGACGAGTTCGATTTCGGTATCCTCTATGGCGTATTCGGCATCGGTGCGGTTGCCGCCGCCTTCGCCATGCCGAGGATCAACCGCCTGCTGGGCGCCGACCGCGCCAACATCTGGGCAATGGGCATCTCCGCCGCCGCCACGATGCTGGCGGCGCTGGCGATGGTGCCCTGGGTGGTCGGTGTCGTCGTTGCCATCAACGGCGCCTGCTGGATCACCGTCATCGCCAACAACGGCACTTCAGTGCAGATGATCCTCCCCAACTACATGCGCGCGCGCGGCATGGCGGTGCACCAGATGGTGTTCTTCGGTGCCATGGTCGTGGGCTCCCTACTGTGGGGAAAGATCGCCAACTTCTTCGGCGTGCAGGCTGCACTCATCGCCTCGTCGGTGGCACTGGTGCCGCTCACCGTGCTCGCCGCGTCGATCCGGCTGCCGGGCTCGACCATGCCGCGTGTCTGACACGCTTTTGTGCCCTTTCGACCACAAGCGGCCCGAAATTTTTCGAGGCGGGGCAGAATCTTCTTGTAACCGTGTCGATTAGTTGTAGATAGCCAACGTACAAGACGCCCACGCACGTGCCGCTGGCCCTTAGTGGTTACGCAACGACGGAAAGTGTTCTTTTTGGCAGTGCCGGCTTTAGCCGGGTCCGGGAAGGA
>JAFKFK010000060.1 GCA_017307275.1 Alphaproteobacteria bacterium | reverse complement strand
TAGCTTCCATTGCGGGAAGGTGTTGGTCGAATAGCGCTGATGGAAGATCGCGAAGCGCGAGACGAAGCGCTCATCGAGCAGATCGGGATAGAAGGCCGACAGATGCTCGGCGAGGAACATGCCCTTGTAGACGACCGAGCGGCAGGACAGCGAGCAGACGTAGAATTCGGCGATGTTCTCGGCGATCGCGGCCTTCTCCATGCGCCGGCGCAGAATGTAGAGCTGCTTCTCGAATTCGCGGTTGTCGAGCGTGGCGTCGCCCCGGCCGATCAGGATTTGTTCGATCTCCGGCCGGGTCTCGTTGGCCTTGGCGCCGATCGAGGAAATATCGACCGGCACCTGGCGCCAGCCCAGGATCGTGTGACCGAAACGCAGGATCTCGGTCTCGACGATGGTGCGGCAGCGCTCCTGCGCGCCGAGGTCGGTGCGCGGCAGGAACACCATGCCGACGGCGAGGCGGCCGACCTGCGGGAGTTCGCCGCTGGAGTCGCGGACATACTCCCGGAAGAAGTCCTGTGGGATTTCGACGTGGATGCCCGCGCCGTCACCCGTCTTGCCATCGGCGTCGACGGCGCCGCGGTGCCACACGGCCTTCAATGCATCGATGCCCGCCGCGACCACGTCGCGGCGTCGCTTGCCGTCCAGCGCCACGACGAGACCCACGCCGCAGGAGTCGATCTCCTGGGCGGGGTTGTAGCCGTAGGCTTCGGTCAGCTTGGCGGTCTCGTCCTGATAGTCGCGGACGAATTGCTTGGCATCGAAGGGACGTGCGGACATGACGTCGTATCCTGAAAAAGAGGTCTAGTCGGAGAACAGCTTGCCGGCTTCGGCCCAGTTCTCTTTCTTGATGTCGGTGAGGACGATCTGCACGGCGTCGGGCGTGCAGCCCAGCGCGCGACAGGTGCCGTCGGTCAGCTCCTTCACCAGTTTTCGGCGCTGCTCGATCGTGCGGCCTTCGAACATCTGGACATTGATCATCGGCATTGTCTTCTCCCTCGGTTCAGTTCTTGTGGCTGATGGTGACGTGCTTCGGCTGGCCGGCGACCCGGGCCATCCAGGCGTTGATGTTCGCATACTTCGACAGGTCGAACTCGCCTTCATGCGCGACGTGCGTGTAGGCGTAGAGCGCGATGTCGGCGAGGCCATAGCGGTCGTCGACGAAGAAGCGGTGCGTCGCGAGATGCTTCTCCATGATGTCGAGCGCTGCATAGCCGCCCTTCATGCGGTTCGGCAGGTCCATCTCCTGCAGCGGCGAGAGCTTGGGCAGGTAGTGCTTCCAGAAGCGCGCCACCGCGACATAGGGCTCGTGGCTGTACTGCTCGAAGAACATCCACTGCAGCGTCTCGGCGCGGGCCTTGCGGTCCTTGGGCGCGAGCGGCGTGCCATCCGCGAGGTACCAGATGATGGCGCCGGACTCGGCGAGGAACGATCCGTCCTCGAGCTGCAGGGTCGGGATGCGGCCGTTGGGATTGCGCGCCAGGAATTCCGGCGTGCGCGTCTCGCCCTTCAGGATGTCGCACTCGATCAGCTTGTAGGGCAGGTCGAGCGCGGCCAGCGTAAGCCGCACCTTGTAGCCGTTGCCGGAGTCCATGTAGTCGTAGAGCGTCAGCATCCTGCTCACTCCGCTGCGATGCGTTGCGCGGCTTGCGTCTTGGCCGTCAGGTAGGAATGGATGCGCTCGGCGGCGTCGCGGCCGTCGCGCACCGCCCACACCACCAGCGAGGCGCCGCGCACGATGTCGCCGGCGGCGAACACGCCGTCGAGATTGGTCATCATGCTGCGCCAGTCGATCTTGAGCGTGCCCCAGCCGGTGACGCCGAGGTCGGGCGTCGACAGCATTGCCGGGAGGTCTTCGGGGTCGAAGCCCAGTGCCTTCAGCACGAGGTCGGCCTCGATGTTGAAGTGGCTGTTGGGAATTTCCTGCGGCATCTGACGGCCGGAGGCGTCGGGCATGCCGAGATGGATGCGCACGGTGCGGACGTGGCTCACCGCGTCCTTGCCGAGGAAGGCCTGCGGCGCGGAGAGCCAGACGAACTCCACGCCTTCTTCTTCCGCATGCTTCACCTCGCGCTGCGAGCCCGGCATGTTGGCGCGGTCGCGGCGATAGAGGCACTTCACCGACTTGGCGCCCTGGCGCACCGCGGTGCGCACGCAGTCCATCGCCGTGTCGCCGCCGCCGATCACCACGACGTTCTTGTCCTTGGCATCGAGCAGGCCCGACTCGAACTCGGCCGTCGTCTCGCCGAGGCCATGGCGGTTGGACGTGGTGAGATAGTCGAGCGCGGGAACGATGCCGGCGAGGCCGACGCCGGGGGCGGCGATGTCGCGCGCCTTGTAGACGCCGGTCGCGATCAACACGGCCTGATGGCGCTCGCGCAGCTCGTCGAGCGTGACGTCGCGGCCGATCTCGCAGTTCAAATGGAAGGTGACCTTGGAGTCGCGCAGGAGCTTCTCGCGCCGCTGGACGATCTCCTTCTCGAGCTTGAAGTTCGGGATGCCGTAGATCAGCAGGCCGCCGACCCGGTCGTAGCGATCGTAGACCACGACCTGGTAGCCCTTGCGTCGCAGTTGCTCCGCCGCGGCGAGGCCCGCGGGGCCGGCGCCGACGATGCCGACGCTCTCGGGCCGCTCGCGCCGCGGCTGGATCGGCTTTACCCAGCCGCGCTCCCACGCCGTGTCGGTGATGTACTTCTCGATCGAGCCGATGGTGACGGACTCGAAGCCCTTCTCGATGACGCAGTTGCCTTCGCAGAGGCGGTCCTGCGGGCAGATGCGGCCGCAGATTTCCGGGAAGTTGTTGGTCGCGGAAGAGAGTTCGTAGGCTTCGTCGAGCCGGCCTTCGGCGGTGAGCTTCAGCCAGTCGGGGATGTTGTTGTGCAGCGGGCAGTGCACCTGACAGAAGGGCACGCCGCACTGTGAGCAGCGGGCTGCCTGCTCGGCTGCCTTGTCCCGGGCGTAGCTCTCGTAGATCTCGTCGAAGTCGCGACGGCGCTCGGCAGCCGGCCGCTTGTCGGGCATGGCTTGCGGCGTTCCGACGAACTTCAGCATCCTCTCGGCCATCCCCGGCCTCCTCGGACAGATTGTGTAATTTTATTACGCAAGAAGCGCGCCGACCGCGCCTTTGCTGCGTTGTTGATCTGCTTAAAACACGTCAGCCAACGATAGTCAACAATACTGACCTATTATGAATCGTGTGGCGCCACAGAAGTAATTCTAACCCATTACGGGATTCAGTCGATCAGATTATAATTCCGTTATGGGACTATATATTCAAGCCAAGCTGCGGCTTGGCCAAAAGCCCGAAAATTCTGGCTGTCAGACCGGGGCGTGCTGGTTGTAGCGACCGCCGAGGCGGTAGCGGTCGAGGTACATCGGCAGAATGGCCTCTGCCGCCGTGGGCTCGATTCCGAGCGCCGCCAATCCCGGTGCCCCGGGACGTGCGACATTATCGACCGTGAGCAGACCCACCTGATCGTGCGTCAGCGGCGGTACCGGCAGGAATTCGGCGAAGAAGCCGGCGATCTTCATCAGGCCGGCCGGCACGCCGATGATCGGCTTCTGGCGGTCGATCACGCGCAGCGTCAGCGCCGCGATCTCGCGATAGGTGTAAACGTGCGGGCCGCCCAGCTCGAACACGGTCTTGGCCGTCTCGGGGCGCGCCAGGACCGCCGCAACGGCGCTGCCAACGTCACCGACGAACACCGGCTGTACCTTTGCCGAACCGTCGCCGACGACCGGCAGGAACGGCGCCTTGGCGGCAATCTGCGCGATGCGATTGAACATCACATCTTCCGGGCCGAACACGACGCTGGGCCGCAGGATCGTGGCGCTCTCGAAGCCCGAAACAATCGCGTCCTCGGCCTCGACCTTGGAAAGCACGTATTTGTTCGTCGAATTGCGATGTTCCGCGCCGATGCCGGAAATATGCACCAGGCGCTGCACGCCCGCGGCGCGCGCCGCCTCGGCAATCGCGCGGGCACCGGCCACGTGGACGGCCTGATAACGCTGGCGACCGCGCTGGAACGGAATACCAGCGGCATTGACCACGGCTTCGCTGCCGGCGACGGCAGCCGCCACGGACGCGGGGATACGCAGATTGGTGCGCATCACCGTGACCTGACCGACATCGCCGGCGGTCTTGGTGCGCTCCGCCAGCTCGATGCGGCGGCAGGCCACGCGAACCCGCAGTCCCTCCTGCGCCAGTGCCCGCACGATGGCGCGGCCAACGAAGCCGCTGCCGCCAAAAACCGTGACCTGCTTGATGCTCATGGTGCTGCCTATAGCTCAATGAACAGAACGCGCAAAGGCACTGTGGTTGACATCTGCGCGGCCTCGCCCTAACTCAGCGCCCGCACTAGACCGCATGCCGTGCCCAGGTGGCGGAATTGGTAGACGCACTAGTTTCAGGTACTAGCGCCGAGAGGCGTGGAAGTTCGAGTCTTCTCCTGGGCACCATGCAGGTCAGTCGGGACACCCTATAGATGGCCATCAGTCTTTACCGCGGCGACCTTCCTGCGGATGTTTCGTTCGGCTCGATCGTGGCCATCGACACCGAGACGATGGGGCTCAATCCGCATCGCGACCGGCTCTGTCTGGTTCAGCTCTCGGGCGGCGATGGCAACGCCCATCTGGTCCAGATCCCGCGCGGCCCCCACAAGGCACCTCGGCTTGCGGCCCTGCTGGCCGATCCGAAGGTTCTGAAGCTCTTTCATTTCGGCCGTTTCGACATTGCCGTTCTCGAGCATGCGCTCGGCGTGCGGTGCGAGCCGGTCTACTGCACCAAGATCGCGGCGCGGCTGGTGCGGACGTTCACCGACCGCTTCGGTCTCAAGGACCTGTGTCGCGAACTGCTGGGCGTCGATCTGTCCAAGCAGCAGCAGACATCCGATTGGGGCGCCGAAACCCTCACCGACGAACAGCTCGCCTATGCCGCGTCGGACGTCCTGCATCTCCATGCTCTCAAGGCAAAGCTGGATGTGCTCCTGGAGCGCGAGGGGCGGCGGGAGCTGGCGGAAGCGGCGTTCAAGTTTCTCCCCACCCGTGCGCGGCTGGATGTCGCCGGCTGGCCGGAGACGGATATTTTCGCACACTGAAACAGGATCTGTGCTGACTTTGGCACGCTTCTTGCTCTAGACCTGTCACCGGAGGCCGGGTTGGCCGCCGGGTGGGGGTCACATGCGTATCGGTCCGAGTCTCATCCTCACGTCACGCCAGGCCCTGGCGATGACTCCGCAGCTGCAGCAGGCGATCAAGCTGCTGCAATTTTCGCACCTGGAACTGGCCGCCTTCATCCAGCAGGAGCTTGAAAAGAACCCGCTGCTCTCCGAAGGCTCGACCGCCGAAGACGGACCCGTCGCCGAGATCGAAATGCCGGCGCCCGAGCCAGTTGGCGACACGGCAGAAGCACTCTCCGCCGCGGCTCCGGCGCTGGCCGATGCCGACGAGCGCTGGACGCGGGAACATGCAGATCGCGGCGGCGATGGCGCCGCAAGCCGCACGGCTGCCCGCGAAGATGCCCCCGATGCCCTGGACTTCGTGGCCGAGCGTCAGCGCTCGCTCGCCGTCCATGTGCTCGAACAGCTGGAACTCATGTTCAAGAATCCGGTGGAGCGGCGCATCGCCCTGAAGCTCGCCGAAGGTCTCGACGAAGCCGGCTATTGCCGCCTCGACGCGGCCGCCGTCGCCGACGCCGTTGCAACCGACATTGCCGTCGTCGAGGCGATCTGGGCACGGCTGCGCCAGATGGAGCCGGCGGGCCTCTTTGCGCGGACCGTCTCGGAGTGCCTCGGCGCCCAGCTCGCCGAACGCAACCGCCTCGATCCGGCGATGCAGGCGCTCCTCGATAATCTCGACCTCGTCGCCGCGGGCGAACTCGGCCAGTTGCGCCGGCGCTGCGGTGTCGACGACGAGGATCTGCGCGACATGTTGGCCGAGCTGCGCACGCTCGATCCGCGGCCCGGCCAGGCTTTCGTCTACGAACCGATCCAGCCGGTGGCGCCCGATCTCTATCTGCGTCCGGCGAAGGATCCCGAGACCGGCGAAGAAGGCTGGCACATCGAACTCAACACCGATGCGCTGCCCAAGGTGCTGGTCGACCGCAACTACCACGCGACCCTGATGAAGGGTGTCCGCGCCAAGACCGACCGCGATTTCGTCGCCGAGCGTTTCCAGTCGGCCAACTGGCTGGTGAAGACGCTGGAGCAGCGCGCCACGACGATCCTCAAGGTCGCCCGCGAGATCGTGCGCCAGCAGGATGGCTTCTTCCATCACGGCGTCAGCGCGCTGAAGCCTCTCGTGCTGCGCGACATCGCCGTCGCCACCGAACTGCACGAAAGCACGGTGAGCCGCGTCACCTCCAACAAGTACATCGCCACGCCACGCGGCATCTTCGAGCTGAAGTACTTCTTCACGTCGGCATTGCCGGCGCGCACACCGGGCGTCGTCGTCTCGTCCGAGGCCGTGCGCTCGCGCATTCGCCATCTCGTAGGCAGCGAGAAGGTGGGGCAGCCTCTCAGCGACGATCGCATCGTCGACCTGCTGAAGGGGGAAGGCATCGAGATCGCACGCCGCACTGTCGCGAAGTACCGCGAGGCCATGCGCATTCCCTCATCGTCCGAGCGTCGCCGGCTGGGTCGGCTGGGCATGAGCCGGCAGATGTCGTCGGCAATGCCGAGCGCTGCCGTCGCTGCCCAGGCATTGACCGGTCCGGCCGACTGACAAGGGCCACGCCGGCTTGCGAACCCTCCCTTGACCCGCCCGAGGGACGCGCCTATAGGGGCGCACCCCTCGCAGGGCGAATTGAGTTCGAGCCCGCTAACCCTTTGGTGATATTGTGGAAATTGTCGATTTGCTGTCCGGCCCGGATGCCGTTCTGGCAAGCGTCAAGGCATCCGGTAAGAAAGCGCTCCTGGCCGAACTGGCCGCCCGCGCCGCCAATGTCTTCAAGATCGACGAACGCAAGTTGTTCGACCGCCTGCTTGAGCGCGAGCGCCTGGGCTCGACCGGTATCGGCGGCGGCATCGCCATCCCCCATGGTCGTCTCGCGTCGGTTCCCAAGCCGGTCGGGCTGTTTGCGCGCCTCGCCCATTCCGTCGATTTCGACGCCATCGACGAGCGTCCGGTCGATATCGTCTTCCTGCTCGTGACGCCCGAGGGCGCGGGCGCAGATCACCTCAAGGCGCTGGCCCGCGTTTCGCGGCTGCTGCGCGATCGCAGCCTCGTCGAGAAGCTCAGGGCGACCGACAAGGCCGAAGCGCTCTATGCGCTGCTGGTCGATTCAGTCCAGACACAGAGCGCCGCCTAAGGCGCTCGACACTCCATCCGGTTTTAGTGAACCAGCGCGGGCTCGAGCTCGTGCTGGCGGATCAGCGCCTGCGCGATTTCCACCGAGGGCGCAGCGGCCATCGGCTTGCCGTCGGCGGAGAAGATGCCGATGGCGTGCGCGCCGTCCGGCAGGTTGATCGCCTTCACGTAAGCGATCTGCTCCGAACCGAGGCTGAGAAAAGCCTCTTCCGCGAGGGGAGTGAAAGCAGCTTCGTTGTTTTCCATGGCTACCTCCTTGGCAGCAATCAACGCGTGTCCGCCGTTCAACGGCTGCGGCGCGCGGTGATGTCGATCGTATTCTCCGGCGCGCCAACCTTGGCGTTGCCACCGTCGATACGAATGGTGCGAATGCGCGGCTCCAAAACGGGGCGCACCAGGTCGATCGACAACAGACCATTGTCGAGACGGGCGCCCGTCACTTCGATGCCGTCGGCGAGCATGAAAGCCCGCTGAAACTGACGCGCGGCAATACCGCGGTGGAGATAGACCCGATCGCCCTCGTCGGCCTGCTTGCCGCGGACCATGAGCTGGTTCTCGACCAATTCGATGACCAGGTCGTCGCTGGTGAAGCCGGCCACGGCCAGCGTAATACGCAGACCATTCTCGCCGATCCGCTCGATATTGTAGGGAGGGTAGCCCTCGGCGTTCTTCGCCAGGCGATCCAGCGTGCGCTCAAGCTGGTCGAAACCCAGCAGCAGGGGCGAATTGAACATCGACACACGACTCATAAAGACCCTCCTCCGAGGAGCGAGCGGCCGGGAATCCCTTAAGGCCTTCCCGTCGTGTGAATCTGGTGTGCCAAAGGCCCGGTTCAAGGGCCTGTCCAGGGGGCCGTTTCGGAGCTGGACCTGGGTTTCGCACCCCATCGCCATAGCCTCCTTCGTAGGGTAAAATATCCGGAACCCCTCCACCGTCCGGGCAGACGCGTCCGGGCCAAAGAACGAAACGAATGACGCTGGTCGCCTCAGAAAGACGGCCCGGGGAGCCTTTAGTTCCCGGCGCCCGCCCAATCCGTTCGGTTCAGGCCCGTCCGACGGCCAAGTTGGCCGCCAAATCGGCCGCCAAGGAAAGCCGCAGGTTCGGCCGCTGGTTCCTGGGCTCGTCCCTTTATTCCCTGACGCTGGGCTACAACTCGCCCCAGAGCTTCTTTGCCGTGGCTCCCGATGGCTGGCCCGGTGATCCGGCTTTGGGCCAAAGATTGCTCATGTCGGGTGAATTGGCTGCCCGCGGCAGCGCCGGCGCCGTCCTGCCGGATTCCGACGATCCGCCGTGGCAGCGGACGGGGATGTCGCCGCTCTGGCTCGATGCCCTGAACGGCTTCGGCTGGCTGCGCGATCTGCGCGACAGCGGCGATCCTGCAGCCGGCCTGCTGGCGGCCCGGCTGGTCGACGACTGGACCAACAAGGAATGGCGCTGGTCGCCGGTGACGTGGAAGCGCGACGTGGTCGCCGCCCGCATCGTCGCGTGGATTCGCCACTACGAATGGATGGCCGCGGCGGCCGATCCGGGCTTCGCTGCCCGCTTCGTCTTCTCGATTGCCCGCCAACGCGTCCATCTGCGTCGTGTCGCGCGCCGCGGCATGATCGGTCACGAGGCCATTGCCGTTCTGAAGGCGCTGATCTTTGCCGATCTCGCCTTCATTCGCGACGGCAAGCATTTCGAGAAGGGGCTGGACCAGTCGCTGACGCGGTTGTCGAAATTCGTGAAGCGCTATGTGCTGCACGACGGCATCGTCGCCGAACGTGCGCCGCATCTGCAGCTTACCGTGATGCGCCATCTGCTCGACGTGCGAGCGGCGCTGGCTTCGGCCGAGCGCCGGGCACCCGCCGAGCTGGTGGCTGCCATCGACCGTATGGCGCCGATGCTTCGCTTCTTCCGCCATGGCGATGGCGGTCTCGCGCTGTTCAACGGCACGTGGGAAGGCGACCGTCGCATGATCGATCTCGTGCTGGCCCGCTCAGGGTCAGGCGAGGCGGCGCCGACCATGGCGCTGGTCAGCGGCTTTCAACGGCTCGTGGCCGGCACGTCGCTGGTGATCGCCGATGCCGGCAGCCCGCCGGGTCGCGGGATGGATGGCATCGCCCATGCCGGCACGCTCTCCTTCGAGATGAGCGCAGCGCACGAGCGCCTGATCGTGAACTGCGGCACCTATCCCGGCGCGCCGCGCGACTGGCAGCATTTCATGCGCTACACGGCCGCGCACAGCACGGCGGTCGTCGACGACACCAACTCGACCGAGATCACCGATCACGGCGCGCTGGAATATCGCGCCGGCAATGTGTTGATCGACCGAGCCGACGATGCCGGCGCGCAGTGGCTGGACATGTGCCACGACGGCTATCGCTCGCTCTACGGCATCATCCATCGCCGCCGGCTGTGGCTGTCGCCCGATGGTGGCGATCTGCGCGGCGAGGATGCCTTCCTGGGGTACGAAGGCCGGCCAATCACGGTGCCGGACCAGCGCTTCATCGTCCGCTTCCATCTGCACCCCACGGTCAAGGCGACCCTGGCGCAAAGCGGCCAAGCAGTGCTGATGCGGTTGCCGAGCGGCCGCGGCTGGCGGCTGCGTGCCTCAAACGCCGGCATCGGCCTCGCCGAGAGCATCTATCTCGGCGAAGAAGGTCGCGTGCGCCGCACCGAGCAGATCGTCCTGGTCGGGCAGGTGCCGGTCGAGGGCACCACCGTGAAGTGGGCCCTGACGCGGATGGAAGGGTAACGCCGCGGCGTCCTCGGCCTTAGGGCTTGAGGAAGCCAACCGTCCGGTAGACCTCGTCCAGAATCGGCGCCGCCAGCGCGCGGGCCCGTTCGGCGCCGTTGCGCAGGATGCCGTCGACGTGGCCGGGGTCCTTCATCAGCCGCTGCATCTCCGCGCCGATCGGGCCGAGCTTGGCGACGGCGAGCTCGGTCAGCGCCGCCTTGAACTCGGAGAATTGCTTGCCCGCGAAGGCGGCAACGACGGCTTCCTTCTCCTGGTCGGCGAGGGCGGCGTAGATGCCCAGCAGATTGTCGGCATCGGGACGCTTCTCGGCGTCTTCCAGGGTTTCCGGCATCGGCAGGGGATCGGTCTTGGCGCGACGGATCTTCTGGGCGATCGCATCGGCATCGTCGGTCAGGTTGATGCGCGAGTAATCCGACGGATC
The DNA here is from genome assembly GCA_017307275.1 of Alphaproteobacteria bacterium. Lineage (GTDB taxonomy): Bacteria > Pseudomonadota > Alphaproteobacteria > Reyranellales > Reyranellaceae > Reyranella. The sequence goes on along the minus strand of JAFKFK010000060.1, from coordinate 25,862 downwards.
GGACTTGCTCATCTTCTTGGTGCCGTCGCGCAGGCTCATCACGCGCGTGGTCGCGCCGAAGATCAGCGGTTCGGTCACGGGGAAGAAGTCGGGCACCGCGAAGTCGTTGTTGAACTTGATCGCGATGTCGCGTGTCAGTTCGAGATGCTGCTTCTGATCCTCGCCGACCGGCACGTGCGTGGCCTTGTAGAGCAGGATGTCGGCAGCCATCAGGGCGGGATAGGCGAACAGGCCCAGCGAGACATTCTCGCGGTCTTTGCCGGCCTTTTCCTTGAACTGCGTCATGCGGCTCATCCAGCCCATGCGGGCGACGCAGTTGAAGACCCACGCGAGCTGCGCGTGTCCGGGCACCATCGACTGGTTGAAGATGATGTGCTTGGAGCCGTCGACACCGGCCGCCAGGAAGGCCGACGCGATCTCGCGGGTCTGGGCCGACAGTTCCTTGGGGTCCTGCCACAGGGTGATCGCATGCTGGTCGACCACGCAATAGATGCAGTCGTAGTCGTTCTGCAGGCGCGCGAAGTTGCGGATCGCGCCGAGATAGTTGCCGAGGTGGAGGTTTCCGGTGGGCTGCACGCCGGAGAAGATGCGGCCCTTCAGGCCGCGGGCGGCATAGGCAGCGAGGTGCGGATTGGGCGCAGATGCGTCGGGATTCGGACTCGTGGTCGCGTCAGGCATGGGTGTGGACTCCGCTCAAGGTCGAAAGCGCGGGGTTTGGACCGCCGCGCACCCCGCCGATGGAGGGCCGGGGGCGGGCGGGTATCGCGCAGACCGAGTGGGTAATCAAGCGAACTCCTGCCAGCTTTTCAGTCCGACTGACATTGACGGCGGCAGCCTGCGCTGGTCCCATCCTTCTCGCACGTATCTTGCAGAATAGCGGGAGCGTCAGGGACGGAATCGACACTCTGGATGGAGGCCTCCGATGGACGAGCGTGGCTTGCGTGGTCTGATCGACAAGGTGAAGACAGGTGGAATGTCCCGTCGCACTTTCGTGCGGCGCATGACGATGGTGGGCTTCACGGCGCCGATGGCGACGCAGCTCCTCGCCCTGTCGGGCGTGGCGATGGCGGAAACCCGGCCGGTCTACAAGCCGACCAAGCGTGGCGGCGGCGGTCTGTTGAAGGTCCTGTGGTGGCAGGGCCCGACGCTTCTCAATCCGCATTTTGCGGTCGGCACCAAGGACCAGGACGGTTCGCGCCTCTTCTATGAGCCGCTCGCGGCCTGGGACCGCGCCGGCAATCTTCGCGCAAAGCTCGCGGCCAACATCCCGAGCCGGGAGAACGGGCAGCTCGCCGCCGACGGCCGGTCGGTGATCTGGAAGGTGAAACAGGGCGTCACCTGGCACGACGGCAAGCCTCTCACCGCCGACGATGTCGTCTTCACCTGGGAGTATTCCAGCAATCCCGCGACGGCGACCGTCACCAGCGGCTCCTACAAGGATGTCGCGGTCGAGAAGATCGACAAATATACGGTGCTGGTGAAGTTCCAGAAGCCGACGCCGTTCTGGGCCGACACCTTCGTCGGCTGGGCGGGCTGCATCATTCCCAAGCACCTGTTCGGCGATTACATCGGCGCCAAGTCGCGCGATGCCCCCACCAATCTGAAGCCGGTCGGCACCGGTCCATACCTGTTCAAGGATTTCAAGCCGGGCGATCTCATCACCGGCGAGATCAATCCCAACTATCACGAGCCCAACCGGCCCTACTTCGACGCCATCGAATTGAAGGGCGGCGGCGATGCCGTCTCGGCGGCGCGCGCGGTGCTGCAGACCGGCGAGTATCACTTCGCCTGGAACCTGCAGGTCGAGGACGAGATCCTCACCCGGCTCGAGAAGGGCGGTCGGGGTCGCGTCCTGGTGACCCATGGCGGCGGCATCGAGCATATGCAGCTCAACAACACGGATCCCTGGACGGAGGTCGACGGCGAGCGGTCCAGCCTCAAGACCAAGCATCCGCTCCTGTCCGATCCGGCGGTGCGCCAGGCGCTCTCGCTGCTGATCGACAAGAAGTCGATCCAGGATCACATCTACGGCCGCATCGGGATTGCGACCGCGAACTACATCAACAATCCCGAGCGCTTTCGCTCCAAGACGACCAGGTTCGAGTTCGACGTCGACAAGGCCAATGCGGTTCTCGACAAGGCAGGCTGGGTGCGTGGAGCCGACGGCATCCGTGCCAAGGACGGCAAGAAGCTAAAGTTCGTCTACCAGACCTCGATCAACCAGCCGCGCCAGAAGACTCAGGCGATCGTCAAGCAGGCTGCGCAAAAGGCCGGCATCGAGATGGAGCTGAAGTCGGTGACGGCATCGGTGTTCTTCTCGTCCGACGTGGCCAATCCTGACACCTACACCAAGTTCTATGCCGACCTGCAGGAATACAGCAACGGCATGAACGCACCCGATCCGGAGGTCTTCTTGCGCCAGTTCTGCTCGTGGGAGGCGTCGACCAAGGAGAACAAGTGGCAGGGCCGTAACATCACGCGCTGGCAGAACCAGGAATACGACGACATCCACAAGGCCGCGCAGGTCGAACTCGATCCCATCAAGCGCGCGGCGATGCTGATCAAGCTGAACGAGCTTGCGGTGAACAACGTGGTGATCATCCCCATCGTGGCCCGCCCCAGCACCGTGGGCCTGAACAACCAGCTCGTCGCCGAGATCAGCGGTTGGGACAACAACACCTGGGACATCGCCAACTGGTATCGCGAGGGGTGATCGCTCAGGACGTCCGGGCCACGTTCTGCTGGTCCCGGTCGGGATGATGGAACAGCAGCACGACCAGCACGGATGACAGGGCGAGGCCTGCCATCAGGAAGAAGCCGTCGGCGAAGGAGCCACGCAGGCCCAATACCCAGCCGGTGATCGCGGGCGCCAGGAAGCCCGCGACGGCGAAGCCGAAGTCCATGATGCCGAGCGCCGTTGCCGCGCGCTGCGGCACGATGTCGACGTTCACCGCGTAGTAGGCGGCGTTGGCGCCCATGGACGCGGCGACCGCCACCGTGATGCCGGCGATAGCGACGGTGAGGTCGTTGGTGAGCGCCACGGGGATTACCGCCAGCGCCGCCACGAACTGGCTGCCGGCGATGAGGTAGGAGCGGGAAATGCGCAGGCTCCCGGTGGTCTTCAGGAGATGGTCGGACCAGCGGCCGAACAGCCACAGCAGGAAAGCGGCAGAAAGCCAGGGCAGCACGGAGAACAGGCCGATGGCCGTGAGGTTCAGTCCGTACTGTCGTTCGAGGTAGCTCGGCAGCCAGGTCATGAAGAAGAACAGGAAGTAGCCGAAGACGAAGAAGGCCCAGTAGTTCGCCAGCAACGTCCTGTTGGTGAGCATGACCTTCATCACCGCGGCACTCGGCCAGGATTTCAGGGGCGCATGCGGCGCGGCGGAGACGCCGGGATCACTTGTGCGGATATGGGCAAGTTCGGCCTTGTCGACGAAGCGCGAGTCGGCGGGATCGTCGCGAAAGAAGAAATGCCAGAGCGGGACCCAGGCAATCGACAGCGCGAACAGCAGGATGAAAGTGAGCCGCCAGTCGAGCCAGCCTAAGAGCTGCGTGACGATAGGGCCGCCGATGGCCAGCGCCAGCGGCACCGCGAGCAATGCGTTGCCCAGTGCCGTCGCCCGCTCGTGCGGCGACAGCCAGTGGCTGACGGCGCCGGTGAGGGCGGGGAAGTTGGGGCCTTCCGAGAGCCCGAGCAGCACGCGCGCGGCGTAGAGGACCGCGATGCTGGTCGCAATACCGGTCATGCCGATGGACAGGCTCCACAGGAGTGCCGCGGCCGTGAGCACGGCACGCGCGCCGTAGCGGTCGACGGCAAAGCCGCTGATCAGGGTGGTGATCGCGTAGCCGACGCCGAAGGCGCCCAGCACGGCGCCGGTGGCGGCCGGCGACAGGCCGAGATCGCGCTGGATCATCGGTATCGCATAGGCGATGGCGGCGCGGTCGATGTAGTTCACGACAGTGATCGCAAACAGCAGGAAGACGACGAACCACCGGAACCGCGTACGCGACATCTGCTTCTCCTTGTCCGCCGCAGGGTAGCATGCGAAGGAACGACGTGTTCCCAGGGATGGTTTGACGCCGATGTCCGAGTTGCCGCCGATCGAGTACGCCTTTCCCGAACTCCGCCGTTGGGAGAAGGGCGCCGCGCCCTACATCCACGTTCTCGAGAGCGGCAAGCCGGGGCCGACGGTCATGGTGGCTTCGCTGACGCACGGCAACGAAGTGTCGGGCGCCATCGTCGTCGATGCGCTACTCGCAGCGGGACTGAAGCCGCGCAAGGGCACGCTGATCTTCTCGTTCAACAACATCGACGCCTATCATTCGTTCGATCCCAAGACGCCGTTCAAGTCACGTCTGGTCGACGAGGATTTCAACCGCGTCTGGGGTCGGCTCGACCAACCGGCGACGACGGTCGAGACCCGGCGGGCGCAGGTGCTGAAGCCGTTCGTCGAGCGCGCGGACCTGCTGCTCGACCTCCACTCGATGCACGACGATTGCGTGCCGCTGATGCTCTCGGGGCCGCTCGACAAGGGCGTGGCCTTCGCCAGGAAGATCGGCACGCCGGTCGATATCGTGCGCGATGCGGGGCATGCCGCCGGCATGCGCATGCGCGACTATGGCGGGTTCGGCGATCCCAAGAGCCCCAAGAATGCGCTGCTGATCGAGACGGGCCAGCATTGGCGCGCCTCGTCGGTCGTCGTGGCCAAGGACGTGGCGGCGCGCTTCCTGGTCGAGACGGGCGTTGTCGAGTCCGGTGACCTGCCGGCCGGCTGGCGCCAGCCGACGCCCGCCAAGCAGCGTGTCGTCGAAGTGACACATGCCGTCGCGACGCAGCGCGGCAACTTCGAGTCGGCGCGGATCTTCGAAGGCCAGGAACTGATCGCCAAGGCCGGCACCGTGCTGGGCCACGACGATGGTGAGGCGGTGACGACGCCTTACGACAACTGCGTGCTGGTGATGCCGTCGTCGAGCCGGCCGCTCAGGCCCGGCGTTACTGTGGTTCGCCTGGGTCGGCTGATTTGAGGCCGGGCTGCCGGCGCATCAGGGAGCGCAGCTCCGACATCCGTACGATTCCCAGAACGACGCCCAGCAGGGCATAAGCGGCAACGCCTGCGGCACAGGTGGCGGCGAGTGCCAGTCCACCCGAGATGTCGGGGCGCGCCAGCGGTGCGGCCAGCCAGAACGCCATCCCCCAGAGTGCTGCCCCCATGCCGACGGTCGCGCCGGCGACGCGCACGGAGCGCGAGATCAGGCGGCTGTCAGGTACCCACTGATGGCGTTTCAACAGAACGCCGGCCAGCAGCGCAGCATTCAGCCATCCCGAGAGCGAGGAGGCCAGCGCGATGCCGACATGGGCGAGCGTCGTGGCGAACAAGAAGAAGAGGTTCAGCGCGATATTGGTGGTGATGGCAGCGACCGCGACATAGAGCGGCGTGCGCGTGTCCTCGCGCGCGAAGAAGCCGGGGGTCAACGCCTTCACCAGCACGAAGGCCGGCAGGCCGACCGCGAAGGCCGCCAGAGCGCCGGCGGTGCGCCACGTATCTTCAGGCCCGAAGCGTCCCCTCTCGAACAGGGTGCGGATGATCGGATCGGCCAGCAGCCATAGAGCGACGGCGGCCGGCAGGCTGAACAGCAGGCCGAATTCGATGGCGCGGTTCTGGTTGGCCATGGCGGCCTGGGCATTGCCGGCCCGCAGTTCGCGCGCCAGCAGCGGCAGCAGCGCCGTTCCGACGGCAATGCCGACCACGCCGAGCGGAAGCTGCGCGATGCGGTCGGCGTAGTAGAGCGCGGAGATCGTGCCGACGGGCAGCAGCGACGCCCAGACGACATCGAGCATGACGCTGATCTGCTGGACGCCACCGCCGATGGCGACCGGTGTCGCGAGCTTCACCAGCCGCGCCACCCGTTCGGTCCAGCGTGGCCGCACCAGCTTCATGCTGACGCCGTCCCGGTGGCAGGCGATCAGCAGCCACAGCCATTGCAGGAGACCTGCGATCGCCACGCCGATGGAGGCTGCGTAGCCGGAGTTGGGCAGGAGCGGCGTCAGCCCCAACACCGCGCCGATCAGCGCGAGGTTCAGCAGCACCGGCGTGGCCGCGACATGGGCAAAGCGGTCAATGCTGTTCAATACGCCGCCGTAGAGCGACGCCAGCGAGATGAACAGCAGGTAAGGAAAGGTGATACGGCCGAACTCGACGGCCAGCGCGAAGGAAACCGGATCGTCGCGCATGCCGGGCGCCAGCAGCGACATGACCCACGGCATGCCGAGAATCAGCAGCAGGGTGAAGGGGATCAGGACAAGAAGCAGCGCGGCCTGCGCCTGACGCGCAAAGGTCAACGCTTCCTCGCGTCCCTTGCCCTGCAGTTCGCGCGCGAACAGAGGCACGAAGGCTGCCGAGAAGGCGCCTTCGGCGAACAGGCGGCGGAAGAAATTCGGCAGCTTGAAGGCGACGAAGAAAGCATCCGCCACCGCGCCTGAGCCCAGCACGGCCGACAGCACGATATCGCGCACGAAACCGACGAGACGGCTGAGCAGCGTGAAGCTGCCGACCGTCGCGATGGCGCGGGCAAGACTCATCGTTTCAGGCCGTACAGGAGGCTGTTGGCGTCCGTCACAGGTGCCACAATCCTGTCATCGTCGAATGCCATATTCTCATTCGGTGGTGGCCGGCGATGTGATGGCCGGTTTAAACCGCCACCACGGCCGGTCCCGAAAGGGGCCGGTTTCATTTTGCGGCCGTCACGCCGAACGACCTGCGAGCTTGAGCAGCGTCTCGCGGTCCTGGGCGACGAGCTTCTTGTAGTCGCCGACGATCTTTTCGAGTTCGTCCGACGGCAGCACGCTTTCGAGATTGGTGAAGCCTTGCGGCGCGCGTTGCTCGACGATGTCGAGCATCACGTCGATGCCTTTGCGCCGGTTGCTCTCGACGATGCGAGCCGTGGGCGGCAGCCGCCGTTCTTCATAGCGCTTCAGCGCCGCTTCGGGATCGTCGCCGACGCTCAGTTCCTGTGTGATGGCCTCGCCATCGAGAATCGCCTGCGACGCACCATTCGAGCCGATGGGATACATGGGATGCGCCGCGTCGCCCAGCAGCGTGACGCGACCATGGCTCCAGCGGGGCAGCGGATCGCGATCGACCATCGGGAATTCCAGGATCGTGTGCGCGGTGCGGATCACTTCCGGCACATCGAGCCAGCCGAAGTTCCAGTCGGCGAAGCGCGGCAGGAAATCCTCTAGCTTGCCGGGCTTGTTCCAGTCCTCGCGCGAGGGCAGGGCGCCGTCGCCCATATGCAGATCGCAGATCCAGTTGATCAGCGCTTCGCCCCGTTCGGCATGCGCGCGGCTGATCGGATAGCAGACGAACTTCTGATTGTGATGGCCGGCCTGCACCATGGTCGCCCCACCGAGATAGGGTTTGCCCACGGTGACGCCGCGCCACATCAGGATGCCCTGCCACTTGGGCGGCCCTTCGTTCGGATGGAAGCGTGACCGTACGGCCGAATGGATGCCGTCGGCAGCGACGAGAAGGTCGGCCGTCGCTTCCTCGACAATCCGGCCGTCGCGGTCGGCAAAGCGCGCCGTCACCTTTGCCTGTTCCTGTGCGAAGTCCGCGATGCGCCGGCCGAACCTGATGCGGTCCGCGCCCAGCATCTCCTGTGCGGCGCGGAACAGGATCATCTGCAGCTCGCCGCGATGGATCGAGAATTGCGGCCACGGGAGACCTGCATGTCGCCCGCGCGGATCGGCCCAGATCGTCTGGCCGTGGCGGTTCGCATAGCGCAGTTCGCGCGTCTCGATGGCCGTGGCGGCGAGCGCGGGTTCCAGTCCGAGGCTCGAGAGAATGCGCACGGCGCCGGCCTGGATGTTGATGCCGACGCCCAACGGCCGCATCTCGTTCACGGCCTCGAAGACATGGACATCGAAACCGGCGCGATGCAGGCACATCGCAGCCGTCAGACCGCCGATCCCGGCGCCGGCGATGATGATCTTCATCTGATCAAGGGTCTCGGCTGAGGCCGCGTTGGAGCAGGGCGGCTTGATAGGCGGCCCAACGTTCGGCGTGGGTTTCGCTGAGTTCGCGCAAGTACGCCCAGCTGTAGATGCCGCTGTCGTGCTTGTCGTCGAAGACGATGCGGATGGCGTAGTGACCGACCGCTTCGACGGCCGCGATCTTCACATGCCGACGGCCGGAGACGATCTTCTTCTGGCTGGGCCCATGGCCCTGCACTTCCGCCGACGGGCTTTCGACACGCAAATACTCCGCCGTCAGCGAGCAGGCATGGCCGTCCGAGAAATCGATTTCGAGCCGGCCTTCCTCCTTGAAGACTCGCAGCTCGACCGGCCACGGCGCGGTCGTCGATTCGTAGCTGCCGCTATCGGGCACGGCCTTGGGGAAATTGTCGGCTGTCATGGCCTGGCGCTCACGGCACGTCGCGAATCTGGCGAGCTTCGCTCACCAGCATGATGGGAATGCCGTCGCGAATCGGATAGGCGAGGCCTGCCTTGCGGCTGATCAATTCGCCGGCAGCCGCGTCGTACTCCAGCGGTCCGTGGGTCGCGGGACAAACGAGAATCTCCAACAGCTTGGGGTCCACGCCACCACGGCGCGGGGCTGCAGGTTCGTCCGATGGAGGGCTCATCGTGCGCTGCTTTCCTTGGTCTCTATGATGGCCGTTATAGCATGCCCGGGGGCATGCTGCTTTCAATTGGTCCGGCGCGGCGGCGTGTCGGACGGCTCGCCGAACGCGTTCATTTCCAGGAAGGCGAGCAACAGCTTGGCGCGCGCCGAGCTGTCGGCGGCTTCGAGCAGTGCCTGCTTCTCGGCCGGGCCGAAGGGCAGCACCATGGAGAGCGATGTCACCAGATTGGCATCGGCGGCCTGCTTTACGGCGTCCCAATCGGTCGAGAGATTGCGCGAGCGAAAAAAGGCGGCAAGGGCTGCCATCAGGCGCTCGCGATCCAGCTCGACCAGTTCGTCGGCGTGGTCGAGATCGGCGCGGTAGGGCGAGAAGACGGACGAGACCCGGCGGTAACCGCCGTGCGCAGGTTCGAGCTCGCGCACGATCTCGAAACGGCAGACGCCGGCCAGTGCCAGCAGCAGGCGGCCATCCTCGGTTTCGTTGAAGCTGACGATGCGTCCGGCGCAACCCACCTTGTGCACCTTGGGTGCGCCGTCGTTGGTCGGCAGCCCATCGCCAGCGAAGCCGCCGGGTTGCAGGGGCTGCACCATGCCGATCATGCGATGGCCGGCCAGCGAGTCGAAGATCATCGAGAGATAACGCGGCTCGAAGATATTGAGCGGCAAGCGGCCGCCGGGCAGCAGCAGCACGCCCGACAGCGGGAAGATCGGCAGCGTCTCGGGAAGCTGCTCGAAGGTCGGATCGAAGGGGTTACGTACCGGCTCGCTGTCGCTCATCGACCTCGTGCGACCCTCAGGAGAACAGGATGGTCGAAAGCCGCTTGCGGCCATCGACGGAGATCGGATCGGTGAAGCCCAACGCCTCGAAGAACTTCAGCAGCTGCTGACGCGCCGCCGCTTCGTTCCACTGGCGGTCGGCCTTGATCATCGCAAGCAGCTCGTCGACGGCTTCCTGCTTCTGATTGGCAGCCCAATAGGCCATGGCGAGGTCGAGCCGCGCCTGGAAGTCCTTGGGGTCGGCCGCGGCCTTGGCCTTGAGATCGCCGATGGGGCCCGCTTCCTTGGCCTTCTCCGCAAGATCGATGGCCGCCTGCACAGCTACGACGTCGGCGCCGGTGCGTTCCTTGGCCGGAATCTGGTTGAGCAGTTCCTTCGCCTGTTCGAGGTCGCCAAGTGAGACTTGGTAGCGGGCAAGACCGGCGAGCGCGATCACGTTGGTGGGCTCCACACCCAGGATCTCGCTGTAGATCTGCGCCGCGGTCTCCATGTCGTTCTGGGCGACGGCGGCCTTTGCATGTTCGAGCAGTTCGGCAATCTCGTTGGCATTGCCGTCGGCGCCCGGAGTGCCACCGGCCGCCTGCACGAGGCGATCGACGAACTGCTTCACCTGGCTTTCCGGCACGGCGCCCATGAAGCCATCGACCGGGCGGCCACCGAAGAAGGCATAGACCGCCGGGATCGACTGGATACGGAGCTGCTGGGCCAGCATCTGGTTCTTGTCGATGTCGATCTTGACCAGCTTCACCGCGCCTTTGGCTTCCTTGACCACCTTCTCGATGATCGGCTGCAGCGTCTTGCATGGCCCGCACCACGGCGCCCAGAAGTCGACGATGACTGGGACCGTGCGCGAGGTTTCGAGCACGTCCTTCGCAAACTTGGTCTGGTCGCTGTCCTTGATCAAATCGGCGGGGGCAGCCTGCGGCGCGGCGCCCTTCAGCATCGTTTCCATAGGTCCTCGGACGGGGGAATTTGTGTTGATCGCAATGTGGCCTCCGCTCCCCACCGGCGCAAGGGGGCGGGACGAGAGGCAGAACGGCGCGGGAATCAGCCGCGAATCTGGTGCTTCATCAATTCATTGCCGAGTCGGCCGGTCAGGAATAGGGCGCACATGCGATAGTCGCTGATCAGCGACCAGAATGGTGCCTGGAACGTCGCCGGCTTGTTCTTCTCGATGAAGAAGTGGCCGAACCAAGCAGGCCCATAGCCAAAGAAGGGAACGGCGATCAGCCACCACCAGCTTTGAGTGGCGATGGCGCAGACCAGGATCACGGCGGAAGCAATGGTTCCGATGTAGTGCACGACACGCGTTGCCGGCTTGGCATGTTCTCGAAGATAGAACGGCCAGAAGTCGGCGTAGGTCTGGAAGCGCGCGGCCATGGCTGGAGTTTAGCGCAAAGTCCTAGCCTAGGGCGCCCGCCTTTTTGAGCGCCCCGATCTCGGCCTCGCCGAAGCCGGCTTCGCGCAGGATTTCCTCGTTGTGCTGGCCGATGGCAGGCGGTGGTCCGGCGGGCCGCGGCCGGGCAAAGCCCAAGCGGATCGGATTGTTCACCGTGCGCGGGATCTCGGGGTTGGTCGTGCTGGCGAAGATACCGGCATGCTCAGCTTGTTCGTCGTCGATCACGTCGACCAGGCGACCGATCACACCGAACGGAATGCCGGTACCGGCCAGCGCCTGTTCCCACTCCGCATAGGTGCGGGCCGCAAAGATCTGAACCAGCTCGGCGGCGAGGTCGAGCGCATGGGTGCGGCGCTCGGCGCGTCCGGCATAGCGCGGGTCCGTCAGCAGGTCGGGCCGCGCGATGACGGTGCAGAATTTTTCCCAGAGTCGGTCGTCGCGAACCATGAGGAACTGCAGCCAGCGATCGTCGCTGGTGCGGTAGAGATTCGTGAGCGCGTTGCGCGGCTTGTCGGGCGGTTGGCGCGGCGGCAGCTTGGCGCCGATCACGGCGCCGGCGGCGGAAGTGCCGTTGGCCCACACGCCATTGGCGTAGAGCGATGTGCCGACCCAGCAGCCCTTGCCGGTCTGGTCGCGACGACGCAGCCCCAGCAGGATCGCGGCGACGAGAGTCATGGCCGTCGCGCGATCGCCCTGGGCGGGCAGAGACAGGCCGGGCGGGCCGTCTTCATAACGCGCTGAATCGAGAATGCCGGACCGGCCGAAATAGGCCGTGATGTCGAAGCCCGGCCGGTCGCGGTCGGGGCCGGTTTCGCCGTAGCCGGTCAGTGAACAATAGACGAGGCGTGGGTTAATCGGTTCGATATCTTCCCAGCGCAGCCGCAGGCGTTCGCGCGCCGGCGGCGGGAAATTGACGATCAGCACGTCGGCGCGCTGCAGCAGGCGATCGAGAATCGTGCGAGCGTCGTCGTTCTTGAGGTCGAGCGCGATGGAACGCTTGTGGCGGCCATCGAGTTGCCAGGGGAAGTTCCGGTCGTCCGGGGGATCGCTTTGAGGGTAGCTCGCGTTGCGATAGCTGTTGCGATGCGGGTCGCCGTCGACGGGCGGCTCGACCTTGATGACGTCGGCGCCGAAATCGGCCAACGCTACGGCCGCGGCAGGGGCTGCGATGAACGAGCTGATGTCGAGGACTCGCAGGCCGGCGAGCGGCAATGGCTCGTCGTTCGTCTCCTCGCTCATCTCACGGCACCCGTCGACCGCAAGCCGGCGATCTCGTCCGTCGAGAGGCCGATCTCGCCCAGGATTTCATCGGTGTGCTGTCCGAGCGTCGGGGCCGCGTGGGCGATCCGCTGTTCGGCGAAGCTCACGCGGATCGGGTTGGCGAGCGTACGCGGCATCGCCGGGTTCGCCGTTTCGACCACGGCGCCGGCATGAACGGCCTGCTCGTCGTCGGGAACGTCCTGCGGACGGCTGATGACGCCGAAGGTGATCTCGTGCGCCGCCAGTGCCTTGCGCCAATGCTCGTAGGGCTGAGTGGCGAAGGTCTCGCGGAAGATTGCCGCGAGTTCGGCCGAGCGACGGCGTCGTTCGTCGATCTCGGCGAAGCGCGGATCGTCGATCAGCTCCGGCTTTTCGAGAGCGCGGCAGAGCGGCGCCCAGAGCTTGTCTTCGCGCACGATGGTGAGCTGGATCCAGCGGTCATCCTTGGTGCTGTAGATGTTGCCCAGCGCGGTGCGCGGCCGTTCCGGTGGCGGGCGGGCCGGCAGGAAGGCGCCGACCAGGGCTGCCTGGGCGATCACGCCGCAGGACCATAGGCCATTGCCCAGCAGCGACGTGCCGACCCACGAGCCTTCGCCGGTCTTCATGCGATGGACCAGCGCCAGCAGGATCGAGGAGACGAGAGTCATCGCCGTCGCGCGGTCGCCCTGCGCCGGGACGGGAACGCCGGGCGGGCCGCCTTCGTAGCGCTGCGCATCGAGCAGGCCGGAACGGGCGAAATAGGCGGTGACGTCGAAGCCCGGCCGGTCGCGGTCGGGGCCGGTTTCGCCATACCCGGTAAGCGACGCGTAGATCAGCTTCGGGTTGACCTTCTTCATGTCCTCGTAGGTCAGCTTGAGCTTGTCGCGCACCGGCGGCGGGAAGTTGCAGATGACGATGTCGGAGACGGCGAGCAGCTTATCGAGAGCGGCGCGGGCTGCCGGCTGCTTCAGATCGAGCGTCAGAGAGCGCTTGTTGCGCGAATCCATCTCCCAGGGATAGTTGACCTCCGCCTTCGGGTAGTTGGCCGAGTCGTGCATGATCTTGCGGTTGGCGTCGCCATCCGGCCCCTCGATCTTGATCACGTCGGCCACGTCGGCGCCCCAGTCGCCCAGCACGACGGCCGCCGCGGGGGCTGCGATGAACGAGCTGATATCCAGTACGCGCAATCCTGCGAGCGGCAGGCCTGTCTCGGTCATTGAATCTCCCTTTCGCGCCGATATGGGCGCGGGGCCTCGGTCGCCGTCAAGGCTGGCCGCTGGCGGGGTTTCGTAGATCGGCCAAATGCCGCAACAAACCGCTGTTTCCGGTGGTTTCCTTGCAAAAGGGGGACTCGGCGCGTATCTCCCTCTGTCCTTCAATCAGAGGAGTGCGCGCGCAGGGCGCATAAAGTCATGGGCTACAGAGTCGCCGTCGTCGGCGCGACCGGAAACGTCGGTCGCGAAATGTTGCAGATCCTGGCCGAGAGAAACTTCCCGGCTGATGACGTTGTTGCGTTGGCGTCCGCCCGTTCGGTCGGGGCGCAGGCCTCGTTCGGCGACAAATCGGTGCTGAAAGTCCAGGACCTCGCGAAATTCGACTTCAAGGGCATCGACATCGTGTTGAGCTCGCCGGGCGCCAAGGTGTCGGCCGAGCACAGCCCGCGCGCGGCCAAGGCCGGCGCCGTCGTGATCGACAACACGTCCTTCTGGCGCATGGATCCCGACGTGCCGCTGGTCGTGCCCGAGGTCAACGCGCAGGCGATCGCCGGCTACAAGGGCCGCGGCATCATCGCCAATCCGAACTGCTCGACCATCCAGATGGTCGTGGCGCTGAAGCCGATCCACGAAGCCGCCGGCATCAAGCGCGTCGTCGTGTCGACCTATCAGTCGACGTCGGGCGCCGGCAAGGAAGCGATGGACGAGCTGGTCAGCCAGACCAAGAGCTTCTTCGTCAACCAGACGCTCGACCCGGTGAAGTTCACGAAGAACATCGCCTTCAACGTCATTCCCCAGATCGACGTCTTCATGGAAGACGGCTCGACCAAGGAAGAGTGGAAGATGGTGGCCGAGACCAAGAAGATCCTCGACCCCAAGATCAAGGTCCACGCGACCTGCGTGCGCGTGCCGACCTTCATCGGCCACGCCGAGGCCATCAACGTCGAGCTCGACAAGCCGCTCGACGAGATCGAGGCGCGGCGCCTGCTTGCGGCGGCGCCCGGCGTGCTCGTCGTCGACCGGCGCGAGCCCGGTGGCTATGTGACGCCGAAGGAGATCACCGGGCAGGACGGCGTCTTCGTCAGCCGCTTGCGTGTCGACCCCACGGTCGACAACGGCCTGTCGATGTGGGTGGTCAGCGACAATCTGCGCAAGGGCGCGGCTCTTAATGCCGTCCAGATCGCCGAAGAACTGATCAAAGGCTATATCTAGCCGCAGATCGTCCACTTTTTCGGACATTGAAACGGCGCGACCCTTCGGGGCCGCGCCGTTTTCCTATGCGCCCGCAGATGTTTAAGATGGCAGGCTGATGTAGGATACGCTGCTCCTGTAAAGAGCGAGTGACGTGAACGACACGCCGACGCTGCACCCCACGAGGCCGGAATCCACGGCCGCCGACGCGCCGACGCCTCTGTTCGGCAGCGATGCCGATAGCTTTGTGCAACAGCTCCGGCTGGCCTCGCAGGCGCACCGTGCCGGCCGCCTCGACGAAGCGATCTCTTCCTATCTTCGATTGCTCACTGTTCGCCCCTATCACGCCGAGCTGCACAACAATCTTGGCGTCGCCCTGCGGTTGGCCGGCAAGCTAGAAGCATCGGTTGCGCATCATCGTCTGTCGCTGGCGGCTGATCCGCAGAATCCCGCGCTGCATTCCAATCTCGGCAATGCGCTGCGCGCTGCCAACCGTCCCGACGAAGCGGTGAAGCATCACTTCCAGTCGATCACGCTCAATCGTGACTATGCCGAGGGCTTCTTCAATCTTGCTCTCTGTCTGCGCGATCTCGGCCGTCTCGACGAGGCCGTCGGCTGCTTCAGCCGGGCGCTGACGCTCACGCCCGACAACCGCCGCGCCCGCGTCGAACTTGCGATCGCGCTGTTGATGCGCGGCGAGCTGGCGTCGGGCTTTGACGCCTACGAGGCACGCAAGCGTCTGCCGGAAACACCGACGCCTGAGTTCGCGCAACCCGCCTGGGATGGCGGACCGCTCGAAGGCAAACGCATCCTCCTCTATCCCGAGCAGGGCTTGAGCGACGTGCTGCTGTTCGTGCGCTTCGCGCGCGAGTTGAAGCGCCGTGGGGCGACGGTGATCGTGCTCTGCCAGGCGCTTCTCAAGGAACTGCTGTGTGCCGTCGACTATGTTGACGAGGTCGCGGCCGAAGGCGAAGGCCTGCCCGAGTTCGACCTGCATGCGTCGATGGTCTCGCTGCCGCATCTGTGCGGCACCGACTTCATCGCGCTTTCCTCCGAGCCTTCCTATCTGCGCGCGCCGGACGACAGCCGCATCAAGCTCGGCACGCTCGATCGCGCCAAGCTCAGGGTCGGCATCTATTGGGCCGCGATGCCCGGCCAGGCGCAGGATCGCCAGCGTTCGGTGCCGTTCTCGCAGTTCCTGCCGTTTGCCGGCGATCCCGACCTTCTGGTGTTCAGCCTGCAAGGCGGCGTGCACCAGAAGGATATCCAGCAGTTCGGCGCCGGTGGCCTGGTGCACGATGTCGGCCGCGGCATCTTCGACTTTGCCGAGGCCGCGACCGCGTTGTCGCAGCTCGACCTGCTGATCTCGATCGACGCGCCGGTGGCGCATTTGGCCGCTGCGATGGGCATCAAGACGTGGGTGCTGCTGCCGTCGGCTGCCGACTGGCGCTGGCAGCTCGGTGGCGACAGCGCGCCTTGGTACCGCTCGACGCGGCTGTTTCGGCAATCTGCGCCCGGGGACTGGACGTCGGTGTTCGCGGCGGTCCGCACCGAACTTCACGCCCTCAAGCGCCAATAGCGGCTTTTAAAGTCGCCGGTACGTCTCTGCGTCGTCGACGTCGTCCAGCGTATCCGCGAAAGCTGTCGTCACCTGCTTCGGCAGGCTGGCCAGCGTGTCGGCCAGCGCGGTCGACGTCGACCAGCGCACGCCGGCGAACAGGGCCTGTGGGAGCGGCCGCATTCTCTTCGCGCCAATCAGCCAGAAGCCGCCATCGCGCGCCGGACCGAAGACGAGATCGTTCTGTCCCAGCAGGGCGAAGGCGCGGGCGATGTGATGGGAGCGCAGGTGCGGAATGTCGCTGCCGACCAGAACGACCGGTCCCGGTGGCAACGACAGGAAGGGCAACTTCATGCGTCGGCCGAGGTCGCCCTGTCGCTGTGGGCGTCGACGCGCGGCCGGCACGAGATCGCGCCAGACGATATGATCGAGCGCATTGTCCGGCGTGACGAACAGCCAGACCGTCCAGCGTCGATCCTTGGCCAGTCGCGCGATCTGCTGGGCCAGCAACGATCTATAGAAGCGGGTCGCTTCCAGAGTGCCGATCTCGGCGCCCAGCCGGCGTTTGACGCGGCCAGCCTGCGGCGCGCGGGCGAAGATCACGAGATGGCGCTTCATCGTCCGTAGAGCCGCTGAAGCGCACGTGGCGACATGCCCAGAAAGTAAAGGGCCAGGCAGCCGAGATTCCGCAACGGTCGCCTGAGCCAGCCATCGCGCTCATAGCGCGCTGCCGACGTAATGGCCTCGGTGTCGAGCGCGACCAGGTTCTTTGCGCCGATCCGGCGCACGAGCTCGACATCCTCCATCAACGGCAAGGGCTTGAATCCGTCGAGATATTCGTAGAGCGCGCGCGAGATCAGCAGACCCTGATCGCCATAGGGCAGGCCGAGCAGGCGGCATCGGAGAGCCACGAGCTTTTCGATGCGGCGCGCGCGCGAGTCCGAGGTGTCGAACCGCAGGCGGAAGTAGCCGGCCTTGCCGGCATTCGTCTTGCGGGACGTGAAGCTACGGACCACGGTGTTCCAGCCCGGTGCGAGCACCGTGTCGGCATGCAGGAAGAGAATCCACGATGCCGCGCCGGCGTTAGCACCGGCCGCGAGCTGGGGGCCGCGTCCGGTCGTTGTCGCTTTCACGACGGCAGCACCGGCGCTTTGGGCGATGGCCACGGTCTCGTCGGTCGATCCGCCATCGCAGATCACGACCTGCAGCCCGAGCTCGCTGTCGCGAAGCGCGGCAAGCGTGCGGGCGAGGGTGTTGCCCACATTGAGTGTCGGGATGACGACGTCGAGGTCCGTCGCTACTGGCTGCAGGCGGCACCGCCCAGGACACAGAACTTCGCACAGTGCGGATGGTTGAGCGGCACTGCACCGACGCTGTCGGCCAAGGTCTCGCCCAGCTCGAATTGCGGATCGTAGGGCAGGAGCGTGCAGGCGACGACAGCAGGTCGTGTTGCGCCCTTGCGTTTCACGATCATGCGGGCGGAGGCGCACATCACGCTGTCGGGCGACTTCTTCAGGATGCCCCAGCAGGCCGTCGTGATCTCCGGCACGTCGACCGTCGGGTCCATCTCGGGGAAGAGCATGAGCGTTCCCGGATTTTGCGCGTCGATCGACACGCCGAGTTCGTCGAACAGTCGGCCATAGCCGGCGCGCACTTCCTCTTCGGTCTCGGTCGAGAAGCGCCGACCGGCGACGTGGACGTCGAAGCCAGATTGGCAAAGCCATTTCAACCCATCGAGAGTCGGCTTCCAGCTTCGCGCGCCGCGCTCTTCCTCGTGCAGCTCGCGACCGTAATGATCGACCGAGACGCGGAGAGTGAGGTTGCGGCCGTGCTTCTGCAGCAAGGCGAGCAGCGCGGCCTTCATCTTGTGCATCGGCTTCATGGCGTTGGTCAGCACCATCGCCTTGAGCCCGCGCGACAGCACGTCGTCGAGCATCGCCGGCAGCTCGCTGTTCATGAACGGCTCGCCGCCGGTGAAGCCGATCAGGCGGGTAGCGTGGCCGTCGCGTTCGATCTCGTCGAGATAGGCGCCGACTTCGGCCGCGGTCAGGTAGACTAGCCGATCGTTGCGCGGCGAGGATTCGATGTAGCAGTTGCGGCAGGTGAGATTGCAGAGCGTGCCGGTGTTGAACCAGAGCGTATCGAGCGCCTTCAGCGCCACATGGGCGCGTTGCTCGCCCTTGGCGGTGATGAAGGCATCCTTGAATTTCGCAGGATCGAGCAGAACAGGCAGCATCGACAAATACTCTGTGTGCGCGGCTGGCAATGACCCTAGCATAATCCGCAAGGCGGGAAGGGGTTGCGGCTCCGTAACCCGATCACAGCTGCGTGCCTCGACCATCGCGACGGGCTTGGCTAGGGTTCGCCAACTTCAAAGAGGAATGCGATGCTCGACGACAAGGCGCTGGACAACATTTTCCGCTCGGCCCGGACGCACAATGGCTGGCTGCCCAAGCCCGTGACCGACGATCAGCTCCGCGCCATCTACGACGTGATGAAGTGGGGTCCGACTTCCGCCAACTGCCAGCCGGCGCGGATCGTTTTCGTGCGCACCAAGGAAGGCAAGGAGAAGCTCCGGCCAGCGCTCAGCGCCGGCAACACGGAGAAGACGATGACGGCGCCGGTGACGGCGATCGTGGCCTACGATCCGGAATTCTACGAACATCTGCCGCGGATGTTCCCGCACGACCAGACGGCCATCACCTGGTTCAAGGGCAAGCCATCGGCTGAACCGACAGCGTTCCGCAACGGCAGCCTGCAGGGCGCCTATCTGATCATTGCGGCGCGTGCGCTCGGCCTCGATTGCGGCGCCATGAGCGGCTTCGACAATGCCAAGGTCGACCAGGCCTTCTTTCCCGACGGCAAGGTGAAGTCGAATTTCCTGTGCAACATCGGCTACGGCGATCCGGCGAAGCTCTTCACCCGTAGCCCGCGTTTCAACTTCGAGGAAACCTGCCAGCTGGCGTGAGGTCTTCGGCGTAAGGTCCTGGGTGCAAGGTGCTGCGGCGCCTTGCACCACAAACCGCTGATCGAAAGACTGGGTTCGCTCTGCGCGGTCTGACGTCGGTGGCCAAGCTGGTGGTGATGAGGGTGATGCTCTAACACTTGTGGTGGCCCCGTCGACGGGGGCGATCATTTGAGAGTGACCACAATGCAACTCGACAAGACAGTATCGGCGGTCGTCACGGGCGGCGCGTCCGGCCTCGGCGCCGCCACCTCGCGCATGCTCGCCTCGCACGGCGTGAAGGTCGCGATCTTCGACCTCAACGAGGAACAGGGCGAGGCGCTCGCCAAGGAAATCGGCGGCATCTTCTGCAAGGTCAACGTGACCTCGACCGAAGAGGTAGAGGCGGGGTTCGCGAAGGCGCGGGCGGCCAACGGGCAGGAGCGTATTCTGGTGAACTGCGCCGGCGTCGGCGGCGGTGCCCAGAAGACCGCGTCGCTCGACAGGACGACCGGCAAGCCGAAGGAATATCCGCTCGAGAACTTCGAGCGCATCATCAACGTCAATCTGATCGGCACGTTCCGCTGCATCACCAAGTCGACCGCAGGGATGCTGACGCTCGCGCCGCAGCCCGACGGCGATCGTGGCGTGGTCCTCAACACCGCGTCGGTCGCGGCCGAGGACGGCCAGATCGGTCAGGTCGCCTATACCGCCTCGAAGGCCGGCGTCGTCGGCATCACGCTCGTCGTGGCGCGTGACCTCTCGAACGAAGGCATCCGCTGCAACACCATCCTGCCCGGCATCTTCGACACGCCGCTGCTCGCGCGCGCGCCGGACAACGTCAAGGCGGCCCTGGCCGCCTCGGTGCCGTTCCCCAAGCGCCTGGGACGTCCCGAAGAATATGCGCAGGTCGCCCATACGATGATCACCTGCGGCTACTTCAACGGCGAAGACGTACGCATCGACGGCGCCATCCGCATGGCGCCGCGCTGAGCTGAGACCCGAGGAAGGAGAAAGCAAATGACCGAAGCATGGATCATCGACGCCTGTCGCACGCCGCGCGGCGTCGGCAAGGCCGGCAAGGGCGCGCTGTGGGAGGTTCATCCGCAGCAGCTCGGCGCGACCGTTCTCAAGGCGCTCGCCGAACGCAACAAGATCGACACCAAGGAAGTCGGCGACGTGATCTGGGGAACTGCCGCCCAGGTCTCGAAGCAGAGCGGCGATCTCGGCCGCATGTCGGCCCTCGACGCCGGCTACGACGTCAAGGCGAGCGGCATCACGATCGACCGTTTCTGCGGCTCGGGCATCAGTGCGGTAAGCCTCGCCGCGGCCTGCATCAAGTCGGGCATGGAAGACCTGGTGGTCGCCGGCGGCACGGAAATGATGTCGATGGACCGTAGCCGCGGCAGCGGCCCGCCGGTCATGGACAACGGCAATCTGCGCCTGCGCCTGCATCATCCGCAGACTCACCAGGGCATCTGTGCCGACGCCATCGCCACGCTGGAGAAGATTCCGCGCCAGGCGCTCGATGAGGCGGGCTATATCAGCCAGCAACGCGCCGCCGTCGCTATTGCCGAGGGCCGCTTCAGCAAGTCCCTGATCCCCGTCTACAAGGAAGATGGCACGCTCGCCCTGGATCGCGAGGAATATCCGCGTCCGCAGACGACGCGCGAGGGACTGGCGAACCTCAAGGCCGCCTTCACGGCGATGGCCGATGCCCCGCTCGACGACAAGGGCATGACCTATCGTTCGCTGATCCTGCAGGCCTATCCCGACCTCAAGATCGAGCATGTCCATCACGCCGGTAACTCCTCCGGTGTCGTCGACGGCTCGGCGGCCGTGCTGCTCGCATCGCCCGACTACGCCAAGGCCCACGGCCTCAAGCCGCGCGCCCGAGTCGTTGCCATGGCGAACATGGGCGACAGCCCCGAGCTGATGCTCAACGCGCCAGTGCCGGCGGCCAAGAAAGTCCTTGAGAAGGCCGGCCTCAAGAAGAGCGACATCGACCTCTGGGAAATCAACGAAGCCTTCGCCGTCGTCTCGGAGAAGTTCGTGCGCGATCTCGATCTCGATCGCGACAAGGTCAACGTCAACGGCGGTTCGATCGCGCTCGGCCATCCCATCGGGGCGACCGGCGCCATTCTGATCGGCACCGTCCTCGACGAGCTGGAGCGGCAGAACAAGCAGTTCGGTCTCGTCACCATGTGCGCCGCCGGCGGCATGGCGCCGGCGATCATCATCGAGCGGATCTGAGGAAACGCATCGCCCCTTCCGCTATTGTGGAAGGGGCGATTTCGCGATGGTCGACCTGACGGCCTCGCGTCAGACGCCGAGCGTTTTGCCGATCTGCTTCCACGGCAGCGGCAGCAGCGAGATTAGGGCGGCAACGCCAAAACCCAGGATCACCGCACCCGAGCAGCGGTTGAGCCACAGCATGCCGGTGCCGGTGAAGCGCGCCCTGAGCGCCACCGAGGCCGTGCAGATGATCGTCCACCAGGCGAGCGCACCACAGAACACGGCGGCGACCAGCAACGATGCATCGGGCAGGCTGCTGCCGACGCCCGCGAGGTTGCGGCCGGCGAAGGCGGCGCCGAAGGCCATCACCGTCAGCGGGTTGAACACGGTGATGAAGAAGCTCGACGTCGCGTAGTGGAGGTGCGTCGAGAGCTGATGCTCGCGATCGTCAGCCACGGGGTCGCCGACGTTGCGCGGGCGGTGCCGCATCGTCGTCCATCCCATGATCACCAGCACGACGCCGCCGATACCGAGCAGCCAGGCTTCGTGCTCGGCAACGAAAGTCTGAACGAACGACAGGCCAAAGGCGGCGACGGCACCGAACACGGCATCGCCAAGGGCGGCGCCGATCCCGGTCATGTAGCCCGCCATGGCGCCGACGGTGATGGAGCGGCGAATACAAAGGGCGGCGGCTGGTCCCACAGGCACGGCAATCAGAAAGCCGATGACTGCGCCCTCGATGGCGATCCCGATCGGATTGAACGCGAACCCCGGAACCTGCATCGCCGTTCTACAGTTTTTCTGCCGTGAAGTGGCGTGGCGGCGCGACCAGCCGTTCCTGCGCGGCGACGAGCTGAAGCTCGCGTTCACCCATCGCCTGCGTGGCTTCGAGGACCGCGAAGATCGACGAGGCGGCCTTGCCCAGCGCGTCGGCCACGTCGTTGCCAGCGATCCAGTGGGCGGTGAAGAGGGCTGCAACGGCGTCGCCGGTTCCGTTCGGCGCAATCTCGAAGCCGATCAGGGGGGTGGCCACGCGCCAGGCGGCTTCCTTGGCCACCGCCACCATCTCGATGAGGTCGACCGGCGCGTCGGCGCGTCGCAGGCTCGTGACGAGCGAGAGCCTGGGGCCACCATGGGCATTGCCTAGAAGCGAGCGCGCCGCAGCCAGCGCCTCGTTCATCGTCGAAATCCGTTGGCCGGTCAGGTGTTCGAGTTCGAAATGGTTCGGCGTCACGATGTCGGCGGCAGGAATTGCATGCTCTCGGAAGAAAGCATCGATCCCCGGTTTCACATAGATGCCGGTGTCGATGTCTCCCAGCACGGGGTCGCAGCACCAGAGCGCACGTGGATTGGCAGCTCGCACACGTCGTGCGGTGTCGAGGATCACGTTGGCGAGGGCTGCATCCCCGACATAGCCGGTGAGCAATCCGTCGCAGCGCGAAAACTGGCCCAGCGCCTCGATGCCCTGGACGATTTCGCCAACCTGCTCGGCCGACGCGGCGCGGCCACGCCAGGCGCCATAGCCCGTATGGTTGGAAAACTCGACCGTGTTCACCGCCCAGACCTCGTGGCCCAATCGTTGCAGGGGAAAGGTTGCCGCCCGATTGCCGACGTAGCCGTAGGCAACATGGCTCTGGAGCGAGAGGAAGCGCATGGACGCAGGCACCTTGCCACAAGGAGGTCCGCCATTATAGTCCGCCGCGTTTTCGCCCGAGGATCGTTGGGAGCCCTGACATGTCGAAATCCGTTCGTCCGCGCCGCAGCGTCCTTTACATGCCGGGTGCCAATACGCGCGCGCTGGAGAAGGCGCGGACCTTGCCGGCCGATGCGCTGATCTTCGATCTCGAAGACGCCGTGGCGCCTGACGCCAAGGAAGCCGCGCGCGCCAATGTCGTGGCAGCGGCGCAAAGCAAAGGCTACGGCAAGCGCGAGATCGTGATTCGCTGCAACGGCCTCTCCACGCCGTGGGGCAAGGCCGACATCGCCGCCATCGCCAAGTCGGGCGCCGACGCGGTGCTGGTGCCGAAGGTCGAAACTGCGGCGGAGGTGGCCAGCGTGGTTGCCCAGCTCGACGCCGCAGGCGCGCCGAAGTCGATGGCGGTGTGGGCGATGATGGAGACGCCGAAGGGCATCCTGCGCGCCGACGAAGTGGCGGGCTCGCATCCGCGGCTCACCTTGTTCGTCATGGGCACCAACGACCTGGTGAAGGACATGCGTGCACGCCACACGCCGATGCGCCTGCCGATGGTGACGGCGCTGGGCATTGGCATGCTCGCCGCGCGTGCGCACGGGCTCACGATCCTCGATGGCGTCTATAACGACATCCAGGACGCCGAAGGCTTCCGCGCCGTCTGCCAGCAGGGACTGGAGATGGGCTTCGACGGCAAGACCTTGATCCATCCCAGCCAGGTCGAACCCTGCAACGAGGTGTTCGCGCCGTCGGCGGCCGAGCTCGAGATGGCCGGCAAGATCGTCACCGCCTTCAAGGCCGCACAGGCCGAAGGCAAGGGCGTCGTCACCGTCGATGGACGCATGATCGAGAATCTTCACGTCGAGCAGGCGGAGCGTGCCCTGGCGCTGGCCACGGCAATCAAGGAGCTGCAGGCGGCATGAGCACCAAGGCAAAGACCAAGAGTGAAGCGGTCGCCGGGAACTTCTTCGAGGATTTCCGCGTCGGCCAGGAGATCCGCCACGCCACGCCACGCACGATGACGGAAGCGGACGCGGCGCTGAACGTCGCGCTCTATGGCTCGCGCTTCGCCATCAATTCGTCGGACGAGTTCGCCCGCGCGCTGGGATTGCCGCGGGCGCCGCTCGACGATCTGGCGGTGTTCCATGTGGTGATCGGCAAGACTGTGCCCGACATCTCGCTGAACGCCGTCGCCAACCTGGGGTACGCCGAGTTCCGCTGGGGCGTGCCGGTCTACCCGGGCGACACGCTGTCGGCGCATTCGACCGTGCTGGGCCTGCGCGAAAACTCGAACCGTGCCAGTGGTGTCGTCTGGGTGCGCTCGACCGGCGTCAACCAGCGCGGCGAGATGGTGCTCGACTATGTGCGCTGGGTGATGGTGCACAAGCGCGATCCCGCTGCCGCCGTGCCGGAGACCGTCGTGCCGAAGACCGCACCGTCGGTCGCGGCTGGCGATCTCATCGTGCCGGCGGGTCTGTCGCTCAAGGGCTACGACGATGTGGCCGCCGGATCGTCCTATCGTTGGGAGGATTACGAGGTCGGTGAACGCATCGACCATGTAAGCGGCATCACCCTCGAAGACTCCGACCACATGTTCTCGACGCGGCTCTACCAGAATACCGCGCGGGTGCATTTCGATGCCTTCGCCGGCAAGAGCACGCGCTTCGGGCGGCGGCTCGCCTATGGCGGCCATGTGATCTCGCTGGCGCGGGCGCTGTCGTTCAACGGCCTGGCCAATGGCTTCCGCGTCGCCGCCATCAACGCCGGCAGCCATGTCGCGCCGACCTTCGGCGGCGACACGATCTATGCCTGGTCGGAGGTGCTGGAGAAGGCGTCCTTGCCGGGGCGTGCCGAGCTGGGCGCGTTGCGAATGAGAAGCATTGCGGCCAAGGATTGCCCCTGCAGCACGTGGCCGGGCAAGGGGGCGGACGGCAAGTACCATCCCGCCGTCGTGCTCGATCTCGACTATTGGCTGCTGATGCCACGGCGTGGTGCGTAAGCGCCGTTCGGTAGACGGATTTTCATTGCAGAATCCAAGGCTTAAGCCACCTGCAAAGCCGACATTCGTTGACTTGAAGCGGTTGCGCGGTACAAAAGTGCAGCCGCTTCAAGGCAATTGAGGTTTCAACGCGATGAGCGTCGCCAATCGGCCGGTGCACCGGCCGCTTTCTCCGCATCTGCAGGTCTACAAGCCGCAGCTCACGTCCATTCTTTCCATCCTGCACCGCGCCACGGGCATCGCGCTCTCGGTCGGTGCGCTCTATCTGGCGATCTGGGTGATCTGCGCCGCCGGCGGCCCGCGCTTCTACGAGGCGTTCCAGAGCTTCAACAGCTCGATCGTCGGCCGCATCTTCCTCGGCGGCTGGCTGTATTGCGTCTTCTATCACCTGTTCAACGGCATCCGGCATCTCTTCTGGGATGCGGGCTACGGCTTCGAGATCAAGGACGCCTACCGCAGCGGCTGGCTGGTCGTCGTGGTGTCGCTGGTTGCGACCGCGGTGTCGTGGATCATCGGCCTGCGGCTGATCTGAGGAGACCGGATATGAGTGACCTCAGAACACCTCTTTCCCGGGCCCGCGGCCTCGGCTCCGCCAAGGATGGCCTGCATCACTGGTGGGCGCAGCGCCTCACCGCCGTCGCGCTCATTCCGCTCGTCATCGTCTACTTCGGCGTCGATGAACTCGCGAAGACGGTCATTCTGTTCTACGCCTCGTTTTTTGCCGGCGTGATCGTCATGTACGAGGGCATCTCGCAGATCAGTCCGATCTATGTGCGCGTCGCGCGTACGCTGGGAGCGACGGACGGCGAGATCTTCCGGAAGGTGATCATTCCCCTGGCAGTGCCGCACATGCTCACGGCACTTCGCGTGGCGCTCGGCGTGGCCTGGGCGACGCTTGTTGCCTCAGAGCTGATCGCAGCGCAGCAGGGCCTCGGCGCGCTTATCCAGAATGCCGGCTCGTTCTTCCAGCTCGA
>JAFKFK010000010.1 GCA_017307275.1 Alphaproteobacteria bacterium | reverse complement strand
CCGGGCTGTCGGCCCGGCGCGTAGAGCCGGTTGAAGCCACTGTAGGCATCGGCCTGCATCAGCCCGTGCCAGCCGGCCAGATGCACCTCGGGATGCACTGCGCCCCGATTGGACGAGTAGACGTAGAGCGCCGCCGGCGGCGCCGGGCCGGCGAACGGCCGATCGTCACGCACGTAGGTCCATAGTCGCCCGGTCCGGGTCTTGCCGATGTCCAGCACCGGCACCGTCGTGTCGTCGGCATGGATGCGCTCGGCGGCGAAGACATGCTCGCGGATCGCCTCGACCAGCGGCATCAGCGTCGCCGCTGCCGCTCCCACCCAATCGGCCAGCGTCGAGACGTCGAGCTCGATGCCTTCGCGCGCGAAGGCGGCGCTCTGGCGGGTCAGGGGCAGGTGCAGTCCGTACTTGCCGAACAGCACGTGCGCCAGCAGTGCCGGACCGGCACGGCCGCGCGCGATGGGATGGGATGGCGCCGGCGGCTGGGTGATCTTCTCGCAGCTCCGGCACGAGTACTTCTCCCGCACATGCTGGACGACCTTCCACTGGCGCGGCACCAGCTCCAGGCTCTCGGTCACATCCTCTCCGAGCTTGTGCAGCGAACCGCCGCAGCATGGGCAGGCCGACGGCACCGGATAGACGACCCGCTCGCGCGGCAGGTGATCGGGCAACGGCCGGCGGGCCGGCTTGCGACGAGTAAAAGGCTGAACGGTCACGCCCACCGGTCCGGCGATCTCCAGCCGTGTCTCCGCCTGGGCCTGATCCTCCTCGAGCTCGAACAGCTGCAGTTCGAGCTGCTCCAGCAACGCACGGCGCTCCGACGACTGCCCGAACCGCTCATGCTGCAACTTGGCGATCCTCTGCTTGAGCTGCTCGATGCGCAGGGCCTGCTCGCGCAACTCGGCGCGATAAGCCTCGCGCTCGGCCAGCAGCATCGCCTTCAGCGTCTCGACGTCGTCGGGAAGAGGAGCATCGACAGCCACGGCGATATTGATGCCGCGATCGTCCGCTCAGGCAACAACTACCGCAGCACCGAGTCGCCTTGTCGCACTAACCTGCCGCCTGTGGCCGCCACGTGCGCTGCGGCAGCCGCCAGTCGATGCCTTCGAGGAGATAGCCCAACTGCGCTGGCGTGACCGTGACCGCCTCGCCCTCCGTCCGCGGCCACACGAACCGGCCACGATCCAGGCGCTTGGCGAACAGGCACATCCCCTGGCCGTCGTGCCACAGGATCTTCACCAGCCCGCCGCGCTTGCCCCGGAAGACGAAGAGGTGACCGCAGTGCGGGTCGCGCTTCAGCGTCTCCTGCACCAGCAGCGCCAGACCATCGAACCCGCGCCGCATATCGGTCGTGCCGCACGCCAGCCAGACCTGCGTCGCCGACGACAGGCCGATCATCGGCCCAGCGCGCGAAGAACCCGGCCCAGCGCCGCCTCATCAACGGCTGCATCGACGCGTACCCGTACGGCATCGCCCAGCTCGATCTCGATCGATCCCATGATCGCGGGCGATGACTTCTTCTCGGCTGCCACGGCCACCGGCAGGAAGTTCACCCTGCGGCTGGCGACTTGGCGCACCTGTCGCCGCCAGTGATGCAGCAGGTTCGGATGCACGTCGTGACGCTGGGCTACCGCCGTCACCATCGCCCCAGGCTGCAAGCTCTCCTCGACGATCCGCGACTTCTCCGCCGTGGACCATCGACGCCGCCGCTCGGGGCTGGTCAGAACCGTTACTGTCGACATTTACGCGCCCGCTAACTTGCCAGTTACCGTGCTCACTTCTCACGCCGCCGCACTCACGAAAAGGCGGCCGTTACCGGACGCGTACGCCTGCTGCGCCGCCTGGCGCTTTCTAACCAACGATCCAGCCCGCATCCGATCCATCGGACGCCGAGCTTGGGCATCGGTCAGCCTTTAAGCGGGTTGGTATTACGCTGCGGCTTGGAGCAGCAAGTTAAGCTGGTTGCGCTCCCCCGCAACCATAGAAGCCGACATTCGCGTGGCACTCGCCGCGGGGATGTCGGCTTTTTGCTGTTTGGCGCTCGGTTTTCTTGTGCCAAGCGCACTTGGGAACTCGGCAATTCCTAGGACGCCTCGGCGCTCCAGTGCAGCCATTCGGGCACCGTACCGAGCCCGCCCTCGATGGCGCCGCGTAAGGCCAGTCCGTGCTCTCTGAAGTCGGCGGCGCGGATCGTTGCTTTGAAGGTGATCGTGACGCCATCCGAGGGCTCGTCTGGCGCATGCGGCGCGTACTGCGACTCCCACAGCAAAGAGCTTTCGTCCGGAGACAGGGCGAATACCATCATGGCCGTGACATAGAGCTCGGCGATCTGACTGCGACGAGCCCGCTCTAGGACCGCAGGATCTTGAAAGTCGCCGCGTCTCAGTCCCGCCGGACGTCGCCCATCGCGGAGCAGGACCCATGCCGGTCGGGGAAATGTTCCTCGGCAGCGAATTCCTATTGCCGATTTGCCATCCCCCGCCTGACGGCAAGCAATGCGGACGGTGCCGCTCTCAAAAGGCCACGTCGGCTGAACAACACAGCTCATTGCGCCCCGCAGGATCTTCGGGATGTCAGATTGCGGATTGGCCACGGCCGAGCGGATCGCCTCTCCCATGTCGATTTCGGCCTGCGCTGCCGCCGCCGCCGCGTGGCGATGCTCGTGCAGGCGATCATGCCACTGGTCATGGGCGCGCCATCGCTCGGCGAGCCGGTCCAGCCGGCTGACCAGCGAGACTCTACGGGAAGATGCGACGATGATGGCTGACGACGGCACCGTCGATGGCCACGGCGAGGCCGACGCTGAGATCGGGACCGCGTAGCCTGCTTCGACCATGACCTGGTGCAGGATTGCGAGTGAATCGATCTGCAGGAGCGAGGGTACGGGGTCCTCCGCCTCGTTGCGACTTTCGGCGCTCGTGGAGAGCCAGGCCAGGACCTGATCGAGCGACCGATCGATGAGTTGGTTGCGCTCCCGTATGCCGATCAAAGTACCTGGCTGTGCCTGCAGGGATACTTGCCCATCGTCGAACAGGACGAACGTCTTGCCGCCAAGCGACAGACGCTCGCGCGCGACGTTAGCGGGTGGAGCGGAAGTCTCCGCGGCCGTCATGCTCTAACCGCCATGTTCGGCAAGCACCGAGATCAGCCGATCGATGTCGATGCGGAAGATCTCGCTGTCAGTCAAAAGAAAGGCCGCGCTGCCGTCGTGCAGTAGACGCAACGGTGCGCCCGTCTGGTCTAGAAGCGGCGTCTCGGCCGGTAGCCCACCGCTGCGCAGAGCAACCAATCGCCCGTCTCTGGCGGCCAACGATACCGCACGCGGGCCTTTCCAGGCCGCGCCGAGGGCTTGTAGCCGTTGCCGGCTGGCGAGTTCGATGGTGGTGAGCCAGGCGGCTGCGGGAACCGCACCGGTGCACGGGCCCTCTACCATGACGCGACCGCCCTCACGATTGGCCACAGCCTCAATCCGGCCTTCGCGTGTAACACTCATCGCAATGAAGCGCGCGTGTTCTCCTAGCGCGTCGAGCAGGAGAGGAGCACCGGGGCACTCGATCGACGGCTTACGGTCGAGCGATGTCACGCCGCTTCGCGTGACAATCGCCGGCGATCCGTCGCGCAGCGCCAGAAGTGCGACCTCGCCAGCCGTGGTTGGCCGCTGGATTGGACCTGCAAAGCCGCCGCCCTGCAGCAGTGTCGTCAGGCCTGCCGCCGTCGGCACAAAGAAGGAGAGGCTGCCGCTGCCGGTGCCGGCGAGCGGGGCGCCTGTTGCGACGAGATCACCGAAGCGGCCGTCGACGAAGGGACGCGCAAACTCGATGCCGTCCGCATCGCGCCCTCGAATGTCGAGCCGGGAGATGCCGTTCGCCGACGGCTGAACACGATAGGTCCACAATCCTTCGGTCGCGTCGAAGCGACCGCACGAGACGTTCTGCTCCCAAGTACCATCTGCTCGATAGAGGTCTCGAAAGGCCTGGCGATTGGTTGTCTGTTCACCCCTGAGACAGAGCACGTTGGCGCCTGTGCTGTCGCGATCGCGCACGGCCGATCGCACAAACGGGGCGATATTCTTGCTGCCTGCGGGTCGGTCTGCGCTGGCGAGCGACAGGGCTGATTCGCGGGTGCGGGTCCAGCCGTTCTCGGCGACGAGGTCGAGGATGTTCTCCTCGAAGGAGGCGATGCCGACGAAGGCGTCGGCCTGAAATCGGCCGTTGTTCAGGGGCACGGCCTCGCCGCGCCATTCGAGGCGCAGGCGTCCATAGCTGCCGGCCACGCGGTCGACGATACTCCATTGCAGCGGGCTTGTAGGGTCGCCGATCAGGGGCCGCGCCACGAAAGGATCGTCTCGGCGCGGCTGGAAGCCGCCATCGTCCGACTGGCCGAGCTGGGTGCTGGCGAAGACCGAACCGTTTTGGCAACGCAATATGACGGGCTTGTCGTGCATCATCGGCAGAGCGATGCCGGTGCCATCGCTCTGCTCGATACGATCGACTAGGCATCGTTGTCTGCCGATCGTGGGCAGTATCGTCAGTCGCACCTCATCAGGATCGAGAGCAAGCTCGTTGCCTGACCATGCGAGCCGCAACAGACCTTTGGGCGTGACACTCCAGACCTTGCCGTCGGCGACCAGCAAGCCCAGGCGACTATCGATGGCGTATCGCGCGCCTTCTGCTTCAATCGGCAGCCACGTGTTGGCAAGCGTCCTGTACTCCAGGCGCAGCGTCCCACCGCTTGCGACGGAAGATTGCGTTCCGGCAACGCGGCGCAAGCGGAGCTGGGACCGCTCGTAGGGCAGGAGGCCGGCCGCCCGTTCGTTGAGTGCCGCTGCGAACTCGCTGACGTTGGTCCACTGCTGACCGCTCATCCGCCAGGCAGCGCCACCGGCCAGGGCATAGAGGCCCGGCGCAATCTGTTGCTGCGTACCGCCTGGCATCGATACGGTCTCCTGGCAATGCAAGGTGCGAGCACCTGTCGGCAGGGGGACGGTCGTACGCGGCGCCATGGCAAGATGCGGGCCGGATACTTCGATGACGAGCGTGCCGTCCGCCCACAACGCCAACCCGCGGCCGCACTGGACATAGGCGTTCAGCTGGTCGTGTGGAAACCCTTGCCCGCCGATCGCTTGGACAGTCGGGCCGACGACGCTGCCCGTGACGTCGAGGTAACGCACCATGGCGCGATCGCGCAGCGTCCAGCGCCAGAAATCCGTTGCTCCCAAACTACGCTCGACCAGCGTGTCAGGTTCTGTGCAAGGCCGCGGCAATGCACCCGACAGGTCGAAGCAGGTGGACGCTTCGCTGATGCCGACGAAACGCTGCGGATTGCTTGCCGGGCGGCCGATCCGTGCGATCGGTGCCGGCGGCCCGGTTGCATTGGGGCGCGCGTCGATCATGCGCAGCGGTCCATCGGGGGTGTCAGCGACCTGCAGCGTCGTGAGGGTCGAGATGAACAGACGCTGCCCGTCGGTGCCGATTGCGCGTGCGACGTCGAATGGAAAAGCTTGCTGGGCGCGCCACGTCACGGGCACGAGTGTCTTGCCTTTCGTGGCGTGGTCGGCCGCGAGTTCGACGGTGGCCCGCATCTGGGTGAAGGCAATGTTCAGAAAGTCGCCCGCTACGGCAACGCGTCGCACGCCGGGATTCTGTGCTGGCGCCATCGGCTGCCAAGCCTTCTGGGCCGCGTTCCACGTCACGTTGAAGCCGCCGCGGTCGGCGTAGCCCAGGACAGGAGTTCCGGGCGCGAGGAAGCGCGCCTCGACGACTCCTTCACCCGTGGTCGTGGGCGTCGGCGCTTCGGCTGGACGAAAATCGGCAAGATCGGCGAACCGCTGCGCCGTGCGCGTGCCGTCCTCGGTGACCAGGACAATGCCATCAGAGCCCCAGGCGGCACTGATCACGGCATCAGAGTCGAAGCGCCAGCCGCGCCTGCCGATGCGCCACTTCGCGCCGCTCAGGACGACTTCATCGTTGACGCGCTCCCAGCGCCAGTTGGCATCGCCATGCAGTGTACCGCTGCGTCTCGGATCGTCGACGGCAACCCATCCGGCTTGCGTCCATCTCACGACGCTTCCGCCGTCGACGCGAGCATGCAGCTCATCGCCCTTTGCAAATAGTACGCTGGTCTCTGCCCGCCCAGGCAACGGCCGGATGTCCCGGAAATCGGTCAACCGCAGCACGCCGACGCGAGTCAAAACGACGGACACGCCCGCGTCGATGCCTATTCCCAACCGCTGATCGTGCAGGAAACCAGTCGCAGCAAAATCGTCGACCTGTCGACCATCGACCATAAGCTGAGCCGTGATGCTGGCTTGGCGCACCGACTCACTGAGCCGCAAGGCATCGCGCTGAACATCGAAGGTACCGGAATCGGGCTCGAGGGCCCGGCCGTCGATGGCCACCGAATCACGATCGAAGTAGAAACGCCCGCCCGTTGCCGCCACGACAGGAGGAAGCGACCGGTCGAAGCGGGTCCAGCGCGGCCCCCGTTCGACCAGATCGTCGGTCAGCGATCGCGTCCACAGTCCGTGGGGGTTGGCGACGACGATCTCTTGCAACGACGCTGCCAACACGGCACCCGGTAACGTCGGCGCGAAGCCGTTGCTGCTGAACAGATCGCCGGCCGAAACTTCGACTGCGCTGCCGTCCTGAGCGAACAACCGGAACTGTCGTGTCGTGACCAGCCATTCCAGCCAGGGGCGTCGCAGCGGCCCGACGGTGGTGCCGGCAGTCCGGCCGCTCAGCCGCAGCGTGAAGGCGCCGTACTGGATCGATACTTGTGTCCCGGATTGCTGCACGGTGCCCGGGTCCAGGACGCCATCGGTGATCGATCGGACAAATGCCTGGAGGTTGTTGGGGATTGCTCGTCTCGCCTCCTGAGGCGATTGCGGGGCGGGCCTTGCCACTTTCTCCAGCGGCGCTCCCTCGGTCGGCGCCGCAAAGGCCTCCGTCACACCGTTGATCGACAGATAGAAGACCGGCGATGGGGCGGCCGTGATCTCGCGCACCTCGGCATCGCTGGTTGGCAGCTTGTAGGACAGCAGCTTGCAGTTGGCGGCGGGAGCACCGGACGCGGCAGTACTGGACGCAGCAGGCGGGCAGGGCTCCCTGCCAATGAAGAAGACATCGTGTGCGTCGCGGAACCACCAGCCATCGGCCTGGCCGATGCGCCCTTGTTGCAACGGCCGCGTGCCTTGCGCCAGAGGCGGCGTCGGCTTTGTCACGGTGAGCAGTGCGTCGGCTTGCGGCGCCGTCCGCCTGCCCTGGTCTTGTTCGCGCAGAATTGTGAGGTCGTCGCCAAGGGCTACAGCGAAGCCATCGCGATCGAGGCTGATGGCGCCGACCTTATGAGGCGCAAAAAGCTGCCGCGCCGTTGCTGCCGCTGTCAGGAACGTACCGTTGCGGTAGAGCCGCAGGCCCGACTTCGTCAATGCCCACTGGCGGCTGCGCTTCCTCACGATCTCCTGCACGTCGTCGAGCAGCAGTCGCACCGTGCCATCCGCCGACAGAGCGATCAGACGGCCTTTCGGTAAGGACAACCAAAGGTCAGTACCGGCTTCCTCCACGGTGATCCCTGCTGGATCGATGCTGCCGCCGGCAGCCCTGGTGAAATCCCGTGTGACGTCGAGCGAACTGCGGGCCCGACGGTTGGCGAGAACGACATGGCCACGCTTGTCGAAGTAGAGCGTGTGCTCCGACCAGTCGAAGGCAGCCGTAACGTCGCCGGCGCTGACTTGCAGCGCGGCCGCAAGCGTCTGCCGACAGTCGGTGATCTGGCCTGGCGTTGCCAGGACGCAGGACAGGGCCTGGCCGTCGGGGAGATAGCGCAACAGCTCGTAGGTTGTGGTGTTATTGGCCTCCGAATCGACGAGAGCGATCCTTTCGCCGGGCAGGGGCGTATGGAAGGAGGCGATGGAGGAAAGCGTTACCGGCTGGCCGTTACCGCCGACGAGCGCGGCACGCGGCAGGAAGGCCAGTTCGCGCGGCGCGGCGGCGTCACCGTCGATCAACACGAAGTAACTCTGCCAGTTCTGCAGACGTGTGCCGACACTGCGATCGAGCGTGATGACGGATATCCAGCGACGCTGCCTGACATCGAGTACTGCCAATTCGCGGCTGGTCTGGAAGAGCCAGAGATGCGGCTCGATTTCGAGGACCTGTTGCAGGGTCTGTGGGTCGAAGGGGGCGGCAGGCACAGCCTGCTGGCGTACGATGGCAAGCGGGATGGCTGGCCCGTTTGAGGGGAAGCCGAGATAGTGGTTGCCGCTGCGGTCGACGGCAGTCACCGCCAGTCCTGCGTCGGCGGCGCCCGATGCACCGGCAATGTAAGAGAGACCGACATCGACGATCGGCGCTGAGGCCGTGAGGGCGAGGCGGCGCCACTGGCGACTCGTGAGGCTGTAGGTCCACAGCGCGTCTGTTGCGGCAAAATGGATCCGCTCGCCGTCGGCCGCCAGCCGGCGCAGAGCGCGCGGATCGGGAGCCTCGCCGGGTGCCGAGAGCAGGGGCATGAGCCGGTCGCCGGTCGATTCCTCGATCTCGCCTCTCTGACCCAGCACGAGGAGGCGCGAGCGTGGCTCGTCGACCACGATCTGTCGGCCACGCAGGATTTGCGGCGTGTAGCTCATCGTCCTGCCCTCGCACGAAGAGGGCAGCGACAGCGCACCCGGGCCGGCAAGCGGCACAAGCCGGGCCTGGTCGTTCTCGTGGATCACGAGGTGGTTGGGCAAGCTTGCCAAACGTGCCGTCTTGCCGACGCTCGATTGCTCGAGGGCGAAGCGACGGTGAGCTGGCAGATAGAAGCGCAATCCGCGTTCGGTCAGAAATGCCAGCTGGCCGCCGATCTCGCGCACGTCGAAGACGTCGTTTGCCGACAGATCAGGCTGACGATAGAGGCACGTCGTGCCGCCGGACTCCCTTTCGGCGATGAAGCGCTGGCCCGCGTTGTTGCGATGCGTCGTCAGGATGCGCTTGTCGCGGACCGACGCGGCAAGCGCGGGAACGCCGTCGACCGCCAGTGACGACGAGCCGTGCACCGCATCCGCACGACGAGTGATGTCCGGCGCGGCATCGTAGATGACGGGCGAACGGTCGACGAAGCCGGCAATGCGCGGCTGCGTGGCGTTCGTGCTGAAGCTATCGACGATGCGGCGCTGTTCGGTGTTGTAGATCAGGGCGGTTCCGCTTGCCGTGAGAGCAAGCGCGGTCCGGTCGTCCGCCATCGCATCGACCAACTCGCTGTCGCCGAACGGCAGCGGCCGGTCCGAGCCCAGCAGACGGGGCACACTGACGTCGTGACCTGTCGGCCGGACGACCGATCCGCTGGCTCCCAGGACATGGGGCGTGCCGAATACGTACGCCATGCCAGCGAATGCTTCGCCACCCAGTCCGGTATGCCACGGTCCCGTCCAATCGCGGTCAGCTGGTCGATAGGTCCACAGGCTGGCTTGGCTGCGCGGGCCGGCGGCCATGATCACGCCTTGAGCATCGAATGCGGCGTCGAGGAGATCGCCAGGGGCGCGCGATGGCCGATTGCCCAGCACGGGGGTGAGGGTGACGGACGGTGATTGTGGATTGCGATTGTCGACGGAGGCCTGAAAGGGTTGACCTGTATTGTCGACGACGATCGCGGTGTCGGAGTTTCCGGCCGCAATCGAGCGGAGCGGCATTGCAATCACCGCCGGCGTTGCCGCTTCGATGGTCACCGGCTGGGCTGCAGATGTTTCCACGGTGAATGCGGCGAGCCGATTATTCTGCGCCACCCAGAGTATCTTCCCCGTCGCTTTGAGCGGCCCGCGGACGGCGAGCAGCATCGGCGGCACTGCCTGCTTGTCGATCGTCCGGTATGTCCGCTTCTGCGGATCGTGGATCAGGGCGCCATCTGCTCCCAGATAGAGAATGACGCCGGAAATCTCGACGGCGGTATCGTAGCTCGCAAGAGGCCTGCTGCCCGTCGACTCGTCGAGCAAGGGCCGTGGACCATCGGGGCCAAGGCCATAGATCCGATTGGCTTCGGTCAGGATCAGAGCCACGCCGCCCGGGCCCACACCGGCTACGATGTCGCGTACGCCCGGCAGGTCGAACGTCTTTGTCGTCCCGCGATCGACACGCACGATCTTGTCGGCATGAGCATAGACCAGCACTCCACCTGCGGCAGGTTGCCAGACCCGCGTGACCGGTTGGTCGGTGCGTCGATGCCAGCGCCGCTCTGCCAGCACGTAGGCGAAGATGCCCTGCGGGCCCAGGGCCACCACCTCCGCCCCGTCCTCGGCAACGTGCATGACGCTGTTGTCGCTGAGCGCCGGCAGGTTCTCCTTCTGCCCGGCGAGGAATGTTAAGTCTCCGGCCGAGGTCAGTTTCTGGAGCATGGCACATTCGCCGGCCGGGCGGCTGGTATCGGCGGGATCGGCGCATGCCTCGCGGCTCAGGACGACGACACCGCGTCGCAGCTGGGCGAGGTCGACGACACGACCGGAGACGCCTGTAACGCGCCGGATGCGCCAGGCGTCGTCGTCCTGGTCAAGCGTGAACAGCCCGCTATCCGTGCCGACATGGACCTTGCCGCCGTCCGCCAGCAGATGCGTGACGGCAAGCGGCTGCCCTCCTACGACGAGTTCGCGGTCGATGTCGTCGGGCAGGCGACTCCATGTGCGTCGGCGAAGGTCGAACACGCCGATGCCTTCTGTTGCGGTGCCAACCAGCAGAACGTTGCCATCCTTGGTCATCGCCGCCGAGCGCAGTTCCTCCGCGGCGACCGGTTTGCCGTCGCGTCGCTTGAACTGGCTGTCGCCGACCAGCACCGACCAGCGGCCGCTTTGGCGCATCGCAACGCCGCCACCCTCGGTTACAGCGAACAGGATTTCCTCTGTCTGGCAGGCCGCACTCGCCTCAGCCATGTAGTGGCCACAGCCGGGCTGCAGCAACGTGACCGGTGTCGAAAGATCTGGTGCCAGATCCTTCAGGGTCTCATCGGACCACAACATGGTCGCGAGGTTGAGGCGATGAACCGTACCGGAGCGACGCACGGCGTAAACGGCACCTTCCGCCGGTACCAGCGTGGCATCGACGAAGGGTCCGCCATGTGAGCGAATGTTGGTGAGAATGCGTGCATCCTCCACCGGCTGCGCGACCGGTGGATCTGACCAGCCTTGCGTGAGCTGGGTGTATCCGACGCTGCCACCGACGACAGCGAGCGCGAGCATTGCCGTTGTGATGACGCCAAACAAGATGGCATCCGAGCGCCGCGGCAGCCGCAATTGGTCGCGTTCGGCCGCGACGGAACGGTGAGCTGCGCGGCCAATGCGAGCAAGTAGGGACGCAAAGCTCATGTCGCGGTCTCGCCCTGGCCTATTACGCTGGACTGGCGGCGGCCGTGGCCTGGCCGTACGCATCGGTCGTTCCGCTGTCCTCGACCAGCCCTGACCAACTGTCGTTGGTCGAGGCGGCCGCGGCGACCAGCAGCCGGGCAAGGACCGCGGCATGGAGGCGGGCGTCGGTCAGCCCGATCGCCAGCGACGTATATGCGCCAGCGCCAGGTGACCGATCGTCAGTCGCCAGCATCTGCTCGATCGCTTCGATGCCGCCAAGCGCGATCTGGAGTGCAGAATGACGGCTTCCGCGATTGAGGCTGACGGCAATGGCGGCGAGCAGCAGGAGCGTGCGTGCCTCGAAATCCTCGAGTGCCGTATTCGGATCGATGGGCCGCGCGCTCTCCTGAGCCAGCAGCTGGATCAGGTGATGCTCCCGGTTCATCCGTTCGGCGATCAGGCGGACCTCGGCGGAGATTTTCTTCGCGATGTCCTGGTTGTTGTCGCCTGGTAAAGCGAGGTTGATCAGTGCTGCAAGGCGCGGCTCGAGCGCCGGTGCCGTGGCCAGGAGGGAATGGCGTAGCGTTTCGCGCAATCGGATTGCTTGCTGCGTGCCTGGCTCTCCCGTCCGCAACGCAAGGAACAAGGCGCTTACCTGCAAAAAAGCGGCCATGTGATTGACCGGGCCCAGCGCTGAGATGGCGGCAGACCGGACTATACCTTCGAAGATGTGCGCGCGCTGCGTCGCGGGCACGTTCTCCTGTCGCCGCAGATGGCCCCGCAATACGTCGAGGCGGCTTTCGAGGTCGTCCCAGGCCACCCGACGCAGAAATTCGCTGCGCGACCAGGCCCGACCATTGGTGCGTACCACCAGAAGCAGAAAGTTGGCTCCCCACGACGTCCGGCAGCCGTACCGGATCAATGCGGCCTGGCCCCATCGAGTCGCGTCGGCGCCCGTCAGATAGGCGCCGAGCATGACGGCGACGAATGTCACCAATGCCGCGGCCAGGGCAATGGCACCGACGGGAAAGATAGCCGTCCACAACCACCCCTTCAGTGGCAGAAAGAGAGTGTCGTGTAGCCAATAGAAAACCAAGCCAAGCAGGCTGTCGGCTGCTAGCCAGCGACCGTTGACAGTAGCGACCAGCAAGATGGTCAGCGCGACGGCCAGGACGACGACCAGCGCTCGTTGCGCATAGGGTCGTTTCGGCCGGACGGCCAGCGGACCGATGAGGAGCGGCGAGGCGTTTGCACGGCTGGGGAGAATCGCGACGGCGGTCGGGTCCTTATAGTTCGACCAAGGTTCCGATGACAGGCTGGGAGAGCCGCCGAGTGCCGGTTCCCGTCGAACGGTCATCGTCATGGCGAGCCGCTCCGTGTTGTGGCAGCGCCAGAGACGTTGGTTATGAACGCGCTTATTTGAGGTTCAAAGAGGTAGATCGCTATCAGGATGATGCTGCCGATGACGATCAGCAAAACCCACAATCGGCGACGCAGCCAGAAGCAAAGCAGCTCGAGTAGCGAACGCCTGATGCGCAGGATCGTCAGCACGCGCTCCATTGAGCGACGATGGCTGGCGGTTTCTCGACGCAAGGCCAGCAGGCGTTGTTCGAGCTTCGCCAGTTCGCCGCGTTGCGTGGCGAGTGCACGGTCGAGATAACCAGAGACGCTGGCGCGATGCGTTTCGGTCGCTGCCGCGTTGCGGCCGAGCTCCGCGGTTCTTTCGGCAACGACGAGCCGGGTCGCCGCTATATGCTTTTCGAGTGTGTTGGCTGCGTCGGCGAGAGCCGAATGCGGGTCGCCGAGCGGTGCGTTGGTTGCCGACTGGACTGCGGAATCACTCATCGCGCAGCTCCGCGGCAAGCTCGCGCAGGCGTTCTAGTCGACCGGCCGCCGCTTCGAGGCGTGCGCCGGTGGTTTCGACGAAGGCGTCGGTCGCCGCTACCGTGCGCACCAACCCATCGGTGATCGACTTGCGCTCGGCAGCCAGGCTGCTCGAGTCGGTGGCCAAACGCGCAATGCGCGCATTGTGGCCCGCTGTGCCATTGGCGACCGCGGCGACAAATCGCTCTGCCTGCTCGGATTCGGCGGTCAGCTCCTCGACCAGCCGGCCAAGCCGCAGCATGTGACCTGCCAAGGCGTCGACTTCGCGCGTAAGCATCGTGAGGTAGTTGCCGAGCCGGCCGTTCAACAGGGCTTCCAGTTCCCCCTGCGTCTGGACGAGGCCGTCGCGGGTCGCCTTCACATTGCTGGCCAGATTGTCGAGGATCTGGCGACGTACGCTGAGGTCGGCTGCCTGCTCAACGAACTCCGCGAGATGCAGTTCCGGCAGCACCTGCAGCACATTGGAAATCCAGCCGACTTGAGTCTTCAGCGGTTTCAGGGCGGCGAAATCGAGGATCTCGATGGAATGCGTGAAGCCGGCGACGTGGCTCGGACTTATCAGATAGATCGGTTGATCGGGAACGTCGTGGCCCTCGGCCAGCCTGCTGCGCAGAACCGCGTCCATGTCGCCATGGTCGAAGGCGTGCAGTGTCGGCGACAGCCGGTAGCCCTCGGGCACCATGATGCGACTTTTTACGCGGCCCGCCTGGTCGACATAGAAGCGCGCCCAGGCTGGATCGACCCAGTAGCGTATCGGCAGGTCCTCGGTTTGGGCGCGCCAGAAATGTTCACCAAAATAGCTTTCGGTCGTCGCTTCGCTGTCCAACCAACCCAGATAGTGCACGCCGCTGGGACTGTTGCGCGTGGCATGGAAGCCGTAACGGATGGCGCCGCGGGCGATGATTTCAGGCGGCATGCGGCGCAGTGCGTCGACCATGGCTTCCGTCTGTCGCGACGTGAAGCGCAGGAGGCGGAATTGCGGAGCGCGTAGCGCCGTGGCCAGCGCGAGCTTGCGCTCCAGCGTACGGATCTGTTCGATCAGGCGAGTCGGCGTATCGAGGCTCGCCGCCGAGACGGGAACGAGTTCGAGCTGATGGCCGGCCTTGGGCAACCGCTGCCATGCTTCTTCCAAACGGCGGTGGGCTTCGTCGTCGGGCAGGAAGACACGCAGCTCAGTCCTCGATACGGCTCCGTCGGAAGCGAAAGAGGCAGCCGTGCGGACCGGCAATGCGAACTGCCAGACTTCGGTGGTCGTGGCGCTCGGCACGACGGAAAAAGTCGTGATCCCGTCGGCCGCCGGAACGGGAAAAGCGCGCATGGCTGCGGCGAAGTCGGCAAGCGACTGCCTGGATGGTACGGCGGCCGCATCGGCTGCGCTGCCGGGCCGGGCCAGCGCAAGACGGATGTCGCCCGAACTGTAGACATCGATCAAACGAAAGGCGCCGCCGGCTTGCGATTGCGCGAAGCTCTCGGCCGCCGCTCTCGTCGTTGCAACGTCGGCGAACTGCAAGACGGCGGCAAGACCCTGGCGGGACGAGGCGGACAGCCGCACTGCCGGCGCGCGCCAGGTCGCCACGCCCACGGCCGCGGCGACCTGGCTTTCGTCATCGGCCGACACGAGGGCGAAAAACTCGTCATCCAGGGGCACGGCCGCGTTCCTGTCCAACTTGGTGGTACTGCCGACGGCGGCGAGCCTTGCCAACACTGCGATTGGCGAGTCGTAGCCGTCGAGGTTGAGCTTCGATGCCGTGTCGTTGATCGGATCGAAGCGGACACCGGCTCGGTTGAGGGCACCCTGGAGGTTCTCAAGGGCGGCCTTCATCGCCGCATCGTCGCGATGGACACCGACGAACGGGCTCGGCACGACGAGATCCGCCGTGGTTCTGCGCAGTTCGATGCGCAGTCCGGCCAGGACGAGCGGCTTGATCGCATCTGCCTGTTCCGCGACGACCCTCAGCACGGTGGCCCAGGGCAGGCCGCGCACTTCGTAGCAGTGGGCGGTCTCAGCCATGCAGTGTCTCCAGCGCACCATGCAACAGAGCGCCCGACAAGTCGGTCGCAACGGCGTTGAGCGCTCGACCTCGCTCCTTTACGACGCCCTCGATCACCGTGGGTGCCCGTCGCGCCTGCAACACGTGAAACGCCTCGTCGGCCCGTCGCGGCACGCCGACCACGGTGATGTTTGCATTCTTGCCGACATTCAATCCGATCGCGCGCGCGAGCTCGTCCATCCATGCCGTGCGGTTCTCCGCAGTGGGCATGTCGGCCATCGGCAGAAAGACTTGCGCGTGAATGCGCCCGTACTGCTCGAACGCCCGTGTCCGGTCACTCGCTACTGCCTCGATGGACGGCGGGAAGTGATGAAAAGCTGCCAACGTGGTCCGCTCCAGATGGCCAGCCAGACCTTGCCGGTGATTGGCGATACCTTCGCGGTTCGGTGTCGGCAGAATCTTCGGGTTGGTGTCGAGGAAGCCCGGCAGCCAGCCATGGGCGCGCAGCATCGCCAGTCGTTCGTGCGCTCCAAAGGAGAGCGCATCGACTTCAGACCGGTAGGGGCTGGGGGTGTCGAGGGAGACCGCCACGCGCGTGGCCATATCTTCGTCCATGCGCGTGATATGGACGAGGTCGGTCATTCTCACTCCGGCCTGCACCAGCAGCGCCGCCAGCCGCTCGGCCGCGTCCAGCCACGTCGCCTTGGCAAAGGCATGACCGCTTGCGGTCGAAGCTTCGCTGGCAAGCCCTACAAGCAGAAGCCTGCGTCGCTCGCCGAGCGGCGGTGGGCGCAGCCGTACCAGGAAGCCGGAATTGATCAGCCGGTCGAGCTGGATGATGCGGGGGTGTGTGAACTCGGAGAACAGCCGATCCTGCACGTCGGCCAGGGCGCGAGACACGCGAATGCCGCGCACGCCTGCCTGCTTTAGCGGCGAGGGGCGGATATTGTCCTGTTGTTGACGGACGCGCGTCAGCGAAGAATGCGTGCGACGAGGGAAGCGCGGCTCGAGCACCTTGAGGAAATGGAGCACGCCACCATCGATATTGGCCGGGACATGATCGTCTTCCGGAGCGGCGGCGCCTGATTCCAAGGGTGTGAGCTGCTCGGCAGCGGCGTGCGCCCCGATCCAGACCTGAAGGGCGAGCTTGTCCCAGAAGAACCGCTCTGCCTTCGCCGGCTCCGCCATCACGATGGCATCGATCTCGCGGCCAAAGGCCATCTCGTATTCGGCATAGCGCGCTGCCGCGCTTGAGGGACCGGTCACGTCGGATTGGCCAAACAGGATGGTGCGGCTCATCTGTCGGCAGGTTCGCAAAGCCAATGGACCGAGCACCTGCACGACAAGTTGCGACGGTGGCAGCAGATCGAGGAAGCGGCCGTCGAGAGATGGTTTGATCGCGTGCGGCGTGTCTCGCGGCAGGCGGAACAGTGCGTCGCTCAGGCGCTTGAGGATGGCGGCCCGAAGGCTGCCCGATCCGCCGCGCAGCCAGGAGGCTGCGGCCTGAACCGACAGGCCGGCATGGCGCCGATGCACGGCAGCCAGCAAGTTAGCCAGTGCGCTGCTGTCTACGCCGGTTTCCCGGACAAGAAGCGGCTGCCACTGAGCCGGCGCAAGAACCTCGACCTCCATATCGCCTCGTCAGGCGACCTGCACGAACTGGCG
The DNA here is from genome assembly GCA_017307275.1 of Alphaproteobacteria bacterium. Classification (GTDB taxonomy): domain Bacteria; phylum Pseudomonadota; class Alphaproteobacteria; order Reyranellales; family Reyranellaceae; genus Reyranella. The sequence continues at coordinate 224,378 of JAFKFK010000010.1, read as the reverse complement.
GTCCAGTTCCTCGCTCTGGCGATCGACGCCGAACTTCAGCAGCACTTTGACATCGTTGAGCTCGATTACCGGTTCGCGATTGTCCTCGCGCGCGGCGCGGAGCAGCGCCTGCACGAGAATGATCTTGGCAAAGCCTACCAGCCGTCGGTTCGACATCTCCGAGTGACTCGTCGAGCGCACGAAGCTGATGCAGTCGGCGAGGTGGCCGGCGAATGCATGCTCGAGGTCGATAACGAGCTTTCCGGCCTTCGTGAGCCTGTCGATCAGGCTACGGAAGTCCTTGAGCTGTTCCAGCAGGTTGTCGAACGAGAGGTCGGCTGTCGGCGGCGAATGGGTTTCCCGCCAGGCGGCGTTCAACAAATTGCGCACTTCTTCGCGCTCGGGCGCCACGGACCGAACCCAGGCTCGCAGCAGGAAACGGTCGAAGAAGGCGCGTAGCTCGGGCGATGTCGGGATGTCGTTGGTCGCGCCGACCAAGTACTCGAGCCTCACTGGAACGACGCTGCCGCGATCGTGGAACTTGCGTTCGTTCATGAAGGCGAGCAGCGAGTTGAGGATTGCGCTCGATGCGTTGAAGACCTCGTCGAGGAAGACGACACGCGCATGCTGCATCATGCCGGCATCGAGGCGCTCCAGGACGGGCGTGGCTTTCGACAGAGCGGCGAGATTGTAGAAGCCGAACAGCTCGCCGGGTTCGGTGAACTGGGTCAACAGATACTCGAAATAGGGACGCTCCTTGGCGCCCGGGGCGTTGCTGCTCTTGTCGATCAGCCCGATACGGCGACAAAAGGCACGCACCAGGCTCGACTTCGCCGTGCCGGGTGGACCTATCAGAAGCAAGGCCTCGCCCGCTGCAACCGACAGGATCATCGCATCGATGGCATCGTCGATGCCGTAGAAACGCTGTTTGAGTTCGTCACCCAGCAATACGAGACTCTGCAGCGTCTGCTTGTGCTCGCCATACAAGGCGACCACGCCTTCACGCTTGAACATGACGGATCGACCCACCCTCTGGCCTAGCGCCGACACTCTCTCCGATAGCTTCCCACTGGCTTTCGGACATCGACTATAGATGGCCAGTCAAGAATGATCTTAGCGCGGAAGATGTACCGGCGTCACCTTGCCAGTCGGCCGCGAGCATGGCGCCGTCGGTGCGCCGAGCTGCCAGCAGATGATAGCGCGGCGCCGTGGCGACCACCGTGACGGCGATCCGGTCGATCAGCGGTCGGCGATCAAGGTGCCATCGTGCCGTCAGCCGGGCGATCCATCCTGGGCGGCGAGGCAAGTCGGCCAGGCAACGTTCCGCAGCCTCGGCAAGCAGCCAGGCATCATTGTCGGGAAGGCCTGCCGTCGCCTGATGCCGTAAGGCGATGGCGAACAGGCCGGTTTCGACCTTCCGAACGAGGCCGAAGCGGGGATAGCCGTCGATACGAGGCACGACGAGACCGATGAGGGTCAGCAGGGCAGCGGCACCGAACCGGATTGGCTTGTCGCGCGGGCTGAACAGGACCTCTGCCACGAGCTTCTGGCGGGCTAGCGTGGCGCCTTCCTCGATTAGCGCGGGATCTTCGAAGGCGATACGCGCCAGCATTTCGACGATCGCTTCACCGGAATCGACGCCACTTTGGTTCAGGCGTGCCCATGGTAGTGGCAGCGTCGGACCGCGTCGCAGCATCGAGGTGGCGGCGACAACCTCGAGCGGTCCGAGCGGCAGAGGCGCATTGGAAGCCAGCGACAACCGCAACGGACGGCGAAGGAAGCGCTCCGCGCGCCGTCTGCCCAAGGTGCCGTAGCGCGGCGGCAGCACCAGGGGCATCAGAACACGTGCGTCTTCCGCCGACAGTTCGGGGCGCGCCTGGTTCGTGAAGATATGACGGATCGACTGCCGGGCCAGGTCGCGCAAGACGAGGATGACACGATCGACATCGATCGCGGCAAAATCATAGACAGGGTCGCTGGCCTTGCTCATGGCTTGACCTGCCGGCCGACAAAGGCAAGGAGGCAGGCGAACGCACCCAGTGTCAGTAACCAGGCATGCAACGGCACGGGCGGCGGTGGCCGCGGAGCGAAGTCACCTTCCAGGCGCTCCTGCGGCGCGAGTACACGCCCCTGCGTTGGCCGTACAAGCGCCTCCAGCGAGGCGCGGTCTTGCCCGTGCGTATAGGCTTCCAGGGTTTGACGCGCTTCAGACGGAGACACTGCCGGCAGAAGCATCGGGATACGTTCGCTGCGCGTTCCCAGGTTCACCCGCAACTGGCCCCGCAGCGCAACGCTTGGATCACCTTCCGGCAACTCGAATACGCCCTCGAAACTTGCCGCGTCATCGGCCCCCGACAGGCGAGTGACGGCAATCGAGGACTTGCCGAACAAATCGATTACCGCCGATGCGCTCGCGAGGGAGGCGCGCGTGGTGCGGTCGCCGAGTGGCGTCAGCCGCAGGCGTATGCGGCCGGCAATCTCTTGCATCTCGACCTGCATCCGGTCGCGTTGTTGCCACCCCGACAAGCGCTCGAGATGCTGGGCGAGTGCTGCAATCGCGGAAGGGCCGAGCCAAGCGCCCTCCAGCGCGCCGAGGAAAGCGCCGGTCTCGCCGTGTCGCGGATCCGCCAGCTGCGGACGGAAAGCCAGCACGGGGTCGGCCGGGAAGGCATCCCGAAACAAGTACACCTCGCTTTCGGGCCGGGCGAACGTGATCGCCACGCCATTTGTCGCAAGCCGCGGCGCCAGCGCGGGATCGGTGCGTCGCGAGCCCGGCGTGAAGGTCTGGTTTCTGAAGTTGATCTCCTCGGGTGGCGGATCGAGGAAGCGGAACTCGAAGCGTGGTGGGTCGCTGATGCGATCGGAAACGGAGTAATGATTGCCGTTCTTCGCCGCGCTCTTGCGCAGATGCGCGCTCCTGGAGGCGTATCGGTCGTTGCCGTACTGTATTTCCACATAGTTGAAGCTGCAGCCGGGCGCGAACTCGACCTGGCTTTCGACATCGCCATCACTGAACAGGAAGGCGGCGCAGTTCGACGACGGCAAGCTCTGGATCAGCGAGATGCCCGGCGCTTCGTTGCTGCCGCCTCCAGCGGACAATCCCGCAACGAAGTCGAGCGCGCGACGTCGACCATCCGGCGCCATTCTCAGCGGGGTTCGGATCGGCGTACCCTTCTGGGGAAAGGAATCGATGACGATGTAGTCCTTGTCGCGCATACGGCCAACAATGTCGGACGCGATCTTTTTGGCCAGAGCGATGCTGTTGCCTCTCATCGATCCGGAGCTGTCGATCACGATGCCGATGGTGCGCGGAGGCGGGTCGACCCTGATCAGATCGCGGTCCGGCGAAACCGGCAGGATTCCCTCCAGCGGGGTCTTCCGATAGGTGCCGATGACAGTTTCGTCCTTGGGCGTCCCGCGCATCGGGCCGTTGACGAAGAACAGGCCGAGCCCGTCGTGCGTCACCGCCGAGGCGATGCGCGCCGGTGTATCGGGGTGCAACTCGTTGCGCGCCAGATTGTCCATGACGACGACGTCGGTGTCGGACAGGTCGAGCGCGGCGCGTGGATCGCGACGCATGATCTGGAAGCGATCACGTGGCAGCCGGTCGACCCAGGGCGCGGCCCCCAGCACCACAATGCGCGGCGGCGCCAGCACTGTCGTGTAGAAGCGGAGGACCTGTCGTTTGCCGTTGGCGCGACGGAGCGCAGTTTCGACGAACTGCACGCCGCGACCGTCGAAGGTCTGATCGGCTCGCACCTGCCGGGGATCGCGGCCGAGGATTGCGGCCTGCGAGGGCGACGCCTGCCCGCGGTTCCGGTTGAAGTTCAGCTCCACCGTCTCGTCGTCCATGCCGGCAATGACCAGGCGAGTCGGCACGTTGGCGCCGCTGTCGACGACGATAGGTAAATGGCCGGAGACGATGCCGAGCTTCGCCGGTGCGGCCTCTATCGGCACGACGTCGATGCGTAGGCCAAGCGCGGCCGCCTCGCGCACTTCCGCAGCGGGTGCCGATTCCGTCCAGAGCCCATCCGAGACTATCAGCAAACGGGCAGGGATCGGCTTCGCGCGGGCGATTTGCAGGGCGCGCTGCAGAGCCCTGCGCGGCGCCGTTGCGTCGGCATCCTGGCCTTCGAGCGGCCGCGTGTCGGGCAGGCGCTGAAGCAGCGCGGCGAGAGGCACCGACTCGGCATCTACGCGCACCGTCGAGCCGAACAGGATCAGGCTGCCGCGCGCTTCTGTCTGGCCGGCGATGGGCGCCAGGGCACGCGCCGCCTCCTTCAATTGCGTGCGCCAGCCGGCGATTTCGCGCGTGGCGCTTTCCGAAGCGTCGACCAGCACGATGACATGCAGCTCGGTGCGCGCCATCGTCGGGCGATACTCAGGGGCGCCGGCGGCGGCTCCCAGCGACAGGCCGGCGACAATGGTTGCGAGGCCGGCCGCTGCTGCGGGCAGACCGATCGGCAAGTCATGGGCTGCGTTATTGTGCCGTCGCCATTGCTGGCGCGTCAGGAGCCAAAGACCTGCGATGGCCACCGCGATGCCGACGAGCCCACCCAGGAAAGTGGCCCACGGCGATGCCGTACAGGTGACGCCGACGACGAGGCTCTCGAGCCAGCGGCAGGGAAGGAATGCCTGCAGGGTCACGCCGTGGCCTTGTAAGACACGCCGAACCACCGCTCGACGATCAACAGTCCGAGCAGCAGCACGATACTCCACGGCCAGAGGGGTGGCCCCGAGTCTCGGCGCTCGTTGCTCGGGAGGGCCGCGGCGTCGACCGGGCTAATCTTCACGGCACGGTCGTCGGCACCTCTCGGCACAGCGGTGTCGGTTTCGAGATCCGCGCCCTGGATCACGCTGTCGTCGGCTGCGGTGCGCCGCACGACGAGTGCCGGGAGGTGGCCGGCCGTGACATAACGGATGGCGTTGAACAGCAGCAAGTAGCCTGCATTGCGCACCTGCTCCGATCCCGTGCGTGGCGGTGCAGGAATGATCACCGAAGAAGGATTGTTGCGACGCGCTACCAGAATGCCGGCGTGATCGCGTCGCGGGATATCCTCCTCGACGACGCGGATCCACGGCTCGCCGGGGAAGGGCAGGGCGGGCGGCGCAGTACGATCGATGATCTCAAGATTGACGTCGGCGAGCAGCGGATCTCCCGAGATGAACACGCCAAGCCGTCGCCGGTCGCGCGGCTCCTCCAGCGGTCCGAGCATCAATACGGAGCGGCGACCTTGCGCTTGCGCCATCATCGCGATGGGCGCCACGAGGATGCTGTCGGTGCCGGTTCCGGCGCGCAGTGCGGGTGGCCGTGGCACGTCGGCCAGTCGCCAGTCGAATGTCGGTGCGGTCGTTTCCGGTACATCGATGGTGAGGCGGTTGTCCCCGGCATAGGCGTCGTTGCGCTCCAGTTCGACGACATAGCGACCAGGCGTCGACGCCTCGAAGAGGACCGGCAGACTTTCCTCGCGCGCGGTCCAGTCAGGCGTGCGGACCGGAATGTGCTGGCCGCTGGGCGACAGGACCCGCACTTCGCCGGGCGAGGCCGCGCCGCCGACGCGGCGGAGGGCGACGGAGATGGTCGGCGGTCCAGCCTGGAAGAGGGGCGTGTCGATCGCGACGGTGGTCAGGCCGATGTTCGGCTGAGGTTCGCCGACCTGCCACCACAACAAGGCGCGGCCGCTGCCGGCCTCGATGCTGGGTCTGCGCAGATCTGAGATGACCACTGCATGTGTCGGCGGGCAGCTTGGATCGTGGGCCATCGCTTGTGCGACGAGCTGCGTTCCGGTGCCGCCGCTCGGTGCTCGGGGCATCGCGAGCGCGTTGTCCAACTCGGCAGGGGTCGACACTTTTGCTTCCTGTGCGCGGGCGCCGACCGTTACCAACTTCATGCAGACATCGGCCTTGGGCTCCAGCGCCGCAACCTCCTCGACCAGAGTGCGGGCCAGATGGCGGGCCTCGTCGAGGCGTGTTCCGGCACCGCTTTGCACGGCCATGCTGGCCGAGACGTCGATCACCAGGCGCAACCCGACGCGGGGGCGACCCTCCGGTAATGGCTCGCTTGTGGAGAGAAAGAACGGCACTCCTGCCAGCGCCAGGACGAGTAGCCGTACCGCCAGCCAATGGCTTCTGAGCAGGCTCGCGAGCGAAGGCCGGACCGGTGCTTTTGAGGCCGGCGACAGCTCGCCGAGAAAACGCCAGGCGGCGATGCGCACCTCACGGCGCGGCGGGCGGCGCAGATACCAAAGCAGCAGGGCGACGGCGCAGCCACCGATCACGCCGAGAGCCACCGCCGCGCTCATCGCCCCGCCAAGGCGAAGATCTGGCTCGCGCGGAGAAAGGCCTCGAACTGCTCGCGGAACATTGCTTCGAGGTCGCTGTGCCTGGTCATGTCGCGGCGTATCGTCCACTGGGAGACCGCCAGGCCGCCTTCTTGCGCGCGCAGCTTTTGGCGCGCCGAGTCCAGTGCCTTTTCCGCGGCATCGAGTTCGCGGTTCGTCGGGTCGGCCAGCTCGGTGCGGCCCGTAAAGGTGCCGAAAGGCAGGAGCCGCACCGACTGCTGTTCCAGCAGAGCGCGCTCGGCCGGCCAGCCGTCGAGGATGATCAACGCGACATGGCGATGGGCGCGCTGGGCTTCGCGAATGATGTTGGCGAAACCTGGCTGGTCGTCGCCGAAGGTGCCGTCGGTAATAACGACGACAACGGCAGCTGGAGGCAGGTGACGTATGAGGTCGCTTGCCCCGATTTGCGGTGGGGCCGTCCAGCCCCGCTCGTCTTGTGGCCGTCCGTCCCATACGTCGTCGAGAAAGGAACGGAAGAGTGTCGTGACGGCGGAGCCGCGCAATGGTCGCGTCGGGCGGACGGTATTCCCGAACAGCGGCAGGACGTTGGCGGAGAGTTTGGCCGCGACCGCAAGCTCGCCCAGTGCTTCGACCAGCCACAAACCCAATTGCATGACCGGCATGCGCTCTGGCAGCCACATTTCCGGGCGCACGTCGAGTGCCACGACCATGGCGTACTGCTCTTCGGCCTCATAGGCGCGAACGAGATGATCGAACGGCCCCTTATAGCGAAGCGATGCGCGCCAATCGATGTTGCGCACGTCGTTGCCTGGCACGAATTCGCGATGCTCGCGATACTCCAGCGACTGCCCCGATCGCCGCCGCCGAGACGGGCCAAGCCCGATCGACGACATCTCGCGTCGTGCCCGGAACAGCGCGCGATGCAACAGGTCGCGCGAGATCGGGAGTGCGGGGCGGCTCACGGCTGGCCGCGTGCGGTCGCGAAGCCGTCGAGGATTTGCGCGTAACCGTCGGCTGCGCTGCTGCGTGGCATGGCCAGCCGGAAAAGCTTGTGAACGAGGTGCTCCCTGACGGTTTCCGCTTCGGCATCGAGCAGGCGGTCGGCTTCGCGCGCCTTTTCGAGCCATCCGTACTTGAACTTGAGTCGGTGGCGGAGAACCGGGACAGCCGCCCAATCCATACCCGCGGGAATCCTTTGATCGACGCGGGACACGTCGTCGGGGGCGGCATTGATCGTCGCGTAGCCTTTGGCGGCAGCGCCCAGTTGGATGGCAGCGCGTGGCCCGAGTGGAAAGTCGAGATAGTCGGCGACGAACTGTCGGAGCCCGGTGAGGTTGTTCGCGGGAACGTCTTCGCATTCGGCAAAGCGGCCGTTGGTCGCCAGTACGACATTGGAGATGTGGCGCAGCGCGGCCGGCCATAGCCGTGTCTCCCGCACCGTCGCTGAAAGACGAGAGAGCCAGTCGAGCGATGCTTCGCGATCGGCGTGGCGCGTTTCGGCGCCGCGTGGCCCGCTCGTGGCACCGGAGACGGATTGGCCGGTTTCCCGCTCGACGATTTCGCGAAGGCTCTTGGCCGGCGGCATGTTCATCAGAAACTTGAACATGAAGCGGTCGGTCTGCGCTTCGGGCAGCTCGTAGGTGCCTTCCTGGTCGATGGGATTCTGTGTGGCAATCACCATGAAGGGTGCGCGCGGGTCGTCGCCGCGGTCTCCGAGCGGCAGGCGTCGGGTCTTCCCCAGCACGGTGACCTGTTTCTCCGCCATCGCCTCCAGCATCGCCGACTGCGTCTTGGGCGTCGCCCGATTGATTTCGTCGGCGAGCAGGATGGATCTGAAGATCGGACCGGCCTGGAAGGCGAGCTTGGTGATGTCATTCTCGACCGGCATGAGCGTGCCGGTGATGTCCGCAGGCATCAGATCTGGCGTGAACTGGATGCGTCCGCGGTCGTCGAAGCTCAGGCCCAGGGCATCGGTGAAAGCCTTCATGAGGCTTGTCTTGCCGAGGCCGGGGTTGGCTTCCAGCAGCACGTGGCCGCGTGTGAAGAGAGCGATGAACAGGCCGTCGATGACCGTCTCGTTTCCTTTGATCTTGTCGCCGATCTCGGCCTTTGCTCGGCGCAGACGCTCAATGTCTTCCGGCGTCATCAGGTCTTCTTTGGGCATCGCGTGGCTTCCTGGCCGATTGGCTATTTATTTTGGGAGGCGAGCAGGCGTTCGACCCATTCCGGCAAGTGCTGACGCGGCTCGAACGGGCGCGTGGCCTGCGCCTGCTTCCGGTCTGGCGTAAGCGACAGGGTGAGAGCAGGCTCCGAGAAGCCCGATCCGCGCTTCGCCAACAGGTCCTGGGTCTGCTGGATGACGATGGCCGAACTGTTCTGGGATGATGGCGGTGTCGCTTCCGGCGCCGATTCGAGTATCAGCTCCGGTTCGTCATTCGCTGAAGAGCCCTTGCGGCCAACTTTGATCGTCTCGGTGCCGTCGACCTTGTCCTTTGTCTCCTGTACGCGCCGAATCTGCGCACCCCGCCGATCCTGAGAATCGGCCTGCGCCGTTTGACCTTGCTGTCCTTGCGGATCGCTGAGCTGTCCGGGGCCTTGCCTTTGCAAGCCATCCCCTTGATTGGCCTGTTGCGGTGCTGGCGGGTTGCTGCTCTGGCCTGGCTGGTTCTGACTTTGCGCGCCGCTGCCTTGGTTAGCCTGCTGCGGCGTTTGTGAATGGCCACCCTGGCCGGACTGGCTCTGTGCCTGCGAGCTGCCGCCTTGGTTGGCCTGCTGTGACGATTGCGAACTGCCGCCCTGGCCGGGCTGGCTCTGTCCCTGCGAGCCGCCGCGTTGGTTGGCCTGGTGTGACGATTGCGAACTGCCGCCCTGGCCGGACTGGTTCTGTCCCTGCGCGCCGCCGCCTTGGTTGGCCTGGTGTGACGATTGCGAACTGCCGCCCTGGCCGGGCTGGCTCTGTGCCTGCGAGCCGCCGCCTTGGTTGGCCTGCTGTGGCGATTGCGAACTGCCGCCCTGGCCGGGCTGGCTCTGTGCCTGCGAGCCGCTGCCTTGATTGGCCTGCTGTGGCGATTGCGAACTGCCGCCCTGGCCGGACTGGTTCTGTGCTTGCGAGCCGCTGCCTTGATTGGCCTGCTGTGACGATTGCGAACTGCCACCCTGGCCGGACTGGTTCTGTGCCTGCGAGCTGCCGCCTTGGTTGGCCTGCTGTGACGATTGCGAACTGCCGCCCTGGCCGGACTGGTTCTGTGCTTGCGAGCCGCTGCCTTGATTGGCCTGCTGTGGCGATTGTGAACTGCCACCCTGGCCGGACTGGTTCTGTGCCTGCGAGCCGCCGCCTTGATTGGCCTGCTGTGACGATTGCGAACTGCCACCCTGGCCGCCCTGGCCGGACTGGTTCTGTCCCTGCGAGCCGCTGCCTTTGTTGGCCTGTTGCGGTGCTTGCGAACTTCCGCTTTGGCCTTGTTGATTCTGGCCTTGCGAATTGCCGCCTTGATTGGCTTGCGGGCCATTGTCCCGCAAGCCTGGCTCCCCGGCTTCCTGAGGCTGACTTTTATTGCTGGGATCTGGCTTCCCTTGTTCCTGGGATTGGGGGCTCGAGGCGGCTGGTGTGACAGGAGGAAGTCCGACGCGCTCTGCGAGTTCGTCCATATTCCAGTCGGACGAGAACGCCAACACGACGAGAATGGCGAGCGGGACCGCGGCGGCGATAGGCGTGCCGAGGCCAATGAGCCTCATGATCGGCTCGCGACTCCAGGAAAGCCCAGGTCGCGGAGCATGAGGGGGGAGTTGCCCTGCGTTCGACGCCCCGAGGTCATCCAGCGCCGCAAGCACGGGTACGGCAAGCGTCGGCTGGAGACGCAAGGCGCGATCGCGCGCTTCCTTCTCTCGCAGGTCCGTACGCGTAGACAGTGCCGAATGCCGCCAGCCCGGCTGCGACAGCGGAGGCGGCATGAGCGCGACAAGCGCCGCCCGTGCTGTCCATCTCGCGCGGAAAAAGCCTACCGCAACGTAAACCAATGTTATGGAGGCCAAGAGGGAAAGAAACAGGCCGACCGTCGTGGCCCCGAAGATCCGCTGTGCTGCCAGCCAGCCTGCCAGCAATATCGTTGCTGCAGCGGAATGCCAGCCAAGCAGCCAAAGGCCCGCGGAGAGGCTGAGGAGACCAACACGGCGAGAACGGACGTAGTCTCTCGTGCTTGCGCGCTCTGCGAGCCACGACGTAACCATCAATCCTGCAAATGCGGTGGCGCACAGGACGAACAGGACAGCGAGAATCCCGGTTGACCTCGGCACTGCGTGTAGAGTGAAGACGAGTGCCGTACCCACGATGGCGGCCGCCCACCATGTGGGTGGCGGAGCGAAGTTCCCGATGGTACTCGACGATACCGTTGACCGCGGCCGCTTAAAAAAACCGGTGATGTCAGCGCGCATGGTGAAGCGCTGATTCCCCAATCACCAGGCGTATCTTTCTCGCCCCCTGAGGAGCGACCTGCATCTCATGGGCGAGAGGCAGACAATCGGCTGCAAGGCCGACTACACCGTTCGCCGGTCGATCCCGAAAGTAGCCCGCCAAGATGTGTACCCACCGTCCCACGATGGGTATGATTCGCCACTTTCGCAGGAGTTGTAAAGGTGAAGGGTGATGCCTTCGGCGACGAAGAGCACTGAGAGACTGTCTTGGCTACTTTGGCGCGACGTCGGCGCCGATGTCATTGTGGGCGGCTTCCGTAACGACACCCCTGGCGACGGGAACGATGGCGCCGGCCATGCCTATGGATGTCTTTGTGTGTCGGCCGCCGCTCACCGATCAGAGGAATCGAGCTTTCCGAAAATGCTGGCTGAACATCCAAGAGGATGCGTTTCAGGCAAGGCGTCGTCGACATGGATGATTGAAGGTGGGGCAAGAGTGCTGCGCTGCAACATTTTTGTTCCCCGGAACACTTCATTTTGCTGCCATTCAGCCACGGAAGGCCCTGGAATTCTCCGTCTTTTCCAGAGTAAGAGGCGGATGGAAATCGTGTCTTGCCCTAACATCGACTGGTAGACGCGCTCGCAGGGCGAGACGTCGTCGGTTTGTTGTAACTGTACGGCCGAGCCGGGCCGGTAGGCTGGCAGCTCGAGTATCCAAGCATGTATTCATGATGATCATCCTCATCGGCCTCATGGCGGCGATGTCCGGTTTGCTCATCGGTTACAACACCGCGGTCATCGCGCCAGCTTTGGAATTTATTACCCGGGACTTTGCCCTGGGACCATTCATGCAGGGCGTCGCCGTGTCGTCCGTGCTTTTTGGTGGCTTCGTCGGGGCGTTACTGGCCGGCGGATTGATCCGTCGCACTGGCGAACGCCCCACCTTGTTCGCGACCGCCATTCTTTTTGCGGTCGGCGGCGTCGGGGCCGCGGTTTCCGAGACTTTTCTGCCGTGGCTCCTGTGGCGCACCGTCACCGGTCTTGGCGTCGGAGCGGCGACCATGGTGGCCCCTCTCTATGTCAGCGAGACCGTCCCGCCGCGCGTACGCGGCGCGCTGGTCTCGATCATCCAGCTAACGATTACGCTGGGCATACTTGCATCGTACCTGGCCGGAGCCGTGTGGACGCCGACGCAGGCCTGGCAGCCGATGCTTCTGGTCGGCGCCGTGCCGGCCGTGTTGCTGCTTGTTATCGTCCTCGCGGTACCGGAAAGCCCGCGCTGGTATCTCCTGCACGGCCGCAGAGCCGAGGCCGAACGGGCGCACTTGCGTCTGAGCGGCGGCGAGGGCGATCCGCTGCCACCGCAAACGGCCAATGTGGCGACCGGGAACTGGCGCGACCTCTTCGTGGGCCGCAATTTCATGGTCTTGATCCTGGCGACCGGCCTGTTCGCCTTTGCGAATCTCAGCGGGATCGATGCGATCCTCTACTACGCGCCGGTGATCTTTGCGCAGGTCGGCTTCGACGGTGCCTACGGACCGATCCTGGCGACGGTCGCCATCGGCGTGGTCAACGTGATCGCAACGCTCATCGCGATGGCTTTGATCGACCGCCTTGGGCGGCGACCGTTGTTGATCGGCGGCCTGGTGCCCATGGCAGCTAGTCTCATCGTCCTTGCCGTCGTTCTCGCGAATGGTCAGGGCGCCGCGTGGTCGAACATTGTCGCGGTGGCGTGTCTGGGCCTGTTCGTGCTGGCCTTCGGCCTGAGCCTCGGCCCGCTGCCGTACGTCCTCATGTCGGAGCTCTTCCCGTTGGCCTTGCGCGGAACCGGGATGGGCATTGCATCCGCCACTGCCTGGGGCGTCAATGTCCTGGTGTCCCTCACGTTTCCGGTGCTTGTCGAAGCGTTCGGGCTGGCTCTGGTGCTTGGATTCTACGGGGTTATCAGCATCGCCGCGCTGCTCTTCGTCGTGGCGCTCGTGCCCGAGACGCGTGGACGTTCGCTGGAGTTGATCGAGGCCAATCTGGCAAGTGGCCGGCCGGTGCGCGATCTCGGCCTGCCCCTTCCTGCCAATGCTCAAAGTGGCTGACCGCTGCCTGTGGAATCGACGGAAACACGGTATGGAACCATGACGACGTCACCGGCTTCCTCCCTGATCTCGGATATCGGGGCGACCAACGCGCGCTTTGCGCTGCTCGTCGATTCACAGATCGTCGCGTCGGAGACTTATGCCGTTGCCGACTACGCCTCGCCGATCGAAGCGGCCCGCGCGTTTCTTTCGGGACCTGCCGCGGGGTACTCGCCGGACCAGGCGCTGATTGCGGCGGCAGGGCCAGTCGAGCGTGGCCGCGTCGCTTTGACGAATGCCGCGTGGATCGTCGATTCGGACCGCATTCGCGAAGGTCTGAGCATGACCGACGTCGTGGTGCTGAACGACTTCGAGGCGCTTGGTTGGGCGCTGCCGGCTTTGCGCCCCGAGGACATTGCGATGCTCGGCACGCCGCGCGCGGCGGGCGGTGGGACCATGGCGGTGATGGGGCCGGGCAGCGGCTTCGGATTGGCTGCCATGGCGTTTGGCATGATGGGCGAAGCCGTGTTGGTCACTGAGGGCGGTCACGCCACGCTGTCCAGCGAGAATCGGCGCGAGGACGCCATCATCTCGGCTCTGCGGCAGCAGCTTCATCATGTTTCCGTCGAACGCGTGCTGTCGGGTTCCGGCTTGATGTACCTGTATCACGCGATTGCCAGAGTCGACGGCCTGACGGTACCGGAGCGCGACAATAGCGAGATCGTCGCGCATGCACTGGCCGGTGATTGCGAGGTCAGCCGCGAAACGCTCGAATTGTTCTGCGCTTTCCTGGGAAGTGCCGCGGGCAACATCGCGCTGACGCTGGGCGCGCGGGGTGGCGTTTTCATCGCCGGGGGCATCGCGCCGCGTTTCGTCGAATTTCTGCGCCGATCGGCATTTCGTGAACGGTTCGAGGCGAAGGGGCGGATGTCGACCTATCTCGCCCATATTCCTACGGCCGTCATCGTGCATACGACGCCGGCGTTCATCGGCCTCGCTCATCTGGCGAGTGTTCGGAGTAGGCCACGTGCACGTGATCATGCTTGGTGACACTGAGAGCTTGTCGTGTTCCTGATTTAGCGGGGGAGATTGATATGACGACAGACGCACGCCATCTGTCGAATCGGCTGGCCATCGATGGCGGTACACCGGTTCGCTCTACGCCCTTGCCCTGGGAATTACCCGGCGCCTACTACATCGACGAAGAAGAGAAGCGCCTCGTCAATCAGGTGATCGAAGCGCGCAGCCCGTTTCGTTTCTACGGTCTGGACGCGCAGGGCATGGTCGACCGGCTCGAATCCGAATGGTGTTCGACCTTCGGCCACAAGCATGCTCTGGGCGTCAACAGCGGCAGCGCCGCCCTTCACATTGCCTTGGCGGCTTTCGGAGTCGGGCCCGGCGATGAAGTGCTGGTGCCGGGCTACATGTGGGTGAGCTGCATGAGCGCCATCGTGCGCACGGGCGCCATTCCGCGCCTGGTCGATATCGACGGCAGCTTCTGCATGGATCCCGTCGATCTCGAGCGCAAGATCGGTCCGCGCAGCAAAGCCGTCCTCATCGTGAACATGAGCGGCGTGATGGGACGCAACGATCGCATCGCCGAGATCTGCCGCAAGCACAAGCTGAGGCTGCTCGAGGATTGCGCGCAGGCGATCGGGGCCTCGCTGAAGGGCCGCTCCGCCGGTTCGTTCGGCGACATCGGCATCTATAGCTTCCAGCTCAACAAGAACATGACGAGCGGCGAGGGCGGCCTGCTCGTTACCGAGGACGAGGATCTCTACAAGCGCTGCGTCGCGCTGCACGACCTCGGCTACGCACGCAATGCCGAGGGCCGGCTCGACCCGTCGGACGAGCGCTATCAATACTGGGGCATCGGCAGCCGCATGTCCGAACTTTCGGGCGCCATGGCGCTCGCCCAGATGCGCAAGGTGCGGACGATCACGGCCAAGATGCGGGAAGCGAAGTGGAAGATTCGCGAAGCCATCAAGGATATTCCCGGCATCGGCCTGCGCGAGGTCGACGATCCGGCCGGCGATACCGGTCCGGTCCTGATTACGGTCTATCCCACGGCCGAGGCCTGCCAGCGATTCGTCGATGCCATCAGGGCCGAAGGCGTACGTGGACCCGAGGGCAGCCTCACCTGCATCACGATGCGCGAGTGGGGCATGCACTGGTATTTCAACATCCCCAGCCTGGTGAAGAAGCGCTCCAACGCCAAGGAAGGCTTCCCCTGGACCCACCCGGCGAACGCGTTTGCCGCCGATTACAGCTACGCCAAGGGCGCGCTGCCGGTCTGTGACGCGATGTCGGAGCGTGCAGCACTGCTGACCGTCGCGTCCGTTCTGTCCGACTCGGACATCGACGACATCATCGCCGCGTTCCGGAAGGTCGGAAACGCCTTTGCCACCTACATGAAGGCCGCCGAGTAATGCATCCGCTAGCTCCCATCCTGTTGAGTGACGCACGCGCCGTTGCGAACGCTTCCGTCGATTGTCTGGTGATCGGTAGCGGCACCAGCGGCGTGACGACCGCCATCGAATTGGCCGAGCGCGGCCTGAAGGTCGCCATCCTGGAGGCCGGCCCGCTGATCCTGACGGAGCATGTCGGCTCTGGTCCCTTCGCCAATCGGGCGGACATCGTTCCCCAGATCCACGACCTCGTGCGCTTTCGCACGACCTGGACCTCGGAGAAGGAACTGGCAGCCGTACAGGCGCGGACGGCCGAGACCAACAACAATGCATGGTCCATCGTCGGCGGGCGAACGGTGTTCTGGGGCGGCTGCACGCCGCGCTTCCGCGACGAGGACTTCGCCGATTGGCCATACGACGCCGATGAAATGCGCTCGTGGTACGTTCGAGCCGAGCATCTGATGGGCGTCTCGGGAAGCGAGGGCGACAACGACGCGCCGCCCTTCATGACCCACGCCGCGCAGGAACGTCTGCTGGGTCGTCTCGCTGCCAAGGATATTCCCGCAACGCACGCGCCATTGTGCATCGATACGCGCTCGGTCCATGGCGGGCACATGTCGCTCGGGTTCGATTCCTCGGTTTCCCGGCTGCTGCGCTGCAAGCATTTCGGCCGCATCGAGGACGGTGCCCGCCTGTCGCTTGCCGCCGAGACGGAGGTGCTGCAACTCGTGCACGACGGCAGCGTCGTGAGCGCTGTTACCGTACGGGACCGGACCGGCGAGACTTTCGCCATCCCCGCGCGCCACTTCGTGCTGGCGGGAGGCTGCATGCAGTCGACGCGGCTGGCCATGGCCTCCGGCCTGGCCGACGTCGATCCCATGGTCGGCCGCTACATGGGCGATCATCTCTTCCGCCAGGCCGTGTTCGAATTGCCCGAGCCCCTGCAGGAGAAGTCTCTCTACATCTTCATTCCGCCGACGGCGAAGCGGCCGTTCCACGCTCAGCTCCAGGGCATGTTCCAGGAGACCTGGTACAGCCCGTTGCACGCGACCTGCTGGCTCGATGGCGACGCCGGCGGGCGCTACATCCTGTTCTACTGCTTCGGCATCAGCAAAGCAGAAGAGGCGGGACGCATGGTGCTATGCGGCGATGGCAAGACGAAGACGGACTATTGCATCGTCAACGAGCGCAGCCCCGGCGATTCGAAGACCCTCGCCGAGATGGCAAAGTTCACTGCGGATGTTGCGGCCGGGCTCGGTGCGAAGGTCGTTCGCACCGAAGAGAATGCCGCGGGTTCGGCATTGCACGAGTTCGGTGGGCTCCGCATGGGGCGTGACCGGGAGTCTTCGGTAACCGACCCCGATGGCCGTTTCTGGCGGATCGGCAACCTGAGCTGTGCCGACGCGGCTATCTGGCCGCATCAGGGCAGCGCAAACTCCTACCTGACGATTACGGCCGTGGCGTTGCGCAACGCGTCGCGACTGGCGGCAGGGATGGAAGCGGGGCAGACGGCGATGGCGGCGCAATAGCGCCGCCTCGCCTTTCTCGGTACTGCCGTTCGATTCAATGAACTGGTGAGGGTGCGTACTAGGGTGGGAAAAATCGTGTGGCGCATATGCACAACTTTGATCGCGATCGTCGCGGGGGCGCTTACCTGCGGCGTTGCGTATGCTGAGGGACCGACCGCGCCTTCGCAGCCGTGGCTGCTCGGCAACTGGGGCGGGTTCCGGACACACCTCTTCGAGAAGGGCGTCGACTTCCAGATCACTTATGTCAGCGAGGTCGGCTACAACCCTGTAGGTGGCAGCAAGTCGCTTGCCACCTATACCGACCAGGTTTCCGTCGGCGCGACCCTGGATCTCGAGAAGCTGATCACCCTGCCGAACTCACTGCTGCAGATAACCTATACCGAGCGTGCTGGCCGGAACCTCGTGGAGGATGCCGGACTGGATACGTTGCAGCTCGTCCAGGAAGTTTACGGTCGCGGCCAGACCGTGCGGCTGACGCAATTCTACCTCGAGCATCGCTTCTTCAACGATCTAATCAATCTGCGCTGGGGCCGCTCGGCAATGGGCGATTCCTTCGCAGTCTTCTCCTGCGACTTCCAGAATCTAACCTTCTGCGGCTCGCAGCCCGGCAACCTCGTCGGCAATTACATCTACAACTGGCCGATCAGCCAGTGGGGTGCCCGCGTCCGGGTGAATATCGACGGCTTCGGCTATGTCCAGGCCGGCGCCTACGACCAAAACGAGCAGTATCTTGGATACGAAAACAAGCTCTGGCCGGTCTGGTACTCCGGCTCGACCGGCGTGCTGCTGCCGTTCGAGGTGGCCTGGCTGCCGACCTTCGGTGACGGCCGCCTGCCGGGTAGCTACAAGATCGGCGCCTGGTATTCGACGTCGGCTCTGAACGACCTAATTCTCGACGTGAACGGCAACCTCGCCGCCTTGACGGGTGATCCCGCCATGCAGCGGCGCGGCCTCTATGGTGGCTACCTGACCTTCCAGCAGCAGCTCACGCGCAACAGTTCGGACGACGTGAATGCCGGCCTCAAAGCGTTCCTGAATGCCGCAGTCGCCGACGGCGAGACGTCGGCGACCAGCTTCCAGATCGCGGCTGGGCTTCTCTACACCGGTACGTTCAGCTCGCGACCGCACGATTCCATCGGCTTTGCGATCGGCACGACTCAGGTCAACCACCGGCTGACCGACTTGCAGATCATGCAGAATGCCATGGGACTCGGTCCGGTGCCGGTCAGAAACTCGGAGTACGTGATGGAGCTCTTCTACACCATTGCGCCGGTACCCGGCCTCCTGATCCGGCCGAACGTCCAGTACATCGCCACGCCAGGCGCCTCCACCCAGAACGCCAACATTTTCGTCCTCGGTCTCAAGAGCGTGATCAGTTTCTGACGTGATGCGCCGATCCATCAAACAGCGAGCCCTTCCATGATTTACTTCCTGGCCTTTGTCGCCGCGATCGCCGGCTTCTTGTTCGGTTATGACGAGGGCGTGATCGCCGTCGCGCGAGCCTCCCTGGACAAGGATTTCCCCATGGGGCCGCTGGTCGGCGGCTTCATGACGGCGGCAGTGCCACTCGGTGCGCTCGTTGCGGCAAGCGTGGCAGGCCGGATAACCGACCGGTTCGGCCGGCGCTCCGTACTGATGGCGGCCGCTGCTCTGTTCATGGTTGGCGCCCTGGTGGCCGCGAGCATCTCGGCAGTATGGATGCTGATCGTTGCCCGTTTCGTGCTTGGTCTCGCGATCGGCATGGCTGCCGTCGCCGCGCCGCTCTACATCGCCGAATGTGCACCGCTCGCCATTCGCGGGGCGCTAGTGTCCACCTACCAGCTCGCGATCACCGTCGGCATCCTCATGTCTTACCTGACGGGCCTCTTGATCGCTGGCGACGGCACGTGGCGTGTCATGTTTGGCCTCGGCGTCGTGCCTGGCGCGCTCTTCTTGATCGGGCTGGTTTTCCTGCCGGAATCGCCGCGCTGGTTGGTGCTCAAGGGCTTTCCCGACAAGGCCCGCGCTGGCCTCGCCCGGCTCCGTGGCGCCGGGTCGGATGTCGATCGCGAGCTCATCGAGATGGTCCGTACCGCCAAGGAAGAAGCTGGCCAGAAGGTCGGCTACAAGGCGCTGTTGGAGCCGGCGATCCGGCCGGCGCTGATCGTCGGCGTTGGTCTGTTCTTCCTGCAACAACTGAGCGGCATCAACGCCGTGATCTACTACGCGCCGGAGATCTTCAGCCACGCGGGTTTTGACAGCGCCAACACGCAGATGGCGGCCACGGTCGGCATCGGAACGGTGAACGTGCTGACGACCATCGTCGCGATGTTCCTGATCGATCGGGTTGGCAGGCGTCCGCTGCTGGTGATCGGCTTTCTCGGTACGGCCTTCACGATGCTGGTGATCGCCGTCGGCGTGATCTTCCCGGGGGCGATGCCATCCTGGGTCATCATCGCGATGCTGCTGCTCTACATCGCTTCCTTTGCGATCGCGGTCGGACCGCTGCCGCATCTGCTGATGTCGGAGATCTTCCCGCTGCGGGTGCGCGGGCCGGGCATGAGCATGGCGTCGCTCAGCAACTGGGGCTTCAACTTCGTGGTGGTCTTCGCCTTCCCGCTGATGCTTGCCGGGCCCGGCTTGGCCTTCACGTTCACGGTGTTCGCGGTCATTTGCCTCGGCGGCATCGCCTTTACGCTGACGCGCGTGCCGGAAACTACCGGGCACTCCCTGGAAGCCATCGAGAAGCATCTCATGTCGGGCAAAGCCTTGGGGGCGATGCGGCGCGAGGATTCGGTCGTCGCCCCTCGAACCGCTTAAGTGGTCGCCGGCCGGCAATGGATTGCACGCGTCGCGCTTTACCATAGCGACGCGTTGCATCTGCTGACTGACGACTGCTTCGGGATCGGCTGGCTTGGGGAGTGTGCGAGGGTCTCGCCGTGACGACCGTGCACTTCGTCCTCCGTCTGGTGCCGCTGTTGGCCGCAATCCTGATCGACAGCATCAGCTACACAATCGTCGTGCCGGTCCTTGCCGCCGCACTGGTGAGCGACAATCCGATTCTCATGACGGGGCAGGGCCAGAGCGTCCGCTATATCGTCTACGGCGTATCGCTGGGCGTCTTCGAGCTGATGATGCTCTATATGGCGCCGGTCCTGGGCGAGATATCGGACCGCATAGGCCGGCGTCCCGTCCTGGTCGCGTGCCTGATCGGGGTGGCGGCAAGCTTCGTGCTGATCGGCGGCGCCATTCTGTTCAACATCGTGGCCCTTCTGCTGCTCGGCCGCATCCTGGGAGGCGCCATGGCAG
Organism: Alphaproteobacteria bacterium; assembly: GCA_017307275.1. GTDB lineage: Bacteria > Pseudomonadota > Alphaproteobacteria > Reyranellales > Reyranellaceae > Reyranella. Next base: position 204,393 of record JAFKFK010000010.1, on the reverse strand, counting down.
GCAGTCAGGCCGTCGCCCAGGCCGCAGCCGTCGATCAGAGCAACGAGGAGACGAAGCCGCTGGCGCTCAGCTTTTGCCTGTTCGCCTCTTCGGTCGGCTTCATCCTGGGCCCGTTGATCGGCGGTGCCATGGCGCACGCCGAACGGCCATCCGTGGTCGACTTCACCATACCGATCGGCGTCACCGCCTTGCTCGCGCTGCTCGCCGTGGCACTGATCGTGCTGTGGTACCGGGAACCCGCGCGGGCGCAGGTTCAGCGGATGGCCCTCAAGGACGTCGACCTGCTGATGGGCGTGCGGGGGTTCCGGGCAGCACTTGTCGATCCGGTGATCCGGCGGATCGTTGTGATATTCGCCTGCATGCAGGTGGCGTGGGGCGCCTATTTCCTGTTTCTGCCGTCCCTTCTTTTCGAACGCTTCGACGTGGATGCCGGCACGGTCTCGCTGATGATGGGGCTTCTCGGCGTTGGCTTCTGTGCCGCCTATGGCCTTTGCCTGCCGTGGCTGCAGAAGCGTGTCGCGGCGCGGACGATTGCAGCGTGGAGCCTCTGGGGCACGGCTGCGCTCATGGTGGTGTCGTTCTGGTCGCACGATCTCAACGTGCAATGGGCCATCGCCTTCCCCTTGGCGACCGTCGTGTCCATTGCCTACGGCGCCATCATCACCCAGTTCTCAGATGCCGTCGAAAGCGACCGGCAGGGGTGGATCCTGGGAATATCCATTTCCGTCACGGCGCTCGCCTGGGGCAGTTCGTCCATCGTCGCCGGCGTGCTCAGCGGCTTGGACTACATGGCTCCGTTCGTCCTGGCCCTCGTCGCCATGCTCGCAAGCGCTGGCCTCGCCACGATGCGGCCCGTGCAATCGGTTGCACAGCTCAAAGGAGAATGATCGGTGCCGACACCGAAGTTGATCCATCGCCTCTTCGAAGAGGCCGCCGACCGGACGCCGGACGCCACCGCCCTGTACTCGGGAGAGCGGAGCATCAGCTTTGCCGGGCTGGATCGCGCCGCCGAGGTCATCGCCCAGGCCATCCTTGCGCGCCGCGGCCTGCCGCCGGACGCGATCCTGCCGCCGGATACTATGATCGGCCTGGCGCTTGGGCGCGGAATCGAGGCGACGGCCGGCACATTGGGTATCCTCAAGGCAGGTGGCGCTTGGGTTCCGCTCGATCCGTCTTATCCGGAAAACCGGCTGAAGTTCATGCTGGGGGACACGGCGGCGCCGCTGGTCCTGACGACGCGTCCACTGCTCGACAAGCTCTTCTTCCTCACTGACGCGCCGGCCGGGACGCTTTGCCTCGACGAGATTCTGGTCACCGCGTCGTCCACCGTCCAACGACGGCCTGACCGGCGCCCCGCCGAAGGGCATGCCGACCCGTTGGCCTATGTGTTCTACACCTCCGGCTCCACGGGAACGCCCAAGGGCGTCCTCGGCCCTCATCGGGCCATGCTCAGCCGGTTCGAGTGGATGTGGGAAGCGTTCCCTTTCGCTGCCGACGAGCTGTGTTGCAACAAGACCGCGCTGAACTTCGTTGACTCGGTATGGGAGATGTTCGGCGGCCTGCTGAAGGGCATTCCCAGTGTCATCGCCGACGACGTCACGGCGCGCGATCCGCTGGCGCTTCTCGACTTGCTGGCCAAGCGGCGCGTCACCCGGGTCATCGTCGTGCCGTCGCTCCTGGCCGCCCTGATCGATGCCGCCCGCCATACCGGCACGCGTCTCGATGCGTTGCGCTATGTCACCTCGTCCGGCGAGCTGCTGCCCAGCACCCTTAGCCGGCGCATCGGCGAGCTGGCGCCAAATGCCACCGTGCTCAACCTCTATGGTTCCTCGGAGATGGCGGCCGACGCCACCTGCTGCGTGGTCGGTCCGGACGCACTGAAGGGCAAGATCGTCTCCATCGGCAAGGCGCTCGGCCGGATGCGCGTTCATGTGCTCGACGAGGAGCTACGGCCGGTCGCTGCCGGCGAGCCGGGCGAGCTTTGCGTCTCTGGTCCGGGGCTCGCACGCGGCTATCACAACAATCCCGGCCTGACGGCCGAGAAGTTCATCCAGAATCCCTTCGCGACGGCGGCGGAAGCAGAGCACGTCCGCTTGTTCCGCTCGGGAGACCTGGTGTCGCTGCGCCCCGACGGCGAGATCGACTACATCGGCCGGCGCGACTTTCAGATCAAGCTGCGCGGCTTCCGCATCGAACCCGGCGAGATCGAGACGACCCTGGCCGCCCATCCCGCCGTCCGGGATTGTGCGGTGAGTGCGATCGATACCGAAGGGGGACGCCAACTCGTCGCCTTCTATGTTCGCAGCCCGGGCGCCGATACCACCGATCTGGAACCGTCGGCCCTGCGCGACTTCCTGAGCCAGCGGCTCGTTCCTTACATGGTGCCGTCCCACTTCGTGGCATTGGCCGACGATCTGCCGCGCCTGCCCAACGGCAAGCTGGATCGCCGAAGCCTTCGTCTGCCGCCCGATTTCGACGTTCGGCAGAACATCGTCGCTCCCCGGGATTCCGTGGAGGAGGACATGGTTCGCATCTGGCGCGAAACGCTCGGCGTCAGATCGGTGAGCATCACGGACGACTTCTTCGAGCTGGGCGGCGATTCGCTCCTTACCTTCCGCGTAAGCCTTCTCGCGCGGGAGGCAGGCTATGCACTGACGCCACGCGACCTCTACGAGCACCCGACACTCGAAGCGTTGGCGCGCCGCGCCCGGTCGGCACAGGCGCTTGAGATCGACACATCCGTGCCTGAAGGGGACGCGCCGCTCAGCCCGATGCAGCGCTACTACTTCACCTGGGCCCGCCCGAACCCCAACAAGTTCAATGTCGGGTTCATCGCGCGGCTGCCGACGTTGCTCGATCCATCGATCCTCCGGCAGGCGCTCCGCGTCGTGATCGAGCACCACCATGCGCTGAGGTTGCGTTTCCGCCGCTCGGCCGACGGTGAATTTCACCAGTACTACGAGACTGGTCCCGATGTGTTCGACGTGCCGATCCATGCCTTCCGGTTGCCGACCGGCGACGAGGGGGCTCGGCTCGCCTTCATCAAGAAGCAGGTCGCGGCCCTGCATGACTCGCTCGACATCGACAAAGGCCCCGTCATGACGGTCGGCCTGTTCGAGGATCCGGCGGGGACGAACCATCATCTTTTCTTCACGATGCATGAGCTCGTCACCGACGCCATGTCGTTGCAGATCACGCTGGAAGATCTGCGCACGGCCTATACGGCGCTTGCGGCCGACCGTCGTCCGGTTCTGCCCGCGCGGACGACGCCCTTCCATCAGTGGGTCGACCGGGTCGTCGATTACACGCGGGGGCCGGCCGCCGAAGCTCAATGGGCCTACTGGCTGGAGCAGGCGCGCGACGTCCGTCCGTTTCCCGAAGACGATGCCGATGCCAGTGCCCTGCAACGCGACATCGATCTCCTCGGCTTCGAGATCCTGTCGCGCGACGAGGTCAACGATATCCGTGGCCGCCTGGTGGGCGGGTTCCAGCCGACGCTGATCCACGCCATCGTGGCTGGCCTCGCGCTCACGGCCCACCGGATTTCGGGCCAGCGCAACCTTGTCTTTCACAAGGTGGCGCACGGCCGTGAAACCTGCATCCCCGGCACCGACGTCTCGCGAACGGTCGGATGGTTCATCACCCACACGCCCATCACCGTGCGCCTGCCCAATGGACCGCTCGAAGGGCCTGAGGCGCTGGCGCAGGTGCTCGGCAGGACGGCCGAACAGTATCGCGCCATCCCCGACAACGGCCTGGCGCACAGCGCCCTGCGCTATTTCTCGGACGATCCACGTACTAACGAACTGGCGCGTTTCGACCAGGTGAAGACACTCTTTCAGTACATCGGGGACGTCTGGGAGGAGAACTACGACGGGACGCTGTTTCAGCCGACGGCGCCTTCGCTGATGGATCTGCCGGACACAGTCGCGGCTGAAAACCAGGCCGACTATCACCTGCACGTCTACGCCTACGTCATGGACGGCTGCTTCCGGATGAAGCTGTTCTACACGCGGCCAAATCATCGGGTCGGGTCGGTCGAACGCATCGCCTCGCTCATGCAGGAGACGATCCGCGGCATGCTCCTCTAGTCTGTCGCCGAGGATTCTATCCGAGATAGGCCCGTATCAGGCGCTCGTCCTTGAGGAAGGACTGCCATTCGCCTGGTCCGACCTCGTGAACGATGCTTCCGACGGCCATGACATAGGCGCGGTCGGTGATCTCGGCCGCGATGCCGACATTCTGCTCGATCAGCAGAAGGCCCATGCCCCGTTCGCGAAGGGCTTTGATCACGAGCAGGATGTCCTTCACGACCTTGGGCGCAAGGCCGGTCGAAGGCTCGTCCATGATTAGCAGGTCGGGCTGCAGGAGCAGCGCCCGGGCGATCGCAACCATCTGCTGCTGGCCGCCGCTCAACAGCTCGACGGGAGAGTCGAGGCGTTCCTTCACGACGGGGAACAGCGCCGTCACTTCGTCCCATGTGAAGCGCATGTTGCCGCGTCGGACCTTGCGACCGACCGTCTCCGCCAGAACGAGGTTCTCGCGGACCGACAGCTCGCCGAACAGGCGGCGATTCTCGAGCACGACGGCAAGGCCGTGCCGTGCGAGGTCATGGGGCGGCGCCGAGGTGACATCCGTGCCGTTCTTGACGATACGCCCGCTGCGCGCGCGCAGGAGGCCGCAGATTGTGCGCACGAGCGTGGTCTTGCCCGCGCCATTCGCACCGACCAGCGCGACGGCCTCGCCATCGTCGACCTTGAGGGAGATGTCGTTCAGGACGGTGAGGGCGCCGTAGCCGGCGGAAACGGAGGTCACTTCCAGCACGATCAGACCCCGAGATAGACTTCGCGGACCCGCGGGTCTCGCTGGATTGCAGCCATGTCGCCGCTGGCGATGATCTCGCCGAAGTAGAGCGTGTGCACGGTGCGGGCCACCGTCATGAGGCCCATGTCGTGCGAGACGAGCAGGACCGTAATGCCCTGTTCGTTCAGGCGCACAATCCACTCGCGCAGATTCTCGATTTCCTGCGCATTGAGGCCGGACGAAGGTTCGTCGAGCAGCAGGAGGCGCGGCTCGCCCACGACCGCACGCGCGATCTCGAGGATGCGGCGCTGCCCGGCCGTCAGGCTGGCGGCCGGCAGATCGCGCAGGTTACCGAGTTGAAAGCGCTCGCAGGCGGCCTCGGCACGCTGCCGGATCTCACGCATCTGTCCGCGAGCCGCCGGGGTGCGCAGCAGGTCCTGCAGCATCGTCGTGCGAGTGAGCTTGGTGCACCCCACCATGATGTTTTCGAGCACGGTCATCTGCTCGAAGACCTGGGGAGTCTGGAAGGTGCGTACGAGCCCCGCCGTACCGCGCCGCTGGATCGACTCGCGAACGAGCGGAGCGCCTTGATAGGTGATCGCGCCGGCGAGTGGGCGGATATAGCCGCTCACAATGTTGAAGAGCGTCGTCTTGCCCGAGCCGTTGGGCCCGATCAGGCCAATGATGCCGCCTTCCGGGACGTCGAACGTGACGGACCGCAGCACAGCGAGGCCGCCGAACGAGTGGCCGACTTCCTTCAGGGCGAGGATGGCGTTAGCGGGCATGGTTGCCCTGCCGAGCGGCAAGCCGCGTCCGGAGACGACCGAAGGCGCCCATCAATCCGTCGGGCAGGAGGACGACGACGGCGACGAGGGCGAGGCCAAAGAGGATCTGGTGGATATCGCCCAGTTTGCTCAGGAACTCCGGCAGGAAGGTCACGAACAGGGCGCCGACGACGATCCCGGGGATGGATGTGGCGCCGCCGATCACCGGGATCAGGAGGAAACTGATGGAGCGGTCGACGCCGAAGCTCTGCGTGCTGACGAACGAGGCATGATGGGCGAACAGGCTGCCCGCGAGACTGCCGAACAGGGCGCAGACCACGAAGACCCGCGTTCGCAGCGACTGCAGGTCGACCGACAGCGCGGCGGCGGCGGTGCTCGAATCGCGCATGGCGCGCAGCATCAGGCCGCTGCGGCTGTCGACGAGATTGTGCGCCGCCGCCATGCAGGCAAAGGCCACGATCCAGACGAAGAAGTAGTAGCGCGACGGCCGGTCGAGAACGAACCCGAACAGGTTGAGCTTGGGGATGCCGCCGATGCCCAGCGTGCCGCCGGTGAGCCAATCCCATTCGAAGAACAAGGCGCTGGCGATGGCGCTCAACGCCAGCGTGCCCAGAGCGAGAAAGTACCCCGTGAGGCGCAGGATCGGCCGGCCGATCACGTAGGCGAGCGCCATGCTGATGGCAGCACCGGCGACGAAACCGACAATGCTCGGCAGGCCCATCATCACCGTGCAGTAGGCGCTGGCATAGGCACCGAGGCCATAGAAGGTGGCCTGTGCCAGGTTGACGATGCCGCAATGCCCAAGCAGCAGGCCGATGCCGAGACCGGCAATCGTGTAGATGCCGGTGAAGACCAGCAGGTCGGCGATGTTACGCGGCACGAAGAAGGGCAATGCCGCCCAGATGACGAGCGCGACGGCGATCCAGAGGAGGCGGGACTGCATGGTCATCCTCCCCGCCGGCCGGCGCGGCCCAGGATGCCGTTCGGCATGAGGATCATGATGATGATCAGCACCGAGAAGGCGACCACGTCCTTGTAGCTCGACGAGATGCCGATGATGGCCAGCGACTCGACCAGCCCGAGCGTGATGCCGCCGACGGCGGCCCCCAGCGGATTGGTGAGGCCGCCGAGCACGGCCGCGGCAAAGCCCTTCAGCGTGAGGTTGAGGCCGAGCGTATAGTCGACGGAGATCAGCGGCGTGACGAGGATGCCGCCCAGGGCGCCGAGCAGGCCACCCAGGATGAAGGTGTAGGTGCGCATGCGCCCGACATTGATGCCGGTGGTCGCCGCACCATCGGCGTCGATCGAAGCGGCCATCATGGAGAGCCCAACGGTCGTGCGATGGCAGAAGGCGCGCAGCAGCAGCGTGGCGCCGATGCCGATGGCGATCAGCCACAGGGCGTGAAACTGGATGACGGCATCGAGGACGAGCAATACGCCTTCGCCGCCAATCGGCGGCAGCAGATGGCCGTCGCGGCCGATGAAGAAGAGGATGGAAGCCGACAGCGTCAGGGCGAGGCCGATGGTCAGCAGGAGGAAGCTGTCTTCGCTCGCGTTCTTCTTGGCCATGTAGCGGACGAAGGCGACCTCGATGAAGGCACCGACCAGCGCGCCGGCGAGCACGCCGCCGGCGATGGCCGCCGGGTAGGGCCAGCCGGATTTGGTGAGCAGCAGGACCGTCGTCATGGCGCCGATAACGGCGAACTCGCCCTGCATGGCGTTGATGACGCGACTTCCCTTGAAGATCGCCGACAGGCCCATGCCGACGAAGGCATAGACGATGCCGTTGGTCACGCCGGCGAAGATCGCCTGCAGGACAAGGCTCAGGGTCATTGAAATGCGGTTCCGCTGGCAAGGAGACGGCGCAGGCGAGCTGCCTGCGCCGTCGAACGGTTGTTACTGTGCGACGCGGAACGGCGTGCGGGTGTACTTGCCGCCGACGATCTTCGAGAAGACGAAGCTCGAGATCGGAATCCCCGTCATGTCGTCGGCGGAGAAGTTGTAGTTCGCGAGCACGCCGGTGTAGGGGGCCTTCATGGCCTCGCAGAGCTTCTCGCCCGTCGCGTCGGCGCCGGCCTTGGTGAGAGCCGTCGCGATGATGTGGGCCGCATCCCAGGCCGCCGCCTCGTAGTTCTTTGGCGTCGAATTGTAGGTCTGCTTGTAGAGGTCGACGAAGGCCTTCTGGTGCGGCAGCGGATCCTCGCCGACCACGAATTCGGGAATGGCGATGTTGTCGGCCGCCGGACCCATGGCGTTTACGTACTCATACGAGGACGAGCCGATCGCCGCGATCACCGGCTGGGCGATCTGGATCTGCTTGACGTTGCGGAACGGCGTCGCCGACGTGGCGATGATGAACACCGCTTCCGGCTGCGCGGCCTTGACCTTGGCGGCCTGCGTGGTCGTGTCGGTGGCGCCGATCTCGAACTTCTCGACCGCCACCAGCTTCACACCGTACTTGTCCGCGAGCGGTCGCAGCTCGGCCATCACTACGTTGCCGTAGCCTGCATCGTGCAGCACGCCAACCTTGGTCGCCTTGATGCTCTTGGCATATTCCAGCAGGGCCTGAGCATTCAGGCGCTGCGGCGGCAGGACGTGCGCCACGCACTTGCGCTCGCGCTCGACGGCCGGACCGATGCCGGTAAAGGCAATCTGCGGAATCTTGTTGGGGTGCGTCACGCCGCCGACTGCCACGGTGCTCGCCGTCAGCGACGGACCGAGCAGGGCCACGACCTTCTGACCGAAGATCAGGTCGTTGGCCTTGCTGAGCGCGGTATCGGGATTGGATGCATCGTCCTCGATGATGATCTTGATCGGACGGCCCTTTACGCCGCCCTTCGCATTGATGTCCTTCTCGGCCAGAAGAAGGCCGTTGCGCTCAGGGATGCCGAGGCCGGCGCCGGCGCCAGTGGCCGACACGATGGCGCCGATCTTGATCGGTTCGCCCGACGTCTGAGCCTGCGCCGCCATGGCGCTCAAACCGACCAGCGCCGCAGCGCCGGTCAACCTCGCGATCGATGACAATGACATTGTTGCTTCCTCCCACTTGATGGATTTCTTTGTTGTCCGCTTGCCGTCAGAGCAACGGTGGTGGCCCGCTCATGCCGAGAGCGTTCTGTCCGAACAGGGTGCCCTGTACATCGGGCGAGAACATCACATGTGCGTTTGCAGCGTGCGCATCGCGGAACAATCGCTGCACCGTGCCACTGAGGTAGAGACCGCTAGAGCCTGCCACCGTCATCAGTATGTTCACGGCTTCGAGGCAGAGGCGCACGGAGAAGAACGCGTCGCGCCGGTAACGCAGCTTGTCTTCGTGCAGGGGCACGCGACCGGCACGCGCCACGTCCATCGCGTGCGAGCAAACCGCTCGCATCATCATCTCCGCCGTATCGATGCGGGCGCTGGCCTCGGCCACCTTGAGCTGGACAGCCTGGCTGGCACCGACCGGTTGTCCCGTGCTCGTGGCGTTGCGCTTGCGTGCGGCGCCGACCGTCGTCTCGTAGGCGCCCTGGGCACAGCCCAGCATGACACCCGAAAGTACATAAGGGCCAAGCGCCAGCATCGGCAGGCGGAAGAGCGGAGAGGGATTCACGGTCGAGCCAGGATGTGGCTTGCCGTTCATTGCCCAGGCCGTGACCGTCCTGTAGTCCGGCACGAACAGGCCCTTTATCGCGACATCCTTGGAGCCGGTGCCGGAAAGCCCGACCGCGTGCCAGGTGTCGATGATCTCGTACTGCGAGCGATGGACGAGGGCAAAACGCTGGTCGACCGGCGGGCCGTCGTCGCGCTCGCGGACCATGAAGGCCAGCATGTTCCAGTCGGAATTGTCGACACCCGAGGAGAGCGGCCAGCGGCCCGAGACCTCGTAGCCGCCATCGACCTTGCGACCGCGCCCGGCCGGGAAAGCGAGCGATGTGGCGATCAGCGTGTCGCGCGAGATGTCCCAGATCTCGTCCTGCACTTCAGGCTGGAAGTAGCCCAGCATCCAGTGATGGCTGGCGAGATTGCCAAGGTTCCAGGCGGTGGAGGGGCAGACGCGAGCGATCGCGGCGCAGGTGTCGACGAGGATGCCGACATCGAGATCGGCACCGCCGACGCGGGCGGGCTGAACCATGCGGAAGAGGCCGGCGCGGTGCAGATCGCGTTCGGTATCGTTGGGGAGACGCCGAAGCTTCTCACATTCGATCGCACGAGCCGCCAAGGTTGGGACCAGCTCACGCGCCCGATCGAGCATTTCCGAGTAGGTCACGCCGGCGAAAGACGTCGGCGTGGTCGGCAGTGTCGCCGACTTCGACCAGCCGGCGGCCCCTTCTCTCGGCATCCCAATTCCTCCCACCGATACGGTGTTGTTCGTTGAAGGAACGATGCGCGTCGTGCACGATCAGGTCAAGTGACCTAATTTTTTGGTCATATGACCTCGGGAGGAAAAGATGGCGATCAAGGTGCTCGAAATCCATCACCAAGGCGTGCGAATCGGCGCCGATGAGAAGACTCTCGCCGATCTCGAAAATTTCTATACCGGCGTCCTTGGCCTCAAGCGCGACGAAGGCAGGCCGGAGATTCCCGGCATTCCGGGCATGTGGATCAATGTCGGCGAGGTCGGCCAGATCCATCTGATCGGTGGCGACCTACCGTCACCTTTCGCCCAAGGGCCGGGTCGCGATCCGACCGCGCCGCACGTGGCGCTCGCCGTCGAAAACATCGTCGAGACCAAGGCCGAGCTCGATCGGCTGGGCGCTTCGTACTGGTCGTTGAAGGGGGCGACGGGCCCGGATGCCGAGCAGCTCTTCCTCAACGATCCGTGCGGCAACATGGTGGAACTCCACCAGTTCGATAAGTGCCGCTGCCGACTGAAGAGCCGTGTGAAGCCGTCCTAGACTGACACGGGCGCAGCGAGGCCTGCGCACAGGAACGGAACGATCTCGCGGATGGCCGCCTCCATATCCGCAGGATCGCAGCGGCCCTGGGAGATCGCTTCGAGGCGGCCGGGCTGGAGCAGTGTCCAGACATAGGCGCCCATCATGAAGTAGTAGCGCCAGTAGAGCGTCTCGGTCGGCACGGCGGGCAGGGCGCGGCCGATCGCGGCGACGTAGAGGGCGTTGGTCTCGTCGTAGATATTGGCCCGCACGACGTTCGCCGTCTCGTCCGGATCGGTGAAGAGCCGGGCGTGCATCTGCATGGTGGTGGGCTGTCCATTTTGCCGGGCTTCCGGCAGCAACAGCGAGCGCACCAATGCATCGACCAACGCCTCGAGAGGGACGACGCCGTGCGGGTGGCGTGACTCGGCTTCGCGCAGCAACAATCGGCGGCGGTCGGTGACCTCTCGGCCGAGGCGCGCGACCACGGCCTCGAAGATCGCTCGCTTGGATTCAAAGTAGTAGTGAAGCTGGCCGACATTGACTCCTGCCCGACGAGCGATGGCTCTCGTCGTCGCACCGCCGTAGCCGAAGCGGCCGAATATCTCTTCAGCCACATCGAGGATGCGCTCAGGCAAGTTGGGTTTGGGGGATCGCTGGCGCCGCCTGATGGTGCTCGACGGCCTCACAGGCGAGTTCTTCGCGCGGATGCGTCCGCTCTTCTTGCTGACTGCCTTTGTTGCCACGAAGATTCCCGGTTTCGATGAAGAGCCCCTCTTAAAGGGAAGCCCTGCGCATTTCCATTCCCGCTGCTGCCGCGCCAGCGGCGGTCGGCGGGTCGGGCATCACTCTTACGGGCGCAGCCGGTCTGCACTCCTGGAACTGCTGCGCTTCTTGCTAGTGGTGCGCAAATACGTTGCGTATTGTGGTCAAAGGGAAGCGCTGGGACTGGATAGATGGGGATGATCGGCGGATATCGGAGCGGGGAGGCCGTTGGGCTCGACAGCCAGGCGAGGTTTCTGGATCGGTTGTGCTTTGCCCCAGGCTTCGCGGGAAGGGACGTGCGCCGCATTGCCGTTCGTCTGGCTGGAACCCTGCTCTGTGGCCTCGTCGCCTGCTTCTGGACGGTGAGCGAGCCTTGGGCTCAGGCGGCCGGTCAGGGAGCCGGCGGCGGCGACCTGCAGCAGCGCTACGACGCGGCGTTCCAGGAGATGGTCAGGAAGCCCGCCGATCTCGACACCCTCTTCACATTCGCGACGCTGGCCAGCCAGAACGGGGACCTGGAAGGCGCCATTTCGGCGCTCGAGCGCATGCTGCTGATCAACCCCGACCTGCCCCGCGTGCGGCTGGAACTCGGCGTTCTCTACTATCGCCTGGGCTCCTACGAGGTCGCTCGGACCTATCTGGAGACGGCGCTGCAATCGTCTGCCTTGCCCCCCGACGTGCGCAGCCGCGCCGAGCAGTTCATGGCCGAGATCGAGAAGCGGCAAAGCCGGTCGCGCTTCTCGGGCGAATTCTTCCTGGGGACACGCTACCAATCCAATGCCAACCTCGGCCCGCCGACCTCCTCGGTGCGGCTGTTCGGCCAGGTCGCCAACCTCAACCAGGCGGCGGTCGGCACATCGGACTGGGGTGCTGTCGGCTCGATCCAGCTGCGCCACGCCTACGATCTCGGCACGCAGGATCGGGCGGTCATCGAAAGCCAGTTCACCGGTTATGCCAACCGGCAGTTCACCCTGCAGACAGCCAATGTCAGCCTGCTCGACTTCACCACCGGGCCGCGTTTCCAGATCCTGCAGGGCTTGTTCGAGGACGTCTCGATCAAGCCGTTCGCGACCGTGGGCTACATCTGGGTGAACGACACGCCCTATTACGGCAGCTACGGCGCCGGACTGGAGGCAGGGGTGCTGCTCAGCGACCGGCTGCGCAACACTTCGGTGTTCGTATGGCGCCAGCAGAACTACCCCAATACCAGCTATCTGCCGGCCAACAGCCAGTATACCGGCCTGCAGCTCTCCGGCAGCACGACCTTCCAGTACCAGATCAACGATCTGGTCGCGGTCTATGCCATCGGCAACGCGCAGCGCTATCAGACACAACAGACAACATGGCTGAACTATTCCTTGTGGGGCGTCGGCGGCGGCCTGGCCTTTCGCTTCGCCGATCCGCTGTTCAAGTCGCAGATGGCATGGGGCATCAACCTGTCGGTCAACCAGCAATGGTGGACCTACGACGCCGCCGACCCTGTGATCGATCCCGGCACGATCCGCACCCAGAGCGACACGATCCTCAACCTGGTGTTGACCGTGCCGTTCGATGAGCGCACCACCTTCAGCGTCTCAGCCGGCCGCTTCAACCGGGCCTCGTCGCTGCCCAACTATGCCTTTATCGACAACAGCGTCCTGTTCGGGGTGAGCTGGCGCTTCTAGCGCCGGTCCGAGGAGATGACCATGACCAGATTGACCGTTTCCGGCCTTTCTTTCCTGCGTGCGGTATTGCTTGGGACGACCGCCTTCGCGCTGCTGGCCGTCGGGGCTGCCGAGGCCCGGGTCGGCGTGACTTCGGCGACCGACGGCGATCCCCTGGGCAAGCCACCCAGCGCCAATGAGCGCATACTGCGCATCGGCATCGACGTGCAGGCCAACGAGCTGATCACCACGCGCGCCAACGACCGCGCCCATCTGATGTTCCTGGACGGCACGTCGCTGACGGTCGGACCGAACGCGCAGCTCACCATCGACAGGTTCGTCTACGATCCCAACAGCAAGACCGGCGATCTGGCGATCAATGCCAGCAAGGGCGTGTTCCGGCTGGTCGGCGGCCGCATCAGCAAGACCAATCCGATCACCATCACCACGCCGTCCAGCACCATCGGCATTCGCGGTGGCATTACCCTGGTCGATTCCGAGGCGGTGCGCACGATCTCGACCTTCGTGTTCGGCACCAACATGACGGTGAGCGCTGCCGGCCGCACCGAGACCGTCACCCGACCGGGCTCGCAGGTCACGACCAATCTGGGGGCACTTCCGGGCCGGCCGATCCTGGTGCCGCCGGGCGCACTGAACGGCCAGCTGGCGCAACTCGAGGGCCGTGGCGGAACGCAGCAGGGCAGTGCCCCGGCCGTCGGCACCCCGGCAAATGCCGTGGCTGGTGCGGAACAGCGCGTGCAGACCTCGGGCCTCAGCCAGCAGAACTCGGGGCAGCCGCCGAGCACGACCGGCCAGCGCTCGCTGCCCACCCTGGGCCGCGGCCCGGACAATCTCACGGAGCGCACCGCAAACGCGCTCAGCAACGCCACCGATTCGCAGCAGCAGCAACAGGCGCTCGGCGAAGGCCGCCGCGACACCGCAGGGCCTGGTCCGTCGCCGACACCGCCGACGACTGTCCTGGTGTCGCGCGGCCGCTTCTTCCGCGAGGAACCCTACATCGTCAGTTCGTTCAATAACCAGACGCTGGCGGCCGCGCGGGACCCACAGAACAATGTCGCGCTGCGGTCGCCAAGCTCCACTGCCAACGGTCAGGTCACGCTCACTTTGGACGACGGGCGGAGCGTCACCCTGCCGTGGCAGCCGACCAACATCGCCTTCCCGGTGATCGTCAACGATCCGGTCCTGGGCGCGCTGAGCGGCATTGGCCTGGTCAGCCCGCGCGGCGAGTTCTTTGCCTACCTGCTGTTCGACTCGAGCAACCGCCGGATCGGCATCGTTGCGGGTACGCCGACCACTTACGCGCAGTTCCCCAAGACGGGCTTCGCCGAGCATATCCTGCTCAACCTGGGCAGCCTCGGGGCCGTGCCGTTCGTCAGCGACACGATTGGCCTCAACGCCGATCTTGCCGGCAATGCAGCGATCTCGACCCTGAAGTCCGCGTTCTCGCCCAATGCCGGGTTGGGTGTCGGCGACCAAGTGCCGAATGCGCAGCGTGCCGTCGCGTTGCAGGCAACGGTTTCGGTTTCCGGGCAGGGGGCGAGCCAGAAATCCTACATGGGCGTCTTCATCGGCCAGTACTTCCGCGATACCGAAACCTCGTCGATTGCCCTGGCCGGTCGCTACAACGGTACCTATCGGCTGGGGGCCAACCAGCCAATCGGTCGCCAGACATCGGCGGCCTCGACCTTCGACACCGGGACGTCGAACTCGATCTATGGCGACGGCGCGACGGCAATGGTCCTGACGCCGGACGGGCTGACGACGACCTATAGCGACAATGGCAGCACCATCACCGGTGCGACGACAGTGCGGACGCCGCAGGCTTCGTTCGACCAGCCCTACAACAACCTGAACGGATCATCCTACTATTCGATCAACGGTGCGCTGCGGATCGATTCGCCGGAGTATCCGACGCAGCCTGGCTCACGGACCAATCGCACCATGAACGGTTTTGTCGGCGGCCTGGTCGAAGGGCGCGACAGTGCTGGCAACATCACGACTCGGCAGATCGGCGGCGCCGGTGCCGTGCCGAGCAACGTCGTCGTCAAGACGGACCCCGCGTCCAATCGGGCCTCTGCCACCTTCAACGTAAATAACTGGGATACGGGAACCTCGGCATCGTTCCAGCTGGGGGGCACCTCCGGTGCCAGTTACGCGACCAGTGCGTTCATCGACGACAAGAACTGGGGCGTTGCGGATCGGCCGGCAGACGTCCTGACCAATACGACCTCTGTGACCAAGGGCAGCACCACTTCCGGCGGCCTGGACGTGCAGTCGCGGACAGTCGCCGCATCGTCGGGCATTGCTTCGCTTGCCAGCTTCTTCGCGGCCTCCGGCGTGACGCCATGCTCATGCGATTTCCTGACTTGGGGCGTCTGGGGAGGCGATATCCGCTACAATGCCAACAGCGCCTACAATCCCAATGGCCGCGATCGCCTCAACCTTGCGAGCTTCGTCGCCGGTACGCTGACGCCGCAAATCCAGTTACCCAACACTGGCAGTGCGACCTATAGCGGTCACGCCTTCGGTAATGTTCGCAACGGCACGCAGAGCTATGTCGCGGCCGGGACCTATACCAATGCCTGGAACTTCGGCTCGCAAACCGGCAGCGTCACGATCGGCAACTTCGACGGCGCGACCTACAACGGTACCACGGCACTGACCACCGGTACCGTGCAGTTCACTGGACCAATCTCCGGAGCAGGGCGCACCGGTTCGGTGAGTGGCGCCTTCTTCGCTTCGCCGACCGATCCGGCCAAGGGACAGGCCGGCAACTTCGGCATCAGCGGGCCGGGCTACAAGGCCGGCGGTACTTTCGCCGGACAGAGGCCGTGACGCGTCATCCATACGGCCTGAACCTGTACGGTCGGATCGGGCGGCGGGATCGCGAAATCGCCTTCAGCCGAGCATGAGGCTGCTCCTCGGCCGTCTCGACACGTCGCGCGCGCCGTTGATCGTCGCGTTGATCGTACTGGCGAGCGCGTTGCTGCTGCGCAGCATCGACCCGGCGGCGCTGGCGCGCGTGCGCGACTTTGCTTTCGACACCTACCAGCGGCTGCAGCCTCGCATCTATTCGGTCGAAACGCCCGTACGCATCGTCGATATCGACGAAGCGGCGCTCGCCGAATTCGGCCAGTGGCCCTGGCCACGCACCATTATCGCTCGCCTGATCGACAAGCTCACCGAAATGGGGGCAGCGGTGATTGCCTTCGATGCGGTGTTCGCCGAGCCGGACCGCTCGTCGATCAGCCGCATGGTACGCGACCTCGTAGCGTATACGGACCCCGAGACCGTGCAGAAGCTGGCAGCAGCGCTGCAGGACAACGACCAGGTGATGGCCGACGCCATGGCTCAGTCGCGGGTGGTGCTTGGCTTCGGCTTTGATCTCAAGGGCGGCCAGCGCCCGCCACGCAAGTTCCATGGCGTCGCCTTCGCCGGCGACGATCCCAGCCAGTTCCTGCCGCTGCAGGCCGGAGTCGTGAAGCCGCTCGACATCCTGGAAGCGGCGGCCAAGGGCAACGGCAGCGTGAATACCGACATCGAAAGCGTGGTCGTGCGCCGAGTGCCGATGCTGTTCCGCGTCGCCGGCCAGGAGGGCCTTTTCCCCGCTTTGTCGATCGAAGCGCTGCGCGTCGTGCAGGAGGCCAACTCCTACGTGATCAAGTCGTCGGGAGCGAGTGGTGAGCTCGCTTTTGGCGAGCGGACCGGCATTGTCGCCATCAAGACCGGAAATCTGGAGGTGCCGACCGATGCGCGTGGCCGGGTGACGCTGTACGACACCGGCCATCGGGACGAACGCTTCGTATCCGCCCGGTCGATATTGGCAGGCGAGGCCCCCGTGGGCCGCATCGAAGGTAACGTGGTGTTCGTGGGCACCAGCGCTATCGGGCTAAAGGATCTGCGCAACACGCCCGTGCAGGATGCCGTGCCGGGAGTCGAGGTGCACGCCCAGCTCGCCGAGCAGATGATCGAGCAGAAGTTTTTGGCGCGGCCCGATTTCGCCGATGGCGCAGAGTTCCTCTATCTCCTCGCCATCGGACTGCTGTTCGTCTGGTTGTTGCCGCGACTGAGCGCCAGCCGGATGGCGGTCGTCGCCGTGCTCTTCATCGCCATCGGCGTGTTGGTGCCGTGGTTTGCCTTTGCCCGGTATCAGTTGCTGTTCGATCCGCTCTATCCGCCGGTGACCTTGGCAGCGATCTACATTGCCGGTTCAGTGACTGCGTTCATGCGCACGGAGCGCGAGCGCTCCCAGATCCGCAACGCCTTCGGCCTCTATCTGTCGCCGGACATCGTCGAACAGCTTGCCCGCAACCCGCGGCTCCTGCAGCTCGGTGGCGAGCAGCGCGAGATCACCGTGATGTTCACCGACGTGCGCGGCTTTACGACGATCTCGGAGCAGTTCGATCCGCAGGGGCTGACACGCTTCATGAATCGCTTCCTGACGCCCATGACCGACTTGATCCTCGGCGGACGTGGCACGATCGACAAGTATATGGGCGATGCGATCATGGCGTTCTGGAACGCCCCATTGCCGGTACCCGATCATGCCGCGCACGCCTGCGATGTGGCTTTGGCCATGCAGGCACGCCTGAAAGAACTGAACGACGAGTGGCGAGCCGAGTCCCTGGCAGAAGGGAGGGAGCACATTGCGGTGAATATCGGCATCGGCCTGAACACCGGGCCTGCATCCGTCGGCAACTTCGGTTCGGCGCAGCGTTTCACCTATTCGTGCCTCGGTGACGATGTGAACCTGGCATCGCGCCTCGAAAGTCAATGCAAGGCCTACGGAGTCGGTATCATCGTCGGGGCGAAGACGCAGATGCAGGTCGGAGAGTACGCCACTGTCGAACTCGACCGGGTCATGGTGAAGGGCAGAACAGAGCCCGAGCGCATCTTCGCTTTGCTGGGGAATGCTGGTCTCGCGCAATCAGCCGGCTATCGGGCTCTCGTGGATCGGCAGGCGGCGTTCCTGCTGGAATATCGTGCCGGCAGATTTACCGAGGCGCTGGAGCGGATCGGGGCCTGCCAAGCGGCCGCAGCGGCGATCGATTGGCAGCAAGGGTACTATGAAATGATGGCCAGGCGGATCGACACGTTGATCCTCGACCCACCGTCCAACTGGACAGGTATACACGTCGCGGGAGAGAAGTGAGCGGCTGGTATCTCGGGTGCTCAAGCCCCGTTGAAGCAGGGTCGGTTCCTCGGTAGCGTCCCGCCAGCGAGGGAGTTCGGGCGAGAGGAAGCATTCTCATGGCGACGGCTTCCGGAAACGGGTGGAGCAAGCGATGGCTCGCAATACCCGTCGTGGCTTACGTTTTTGTCTTTGCGCTGCTTGGCGGAGTTGGTTTCGCCCTCTGGGCAAAGGGGAATGGCAATCTGCCCTGGATGCCTGGAAGCGAGCGCGCTTCTTCTCCCCCTGCCAAAGCGGCACAGCTGGAGCTGGTGCCCCTTGGTCGGGGGCTGGAGCTGCCGCCGCGTGTCGCGCGGCCCGAAGCGAAGGCACCGACTGAGGCGAAGGTCGCGCCGCAGCCTGCGATGCCACTACCACTACAAGCAGAGGCAACCAGCAGCGACTCGGCGGCCTTGTTGCCGAAGACGCCTGAACCGTCGACTTCCCAATGTGGGGTTGAGCCCGGTCCGTGGCCCGCGGACCGAACGAACCAGATCAAGATTATCCAGCTCCTGCTGCGCGACCTCGGTTTCTATGGCGGCACCACCTACGGCACGATGGGGCCGGCAACGCGCGCGGCGATTGGCAAGTTTCAGCTTGCTGCCAACGAAGCCGAAACAGGCGAGCCTACCGAGGCGTTGTTTGCGGCACTCAAGAAGAAATGCACGTCGCCGTCGCCGTGAGCAAACGTCAGCCCACCGGCGATATCGCCGGCAGGGCGGCCGCTCGCTAGGCCTCGCGCCGACCGTCGTACCCTTCGGCTTCGTCGTAGGACGTCTTGATCATCCACCAGCAGAACAGGATGGCGAACACCGACAGGGCGAGGCCGAAGGCCAGGATACCGCTGTCGCGAGCGGCGCCAGCCATGAACAGGCCGGCGAGGCCGAGAAGGCCTACGAATATGCCCATGATCCAGTGAGACATGTTTCTCTCCTCAATCGTCGTCGAACAGAATGCGGCCCGCAGCCCCGTCGGGATCGTCGTATTGACCGCTGCGCAGAGCCCAGAGAAAGGCCGCCAGAGCCAGCAAGCCCAGAAAAAGTGCCGCCGGCACGAGAATGAGCAGGCTGTCCATCAGTGCACCTGCTGGGGGCTCGAAGGCCGCAGGGATGGCGGGCGAACGCCGAGGCGCAACGAATTGCCGATCACCAGCAGCGAGGACGAGGACATCGCCACAGCTGCGACCAGCGGTGTGACCTCGCCCAGGATCGCAAGCGGCACGGCGGCAAGGTTGTAGACGAGGGCCAGCGCCAGGTTCTGGCGCATCAACCGGCTGGCGCGACGCGCCACACTCAGCGCCTCGACGACCGGCTGCAGTGCGTCGCCCTGAAATACCGCATCGGCGGCATTCTGCGTCGCTTCGGCGGCGGTCGTCGGGGAGAGCGAGGCATGTGCCGCAGCAAGGGCCGGCGCATCGTTCAACCCGTCGCCGACCATCAGCACGTGTTTGCCTTGCGCCGCCAGCTCGGCCAGATGCTGGGCCTTGGCTGCGGGCTTCACCTCGCCATGCCAGGTATCGATTCCGACGGCGCGAGCAGCATCGGCCACGGCGGCCGGCCGGTCGCCCGAGAGCAATTCGACGGCGAGCCCTTCACGGCGCAGCGCTGCAACGGCCCTTGAGGCATCGGGTCGAAGCCGATCGGCAAAGGCGAAGCGGACCGGCCTCAGACCTGTCTCGGCGAACCAGAGTTCGGAGCGGCCGTCGTCGATCGCATCGGTGACGCCGCAGAACGTCGCCGACCCGAGGCGCGAGGTGCTGCTTTGGAGGCCTTCGCCAGGATGCTCGACGACGTCGAACAGGGGGGCCACCCCTGGTTCGGCGCGCAGGAGGGCGCGCGCCAGGGGATGATGGGAATTTGCCGCGAGTGCGGCCGCACGGCGCCGGGTTTCGGGGTCGGCTGGACTGTCGACGAGTTCGGGACGTCCCAAGGTCAGGGTGCCGGTCTTGTCGAAGACGACGTGGTCGATTTGCGCCAAACGCTCGAGTGCCGTCGGCGACAATAGCAGGATGCCCGAGCGCATCAGACGCGTACCCGCCACCACCTGCACGACCGGCACGGCAAGGGCGAGCGCGCAGGGGCAGGTGATGATCAGGACCGCCGTCGCCACCAGCAGCGCGCGATCCCAGGCAAGATCTCCCAGCAACATCCAGCCGAAGAAGGTCAGCAGCGCCGTGACATGGACGACCGGTGCATAGGCACGGGCGACGCGGTCGGCGATGGCCGTGAAGCGCGAGCGCCCACGTTCGGCGGCTTCGACGAGCCGGACGATCTCGGCCAGCAAGGTGCGGTCTCCGGCAGCGGTCACGCGCACACGGAGCGGGGCGCCGAGATTGACCATGCCGGCGAACACCTGGGTGCCCGGCTCGACGGCCTGCGGCACGCTTTCGCCGCTGATCAGGGCGGCGTCGAGCGAGGACTTTCCCTCGCAGACGATGCCATCGGCCCCCAGCCGCTCGCCGGCTGCGACCAACAGAACATCGCCGACGGCAAGGGCGTCGACGCGGCGCGGAGCCGTGCTGCCGTCGGCCGTGACGACCGTGACGCTACGGGCCGTCAGCGCCAGCAAGGCGCGCACGGCGTGGCGTGCACGGCCGCGGGCGCGACGATCGAGATAGCGGCCGACCAGCAGGAAGAAGAGCAGGGTGATCGCCGAGTCGAAGTAGGCATGTTGCCCGCCGGCCCAGGCCTCGTGGAGGCTCACTACGCAGGCCAGAACGACGCCGATCGAGATCGGGACATCCATATTGGTGCGGCCGGCCTTCAGGGCGGCAACGGCCGAACGGAAGAAAGGTCGACCGGCGTAAGCGACGGCCGGCAAGGCGATGGCTGCCGAAAGCCAATGGAAGAGGGTGCGCGTCGCTTCGCCCATGGAACCGTCATGGCCCGACCAGACGGCGACCGACAGCAGCATGACATTGGCCGCGGCAAATCCCGCCACGCCGAGTGCGCGCAGCAGGTCGCGCGAGTCGCGATCGTCGCCGGCATTGGCCGCGACGATGTCGTAGGGCGCCACCCGGAATCCCAGGGCTGCGACAAGGCCTGCATGGGCATTGGCGTCCTGGACAGGACCGCGCCATCCAAGAGACAGGCGCCGGGTCGAGAGGTGAACGCGGGCCTTGGTGATCGCGGGGTTGCGCGCCAGCAAGCTCTCGATCAGCCAGACGCAGGCCGCGCAGTCGAGACCTTCGACCAGCAGCTCCAGCGATGCCTGGTTGTCGCCGATGGCCTGCGCATGGCCGCCGAAGTCGGTTTCGAGCGGCTCCGGCCGCCTTGCGTGCCGTTCCTCCAGGCGCCGGTAGAAGGAGGCAAGGCCCGCTGCTCCGATGATGGTGTGTGCACCGGCGCATCCGGCGCAACAGAATTTGCTGTCGGAAAGTCCGCGTAAGACCTCGCCGCAATGCGCACAGGTCTGTGTGGCCGGCGCGGCAGGCGAGGAGGCGAACAGCGCCGCGTCGGTCATTTCAGGAACATCCGGCGGGTTTGCGCGAAGCGCTGGCCGTCCCGTTCGATCACGATGTCGATATCCCAGTTCCCGCGCGCCGGCAGGTCCACCGTCCCCGTGAGTTGCCCTGGTCCGACGATGGTCATGGCGATGTTGAGCGGTGGCCGCTTCTCCGCTGGCCGCACCAGCTCGACGGTTGCATGAGCGCCCGCGAGTGGCTGGCCGTCGCGATCGAGCAGGGTAATGCCGAGTTGGCGGTTCTCCGGTTGCCACTTGGAGTCGATATGCCACCCCAGAGTATCCCGGCTTTGCTGGGCAGTGATGACGTCGTTGTAGCGCAGCCCGCGGTCACGTGGCTTGGGCGTATAGAGGCCCGAGAACGATCCTACGGCAAACCAGATCATGATGCCGTTGACCGCGACGACGAGCATGAACCCCAGAACGAAGAGCCAGGGAATGTAACGGCCGCGCGAGGCGAGGTTGGTGCTCATCGGCAAGCTCCTTTAACGGCCAGGTCCGACGAAGACGGCATCGTGCGAGGCCCGACGCGCCTGCGACGCCTCGTGCACTTGGAACGTGATGGGCTTGGAGCCCATGGGCGCGCCTTTCGCCGGCACTGTGACGAGCACCCGGAAAGTGCCGACGGCGTCGGGATGAACCACCAGGCTCGGGGATTCTGCTGCACCATCGGTGTCGGCACCGACGAACGCCAGCACAGCCGAAGGCAACCCTTCGAGGGAGACCCGGAAATGAGCTTCCTCGCGGCGCTTGTTCAGAATCTTGAGGGTGTAGGAGTTGCGAATGTCGCCGTTCGACAAGCGAACGAAATTCGGACTGCGGTCGCGCTGGACCGTCAGCTCCGCGTCGCTGCGCAGCAGGAATGCCGCCAGCATGATCGCCGAGACGAGGCAGAGCAGGCCCGCATACAGCAGGGTGCGTGGCCGTAGCGGCCGCCATGCCACGCGGCCAGTCCCTTTGACTGCGCTGGTCTCCTTGGCATGCTGGTTGGCCAAGGTGTCCCAGCGGATAAGGCCGCGTGGCCGGTCGACCTTGTCCATGGTCTGCGTGCAGGCATCGATGCAGAGGCCGCAGCCGATGCACTCGATCTGTTGGCCGTCGCGGATGTCGATGCCGGTCGGGCATACGGCAACGCACAGCCGGCAGTCGACGCAATCGCCGCGATTGTCCCAGGAATCGCCGGCCTTGTGCTTGCCGCGCGGCTCGCCGCGCCACTTCTGATAGGTGACGATCAGGCTCTGTTCGTCGAGCATCGCCGCCTGGAAGCGCGGCCAGGGGCACATGTAGGTGCAGACCTGCTCCCGGGCCCATCCTGCCAGCACGTAGGTGGTCGCCGTGAACAATCCGACGAACGTGTAGACTTCGAGCGAGGCCTCGCCGCGGAAGATCTTGATCAGCGTGGTCGGGGCGTCGACATAGTAGAACACCCAGGCGCCGCCCGTCGCCGCGGCGATGACAAGCCACGCCGCGTGCTTCAGGCCCTTGCGCGCGGCTTTGGCTGCCGACATCGGCTGACGGTCGCTGCGCATGCGTTCGTTGCGATCGCCTTCGATCCAGCGCTCGACCAGCATGAAGAGGTCGGTCCAAACGGTCTGCGGACAGGTGAAGCCGCACCAGACACGCCCGAACAGTGACGAGGCGAAGAACAGGCCAAGCGATGCCAGGATCAGAAGGCCAGTGACGAAATAGACTTCCTGCGGCCAGATGACGACATCGAAGAACCAACCGCGTCGACCATCGAGGTCGATCAGAATCGCCTGGGAGGGGGCATTGGGACCGCGGTCCCACCGCAACCAGGGCACCAGGTAGTAGAGGCCGAGCAAAAGGACGAGCACGGCCCACTTGATTCGCCGCCACTGGCCGGCGATCGCGCGCGGGTAGACCTTGATACGGGTGACGTAAAGCGGTAGCTCGGCCTTCTGCGCGGCGAGCGAGACCGCCTCGTCATCCCGAACCTTTGTGTCGATGCCCATGGTGCGCCCGCATACGGCCTAGCGGCCGCCGCCCAGCGCGTGGACGTAGATCGTGAGCATCTTGATGGTCGCTTCGTCGAGGCGTCCGGCCCAGGGCGGCATGCTGCCGTTGCGGGCGTAGAAGATCGACCGGTAGATCGCATCACGATTGCCGCCATAGAGCCAGATACCATCGGCAAGGCTGGGCGCGCCCAGCTCCTGGTTGCCCTTGCCGTCGGGGCCATGGCAGGCCGCGCACTGTTCCTGGAAGATCTGCGTGCCTTCCGGTGTGGCCTGCGCCTTGCCGGACAGGCTCAGCACATAGTCCGTTACTGCCGCGATCTGGGCGCCCGTGAGCATGCCGTCGACGCCGAAGCGAGGCATCATCGACTGCCGAGACTTGTCGTCGGCATTGCGGATTCCGTGCTCGATCGTGGCGTGGATCTGCTCGAGACTGCCGCCCCAGATCCAGTCGTCGTCTACCAGGTTGGGGAAGCCATGGCTGCCCGCGCCGCCAGCGCCATGACACTGCATGCAGTTGGTCTGGAACGCCGAGCGACCGCCGGCCATCGCGAAGCTGAAGAGTTCAGGCTCCTTCGCGATATCGGCGAGCGAAGTGGTTCGAATACGGTCGACGAAGCCCGCTCGTGCCTTGGCCTGGGCATCGAGCTCCTGCGTGAGTTCGGCGCGGCTCCAGTAGCCCAGCATGCCCTTCGCGTGGCCGTTCAGCCACGGCCAGGACGGGTAGAGGGCACAGTAGACGATGGCGAACACCACCGTGGCGTAGAAGGTATAGATCCACCAGGTCGGCAGTGGCGTGTTCAGTTCCCTGACGCCATCCCATTCGTGGCCGGTCGTGTTCTGGCCCGACAGCGTATCCTTCTCGATCTTGGTCGGCATGGCCGGTCCTTCGTCATTCGTCGTTGAGCGGGATGCGGGCGTCCTTCTCGAACCGGCGCCGGTTTTTCGGACGCCATGCCCAGAAGGCGATGCCGGCGAAGACCAGGATCGCCCAGATCGTCCAGATCGAGGTCAGCAGCTCGCCGAGCGCTTCGAGAGTCATGTCCGTCTCCCTATTGCCGCAGCCGCTCGGGCGGGATGTCGCCGAAGCGCACCAGCGTGCCCAGCATCTGCAGGTAAGCCACAAGCGCATCCATTTCGGTGATCGCCGTCGAGTCGGCATTGAACTTGCCGACGACTGCCCGCGGATACCGCTTCTCCATCGCCGTCGGATCGAGGTCCGGATTGACCTGCGCTTCGAGATCGGCGCGGGCGTTGGCGATCATTTCGTTGGTATAGGGCGTGCCGGCCGCGCGCATGGCTTCGAGGTGTTTGGCGATGTCGCTGTAGTCGAGCTTCTTCTCCGCGAGGAACGGGTAGGCAGGCATGACGCTCTCCGGCACGACGGCGCGCGGCGAGACGAGATGGGCGACATGCCAGTCATTGGAGTAGCGGCCACCGACTCGCGCCAGGTCCGGTCCCGTACGCTTGGAGCCCCATTGAAATGGCCGGTCGTACATGCTCTCGGCGGCGAGGCTGTAGTGACCGTAGCGCTCGACCTCATCCTTGAAAGGGCGGATCTGCTGGCTGTGGCAGGTGTAGCAGCCCTCGCGGATGTAGATGTTGCGGCCCAGCAATTCGAGCGGCGTATAGGGACGGACGCCATCGACCCGCTCGATCGTGGTCTCGATGGAGAAGAGCGGGATGATCTGCACCAGACCGCCGATCGAGACCGTAATCAGGGTCAGGACGACCAGCAGGATGGCGTTCTTTTCGATTGCCTCGTGACGAATGAACATTGCGCGTCTCCTAGGCCGCGAGAGCAGGGTGGGGACGCGCGGAAACCACTTCGGCTTCGCTACGGATCGTGCGCCACATGTTGTAGGCCATGAGCAGTCCACCGGTCAGGAAGCAGACCCCGCCGAGGAAGCGGATGAAGTAGAAGGGCTGCATGGCCGCGACGGTCTCGACGAACGAGTACTGCAGGAAGCCCAGCTCGTCGTAGGCGCGCCACATCAGGCCCTGCATGATGCCGCTCACCCACATCGCCGTGATGTAGAGAACGATGCCAATGGTGGCGATCCAGTAGTGCCAGCCGATCAGCCGCGTCGACCACATGGCGGGCCGGTTCCACATCTTCGGCACCATGTAGTAGAGCGTGCCGAACACGATGAAGGCGACCCAGCCCAGCGCACCGGAATGGACGTGACCGATCGTCCAGTCGGTATAGTGGCTGAGCGAGTTGACGGCCTTGATCGACATGACCGGCCCTTCGAAGGTCGCCATGCCGTAGAAGCCGACAGCGGTGACGGAGAAGCGCAGGCCGGGATCGGTACGCAGCTTGTCCCACGCGCCGGACAGGGTCATCAGGCCGTTGATCATGCCGCCCCAGCTCGGCATCCACAGCATGACGGAGAAGACCATGCCCAGCGTCTGGGCCCAGTCGGGCAGCGACGTGTAGTGGAGGTGATGAGGGCCGGCCCAGATGTACATGAACACCAGGGACCAGAAGTGCACGATCGACAGCCGGTAAGAGTAGACCGGGCGATTCGCAGCCTTCGGGATGTAGTAGTACATCATGCCCAAGAAGGCCGCGGTCAGGAAGAAGCCGACGGCGTTATGCCCGTACCACCACTGGATCATGGCATCCTGCACGCCCGACCAGACGCCGTAGCTCTTGGAGCCGGTGATCGACACGGGTATCGCCATGTTGTTGACGATGTGCAGGCCGGCGATCGTGATGATGAAGGCCAGATAGAACCAGTTCGCCACGTAGATGTGCGGCTCTTCGCGCTTCAGCACGGTGCCGAGATAGGCAACCAGATAGGCGACCCAGACGATCGTCAGCCAGAGATCGACGAACCATTCCGGCTCGGCATATTCCTTGCTCTGCGTGATGCCGAGCAGATAGCCGGCGGCGGCCGTGACGATGAAGAACTGGTAGCCGAGCAGCACGAACCAGCCGAGCGGTGCGCCGCCGAACAGGCGGGCGCGGCAGGTGCGCTGCACGACGTGGAAGGCCGTGCCGATCAGCGCCGTGCCACCGAAGGCAAAGATGGCGGCCGAGGTATGCAGCGGCCGCAGGCGGCCAAAGGTCAGGTACTCGCTGTCGAAGCTGAGCTGTGGCCAGACGAGCTGGGCGGCGATGACGACGCCCGCCAGGAAGGCGACGACGCCCCAGAACATCGACAGCACGACCGCGGCGCGGATCACATCCTCGACATAGCGCGGCGCGGACGGGCGGCCGGTATTCAGGACTGCTTGACTCGACATGCTTTCTCCCCGCGAAGGTCGGGCGGACCCTAGGAGATCGCCGCGGGAGAACCTTGATTTGGGTCAAGGCCTGCGTCGGCCAGGCCGATATCAAATGACGCATGCATTTCGAGAGTGAAGCGCCATGAGCGAGTCGATCGCGGTTTTCCCCGGACCTCAGCCACGCATCCGGCGCGTCGCGATCGACCGGCCGTGGAGCTGGCTGGCGGCCGGCTGGAACGATCTGTGGACCGTCCCCTTCATCAGCCTGTCCTACGGTGTTTTTCCCGTCGTCATGGGCTGGCTGGCCATCGCGCTGCTGTTGTGGTTCGACTACCCCTCGCTGGTATTGCCGCTGAGCGCCGGCTTCTTCTTTCTCGGACCGTTCATTGCCGTCGGACTCTACGAGACCAGTCGGCGGCTCGAAGCCGGCTTGCCCGTCGACGGCGACGCCACCCTGAGCGCCTGGCGTCGCAATGCCGACCAGATCGCCTTGATGGGCCTCGCGCTGCTCTTGCTGCACCTCGCCTGGATGCGCATTGCACAGCTGCTCTTTGCCGTTTTCCCTTGGCAGAGCGTTCCGTCCTGGACCCATTTCACGGATCTCTTGTGGCACGCGACGCGCAGCCTTCCGTTCCTCGCTGCCGGTGTTGCGATCGGCGCCGTACTCGCGGCAATGGCATTCATCATCGGGGCGTTCTCGATCCCCTATCTGTTGGATCGGCGCTGCTCGAACCTGTTCGAGGCCATCGCCATATCGGTCGCCGCGGTGAGGCTCAATCCCAAGCCGATGCTCCTGTGGGCCGGGTTGATCGTCATGCTGGTGACCATGGCGATGGTGCCGGGCTTCCTGGGCCTGGTCCTGGTGTTGCCGGTCGCGGCGCATTCGACATGGCATGCTTACCGCGACATCGTGAGCTTCGAGGGCGTGCCTGACCCTGTCAGAAGCGCTGACTCGCCAACGTAAGCATCACCAGCGCGTTCCCCAGCAGCAGGGGAGCGCTCATCCATCGACCTGCGCCGCGCAACTTTCGGCGCATCAACAGGCCACCCCAACCCACGGCGATCAGGGCGGGCATCGTGCCGAGCGCGAAGGCCGCCATGGCGAGGGCGCCGCTCGGTCCGGAGCCTGTGCCGGCTGCCGCGGCCAGTGCGCCATAGAGCAAGCCGCACGGCAGGAAGCCGAGCAGGACCCCCAGGCCATATCTCGCGGATTTTCCGGAGGCGCCGGCAAGCGGCCCGGCGAGGCGCGACAGCCAGGCCTGTAGGCCGAACCCGTTGATGCCCAGCGACAGCCCCAGCGCTTGCGTGATCAGTAACGCCGCTGCCGCGATCAGCAATGCACCGGACAGCCAGCCGAATGCCGCTGTCGAGGCGAACAGGCCCGTGGCCTCGCCGGCGATTGTTCCCAGCAGCACGTAAGTCGTGAAGCGGCCGAGATGATAGGGCGCGAGCGCGGCTCCGGCGAGCCGATGCCATTCCCCGTAGCCTGCTCGCGTCGGCCGGTCCGCGTCGGCAATGACCTGGCCGAGCACGAAGGGGCCGCACATGCCGGTGCAATGAATGAGGCTACCGGCCAGACCTGCAAGCAGCATGGCAACAGGCAATCCGGCAGGATTTGCCGCCGCCGTCTGCAGCCCGTCACCGCAAAGCGCCAGGAACCGGACAATCGTCTCCATGTCCGCAGTAGATCATTTCGGCCCGGCCGCGGACTTGACGCAGGTCAAGGCAAGCGTTGCGCACAGACGGCAGAAGGAACCGTCACCAGAGGAGATTG
Source organism: Alphaproteobacteria bacterium (assembly GCA_017307275.1). Classification (GTDB taxonomy): domain Bacteria; phylum Pseudomonadota; class Alphaproteobacteria; order Reyranellales; family Reyranellaceae; genus Reyranella. Next base: position 175,907 of record JAFKFK010000010.1, on the reverse strand, counting down.
GCCATGGGATACAAGACGATCCTCGTCCACTGCGACGCCGCGCCCAAGATTGGCCAGCGGCTTGTCGTTGCGGCAGAACTGGCGCAGCGATTTGGCGCCCATCTGGTTGGAGTACATGCGCGCCCGCCGTTCGAGGCTCCCGTCTTCTTCGAAGGGGGCATGCCGATGGATTCACTGTTCGCCTCCTACGAGGCCGGGGTGAAGGCCGACGCCGAGGCGGCGCGGGCGGCGTTCGACAAGGCGCTGAAGGGGCGACACCTCTCTCATGAGTGGCGGGCCGTCGACGGCTTCATCGATAGCGAACTCGCGATACAGGCGCGCTATGCCGATCTCACTGTCGTCGGGCAGACCGATCTCGATGCCCAGACCCCGACGCCCTCCGATCTTCCGGAGTCCGTCGTGTTGTCGACAGGGCGGCCTATGCTGATCGTGCCGCATGTCGGCGTCCGCAAGCAGCCCGGCGAACGGGTGATGCTGTGCTGGAACGCCAGCCGGGAGAGTGCGCGTGCAGCGGCAGACGCCCTCCCGTTCTTGCGGATGGCAAAGAAGGTCATCGTGCTGGTTGTCGATCCGCATACCTCGGTCGACGGTCATGGTGCGGAACCAGGTGCCGACGTGGCGCACTGGCTGGCGCGTCATGGCGTCGATGTCACCGTCCAGCGCGATGTTGCCGCTGATTCGGACATTGGTGGCGTGATTCTCTCGCGTGCGGCCGATCACGATGTCGATCTGGTCGTGATGGGCCTCTATGGCCATTCGCGCGTGCGCGAGATGGTGCTGGGCGGCGCCAGCCGCACGCTCCTGTCCAGCATGACTGTTCCCTTGTTCGTTTCCCACTGATGGACGCCCGTACACTCACGACCTACGACCGTCCGGTACCGCGATACACCAGCTATCCGACGGCGGCGCAGTTTCACGGCGCTGTCGGCCCGGTCGAGCATCGGACTTGGTTGCAGGATCTCGCTCGCACAAGCGCGACGTTCTACTTGCACGTTCCGTTCTGTGCCCGCCTCTGCTGGTATTGTGCCTGCCATACGTCGGCGGTGAACCGGCCGGAGTCGCTCGATGCCTACGCACGGGCTTTGGCGAAGGAGATCGACCTCGTTGCGACGGCGACACCCGATCTGTGTGTCGGTTCGATCCAGTGGGGTGGGGGTACGCCGTCGCAACTCGGTGCGGACCGGATCGTGTCGGTTGCCCGGCAACTGGCAGCCCGTTTCGATCGACACAGTGGCGAAGAGACCTCGATGGAGCTCGACCCGCGCTTCTGCGACGAGGCCCTGGTTGCCACTTTGCAGGAAATCGGCGTCGATCGCGTAAGCCTCGGCGTCCAGGATTTCGATGTCGACGTCCAGCAGGCGATCAACCGGCTGCAGTCGGTCGACGATACGGCAGTGGCGGTCGATCGCCTGCGCAAAGCAGGCATTCGGCGCATCAACATCGATCTCGTCTACGGCCTGCCGCGGCAGACCCTCGAGACGCTGACCCGCACGCTCGATGCCGCCTTGCAACTGGCACCCAATCGCTTCGCGGTGTTTGCCTATGCACACGTACCGTGGATGAAGGCGCGCCAGAAGCTGATTGACGTCGAAGCCCTGCCAGGCGCGGCCGAGCGGTCGGCTATGTCTGCGCTCGTGTCGGAGCGGTTGCTCGCCGGCGGCTATGTGAAGGTGGGCCTCGATCACTATGCGCGCCCCGACGACGCTCTGGCGATGGCGGCGGGGCGCGGCCAGCTTCGCCGGAGCTTCCAAGGCTATGTCGCCGAGGAACGGCCGTGGGTCGTGGGCCTTGGCGCCTCGGCCATATCGAGCCTGCCGCGAGGCTACACGCAGAACGCCACCGACACGACGCGTTACCGGTCCCTCATGGATGCCGCGACCTTTGCGACGGCGCGCGGGCTTGAATTCTGCCCCGCCGATCGTCTGCGCGGCGAAATCATCGAGCGGTTGATGTGTACCTTTTCAGTCGATCTTGGAGAGGTTTGCTGCCGACATCAGGTGTCGTTGCCGTCGTTCCTGGCCGAGATCGAGGCGCTTCCGACGCTCGTCGATGACGGCCTGGTCGAACGGGACGGGGATAGGCTGACTGTCACCGAACGCGGGCAGCCGCTGGTGCGCTTCGTCTGCGCAGCGTTCGATCACCACCTGCATCATGTCGATGGTCGCCATTCGCGTGGTATCTGAAGGAAGGAGCTGACTATGAGCACCCATCAACTGGTCGCCGGGCATGTCGAAGCAGCCCTCGCGGAGGCTGGTACCAAGGGCATTTCCGATGACGTCGTCGCGCGGTGCTTCCTCTCGGAGGCGATACGGATCTTCCAACGCAGCCGCTCGAACGATGACATTGCGGCGGAACTGACGGCCGCCGCCGATAATCTCGACGAAGCCAGCCCCCTTGCTTTCATCAGGCCTTGAACCGTCTTGTCGGTGTTGCCGCCGGCCATGCTATCGTGGCCGGGAAAGGCATTGCATCGATGAGTCAGCCCTCCCAATCCGCGACATCGTCGGAGGACGTCACCGCCATCATTGCGGCCTCGGCTCATGCGCAACTGCTCCTGGGGCCGGATCTACGCATCGCCACGGCAAGCGACGGCTACTGCGGCGCGCTGGGGCTCGCGCGTTCGGCACTGGTCGGACGGACGCTCGACGAGGTCTTCGCGCCAGGGCCAGGCCTGGACATTCTCAAGTCATCCCTCGAAACGGCACGCAAGACACGGCTCCCGCATCGCAACGACAGTCCCGGCCGGCTGCTGGCGCAATCCGCAACCGGCAGTGTTGCGGGCCTGTCGCTTGCCGAAGCGGTCAGCAGCCCGGTGCTGGCGTCCGACGGCGAGGTGAGGTGGCTGCTGCATGGCGCAGCTCTTCCCGGTGAGGTCGGCCGTACGCACTTGGCGCAGGCCCTGGAAGCGGCGGAAGCGCGGTTGAGGTCGGTCCTGCAGACCGTGCCGGACGCCATGATCATCATCGATGAGCGGGGCCGGATCGAGTCGCTGAGCACGACGGCGGAGCGGCTGTTCGGCTTCAGCACCGGCGAGGTCGTCGGGCGGAACATCAGCATGCTGATGCCATCGCCTTATCGCGAACAGCACGACGTTTACATCGAACGCTACCTGTCGACCCGAGAGCGGCGCATCATCGGCATCGGCCGCATCGTCGTCGGTCAGCGTAAGGATGGCACCACCTTTCCCATGCATCTCACGGTTGGCGAATTGCAAGCCGGCGAACGGCATCATTTCACTGGCTTCATCCGCGATCTCACGGATCAGCAGATGACGGAGAGCCGCCTCAAGGAGCTCCAGTCCGAAGTAACGCACATGTCGCGCTACACGGCCCTCGGTGAAATGGCTTCGACTCTGGCGCATGAGATCAACCAGCCTCTGACCGCGATCAGCAACTACCTGAAAGGCTCGCAGCGCCTGATTGATCGCCTGGACGGAGAGCCGGTGCCTCAGTTGCGCGATGCCGTCGGGAAGGCAGCCGAGCAGGCGTTGCGCGCTGGCCAGATCATCCGCCGCCTGCGCGAATTCGTGTCGCGCGGCGAGAGCGAGCGCCGGATCGAAAGCCTGCCCAAGCTGATCGAGGATGCGAGCACCTTGGCTCTTGTGGGAATCAAGGAAGCCGGTATCGAGGTCCGTTTCCGGCTCGATTCTCGGGCAGATCAGGTTCTGGCGGATCGCATCCAGATTCAGCAGGTTCTCGTGAACTTGATCCGCAATTCCATCGAGGTCATGGCTGACAGCGAACCACCTCGCACGCTCGAAATCGCGACGGCGGCCGGACCGGACGACATGGTCGAGGTGAGCGTTGCCGATACCGGCGGCGGCCTTGCGCCGGAGATCGCACAGAATCTCTTCCAGCCGTTCATGACGACCAAGCGCAAGGGCATGGGTTTGGGACTCTCGATCTGCCGCACGATCGTCGAGGCCCATGGCGGCAAGATCTGGGTAGATACGCCCGCCAGTGGCGGCACAGTCTTTCGCTTCACGTTGCGGGGCCTCGGTCGGCAGGAGGCGGGCCATGGCCGCTAACCAGGTGGTGCACATCATCGATGACGACGTCGATGTTCGTCAGTCGCTGGCCTTTCTACTCAGCACGGAGGGCCATGCCGTCCGGGTACACGAGTCGGCGCTCGCTTTCCTGAAGGCGCTTCCCGGTGCCCAAGATGGCTGCGTCATTACCGACATTCGCATGCCCGATATGGATGGGCTGGAGCTTCAGCGCCGTCTCAACGAACTGAAGGCGGGTTTCCCCGTGATCGTCATGACCGGACATGGCGATGTGTCGCTCGCTGTAACGGCGATGAAGGCCGGTGCCGTCGATTTCATCGAGAAGCCGTTCGACGATGAAGTGCTCTTGTCGGCAGTCCGGGCGGCGCTTGCTCGGCATGCGACGGATAGCGAGCGTCAGGCACGGTCGGCCGCGGTGCAAGGTCGCCTGGCCGCATTGTCGGCGCGCGAGCGCGAAGTCCTGCAGGGCCTCGTCGCGGGCAAGGCCAACAAGGTGATCGCTTACGATCTCGGCATCAGTGCACGCACCGTGGAAGTTCATCGGGCGAACGTGATGACCAAAATGCAGGCCGACAGCCTTTCCGAGCTCGTCCGGATGGTGCTTGCGGCTACGTAGAATCCCTTAGATCAAGACCCGAATAGTTACCCGCCGGCCGGCGGGATACCGATGTGCATCGACAACGCCTCCAGCCGAAAGCCGGGGAGATAACGATGCAAACCTTCGCGAACGCCATCCGGATGCCCGCCGCCATCGCCCTGCGGGGCGCTACGTCGCCGGGAGTGCTGCAGGTCTTGAGAAAGGGAGAGGAGCTGTTCGCCGAGGGTGACGCTGCCGATTGGTTCTACAAGGTCGTGACGGGCGCCATTCGGACCAGCAAGCTGCTGAGCGATGGCCGGCGGCAGATCGGTGCCTTTCATCTTGCGGGAGAGATTTTCGGGCTGGAGGCCGGTGAGGCCCATCGGTTCACCGCCGAGGCTCTCGCCGGCGCCACGGTTCTGGCCTATCGCTGCACCTGTCTGGAGCCGTCGGCATACGGGGACAGCGCTTTGCGCGAGGAGGTCCTCGCATCGGCAATCCGCAGCCTCGACCGTGCGCAGGAGCACATGCTGCTGCTCGGACGCAAGACGGCTCAGGAGAAGGTTGCGGCTTTCCTTCTCGATATGGCCGATCGCATGCCCGACGGTGACGGCCCGTTCGAATTGCCCATGCCACGCTCCGATATCGCCGACTATCTCGGCCTGACGATCGAAACGGTGTCGCGGACACTCAGCCAGTTCGCCCGCGACGGTCTGATCCGGTTGCCTGCCGCCAGCCGGTGGATCGAGCTTTGCAATCTGCAGGCACTGCGGCAGCTCAACGTCTAGGAGCGTTCAACGAGGCGCTCATCCCGCCGGCGGGACGGGCTGCATCCGGTCGATGGCCTTGAAGGCGCGACGCGCCTGGCTGAGCAGTTCCCCATCGGTCGGGTGATCCATCGGCTCGACGCCGACGAGTTTGGCGTGGACCCACGGCATCGTCTTCTCGACATGACGAACCAGTTCGAGCTTCGCCTGCGCCGGTCCGACCAGCAGCCATTCCGTGGTGCCTCGCAGGGCGTCGATGATGTGATCCAGAAAGCTCAGGTCGAGGGCCATGTGGCCCGAACCGATGACGCCGGCCTTGTGGTGAACCTGCCGGAACGGGTTGTGCGCCTTGATGGTCTCCCGCTCGACATCGACGGCATTGAAACGGAAGATCCGGGCTTCCTTTGTGTCCATCCAGACGATGGCGTGGCTGTGCGTCATCTCAGCTCCTCGGTGTGTCTCGGCAGGGGTACCGTCGTCGGCTGCCGTTCGGCCAGAAGCCGGCCGTTGCGCGGATCGACGATATGCAGGCGGCGGCAAGCCAAGCAGTGCTGGCCGACATAGGTCGGCAGCGGCGAGTTGGACTCCTCGAAACTTCCCTGAACGTTGTAGCCCGTGCTCGGGCAGCGGAAGACGAAGGTCTGCATCCGTCGAGTCGTAGCGCCCTGGATGATGCGGCGCTTTGATCCAGCGCAAGCGAGGCCATGCGATGGTGTCGATGGGGAGATATGGCGGGCAATGTCGCGGCGTCGGCGGTCTTTGCGACGCGCAGATTTTCCCGATCAGCCAGCCTTCATTCGTTGACGTGCATTTGGAATGCCGGCATTTCTTTTGAGCAGAAACTTATTCACTATAGAGAATGATGGTTCGCTATGGATTTCTCCTTTTCCGAACAGCAGGTCGCCGTGCGCGACACCGTCAGGCGTTTGTGTCAGTCGGAGCACCAGCGGCTGGTCGTCGCCGCGGAAGAGACTGAAGTTCTGCCGCGCGAAGTGTTCGCGCGCTGGGGCGAACTCGGCCTGCTGGGCGTCCGCTATCCGGAAAGCGATGGCGGCAGCGGCCTCGACAAGGTCAGCGACTGCATCGTGCGCGAGGAACTGAGCTATATGAGCCAGGGATTCGCATCGAGCTGGTCGGCGCACAGCCACCTGGGCATCTGGCCGATCTGGAAGGCCGGAACCGACGACCAGCGCGAGCGCTTCTTTCGGCCTGCCGTCGAGGGCAAGAAGATCGCGGGATTCGCCCTCAGCGAACCCGATGGTGGCTCGAATATTCGCGCGCTCAAGACCCGCGCCGAGCGGACCGCCGGCGGCTGGAAGCTCAACGGCAGCAAGCTCTACATCACCAACGCGCCGATTGCCGATTTCCTGCTGGTTGCAGCCCGCACCGCACCCGAACTCAGGGGCGACGCCATCAGCCTGTTCATCGTCGAGCTGCCGGCCAAAGGCATGGTCATCGACAAGCTGAAGAAGGAGGGCATCCGCGCCTCCGAAACCGGCCTGATCCACATCGAGGATGTCTTTGTACCCGACGATTGCGTCCTCGGCGGACGCCTGGGCACCTACCCGGTGATCCTCGAGTCGCTGAGCGAGAACCGCGTCGGCGTTGCCGCCAATGCCCTCGGCATGGCGCGCGCGGCGTTCGATGCGGCCACGGCTTATGCGCAAGATCGCCTGGTCGCGGGCAAGCGCATCGGCGACTACCAAGCGATCGGCCACAAGCTCGCCGAGATGTCGGCCCAGATCGAAGCCGCCAGATGGCTCGTCTACTACGGAGCCTGGCGTGTCGACCAGAATACGCTGGATTCAGCAACGGCCGCGCGCGTCAAGCTGATCGCGAGCGAGACGGCGGTGGCCGTGAGCGAGCAGGCGATCCGCATTCACGGCGGCGCCGGGATCATGCGCGAGTATCCAGTCGGCCGCATCCATCGCGACGCGCTGGTCTATGTGATTGGCGAAGGCACCAGCGAGATCCAGAAGAACATCATCGCGCGCGAGCTCGGCTTCAAGTCCTAGAGATCGCACCTTCCTTGCTGCTTCGAAGGAAAGTGGCCGCGTTGCCCGGCGCGTGCCACGGCGACACTGAGTGTTGCCGTGCGGCCTCCACTGAGGCGCTGCTTGGCGGATACTTGCGTGTTTTGTGAATTCACTATTGAGAACGATATTCTCTTAGAAGAGAATTGGACCGTGGGAGGTCCGCATGAGAATCACGCAACGTCTTCTGACTGCGATCCTGTATCGCTCCGGTGGATCGGCGCCGTGAGGATTCAGATCTAGCTTTTTCCGGCAACGCCGTTTCGCTGGGCAAGCGATCTCGTCGCGTGTGCCTTCGTGAGCGGCGTGCCTGCTCGCTCTGCCGTGCGACTATAGGATCTCAATACAAGAAAGAACATCTCGACATAGAAGGAGGAAACCCCAATGAAGATCGTCCGCTGGCTTGCCGGCCTTGCTGTCGCCGCAAGCTTCGTGGCTGCAGTGCCCGTCGCGGCACAGCCTTATCCGAACAAGCCGATCCGGCTCATCGTGCCGTTCGCCCCAGGTTCCGGCAGCGATATCCTCGCCCGCATCCTCTCCGAGCCGTTGTCCCAAGCGCTGGGCCAGCCCATCGTCATCGACAACAAGCCGGGGAACAACACGACGGTGGGCACCGAGATCGTCGCGACGGCGGCACCGGACGGATACACGCTCGGACTCTTGACCAATTCCGGTCTTGCCGCGAGCCCCGGTGGCCTGACGAGTGGGGTCCGTTATGATCCGGTCAAGGACTTGGCCTATATCGCGTTGGTCGCGTCGGTCAATTACGTGTGGCTCGTCAACAATGACGTCAATGCCAAGACCGCACCTGAGTTGATCAAGCTGATCCAGGCCAATCCCGGGAAGTACAACTACGCGAGCGGCAACACGGGCGGCATTTCTTATGGCGGCTATCTCAAGAACGCTCACAAGCTCGACGTGACGCACGTACCCTACAAGTCGACGCCGCCGGCGCTCGCCGACCTGATCAGTGGACATGTCCAGATCATGGTGGCCGACGTGCCTGCGTCGCTGAGCATGATCCGGGCCGGCAAGGTCCGGCCGGTCGGTGTGCCGTCACCCAAGCGCTATGAGTTGCTGCCCGACGTGCCGACCTTCGCGGAAAGCGGCCTGCCCACTCCGCCGAACATGGATGGCTGGTGGGCCCTCGTTGCGCCGGCCGGGACGCCCGACGCGATCCTCGACCGTCTGAACAAGGAGGTCGTCAAGGTCCTCGAAACGGAGGCGATCAGGGCGAAGCTGTTGCAAACCAGCTTGGTGCCGACGCCGTCGACGCGCGAGCAGGCGGTGCAGTATCAGAAGGATCAGCTGCAGGTGTGGACGAAGATGGTCAAGGACCTCAACCTCAAGGTCGAGTAAGCAGAGTCGTACTATGCCAAATGCCGACGGGTCTGCTCGACCCGTCGGTCTTGAAGCGGTGACCAGTGCGCGCCGCTCAGTTGACCGGTAGGCCCATCTCACGGGCAATTGCCCGTAGCTGAATCTCCACGCTGCCGACCGTGACCGGCGCCACCAGCGCATCGAGCGCCCAACGCATCACCGGCAGCTCCGTCGTCAGGCCCCAACCGCCACCGACGTGCAAGGCTGTCTGCGTGACCCGCACTACGGCCTGGGTCGAGTGCAGCTTCGCGGCCGAGACATCGAGGATCACGTCGCGCAGCGGCAGGCCGCTGTCCCAGCGCGTGGCCGCGTGATAGGTGAGCCGGCGTGCGGCCTCCACGTCCACATGAGACTGCGCGAGCGCAAAGGCGATCGACTGGTTGGAGCCGATCGGCCGGCCGAACTGATGGCGCGTCACGGCATAGTCGCGTGCCCAGTCGAGCGCCGTCTGCATGTGCCCGAGCCAGCGGGCGGCGACCATGATGCGCTCGCGGTTGAAGCCCGCCATGATCGCGGCGAAGCCCGCGTCGACGCGCCGACTTTCGGGTACGCGGGCCTTGTTGAAGCTCACGCGGTAGGTGGGAGCCGGACGGTTGACGTAGGTGTCGATCTGGCTGACTTCGATGTTCGGATTGTGCCGATCCACGGCGAAGAAGCGCATACCCTGACGGCCGAGTGCCGGGTCGGTCTGCGCCAGGGTGACGAGGACATCTGCGTCGCCACCGAGCGTGATGAAGGACTTCATGCCGTCCAGCACCCACTCGTCGCCCTGGCGCGTGGCCCTGGTCTGCACGTTCTGGATGTCGTTGCCGGCCTCGGGCTCCGTTATCGTGATCGCAACGATGCATTCGCCCGCAATGTTGCGGCGCGCGATTTCGCGATGCTCGGCGTTTCCGTGCTCGTAGAGGATCGAACCCGCGACGTTCTGCACCAGAACCGCAACCGCGAGGTTCGGGTTGACCTTGGACATCTCCTCCATCGCGATGGCTTCTTCGTAGCTGCCAAGCCCCGCGCCGCCGATATCCTCGCTTGCCGTAATGCCGATCAGGCCGGTCCGTGCGGCGGCCTCGTAGAAGGCGCGCGGGAAGCGCTTCTCCGCATCGGCTTGCTTCCAGCGCGTGCCGATCTCTTTTTCGGCGAAGGCCTTGCACATGTCGCGGAAAGCGTCGCGATCGACGGTGTTGGCAGGAACAGGCGTGCGAAGGGAATTGGTGAAAAGAGAGGGCATGGCCTGATATTCTTTATTGTGCAAATACTTCTCTATAAGAAATACATAGGAGCCTCATGACCTTGTCAACGGAAAGCCCGCTTGCGCTTCGTCGTGCCGACGGACTGCTCGAGATTGCGTTGACGCGCAACGACAAGGCCAACGCGCTGACGGCCGACATGATGGACGGCATCGCACAAGCCGTCGCTGGCGCGTACGCTGACGAGATCGTGCTGCTGTCGAGCGCGTCGCCAAACTTGTTCTGCGCCGGTGCCGACATCCGCGAGTTCGTCGGCGGTCGCCTGCCGGAGCAGGAGCAGGCACTGCTGACGATGATCGGGGCGATGGCGCGCAGCCGGGCGCCCATCGTGGCGATTGCCCGAGGGCGAGCGTCGGGAGCGGGAGCCCTCTTGTTGTGCCTGGCCGATGTCGTGATTGCGGCCGAGGATCTGCATATGTCCTGCCCCGAATTCGTGTTCGGGATGTACCCGATCATCGTCGAAGCTGTGCTGCAGTCGCGGCTCTCTCCGGCAATCGCGGCGCAGATATGCGTCGGGGCAGGCGTGCTTACCGCCACTCGGGCGCGGGACGTGGGTATCGTTACCGAGGTGTTGCCGGCGGAGGGTTTCGCCGATGCCGCACGTGCACGCGTCGGATACTACGCCGAGCGGCGCCCTGGGCTGGCGGCGATGCGGCGGGCCCGCAGCATCGGTCAGGCGACGCTCGCCCTGTGTGAACAACTCGAGGCTGTGGCGCCGCTGATGATGGAGAATTTCGATGCACCGGGGGTACGTGAGCGTATCAGCCGATATCTCGATGGTCTGGCCCGGCGGTAGTCGCGCCGAAGTGGGCCAGCTCTGCATTCGGAGGGATGGCGAGCATTTCCGATACAGAATAGTGTGTCTGCCCGTTACCTGAAATGCAGCGCGACAATCTGGATGCCAAGAACGATCGCCATGCCGAGTGAAGAGCCGGCGCCCGAGAAACTCGTCGGCGCCCTGATCGGTGGCCTCGCTGTCCTGCGCTATCTGGTGGCGACGCAGGCTCCTGTCGGCGTCAGCCGTATCGCCCGGGACCTCGAACTCAACCCAAGCACGTGTTTCAACCTCCTTAAGACGTTGGTGCACGAAGGCCTCGCGGTGTTCAACGAGACCACCAAGACCTACTCGGTGGGACTGGGCCTGTTGGCGCTGGCCAAGGGAACGCTGGAAGAGACGAGCTACATTGCGATGGTGCGACCACATCTGCGCGAGGTGGCCGTGAACCATGGCGTGACCTGCACCCTGTGGCACGTCATGACCGGTGAGCGCGTGGTGCTGGTCGATCGCGCCGACAACGATGCGGCGATCCGGGTCTATATGAGCATCGGCCAACGCCTGCCGATGTATATTGCAGCCCTGGGCCGGGGCATGGCCGCGCACTCCGGATTGACCACCTCAGAGTTGCGCTCGCGCTTTGCCAAGCTGCGCTGGGAGAGCGATCTGACCTTCGATACCTACCTGGCCGAGGTTGAAGAGACGCGCAGGCGCGGCTACGCGGTCGACCAGAGCCACTACGTGAGGGGTGTGACTACGGTGTCGTCCGTCGTGCTCGATGCACTGGCCAAGCCGCTGATGGCCATCAGTGCCGTTGGTTTCGGCGCGCAGATGAGCAAGGCCGACGTCAAGGCGCTCGGCGAGGACCTGCGCGACCGTGCGGCGGCGATCTCGTCCGCGATGGCAGGCCGGCACCGGCCTCGCAGCTAAGAGACGTCTAGGCCGCTTTCTTGGCGTGGTGGCTGTGCAGCTTGGCGCCCAGCACGCGTCGGATGTCGTTGAACTCCGGGCTGGAGACATCGCGCGGCCTCGGCAGGCCGAGGGAGTTGTCGCTTTCGATCCTGCCGGGACCGGGCGTCATCACCACGACCCTGTTGGCAAGCACGATCGCTTCCTCGACCGAGTGAGTGACGAAGACGACCGTGAGCTTGGTGCGTTGCCAGATGTCGAGCAGCTCGTCCTGCAGCCGTTCGCGCGTCATGGCGTCGAGAGCGCCGAATGGCTCGTCCATCAGCACCAGCTCAGCATCGTTGGCGAGCACGCGGGCAATCGCCACGCGCTGCTTCATGCCGCCCGAGAGCTGATGCGGATAGGCGTTGGCAAACTTGGCGAGGCCGACCAGGTCGATGAACTTGTCGGTGATCTGTTTGATCTCGCCGCTGCTCAGGCCCCGTGCGGCCGGCCCGAAGCCGATATTGTCGCGCACGCTCAACCAGGGAAACAGAGCGTAGTCCTGGAAGACCATGCCGCGTGTCGGATCGGGGCCGGCAATGGGGCGCCCCCACATCAGGGCATCGCCCGACGAAGGCTGCTCGAAGCCGGCCATGATTCGGAGCAACGTCGACTTGCCGCAGCCCGACGCGCCGATCAGGCAAACGAATTCGCCCTTGTCGATCGACAGGTTTGCTTCGGACAGCGCATGGATGGTCTGATCCTGCATCCGAAAGACCTTGGACACTCCTTTGATCTCGATAATGGGTGTCGCGGACTCAGCCATGGTGATTGGGGCTCCAGCGCAGCAAGCGGTTGCCGATTGCCACGACGATGCGGTCTGAAAGATAACCGGCAAGGCCAATGACGATCATGCCGCAGATGACCAGCTCGGTGCGCGACAGCGTGCGGCCATCCATGATGACCGCCCCCAGTCCCTGGGGGACGCCCGTCATTTCGCCGACGACGATGACGAACCAGGCAAGGCCGAGACCCAGCCGCAATCCGGTGAAGATCGAGGGTACGGCAGCGGGCAGCACGACCTTGTAGAACTGGGCGTTGCCACGGCAACCCAACATCGACGCCGCCTCGAACAGCTTCGGGTCGACGGCCCGCACCCCGAACACCGTGTTCAGCAGGATGGGGTAGAACGCGCCGAGGCAGACCAGGGCAAAAGCCGACTTGGCGCCAAGACCGAATAGGATCATCGACAGCGGCAACCATGCCGTCACCGGGATCGGCCGCATGACCTGGAGGAAAGGGTCCAGCAGCATGCGCGCCCACGGCATGCGCCCGATCATCAGCCCGATCGGGAGAGCGAACAGCGCAGCGAGCGCGAAGCCGCCGTAGACACGGCTCATCGAGGCCAGCAAGTGCGTGAGCAAGGTGGCGGAGTAGGCATCGTCGTAGATGCCGCCCACGGCAAAATCGACCATGTACTCGGCGACGGCGTAGGGCGTCGGGATCAGCCGCGTCCATTGCAGCGTGGTTGCCACCTGCCAGAAGGCCAGGAGCAGGGCCGGCACGATCAGCGCCAGCACCGTCGGTTTGACGCCACTCCACAAGGAGCGCCTGCGCGGTCGCGTATCCGCAGGCACTACTGCTGGCGAGAGGCTTGTTTGGGCGATCGACATGGCGCCTGTGACGTCAGGCTGCGATTTCGTTCGAGAACTTCGGATTGAGGAAGGTCTCGAACTTGGGCAGCGCCCGAATCTGCTTCAATTCGAGCATGTGCTGGGCATAGGTCTTGACCTGTCCCTGGACCTTGTCGTCGAGCTTCCAGACATACTCGACATTGTTGGCACCGAGCGCCTGTTCGACTGCCGCGCGGTTGGCGCCGAGTTTCTGGACCGTCATATCGACCACGGCCGGCTTGTTGGCCGACATGAACTCCACCGCCTGCCGATGGGTCTTCAGCAAGGCGCGCACGAGATCCGGATCCTTGGTGACCGTCTCGTCGTTCGTGCCCAGGATCATGTTGAGGCCGCCCATCGCCGTGCCATAGGGATACTCGACGAGCTGGCCGACACCGGACGTGATCGAGAGGGCGGGGCCTGGTTCCGCACCGACATAGGCGTCGATGTCGCCCCGCGCCAGCATCGCCGGCATCTCGCCGAACGGCACGCGCACCGATGTGATGTCCTTGATCGACAGGCCTTCCATGCGCAGGCGCTCGAGGACGAAGACCTCCTGGGTGGAGCCCGGCCAGATGCCGACCTTCTTCCCCTTCAGGTCCTTGACGGTCTTCACGTCGGAGCCGGCTTTGGAGATGATTCCCATGCCCTTGTTGGACATGGCGCCGACCACCACGATCGGTTCGCCGACAGCGCCACCCAGGATGCCAGCTGCGATGCCGAAGGTGCCGAAGTCGACCGACTTGGTCACCACGGCGTTCTTGCCGTCGGTCGGGCTGTCGAACACGATGATTTCGATCTTGAGGCCGGCCGGGGCGAACTTCTCGTAGAAGTAGGGCGGCATCGAGTGCACGAGGCGCAGAGCACCCATTTTCACTGTGCGGGTTTGGGCGCGCAGGATCGACGGCGCCGCGAGTGCACCTGCTGCCAATCCAGCACCGACGAAAAGCTGACGACGATTGATCATGAGAAAGCCCCCCAAGTGTTTCCCTCGTGAGGCAACAAGCATGCCAACCTGCGGGGAAACGGCCGGCTTTCCACGACCGAAGCCCCTGGCCCGGTAGCGCGCAACGCGGCGACATCGTACTTTGTCGCGTGTGCAGCGTGGGAAAATGACGGGTGGCCATGCACTTCTACCGTCGAACGGCGACCGACAATTCAGAAGAACTGGCGCGAGCCATTCCCGGCGCGAACTTTCACTGTGTGGCTGATTCCGGCCCCTCATTTGGAGGGCGCTACTGGCACCTGCATCTGGATGGCGTCGTGCTCAGCCGCCTGGAGGTCGACCAGGCAAGCGTCTTGACGGTGGACGAGAGGGTCCCGGATTTCAGCGTCTGGCATGTCATGAGCCCGCGCTGCTCGGCCAATGGCCGGGATGTCGGCGGCCAGGATGTCGTCATGGTGCGGCCCGGCGAGGGCGGGACAATGCGCAGCGCCGACGACGCGCAAGTCGCGACGTTCGGCCTCGAGACCTCCTTGTTCGCCGAGACGCCGGATTGGGAGCTGCCGTTCGGCCCGTCCAATGCCCGGCGGGCAGGCCGCTGGCACGTTGCTTCGGTCGCGGCACGCCAGCGGTTCAACGCGCTCAACCAGACAGTGCTGGCGAAGCTCAACGTCCAGCCTCAGCTCCTGGAAATGTCTGCGACTCGTACGACGCTGCGCAACGCCCTGCTCGAGGCGATTATCGCGATTGGCGAATCGGGCACGTTCCGGCCTGATCGGGCCGCGGTGGGCCGGCACACCAGGATCATGGCACGCTTCGAACGCACGATTGAGGAAGCCGGCGACAAGCCCATCGACATGCTGGAACTCTGCCGCAGGAGCGGGACGTCGCGGCGTTCGCTCGAGGCGGTGGTCCAGCTTCGAACCGGCAGATCGCCCCAAGATTATCTACGCTGGCGCCGCCTGTGGCGGGCCCGGGCGATGCTCCGTCGGCCGGCGGAAGGCACCACCGTGACCGACGTCGCCTTCAGGCTGGGCTTCTGGCACCTCAGCCGGTTCGCCGCCGTCTATGCGTCGACCTTCGGTGAGCGTCCCAGCGCCACCCTGGCCCGAGCCTCCGGATCGATGCGCCACAAGAACGCCAGAAGTCTCGCGCGCAACCGCTAACGCGCAGTAGAACCGCTGCTGAACTGCGGGGCGCGACGTGTCGCCTTTTTGCGCAAACTGGATAGCGGTCGGCCATGGCAGCCTGCTGTCATTGGATCAATGGTCGGGCTTGCAGTCAGGTCCGGTGGCGTCGCAGCGGTGGCGCTGCCGACGTAGAGCGGCTTGTCTCGGCTCGCGCATGCGGAGTTGGGTGTCCGCGGGCTCACCGTGCCTCCGACCTCCGATCCCGCAATGACAGGATCCCACCGACTTCCTTCAGTGGAGAGAGACGACCATGCCAGGACCGATCACCATCTTCAGCGCCAAGAAGATCATCACCATGGATCCCGCGGTCGAGGAGGCGACGCATGTCGCGGTGCGAGATGGCATCATCCTAGAACTCGGCACGCTGGAAGAGTGCGCCGTGTGGGGGCCCTACACGCTGGACGATCGCTTCGGCGACAGCATCCTCGTCCCTGGCCTGATCGAGAGCCATGCCCATCTGCTGGACGGCCTCCTGTGGGCCAAGGCCGAGTATGTCGGTCCTATCGACCGCCGGGATCCGTCGGGCAAACTGCATGAGGCGCTCAAGAGTGTTCCTGCGCTCGTGAAGAGACTGAAGGAGATCGAAGCCACGATCTCTGATTCCAAGACGCCACTCATCGGCTGGGGTGTCGATCCCTCGCTGAACGACCTCGTCGACCCGATCACGCGCCATGATCTCGACCAGGTGTCGAAGACCCGGCCGATCTTCCTGCTCCACGCGAGCTGCCACCTCGCCTATGTGAACTCCGCGACCCTCGAACTCGCGAACTATGCCGCCATCAAGGCTCCCGGCGTCCTGCGCGATACCTCGGGGGCTCCGACCGGCGAATTGCAGGAAATGGCGGCGATGATGGCCGCGATCAAGGCCGTGGCATCCGACCTAGTCGGCGCCTCGACCGATACCGCGCAGTTCTTCAACTTCGCCAAGGTAGCCCAGGCACGCGGGGCAACGACCATCGTCGATGGTGGTGGCAGCACCTATTTCGAGCCCGCCTTCCTGCAGGCAGCGCTCGCTGCCACCGGTTCGCCGGATTTTCCGGTGCGCATCGTCGCGCACAACAACGGCATCACCGTGCCCAAAGTCGAGGACATGATCGCTGCCGCGACGTCTCTGAAGGACAAGGGCAACGACAAGCTCACATTTCAGGGAATCAAGATCCTGGTGGACGGTTCGAACCAGGGCTTCACCGGCCGGCTGCGGGCCCCAGGCTATCTTCGCACCGGAGCCAACGGTCTGTGGAACCGCGCGCCAGAGGAGTTGACGCGGATCGTATCTGCAATGCACGCCGCCGGAATGCAGATCGTCGCGCACTGCAATGCCGATCAGGCCTCCGAGGTCTTCATCGAGGCGGTGGCGGCGGCGCAGGCGGAGAAGCCGCGCGCCGATCATCGGCATTTCATCGTCCACGGCCAGTTGCTGGACGAAGCGCAGCTACGGCGCATGGCGGCGCTCGGCATTTCGGCCACGCTGTTCTCTAACCACATGTATTACTGGGGCGATTTCCACCGCGCCCACACGTTTGGCGCGTTCCGTGCCGCTGCCATGAACCCGGCGGCCACGGCGCTGCGCCTCGGAGTCATCGTATCGGCACACAGCGACACGCCGGTGTCCCCGGTCGACCCGCTGCTCACCATGTGGGCGGCCGTGAACCGCGTCACGACAACGGGGCGGGTGCAAGGCCCCAAGGAGCGGGTATCCGCTTACGAAGGGCTGCGGATGATGACGTACAACGCCGCCTGGCTGTTGCATCGGGATCACGAGATCGGCAGCCTCCGCGTCGGCAAGCGCGCCGACTTCACGGTCCTGGGGAGCGATCCTCTGACGGTCGAACCGATGGCCATCAAGGATGTTCCGGTGCTTGCGACCATCCTGGGCGGGCGCGTGTTTTCGGTCGCAGGCTGACAGCCGGTGAACATTCCTGTCTCCGTGATCGGCGGTTACCTGGGGGCGGGGAAGACGACTTTGCTCAACCGTCTGCTGGCGGACCCGCAGGGCGTGAGGCTCGCTGTCGTCGTCAACGACTTCGGAAGCGTGAACATCGATGCGGCCCTAATTGCGAACCGGGAGGGCGAGACCATCAGCCTGACCAACGGCTGCGTCTGCTGCTCGATCGGCGACAATCTTGCGCTTGCGTTGCATGACCTGGCCGAACGGCCGAATGGGCCCGAGCACATCGTGATCGAGGCAAGTGGCGTCGCCGATCCCGCCAGGATCGCGGACTATGCGGCGAGCCATCCCCGTCTGTTTCTCGACGGTATCATCGTGGTCGCCGACGCGGAGACGGTACGGACGCGCGTACACGACAAGTATGTCGGCGATCTGGTGCGGAGCCAGCTCGAGACGGCCGACCTGGTCGTGCTCAGCAAGGTGGACCTCATCGATGCCGCCGCCTTCCGGCAGGTGCGTGCATGGATTGCTGCCGAAATGCCCGGCGCTCGTATCGTGGCAGCCCCCAGAGCAGGCCAAGTCGCCGACCTCTTGCTCTCGGGCGCGACGGGGTATGCCGCCTTGTCCCGCCCGCGGGCCGATGGCGAGCATGCTCGGCAGTTCGCGACCTGGAGCTTCGTCCACCGACAGATGCTCGATGGTGACGCCTTGCGCACGGCGGTTGCCGCGCTTCCCCCGGCGGTGGTGCGTGCCAAGGGGATCGTGCGGCTTGTCGAGGCGCCCGAACGCCGGTTCGTGCTGCAGCTTGTCGGCCGACGCTGGTCGCTGGAGCCTGAACCCGTCGGAACGCAGGACGCCTTGGCGTCTGATCCCAGTGTCATCGTCTGCATCGGCCTGGCCGATCAACTGGAGCCTGAAGGTCTCGATGCGCTGTTTGCGTCGACGCCGGTCGCAGCTCTCCCAGGGGCTGTTCGGGATTTGCTGCAAGGAGAGGCCACGACATGAGCGATGCGGTGCGGGGATCGGAACGAGAGGGCGCACGAGCGGTCGGCGGGGCGGCGCTGCTGGCGCTGGTCGCCGCGTCGCTGCCCATGAATCTCGATCCGGCGATCCACAATATCGCCGTCGTCGCCGCCGGCAATGCATTGCATATGACGGGCGCGGAGCGATCGCTGGCGGCGAGCATCGGAACGCTCTGCATTGCGGCCAGCATCATGGCCACAGGAAGCCTCGGCGATCGGATCGGCCGCAAGAAGGTGATGTTGCTCGGGCTGCTGGTGACGTTGGCTGGCGGCGTCGTGACGGCTTTTGCGTCGAACGCCACGTTGTTCGTTCTGGGACGCGTCCTTTCAGGTGTCGGATTTGCAGCGTCGTTTGGGCTGTCGTTCGCGTTGCTGCGCGCCGTGGCCCCGGAGCCGACGGCGCTGGCACGGGCGGTCGCCAAATGGCTCGCCTTGCAGACGCTCGGCATCGTGGTCCTTTGTGTGCTGGGCGGCTATCTCGCGGGCGTGAGCTGGCGAGCTGCCTACTTGCTGGGACCTGCCGTCGGCGTGGCCGCGCTGGTATGGTGCCTGAAGGCGGTGCCCGAAGCGAAGGACCCGGCGGCCGGTCGTCTCGACGTATTGGGTTTGGTCCTTGTGGCGATCGGGCTGGTCTGTGCGCTCTATGCCGTCAGCAACGCAGCCTCGGCTGGTTGGGGCAGTACGAAAGTGCTGATTCCGATGGCTGTAGGGCTCGTCGGCCTGGTTGGCTTTGCGCTGTGGGAATGGCGCTGCGAGCACCCGGCCTTTCCCATCCGGTCTTTCGCCGATCCGGAACTGCTGGCGAGTGCCCTGGCGGGCATCGGTTTCAACGTCGGAAACGCCGTCGTTGCCATTCAGCTCTCGCTGCTGTGGCAGTACGTCTATCGTTACACGCCGTTCGAGGTGAGCCTGGGACAGCTTCCCTTCATCGCGGCCTGTATCGTCGCGGCGAGCTGGGCAGGCAGCCTGGTGGCGCGGGGCGTTGCCATGCGGCTGATGATCCCGGGAGGCCTGGTCGCGATGGCGGCCGCGCTGGCGGCGATGGCGTTCTCGGGCGAGAAGACACCCTACCTCGTCTTCGTGGCTCCGCTGGTGGTGGCGGGCGTCGGTATGATGCTGACACAGGCGCCGGCGGCCAACGTCTTCGTCGCCAAGCCTCCACCTGCGCTCGTCGGCGCTATTGGGTCGTCGCGCACGGCATTCGGCCAGTTCGGCTTTGCTCTCGGCTTGGCGCTGAGTTCGTCGCTGATCTACGGCATGTTCTCGCCGCTGTTGCGGCAGCGGCTGGAGCACGCCGGCGCAACGCCGGGTGAACAGGCGCAGGCCATCGGCATCCTCCAATCCTATGTGCAGACCGGAAACACCGACAAGTTCGATGCGAAGCTGGTGCACGAGGTCATTGCCAACGGCACGACGGCCTATCTCAGCAGCTATCGATTCACGATGCTGGTCATGGCCGCCTTGATCACGTTGATCGCAGTGCTGTCTTATTGGATCCTCGCCAGGAAGAGAGATGTCAAAACCGCTTCGTGACTCTGGACGCAAAGACCGCCACCAATTGCATGGCCGGGGTATGGTCGCATTTGATGCGGGAGTGAACGCGAATGATTAGGGATGGGAAAAGCCGCCGAGGTGTCGCTATCGCCGCGATCGTCATCTCCCTGCTGGCGAGTGCGGTGCGGCCTGCCGCGGCCGAGGAGGCTTCGCCGGGAGATGGTTGGCGGTTCAATGCCAGCACCTATGCCTGGTTCACGAGCGTGAGCGGCAACACGACCGCGCGGGGGCAGATATTTGACGTCAACGCGGGCTTCTTCGACATCGTGAGCAACAGCAGCTCGATTGCCGCGTTCAATGCCTACTTCGAAGCAAACAAGGGGCCGGTGGGTTTCTACGCCGACTTGGTCTGGTCCAATCTTGGCTTCTCGAAATCGGCGGCGCGCTACCGCAACCCTCTAGCCGGCCTCAACGTAAACGGCGTCGTCAATGCCCAGCTCAACTACACGATGACCATCGTCGAGGTTGGCGGCATCTACGAGGTCTCGCGCTGGTCGCACAGCCCTACCTCCTTCACCGCGGCCGATGCCCTGTTTGGCTTTCGCTACTGGAACAATTCAGTGACGGCGAGCCTCGATGCGCTGATGACCGCCGATCTTTACAATCTGGGTTTCGAACGATCGCGGGATATCGCCGTCGCCAAGTCGGGCAACCTCGAATGGGTCGATCCGGTGATCGGGTTTCGTGTGCGCCACCAGTTCACCCCCAGTCAGACGGCATTTCTACGCGGCGATGTCGGGGGCTTCGGCCTCGGCAGCCAGTTTTCATGGCAGGCGGTCGCGGCCTACGCATATGCTTGGCAGTTCGATGGCTACCAACTTGCCGCGACACTGGGCTATCGCGCTCTCGCGGCGAGTTACACGACCGGAACCGGCATCGACACGAGAGGGATCGATCTGGTGCTTCACGGCCCGCTGATTGGGTTCAGCATCAAGTTCTGAACCCCGGGTCGTGGGCGAGTGCAGCCGTCGAATGCGATTATGCCTTCACCTGTTCGCCCAGCCAGTCGATGGCCGCCTGTGCGCCACCCTTGCCGTGCGGGATGCCGAGGGCATTGAGGCCTACCTCGATTACGCTCAGTGTGCCCAGCATCATCGGCGCGTTGACATGGCCCATGTGGGCGATCCGGATGGCCTTGCCCGAAAGTTCACCGATGCCGTGGCCAAGGATCACGCCGCATTTCTGATTGCAGTAGGCGCGTAGCGCTTCCGGGTCGTGGCCGCCGTTCAGCAGAACCGCCGTGATCGCATCGCTGCGTTCGGAGGGCTCGATGATGTTGAAGCCGATGGCCTGGCCTTCCGCCCAGACGCCAACGGCGCGGCGCACCGCCTCCGCCAGCAACTGATGGCGGCGGTATACGTTTTCGAGGCCCTCCTCGAACAGCATGTCGAGGGCCTGGCGCAGGCCGAACAGCAGGTGCTCGGGAGGGGTGCCGGCATATTTCTGATAGTGGAGATCGCCCTCGCGCTCGGTCCAGTCCCAATAGGGCGTACGCAGGCCAGCGGTCTTGTGC
Organism: Alphaproteobacteria bacterium; assembly: GCA_017307275.1. GTDB lineage: Bacteria > Pseudomonadota > Alphaproteobacteria > Reyranellales > Reyranellaceae > Reyranella. The sequence continues at coordinate 154,448 of JAFKFK010000010.1, read as the reverse complement.
ACCGCGCGCGCGCGGTCGTTGGCCACGACGAAGCCCAGCCCCGGTGGCGTCATCATGCCCTTCTGCGAGCCCGACATGGCCACGTCCACGCCCCAGGCGTCCATCTCGAATGGCATGCACCCAAGCGAGGCCACCGCATCGACCATCAGGAGTGCATCATGTCCCGCGGCGCGCATCGCCTGGCTGATGGCTGCGATGTCGTTCACCACGCCGGAGGCGGTGTCGATCTGAGCGACCAGCACGGCTTTGATGGTGCCGCCCTTGTCCGCCTTCAGGCGTGCTTCCACTTCGGCGGGTCGCACGGCGCGACGCATGCCGCCTTTCAGCACTTCGACGTCGACGCCCATGCGGCGGGCATTGTCACCCCAACCAATGGCAAATCGCCCGCTTTCGAGGACCAGGATCTTGTCCCCCTTGGACAGCACGTTGGTGAGGGTGGCCTCCCAGGCACCGTGTCCATTGGCGATGTAGATGTAGGCCCGGCCCTTGGTATTGAACACACGGGCGACATCGCGCAGCAGGCCGTCGGTCAGCGCCAGGAGCGGGCCGGAATAGATGTCCACTGCCGGGCGATGCATCGCCCGCAACACTTCGTCAGGCACCGTCGTCGGCCCGGGGATTGCCAGGAACTCACGCCCCGCACGTACGCTCATCTTGCTTCCTCCGCGCGCCGTCGGCGCCCTGATTGCTCGGGCGTGACGTCACGCCTGGGTTGCGGAGACTAGCATAGCGGTGAATTGAGCAGGTCTGCGCCTAATGCATATGTTCGCGCGGCGGATGCGGGGCGTCTGTGGCAACGGTTCCGCTTCAGAAGCCGACGAACGGCCACAGCAGCCGCCCCAGGGCGCTGTGGAGGCGCGTGTCGCCCTCCAACGCGACAAGGCAAATGCATTCGGAGTCGGGGCCGACGACAGGTTGATGATCGACGTCGATATCCGCTTCATCCAGGTCACCCGGATGATATCGGCCACGTTCGTCGAAAAGGGACCCCGACAGCACCTGCAGGAACTCCGTGCCGCCGTGTCCGTGCGCCGGGAGCTTCAGGCCAGCCCGCCCTTTGAGCAGCATGACCTTGGCATCGGAGCTTCCGGGAATGGAGACTTTGCTCCACCTGAAACCTGGCCCGAGCCAGCGCCAGGGGCCGATCTCGCAATGATGCAAAGAGGGCGGGAGCTCCAGCCCGACAAGGCGATGATGCCGGGTGACGAGCGATCCCGACCGGGGCGACGATGGCGGAAGGTCGAGCCGTTCAAGCACACGCGCCAGAGCATCCGTCTTCAAGGGTTCGAGAGGCATGCCCTCGAGGATCGCTCCGCCCACCGACTCGAATTCGGAGATCCGCCTGCGGCAGGATTCGCATCCTTCGAGATGCGCCGCGATCACAACAGCTGGTCCGGCACCAAGGGTTCCGGCTGCATGGCGCAGAAGCGTCGCGTCGCTCGGATGATGATTGATCGTCATGTTTCGTCGCCCAGCAGAGAGCGCAAGCGGTTCAAGGCGAGCCGGATCCGCGATTTGACCGTTCCCAGGGGAATGCCGAGCTCGCGCGCGATCTCCGCATGCGGCTTATCGGCAAAGAACGAGAGATGGACGATGGTTGCCTGTTCGCTCGACAGGGCTGCGAGCGCCGTCCGGACCTGCTCGTCGCGCTCGGCCACGAGCGCAATGTCTTCACCCGAGTCCGGTGGTTCCAGTTCGTCGCTGGGATCGAGATGGCGATCGATGGTATGCGTCTGCTCGCGCCGCAATCGATCGATGCGCTGGTTTCGCGCGATGGCGTAGATCCACGTCGACACGCCGGCTCGGCTCGGGTCGAAATAGGATGCTTTGTGCCACATCGCCAGCATGGTCTCCTGGGTCACTTCCTCTGCCATGTTGGCGGAGAGGCCGGAGCGCATGAGGAAGGCCTTCACGCGCGGCGCAAAATAGCCGAACAAGGCAGCAAACGCGGTTCGGTCATGCGTTGCCGCGACGGACTGCATCAGTCGGCACAGCTCACCAGGAGAGGGCAGGGTCCTTTGCTGCTCGACCGGCTTCAAAGGCACGACCCTCGCGGCCCGGCCAGGGAGCGACCGCCTCTCTCTGAGATATAGGCCTGCGACATTCATTTGCCCTTGTACGCCCGGGTGACTCCGTTGGATCACCGGCTGGGCAGTGATCCACGGCGTCTGCGGTACCGTAGAACGATGGCGGCGCAAACCGCAAAGGGGAAACCTGTGGCACCGAACTTGCCGGCCCGAGGAGTTGATGGGGAAGGATAGCATTTGCACTACGGCCGGCCAGACGCTGGAAATTGCCATCGTCGGCAGTGGCATCGCCGGCCTATCTGCTGGCTGGCTGCTGTCGCAGCGCCACCGCGTGACCCTGTTCGAAGCGGAGAATCGTCTGGGTGGCCACAGTCACACGGTCGAAGCTTCGGGTGTGGCTGTCGATACCGGGTTCGTCGTCTACAACGATGTCACCTATCCGAACCTCGCTGCCTTGTTCCGCCACCTCGGCGTCAGGACAAAGCCATCCGACATGTCATTTGCCGTGTCGCTCGACGATGGCAGGCTGGAGTACTCCGGCACGGGATTCTCGGGTCTGTTCGCCCAGGGCCAGAACGCGATGAGTCCAAGGTTCTGGCGCATGCTGTGGGATCTCATACGCTTCTACCGCAGGGCGCCGCTCGATGCGGCGCAGCTTGGTGCCACCTCGCTTGGTGACTATCTCGACGCTGCCGGCTATGGCGCGGCATTCCGCAACGATCATCTCTTCCCGATGGCTGCGGCAATCTGGTCGACGCCGGCGGCAGATATCGGGAACTATCCGGCAACCGCCTTCATCCGGTTCTGCGAGACCCACGGCCTTCTCAAACTGTCCGGTCGTCCGACCTGGCGTACCGTCGACGGCGGAAGCCGCTCTTACGTGCAGCGTCTCGCGAAGGCCATCCCGGAAATTGTTTCAAACCATCCCATCAAGGGCATAGTGCGCCTGCCAGGGGGCGTCGAAGTCATTGGTGCGAATGGCGACCGGCGCCGCTTCGACCATGTCGTGATTGCCACTCACGCCGATCAGGCACTCGGCATGATCGCAGATCCGAGCGTCGACGAAAGACGCCTGCTTGGTGCTTTCTCCTACCTTGGTAACGACGCCATTCTCCACTCGGATGCCAACCTGATGCCACGGCGCCGCAAGGTGTGGTCGAGCTGGAACTACATGTCGTGCGACGCGGGGGACAACCGCCAGCTTGCCGTCACCTACTGGATGAACAGATTGCAAGGCATCGCCGACGAAACGCCTCTGTTCGTCACGCTCAACCCTCACAGGCAGATCGAGAGTGCAAGCATCGTCGAACGGTTGCACTACCGGCATCCGAGTTTCAACGCTGCAGCCATGGCCGCGCAGGAAAAGCTGTGGGCGCTGCAGGGTGGGCGGAACACCTGGTTCTGCGGTGCCTATTTCGGTGCCGGCTTCCATGAAGATGGCCTCCAGGCGGGGCTTGCCGTTGCCGAGGCTCTCGGTGCCGTGCGGCGGCCCTGGGTCGTCCCCAATGAATCCGGCCGCATCCATGTCGACAATCTCGTCGCAGCTCGGGCTATCCAAGAGGCGGCCTGATGACGACCCTTCGGTCCGCTCTCTACGCCGGCGAGGTGGTCCACCACAGACTGCGACCGAAGCGGCATCGGCTCCGGTACAAGGTTTTTTACCTTCTGCTGGATCTCGATGAGATCGACACCGTGGCAGATACCCTGCGGCTGTTCTCGCGCAACCGCTTCAACCTCTTCGGTTTTCGCGATAGGGATCATGGCGATAGGACCGCCGCACCTCTACGGAGTCAGATTGAGAGCCATCTGCGTCAGGCAGGCGTAGAAGCCGGCGGACCGATCCGGCTCCTGACGATGCCGCGCGTGCTGGGATACGTCTTCAATCCGCTCAGCATCTATTTCTGTCATCGGGCGGACAATTCGCTCGCGGCGATCTTCTACGAAGTCAGCAATACCTTCGGAGAACGCCACAGCTACCTCATCCCCCTGGTGACCCCCTCAACTGGCACCATTCATCAGGCCAGTCACAAGACGCTCTATGTCTCGCCTTTCATGGGCGTCGACATGACCTATTCCTTTGCCGTCACCCCACCCGACGAAAGCCTGTCGGTGACGATTACGGCGCGCGACGGTGAAGGGCCAATGATGGCCGCCAATCTTTCTGCGACGCGCCGGACCTTGACCGATGCAGCGCTCGCCCGTGCCTTTGTCGTTTATCCGCTGCTGACGCTGAAAGTGATCGCCGGCATTCACTGGGAAGCCTTCCTGCTCTGGCTCAAGGGAGTTCACCTGAAGCGCAAGCCAGCGGCTCCCGCCCAGGCCGTCACGCTTGGTCATGAGACGTTGCCTTCCGATGCGAAGGGCGCTCACACGACCGTGTAGCAGGAGAGCCGCGCTTCGACACGCGACCTGTGATCCACGCCAATGCGCACCTCGTAATCAGATCGCGAACGATGACGGTGAGGAGGCTCTTGGCACCTCCCGTTGCCGCGCCGCGTGACAGCACCTGTGACGCGCTCAATCCAATCTCAGGAGGTAAAGATGCCGAAGCGTAACGCTTTCTCTGCCGCAGTCGCGGTGCTGGCGATCGTCGCGGCCTATCCCGTGCTGGCGGCAAATCCAATGGTTGGTGGCGCGCCGATGCTGGAAACCAAGACCATCGTCGAGAATGCTGCGAACTCCAAGGACCACACCACCTTGGTTGCGGCCGTGAAGGCAGCCGGCCTCGTCGACACGTTGTCCGGCTCCGGTCCCTTCACGGTGTTTGCCCCGACGAACGCCGCGTTCTCCAAGCTTCCGCCGGGAACCGTCGAAATGCTGGTCAAGCCGGAGAACAAGGCGAAGCTCACCCAGATCCTTACCTGTCATGTCGTCTCGGCCAACGCGATGTCCGGCGCGATTGCTAAAATGATCAAGGACGACAAGGGCAGCCATCCCGTGAAGACAGTTGGCGGCTGCACGCTCCAGGCCAATATGCAGGGCGAGAAGATCACGTTGACCGACGAGAATGGCAACGTGGCAACGGTCACGATCGCCGATGTAAAGCAGTCCAACGGCGTCATTCACGTCGTCGACACGGTCCTTTTGCCAAAGATGTAGGACGGGCCGTTCTTCGGGCTTCGAGTCCGCGTTTGGCGCAGTCGGCAAAGGGCGCTGGCTGCGCCCTCTCGAATGACTTCAGACGCCGGCTTTCATTGACGCTGTCTCACTTGGGCCATACACCGATTCCGGTCTACCGAGATCTCGATAACCAGCCCTTCGGTTCGCCATTCCCGAGAGACCTTTCCGCCCAGTTGGGCGACCGTCGCCTCGACGAGCGTGCTGCCGAAGCCTTTATCCTTGGCGAGGGCATCCGTTGAGGGGCCGCCTTTTTCGGTCCATTGGATGTGGATCATGTTTTTCTGTTCGCTGCAGACAATGGCCACCGTGCCATCGGAGGTCGACAGGCTCCCGTATTTCGCGGCATTCGTTGCGAACTCGTTGAAGAGCAGGGCGAAGGAAGTGACGGAGCCACCGCCGAGTGGAAGGTCGATCCCATGGATCGCAAAACGCGTGTCGGGATTCTTGGCCCGCACGTCGTGTGGCGACAGGATCGTTCGAAGCAGGGTGTGCAGCGTTGTCGTTCGTTCGCTTATGCTGTCGCCGGCAGTCGGATCGGGCAGGGTGAGGGAATGGGCGCGGGCGAGGGCGGCGAGACGTTCATTCACCGTCGATGCCAGCTCCTGTACCGATTGTGTCGAACGCGCACTCAGGGTCACGACACTGCCCGCCAAGGCGAACAGGTTCTTCACCCGATGATCCATCTCTCTCAGTAGCAGCCGTTGCCGCTCGTGGGCGAGTCGCCGTTCGGTGATGTCGCGGGCGACCTTCGACGCTCCGACGACGATGCCGTCCTCGTCCTTCACCGGCGACACCGTGAGCGAGATATCGATAAGGCTTCCATCCTTGCGCTGGCGAACGGTTTCGTAATGGTCGATGCGTTCGCCGGCGCGGAGACGCGCGAGGATGCCCGGTTCTTCGTTGTGGCGATCGGGCGGCATCAGCATGGTGATGTGGCGCCCGATCGTTTCGGTGCTGGTGTAGCCGAAGAGCCGCTCGGCGCCCGGGTTCCAGCTTGTTATGACGCCGTTGAGGTCCTTGGTGATGATGGCGTCGTCGGAAGAATTGACGATCTCCGCGAGCAGCCGCAAGGAACGCTTGTGGTCGCTGATATCGATGAGGACATTCATCGCGCCGACAAAATGGCCGGATCGATCGTAGAGTGGCGTCGGATACGGAATGAAGGGAACCCGGCTCCCGTCGGGTCGTTCGGCAATCGCTTCGCTGTTGCGAACGGCCCGCTGCTCCCTGAGGGAAATCGCCATCGGGCATTCATCGTGGGCGAGCGGTCTGCCATCGGGGCGGTAGAGCTTCCATGACCCGCAGAAGGCACTCTTGCCCAGTTCCGGATGACAACCCCAGAGTTCGGCCGCGGCTTGGTTGTAGAAAGTGATCAGGCCCGCGGCGTCGGTGGTGTAGACCGCGACGGGAAGGGCTTTGAGCAGATCCAGCTCCGGCCGCACGGCGTCGCCTGTAGTTATCGCGGCGGAACTGTGCCGTTCGGAAACGTCGTTCAGGCAATTGACGGCTCCGATGACACCGCCGGCCGAATCTCTCAGCGGATTGACGTTCATTTCCACGACGATCCGCGCGCCGTTCGGTTGCTCGATGACGACCTCGCGATTGCGGACAGGAGAACCATTCGTAAGGACTTCAGCCATTGCACAATCGGCGTGGGCGATCGGGCTGCCGTCGAGGGCGTAAAGGTGGAGAGAGCCGCAAAACCGATCGCTCGCGTCGTCGAGTTTCGGTTTGCGTCCCCACAGGGTGGCAGCAGCACGGTTGTAGCGAACGATCCTTCCCTGGATGTCGCAGACATAGACGCCGATCGGCAGCAGGTCGAACACGCTTGAAGGTAGATCGAGCACTTGCTCCTCGAAGGCAGGCTCTTGCGCCGCGGCACTTCGAGTTTGACCGAGAGTTTGCATCTTGCCTCCCGAGGGGGCCGTCGGCCGCGAGGCCCACCTCATGCGCGTTCGTGACCGACAGGTTGGCCTGCGTCCAGCATAGCGTACCGCGACGACAACGCACGAGACGGGTTCGTGTTGCGATTGAACCTGGGTTCCTCGTCTTGCGCCTCCGCCATCGGTGCCGGCAGGCCAACCGGTCCCTGTACCGCAGCGAAAAGCTCTTCAGTCTGAATTGGAACGATCCAGTGGCAGGGCCGTTTGTGAGAAGCCGATTCCCCTATGATCGGTGCCGGACTTACCACCCTGCGTTGTCGTTCGCGCGGTGCCGGCCCTGCTTGAAGTGCCAATCAAGCCCGGAGGCCACGGTCATGTTGGGAACTATTCTGCTGATTATCCTGATCCTGATCTTGATCGGTGCGCTGCCGACTTGGCCGTACAGCAGCGGCTGGGGCTATTATCCCAGTGGCGGCATTGGCCTCGTGCTCATCATCATCCTGATCTTGCTACTGATGGGGCGGATCTAGTTCTTCGGTCTCTTCGTCGAAGACGCAGTCGACGCGGCCATCGTTACAGATGGCCGCGTGGAAACGACCACGTCGACGTAACCCAGGACTTCAGAGAGGCGTGGCCTGGAGCTTCGACTGCCAGTGCTTCAGGCGCTTCTTCAGAAGATCGTCCCTGAAATAGGACGACTCCTCGTCTTCGAGTTGCTCGACGACTTCGAAGACGAAGTTCTCGGCGCCATGTTCGCGCCAAGCCCTCTGAAGGCTCGAATGGGGACTGCTGCCGAGTCGGAGCGCAAACCAGATGCGGTTTTGAATCGTATCCAGGTTCGGACTTTGTCCGATCCAGGCGTCGCCTGATGTCAGGCACCGAACCAGATAGATGCCGATGACAGGCTTGCGTTCCTTGTACGCTGCGATTGCCGCCTTCTTGTCGATGGTCCTCATGCGGTCTTAATATTATACGGGTAATATTGACGCAAGGTATTTTACCCTGATATAAAGTTCTTAGCATGAACGACCTTCATTCCACCCCGGCTACTGCCTTCGAGGGCAGTCGAATGCTGCTGTCAGGCCCCTTGAGTGAGGTCGTGCTGGCAGTGAAAGCGTCCGTGGAGCGCGGCGCCTCGGAACCTGTCCTCGTTTTCGACGACGCCACGGGCCGCACGCTCGATTTCGACCTTCGCGGGACGGAGGCCGACATCGTCGCGCGTCTGTCGCGATCGCCGGCCTCGTCTGGCCCAAACGAGGAGTCGAGCCCCGAGCGTCGCGGACGGGGACGGCCGAAGCTGGGGGTCGTCGGCCGTGAGGTGACGTTGCTGCCACGCCATTGGGAGTGGCTCGCCGCGCAACCAGGTGGCGCATCGGTGGCGCTGCGGAAGTTGGTGGACGAAGCGCGGAAGATCGGCAGCCCGGCACAGGCGCTGCGTGCTGCCCAGGAGGCTGCCTATCGCTTTATGTCCGCAATGGCCGGCAATCTGCCGGGCTTTGAAGAGGCGATACGCGCTCTATTCGCCAACGATCGCGTTCGGTTCGAGCAGCAGATATCGAGCTGGCCGCACGATATCCGCACCTATGCGCTTCGGCTTGCCTATCGGTAAGCCTCGAAGACGCTGCGTTCGCGGAATTACTCTCCGAACGTCCGACGATAGGTCTTGGTCATGATCTCATCGAGCCGGTCGCCGGGCGTGAAGTCGGCCATCTCGTCGGGCCGCGTGAGGCCGGGGAGCTGGCGCGGGCAGTCGGACGGCGCACCGAGGACTTGCGTGATCGGATAGAGCGCCGACCAGGCGGGCACCGCCTCGTAATCCTCCTCGTCATCCGCGACATGCTTGTCGCGAATCTTGCCCGAGGCGGTTTCGATCTCCATGCCCATCATCGTCGTCGCCTTCAGCTCCTGCTTGTTGGGCTGGCGGATGAGCTCCGAGCGGCCGGGGTAGATGCGGTCGATGAAGCGGTCCATCAGCTTCAGCTTGTGGTCGACGTCGTCGATGATGTGCGCCTTCCCGAAGGCCATCACCGCACGATAGTTCACCGAGTGATGGAAGCCCGAGCGTGCCATCACCAGCGCATCGAGATGCGTGACCGTCAGGCAGACATCGACGCCTTCCTTCTGGGTACGGATCATCCGGCTGGCCGACGAACCGTGCCAGTAGAGATGGTCGCCTTCGCGCCAGAAGCTGGTGGGCGTGCAGTAGGGGCGGCCGTCGATGACATAGGCGATGTGGCAGACCAGAGCCGCATCCAGGATTTCGTAGATGGTCTTCTTGTCGTAGCGCCCGCGCTCATGGACACGCTTGACCTTGTTGACCTGCGAGACCGCAAAGCTCGACGCGGCGCCATCCGCCTCTGCCGCCACCGGTGCTTCCGCTGTCGTCACGCTCGTCATAATCCGCACTCCTGCCTGGATCGTTGTGGGGCGGACCATGATGCCGATATGGTCTATAAGAAAGATCCAGTTCCGTGAAAGTAGGCTGTACCAGTTATGAGGCCGCGAGCCCGCAAGACGCCCCCGCTCGGCATCGCAATCGACCCGACCGGGGCCGCGCCCCTGCACCGGCAGATCGGCGAGCAGCTTCGACGCGCAATCCTCGAACGGCGGCTGGCGCCGGGGACGAAGCTGCCGTCCTCGCGACTGATGGCAACGGAACTGGACTGCGCTCGAGGGACGGTGCTGTTGGCGATCGATCAGCTCATTGCCGAGGGATATCTCGTCACCCAGGTCGGGTCGGGGATTTCCGTTGCTGCCAACCTGCCGGACGAGATGCTGGTATCGCCCGGTGTCGACGGACCACCGGCGGGAAGCGCGGCCGACGCGCCGATCCTGTCGCGGCGTACGATCGACCTCCTGGCGACCGGCCTCTCGCCGCAGGCACCGTTCGGCGACCCGGCGATTGCCTTTCCGCTCGGGCAGCCGGACCGCGATGCTTTTCCCTACCGGCTCTGGGCCAAGCTGCTGGAGCAGGAGTGGCGCAAGCCCACGTGGCAGGTCGCCGGTGCGCCGCATCCGTTCGGCCATCCCGGCCTGCGCGAGGCGATTGCCAATTACTTGGGCGTGGCCCGAGGCTTCACCTGCGACGCGCGCGCCATCATCGTCACCTCGGGCCTTCGCCAGAGCATCGCGACGCTGGCGCGTATGGTTCTGGATGCCGGTGACAAGGCCTGGATCGAGGATCCCGGCTTTCGGGGCACACGCGAAGGATTGGCGGCCGCCGATGTGCGTGCCGTGCCGGTGCCAATCGATGCCTCGGGGTTCTCCGTCGAGGCGGCATTGGAGCTGGCGCCTGACGCACGCTTGGCCATCGTGGCGCCCTCGCATCAATTTCCCCTCGGCACTGTGCTCGGGTTGCAGCGGCGGCTTGAGCTGTTGAGCTGGGCCGAACGTACGCGAAGCTGGATCGTCGAGGACGATTTCGATGGGGAGTATCGCTATTCCGGCCGGCCTCTTGCGCCGCTTCGCGCTTTGGACCGCAGCGGTCGCGTAGCCTATCTCGGCAGCTTCTCGAAGCTCCTATTCCCGACGTTGCGGTTGAGTTTCCTGGCCCTGCCGCCCTCGCTCGTCGAGGCGGCCGAGAAGATTATGGTGGGTGTTTCTCCGCGCGCCTCGCTGCTGGGGCAGGGGGCACTGGCCCGTTTCATCTCGGAGGGGCATTTCGCGGCCCACCTGCGGCGCACGCGCCTCCTCTACGCAAGCCGTCAGGAGGCGCTGATCGCGTCGGCCGAACGCCACCTTGCGGGACTGCTCGAGATCGCGCCGGATCCCGCCGGCATGCACGTGATTGCCAGACCCCATGCCGACATCGCCTCGACCTTCGACGATGTCGCTGCCGTCGCCGCTGCTGCGGCGGCTTCGGTCAGCGTTGCGTCACTCTCGGCGTGTTATGCCGGGGCACACAAGGAAAGGGGCCTCATTCTGGGCTATGCGGGAACGCCTGAAGTCGAGATCGAGCGCGCCATCGCGCGATTGCAGACTGCCCTTCGCAACCTCTACTAGTAGTTGACGAAAACGAGGGGCGGGGCGGATGGTAAGTAAAGGTGCAATGTTTCTGACGGTGGCCGCAATGGTGTTGTCCCTGGGACTGTCGGGTGGCCCCTCTCTCGCACAATCGGGCACTGCAACCCCAACGGACGGTGCGCGCGGCAAGGTGGCGTTGGAGGTGCGGGGCAAGTTTATCGATCAGCGTATTGCCGAGTTCATGGAGAAGTACGATGTGCCGGGGCTGGCGATGGCCATCGTCCAGGCGCCCTACATTCCGCGCTCCGCAGGCTACGGTCGCGCGAGCCTCGCGCACGACGAGCTGGCCTCGACGCGGACCTCGTGGAACATCGGCCCGCTGACGCAGGGCTTCACCGCTGTCGCTATCTTCCAGCTTCACGAGACGCAGAAGCTCGATGTTCGCGACGCTATCGAAAAACACCTGCCGGGCCTGCCTGCAGCCTGGTCGAAGACGACTATCCTGGAGCTTCTCCAGCACGCCTCCGGTATTTCCGATTACCGGGCGGCTGCCGGATTCGACGCGAATCGCAGCTACAAGCCCACCGAGCTGATCGCGATGGTGTCGGCGGCGCCGCTGTCGTTCGAGCGCGGCAGCCAGGTGCGTCTGAGCGCGACCAACTTCCTTCTGCTCGGCATGATCGTCGAACGCGCGAGCGGCATGTCATTCCACGACTACGTCACGCGACATCAGATCGAGCCGTTGGGGCTGCGCAGCACCATGTTTGCCGACGATTTCGCGGCGAAGTCCTTCGCCGACCGGCCGCAGAACGCCGCCGGCCAGAAGCAGCACAGCCGGTTCAAGTCCGAGATCGCCTTCATCAATCCGGTCGAACCTGCGACCGGTTACAGGAGCGTCGACGGTAAGCTTGTGGCGACCGATCCAAAGGCATCGGCAAATCTTTTTGCCTTCGGCAGCCTCTGGTCGTCGGCGGAGGATATCAGCGCCTGGGATATCGCTCTTGCCGGAGGAATCCTCGTCAAGAACGAGGCGAACAGGGCGTTGATCTACAAGCCGACCAAGCTCGCCAACGGGACTGTCGTTCCCGCCATGGCGGGTTGGGAGTTCACGCGCCATCCCGGCTTCATGGAGATCAAGGGATCGGCGCCGGGCTTCAGCGCCTATCTCAGCCGCTTCACGGCGGCCGAGGATCTCGTCTGCGTAACCCTGCTCGCCAACAAGGAAGGCCTGGATCTCACGATCCTCGCGCGGGATATCGCCGACTCTTACAAGGCAGGGCTTGGAGCCGGCGTGGCCTCCGAAGGGATCGTGGCGCAGGAAAGCAAGTTCCCGGTCGATGAAACCGTTTCTCGGCTGGAGGCCCGGCTTAAGGCCCAGAACGTGCTTGTCTTCGCGACCTTCGATCACAGCGCCAACGCGCAGCAGGCCGGAATGCAATTGCGGCCTACCAAGGTTCTGGTCTTTGGCAATCCCAAGGTCGGCACCAAGCTCATGCAGGAGAACCAGGCAATAGCGCTCGACCTGCCGCTGCGCCTATCCGTGTGGGAAGATGCACGCAGCCGCGTCTGGGTGGGTTACCATGCCCTGGATCGTCTCGCCGCCGAGTATGGCATCAAGGACGAGACGACCGTGAAAGCGATGGCACAGGCCCTCGACAAGCTGGTGACGAACGCCGTCAACGTCTACGACTACTGACGGCTGTCCGACGCGTCATGCCGATGCGCTAACGCGACACCGGCTTGGCCGCGAGATTGGTGACGGCGCCGCCCGTCGCGGTTCGCCCGCCATCGACGACGAACTGGCCGCCGGTGGTATTGGCCGCGAGGTCCGAGCAGAGAAACAGGACCATGTTGGCGATCTCCTCGGAGGTCGTATAGCGCCCCGTCGGCTGCGCGGCCTGATAGCGCTCGCTCATCGCCGCAGCGTCGCCGGGTGCGATCTGCTCTTCCAGCGCGTGGATCATCCGCGTGTCGACAGGGCCGGGGCACACGGCATTCACCCTCACGCCCTGACGCGCGACTTCGCCGGCTGCAGTCTTGGTCAGCCCGATCACGGCATGTTTCGATGCGACGTAGGCGGGCATGCCGGGCGTTCCGACCAAGCCGGCGACCGAGGCGGTGTTCACGATCGAGCCGCCGCCCTGTCGGATCATCTCCGGCAAGACGTGGCGCAGCCCGAGAAATACGCCTTTCACGTTGACGCCGATCACGGCATCGAAGATCGCCTCGTCGTACTCCGCCGTCGGCGTCACCTTTCCTTCGATGCCAGCGTTGTTGAAGAAGCAATCGATCCGTCCGAACGTCTCGATCGCGGCTTTCACATAGGCTTTAACGTCGGAAGACTTCGTGACGTCCGCCGTCACCGCGATTGCCTCTCCGCCGTTCTGGCGAATGATGCCGGTCGTGGCGTCGGCGGCCGAACCGTCGCGATCCACCACCACGACTTTGGCGCCATGCTTGGCAAAGCCCAGGGACGCCGCCCGTCCGATGCCGTTGCCACCGCCGGTAACCAGCGCGACCTTCCCGGTGAAATCCATGCCTTCTGCCCTCAGCTCAGCCCGACGGTCCGATTACCGACGGGCGAGAAGTCTATCATCGCAGGCTGTTGAGGCTATTGCCGCGGTGTCTGCCTGCTTCAGCGGGGCGTTTGGGCGTTTTCTGCAACAAAGCAGCCGTGAAGGGAGAACGGCACGTGATGGCGTAACCTGGCGGTGAAAAGCGGCGAAGCCGCGAGATCGCGCGCATCCAGGCCGACGATGGATGTTCTGCCGCTCGCGGCATCGAAGACCAGGGTGACAACGACGCCGTCGTCTTCCGCGTCGCCGGTCGCAAAGAACAGCGGCTCGCCGGGATAACCGTTCGGTCCGAAATCGTGCCGTGCGACGGTACCGGTTTCGAAGTCGATTCGTGCGAGTTGCTGTTGCAGGCCAGCCGTGCGATCCGCCGGATTGCAGGCAATGTAGGCGTAGCGCTGGCGGCGACCGGCGAAAGCTGGGTTGATTGTCGGAAACTCGTTGGACGTGCCGGTGTCGAAAGTGCGGCGCTCCACGCGCCCCGTCGCAAGATCGACCTTGAGCCTTGTCAGCGCCGCCATGCCTTCGGCTGGCCACTCCGACCGCCAATAGTCGCGCAACGCCTGGCCGATCGTGTGGTAGTTGGGATAGAGCGCCAGATCGAGGACTAGCGCGCCATCCTGCTCAAATCCGTTAGCGAAGTGGAACTGGAAGAAGGCGTCGGTTTCGATCCAGCGCGGTGGGCTTCGCCCGTCGCGCGGGATCAGAAGTATCTGCGTCGGCTTGGCGCCATCCCAATGCAGCGCGCGGTCGAAGCTGCGGAAACCCAGCAGGAAGCGGAATGGTTTGACGAGGATCGGGCCGATGCAAAAGACCAGAAAGTGCTTGGTCAGCACAAAATCGTGGTTCATCACCGGATAGGGCAAGGTGACAGGTGGCAGCCGGGTCGCAATGCCTCGCTCGAGACGATAGGCCGTCAGCGTCGTCTTCGGGCCGTAGTCGATACCGAAGTTGAACAGCTCGCCCGTCTCGGGGTCGATCTTGGGATGGGCCGAAAAAGCCTTCAGCGCCCCCGCGTAGGTCTCGATGCCCTTGGTATCGAGGGTCGTCGCGTCGAGTGCCATCGGTGGGCCGCCTTCCCAGAGCGACAACAACGTGCCGTTCTCCATCACGACCGATGTGTTCGAGACATTGGACGGTTGGTGGAAGGCGTTACCCAGCACGCCGTGCGGCCGCATCTTGCCGAAACCACGGTGGACGATACGCTGAGCTTTCGTCTCGTCGCGATAGTTATCGGTGGCGACGAACCGGTTGCGATAGTGGATGCCGTCGTCGGCGAACCGGATCGCCGAGATCATGCCGTCACCGTCGAACCAGTGCGGAAACCATTTGCCGCCCAGGTCGTTGCGGCTTGGTCCATTCCGGAAAAGGGTGCCGCGCAGGTTAGATGGTACGGCACCGTCGATCTCTTCGACGCGGTAGCTGTGCTCCTCCGTCAGAGTCCGGAAACCTGCACTCCATGGATGAGGCAAATGCGAGTTCATGCGCGAGTCTACCACGAGAGGAGAGACTTCCTACCTGCAGATCACCGGCACCATCGAGTTGGCGAAGGCGCGCAACTCGGCAGCCTTCATGCCGATACGGGCGCGAATGGCGATGGCGTACATGATCGCCCCGGCCATGCGGGCGCGGGCTGCAGGCGTCGGTTCGGCGGGCAGACTGCTCCCCGCGAAGGCGCGCTCCAGGCTCTTCTCGATCGCGGCCAGCAATTCGCTGGCGGCGGCGGCGATCTGCGGATGGGTCGGTGACTCGACGGCCGCCGTGCCGACGATCATGCAGCCGAGCTTGCTGGGCGGCGCGGTATAGAAATCGATCGCCGCCATGTAGACCTTGCCGAGACGCTGTTCGATCGTGCCGGAGCCGGCCAGCACCTTGTCCATCGCCTCGACGCTCGTGGTGCCGTAGTAGCGAAGCGTCTGGATGTAGAGCTGCTCCTTGTCTCCGAAGGCGGCATAGAGGCTGGGGCGGTTGAGGCCGGCCGCCTCTGACAGCTCGTCGAGCGACGCTGCGGCGAAACCCTTCTCCATGAACACGCCACGCACGCGCTCCAGGACCTCGGCCGTGTCGAAGGAGCGGGGACGGCCGCGGGGCTTCTTCTTGGGTTCTGTACTGGTTCGCATAATTATCCTTGACGTCGCTTCCGCTGCATATTTATGTACTGGATCGCACAAAATTAAGGAGGATGCGATGGAACTCTTCGCTTCACCACTTGCGTGTTCATTGGCGTCGCATATCACGGCCGTCGAGGCCGGTCTGCCGGTCAAGGTCCGGTTCATCGAGAACAAGAAGACCGACGACGGCGGCGACTATTTTGCGATCTCGGCCAAGGGCTATGTCCCGGCGCTGCGTCTGGAGGATGGCCGTGTCCTGAACGAGGGACCGTCGGTCCTGCAATATCTCGCCGACCGCAAGCCGGACGCCGGACTGGCGCCGGCCTGGGGGACGATCGAGCGCTACGAGCTGATCGACATGCTGAACTACCTGTCGACCGAAGTGCACAAGCGCATCTTCGCCAACGTCTTCTCCCAGACCGCAGCCGAGCCGACCAAGACGGCCGCCCGTGCCCTGATGGAGCCGACGCTGGATTACCTCGCCAAGAAGCTGGGCGATCGCGACACGCTGGTCGGCACAAGCTTCACCGTTGCCGACGCTTACTTCGTGACGCTCCTGAACTGGTTCGGCTTCGTGGGCGTCGACCTCAAGAAGTGGCCGACGATCAACGCCTACTACCAGAAGCACCTGCAGCGGCCTTCCGTTGCCCATGCGATGGGCATCGAAATGGCCGAGCGTAAGCGCCGCGCGGCCTGATCCGTGAAGAAAAGAGGGCAGGCGGCCACCAGCCGCTTGCCTTCATCCTCTGTGATTTAGATTGCGTCTAGTAATCGATTGCCTTCGCGGGTATTTCTGTCCCCCGGAGGACATCGTCATGCGTATTGTCATCGCCGCCCTTCTCTGGCTGTCGTTCACCGCCGCTGCCTCGGCGCATGCGCTCTGGATCGAGCCGGAAGGCGAGAGCTTTCAGCTCTATTTCGGTGAGTTCGGCGAGAATTTGCGCGAGGGCTCGCCCGGCCTGCTCGATCGCTTCGAGCCCCTGCCGGCCGCCAAGGCGTTCGGACCGTCCGGGGATGCTGCGCTGAAGATCGAGAAGGGGGCGACGGCATTCCAGCTCGGTGGCGCTCCGGCCGGCACCGGGAGCGTCGTTGCCGAACAGGCGCGCGTTACTGAACGCAAGCAGGGTGACAAGGTCACGCGCACGCTGGGTCGCCTTTCGGCGCGCTATGTCGGCGATTTCTCCGAACGCAAACCGTTGATCGCCCTCGACATCGTGCCGACGGGCAAGCCGGGCGCCTTCAAGGTCTTCTACGATGGTAAGCCGCTGCCCAAGGCGAAGGTCGAGGTTGCGACGGAGGCCGGTTGGCAGCGCGAGCTCAAGACCGACGACGACGGCGCGTTCAACGTCGATCTGCCGTGGAAGGGCACCTACATGATCGAGGTAACGGCGATGGATTCCACGCCCGGCACTTACGGCACGCAGGCCTATGACTCGATGCGGTTCGTGACGACTCTCACGTTCAAAGTCCCGACCGGCCTCGAAGGGCCGCCGCGGCCGCCGGTCGTCACGCCGAAGCGCTAGCCTGCCTTCTTGTTGAGGACGGCGAAGCGATCCTTCGGCGCCTTCTCGCGGGCAGCAGGCCCATAGGTGCCCATCTCCATGCGGTGCGGGATGGTCAGCATGTAGTTCTTGAAGGCGCCTTCCATGGCCTGACGCCAGCCTTGCGCATCCTGCGTCTCGTTGACCGAGGCCTTGGCGAGCTTCAGCGCATAGGGGTCGCGTTCGGCGATCTTCTGGGCCAGCGCCATGGTTTCGCTTTCGAGTTTTGCCCGCGGCACCACGCGGTTCACCAAGCCCGCCTTCTCGGCCTCCGCTGCCGAGATGAATTCGCCGGTGAACAAGTATTCCTTGGTCTTGCGAGGGCCGAAATCCCACGGCATCGAGAAATACTGGACGTGCGAGCCGCCCCATTTGACGGCGCGGTCCGCGAACTGCGCATCCTCGCTGGCGATGATGATGTCGCAAGCCGACGCGATCATCATGCCGCCCATGATGCAGTAGCCCTGGACCTGGGCGATGGTGGGTTTGGGCAGGTCGCGCCAGCGCATCGTATTCTCGAAGAAGCGCTCCCACAGGCGCCTGTACTCACCCTTGAAGCCAGGCTCCAGCGCCGTCTTCTTCTGATCCTCCATCTCCTGCGGACTGCCGAGATCGTGGCCAGCGGAGAAATGTTTGCCTGCGCCGGCCAGGATGATCACGCGCACCTCGGGATCGTCGGCCGCCCGCAGGAAGGCATCGTCCAGCTCTTCGAGCAGGACCCGGCTCTGGGCATTCAGTACGTCCGGCCGGTTGGTGGTGATGGTGCGGACCGGGCCGGTCTGCTCCTGAAGGAGCGTCGAGTAGGACTTCATGCTGCCGCCTGCGTGGGATGGTGCAGATCGGCAGCAAGGCCGTTGCCCATCAGGTCGATGAAATTGTCGCAATAGAACTTCTGCTTCTGCCGCTCGCTGGTGCCCGCTTTCTCCATCGACGCCTCGAAGCGCTTGATGGGATGGCGGCCGCCCTCGATGTGCGGATAGTCCGAGGAGAAGAGGCAGACCTCGTCGGCCGTATTGGCGATGATCCAGCCGGCATCTTCATGCGGATAAGGCGTCACGCGGACCTGTCGGGCAACGAACTCCGAGGGCTTCAGCGACATCTTCTGCAGCCGCTCCTCGTTCTTGTAGAAGGCGTTGTGGGCGCTATCCATGTTGCGCATCCAGCCCGGCACCCACGACGCACCCTGTTCGATGACGCCGAACTTCAGCCGCGGAAAGCGGTCCAGCACGCGATCGACGATCAACGCCGTCAGCGCCTTCATCGGCGGATAAGCGATTGCCATGTAGTCGATCGATTTGAAATTGTCGTCGCCACCGTGGAAGTCGGGCACCGGGGGCAGACCGTTGTTGAAGTAGGCGTCCTCCAGGAGTTTCCCGCCGCCGCCAACATGGAACACGATCGGCAAGCCGGCTTCCTGCGCGACGGCCCACAAGGGATCGAAGCCGATATGGCTCGGCGAATGATTGTCGGGGCAGCGTGAGGGGATCATCAGCGCCTTCGCGCCAAGGTCGATGGCCTCGCGTGCGGCTTTGGCGGTGCTCTCGAAGTCGATCAGTGGCACATAGCCTGTCGGCAGCAACCGGCGGTCGACCGAGCAGAAGTCGACCATGTGGCGCGTATGCGCACGGGCCACGGCATAGGCGAGTTCGGGCTCGCGTCCACCTTCCAGCACAGAGGAGTAATTCAGCAGCGCCGTGGTGAACATGAGCTGGCTGGCGAAGCCCAGCAGCTCGACCGATCGTGTGCGATCCTGCTTGCGATAGGCACCGAGAGCGTCCCAGTTCTTGGCGAGCATGATCTGCGCTTCATCGAAGCCACTCCCATCGGCGATGCCCTGCCGATGATCGTCCTTGAGATGACTGTGAAATCCTTCGTGTCGAGGAAACAGCACCTTGTCGGTTACTGTCGTGCGATGTCTGGCTTCGAGATGGTCCTCGAGAAAGCCCGGCACTTCCATGATGTGCGCATCGGCGTCGTGAATGACGCGCCCGCTCGCGTAGGGCATTGTTCCTCCAGCCTTTTGTCGTTTTGCGCGAGCTTAACATGACCATCGACATTTCCCATGCCGTGCGCGTCCTGCTGGACGCCCGGCGTTCCGGCACGCAGGTCGCGCCGCCGTTCGATCTGCCGGACCGCTCTGCGGTCTATGCCATTCAGGACGGAGTGGCCGCGGCAACGGGATTGATCGCTGGCTGGAAAGTGGGCGCGCGCACGCCAACAGCCGAGCCCAACCCGGCGCCGCTTCTGGCGGGCGCGCTCGTTCCTTCGCCGGGAAGCTTCGACGGCAAGGCAATGCACATGATCGGCGTCGAGATCGAGATCTCCTTCCACATCGCGCGCGATATTGCAGCGCGCGATACGCCGGTCGGCTACGACGAAGCGCTGTCCGCCGTCGGCGATGCCTTTGTGGGTATGGAAGTCGTCGATACGCGACTCGCCAACTTCCAGCAGCTCGATCCCGAATGGCTGCTCGCCGACAACCAGATGAACCAGGGGCTGGTGGTGGGCGACGCGATTCCGAACTGGAAAGATCTGGACTGGGCAAATCTCCAGGTGCTGCTCGACATCGATGGCCAGATGGTCGTCGATCAGAAGGGCGGGCTCGGCGCGATCGATCCGGTGCGACCGCTTGCGTGGATGATCGACCACGCGGTCCGCCATCGCGGCGGCCTCCGCGCGGGACAGGCGATCACGACCGGTTCATGGACCGGCTTACGCTACTTCCCGCCGGGCACTCGTGCTCGCGGTACCTTTGTGGGACTGGGTTCTGTCGAGGCGCGCTTCTGACGCTTCGACAGCGGCCGTAACACCGGACAGCACAAGGCCGGCATTGTCCGGCCATGCATTACATCCTTCAGGTCATTGTCAGCCCGGCGCCGCCTCGCGTCGCCGGGTTCCTACCGGCTCTGCAGGCCAAGCTCGCACTCTGGCGGTGCCGTAACCATACGCGCCGCCAGCTCACGATGCTCGATGCCCGAGCGCTGACCGACCTTGGCCTGAGCCCCGCGCAGCAAAGCGCGGAGGCCGGGAAGTGGTTCTGGCAGCCGTAGGCTTGTGGCTAGTAGTACCAGCCGGGATAGGGATAGCCGCCCCAGGGGCCCCAATCCCAATCGTTCATGGCGTTCTCGTCGGCCGTCATCTGCTGTTCGTCTGCCAGGTTCTTCTGGAAGACGTTGTTGCGATAGGTGCCGTAGGCCGCCGAGTTACCGACATAGATGCACACGCAGACGGTCGGGTCCGGATAGACGTAGAAGACCTGGCCGTTCTTGATTTCGCGCGAGAACTTGTGCGGCGGCAGCGAGCGGAAGGCCGCCTGGCGCTGCGGTGTGTTCGCGGGTACGAACTTGAAGCCGGCCGCGATCATCATGTCTTCTTTGTTCGCAATAACCTGCTTCGGATTCTGGCAGGCGGCGGCGGCTACGCACAGGCCCAGAACCGTGGCAATCTTGGCAATCCGAATCATTACATCCCCCTCGGTGGTCGTTCCTCAGTCAGGCGCCGGACCATTTGGGCGCCCGCTTCTCCAGGAAGGCCGCCATGCCCTCGCGGAAGTCGGCGCTACCGTAAGCCAGTCTGACGAGATCGTCGATATTCTCGTCACCCAAACGGGCCTGGAGCCGCCGCAACGCCTCCTTGGTGACCTGCATGGTGATCGGGGCGTGGCCGGCAAGAGTCCGGGCCAGTTCCTCGGCCCTATCATAGAGCGCTGCCGGATCGGGTAACAATTCGCTCACAAGCCCGCAGGCCAGCGCCGCCTGGGCGTCGATGAGCTTGGCCAGCATCAGCATTTCCTTGACCCGCTGAGGCCCGACCAGGGCGACCAGTCGCGCATAGTTGGCCATCGACAGGCAGTTACCCAGGGTGCGGGCGATGGGAAAGCCGAATTGGGCGTTGGTTGCAGCGATCCTGAAATCGCAGACCGCGGCGATGGCCGCGCCACCACCTGTGCAAAAGCCCGACACGGCCGCAATCGTCGGCACGGCACAGGCCTCGATCATCCCCACGATGCGATCGATCTTGCGCTCGTAGGCGATGCCGTCCTCGCCGCTCTCGAAGCTTTTGAACTGGGCGATATCGGTGCCGGCAGCAAAGGCCTTTTCACCGGCGCCGGTGATCACCAGGGCGCGGACCTCCTTGGTCTGGCCGACCCGGCCGCAGATCTCGGCCAGCCCTTCATACATGGCAAAAGTCAGCGCATTGCGGGCCTTGGGCCGGTTGAATGTCACCCAGCCGATGTCGCCGCGCCTCTCGTAGAGAAGTTCTTCAGTCATACCGCACAAACTGTTGGAATTGCCGAATGCGGCATCATCGTCTATGTCGCCGCACCCCGTAAACAGGCACAAGTGACCCATGGCGCTGGAACGGCTTCTCAAGGGCTTCGCGGATTTCCGCATGGGCTATTACCGCGAGCATCTCGACCTGTTCGAGAAGCTCGCCACCGAAGGCCAGTCGCCGAAGATCCTGATCGTGGGCTGCTCAGATGCCCGGGTCGATCCGGGCATTCTCACCCAGACCAAGCCGGGTGACATCTTCACGGTCCGCAACGTGGCGGCCATGGTGCCGCCGGCGCAGATTCCGCCCGACGAGCGGCAACACGGCACGTCCGCCGCCATCGAGTTTGCCGTGCGTGGGCTCGAGGTCGAGCACGTCGTCATCCTGGGGCACGCGCTGTGTGGTGGCATTGCCGCGCTCGTCGACGGACGGGATAGCGTCTTCGCCAACTTCGACTATCTCTCGACCTGGACCAGCGTCGCGCGCGAGACGCGCGATGTCGTGGTGCGTGAGATGGCGGGTCGCCCGCGCGCAGAAATCGTGCGTGCCGTCGAGCAGGCCGCCGTCGTCAACAGCGTGAAGAACCTGATGGGTTTCCCCTGGCTCGCCGAGCGTGTCGCTGCCGGCAAGCTGGTGCTGCATGCGTGGTGGTTCAATCTGACGGAAGGCCAGCTCTACGCCTTCCATCCCGACACGGCGACTTTCGATCCGGTACACGGCGTTAAGCTCGAGCCCGCCGTCAGCCGCGACACCCGCCTCTCGGCGCTGAAGCCGGAGCGCTTCGTCGCGGCTCTGACCGGCAAAACGCCGGACTTCTGATCCGCCGTACGATCCTGCCTCGTCAGGCCGCCCTGGCCGCGCGCTCCAGAGCAATGAACAGCCGCCCGTCCTCGACCCTGATCTGATGGGTGCGGGTTTCACCCTCGTCAGCACCGAGCGCCTTGCCCGTCTCGAGTGAGATCACCCAGTTGTGCAACGGGCAGGTCACCGATGTGCCATGCACGATGCCCTCCGATAGCGGGCCACCTTTGTGGGGACAGTGGTCCTCGATGGCGAAGACCTGATCCTCGGCGGTACGGAACACGGCTATCCGGCCGACCGGCGTGTTCACACAACGCGCGCCGCGGACCGGAATGTCGTCGAGGGAACCGATGGCAATCCAGCTCATGTTCCTCACTCCGCTGCTTCGGAAAAGCCCACGGCCGCCAGGGGCCGGAACTCGTGCTTGTCCTTCCCCGAGACCCGCTCGGACCAGGGGTCGACCTGCGCGAACCTCTGCGAAAAGACGAAGCGGTCGAAATAGGCACGCCGCATCCCACCATCGTGCAGGATCTGCCGCCGTACCTCGTCGATGCCGACACGCTTGGCCCATTTGTAGATGCGTTCGAGGTAGCGGCCTTGTTCGCGGTACATCTGGACGAGGGCCGCGATGTGTTCGAGGGCTTCGTCCTCGGTCCTGACAAGACCCAATACTTCGGTACCCTTGATGTCGAGACCGGCCGCGCCGGCAAAGTGGATCTCGTAGCCGGAATCGACGCAGATCACGCCGACATCCTTGCAGGTGGCCTCGGCGCAGTTACGCGGGCAGCCGGATACCGCCATCTTCACCTTGGCCGGAGTCCACGAGCCCCACATGAACTTTTCGATGCGGATGCCGAAGCCGGTCGAGTCCTGCGTGCCAAAGCGGCACCAGTCAGTACCGACGCAGGTCTTCACCGTGCGCAGTCCCTTGGCGTAGGCGTGGCCCGAGACGAAGCCGGCCTTTCCGAGGTCCGCCCAGACTGCAGGCAGGTCTTCCTTGCGGATGCCCAGCATGTCGATGCGCTGGCCGCCCGTGACCTTGACGGTCGGGATGGCGAACTTGTCGACCACATCGGCGATGGCCCGCAGCTCGGCGGCGCTGGTGACGCCACCCCACATGCGCGGCACGACCGAGAAGGTGCCGTCCTTCTGGATGTTGGCATGCACGCGCTCGTTGATGAAACGCGACTGGTAGTCGTCGGCGTATTCGTCGGGCCAGTCGCAGACGAGATAGTAGTTGAGGGCGGGCCGGCACTTGGCGCAGCCGCACGAGGTCTTCCACTCGAGTTCCTGCATCACGGCCGGAACGCTCTTGAGGGACTTGGCCTTGATCAGGCGCCGCACCTCGTCGTGACCTAGCGGCGTGCAGCCACACATCGGCTGGACGGCGGTCCGGCTGTATGTGTCGCCGAGCGTGAGCTCCATGAGCTGCTCGACGAGGCCAGTGCACGAACCGCAGGAGGCGGAGGCCTTGGTGTGTGCCCGCACGTCGTCGAGTGTCGTGAGGCCTTTTGCCTTGATCGTATCGACGATGCGGCTCTTGCAGATGCCGTTGCAGCCGCAGATTTCGGCATCGCCGGGCAGTGCCTCGACAGCAGCTTTCGGGTCGAAGGCACCGCCGCCCTGGTAGGCCTGGCCGAAGATCAGCGTATCGCGCATCTCCGAAATGTTGGCGGCCTTCTTCTTCAGGTCGTTGAACCAGGCACCGTCGCTCACTTCGCCGAACAACACGGTGCCGACGATACGATCATCCTTCAGCACGACGCGCTTGTAGATGCCGGCCGCCGCATCGCGCAGCACGATCTCCTGGCGATCGTCGCCGTCGGCGAAGTCACCGACCGAGTAGACGTCGATGCCCGTGACCTTGAGCTTGGTCGGGGTGTCGTTGTGGACGAAGGTGGCGGTATCATCGCCTGCGAGCTGTGCGGCAGCGACACGCCCCATCTCGTACAGCGGGGCCACGAGACCATAGACGTGGCCTCCGACCTCGGCACATTCGCCGAGCGCAAAGATGGCAGGGTCCGACGTGCGCATGCCCTGGTCGACCACGATGCCGCGATTGATAGCCAGTCCGGCGTCTCTTGCGAGTGCCGCGTTGGGGCGGATTCCGGCCGCCATCACCACTAGGCTTGCGGGGATGATTGTGCCGTCGGCGAGTTCCACGGCCTCGACCTTGCCGGCACCATGGATCGCTTTGGTGTTGGCCTTGGTCAGAACCTTGATTCCACGTTCCTCCAGCGCCTTTTGCAGCAGATAGCCCGCGGCAGGATCGAGCTGTCGCTCCATCAGGCTCGGCATCAAGTGGACGACGGTGACGTTCATCCTCTGCGCTTGCAGGCCCGCCGCCGCTTCGAGGCCGAGCAGGCCGCCGCCGATGACGACTGCCTCGGCCCGGGACTGCGCAGCCAGCAGCATCGCATTGACGTCGTCGAGATCCCGGTAGGTCAGCACGCCTGCGAGATCGTGACCCGGCACGGGAAGGATGATCGGCAGGGAGCCCGTGGCAATGACCAGCTTGTCGTAGCTTTCGGTGACTCCCTGCGCCGACGTGACGGTGCGGGCCGCTCGGTCGATCGCCTGGATCCGGTGGCCCTTGTAGAGGGTTATCCCGTTGCGGACGTACCAGCCGTCCCCATGGATGATGATCTCCTCGTAGCCCTTCTCGCCCGAGAGGACCGGCGACAGCATGATGCGGTCGTAGTTTACCCGTGGCTCGGCGTTGAAGATGGTGACCTGGTAGCGACCAGGCGTCTTCTCGAGGAGATGCTCCAGCATGCGCCCCGGCGCCATGCCGTTCCCGATGATAACGAGCTTCTCTGTCATATCCCTGGCGTCCCCCAAAACGATCAGCGGCCTGCCGAACACTTCCTCGCGGTCGATGCGGAAAGTGCAGCGATTGGCTGCTTTGCCTGGAGCGTCCGCCGTTGGACGCGACTTGTGGGACTTCATCGTCCCGCAGCGTCAGGGAGCAGGATTCATGCCAGAGAGAATCCTGCTTCCCATGGCCCGATCCGTGAGGATCGGGACACTATGCGACGAGGGGGGAAGCGGCCGGGTGACCGCTTTTTGAGCGAACTGCTCAGTAGCGAACTAAGGGAAAGACGAGCTTTCGTTCAGTTCGCCAGCGACTTGATCGCGGCATCCACGCCGCCCGGCACGAACGGCACGCCCGACGATTGCATTGCGAGCTCGGTCGTGGCGAGGCAGCCCAGGAGCATCGGCTCGTTGAGGTCGCCCATGTGGCCGATGCGGAACATCTTGCCCATCATCTTGCCGAGGCCGCCGCCCAGCGAGAGGTTGAAGCGATCGACCGCGGTCTTGCGCAACGGATCGGAGCTCACACCCTCGGGCATGACGACGGCAGTAACCGAGTTGGAAAGGCGGTCGGGCGTCTGGCAGAAGAGCTGCGGTCCCTTGCCGTCGGAGCCCCAGACGCGCACGGCGGCGCGCGTTGCTTCGGCGAGGCGGGCGTGGCGCGCAAACACGGCGTCGAGGCCTTCCTCCTCCAGCATCTTCAGCGACTCCTGGAGACCGAAGAACATGTGAACGGGGGCCGTGCCGACGAACTTCTGCGGCGCGCGCCCCGTCATCATGTCCCAGCTCCAATAGTGGCGCCGCGTCTTGGACTTGCGCGACACTTCCAGCGCCTTGTTGCTGACGCCGGTCAACGACATGCCGGTCGGCAGCATCAGACCCTTCTGGCTGCCGCCCACGGTCAGGTCGACGCCCCAGGCATCCATCTTGTATTCCATGCTGGCGAGCGAGGAGATCGTGTCGCTGAGCAGCAGGGCGGGGTGCTTGGCTTCGTCGATGGCGCGGCGGACCTCCGCCAGCGGCAGGACCATGCCGGTCGCCGTCTCGTTGTGGACCGTGAGCACCGCCTTGATTTCGTGCTCCTTGTCCTTCGCGAGGCGCTCCGCGATCTTCGACACATCCGCGCCCTTGCGGATGTCGGCAGAGATCGTCTCGACCTTGATGTCGAGATGCTGCGCCATCTCGGTCCAGCTGTCCGAGAAGTATCCAGTCTCGATCATCAGCACGGTTTCGCCGGGAGAGAAGAGGTTGGCGAGAGCGGCCTCCCAGGCGCCGTGGCCGGACGACGTGTAGAGGAACAGGTTCTGGTCGGTCTTCAGCACGCGCTTCACGCCGTTGTGGCAGGCGTGATGGATGGCGAGGAACTCGTCAGACATGAAATCGATTACGGGCCGATCCATCGCCCGCAGGATGCGGTCGGGAATATTGGTTGGGCCGGGATTGTTGAAGAATTGGCGGCCCCGAGGCTTGGCGTTCACTGCGTTCCTCCGCTCTGGAAGGCGGAACTCTGGCGTGTGCCCCTTGGCGAGACAAGCGAGACAAGCGATGCTCTGCCATTAGCTGGGTTGAGGGCAAGTATGAGCACGCAAAAGAACGATTCATCACAGACGAATTCGGCCATCGTGGCCGACTATCGCGCGCGTACCGGCGGTTCCGCGGTGCTCTTTGAGCGCGCAGCCAAGGTACTGCCGAGCGGCATCACGCATGACGCGCGCTACCTCGACCCCTATTCGATCCACGTCTCGCGCGCTGTCGGTCCCCGCAAGTGGGACGTCGATGGCAACGAGTATGTCGATTATTTCGGTGGCCACGGCGCGATGCTGCTGGGCCATTCGCATCCTGCCGTCATCGAGGCGGTGAAGCGGCAAATCGAGCTCGGCACGCACTATGGCTCGAGCCACGAGCTCGAAGTGCGCTGGGCCGAGCTGGTGTGCGAGCTGATCCCGTCGGCCGAGAAGGTGCGTTTCACCGCATCGGGCACCGAGGCCTCGCACATGGCGATCCGGCTGGCGCGTGCCTACACGGGCAAAGACAAGATCGTACGCTTCATCGGCCACTTCCACGGCTGGCACGACACGGTCGCCGCTGGCGCCACCTCGCACTATGACGGTACGACCACCCCAGGTGTTCCCCAAAGCGTCGCCGATCTTACCATCCTGATGCCGTCCGACGATGTCGGCGCCGTCGTGAAGCTGCTCGAGAGCCGCGACGATATCGCCGCCGTGATGTTCGAGCCGTCGGGCGCGTCGTGGGGGCAGGTGCCGCTGCCGCCGGGCTTCATCCAGACAGTGCGCGACGTGACGACCAAGCGCGGCGTCGTGATGCTGATGGACGAGGTGATCACGGGTTTCCGCTGGTCCTCCGGCGGTGCCCAGAAAGCCTTTGGCGTGACGCCGGACCTCTGCATCCTGGCCAAGATCGTGGCCGGCGGCCTGCCGGGCGGCGCGGTGGCGGGCAAGCGCGAGATCCTCGATCTGATCGACCATGCCTCGACCGCCGCGAAGAAGCAGGAGCGCATTGGCCATCCGGGCACCTACA
The DNA here is from genome assembly GCA_017307275.1 of Alphaproteobacteria bacterium. Lineage (GTDB taxonomy): Bacteria > Pseudomonadota > Alphaproteobacteria > Reyranellales > Reyranellaceae > Reyranella. The sequence goes on along the minus strand of JAFKFK010000010.1, from coordinate 126,805 downwards.
ACGCCAATCCGCTGTCGGCGGCCGCGGCGGTGACGGCGCTGTCGCTGCTGCGTGACGAGGATTTGGCCGAGAAGGCCAACCGGACGGCGGCAGTGTTGCGCAAGGCGCTGACGCAGGTGCTGGTCGAGGAGGGGATTCCCTGGGGCATTTACGGCCAGTCCTCGACCTTCCTGATCTATCCCAACCCGACCGGCGACGACATCGATCCCGCGACCTTCGATCCGTTGAAGCAGGGCTTCGCCAAGCTGAAGGGTGGCCGCTCGGGCCCGCTCAGCGGCAAGATCCGCATGGGCCTGATGACCCACGGCGTCGACGTCATGGGCGCTCCCGGCGGCTTCGTGTCGGCGACCCATGGCGCGGCGGAAATTGAGAAGACCGTTCATGCGCTCCGCCAGACGGTGCGCGCCCTCAAGGCCGAGCGCGAAGTGAAGGCGGCCTAGATGTATGGCCTCACCAAGCCGGTAGCCGCGACCGAGTTCACGCGGCTGCCGGAGAGGTTCCGCAAGCCTGGGCGCACGTCATGGGGCGATGCCAATGCCGTCGGCCAGGTGCTCGACTCCTTCCTCGAAGGGCCGAGCTTTGATCGTGATGGCAATCTCTACGTTACCGACATTCCGTTCGGCCGCGTCTTTCGTATCGACCCGAAGGGCGATTGGACGCTGGTGACGGAGTACGACGGCTGGCCGAACGGCCTCAAGATCCACAAGGATGGCCGCATCTTCATCACCGACTACAAGCGCGGCATCGTCTTGCTCGATCACGCGACCGGCAAGGTGACGCCGCTGATCGAGACACGAGGCTCGGAGAGCTTCAAGGGCGTCAACGATCTGTTCTTTGCTGCCAATGGCGATCTCTACTTCACCGACCAGGGGCAGACCGGCCTGCACGACCCGACGGGCCGCGTCTATCGCTACGATACGACGGGCAAGCTCACGATGCTGGTCGGCACGGTGCCCAGCCCGAACGGCCTCGTCATGAACAAGTCGGAGAACGTGCTCTATGTCGGGGTGACGCGCGGCAATGCCGTGTGGCGCCTGCCCTTGATGGCCGACGGCTCCGCGAGCAAGGTCGGTCTGTTCATCCAGATGAGCGGCGGCCATGCCGGCCCCGACGGCATGGCATTGGATGAGGAGGGCGGTCTGGTGATTGCCCATCCCAGCACCACCGCCTGGCGCTTCGATCATCTCGGCCGGCCGACGCATCATGTCGATTGCGGTGACGACATCTACTGCACCAACGTGGCTTTCTCCGGTCGCGATCTCTACCTCGTCGTCTCGCGCCAGAGCGCCAAGATCGCGAGTGGCACCATCCTGAAAGCCACGATGCCGGTCGCCGGCAAACCCATGTTCAGTCACGCATGATGTTGACCATCGGCAAACTGACCGAGAGCGATCGCGCGGAATGGGAAATCCTGTTCCGCACCTATATCGACTTCTACAAGCGCACACTCCCGCAGGAGATGTACGACCGCGCCTGGAACGAGTTCCAGGCAGATACGCGCATGCACGCGCTGGGCGCCAAGCTCGATGGTCGCTTGGTCGGCATCACGCATTTCCTGATCCACGCCAACACGTCGTCCGCAGACGTCTGCTATCTACAGGACCTGTTCACGGCATCGGACGTGCGCGGTAAAGGCGTAGCGCGGGCGCTCATCGAGGCCGTCGCCGACTGGGCGCGCGAACGCAAATGCCCGCGCGTCTACTGGCAGACCCAGGACAGCAACGCGACGGCGCGGTTGCTCTACGACAAGGTCGCCGTCAACCGCGGCTTCATCCGTTACGACATCGATTTGGCTTGAGGCGTCGCCTCAGCGCTTGCCCTTGCCGAGATGGGCCACTGCCTCGATCTCGACCAGGATTTCGGGGGCAGCGAGCGCGCTCACTTCGACCAGGGTCGAGGCCGGGAAGTCGCCGGTGAAGAACTCGCGTCGTGCCGCCCAGACCTTGGTGTTGTTGGAGATCTCAGTAACGAACACCGTGATCTTGACCACGTCGGCCATGGCGCCGCCGGCTGCTTCGAGCAGGGCCTTGATCTTGCCGAAGATGACCTTCGCCTGTTCGTACTCGTCCTTGCCGCGCAGCTCCTTGGCTTCGCCGCTGCGCGCCGTCATGCCGGAGACGTAGGCGACGCCGTCGACCACGAGACAGTTCGACCAGCGCTCGGGCGGCGGTTCGGCGACGGCGGGCGAGATTACGCGACGGATGGTCATGATGGGCTCCTCCTTATTCGGGCTTGGCGCCGGATGACTTCACCACGGGCGTCCATTTGTCGATTTCCTCCTGCACGAAGCGCGTGACTTCGGCGGGTGTCATCGTGCTGGGCTCGGCGCCGATCTCCTCCCAGCGTTTGACGACAGCCGGCTCCTTCAGCACGGCCTGCATCTCCGTCGCGATGCGATCGACGATCGGCGCGGGCGTCTTGGCGGGTACCGAGATGCCGAACCAGGAATAGGAGATGAGGTCGGGGTAGCCCGCTTCCTTCATGGTCGGGACATCGGGAAAAGCAGGGCTTCGTTGCTCGCTGCTGACCGCCAGGGCGCGGACCTTGCCGGCCTTGATGTGCGGGGCCGCCGAGGGCAGCGAGTCGAACATCGAGGGCACATTGCCATTGATCGTGTCGATCATGGCGGGGCCCGCGCCGCGATAGGGCACATGAACCATCTCGGCGCTGGCTACCTGCGAGAGACGTACACCCAGCAGATGGTTGCTCGAACCGGCGCCGGAGGTGGCATAGGCGAGCTTGCCGGGATTGGCCTTGGCGTACGCGACATAGTCCTTGAACGTCTTGACCTCGAACGCCGGATTGACGACCAGCACACTGGGGTTGGTCGAGGCGATCGACACATGGATGAAGTCGGCCATCGGGTCGAAATCGCCACCGCCGTAGAGCGTGGGCGAAATGGTGAGGCCGGAAATCACCGACATCAGGAGCGTGTAGCCATCCGGCGGCGCTTTTGCCACGAGCGCCGTGCCGACCATCGCACCCTTGCCGGGCTTGTTGTCGACGATGATGTTCTGTCCCAGACGCTTGCCGAGATATTCGGCGACGACACGGGCGACGACATCTGTCGTGCCGCCAGGCGCATAGGGCACGACGAGCCTGATCGGCTTGTTGGGCCACGGTCCAGTTTGGCCGTGTGCCGGGAGGGCGATGGCTGAAAGTGCTGAAGCGACGAAAGTACGGCGAGAAAACATGCGCGGAGTATACTCGGCGCATGAGCGATCCCAAGAACCTGTTCACGCCTCTTTTCGAGCCGCGCCGCATTGCCTTGATCGGTGCGTCGGCCGATCCGGCCAAGACGACGTCGCGGCCTCAGCGTTTTTTGCGCAAGCACGGCTTTACCGGCGAAATCCTGCCCGTGAATCCTTCGCGCGGCGAAATCCTCGGCGAGAAGGCCTACAAGGATCTCGACGCGATTCCGGGTGACATAGATCACGCCTACATCCTGCTGAATGGTGCGGCCGCTGTAGCTGCCCTGGCCGACTGCGCCCAGCGCGGCGTGAAGGTGGCGTCGATCCTGGCCGGTGGCTTTGCCGATGCCGGCGCGGCCGGCGCGTCGTTGCAGGACGAGCTGACGCGCATCGTGCGCGATACCGGCATCCGCCTCGTGGGACCCAACAGCATCGGCACGGTCAGCACCGATCCAGCCGTGGTGCTGACGGCGAACGCCGCCTTTGCCGTCGACAGACTGCGCAGCGGTCGCTGGGCGGTGGTCAGCCAGAGCGGCAGCCTGATCGGAGCCCTGCTCTCGCGTGCCGACGCGCGCGGCATCGGCTTCTCGCGGCTGATCTCGGTCGGCAACGAGGTCGATCTCGCCGTGGGCGAGCTTTCGGATCTGCTGGTCGACGATCCCAGGACCGATGCGATCCTGCTCTTCATGGAGACCCTGCGTGATGGCGAGTGGTTGGCGCGCGCGGCACGGCGCGCTCACGCGGCGGGAAAGCCGGTGATCGCCTACAAGCTCGGCCGTTCGTCGATCGGCCAGGAGCTTGCCAAATCGCACACCGGAGCGATCGCGGGTTCCGATGCCACCTTCGATGCCTTCTGTCGCCGACACGGCATTGCCCGCGTCTCGATGTTCGAGTCCCTGATCGACGTGCCGCCGCTCCTCGTGGACCGGCTGCCATCGCGCGGCACGCGGGTCGCCGTCGCCACGACGACCGGCGGCGGTGCCGCCATGGTCGTCGACAATATGGCGGTGGCAGGCCTCGATATCGCCGGGCCGCCGCGCGCGCTGGTCGACTGGTTGAAACCGCTGGGGATTGCGGCCGGGGACGGCAAGCTTGTCGATCTCACCCTGGCCGGCGCCAAACCGGAGATCGTGGCGGGCACGATCGAGCGCCTGCTGGCCGACGAGGCCAACGATGCGGTGATCTTCGTCGTCGGCTCCTCCGCGCAATTCAATCCCGAGTTGGCGGTCGAGCCTCTGTTGCGCTTCGCCAAATCGGCCAAGCCGTTCGCGGTCGCGCTGACGCCGGCGGCCGACAAGTCGCTGGCCCTGCTGACGGCGGCCGGTGTGCCGGCGTTCCGCCATCCCGAATCCTGCGCCGAGGCCATGGCGCTCTGCCTTCTGCGTAAGCCTCTGCAGCAGATAAGCGCATTGCAGGAGCCATCGGTCGCCGCGCTGGGAGCACTGGAGGCAGGCCGCGTTTCGGGCTTCGATGAGCGGCGGGCCGCCGATCTCTTTGCCGCGTTGGGCGTACCCATGGCGAAGTCGATGGCCGTGCCCGACGCCAAGCGCATCGCGGCGGCTGTGGCCGAAGTCGGCGCACCGGTGGTGCTCAAGATCCTGTCGGCGGATATCGCGCACAAGACCGAGGCCGGTGGCGTGGCGCTCGGTCTGCAGGATGGCCAGACCGCGGCCGTCGCGGCGCGCGAGATGGAGAAGCGGGTAAAGGCTCATGCACCTCAGGCCCGGCTCGACGGCTTTCTGGTGCAGAAGATGGAGCGCGGTCTCGCAGAGGTCATCCTGGGTTTCCGCCGCGATCCGCTGGTCGGACCGACGATCACGGTCGGCCTCGGCGGCGTGCTGGCCGAAATCTACAAGGACGCCGCGACGCGGCTTGCACCTGTCGGCGAAGCCGAGGCGCGGCAGATGATCGACGAGGTGAAGGGGTTGGCGACGCTGCGTGGCTATCGAAACCTGCCGAGAGGCGATGTCGCCGCCTTGGCGCGCACCATCGCTACGTTCTCGAACCTGGCACACAAGACTTTCGACGACGTGGCCGAGGCCGAGATCAACCCTCTGCTGGTGAAGCGCGAGGGCGAAGGCGTCGTTGCCGTAGATGGGCTCGTCGTGCTGCGCTGAGGGCTGCCTATTCCGCTGCCTGCTGCCGGCTCCAGTCGTCTGCTGGCAGGGCCGCGGTGCGCTCAAGCCAGCGATGCAGGCGAGGATCGTCGCAGGTCGTCACATTGAAGCGCATCCACGGCGAGCGCTGCAGGTGCGGCCGGAAGACCACACCGGGCGCCAGAACGATGCCGTGATCCGATGCGTTCTTTGCAAGCGTCAGCGAGTCCTCGATGTGCGGAAAGCGTGCCCACAGGAACATGCCGCTGCCCGGCTCGACGAACAGAGGCATGCCGATGCGCTCTAACGTCTGGATTGCATTGGCCCGCGCTTCATCGAGGCGCTTGTGCAGCCGGGTCAGGAACTTCCGGTAATGGCCGTCGACCAGCATCGAATAGAGCAGTCGCTCCATGAACTGGGAGCTTGTGATGCTGGAAAGCATCTTGACGTCCGTCAGGTCGTCCGCGATGGCCTGAGCAGCCACGAGGAAGCCGACCCGAAGGCTACCTGAAAGGGTCTTCGAGAAGCTTCGCGCATAGATGACCCGGTTGAACTGATCGAGCGCCGCCAGCCGCGGCGTCTTTCTGGTTTGCAGATCGCAGAAGATATCGTCCTCGACGACCTGGAAATTGAACTGCGCCGCGAGCTGCAGAACCCGGAAGCTGGTGTGCGGGCTCATGTCGGTCCCGGTGGGATTCTGCAGGGCCGACTGGGTAAAGTAGAGCCTGGGCTGATGGTCGGCTGCCAGTTGCTCAAGCACGGCCAGGTCCGGCCCATCCGCAGTGCGCGGCACGGCAAGCAACTTGGCGCCATGCAGGCGAAGGTTGCCGAACAGGTTGTAGTATCCCGGATCATCGACCAGCACGGCGTCGCCGGGTTTGATGAAATGGCGGATGATCAGATCGAGCGCCTGACTCGTGCCTTGAGTCAGGACGATCTGGGACGCATCGGCCGTGATTCCCAATTCCGAGAGCATGAGAACGATATGTTCGCGAAGAGGCAGGTAGCCGCGCGGATTGCCATACTCGATCAGGTGCGTTCCGTTCTTCCGCGCGAGCCCCGCCAGGCTCTGACGGATGCCCATTTCGTCCATCCAGTCATTGGGAAGCCATGGACCGCCAGCGAGGAGGGTGCCTTCGCGGGCTTCGAGCAGTCGACGGACGAGCCAGACCAGTTCCTCGTTGCGCTTCTGGTCATCCGACGATGAATGACGCGTCGGGACATTGCGCGACGATGTCGTGAAGAAGCCCGCGCCGCGGCGGGCTTCGAGATAGCCGAGCGCAACGAGCCGGTCGTAGGACTCCACCGCGGTGAACCGGCTGATCCGGTAGGTCTCGGCGAGCTTTCGGATCGACGGGAGCTTGGTACCCGGGCGCAGAAGCCGATCGTCGATCTGCCGCCGGATGCCGTCGACCACCTGAACAACCAGCGGCTTCGGATCGCTGGGATCGATGTTGAAGGAGATCATTGCTGTCTCCGGGCTTTGGGTAACTGGCCTGCTGGAACGACCGATACAGGGCAGGGAAATGTCAGTCGAACTGTACATGTTTGCCCGGGCGATTGACAGACACCATTCGCCTGCAACCGAACGCAATGCTCAGGGAGGCACGAATGACGACGACTGCTGTTGCTGCCCAACCGAACGCCGCGTCGCCTCCCGCTGACCTGACGGCCGTCAAGACACGCCAGCAGGGCGCGTGGTCATCCGGCGACTATGCAGTCGTCGGCGCAACACTTCAGCTCGTAGGTGAACATCTGTGTGAAACGCTCGACCTCCGCGCCGGCCAGAAGGTTCTGGATGTCGCCGCCGGCAACGGCAACGCGACGCTCGCCGCGGCGAGGCGTGGGTGCGAGGTCGTCTCGACCGACTATGTTTCGGCGCTGCTCGAACGCGGGAAGGCCCGAGCGACCGCTGAGGGTTTCAACATCGACTTCCGGCAGGCCGACGCCGAAGCCCTGCCTTTTGCCGATGCCACCTTCGATGTCGTGGTCTCGACCTTCGGTGTCATGTTCACGCCCAACCAGGAGCGCGCCGCGGCCGAGATGGCCCGGGTCTGCCGGCCGTCCGGCAAGATCGGGCTCGCCAACTGGACGCCGGATGGCTTCATCGGTCAGCTCTTCAAGACCATCGGGAAGCACTTGCCGCCACCCGCGGGCGTCAAGTCGCCGGCCCTGTGGGGGACGAGCGCTCGTCTCGCCGACCTGTTCGGGCCGGCGGCCTCGATTGCGATCAAGGAGCGCGATTTCGTCTTCCGCTACAAGTCGGCCCAGCACTGGCTCGACGTGTTCAGGACTTACTACGGACCGGTCCTGAAGGCCTTCGAGGCGCTCCCTGCACAGACCCAGACGACACTGGCGGCCGATCTCATCGCACTGGTCGGCCAGTTCAACCGCTCTGGCGACAATTCGATGGTCGTGCCCAGCGCATATCTCGAGATCGTCGTCACCCGGCGTTAAGCGGAAGGGGGAAAGTTATGAACCGGATCGTTTCGATCACCGCCCTGGGGGGCACGTTGATACTGGCGCTTGCCCCGGCTGCAAGTGCACAGACCCACAACGTAGCCCACGGCAGCGGACATTTGATGGTCCTGCCGTCGGAGCTGAAGTGGGGGGACGTGCCGTCCTTGCCCCCGGGTGCCCAGATCGTTGTCATCGAGGGGCCGCTCAACGAGGCCAAGCCGATCACGGCTCGTATCAAGTTCCCGGCGAACTATCGGCTGCCGGCGCACACTCATCCGGTGATCGAGCATGTGACCGTGCTGTCGGGAACCTTCAACATGGGCGCCGGCGACAAGCTCGACATGTCCAAGACCATGCCGCTGACGGTCGGCGGCTTCGCCATCATGCAGCCGGGAACGCCTCACTTCGCCTGGACGGCGGAGGAGACGATCGTACAGATCCACAGTGTGGGACCGTGGGGCGTCACCTACGTCAATCCGGCGGACGATCCCCGGAAGAAGTAGCCGGGCTTCCGCAATCGCCACGAGCCGCGTCGTCAATGGCGGTCCGGCTGCTCCATGAGCTGCCGGAAATCATTCAGCACGAAGTAGATCGGCTGTAGCTTGTCGATCTCGTAGGGGCTCTGCATGGCCCTGGCCGGATCGAAGGGCAGGCGCTGGACGCCCTTGCCTTCGATCGCATGCCTGACCTCGGCGGCAGACGAGAGAATGCCCGCGCCGTAGGCTTTCAGGCCCTGCGGTGTACGGATTAGGCCAAACTCGACGGTGAACCAGTAGAGGCGTGCCAGGAGGTGGACATTCGTCCCGGCCTCGACGCCGCGGCGGCCATAGTCTTGCATGTAGTCGGCGAACACCGGATCGGTCAGCAGCGGCACGTGACCGAAGAAGTCATGGAACAGATCGGGCTCGACCAGATAGTCGAGTTCTTCGCGCTTGCGGATCCATACGGTGACCGGGAAGCGGCGATGCGCCAGGTGATCGTAGAAGGCCGCATCGGGGATGAGGCCCGGCACGCCGACGACTCTCCAGCCCGTCAGCGGCTCCAGCCTGTCACTCACCGCGGCGAAGTCGGGGATCGTGTCGCCGATACCTAGCGTCTTGAGACCCTTCAGGAATTCCGCGCAGGCATACTGGCTGGCGAGCGTGCTCTGACGCTCGACCAGGAGGCGCCACACCGCCTGCTCCTCGTCAGAGTAGTGGTCGGGGTGCTGCGTCACCGTCCAGTCCGGCGCCATGCCGGCATAGTCGCCGCGCAGGTTGTCGAGAGGGGCAATATTCATAGGGGAAATATGGGCCGTCTGGGCAGGTGAATCCGTGCAAAGTTGGCCTTCTGAGCAGGTTAAATTAGGGATATTCTCTACGGAAAGATAACTATCTGGAGAAAATACCCATGATTGCTCTCGACGACATCGACAAGCGCATCGTGGATGCCCTCCAGGCAGATGGCCGTCTTCCCATGGTCGAGCTTGCGGAGCGCGTAGGCCTGTCTCCGACGCCCTGCCAGCGCCGCGTGAAGCGGTTGGAAGAGGAAGGCGTCATCAACCGCTATGCTGCGCTGGTGTCGCCGCTCTCCATCGGCCTTTCGCTGCAGGCGTTGGTGCAGGTGACCCTCGACGATCATTCGGAGAAGACCGTCGAGGCTTTCGAGGCCGCGATCCGGGCGCGGCCGGAGGTGGTGGCCTGCTACGCCGTAACCGGCGACATGGATTTCCTGCTGCATGTGCTTACGCCCGATCTCGCGAGCTTCAGCGAGTTCGCCATGAAGGCGTTGCTGCGCATGCCGGGCGTTCGCGGCACGCAGTCGTCCTTCATCATGCAGGCGGTGAAGAGCGACTTGGTCTGGGCTCCCCAACCGGCTCTTCAGCCTGCGCCGAGTACGCGCAAGTAGACGGGGCGATCGATATTGCCGCCACTCAGGACGAGGCCGACGCGCTTGCCGTTCATGCGCTCGCGTTCCTGCAGGAGAGCCGCCAGCGCCGCCGCTCCGGCGCCTTCGGTGAGCTGGTGGGCGTCTTCGTAGTAGGCGCGCATGGCAGTGCCGATTTCGGCGTCGCTCACCTGCACGATGCGGTCCGCCCCCTTCAGGATGATGTCGAGCGCTTCCGCATCGGGGCCACGCACGGCCATCCCGTCGGCCATGGTGTCGGCACTGTTGGTGGCCACGACCTTGCCGGCGGCGAAGGACAAGGCATAAGCCGCGGCCTCCGTCGAGACGACGCCGACCACCTTGGTCGGCAGGCCAAGCGCATCTCGCACGGCGATGGTGCCGCAAATGCCCGATCCCAGGCCGATAGGCACATAGACCGTGTCGAGCGCAGGTGCGGCGCGAAAGAGTTCGAGGGCGTAGGTCGCGACGCCCCGCACCAAGTCGCGATGGAAGGAGGGCACCATGGCGAGGCCGCGCTCCTCGGCCAGGCGCAGGGCGGCCTCCTTGGCGGCGTCGAAATCGTGGCCCGCTTCGACGAGTTCGGCGCCGAAGGCCTTCATGGCAGCATTCTTTTCGACCGAGTTGCCATGGGGCACGACAATGGTGGCGGGAATGCCGACCTTGCCGGCCGCCAAAGCGATGCTCTGCCCGTGATTGCCGCGGGTCGCGCTGATCACGCCCTTGAGGCCGGGCTGCTCGCGCTTTGCCCGGTCCATGTAGACCAGTCCGCCGCGCACCTTGAAGGCACCGGTCGGCGTGTGGTTCTCGTGCTTCACCCAGACTTCGCACCGCGTGCGTTTGGCGAGTAGCGGCCATGCATACTGCGCAGTGGGCGGCATTGCGGTCTGGACGATGGCCGCAGCATCTTCGACGTCCGTGAGAGACAACATGGCATCACTTTGGGCTAAGATGCCCTCAGATCCAACCGGAGTACGTGATGCCTGTTCTGCCTCGTGCGCTCGAAATTCAGGGTGAAATTTCCACTATCCGCCGCGACATCCATGCCCACCCCGAATTGGCGTTCGAGGAGACCCGGACTTCCGACGTGGTCGCCGCCAAGCTCCAGGAATGGGGCTTCGAGGTGACGCGTGGGCTGGGCAAGACCGGCGTCGTCGGCACGCTGCGCAAGGGCAATTCGGTGAAGTCGATCGGCCTCCGGGCCGACATGGACTGCCTGCCGATGGACGAGACCAACGACTTCGACCATCGCTCGCAGAACGCCGGTCGCATGCACGCCTGCGGCCATGATGGCCACACCGCCATGCTGCTGGGCGCCGCGAAGGTGCTGAGCGAAACGAAGAACTTCGAAGGTGCGGTGCACCTCATCTTCCAGCCGGCCGAAGAAGGCGGCGGCGGCGCGAAGGTGATGATCGACGACGGGTTGTTCGAGAAATTTCCCTGCGATGCGGTGTTCGCGATCCACAACAAGCCCGGCCTGCCGGTCGGTCATATCGTGGCCAAGGGCGGGCCAATCTTGGCCTCCGCCGACCGCTGGGACATCCGCATCACCGGCCGAGGCGGCCATGCGGCCCACCCGCATTCGACGCTCGATCCCATGGTGGTAGGCGCCAATATCATCCTCGCCCTGCAGACCATCGTCAGCCGAAACATCGATCCGATCGAGCCTGCGGTCGTGACCGTGGGCTTCTTCAATGCCGGCTCCGCCTACAACGTCATCCCCGGCGGCGCGCATATCGGCGGCACGACACGCACGACGACGCCGCAGAACCGCGAGCTGGTGAGGCGCCGTATCGACGAAATCTGCGAGGGCGCGGCCCGCATGCACGGCGTCGAGATCTCGGTCGAGCACAAGCCCGGTTATCCGCCGACGGTCAACGATGTCGAGCGCGCCCGCTTTGCCCTCGACGTCGCAGCCGGTGTTTGCGGCGAGCATGCCGCGACCGACAAGGCCGCCTCCCGGATGGGCGCGGAAGACTTTTCCTACATGCTGGAGAAGGTGCCGGGTGCCATGGTGTGGCTGGGCAATGGCGGCGGCAAGGACGCCGTGAGCCTGCACAACTCACGCTACGACTTCAACGACATGGCCATTCCCTTCGGCGTGAGCTTCTTCGTGCGCACCGTCGAACGCTTCCTCGACGCGGGGAAGTAGTCCCATTTTTGTCATCCTGAGCGCAGCGAAGGATCTCATGGCGATGAGGTCCTTCACTGCGTTCAGGACGACAGTGTTTAGTGTCGGTTAGAACGGGCCCATGGAGTTCTTTCGCGTCTACAGCCGGGTGATCGGCCTGTTGCGGCCCGAGCGGGGGCTGGCGATCAGCCTGGCCTTGGCCAATATCGCGGTGGCGGCACTGCAGTTCTACGAGCCGGTCCTGTTCGGCAAGGTCGTCGACCTGCTGGGCTCGGCGCGCGACAAGCCGGTTGACGTGCTGTGGCAGGAGGCCACCCAGCTCCTGATCCTGTGGGCCGTCGTCGGTATCGGCGGTATCGTCGCCAACATCGTCGTCTCCCTGCAGGCCGACCGCATGGCGCATCGCCGGCGGCTGGGCGCCATGGCGACCTTCTTCGAACATGTGCTGGTGCTGCCTTTCGCCTTCCACCACGGGCAGCATTCGGGACGGTTGCTCAAGATCATGCTGACCGGCGTTGATCACCTGTTCGGCATCTGGCTGTCGTTCTTCCGCGAGAACCTCGCCACCTTCGTGGCGCTGTTCATCATGCTGCCGCTCAGCCTGTTCATGAACTGGCGGTTGGGCTTGCTGCTGATCGTGCTGATCCTCTTCTTCGCCGTGGCCAACGCCTGGGTGGTGAGCCGCACCGACCGCCTGCAGCACCAGGTCGAGGACTTCCACAGCCAGCTCGCCGGTCGGGCGAGCGACGCGCTGGGCAACATCCACCTGATCCAGAGCTTCGTGCGGCTGCGTGCCGAGGCGGGCGAAATGCACCGCATCATGCGCGAGACCTTGGCGGCGCAATATCCGGTGTTGAACTGGTGGGCGCTGCTCTCCGTACTGACCCGCGCCGCCTCGACCGTCACCGTGATCCTGATCTTCGTGCTCGGCACCTGGCTCTACACCAGGGGCGAGGCGACGGTCGGCGAGATCGTGAGCTTCATGGGTTTCGCGACCCTGCTGATCAGCCGCATGGACCAGGCCTCGGGCTTCGTCAGCCGCATCTTCTTCCAGATGCCGGCGCTGGCCGACTTTTTCCGCGTGCTCGATTCGCAGTCGACGGTGCCCGACAATCCCAACGGCATCGATCCTGGCCGCGTGAAAGGCAACGTCGCCTTCCAGGACATCAACTTCTCCTACGACGGCAAGCGGCCGGCCTTGGTCCATTTCTCGCTCGACGTGCCGGCCGGCTCGACCGTGGCTTTCGTCGGCCCCACTGGCGCCGGCAAGAGCACGGCACTGTCGCTGCTGCACCGCATGTGGGATGCCCAGTCGGGTGTGATTCGCCTCGACGGGATCGACCATCGCGACATCAAGCTCGAGGCGCTTCGCCGCAATATCGGCGTCGTCTTCCAGGACAGCACGATGTTCTACCGCTCGATCGCTGACAATCTGCGCATCGGCAAGCCCGATGCCACCCAGGCCGAGCTCGAGGAGGCGGCCAAGCTCGCTGAGGCGCATGACTTCATCATGCGCCAGCCCAACGGCTACGAGACCATGGTGGGCGAGCGCGGCTCCACGCTCTCGGGCGGCGAGCGCCAGCGGCTGGCGATCGCCCGGGCGCTGCTCAAGAACCCGCCGATCCTGATCCTCGACGAGGCGACTAGCGCCCTCGACTCGGTAACCGAAGCTCGCATCCAGAAGGCCTTGAAGGTGCTGATGCAGGGCCGCACCACCTTCGTCATTGCCCATAGGCTTTCGACCATCCGCGAGGCCACCCAGGTCGTGGTGTTCGAGCATGGCCGGGTCGTGGAGAAGGGCGGCTACAAGGAACTGATCGAGCATGGCGGCGCCTTCTCCCGGCTCGTGGCGACCCAGCAGGCCGGCATCGAGGCAGGCTGAGGCGACTCGATCCGCCTTTTGCATCCGCGGTCGACGCAGGTGATGATCGGGCATGTCGGAGCCCACACTGGAACCCCGACCGCGCCTCTATCATGCGCTGTCGTCCTACTATTCGATGATCGCGCGCCTGGCGCTCGTCGAAGGCGGGATCGCCTATGAATCGAAGGTGATCGATATCCATCTCAAGATGGTCCAGCAGCAGCCGGACTATGTGCGGCTCAATCCGAACATGACCGTGCCGACGCTGGTGCTGCCGGACCGCATCCTCGACCAGAGCCGGGACATCGCCGAGTATGCGCTGGCCGTCAGCGAAGCGACCATCGACGGCGACACGAAATCCTGGCTCGACCTTCACTACGGCTATCCGATCGAGGAGCTGACCTTCGGCGGGCTTCTCGCCCGCAACCCGATGGCGCGGATCATGATTCCCAAGCGGCTCGAGCAGGTCCGCCGTCGCCTCCTCGAACGCGCCACCCAGAATCCCGACCTCGCCAAGGTTTATGAGGAGCGTGCCGCGGTCTTTGCCGGGCGCATCCACGCCTTCGATCCCGAGACCGTCGCGCGGCTCTCCGAGAACCGTCGCGCCGAAGCGGTCGGCTTCATGGATCGGCTCGAACAGACGCTTCACGATGGCCGTGCTGTGCTCGTGCCGCCTGCCTATGGCGCAGCCGACGTGGTCTGGACCGTGTTCCTCGCCCGCATGGAATTCGTCGGCATGGGCGCCGAGCTCCACAAGCGGCTGGCGCTCGCGCGCTATTGGCGAGCCATGCGAGCGCGCCCGAGCTTTGCCCCTGCAGATATCTGGACGAAATTGCATGTCTTCCGCCTGATCGGAGGGATGCTGGGCGTCGGCTAGGCCATGGCATCGACTGGCATAGAATCTGCCTGATATCCCCTTGGCGGCCGTGAAATGTCCGCCTAAGAGTCGCGGACCAGGGAGTTCAGGGGGAACCACATGAGCAAATTCGCCAAACTGCTGGCCAAACCGCTGGCTGGTGCGACTGCCGTTGCGCTAGTGCTGGGGAGCCTGCCTGCCCATGCGCAGACCGCCATCAAGTTCACCCTCGACTGGGTGTTCCAGGGCCCGACGTCGCCGTTCCTGGTGGCTCTGGAGAAGGGCTACTACAAGGCCGAAGGCCTCGACGTCACCATGGACCCCGGCCAAGGCTCGGCCGGTGCGGTCCAGCGCGTCGCCACCGGCGCCTACCAGATCGGCTTCGCCGACGTAAACGCCACCATCGAATACAACGCCAAGAACCCGGGCAAGGAAGTGCTCTGCGTGTTCATGGCCTACGACTTCGCACCGTTCGGCGTCTACGCCCTGAAGAAGAGCGGCATCAAGACGCCGAAGGATCTCGAGGGCAAGAAGCTCGGCGCCCCGGTGTTCGATGCCTCGTTTCGGCTCTTTCCGGCCTTCGCCAAGAAGAACGGCATCTCCAAGTGGGAGCACGTCAACCTGACGCCGCAGCTGCGCGAGCAGAGCCTGGTGCAGGGCTCGGTCGACTTCGTCTCCGGCCACTACTTCTCTTCGATGCTCGATCTGCGGGCGCGCGGCGTGGCCTTCGAGGACATCGTCGCCATGCGCTATGTCGACTTCGGCATGGACGTCTATGGCAACGGCATCGTGATCTCGCCCGAGATGGCGAAGAACGAGAAAGCCGTGAAGGGCTTCGTCGCCGCCACGATCAAGGGCTGGAAGGACGTCATTGCCAATCCGCAGCTCGGCGTCGCCGCCGCCAAGAAGCGCGATCCGCTGATCGACGAAAAGCTCGAACTGGAGCGCCTCAAGATCTCGCTGGAGACCAACATCCTGACGCCCTACGTCAAGGCCAACGGCCTGGGCGACGTCGATCCCGCCCGCTTCGCGCGCGCGGTCAAGGAAGTTTCCGAGGCCTATGGCCTGCCCAACGCGCCGGCGCCGGACAAGGTCTTCAGCAACAAGTATCTGCCGCCCAAGGCGGACCGTATGGTTGCCAACTAGGCCGTGGCGTTCGTCGACCTCAAGGGCGTCAGCCTTACCTACCGTCTCGGCAAGGAAAGCACGCTGGCCCTTGCCGATGCGACCTTCGGCATCGACAAGGGCGAGTTCATCGCCGTCGTTGGACCGTCGGGCTGTGGCAAATCCACCATCATGAAGCTGGTCACAGGCCTCCTGCCGCCATCGGGCGGCGAGGTGCATGTGGCCGGCGCCAAGGTGACAGGTCCGATCAAGGGCGTCGGCATGGCGTTCCAGAACCCGACCTTGATGCCGTGGCGCTCGACGATGGACAACATCCTCCTGCCCATGGAGGTAGTGGAGCCGCACAAGCGTCGCTTCCGCAGCCATCGCGCCGAGTATGTCGAGCGCGGCATGAAGCTCCTGAAGACGGTCGGCCTGCAGGACTTTGCCGACAAGTATCCCTGGCAGCTTTCCGGCGGCATGCAGCAGCGCTCGAACCTGTGCCGCGCGCTGATCCATGAACCCGAACTCCTCATGCTCGACGAGCCGTTCGGCGCGCTCGATGCCTTCACGCGCGAAGAGCTGTGGGGCGTCATGCAGGCGCTGTGGATGGAGAAGCGCTTCACCGGCGTGCTGGTGACGCATGACCTGCGCGAGGCCGTCTATCTCGCCGACACCGTCTATGTCATGAGCCGCCGCCCGGGTCGTATCGTCATGGCCAAGAAGATCGACATTCCGAGGCCGCGCACGCTCGCCACCACCTTCGAGCCGCATTTCGTCGACCTCGTTCACGAACTGCGCGACCGCATCCACCAGGAGCACGCATGACCGAGCTCCGCCGCGAGGCGCTGAAGATCGCCATGCCGTGGCTGGTCCTGGCCGGCCTGCTGATCGTGTGGGAGATCGCCTGCGTCGTCTTCAGCATTCCCGAGATCATCCTTCCAAGGCCCAGCAAGGTCTTCGCTGTCTTCTTCCAGCGCTTCGACATCCTGATGGCCTATTCCTGGGATACGCTGTGGACCACCCTGATCGGGTTCCTGCTGGCCATCGCCGGCGGCCTATTGATGGGGTTGGCGATCGGGGCATCGCCGTTCGTCTATTCCGGCCTCTATCCGCTATTGATCGCCTTCAACGCGATTCCCAAGGTGGCGATTGTCCCGATCCTGATGATCTGGGTCGGTGTCGGTTCGCTGCCAGCCATCATCACCGCCTTCGCGATCAGCTTCTTCCCGATCGTGGTCAACGTCGCCACCGGGCTTGCCACCATCGAGCCCGAGATGCGCGACGTGCTGCGCAGCCTGGGCGCGACGCGCGTCGAGATCCTGACCAAGGTCGGCATCCCGCGCGCCATGCCCTACCTGTTCGCTAGCCTGAAGGTAGCGATCACCTTGGCGTTCATCGGCTCGGTGATCTCCGAGACGGTGGGCGGCAACAACGGCATCGGCTTCCTGATGCTGTCGGCCAGCGCCCGCAACGATGCACCCACGACCTTCGCCGGCCTGTTCGCCATCGCGATCATGGGTGTGCTGATGTACGCGGTCTGCGCCATTATCGAGAAGCGCATGACGCGCTGGGCCTTCCGCGGCGAAATTGTGACCTGAGGGCGACTCTTCAGGTCTGAGCGTCGAAGAAGGCGTCGGCGTCCTCGACTTCGATCAGCCGGCCCTTGCGGATTTCGAGGAATCGCGTCGCCACGGTCCGCGTGAAGAAGCGGTCGTGGCTCACGAACAGGCAGGAGACGTCGCTCTTCTCGAGCTGGTCCTCGAGATCTTCCTGGCCCTCGATGTCGAGGTGGTTGGTCGGCTCGTCCAATACGTAGAAATTGGGCCGCAACAACTTCATCTTCAGGAACACCAGCCGCGCCCGCTCGCCGTGGCTCAGGACGCCAATCGGCTCGCCGACGCGGGCGAAGGCGAAGCCGGCGCCGGCCAGTTGCCGGATCGCGTCCTTCTCGGTGATGCCATCGGCTTCCACGACATAATCGAGGATCGATTGCCTGGTCGGCAGGTCGTTCATGGTCTGGTCGAAGTAGACCAGCCGACAGGCTGGATTGAATCGAACCGCGGCCTGACCGTCATAGTGTTCGCGTGTGGGATCGAAGGCGGCTGCCAGGGTCGCCAGCAGGGTCGACTTGCCGGCGCCGTTGACGCCAAGCAGCGCCACACGCTCACCGGCGGCGACAGCCAGTCGGTCGATGGCGATCAGCTTGCGCGTCGCGCCTGCTGTGGGGCCCGGCACGGTGACGTCGAGGTCGGAGAGCCGTAGTGCCACACGGGCGTCGATGTCACCGTCGGCCAGTTCGAGCCGGCGCTCGCGCGCGACATAGGTCTGCGTGCGGTCTTTCTCGATGCGCGCGATGCGGCTTTCGACGGCGTTCTTGCGCTTGTTAAGGTCGGGGTTCTTGACCGCCCAGACCTTGTAGCGCGCCGCTGCCTGCTCCAGCCGCTTGATCTCCTTGTCCTCCTGCTTGGCGCGAGCCGCCGCCGTGGCGTCGCGGCGCAGCAGCTCCTCGCGCGCGACGGAGAAGCGCGTCTTGAAAGTGTGGACGCCGTCGCTGCGCAGGAAGAGGGTGCGCTCGGTCACGCGGTCGAGGAATTCGCGGTCATGGCTCACGATCAGCATCGGCACCGCGAAGTCGGTCGTGAGCCAGCGTTCCAGGGTATTGATGTTGGCGAGGTCGAGATGATTGGTCGGCTCGTCGAGCACCAGCATGTCGGGCTCTTCCAGTCGAGCCGCCGCCGCGATCAGCAGCAGCCGCTGCCAGCCGCCGGACAGGGTGCCGAACGGCTTGTCGAGCGTTTCCTGGACAACACCGATCTCGTCGAACAGCACGTCGATGCGCCAGTAATCGCCCTCCTGGCCGGCCCGTGTCAGGGCATCGCCCAGCACGTCGCGCACCGGCCGTTCTGCGAGCGCCTCGGGAATGTCCTGCGGCACCTGGCCGATGCGCAGCCCGCGGGAGCGGATCAACTGGCCAGCATTGAGTTCGAGCGCGCCCGTCAGGCACTTGAGCAGGGTCGATTTGCCGGCGCCGTTCTCGCCGACCAGCGCCGTGCGCGCATCGTCCAGCAGGAACGACACGTTCTCGAAGACGCGGCCCGAGCCGTAGAAGAACGAAGCCTGCTCCATGCCGAGCACGGCCTGACGCGACGCCATGACAAATCCTGGGAATCAGGAGACGAGGGTGCCATCCTGGGCGATGACGCGCCCCGCCTTTACCACCAGCTTGCGCCGTCGGCGAGTGGCGACGGCCTCGGCCAGGGTTTCGGCCTCGACCGCCACGAAGTCGGCGGAGCCACCTACCTTCAGGCCGTAGTCCACCAAGCCGAGCACACGGGCGCCGGCGTCCGTCACCATCTCGAAGGCCAGGGCCAGTTCGTGGTCGTGCCGGAAGTTGGCGCGATAGGCGATCATCATGGCGCGGTCCAGCATGTCGCCGTTGCCGAAGGGCGACCAGGCATCGCGGATATTGTCGGAGCCGCCGAACACCTCGACACCATGCTCCTTGAGGAGCTTGAGCGGCGGGATCGTGGCGCCGCCCGGCCCGTGGCTCATGATGGCGATGCGGGCTTTGGCCAGGACGTCGGCCGTGCGGGCGGCGCTGTCCGTCGGAACGGAGCCCAAGGCGAAGGCGTGGCTGATGGCTACCTTGCCCTGCAGACCGGCCGCTTCGGTACGTTGGGTAATGGCCAGCATCTGCGCGATACCGCCTTCGCCGCCATCATGCAGATGGATATCGACTCCGACGCCGTGCTTCGCCGCGACGCCGAAGATAGCATCGAGGTGGCCGTCGAGATCGCCATCGATGCCGATCGGATCGAGCCCGCCCACGAGGTCCGCGCCCTCTCCGATTGCAGCGTCGAGCAGTTCCGCGGTGCCGGGCGAACGCAGCACGCCGCTTTGCGGAAAGGCCACGATCTCGATGGTGACGAGGTCGCGGAAGCGCTCGCGGACCTTCAGAATTTCATGGAGATTGCGCAGGCCGAGCTGGTTGTCGATATCGACATGCGTGCGCATGTGCAGCGTGCCGCTCGCCATCACTTGCCGCACCAGGTTCGAGCCGGTCTCGGCTTCCGGGAGAGCCCGGTTGGCGCGCACCTTGCGCTCCGCTTCGATGCGGTCGGCGACCCGGTTGCCCGTAGCCTGATTCGGCACCCAGGGCAGGCCGAGCAGAGTCTTGTCGAGGTGGATATGCCCGTCGACCAGGGGCGACATGACCAACGCGCCGCCGAGGTCGATGGTGTCCTTGCCAGTCGGTGGGGCCGAGATCGGGAGGAGAGCGGCGATCCGCCCTCCCTCGACCTCGATGTGACGCTGGCTGCCGTCGGGTAGCCTGGCGTTGGCGTAACGAACGGCCATCGCGCTTGTTTCGGCGCGCCTACTTCGCGGCAACGTCGCCCGCTTCCTTGCGGGTCTGGTTGACGGCGGCGCGGGCGGCCTGGGCCATCAGACCGCTGTCGTTGGCGATGGTGACGAGGCGGAAGCCCTTGCCGATCATCTTGGCGGCATAGGAGGCCGTGCCGTTGTGCAGGCCGGCGAACTGGCCGCGCTTCTTGGTGGCCGCCAGCAGCTTGTCGTAGATCGAAAGGATCTGCGGCTCCTCGCGGTCGAGTATGGGCTTCAGGCCAAGCGACAGGCCGAGATCGGACGGGCCGACATAGATGCCGCTGACGCCCGGCACGTCGAGGATGGCGTCGATATTGTCGATCGCTTCCTGGGTCTCGATCATCGGGATGACCAGCACTTCGTCGTTGGCCGTCGCCTGATAGGGCGTCGCCTCGCCATAGGCGCCGGCGCGGATCGGGCCATTGGAACGCTTGCCCTTGGGCGGGTAGAGGCAATAGGAGACCAGCGCCTTGGCTTCGGTGGCGTTGTTCACCATGGGGCAGATGACGCCCCAGGCGCCGCCGTCCAGGACCTTGCCGACGATGCCGGGCTCGTTCCACGGCACGCGCACCAGCGGTGTAATCGGATGCTTGTCCATCGCCTGGAAGCAGCGGACCATCGAGTGATAGTCCTGCACGCCGTGCTGCATATCGACGGTGACGCTGTCCCAGCCGCACTGCGCCATGGTCTCGGCCGAGAAGCCGTCGGGGATCGCCAGCCAGCCGTTAACGCAAGCCTTACCCGCCTGCAGCCGCTTCTTCAGCATATTCGTCGACATCAGTCCGTTTCCTTCCCTCGGGGGTCGTTGAAAGACGGCTGGATCATAAGCCTGTCGACAAAAGGGAGGCCAATTTGTTGTATCGCTGAGCGGCTCGGCGGAGTGGTCGGCCCTTCACCGCGCCCGCGGACAGGCCCTCGACGATGTGCCTCTGCAACGACGCCACCGGGATCACGGTCGGGGCGAAGGGCACTCGGCACGAAGCCGACAACGTCGAGTCGATGGAAGCCTGTCATCGGCATGCCGCCAGACATGGATGCAACCCAGTAAAAAGTAAGCCACGGTGGATTGCTCGTCAGAGGATGGATGGGGCGAAGGTATGAAGCTCTTGTCATTGCAGGCTGGCCGGCTCTCGGTCGACCTTGCGCCGGAAGCTGGTGGATCGATCGCGCGCTTTGTCATGGGCGGGGAAGGGCGTGCGGCCGGCGATGTGCTGCGGCCGGCCACAGAGGCGGCATTGGCATCCGGCACCGGGATGGACACCGCCTGCTATCCGCTGGTGCCGTTTTCCAATCGCATTGCGAACGGCCGGCTCGTCTTCGATGGCGAGGAATTCGGACTGGCTGCCAACTGGCCCGGCGTGCGTCATCCCCTGCACGGCGATGGCTGGTCACATGCCTGGACCGTCGCTGGCCACGATACCCGCTCGGCCGAGCTCATCTATGAGCATGGCGGCCTGTCGGGCTGGCCTTTCCGATATCGAGCCCGCCAGACCTTCGTGCTCGACGAAGCCGGACTTGTGATCGGCAAATCGATCGAGAACCTCGAAGATCGCGATGTGCCGGCGGGCCTGGGCCTGCATCCCTTCTTTCCGTGCGACCACGAGACCGAACTGACCTGCCGGCTGGGCGGTGTCTGGCAGACTGATGCCGAGGTTTTGCCCGTGAAACATGTGCCGTTGCCTCCTGCGTGGGATTTTTCCAGGGGGCGCCGGGTCGCGGGGCTGGGGCTCGATCATTGCTTCGATGGTTGGGACGGGCGCGCCACCATCGCCTGGCCGCGCCGGGGTATGCGGCTGGAACTCTCCGCGACGGAAGCGTTCCGCCATCTGGTGATCTATGTTCCTGACAGCCAGACGTTCTTCTGTGTCGAGCCCGTGAGCCATGCCAATGGAGCCGTTGGGAGAACCCGGCTGGCCGCGGGGGCCACGCTCGCAGGCGAGATCGCCTTCCGTCTTTCGTTTTCGTGAGGAAGCCATGTCGAAATTCGCCTCCTATCCCAGTCTCGCCGGACGCCCAGTCTTCGTCTCCGGTGGTGGTTCGGGCATCGGTGCCTCGATCGTCGAGCATTTTGCCGAACAGGGCGCCAAAGTGGGCTTCGTCGATATCGACGAGGCGGTTTCCGCGGCGCTGGTCGACAAGATCAAGGCCGCCGGCCATCCGGCGCCGCTCTTTGCCAAGGCCGACGTGCGCGACCTCCCTGCCTATCAGGCGACGATCGATGGCATGGCAGCCAAGCTCGGTGCCTTCACGGTGCTGGTGAACAACGCAGCCCGCGACGATCGCCATACGATCGACCAGGTAACCCCTGCTTTCTGGGACGAGCGCATCGCCGTCAATCTGCGCCACCAGTACTTCGCCATTCAGTCCGTGGTGCCCGGCATGAAGAAGGCCGGAGGTGGTTCGATCATCAACTTCAGCTCGGTGAGCTATCACGCGATGACGCCGCAGCTCTCGGTCTATCAGGCGGCCAAGGCTGCGGTGATCGGCATGACGCGCGGCCTCGCCCGCGATCTTGGACCCGACAATATCCGCCTAAACTCGCTGACGCCGGGGTGGATCATGACCCAGCGCCAGATCGATCTCTGGCTGACCCCGGAAGCCGAGGCCGCGCTGATGGTCGCGCAGTGCCTCAAGGAGAAGGTCTACCCGCCCGATATCGCGCGCATGGTGCTGTGGCTGGCAGCCGACGACAGCCGGCTGGTGACGGCGCAGAACTTCGTGGTCGACGGAGGCCGGATGTGAGTCTGGCCTTGGCCTCCCTCCCGGTGCGTATCTATCGCGGCTGGTTCAATTTGATCCGCCACCTGTTGCCGCCGACACTCTATTTCTTCGTTGCTTTCAATCTGATCGCGCTCACCACGGATCTGCTGGTCCACGACTACTGGTTCCGGCTGTCGAACTTCATGCTGGCCAGCACGACGGCGCTGGTCGTCGGCAAGGTCGTTCTGGTCGTGGACAAGGTCCGTATTATCGACAAGTTCCGCGGCGCACCCCTGATCCAACCGATCCTGTACAAGACGGTCTTCTATTCCTTCGTCGTGCTGCTGGTGCGCTTCTTTGAGAAACTGGTGCACTTTGCCTTCGACACGGGCGGCTTCGGGGCGGGCTTCCAGACCGAGATGGCAGCCTTCACCTGGCACCGCTTCGTGGCCGTTCACGTATGGATCTTCATCTGCTTCCTGATCTACGTGACCGCGACGGAGTTGAATGCCCTGGTGGGCGATGGTCAGCTCAAGCGCCTGTTCTTCCATCACCGATCTTCTGAGTACCGGCTGACACGCCGCCAGCATATCCGCGCACTCATCGAGATCAGCCGGCTGGCGGAGAACACGCCGCGCGAGCAGCTGCTCGATTCCGCGACTCCGCAGGGCATGCGGCTGGTCACCCTCATCGACAGGTTGCGGAAGCGTCAGCCGGTCTGAGGGGATTGGCAATGGCCATGGATATGGGCTGGCGTCGGATTGCCTGGGCAATCTTCGGCATCGGCGGCCTCATCGTTGCGGGCGGCATTCTCCTGGGGCTCGGCAACCTGCGTCACGCTCTCTATGGCGATCGGGCCGACGGCGTGGTGGTCGACATCGTACGCGACGGCAACATGTATGCGCCGGTGGTGCGCTTTCGCCTGCCCAGCGGCGAACTCCAGGAAATCACTGAGCTCGGCAGCGGTTCGCCGGATTTCTCCAAGGGAGATCTCGTGACGGTGCTCTATATGCCCGAGGACCCGCAGAGCATCCGTCTCGATACGTTCGAACGGCTCTGGATGGTGCCGATCATCGCCATTGGCTTCGGT
Organism: Alphaproteobacteria bacterium; assembly: GCA_017307275.1. Lineage (GTDB taxonomy): Bacteria > Pseudomonadota > Alphaproteobacteria > Reyranellales > Reyranellaceae > Reyranella. The sequence continues at coordinate 103,046 of JAFKFK010000010.1, read as the reverse complement.
TGCTTCTGGCTGCTGTTCGGCGCCGTTGCCTGGGGCCTGTCACGCAACGGCGACCTGTCGGTGATCGGCGAGCGCGCCTTTACCGCTATCTCCGTTGTGGCACTGCTGATCGGCATCTTCACGCTGTGGAGTGCGACCGACCTCTATGCCAGCGGCGGCCGAGCGCAGGGCACGGTGGTCGAGATTCGCAAGAGCAGCAGTATCGTTACCGAGGACGTGACGCTCGCCACCGGGCGCGAAGTGCGGCGCGACGTCGAGCGGGTCTCCTTTGCGCCGGTCGTGCATTTTACCACTCAGGAAGGCCGCGACGTCGAATTCCACGGCCGTGGCGGCAGTGGCACGTCGTTCTCGGAAGGGGACGTGGTCACGGTGGTTTACGACCGCACCAATCCCAGCCGGGCGCGAATTGTATCCTTCCTGGATCTGTGGCTGCCGGCAGCGGTGGCTTTTGCTGTCGCTTTTCTATTCGGCGGGGCGGCATCGCTCTCTCGGCGGATAAGGCAGCGCCGTGCAACCCCTCAAGGGATCTCGTAGACCGCGATCTCCGAGGCCAAGCCGCGGAGCGCCTGGCTTTGCATCATGGGCTTCCGGCCATTGAGTTCGAGCAGGCCGGCGCTCTGGGGATGATCGACGACGGAGGCGGTCGCCAGGATTGACTGCGACACGGCCAGCCCCTGCACGCGTGAAGCGATGTTCACCGTCTGGCCGAAATAGTCTTGTCGCTCGTTGAAAGTTACGGCAAGGCAGGGGCCTTCGTGGATTCCGATCTTGAGCAGAAGATCCTCGCGGCCGCGCGCATCGTTCAGGGCACGCATGGAGTGCCGCATGCGGAAGGCCGCTGCCAGAGCGCGATCGGGCGTGGGAAAGGTCGCCATGACCGCATCGCCGATCGTCTTGATCACTGCGCCGCTCTCCGCTGCGACGATCTCGTGCAGGACGCGGAAATGCTCGCGCACGAGGTCGAACGCCACGAGGTCGCCGACCCGCTCGTACAGCTCGGTGGACCCCTTGAGGTCGGTGAACAGGAAGGTGAGGCTGGTGATCTTCAGGCGCTGGTCGATGTCGAGCGTGTCGGTGCGGTAAATGTCGCGGAAGGTCTGGTTGGAGAGGAGGCGCTTGGCCGTCAGGAAGCGTTTGCGGCGGCCGAGCAAGTCGTGCATGCGGTCGTTGGCGATCCAGATGCCGGGCAGCGCGCGCCGGGATGTCCGGTTCTCCAGTTGCAGCCTGAGCGGCCCCGGCCGCAGCTCCATCGTCCCCGTCGGCGATCGCAGGTTGTTGAAGACCAGTGACAGGTTCTGGCGCTCCCGCGTCGGCTCGCCCTTGACGTCGATGAAGCGCGCCGCGTGCGTGACGGGCTCGAATACGATGACGAAATCGGCGGGAAGCTGCAGCGAAAGGATCGCCTTGCCATCGGGCGGGAGTTCGACGGCATCGAGCGTGATTTCCTCGATCAGCTCGTCGAAATTTTCGGTGGGGAGGTCGATCCCCGACCCCCAGAAGATCTGCCGGGCATAGTCCCACATCGGCATGGTGTCTGGATCATGCGCAGCGATACGGCGAATCCGCGGGTTCACGGTGAAGGTCACTTCGACCATTTCGTCGAGAGTCGGCTCATAGCCCGCAGCGCAGAGCGCGCAGACATACTCCTCGGACCGCACGCTCTTAAGCGAGGCGTTCGAATCGAGCACACCGCCGCAACCTGGGCAGAGCACGTTCCAGGACATCTCGAACAAGCCAATTCGGGCGGCGTGCAGGAAGGCACCGATCGTCTCCTCCTCGCCGACATTGTGACGGCGGGCGAAGTCGAACACGTTGACGCGGCAAAGGTCGGCGTCGGGAGCTGTCCCGATCAGCCGCTCCATGGCAGCTACGGTGTCGGCGTCTGCCGACTGCCGCAGGACTGCGAACAGGGCTTGCCCGTCACTCATGGGGCAAGGTTACACCGGAGCAGGCACCTGAGTCCTTACAGCCGGCCCGGTTTCTAGAGTCCAGTGCGGTCCAACCAGGCAGCCAGCAGCGCCGTGAGCTCCTTCGGCCTTTCCAGGGGAGCCATGTGGCCGCAGTCCTCGAGGATGGCGAAGCTGGAGTGGGACAAGTGCTGCGCCATACGCTCGGTCTCGGCGAAGGTGCGCAGGCGGTCCTGGCGACAGGCCACGACGAGCGATGGACAGGCGATCCGCTCCAGATCGGCATAGCCGTCACGGCGAACGAGTGCGGCTTGTCGCTTTCGAACTTCCGGTCCCAGCCGACGTTGCATCTTGCGCAACCGGTCGAGCAGCACGGGATCTGTCTCGCGGTCGGGATGCAGCCCCATTGCCGTCGTCACAGCGCCAGCGGCGGGCGGTGGACGGTCGCCAGGACGGTAGCCTGCCTGACGCCGCGCCCGCTCTTCGTCCGAATAGCCGCGCGCGGAGGACGCGACGAAGGCCACGCCAGACACGCGCTCGGGGGCCATCAAGGCAAGCACACGCGCGACGAAGCCGCCCATCGAGAAGCCCACCAGCACGAAGCGATCTGGCGCGTCGGCGAGGACGCGTCCAGCCATGCCTTCGAGCGACGAGTCCTCGTAGACGTTGCCGTAGTGGAGCGAGCCCAGCGCTTCGAGATCAGGAACCATGTCGGTCCAAAGATCCGAATCGCACATGAAGCCGGGGAGAAGAACAAAGGAACGCAAGCGCCTTGACTGTACCGTGGCTTCGCGGCGTTGCCTACCTGTGACCGGCGCGGACAGGTTTTCCCAATTTCAACTTGTGGCGGTCCGTCAGTTCTTCGGCACGAAGAGGATGCCTGCCCAGGCTGCAATCACCATCAGGATCAGGCCAGGAATGACATAAAGCGCAAATGTGCGGCCGCCAGCCGAAACGGCGAAGATCATCTTGGTCAAAGTGTTGGTCGTGAGTGCGACCAGGATCGGGACGATGGCGGCTGGTGGCTCCAGGCGGCCATCCGCCACCAGCGAGGCCACAGAGATGGCGGCGGAGTGAGCGTCGGCGAAGCCACCTGCACCGGCTGCAAGGATGACACCGGTCTCTCCGAACCAGTCTTGCAGTGCGGCGGCAAGGACCAGCACCGCCGCAAGAATGACAGCAAAAGTCAGGGCGGTCTTGAGGCTGAAGGCGCTTCCTGGCGTCTCCTGCGACTCGCCTCGTTGCTTCAAGGCCCAGAGCGTGAAGATGCCGCCGTAGAGAACAGCCGCTGCCCCGGACAGCACCAATGGCATGATGAAGGCTTCGAGCGTCGGCAGGCTGGTAACGGCCACCAGGACGGCAAGCTGCACGATGGTGGCGACCGAGGATAGAATCGCTCCGGCAACGGCGGGCTTCATGAGTTCCGGTTCTTTGGCTGCCCGTGCGCCCATCGCACCGATCGTGGCGCTGCTCGAGATGAAGCCCGAGGCGAGGCCTGCCAGGGGAAGGCCGAAACGGGACCCAACGGCGCGGACGGCGACATAGCCCAGCGCCCCCACGGCCATGACCAGGATCACGACGATCCATACCGTGCGCAGATCGAAGGCGCCGTAGGGCCCGATGGGATGATCGGGCAGCAATGGCAGTACAATCAGGGTCGCGCCGGCGAAGATCAGAAGATCGCGAATTTCCTTGGCTGTCAGAACCGACCGAACGAATCGGTGCAGCTCGGCACGGGCATTGAGGAGGGCGGCGGTAACCACGCCGAGACCCGCGGCATAGGCCGGTTCGCGAATCGCGAGCCCGCCCAGCAGCGCTGTCAGCACGAGGGCGATTTCTGTGGTGAGGCCTGGATCATTTTCGCGGGCGTGCCAGTAGGAAAGGCCGGCGAAAGCCGTCACGCCCAGCACCACCGTCGCCATCAGGATGTCTCCCCCGACGGCGCCGCCCGTGGCGCCCGCCAGCGAAGCCAGGGTGAAGGTCCTGAGGCCGGCGGCGCCGCGCGTCGGGCCTTCACCTTTCTTGCGTTCGCGGTCGATGCCGATCAGCAGACCGACGCCGAGAGCGACAATGAAACCGAGAACGAGAGGGTCGAAGAACGGGATCATAAGTGTTGAACTGTAACACGTTCTGTCAGGTCAGGTTGCGTTAGGCGCTTTCCAGGTTGCCAGTCCGGAGGGCATTGCCCACGATCGGGGAATTGCAGGAGGTTCCGGCAATGACGATGCAGCTCCTCGATGCCTCGCCGCTGTGGCCGGCAACACTCGATCATATTCGTTACGATTCGCCCGACGCTGCCCGGCTCGCGGACTTCTACAACCGGACGATGGGCATGGCGGTGAGTTATCTGAGCGAGACGGAAATCCTTCTCGAAGCACCGTCACGCGCGATCGTGATTGGTCCGGCGAAGGCAGCGGGACACGCTTACAGCGCCTTTGCACTCCGAGACGGCGATCATCTCAAGACCTATCGCGCCTTCCTCGAAGGCCAGGGTGTGGCGTTGCAGTCCTCGCCGACATCGTTGTTCGGGGCAGATGCCTTTGCCGTGCGCGATCCCGACGATCGGCTGGTTATTTTCGGAACAAGGGCTCGCCCACGCAACGCGGCTGCTGCGGATTTATTGGCTGGCAGCCTGCCTGGCATGTTGCAGCACGTCGTGGTGGCCTCTGCGCGTTTCCCCGCGATGTTCGAGTTCTATAGCAAGACCCTCGGCTTCATGGTGTCCGACACCGTGCATAAGGATGGCGCGGGATCGGAAGAAGGCGATGTGAATGTCTGCTTCCTGCGATCCGACGAGATGCATCACACCTTCGCGGTGTTCCGGGCCCCGCAATCGCGGGCCGATCATCATGCCTACGAAACGACCGGCTGGAACGACCTCAAGCTTTGGGCCGATCACTTTGCGTCGCTCGAAATCCCGATCTGGTGGGGCCCCGGCCGGCATGGCGCAGGCAACAACCTCTTCTTCATGATCAAGGATCCCGACGGCAACAACATCGAGATCTCCGCCGAGCTCGAAGCAATGGAGAAGGGACGGCCCGGCAAGAAATGGATCGGCGCGAAGCGCGCGACCAACCTCTGGGGTGAGCCTTGGATCAGGGATACGGCGACGACGTCGTGACGGATCACGGCCGGGCGCCTACACTTGTGTGATCACGGCAAGGCCATTTACAACGCCATGCAACGGGCGTTGACGCGTGTGGACCAAGCTACGCCGGTCGAGCAGGCGTTGATACGCGGTCTGCCAGTGAAAGCTGCCGACGGGCAGACGGAGAGGAGGGATGGCGCAGCCGACCCGCAAACTGACCGCCATAGTCGCGATGGACGTCGTGGGGTACTCGCGGCTGATGGGCGACGACGAAAGCGGAACTCACGCCCGTCTTAAGGCGCTCCGCTTGGAACTCATCGAGCCTGCGATTGCACGACACAATGGCCGGCTATTCAAACTCGTGGGCGATGGCGTGCTTGCCGATTTCCCCAGTGCCGTCGAGGCACTGAGTGCAGCCATCGAGATTCAGCAAGCCGCGGCGGACCAACGAAAGAACGCTTCCGAAGAGCATCCGCTTCTGCTGCGCATCGGACTGCACCTCGGAGACGTGCTCGTCGACGGGGAGGACCTCTATGGCGACGGCGTGAACTTGGCGGTCCGTCTCGAAGCCGCCGCGCCTGTCGGCGGAATCCTGGTGTCCCGCAGTATCCACGACGCGGTGGCGCGACGGCTCAAGGCTGATTTTGAAGAGGCCGGGACGCTGTCACTCAAGAACATTCGTCAACCAGTGGAAGCATTCACCGTAAGGTGGGCATCGAGCGACTGGTCGGCGTTGTCGACGAATACCGTCGAGGTGTCTCTGGCCGCATCAAGGGTGTTGAAGGACGCGCCGGTAACTCCTGCCGACAAGCCATCGGTGGCGGTCTTGCCCTTTCGGAACCTGAGCGGCGATGTCGAACAGGATTACTTTGCCGACGGCATGGTGACCGAGATCATTACGGCGTTGTCCCGCTTCAAGTCCTTGCTCGTCATCTCCCGCAACTCGTCGTTTACCTACAGGGAAAGCTCCGTCGACATAAGCAAGGTCGGTCGCGAACTGGGCGTTCGTTATGTCCTCGAAGGAAGTGTGCGCAAATCCGGCGAGCGCATTCGTATCGCGGGGCAGTTGATCAACTGTGAAACGGGAACGCACCTCTGGGCGGAAAGATTCGATGGTTCGCTCGACGGCGTCTTCGAGCTTCAGGATCGTGTGGCGACGAGTGTCGCTTGCGAGCTTGTCCCGCAACTGCGCGTGGCTGAAATCGAACGTGCCAACCGAAAGCCGACCGACAGCCTGCGTGCCTATGATCATTACTTGCGGGCCCTGGCGAGTACCTACAAATGGACCAAGGCTGCGCACGAAGCGGCATTGCCCATGCTCTATGAGGCGATCAGGCTGGATACGAATTTTGCGGCGGCCTATGCCCTGGCCGGCATGTGTTACACGCTTCGGAAGCAAAGCCGTTGGATGACCGACATCGAGACGGAGAGCGCAGAGGCGGTGCGGCTGTCTCGTCGGGCTATCGAATTGGCCAGCCAGGACGATCCCTGGTCGCTCACGGTCGCCGGTTTCAATCTCGCCTATGTCGCCGAGGAGCTGGAGGTGGGCGCCGACCTCATCGAGAGGGGCCTGATCCTCAATCAGAATTTCGCGCTGGGCTGGCACTTCAGTGGCTGGGTGAAGATCTATCTTGGCGAACCCGAGATAGCGCTCGATCATCTTGAGCGATCGTTACGTCTCAGCCCTCGCGATCCCAATGTCATGCAGATGAAGACGGCTGTCGCGTTCGCATCGTTCTTTGCGGGGCGCTACGACGATGCGATGCAACTGGCCCGGAAGGCCGTCGGTGAGGTTCCCAGTTTCTTGCCGGCCTGGAGGATGATTGCGATCAGTGGCGCCCTGAGCGGGCAACTCGATCATGCCAAGGCTGCGGCATTGCGAGTCCTGGAGATCGATCCCCTGGCTCGGGTAACGACGCTCGTTCCCATGCTTCCGCTGCGCAGGCCGCAGGACCGTGAAAGATACCGGCACGGCCTGCTCCGCGCCGGTATTCCGGAGTAGAAGCGCGAGCCTCTGTGATCGGATGCATTGCTAGTCACAAGCACCGGACGTTGCCGGGATGACGTCGGCATTTCGTCGACGTCGGCTGTCGAGCCTCAACGCCAGCAAGGCGACGAGCATGGCGGACAGAGGTACCAATGCGGCAACCCAGGTCACCGCCCCGAGACCCGGCCCGTGATCGATCACGAAGCCGCCCAGCCAGGCACCGGCGGCGTTGCCGAGGTTGAACGCAGCGATGTTGAAACTGGAGGCAAGGCTTTGCCCTGCGCCAACAGCCTTTTCCAGCACCCACATCTGCAGGGGCGGCACGGTGGCGAAGGCTGCTGCTCCTAAGAGGGCGACAAAGGCGACAGTCGCGATCTGGTCGTGGATGGCGAAGGTCATTAGTGCCAGCACGCCGGCTAGGACCGCGAGGCTTCCCAGGATGCTCGGCACCAGCCGCCAGTCGGCCAGGCGGCCACCGATCAGGTTGCCGGCGATCAGGCCCGCGCCGAAGACCAGCAGGATCGGGGACACGGACGCGTCCTCGAAACCCGTGATCTGGGTCAGGAGGGGCGCGATGTAGGTGAAGACGGCGAACAGGCCGCCGAAGCCCAGGACCGTGGTCAGGAGCCCAAGGAAGACCGGCGGCCGTGTCAGCGCGCGCAGGTCGCTACGCCAGTCGCCTTCGTCCGGTGCTGACGTACCGCGCGGGACAAAGAGTGCGATCACGGCCATGGCGACGACGCCGACCAAGGTCACGGCCCAGAAGGTGGCGCGCCACCCCAGCATCTGGCCGAGCCAGGTGCCGAAGGGAACGCCCAAGATGTTGGCGACCGTCAGGCCGGTGAACATGACGGCGATGGCCGAGGCGCGCCGGTCGGCCGCGACCAGGCCCGTGGCGACCACCGAACCCACGCCGAAGAAGGTGCCATGGGCGAAGGCCGTAACGACGCGCGCCATCATCAGGGAGGCATAGGACGGGGCGAGGGCGCAGGCCGCGTTGCCCAGGGTGAAGATCAGCATCAGAGTGAGCAGCACGGTCTTGCGGGGCCAGCGCCGCGTCATGACCGTCATCACGGGAGCGCCCACGACGACGCCCAGCGCATAGCCGGAGATCAGGAGCCCAGCTGCCGGGATCGAAACGCCGAGATCGGTGCTGACCTCCAGCAACAGGCCCATGATGACGAATTCGGTGACGCCGATGCCGAATGCGCCGGCAGTCAGAGCATAGAGAGCAAGCGGCATGGCGGACGACCTTCCGTAAGCGAATCAGGTTTGGAAGGGACGAGGTGGTGTGCCGTCGCCTTGTGACGTAGACTTCCTTTCTGAACATCACTTATGAATTCAAGTCACAATGAGCCTGCGTGAGATCAACCGTTCCGGGGAGATGGAGGTATTTGCCCAGGTCGTCGATCGCGGCGGCTTCTCCGCGGCGGCGCGATCGCTCCGCATGACCCCTTCGGCAGTCAGCAAGCTCGTTGCCCGCCTGGAGCACCGGCTGGGTGCCCGGCTGATCAACCGCTCGACGCGCCGTTTCCAGCTCACGCCCGAAGGCACGCTCTTCTACGAGCGCAGTGTCCGCATCCTTGCCGATCTCGGCGAGGCGGAGCGCGGGGTGGCAGCCAACGAAACGCCCAGCGGACGGCTGCGGATCAATGCCAATGTGCCGTTCGGCGTCCACTTCCTGCTGCCGTCGCTGCCGAAGTTCCTCGAGCGCTATCCTGACATCACTGTCGATCTCACCTTGATCGATACGACAGTCGACCTGATCGCCGAACGGACCGACGTGGCGATCCGCACCGGCCGGCTGAAGAGTTCCAGTCTGCTCGCCCGTAAGCTCGGGGAGACGCGCCGCGTCATCGTTGGCGCGCCGAGCTACTTCACGCGGCACGGCATGCCGAAGTCTCCCGCCGAGCTCGAGCGACACAACCGGCTCGGGTTGGGCTTCGTCCGCTCGGTCGATGTCTGGCCGCTGGTGCGCAATGGCAAACGCATCGATTTGCCAGTGGCCGGCAATGCGCAGGTGAGCAATGGCGAGGCACTGCGGCAGCTCGTCCTGAACGGGCTCGGTCTGGCGCGGCTGGCTCGGTACGAAGTGGCTGCCGACATCAAGGCAGGACGCTTGATCCCGGTGCTGGAGAGCTGCAATCCGGGTGATACCGATCCGCTACACGCGGTCTTTCTTGGCCAGGGCGGCTACTTGCCTGCGCGTGTCAGGGCCTTTCTCGATTACCTCGTCGAGACAGTGCGGTTAGCCGAATAGCCCGCCGACAGCCCTTCGTCAGTGGGCATTCACGTCGGCTGGTGTCACGGCGCCTCCAAGCAGGCAGCCGATCGCCTGGCCGTCGGCAAAGCCGATGCGCACATGGATTTCAGAAAGCTGACCCATGGCGCGCCCTTGGAAAATCCGGATCAGTCGGTCGTTACGGTCGATCGTCGCGTCGGCCAGCAGGCCGAAGGCCAGAGCGGCGGCCGCAATGCCGGTGGCGGCATCTTCGGGATAGCCGGAAGACCGCGGAAACTGGCGCGCCTCTAAGGTCCGCTCGCCTTTGTCCCGGATAGCGTACGGATACAAGCCCGTGGAGCCGATACGACGGCAGACGGCCTCCACTCGCGGTGGATTGGCGACAAGCGCATTGAGCCGCTCGACATCCTTCATCGGAACCAGTGTCTTGGTCCTCGATGTCACGGCGTTGTGCAGCGGCAGGTCCTCGAGAGCATCGCGCCCGACGCCAAGGGTGTCCAGGACGTCGTTCGTCTGTTCGTTCGTCAGCGCGCCGACGCGTCCGGCCGGTTGGGTAATCTCAACCTTGGGTGTGCCATCGGTTCCCTTGCTCAGGAAGCCGGTGACGGGGCCGCTCCGGGTGGCGATGCGGACCGTCGTCTTCGACAGGAGGCTGTTGCGGGCCAGCAGCCACAACGCCCCGACGGTAGCATGCCCGCACATCTCCATCTCGTGATTGGGTACGTAGAAACGCAGGGCGAGATCGTAGTCTTCCGATTCCGCCGGCAACACGAAGCCGGATTCATGGCCGTACTTTCGGGCGACGGCCTGCATCTCGTCGCCGCTCATGCCCTTGGCGTCGACGATGAGCGGGCAGGGATTGCCTCCCTTGCCCCGGTGCGTGAAGACGTTGACGTGGTCGACCGATGTCATCGATGGATGATCCTGAAGGCTGAGGCTTTTGTCAGTCGCGCCGCCAGTCCGGCGGGCGTTTGGCGAGGAACGCGTCGACGCCTTCGGCAAAGTCGGGACCATCGGCGAGATCGACGACGGCTTCGAGTTCGTAGGCCATGCCTTCGTCGAAGCTCATGCCGCCGCCCAGGGTGACGGTCCGCCTGATGGCGGCGAGGGCCGCCGGCGATTTGGCCGCCAACTCTTCGCCGTAGGCCTGCACCCGTGCACGCAAATCCTGTGGCGCGACAAGCTCGTCGATCAGACCCCAATGCAATGCTTGCTCGGCCGATATCAGGCCACCATCGTAGAGATAGCGGATGGCGTTCGGCCGGCCGATCAAACGAACCAGCGCCTGGGTGGTGGCGATCGGCGGGATGAAACCGATCTTGATTTCGGGCTGACCGAGCTTCGCATTGGCTGCGGCGAAGCGCAGATCGCAATGAAGTGTCATCTCCAGCCCACCGCCGACCGCCGTACCGCGGATGGCGGCGAGCAGCGGCTTGGGGGAGGCGCGCAACAGCCGGACGATCTCATGCGTGAGCAGCGCCCAATCGCGCATGCCGATGCCTGTCATCCCCTTGAAGACCTTCAGATCGGCACCGGCGCTGAAATAGCTGTCGATGGCACTCCCCAGCACGATCACCCGTATGTCGGGATCGGCAAGGGCGGCGGAGATGGCGTCGCGGGTTTCCTCGACCATCTGGTGGTTGAAGGCGTTGACCGGCGGCCGGTTGAAGTCGAGCCAACCGACGTGACGGACCGTCGAGGCGCGAATGAACGAAGGAGCCTCGGCCATCGGATGGTTGCCTATGCGGCCCGCGACTGCTCGGGATAGAGCGAGAGCAGCCCGGCTTCGCTCGCCGGGCAGACGCCCCGCTCGGTGATCAGTGCCGTCACCAGCCGCGCCGGCGTGACGTCGAACGCCGGATTGGCGGCCGGGCTGCCGTCGGGCAGGAGTTGCACGGTCGCCATGTCGCCGGCTTCGGTGCGGCCGGCGATATGCGAGACCTCGCGGGCGCTGCGTTCCTCGATGGGGATTTCGCGCACGCCGTCCTCGATCGTCCAGTCGATCGTGGGGTAGGGCAGGCCGACATAGAACGGCACGCCATTGTCGTGCGCCGCCAAAGCCTTCAGGTAGGTGCCGATCTTGTTGCAGACATCGCCGCGCCGCGTCGTGCGGTCGGTGCCGGTGATGACGAAATCGACCTGGCCGTGCTGCATCAGATGGCCACCGGCATTGTCGGCGATCACCGTGTGCGGCACGCCATGCTTGCCGAGTTCCCAGGCCGTCAGGCTGGCGCCCTGATTGCGCGGCCGCGTTTCGTCGACCCAGACATGAATCGGGATACCGGCATTGTGTGCCTGATAGATCGGCGCCAGCGCCGTGCCCCAGTCGACGGTGGCCAGCCAGCCGGCATTGCAATGCGTCAGCGCATTGATGCGGTCGCTCTTGGGCTTCAGGCGCCGGATCAGGCCGAGGCCGTTCTCGCCGATGCGCCGGCAGATCTCGACATCTTCGTCGCAGATTTCGGCGGCGCGCCGATAGGCAGTCTCGCGCCGTCTGGCGGCAGGCAGTGGCGCCAGCAGGGCGCGCAGATCGTCGAGCGCCCAACGCAGGTTTACCGCCGTCGGCCGCGATTCCATCAGCACGGTATAGGCGCGCGCCAGCATGGCGTCGGACGAATCCGTCGCCATGGCCAGCGCCATGCCATAGGCCGCGGCAGCGCCGATCAGCGGGGCACCGCGCACGATCATGGTGCGGATCGCCTTCTCGGCGTCCTCCATCGTCTTGAGTTCGCGCACCACGAAACGGTGGGGCAGCAGGGTCTGGTCGATCACCTGGACGGCCATGCCGTCGGCGCCGAGCCAGATGGTTCGGTAAGGGGTGCCGTCTACTTTCACGCCGCCATTTTAGATGGCGCGCGCCACCGCGTCGATTATTGCCGCGCTGTCGAGTTTGTAGGTCCGATAGAGGTCGGGAATGTCGCCGGATTGGCCGAAATTCTCGATCCCCAGCGGCACGACCCGCTGGCCGCGCACTGAACCCAGCCAGGACAGCGCCAGCGGATGGCCATCGAGTACCGTCACGATCCGTGCATCGCGCGACAGTGGCGCCAGCAGCCGTTCGATCGGGCTCGCGCTGCGGTCGACGACGCCGGCCGTGCGGCCGCGGTTGCGCTGGGCGGCCAGCCAATCGGCATGCAGTCGGTCCGGCGAGGTCAGCACCAGAAGGCCGGCGCCGGCGAAATCGCGCGCGATGCTTTCATGCGCCGCGACCGCTTCCGGCGTCACGGCTCCCATGGCAACGACCGCCACGTCCGCGCCGGACTCAGGCGGGGCATACCAGTAGGCGCCATTCACGATGTCGGCTTCCTGTTCGGCAGACAGCGTGCGTTCCGGCTGGGGCAGGCTGCGCGTCGAAAGGCGGAGATAGATCGAACCGCCCTTGTCCTGCTGCATGTACTCGAAGCCGTGCCGCATCAGGATCGCGAGTTCGTCGACATAGGTCGGCTCGTAGGAAAGCAGGCCGGGCTGGCCAATGCCGATCAGCGGCGTGTGGATGCTCTGGTGCGCGCCGCCTTCCGGGGCAAGCGTCACGCCTGAGGGCGTGGCCACCAGCATGAAGCGCGAATCCTGATAGCAGGCGTAGTTCAATGCATCGAGACCACGCGCGATGAACGGGTCGTAGAGCGTACCGATGGGCAGCAGGCGGGCGCCGAAGATCTGATGGCTGAGCCCCATCGCCGCGAGCTGCAGGAAGAGGTTGTTCTCCGCGATGCCGAGCTCGATATGCTGGCCGCGTGGTGTCTTACGCCAGAGCTGGGCCGACACGACCTTGAGCTCGCGGAACACATCTTCGGCCTCGGTATGGGCCCACAGGCCGCGCCGGTTCACCCAGGCGCCGAGGTTGGTCGAGACCGTGACGTCGGGCGAGGTGGTGACGATGCGCCGCGCGAGTTCGCTGTCCTCAGCTGCAATGGCATTCAGGATTTTGCCGAAGCCTTCTTGGGTGCTCGACTTCCTGTCGGTGGGACGTGGCAGGGCAGCCGGGATGGCGACCTGCGGCGCAGTGGTTCGCCGCTTGCCTTGAGCATTGAACGGCGCGGCATCGAGGAAAGGCTGGAGTTCGGCGGGTGTCGCGGTGAGGCCCGCAAACTTCTCCCATTCCTGGCCGTCGGCAATGCCCATACCCCGCTTGAAGCCCGCCATCTGGTCGAGCGTCATGAGGCCCGAGTGATTGTCCTTGTGGCCGGCGAAGGGCAGGCCCTGGCCCTTGATGGTGTAGGCGATGAAGCAGGTCGGTGTGTCGTCGTTCACACCCTCGAAGGCATCGAGCACGGCCTGCATGTCGTTGCCGGCAAGGTTTGTCATCAGGCGATGCAGCGCCGCATCGTCGTGCTGTTCCAGGATGCGCCTGACGCCGGGATACTGATTGAGGTCGCGTGTCAGCGCTTCGCGCCAGCCGGCGCCGCCCTTGAAGACCAGCGCGGAGTAGAGCGAGTTGGGGCAGTCGTCGATCCACTGACGGAGCTGCTCGCCGTCGGGCTGGGCGAAGGCGGTCTCCAGCAGTTTGCCGTACTTCAGGGTGACGACGCGCCAGCCGACCAGCTCGAACATCTCGCCGATGCGGCCGAACAGGCGGTCGTTCACCACGCCGTCGAGGCTCTGGCGATTGTAGTCGATCACCCACCAGAGATTGCGGACGTCATGCTTCCAGCCTTCGAGCAACGCTTCGAAGATGTTGCCCTCGTCGAGTTCGGCATCGCCCACCAGGGCGACCATGCGGCCGGTTGGCCGCTCTCCATCGCCGAGATTCTTCAGGCGCACATAGTCCTGCACGATCGAGGAAAAGAGCGTCATGGCGACGCCCAGCCCGACCGAGCCGGTCGAGAAGTCGACGTCGTCTATGTCCTTTGTGCGGGAGGGATAGGATTGCGCGCCGCCCAGAGCCCGGAAGCGTTCCAGCTTCTCGCGCGTCTGATGGCCGAAGAGATACTGGATGGCGTGGAACACGGGCGAGGCGTGCGGCTTCACCGCCACGCGATCCTCCGGCCGCAGTACCGAGAAATAGAGTGCCGACATGACCGTCGCCAGCGAGGCGCAGGAGGCCTGGTGGCCGCCGACCTTCAGCCCGTCGCGATTGGGCCGCAGATGGTTGGCGTGGTGGATCGTCCAGGCGCTGAGCCACAGCACCTTGCGTTCCAGTTCACGCAGCAGGCGAAGACGCTGGATGGGGGCGAGAGTGGTCATAGCCATCGGCATACGCCTCGCGCGCTGGAAGGTCCTTGCGTTCGGATCGCAAAACAGGCTGTATAGGGTAGATTTATCCTAGAATATGGCATTTCAAGCAATGATCTCCCTGGATGCCATCGACCGGCGCATTCTCGAACGGCTGCAGCACGATGGCCGGCTGAGTAATGCCGATCTCGCCGAGCAGGTCGGCCTCTCCTCGTCGCCCTGCTGGCGGCGGGTCAAGGCGCTGGAGGAGGCGGGCGTCATCAAGGGTTACGCGGCGCAGCTCGATGCCAAGTCGGTCGGCCTCTCGGTCAATGTCTTCATGAGCGTGTCGCTCTCGACCCAGGTCGAAAAGGCGTTGAAGGACTTCGAACGGGCGGCGGCCGAACGGCCCGAAGTGATGGAGTGCTATCTGATGACCGGCGACAGCGACTATCTGCTGCGGGTCGTCGTTCCCGACCTCGAAGCCTATGAGCGCTTCGTGATGGACTTCACCAAGATCCAGGGCATCGCGCAGATCCGCAGCTCCTTTGCGCTGCGTCCGGTCAAGCAGGGAACGGCATTGCCGCTGACCGCCTCGGCCCGCTAAGACGGAAGCCATGGCCGATCAAACCGCGTCGCCCAGCTTCCCGTGGGGTACGACCACTCTCCTCGTCATCGCCGCGTTTCTCTATATGGCGTTCCTGGTCAATCTGTTCGGCCTGCGTGGCGGCGATGCGATGGGGCGCGGCTTGGCGATGGGCTTTGCCGCCATCATCGGCCTCGTGCTGTGGCTGGTGCTCGCGAGCCTTTACGCCGTCGCCATCTTCAAGGGCCAGATGCCGCCCTATGCTGCCGCCGCAGCCATCGTTCTTCTGCCGCTGTCGGCGATTGCGGCCGCGTCGGCGACAGGCCTCTACAGCGATAGACATGGCGACTGGCTGATCGCCATTCCGGCCATACTGCCCCTGGTGCTGGGGCTCTATGCCGTGTGGGCTCGCTTCACGGACTTGCACGTAGCGCTTACACCGACGGCCACGACGGTGGCGACGGGCTGTGCAATCGCCCTGCTGACGGCCGTGCCGCTGGTCTTGACGTTCCGCGAATTCGCACCCGATCCAGCGCGCGATGCCGCACGTGCCGCCGAGCACAAGAAGTGGGAAGAGGACGAGAAGAAGCGCGTGGCGGAAGCCGACGCCGCTGACGCCGCTCGCTTCGCCAAGCTCGGCCCGGACTCGCATCTCGGCGACTATCTCGAAGATTTGCCCCTCGGCGCCATACACCATCGCCAGGCTCTGGCTGGGGCGAGACTGGTCAAGACGCGGACTGCCGATGCTGTTCAGTTGCTCGGACAGGACAGGATCGGCGACCTGTCGCAACTCTGGGCACTCGACATCGAACCCTCCGCGGTGTGCGCGGCCTATCGCGAGGCGCTCCAGGCAGAAGCGGCAAAGATCACAAAGACGAGGTCCGATTACATCAGTGTCGCCATCGACCTCGAGTGGCAGCTGCCCAATATCGAATGGTTAACGGGCAAGGGCTGCGATCTGTCCGGGCCCTTGGGTGACGCCGCGAACCGGGTGCGCAGCGTCTCCGATTCCGAGCGTATGACCGAGCTTGCCGACCGGCTGACGGCGCTAGGCAGGCGCCCCTAGGCGAGGTCGATCGTTCCGTTCATCATCGGCACGCAGCGGCCACCGATATAAGTTGCGACAACCTTGCCGCCCTTCTTCTCGGCAGAAGCTTCGAGCACGCTCGGACGGCCCATGTCGAAACCTTGGCCGATCGTTCGGGCGAAGGTGAGATCGGCTTCCGGCCGATGATGGGTGAGCAGGCCGATCAACGCGACATTGGCGGCACCCGTGGCAGGATCCTCCGGGATGCCGTGCTCGGGCGCGAACATGCGGGTCTGCACGTCGATCTCTCCCTCCGGTGCCTGCACATAGAGATGAATGCCGACGATGCGATCTCGCGGCAGCTCGCGGGCGAAAACCTCGGGGCGCGGCGCAGCCGAGCGCAACGCTTCACGCGATGCAAGTTCGACGAAGAGCAGCGGCGCCCCGCATGAGGCGACGATGGGACGATGGACATCGAGCTTCAGAGCCGCCGCGTCGAGCGAGCAGGCGCGCTGGACGACCTCGGGCGCAATCTCCTCGCCGAAGCTCAATGGCACGGGAGCGGCGAGCCGGGTCGCCACCACGGTGCCGCCGTCGCGCCGGATATCCATGTTCACCAGGCCGGCCTTCTCCTCGAACACCAGGCGATCGCCGGTGACCGGCTTGCCGTAGCTCACGCCGGCGCGGGACAGCACGAAGGCCGTGCCGACATTGGGGTGGCCGGCAAACGGCATCTCGGCCTTGGGCGTGAAGATGCGCACCTCCGCCGTATGCCGGGGATCTTTCGGCGGCAATACGAAGGTCGTCTCCGCCAGATTGAACTCGGCGGCGATGGCCTGCATGCGTTCGGTTGACAGGCCCTGCGCATTGGTGACGACGGCCAGCGGATTGCCGCCGAACTGGCGGTCAGTGAAGACGTCGACGGTGGTGAATTCGAGTTTCATGGACCGAGCCTAGCGGCTTGCCGAGCGATGCTAGCGCGAGATTAATTGGGCGCAGAAGGAGAAAGCCTTGGCCTATCAAACGCTCAGCTACAGCCGCGATGATCGTGTCGCCACCATCACTCTCAATCGGCCGGATCGGCTGAATGCCATCACCCGGGAGATGCCCGACGAGATTCGGGCCGCGGTCGAGGAAGCCAATCGCGACGATCTCGTCCATGTCATCGTACTGCAGGGCGCGGGTCGGGCCTTCTGTGCCGGCTACGATCTGAAGAATGCTGCAGAGCGTCCGCGCGGCACGGGTGGCAGCCAGGAGATGCCCTGGGATCCGTTCATCGACTTCCAACTCATGGACCACAATACGCAGTGCTTTCAGTCATTGTGGCGCAGCTACAAGCCCACGATCTGCAAGATCCACGGCTATGCCGTCGCCGGCGGCAGCGATATCGCGCTGTCCTGCGATCTGGTGGTGATGGCCGAAGACGCGAAGATCGGCTATCCGCCCGCTCGCGTCTGGGGCTGTCCGACGACGATGATGTGGGTCTATCGGGTCGGGGCGGAGCGGGCCAAGCGCCTGCTCTTCACGGGCGACTTGATCGACGGCCGCGAGGCAGAGCGGATCGGCCTCATCACCCAGGCCGTGCCGGCCGTCGGGCTCGATGCTGCGGTGCAAAAGCTCGCGGACCGTATGAAAGGCGTACCGAAGAACCAGCTCTGGATGCAGAAAATGGCCATCAACAGCGCCTACGAGAACATGGGCATGCGCACGACCCAGACTCTGGCGACGCTGTTCGATGGCATGACGCGTCACTCGCCGGAGGGAATCTGGTTCAAGCAGCGCGCCGAAGAGAAGGGTTTCCATCAGGCGGTGCAGGAACGCGACAGCGGCGATCCGATTCCCGGCAGCAAGCCGCCGCGAAACAATTGACGGCCGCAATTGAGGCTGGAGCCGAGCCTGTTTAAGGTTCGCATCATGAGCATGACCCAGATCTCCACCCCGATTTCCTACGACCACGGCGTTTCCGACAAGAAGCTGATCGGCGAGACGATCGGCAGCTATTTCGATCGCACCGTCGAGACCTATCGCGACCGGGAAGCGCTGGTGGTTCGCCATCAGAACGTGCGCTGGAGCTGGGGAGAACTGGGGCGGCGGGTCGACGATCTCGCCGCCGGCCTGCTGACGCTCGGCCTGGAGCGCGGCGACCGGGTCGGCATCTGGTCGCCCAACACGTCGGAGTGGACCTTGGCGCAGTTCGCCACGGCCAAGGCGGGGTTGGTGCTGGTCAACGTCAACCCGGCCTACCGGCGTGCCGAACTCGAATACGCGATGAACAAGGTCGAGTGCAAAGCGCTGATTCTGGCGCCGGCACTCAAGACCTCGAACTACCTCGAGATCGTCCAGGATCTCGTGAAGGACAAGAAGCTTCCGCACCTCAAGCACATCGTGCGGCTCGGCACGGAGAAGACACCGGGCATGCTGAACTTCGACGATGTTGCGAAGGCCGGCGGCAATGCCGAGAAAGCGAAGATCGCCGATCTCGCCCCCAAACTGCAGTTCGACGATGCGATCAACATCCAGTTCACGTCGGGCACCACCGGTTATCCCAAGGGTGCCACGCTCAGCCACCACAATATCCTGAACAACGGCTACTTCGTGGGCGAGGGACTGAAGCTCACGCCCGAGGATCGGCTTTGTATCCCGGTGCCGCTCTATCACTGCTTCGGCATGGTGATGGGCAACCTCGGCTGCCTGACGCACGGCTCGACGATGATCTATCCCGCGGAAGCCTTCGATCCGTTGGCGACATTGCAGGCGGTTTCCGAGGAGCGCTGCACTGCGCTCTACGGCGTGCCCACGATGTTCATCGCCCAGCTCGACCACCCGGAGTTCGCCAAGTTCGATCTGAAGAGCCTGCGCACCGGCATCATGGCGGGCTCGCCGTGCCCCATCGAAGTGATGAAGCGGGTGCAGAGCCAGATGAACATGGGCGAGGTCACGATCGCCTATGGCATGACCGAAACGTCGCCGGTCTCGACGCAATGCGCCACCGACGATCCCGTCGAGCGGCGCGTCTCGACCGTCGGCCAGGTACTGCCCCATATCGAGATCAAGATCGTCGATGGCGAAGGCCAGGCGGTACCGCGCGGCACGACCGGCGAGTTCTGCACCCGCGGCTACTCGGTGATGAAGGGCTACTGGAACGACGAGGCCAAAACGAAGGAAGCCGTCGACGATGCGGGTTGGATGCACACCGGCGATCTCGCGATCATGGACGAGCAGGGCTACGTCAATATCGTCGGCCGCCTCAAGGACATGGTGATCCGCGGTGGCGAAAACGTCTATCCGCGCGAGATCGAGGAGTTCCTGTATCGCCATCCCAAGGTACAGGACGTGCAGGTGATCGGCGTGCCCGACCAGAGATACGGCGAGGAAGTCTGCGCCTGGATCAAGTTGCGCGATGGCGAGACGGCGACGGCCGAGGAGATCCGCGAGTTCTGCAAGGGCCAGATCGCCCACTACAAGATCCCGCGCTACATCGAGTTCGTGCCCGAGTTTCCGATGACCATCACGGGCAAGATCCAGAAATTCGTGATGCGCGAACAGACCATCAGCAAGCTCGGACTGACGGCGCAGAAGACGGCCTAGTCTATACCTGCGGTTGGTGTGCCTTCAGGAATGTCCTGATGTGCCGCACCGCCAGCGGGATCTTCTCCTTCGTATCCTTCCACGGATAGAGGCTGACCTGGGCATTGGGGGCGAGCATCGCCGCTTCCATTGCGACAGCGTAGGGATGCGGCGGGATGTCGTCCGGCAGGATCAACAGCGGTGTCTGACAGGCGCGCGCAAAGTCTCGGGTCACCGTGAACACGAAATCGGGGTTGGCGCGGTACATCTTCGCGAGAAACGGCTCGATCATCGCCATCGTGATATCGGGCCGGCGGGCAACGAGCGCCGGGCCCCAGGCGTTCATGTTGTTGGTGTAGAACTGGTCGGGCAGCTCTGGCCGATGACCTGAGGGTTGGGTCAACACGCCTGCCACGACGCGATCGGGCGCGCGCTTCAGCAGGTTCCAGATGAACGGACCGCCGATGCAGTAGCCCAACACCATGAACTTATCGATGCCGAGATGATCCATCAGGCCGAGATGATCGTCGGTGTAGGAATCCCACGGCCGATCGATCTCCAATGGCCCCGAGGACTGGCCGCCGGCAGCATTGCGCAGATCGGCCGCGATGCAGCGGTACTCGTTCTTGAATTCTTCCAGGGCGTTGAAGGGATGCGTCGCGGCAAGGCCCGCGATTGTCGAATTCAGGCCGCCACCGGGAATGATCAGCAAGGGAAAGCCTGTACCCGCCTCCTGATAATGAATGCGGACGTCACCTTTTTCATAGAACGGCATGCAATTCTCCCCCTATCGGTACGGTGCCATGCAGACGCCTGCGTCTCAACTCGGGGACAAAGAGCGCGGCTGGTGCGGCGAGCGACCGCAGTTTCCCGCAAGAAGTCTCTGATTGGTCACGGCACCGTTCGCACTGTTGCACCGTTGATCGGGAACAGTCGCGCTCTCGAAAAGGGTAGCGTTGCGGGGTGGCGAGATGGCGGGTGATCAGAAGCCGAACGGCAAGCCCGAAGAAGCAGGAAAGACAGGGTCGGACCCGGAGCAGGCACGGCGGTCAGCCCGCAAGCTGCTCAAGGAGCTGGACGGCCCGGTCGACGAAGACTTCAAGCAGTCCCTGGCAGGCCTGTCGCGGAAGCTGGGCGAGCGGGTGGCCGGACAATCGGCGAGCGATCCGCGCACCACCGCGGAAGCCCGCAAGGCTGCGCTACATGCGTACGATCTCGAACGCGCCAACAAGCTGAACGCGATTCTGAAGGTCGCTGGCGGCGCTGCTCTCACGGTAGGCATCACCGGGTTGGTCGTTCTCATTGCGTCGCCGTTTGATCGGCCGCCGCCGCCGCGCGCGACGATAGCGCCTGCGAAGCCTGTCGAGGTGGCAGCCGTGGCGCCGATACCGGAACCGGCAAAGGATGTGCCCGCCGCGACCGCATCTCCTGTGATCGTATCCCCGGCGATCGTGCCCGTGGCTACCCAGGCCAGTCTCAGCTCAGTGCCAACCCAGGTCCCAGGCCCGGAAATCGAAAAGGCTGTACCCGAGCCGAGCGGCCTGGAAAGGCCGCCGCTGCGGCGAGACGAAGTCAGGGACATCCAGGTGAGACTGCGCGCCTTCGGCTTCAACCCGGGGCCCCTCGATGGCGTCGCGGGCCCTGCGACTCACGCTGCCATCATGCATTACCAACAGAACAGGGAGTTGCCGCAAACCGGTACGATCGACCGCGAGTTGCTTGAGCAACTTCGCCAGGATCCCGCGCCCCAGGTTGTC
Source organism: Alphaproteobacteria bacterium (assembly GCA_017307275.1). Lineage (GTDB taxonomy): Bacteria > Pseudomonadota > Alphaproteobacteria > Reyranellales > Reyranellaceae > Reyranella. The sequence continues at coordinate 81,734 of JAFKFK010000010.1, read as the reverse complement.
GCACCGCAGGTTGCCCAACGCCCGGTGCGGGTTGCGCGCGCGTCGAACGCATCCCGGTCGTCGGATCCCTTCGAGCCTTTGCGTACGGCAGCTCAGGATTTCGAGCGCTGGCTGCAATCTCTGGGGCGTTGAGGAATTCCCCGGTTGCGACTCATTCGCAATTGGCGTAGATGACGCCTGTCTTCATTGCGAAGATCGTAAGCGTCTCACGTCAGGCAACGCATCCCACCCGGTCCTCGGCCGGGCAGCCGGCTTCTCCGGCGGATGCACTTCGGCCGAAGACGAAATGTGAGACGTTTATCCGTGAACAATCGCGCTTCGTATCCTTACCGGCGCCTGCCGCTGCGCTACGCCGGTATCGTCCTGCCGCTCCTGTTGTCGGTCGTCATGACGTTTGTCGTGTCGGGCATCGCAACGGCGCGCGGCATCGGGCTCGCTCCGACCTTCGTCAGTACGTGGATGAGCGCCTGGGGCTTGTCCTGGGTCGTTGCCTTTCCGACCCTTCTCGTGGTGATGCCGCTGGTGCGGCGCCTGGTCGGGCTGGTCGTCGAGACGCCAGCCCGTTAGCAAACTCCGTTACTGGGGAGGTCAGCCCAGCAGGCGTTGCACGACATCCATCTGGATCTCGGCCGCATCGACCATCTCGGCGATAGGCACGCTCTCGTTGGCGGCGTGCCCCTGGACGCCCGAGCCGGGGCCGAAGTTGATGATCTCGATGCCGTCGTCGGCATAGTAGCGGCCGTCGCTGACGCCCGTGGCATTGAGGAACTTCACCTTGCGGCGGCTGTGGGCCTTCACGGCTGCTTCGAAAGCGCCGACGGCCGCGCCGTTCTCCGGCGCGAAGAAGCCGTTGGTGCCGGTCAGGAACTCGACCTGATACATCGCCTTCGGCTCGCCGACGCCGTCGACCACGCGCTTCAATTCCTTGAAAGCGTCCTTCACCTTCTCGTCGGGCAGCAGGCGGCGGTCGATCTCGACCGTGCAGGCCGAGGGTACGACATTGGTGTTGTGGCCGCCATGGAACATGCCGATGTTCACCGTCGACTTCATCGCGTCCGAGACGCGACGCGCCAAGGCCTTGTCGTAGTAGGACTGCAGCGCCCCGACGAGACGCATCATGCGCAGGATGGCGTTGTCGCCGGCCGCCGGATTGCCGGCATGGGCGGCGCGGCCCTTGGTCGTGATCTTGGCCCACATCACGCCGCGCTCGGCGACGATCAGGTTGTTCTCGGTCTGCGCGCCCAGGATCAGCGCATCGGGCCGCACCTTGCCGCTCTTGCGCAGATGCTCCATGCCGTTGGGGCCGAGATTCTCCTCGTCGGCCACGAAGGTGAAGATCAGCTCGCCCTTGGCCGGGCCACCACGGCGCGCGATCTCCTCGGCCAGCCAGATCTGCACCGCCATGCTGCCCTTGCAGTTGCCGGCACCCAGACCGTAGACGAGGCCGCCCTTGACCAGCGCCTTGTAGGGATCGCTCTTCCAGTTGGCGCGCTCGCCCACGCCCACCGTGTCGACATGGGCGTTGAAGGCGATGACCGGTCCTTTGCCCTTGCCCTTCATTCGGGCCACGACATTGTCGACGCCCTTTGCCTTGGTCGCGATTTCGACCTTGTAGCCCGCCTTCTTCAGGCGCTTGGCGGTGTAGGCGCAGATTTCGACCGAGGTGCCGGGTGGGTAGGGGCTCGGCAGCGCGATCAGATCGGACAGGATCGCGACGAGCTGGGATTGCATCTTCTTCGGCATCGAATGTTCCTTAGCGGTTGGCCAGTTCGATCAGCACCTCGACCAGCACGCGCGCGCCGGCGGCAAGGTCGGAGGGGCTCGCATTCTCGATTTCGTTGTGGCTGATGCCACGCTCGCAGGGCACGAAGATCATGCCGGTTGGGCAGAGCTGGGCGATGTGCATGGCGTCGTGGCCAGCCCCCGACGGCATATCCATGTTCGAGAGGCCCAGCGTATTGGTCTTGGTGCGCACCAGGTCGATCACAAGGGGAGCGAAGTCGGTCGGCGGTACCACCATCACGCGCTCGATGGTGGCGGGGCAGGGCGCCGCCTTGGTTTCTACGATCTCGTGGAGCTTCTTCTCGTGGGCGTCGAGCACGGCATCGGAGGGATGGCGCATGTCGATGGTGAAGCTGGTCTTGCCCGGCACCGTGTTGGGCGAGCCGGGGCTGACATCGACCCTGCCGATGGTGAAGCGCAGGCTGTCGTCTTTGTCGGTGGTCGCCTCGTACATCGCCTGGGCAACGCGAAGAGCCGCGGCAAAGGCGTCCTTACGGGCAGCCCGTGGCGTCGTGCCGGCATGCGCCTCTTCGCCCACGGTCTCGACGATATAGCGGCGGCTGCCCTGAATGGCGGTGACGACGCCGATGGTCTTCTTCTCGTTCTCCAGCCGGGGGCCCTGCTCGATATGGGCTTCGACATAGCCGTCGAGCGCGAAGCCCGGCTTGCCGTCGCGCATCGGTGCCGGCGCGGTCTTCAGGGTCTCGGCCAGCGCGTCCTTCAGCACGACGCCCTTCCAGTCCTTCACCGCAAGCATCTCGTCGAGCTTGTTGTGTCCGGCGAAGACGGCTGAGCCCATCGCGCCGGGCTGGAAGCGAGAGCCTTCCTCGTTGGTCCAGGCCACGGCCAGCACCGGCCGCTTGGTCTTCACGCCGGCATCTTCCAGGGCTTCCAGGGCTTCGAACGCCGCCAGCACGCCGTACATGCCGTCGAAGCGTCCACCGGTTGGCTGGCTGTCCATGTGCGAGCCGCTCATCACGGGGAGGGCCTTGGGGTCGCTGCCCTCACGGCGCACGAAGAGATTGCCGATGGCGTCGGTCGAGATCGAAAAGCCGCGCGCCTTTGCCCAGGACATGAGCAGGTTGCGGGCCGCCGCGTCTTCGGGCGACAGGGCCTGTCGATTCACGCCGCCCCTGGGTGTGCCGCCCAACTTCGCCATATCGACGTGCCGTTGCCACAGACGGTCTTCGCGCACTGCGCCTGCTGCGCTCATCTCGCCTCCTCAAGCTTGTCGCGCGAGCTATAGCCGCGCCATAGTCGAGCTTCAATCGTCGGCATTCCCCGGGACCCCCATGCACAATCATCTCGAGCGTAACCTGATCGGCTATGGCCCCAACCCGCCGCAGGCCCAATGGCCGGGGGAGGCGCGCATCGCCGTCAGCTTCGTGTTGAACTACGAGGAGGGTGGGGAAAATACGATCCTAAACGGCGATGCCGGCTCGGAGGTCTTCCTGACCGAGACACCGGGAGGCACGTCGTTTGTGGGTGCCCGCGATCTGTCGACCGAGTCGATGTACGAATACGGCAGCCGGGCGGGCTTCTGGCGCATCCTGCGGCTCTTCCGGGAGCGCAACATGCGCTTCACGTCCTGGGCGGTCGGCCGCGCCCTTGAACTCAATCCGGCCGCCGGCAAGGCGATGGCGGAGGCGGGCCACGAGGTCGCGAGCCACGGCTGGCGCTGGATCAACTACAAGGATTTCACGCTCGAGCAGGAACTCGACCATATGAAGAAGGCGGTGAAGGCAATTGCCGCGTCAGCCGGCAAGGCGCCAGTCGGCTGGTACACGGGCCGCTTCGGCATGCATACGCTCGCCGCCGTCATCAAGCATGGCGGCTTCCTCTACTCGAGCGATTCCTATGCCGACGACCTGCCCTATTGGGTGAGCGTCGGCAAAACGCCCCACCTCGTCATTCCTTATACGCTCGAAGTCAATGACATGAAGTTCAGCGTGGCGCCCGGCTTCAGTTCGGGTGACGGTTGGCTGCAGGCGATGAAGGACAGCTTCGATGTGCTCTACGCCGAGGGCGCGACGACTCCGAAGATGATGTCGATTGGCCTGCACTGCCGTCTCGCGGGGCGGCCGAGCCGGGCGGCGACCCTGGCGCGCTTCCTCGACTATGTCGCCTCGAAGCCCAAGGTCTGGGTGGCGACGCGCGAGGAGATCGCGCGCCACTGGATGAAGGTACACCCCGCCAAGAAGGGATAGGCGCGGCGGCTACGGCCGTTGCAGCAGGTGGACGTAGCAAACCGCCCCTACGCCCACCATGTGTGCGAGGCCGGTTCGGGCCTTGGGATGCTGGCGGGCGCCGGCTTCGCCGCGGAGCTGCAGGGCGATTTCGCCGATCTGGCCGATGCCGGTCGGGCCGATGGGATGGCCCATGGCGATCAGCCCGCCGGACGGATTGACGGCGCAGCGTCCGCCGATATCGAGCGCACCCTCTTTGAGGAGATGCACGCCCTGGCCCTCGGGGCAGATGCCGATATTCTCGATGTAGTGCAGCTCCTCGACGGTGAAGGCGTCGTGCAGCTCGATGATGTCGAGTTCCTGCGGCGACACCTGCGCTTCCTGCAGCGCAATCGTCGTGGTCTCCTTGGTCAGCACCGCGTCGAAGCCGAGGCCCGCCGCATAGACGCGCTCGCTGCGCGCCGTCGAGCCGATCACGCGGATCGCCCGGCTGGTATCGAGGCCAAGGCGCTTGATGCCGTCCTCGGATGCCACGATCGCAGCGGCGGCGCCTTCGCCGACCGGCGTGCATTGTAGGGCGGTGAGAGAGCCCGCGACCTTCTTGCCGCCCAGCACCTCTTCCAGGGTACGTTCCTGCTGGCGCTGCGCGTTCTTGTTCTTGGCACCGTTGCGATGGTTCTTGACGGCGACTCGCGCGATGTCCTCGAAGCTCACCTTGTGGCGCTGGGCGTACTCGTTGGTCAGCAGCGAGAAGTGCGTGAACTGCGCGATGGCGTCTTCGGCAAGGTTGTCCATGCCGGTGCTATCGCGCCGCACCGGGTTGCGCTTGTCGACGCCCACCGCCAGCGACACGTCGGTAAGCCCGCTCGCCACCTCGATGCAGGCCTGGCGGAAGGCGGTCGAGCCCGATGCCGAAGCGTTTTCTATGTGGGAGAGCGGCACGCCGGTGGCGCCGAGATGGCGCAGCATCGGCCGGCCCGAGGCCATGCCGAGCAGCGCCGTTGCCACATAGGCCGATTCGACCGCCGGCCAATCCATATGCGCGTCGGCCAAGGCGTCGCGGATCGCCGTTACGCCCAGGGTGACATAAGGCGTCTCGCTCGGGTTCTGGTAGCGGTGCCAACCGACGCCGACGACGTAGACGGGACGCAGATCCTTCAGGGTCCTGGCCATGATCAGGTCTCCGGTGTGAAGCGCAGGTCGAGGATCGTTTGGCCGTTCTCTCCGGCGCCGGCGGGAACGAGCGCCGTCACCATCGCTGTCCCAGGTTCGATCTCGCGCGTCGGATCGACCAGCAGGGTGCGCACGACCGGACCGTCGGCCAGCGCGATCTTGCCGATAGTGAAGGGGGCCGTGCGCGCCTTGTCGATATGAAGATGCACGATCGTCGAGGAGAGGAGCTTGCCGCGCCCCTTCAGCACCATGGGCTGCAGGTCGGCACCATGGCGGCCGCAGACCTCGCAGCCATGGCCCTGCATGGGGAAGAAGACATGGCCGCAGGTGCAGCGGCCACCCTGCAACGTGCCGTCCGTGGCGTAGAGCGAGGGCTTCAGCAGCGTTTCCATGGGGTCTCCGCTCAGAGGCTGCGGCCGATGATCTCTTTCATGATCTCGTTGGCTCCGCCGTAGATGCGCGAGACGCGGGCGTCGGCATAGGCGCGGGCGATCGGGTATTCCCACATGTAGCCATAGCCACCGTGGAGCTGCAGGCAGGTATCGACGACGCGACAATAGGTTTCGGTCGTCGAGTACTTGCACATGGCGGCGGTCGGGACATCCAGCTTGCCCTCGAGGTGCAGTGCCGTGCAGTAGTCGAGGAAGGTGCGGGCGATCTTCACCTCGGTTTTCACTTCGGCGAGCTTGAAGCGGCTGTTCTGGAAATCGATGATCGCCTTACCGAAGGCTTTGCGCTCTTTGACGTAGGCCAGGGTCCAGTCGAGTGCTGCCTCCATGGCGGCCACGGCGCCGATGCCGATCAGCAGTCGTTCGCGCGGCAGCTCTTGCATGAGATAGACGAAGCCGCGGCCTTCATCGCCCAACCGGTTGCTGACCGGCACGCGTACGCTTTCGAAGAAGAGTTCGGATGTGTCCTGCGCCTTGAGGCCAATCTTCTCGAGGTTGCGGCCGCGGCTGAAGCCCGGGCGATCGCCTTCGACCAGGATCAGGGTGACGCCTTTGGCGCCGGCGGCCGTGTCGGTCTTGCAGATGACGATGATCAGGTCGGCGTGCTGGCCGTTGGTGATGAAAGTCTTCTGGCCCGTGATGACGTAGTCGTCGCCGTCGCGCACCGCCGTGGTCCGCACGCCCTGCAGGTCGCTGCCGGTGCCGGGTTCGGTCATGGCGATGGCGCCCACGACCTCGCCGGCTGCCATCCTGGGCAGCCACTTCTGCTTCTGCTCTTCGCTGCCGTAATGGAGGATGTAGCGGGCGACGATGTCGGAGTGCACACGGAAGCCCGGCCCCGTGTACATGCCGCGCATCATCTCTTCGGCCATGATGTTGATCGTCAGGAAGTCCGCGCCGCCGCCGCCATACTCGGCGGGGATGTCGGTCAGCAGCAGGCCGGCCGCACCCGCCTTGCGCCAGAGGTCGCGGCTCACGACGCCGTCCTTCTCCCACTGCGCGTGATAGGGCGCGATCTCCTTGTCGATGAAGCGACGGACGGTCGTGCGGAACTGTTCGTGGTCGGCGGTGTAGGTCGGAGCCAGGTGCATCGTCGCTTCCTCTAAGATATTTGTTGACCGACAAATAAATATTTGAGAGCTTGCTGTCAACCAGGAGGATTTCATGAGTGCGGTCGCCGCCTCATCTGTTGCCCCCAAGCAAAGGCGAACCCAGGCCGAACGGCGCGAAGAAGCCGAAAAATCGATCCTCGATGCCGCGGTCCGGCTGGTGGCGGAGAAGGGGCTCGACGGCTTCACCCTGGCCGATGCCGGCGAGGCGGCGGGCTACAGCCGCGGCCTGCCGGCGCACTATTTCGGCTCGAAGCCCGATCTCCTGGCCGCCGTCGCTCGCCATATCCGCGAATGGTTCTTTGCCAAGCTGGAGGCCCGCGTCGATGGTCGCCGGCGCGGCCTGCCGAGCCTGATCGCGGGGATCGACGTCTACTTCGACGCCTGCCGCGACGACCGGACGATGCTGCGCGCCCTGCACACGGTGCTGGGCAGTGCGCTGCATAACCCGGCTATCGCCGACACCGTGGTCAAGCTGAACCGCGATGCGGTGAAAGCCGTCGAGGTTGCTGTGCGGGCCGGTATCACCAACGGCGAGATCCGCCGCAGCATCGACGTCGATGCCTGGTCGGTCCTGATCCTGTCCTCGATGCGGGGCATCGTCACGCAATGCCTGATCGACCCGGATCACGTCGACATACCGTCGCTGCGCAACAACTTCGTCGCCGCGCTCAAGCGCACCTTTACGACATGAGTGATGAGAGATGAACGACCGAATTCTTACCGAACGCCGCGGCCATATCTTGGTCGTCACCATCAACCGTCCCGAGGCGAAGAACGCTTTCGACTCGGTGTCCGCCCAGGCGATGCACGCGGCCATGGACCTGCTCGATGCGACCGACGAACTCTTCGTCGGCGTGATCACTGGCGCCGGCGGAACCTTCTCGGCAGGCGCCGACCTCAAGGCTGTGGCGCGCGGCGAAAGAGCCGTTACCAGCCGCGGCGGCTTCGGTATGTTCAAGCGCCCCTCGCGCAAGCCGCTGGTTGCCGCGGTCGAAGGCTATGCCGTGGGCGGCGGGTTGGAGCTTTGCCTCTCCTGCGACCTGATCGTCGCGGCCCGCGATGCCAAGATGGGTTTGCCTGAAGTTCGACACAACGTAGCGGCCGTCGGTGGCGGTCTGTTCCGACTGCCGCGCCGCATCCCCTATCATGTCGCTATGGAACTGGCGTTGACCGGCGGCTTCCGCGATACCGCCTTCTTCGAGCGCTTCGGCTTGGTGAACCGTATCGCCGAGCCGGGGCAGGCGCTGGCCGACGCAATCGCTCTGGCGGAATCGCTGCTCGTCAATGGACCGACGGCGCTTGCCGCCTCGAAGGAGATCATGTTCCAGTCGGCCAACTGGACCGATCAGGATGCCTGGACCGAGCAGGCGCCGATCGCGGCGATCGCCTTCGACGCCGAAGATCGCGCCGAAGGGCTTCGCGCCTTCGCCGAGAAACGCAAGCCGGTTTGGAAGGGACGCTGAAGCGACCGCAAGTGTCGCCGGCCGACGATATGGAGGAAGCGACGTGAACGACGACATTGCCAAGGCGCCTACCGGAACCACGATGACGCTGCGCGCCCTGGCGCGTTTCCCCGAGCGGCAGGCCTTCGGTTGGGACGGCGGCAGCCTGACCTATCGCGCGACTCTGGCGTTGATCGGCCGCTTGCAGGCGGCGATGGCAGCCGCCGGTCTGGCAAAGGGCCGGACCGCGGCCTTCCTCAGCGCCAACAGCGCGGAGACCTGGTGTGCCGGCGTCGCCGCGCAAGGGCTGGGCCTCGTCGTGACGTGGCTGCATCCGCTGGGCTCGCTGGCCGACCATCTCGACGTCGTCGAGGATTCGGACGCCTCGGCGCTGATCGTCGATCCGAAGACCCACGCCGAGCGCGGTGGCGAACTTGCGGCCAAGGCCTCCGATCGGCTCAAGGTCGTGCTCACCATGGGGCGCGCGGACTTCGGTCGCGACGTGATGGCGGCGGCCGAGAAGATCGGCGAAGCGACGCCTGTCGATCTCACGGACGCCGACGACTACGCCATCATCAACTACACGGGTGGCACCACGGGGAAGTCGAAGGGCGCGATCCGCCGGCATCGGTCGACGGCCGCCTCCACGCTGGCGGTCGCTGCCGACTTCGAGTTCCCGACCGTGCCGCGCTATCTCGCAGCCGCACCCATCACCCATGTGTCGGGCAGCAAGGTGCTGCCGTCGCTGCTGAAGGGCGGCACGGTGCATCTGATGAAGGGCTTCGATCCGGAGAAGTTCCTGGCCACCATCGAGCGCGAGAAGATCAACTTCACGCTGATGGTGCCCACGATGATCTATGTGACCCTGGATCATCCCAAACTGGAGAAGACCGACCTCTCGTCGCTCGAATTGATCCTCTACGGCGCCTCGCCGATGTCGCCGACGCGGTTGGTCGAGGGGCTGGAGCGGATCGGCCCGGTCTTCTTCCAGCTCTACGGCCAGACCGAATGCTATCCGGTGAGCGTGCTGAGTCGCGCGGACCACGATCCCAAGCGGCCAGAGCTGTTCGCGTCCTGTGGCGTGCCCATCTCTTCGTGCAGCGTCACCTTGCGCGACGACGACAACCAGGAAGTGGCCCCGGGCGAAGCCGGCGAAATCTGCGTGCGCGCGCCGCATGCGATGGAGCGGTACTGGAAACGGCCGGAGCAGACGGCCGAGACCTTCAAGGGCGGGTGGCTGCACACCGGCGACATCGCGCGGGCCGACGAGCGTGGCTATCTCTACATCGTCGATCGTAAGAAGGACATGATCGTGAGTGGCGGCTTCAACATCTTCCCGCGCGAAGTCGAAGATGTCCTGTCTTCCCATCCCGATGTCGCAATGGCGGCGGTGATCGGCGTGCCGCATGAGAAGTGGGGCGAGGCCGTCACGGCATTGATCGTCGCCAAGGCCGGCACGCGGCCGGAGCCCGAAGCGCTGATGCAACTCGTGAAGGATCGCAAGGGCGGCACGCATGCGCCCAAGCAGGTCGAGTTTGTGGAGAGCCTGCCGCTCACGGCGGTTGGCAAGGTCGACAAGAAGGTGCTGCGGGCAAAGTACTGGACCGGACAATCGCGGCAGGTCGGCTAGAGCTCTCCTACTTGAAGCGAGTCGTCTTGCTGAGCTTGCCTTCGGTATCGAAGCTTCGCCACTCGCCGGTCTTCTTGTCGTTCGCGAAAGTACCTTCGTCGAGCAGAGCGCCATTGGGTCGATAGCGTGTCCAGATACCGGACTTCTTTCCAGCGGTGAACGAGCCGGTCTGCATCAGTTCACCGTTCTCGCGATACCACGTCCACTTCCCGACCATGAGATCGCCCTCATAGCGTCCTGCTGCTTTCAAGCGTCCATTCAACAGAAAGTATTTCCAGGCTCCGGTCTTCATGCCGTCGCGATGTTGTCCTGTCACCGAGACCGAGCCGTCTTTGAAGTGGGCAGTGAAAGGGCCATCATTCGGTTTGCTATTCGACGTGCGCATAATGTGATTTCAAAAAGTTCCCGACGTGTTCTTGCTTCGACCCCGCTGTGTCTTCACGGTGAGACGGGATAGACGGGGTTTACCTCGACTGTCGAATCGTGGGAACAATGGGCGGTTGTGATTTTGCGCGCTACAACCTGCTCGGTCCTTCTCGCCGCCGCCTTCGGCAGTTGCGGATGCACCACCAACAAACAACAAGTCGCTGCCACGGCACCGGCAGTTGATCCGCGTCAGCAGGATATCGACGAGCGCAAAGAGCAAGTGATGCAGCAGCTCGCGGTTTGCGAAAGTGGTAGCTGGGGGCCGCAGTCACAGCCGATCTATGGCGGGCGCGGCGCCTATCACGGCCGTTTTCAGTTCACAGCGCGCACCTACATTACCTACCAGCAGCGGCATGACGGGACGGTGTTGACGACCCGAGAGGCAATCGACGCGGCACAAGACTACGACAAGGCGATGAAGCTGGCCTCGTTCATGATCTTCGAGCTCGGCGAGTCCTGGCATTGGCCGCTCTGCTCGCGCAAGCTCGGCATTCCCGCCAAGGTGCAGGAAATCAACTCACTCTGATCAGGCCGCCCGCCGTTTGCGCGTCGCGGCGGCTTTGCGTGCAGACGCCGATCGTACAGCCTTCGGACGAGCCGCTGCGGCGCGACCGCCCAGCTTGCCGCCTTTGCGCGAGGAAACCTTGGTATCCTTCTTGCCGCGGCCCGAACCGCTCTTGTTGCCGCCGCCGCTTTCCTTGTTGACCGTTGCCCAGGCGCGGCGCTCTGCTTCCTTGTGTGAGATGCCGCGCTTCTCGTAACCCTCGGCAATGTGATCGGCCTTGCGGTCCTGCTTGCTCGTGTATTTCGACTTGTCGCCGCGTGGCATGGCTTCCTCCTGACAGGGATTCACCCGTCGAAGGAACGCCGCGTCTTTGCAGGTGGTTGCGCGGTTGGCGGCAATCGCCTTCAGCGCAGGTCGGCACAGAACTCCTGGATGCGGGTGCAGCCGTCGCGCAAGCTCGCCATGTCCGTCGCGTAGGAGATACGGAAGTAGGGGCTCATGCCATAAGCCGCGCCCTGCACGGTGGCGACATGCTTCTCCTCGAGAAGCGCCGTCACGAAGTCGGTGTCGTTGGTGAGCTTTCGTCCGCCCTTGGTCGTCTTGCCGATGCAGCCTGCGATGTTGGGGAAGACATAGAAGGCGCCTTCCGGCATGTGGCAGGTGAGCCCTGGCGCGGCGCGCAGCATGCTCACCACCTCGTCCCGGCGCTTGCGGTAGTCGGCGGCACGCTCTTTCAACAGTTCCTGCGGTCCGTTCAGCGCCGCCGTCGCCGCCGCCTGGCTGATGGTCGAGATGCCCGAGCCGATCTGGCCCTGCATGTTGGTCATGGCCGCGATCATCGCCCGCGGGCCGCCGGCAAAGCCCACGCGCCAGCCCGTCATCGCATAGGCCTTGGATGCGCCGTTCACCGTCAGCGTGCGATCCTTCAACGCCGGTTCGACTTCCGCGACCGTGCAGAACTCGAAGCCGTCATAGACCAGGTGCTCGTAGACGTCGTCGGCCATCACCATGACGTGGCTGTGCTTTAGCAGCACGTCGCAGATCTGGCGCATCTCGGCACGCGAGCAGGCGGCGCCCGTCGGATTGTTCGGAAAGTTCAGGACCACCCACTTGGTCTTGGCCGTGATCACCGCATCGAGATCGGCGGCACGCAGCTTGAACTGGTTGTTCTCGGGGCACGATACCGATACTGGCGTCGCCCCTGCCAACACCGCCTGGTCGGCGTAGGAAATCCAGCCGGGGGCAGGAATGATCACTTCGTCACCGGGGTTCACGCTCGCCATCAGCACGTCGTACATGATCTGCTTGCTGCCGTTGGAGACCATGATCTCGTCCAACGCATAGTCGAGATTGTTGTCGCGCTTGAACTTGGCGCGGATGGCCTCCTTGAGAGGCTTCACGCCGTCCTGCGGCGGGTACTTGGTGTCGCCGGCAAGGGCTGCCTTGTGAGCGGCCTCGATGGCATGCGGCGGGGTGGGGAAGTCGGGTTCGCCCGAGGACAGGCCCACGATCTTGACGCCTTGGGCGCGCAGCTCGCGGACCTTGCGCGTCATGGCCGCCGACGCCGACACCTTCACGTTCTTCAGACGCTCCGCAACCTCGAACATGTTCCCCGCTTTCAGTTCTTCCTGGTGATCGTGAGCGCGATGCCGCCCAGGATCGCGGCCGACGCCAGCAACAGCCTCGACGTGATCGGTTCGGCGAGTAGCACCACCCCGCCCAGCGCGGCAATGGCCGGCACGCAAAGCTGGATTGTCGCCGCCGATGTTGCCGAGAGCGCCGGCAACACGGCGTACCAGAGGACATAGCCCAGGCCGGATGTGACCGCACCGGACAGGACGGCATAGAACATGCCCAACGGATCGACCGCAGTTTGGCCCACCGCGACGAGGCTCAGCGCGGCGGCAAAGGGCACAGCCCGAATGAAGTTGCCGGCGGTCGCCGTCGTCGGATCGCCGGCGCCGCGGCCGAGAACCGAATAGACGCCCCAGGCAGCACCTGCGGCCAGCATCAAAGCGGCCGCCAGATAAGGCGGCGCAGCGAGGCCAGGCAGCAACAGCCAGACGAGACCGCCGACCGCCGCCAGCACGCCCATCAGCCGCAGGCCTCCAAGGCGCTCGCCCATGGCGAGGCCATAGCTCGTCATCGTGAGCTGCACGCCACCGAACAGCAGCAGCGCCCCGGTCGCCGCCGTGAGGTCGCGATAGGCGAAGGAGAAGGCGACCGCATAGGCGAACAAGGCGGCGGCCATCGGCCAGCTTCCGGCAGCGAGCGGCCGCACACCGCGGCGACGCAGGATCAGCATCAGGATCAGAGCGCCCGATGCCAGCCGGATCGACGTGAAGCTCGCCGCATCGATCGTCGTGTCGCGCAAGGCGATACGACAGAGCAGCGAGTTACCGGCGAAGGCCAACATCGCCAGGGTCGTCAGGAGGGCGGTGCGCGCCGCTCCATCCGGAAGCGTCACCTCAAGCCGCCAGTTGGTAGAGCTTCACGGCGTTGTCGCGGGTTACCTTGCGGCGCACATCGGCGCTGACGCCGCTCAACTCCTTGTCCAGGAATTCCTGCGAGTCGGGCCAGATCCCGTCCGGATGCGGGAAGTCCGATCCCCACATCACATTGTCCACGCCCAGCAGGTCGAAGAGACGCACGCCGACCGGATCGGTCTGGTAGGTCGCGTAGAACTGGCGATGCCAGTATTCCGACGGCTTCATCTTGAGGTCGAGGTCCTTGAACTGGTCCTCCCATTCGAGGTCCATGTGCTGCAGCACATAGGGGATCCAGCCCAGTCCGGCTTCGCCGATCACGATCTTGAGGTTTGGATAACGCTCGGGCGCACCGCTGAAGATCAGCGACATGAGCATGTAGCCCATGTGCATCTGGAAGTTGGTGATGTGGGCGGCAAAGGCGCGACGCTGCACGAACGCCGGCATCATGCTGGTATCGGGCGAGCGGCCGCCGATCGTGTGGAAATGGACAGGGATGCCGGTCTCGTGCGCGAGCTGCCACAGTGGTTCCCAGAACGGATCCCACAGCGGCGTCATGTCGGGCTTGTTGGCGACGTCGAAGCCTTTGACGCCACGCTTGGCGTTGCGGCTCGCCTCGGCGACCGCGACACCCATATCGTGGTTGGGAATGTTGGCGAGGCCAACCAGGCGATCCGGCGCGGCGCTGCAGAAATCGTGCAGCCAATCATTGTAGATGCGCAGCACTTCGGTCGCGGCTTCGGGATCGTTCAACCGGCCGCTGGCACCCAGGATGCCGTACAGCACTTCGGCCTGTACGCCGTCGCGTTCCTGATCCTCCAGGCGAAGCTTCACATCGGTGAGACGACGGATGCCCTTCTTGCCGTCGTCGTAGAGACCGGTCGAGGCCATGCGGTCGGAGCGATGGATGATGCCCGGCACATATTCGCGGCCGGCCGAACCCATGCCGTTTACCAGGCCGAACTTCGCGCCCTTGATGCTCGTCCATTCCGGCCCTTTGGGGCCGTCGACGACATAAGGCATACGCTCCTTCATCGCGGCGGAGGCATTCTTCGTGAAGAGATCCGGCGGAAGCCAGATCAGATCGACATGTCCATCGGCAGAAATGATGTCGTACTTCATCGTTCGTTCCTCCCGGGCGATTGTTCTAGAGTGCGCCGCCGTCAGAACCGCTGCAATGGAAAGACAATGAACGAGACCGAGTGGCTTGCCGAGTTTGCGTCCGCGCTGAAGCGCTCCGATATCGCGGGCGTTGCGTCTCTGTTCGCCGAGGAGTGCTACTGGCGCGATCTCGTGGCCTTTACCTGGAACATCACGACGCTTGAGAGCCGCTCTGCGATTGCTGACATGCTCAAGGTACGTCTGGCCGATGTGCAGCCGGGTTCGTTCAAAGCCGGCGAGCGGAGCGGCTGGTTCACCTTCGAGACGGCGCAGGGCCGCGGCACGGGCCATCTCCGGCTGAAGGACGGCAAGGCCTGGACGCTGCTCACCGCCTTGAACGAGCTGAAGGGCTTCGAGGAGAAGCGCGGTCCGTCACGCGAGACTGGAACCCAGCACGGCGCCATCCAGAACCGCGTGACCTGGACCGATCGCCGCCAGGCCGATGCCAGCGAGCTGGGCTATGACCGCCAGCCCTTCGTGCTGATTGTCGGCGGCGGGCAGGGCGGTATCGGGCTCGGTGCCCGATTGAAGAGGCTCGGCGTGCCGACCTTGATCGTCGATCGCCATGCGCGGCCAGGCGATGCCTGGCGCAGCCGGTACAAGTCGCTCTGCCTGCACGACCCCGTCTGGTACGACCATCTTCCGTACCTGCCGTTCCCGGACCATTGGCCGATCTATACGCCCAAGGACAAGATGGGCGACTGGCTCGAGTCCTATACCAAGATCATGGAGCTCGATTACTGGTCGAAGTCGCCGTGCCGGAGCGCGTCGTGGGATGAGGCCAAGGGCGAGTGGACTGTCGTCGTCGATCGCGACGGCAAGGATGTGACCCTGCGGCCGAAGCATCTGGTTATCGCGACCGGCATGTCGGGTTTTGCGGAAGTTCCCAACTTTCCGGGGCGCGAGGCTTTTCGAGGCACGCAGCATCATTCCAGCCGCCATGCCGGCGGCGAAGGCTGGAGTGGCAAGAAGTGCGTTGTCGTGGGCTCGAACAACTCCGCCCACGATATTGCCGCCGATCTCTGGGAGCATGGCGCCGATGTGACGCTCCTGCAGCGCTCGCCGACGCTGGTGGTGCGCGCCGAGACCCTGGCGCGTTATCGGCCCTACTACTCGGAAGAGGCGCTGGCCTCGGGGATCACGACGGAGATCGCCGATCTCACGGTAGCGTCCGTACCTTACGGAGCCTTGCCGACTTTCTCCCAGGCGACGGTCGAGAAGATCCGGCAGGAAGATGCGGACTTCTATGCACGGCTAGAGGCGGCAGGCTTCATGCTGACCTTCGGCGAAGATGAAACCGGTATCGGGCCGATGTATCTCCGCCGCGGCTCGGGATACTACATCGACGTCGGCGCTTCCGACCTGATCGCCAGCGGCCGCATCAAGCTGCGGTCGGGGGTCGAGGTCGCGCGCATGACCGAGGATTCGGTCGTTCTCAACGATGGCAGCACGCTCGAGGCCGATCTCGTCGTTTACGCCACGGGCTATGGTTCGATGAACCAGTGGGCGGCCGAACTGATCTCGCCGGAAGTCGCCGACAAGGTGGGGAAATGCTGGGGCCTCGGGTCGGGTACGGCCAAGGATCCCGGACCCTGGGAAGGCGAGCTGCGCAACATGTGGAAGCCGACCGCGCAGGAAAACCTCTGGTTCCATGGCGGC
Source organism: Alphaproteobacteria bacterium (assembly GCA_017307275.1). Classification (GTDB taxonomy): domain Bacteria; phylum Pseudomonadota; class Alphaproteobacteria; order Reyranellales; family Reyranellaceae; genus Reyranella. The sequence goes on along the minus strand of JAFKFK010000010.1, from coordinate 65,723 downwards.
AACCTGATGCAGTCGCGGCTTTATTCGATTTTCCTCGGCCTGCAGCTCAAGGCCCGCCTGGAAGGGCTGCCGACGCCGGTCTATGGCCGCGCGCCGGTCCATCACAAAGCGTGATTTCTGGTGGAGATATTCGGGCCGCAAGCAACGTAGACTGAGGACGCATGCATCGTTCCCTACGTCGCTCGGTCCTGGCCTTGGGCCTCCTGTTCGCCGCTTCGGCTTGTTCGTTCAATCTGGGCGAGCCGAGAGTTCCCAAAACCGATTTTCGCGCCACCCTGAACGGGGCAAGTGAAGTCCCGCCGGTCGAGACCAAGGGCAGCGGCTGGTTCGAGGCGGTCTATCGACCGTCGACCAAGGTGCTGGAGTATCGCCTCAACGTAGCGGGCCTGAGCGGGCCGGTGACGATGGCCTATCTCCATGGCCCGGCGCCGGTGGGGCAGAACGCCCAGCAGGTCGCACCGATCAACGTGCCGTTCTACGCCGACCGGTCGACGATCAGCGATGGGGTGACGTTGACAAAGCAGCAGGCCGACGAGGTCCTGGCCGGCCTCTGGTACGTCAACGTGATGACGGAGAAACATCCCGACGGCGAGATCCGCGGGCAGATCGTCCCCCTCAAGAAGTAGAGCTTCCAAGCAGGCGTTGCCTGCGATGTCAGCGACGCGGGCGGAGGCGATTCGATACCGGCGCGGGCTACGTGTTCGAATCGCCGCAGGCTTTGGACGCAATGCGCCGAATCTGGCCGGTACGTTCGGCCTCTAGAGATCGATTTTGTCGAGCCCCCAAGTGATGCCGGCGATGTCGGGCAACTCATGGCCGTCATCTTTTCCGATCTCCGACTTGATGATGGCCTCAAGCTTGTCGTTCATCGTCGTGATCAACTCGGCATTGGCCCGGCGGTCCGACGCAAGATTGTTCATCTCGCCGGGATCGTTCGCGAGGTCGTACAGCTCGACGTCGTTCCATTTGAACAGTTCGTCGATCGTCGCCGGGCTGTTGTGGTCGACCGGCGCAAAATAGCGCGTAAACCGATAGCGGCCATCGAATGCCGAACGAACGTGACCGCGCTTCTTGAGGTCCGGCTTGAAACCCTGTTGCTTGGCCTCGACCTTCGGATCCTTGCCGGCCATGACGGCCTTGGCGGCGAAGTCGAAGACGCCCGAGTCGTTGCTGGCAAGGCCGCTGTAGGTGAAGAGAGTTGCGGGCCGCGCGGCGTCAATCGCCTGGCGACCGGGACCGGAGAGCAGTCGTGACAAATCCTTGCCGGGCAAGGGCCGGCCCGCGATGTCGGCGGCGCGGTCCGGTGTTACTCCTGCCATCGAGAGCATGGTGGGCACGAAGTCGATGTGGCTGCTGAGCGACTTGCACTGCTGACCACCGTTGACGTCCGGGTGCACGACGTACAGCGGGAGATGGTTTGTTTGCTGGTATGCGAAGGGCCCCTTGCCACGGAGGCCGTGAGCGCCGGCCATCTCGCCGTGGTCGGAGGTGTAGATCACGATCGTGCTTTGATCGAGCTGCAGCGCCTGCAACTCTGCAAGCAGCGCCTCGACCGAGCGGTCAACATTCCGGATGCAATTGAGGTAGTAGTCGTTGAACCGCTTCCAGCGCGCTTCGTCCGGTGGGATGTGGCCCAGGATGTAGTCCCAGACGCGGTCGAATTCCCCGTGCGCGCGAGGGCGTCCCGGTGCATCGAAAGGTTGGCGAAGATTGTCGGGGACCGGAACGTCCCATGTCGACTTGTAGAGGGCATGTTCCGGCGCGCGAGCCGCTTGCAGGCGCAGCTTTCCGGTGTCCTGTATGCGCTCCCCCGGCGCGTCCGTGTTGAAATACATCACATCGTGCGGATTGACGAAGCTCACATACATGCACCAGGGCTTGCCGTCGTCGCTGAGCGGGCGGCCCTTTGTCCGCAGCCAGTTGATCGCACTGCCGGCTGTGATGTGGTCGAAGCTGTAGCCGCCCAAGGTGTGGCCGATGAGGTCGCCCGGTGAGAAGTTGTCGGCAAATCCGTACTTCTCCATCTCCGGAGTCATGAACTTGTCGATGGAGGTCGTGTCGAATTCACGGCTGAGGTGCCACTTGCCCTTGTAGGCGGTGTAGTAGCCGGCCTTCCGCAGCATATGGCCGATCGTCGGGTCGCCCGTCGGTAGATCCCGCATCCAGGGCACGTCGAGATTCTCGTACATGCCGTTGTTCACCGTCTGTTGGCCCGTCACGATGACCGAACGGGATGACGTGCACATTGTGGCCGGGCATTGGTGGTTCGTGAATGTCACGCCCGTGCGTTCCATCCGCTCGTGCCCAGGCAGCGACAAGCCTTCGGGCCAGCGATTCTGAAAGCGCTCCTGATCCGTAAACACGAAGAGAATATTGTGTGGGCCGCGCGATTGCATGACTGCGGGGCCGCCAGTCTGTGCCTGAGCAAGGTTGACATGCCCCGCGGCCAGCAGGGAAGCCGTGGCGCCCCCTGCAGAGGCTTTGAGGAAGGAACGCCGGGTGGTTCTTGTGGTCATGGTGCGGTACATCGGTCGGGGTCTCGTCGGTAATGCCTGTCATCCCCTCAGGCGACAGGAATTTATATGGATCGTCTAAAAATGGACGACAAGTGCAAACAAATTGCAGTCCGGTCTTTGTGATGAAGCAGCCAGATCGTCAAATGCAGCCGAACAAGCCTGCGCCTCGTCTGCCCAAGCGGGAGCGCACGCGCCGCCAGATAATCTCCGCCGCGATCGGGGTGATGGCCGAGCGGGGGCTGGCCCAGTTCGCCGTGCAGGAAATTGCGGATCGCGCGGAGGTGACGACGGGCACCTTCTACAATCACTTCCGCGACAGGGCAGACATCGTCGAGGCGGTCGCGATCTGGTTCTCGGCAGAGATGATGGATTCAGCGGCGGAAAGCCGCCGGACGCTCGCAAGTGGGTCGGAAAGACTGGTCGATGGCTGTCGGCGATATCTTTCCATCGCCCGCGAGACGCCTTCCACGGCGTTGCTCGTACTTGAGCTTACGATCGCCTCGCCGGGCATGCTGGAGACGATTGGTGAATTCGTCCTTGCCGACGTGAGAATGGGCGTGCGGCAAAAGGAGTTCAGGATCTTCAGCGAGCAGGCCGCGGTCGATCTCGTCCACGGGTACATCATCCTGGCGATGCGCCAAATCGCGCTCCGCCCCATGCCGGCGGCTTACGATCGCTTCGTTGTCGCGACCATCCTGCAGGGCCTCGGCTTGTCGTTCGAGCGCGCTACGGCGCTTGCCAACCTGAAATCGGGTGAGCGGCGCGAGTCGCGCCCGGTCCGACTCGGCACGGGCCGGCGCTAAACACCTAGTCGAATTTCAGCTTCCAGCCGATCCAGTCGCAGAGGCCGCGGCCCATCACGTCTTCGAGGTCCCGGCCTTTGAGCCAGGGCAGCTCTTCGGTGAAGAACGTTACGCACTGGCGGTAGCTGCATGGCATGCGGGTGATGTCGGTACCCCAGAAGAAACGCTTCGGACCGAAAGCGTCGAAGATGCGGTGCAGCCCGTCCTGAATGTTGCGGAAGGGATAGCCCTGGGTCGAATAGTGCGGCGCCCCTGTCGCCTTGATCGCGACATTGGGCAGCTTGGCCAGCGCGACCAGCTTGTCGAGATGGATGAATGCCGCCTCGTCCTGGCCGTGCCGGTTGAGCCCGCAATGATCGAGGATCAGCTTGAGGTTCGGATGGCGTTCGGCGATGTCGCGGAACGTGTCGAGGAACAGGCCGCCCAGCATGGCGACGGGCAGACCTTCCTTTTCGGCGGCTGGCCAGACCCAGTCGAGCGAGCCATCGTGAAGTTTCTTCTGCTCCTGGTCCGACAGCAGCGCCCAACGCAGGCCCATCATGCCGGGTTGGTTGCGCCAGCCCGGGATCAGCTTGCGGTTCTCGGGCTTGTCGGGCGCGAACTGTCCCATCACGGCGAAGCGGTCGGGGTATTTCTTGGCTGCGGCGAGGGCCACGGCGCCGGAGTCGGGATCCCAGCTGTAGGGCGGATGGATCAGCGCGGCATCGACGCCGGCCTCGTCCATTTCCTTGAGGCATTCCTCCGCGGTGAACTTGGAGACCTTGCGATGCAGGCCGCTTGGTGGCGTAACGGTCTGCGACCAGATATGGACCTGCGCGTCGACGATCTTCATGGCGGCTCTCTCAGTTCGGCGTAGGGGCGGCGGGGTCGAGCAGCTTCTCGCGTTTCAGCTCCGACCACAGCTCGACTGGGATCTTCACGCTCATGTGCGCCACGTTCTGCTGTACCTCCTCGACGCTGAGCGCTCCGGGGATCACCGAACAAAAGGCGGGATGGAACAGCGGGAACTGCATCGCCGCGGCGCCGAGCGGGACCTTGTGGCGCTGGCACACCGCCTCGATCTTCTGTGCCTTCTCGATCAGATGTGCCGGTGCTGCCACATAGTCGTGCGTGGCGCCTGCTTTCACGTTTCCGGTGAGGATGCCGGAATTGTACGGCCCGCCCAGGATCACGGAGACGCCGCGCTTCTGGCATTCCGGCAGGAACTCATCGAGTGCGCCCTGTTCGAGCAGCGTGTAGCGACCCGCGAGCAGCATGCAGTCGAAGTCACCGGCCTTGATGAACCGCGTGCTGGTGTCGGCCTCGTTGATGCCGACGCCGATGGCCGAGATGATTCCGGCCTTGCGCAGTTCGTCGAGGGCACGGAAGCCCGAGTCCATCACCGTCTTGAAGCGCTCGTCGAGAATGGCGCGATCCTTGATGGTCCAGAAGTCGACGTCGTGGATCAGCGCGATATCGATGCGGTCGATGCCGAGCCGCAGATGCGAATGTTCCAGCGAGCGCATGACGCCATCGTAGGTGTAGTCGAACTGCGGCACGAAGCCCGGCAAGCCGTTCTCGCGGAATTCCTTGGGCAATGCCTCGCCCGGTTTGCGCACATGCAGGATGCGGCCGATCTTGGTCGAAAGCACATAGCTCTCCCGCGGCTTCTCGCGCAGAGCGGCGCCCATGCGCAACTCGCTGCGGCCATAGCCGTAGAAGGGCGAAGTGTCGAAGTAGCGAATGCCGGCGTCGTAGCCCGTGTCGGTGAGCGTCACCGCTTCTGCGTCGGATATGGTCGCCCGGAAGCCGCCCATGGGCGCGCCGCCGAGGCCAAGTTCTGTCACTTCCAGGTTTGTCCGTCCGACCTTGCGGCGCTTGAGCGCTGTCATGTTCGTTTCCTCCGGGAGACGCGACAGAGTACGAAAGGCATCCCGGCAAGGCCATAGGAGCCCCCATGAGCGACGACCGTCTCGTTCTGCACGGCAGTTTCACGTCCAGCTCGAGCTACAAGCCGATGCTTTTCCTGGCGTTGTCCGGGCTGCCGTTCTCGTTCCGCACCGTCAACCTGAAGAACGGCGTGCAGAAGGAGGCGGAGCATCTCGCGATCAATCGCTACGGCCAGGTGCCGGTGCTGCGCCACCGAGGCCTGACGATCGTGATGTCGAACGTGATCCTCGACTATCTCGCGCGTGCAACAGGCCATTTCGAGCCGAAGACGGAACAGCACCGCTGGCAGGCGCGCGAGTGGCTGTCCTGGGAGAACGACGCGATCACCAACGTGGCGCGCGTCCGCCACTTCGCCCGCTTCCGCCCGGATGTCTCACCGGAGATCGTGAACTTCTTCCGACCCCAAGCCGAAGCCGCGCTCGACTTTGCCGACAAGTCGCTCGCCGGTCGCGAGTGGCTGGTGGGCGATGCCTGCTCGATCGCCGATATCGGCTGCTGGGGCCGCATGGTGTTCGCGGCGGAAGGCGGCCTGTCGCTCGACTCGCGCCCGAAACTCGCCGCCTGGCGCGACCGTCTGATGGCGATGCCGGGCTTTGCGCTGCCTTACGATCTCATCCCGAAGAAAGATGCCGAGATCGCCGGACGGTAGGAGGTTGGTGCATGGTCGATGTGCTGGTTGTCGGTGCAGGTCCTGTTGGTTTGACGATGGCGGCCGAGTTCGCGCGCCATGGCGTGCGGTGCCGTATCGTCGACCGCCTCGAAAAGCCCTCGCCCTATTGTCGCGCCATCGGCATCACGCCGCGGACGCTCGAAGTATGGGACGACATGGGCATTGCCCGGGAAATGATCGATGCCGGACTCTGGATCGATGGCCTGCGGTCGATCATTCATGGCCAGCCGCCGAAGGACGCTCATCAGGATCTGTCAGACCTGCCTTATTCGCAGCTCGGCTTGCCGCAATATGAGACCGAACGTCTGCTAGCTCGCCATCTTGGCCGCTACGGCGTTGCCGTCGAGCGCGGCACCGGCCTGCACTCCCTGCAGCAAGACGACAGCGGCATCTCGGCGACGCTCGAGCGCGTCGACGGCGGCACAGAGGACGCGACCTTTCGATACGTGATCGGCTGCGATGGCGCGCACAGCACGGTGCGTCATGCACTCGGCATCGCCTTCGAAGGTGAAGCCATGCCGATGACGTTCATGCTGGGCGATGTACACGTCGCGTGGGGCCTGCCGCGTGGCATGGCACTGCGCGCGCTGCGACTCGTCGAGGACGCAGCGCCCGACATGTTCATTGCCATTCCCCTGCCAGAGCCCGGCCGTTATCGGGTGTCGATGATCGCCCCCTCCGAGCTAGCGCAAAGTGGCGGTTCCGATCACGGCATCCAGTCGGAAACGCGCGGTCCTGCACTCGAAGACATCCAGGCCATCGCTGACAATTTGGTCCCCGGCAGGCCTCAGCTGTCGGACCTGCGATGGTCGTCGATGTTTCGCATCAGCATGCGGCTTGCCGCCCAGTATCGCCGCGGCCGCGTTTTCCTGGTAGGCGATGCGGCGCACATCCATCCGCCGACCGGCGGGCAGGGCATGAACACCGGTATTCAAGACGCTTACAATCTTGCCTGGAAGCTCGCGTTGGTGCTGGGCGGCGCGGCATCGGAAAAGCTGCTCGACAGCTACGAGGCCGAACGCCGTCCTGTCGGAGCCGATGTCGTTGCCCGCACGCGTGCGGCGAGCGAGAGCTATGGTCGCGAGCAGAAGCCGGACCGGCTGGCCGATACGCAGGTCCGCATATCCTACAACGGTACCGCCTGGGTTTGGGATGACACCGGCCTCGTCGACGCTGGCCCGGCCGCCGGCGATCGTGCGCCCGATATTGCCGGGTTGAGGCGTCGGGGCGTTGGGTTCCCCATCCGCCTGTTCGATATCCTGCGCGGCACGGAGCACGTTCTTTGCGTTCGCCTCGACCGTGACTCAGCGCCGGACTTTGCGACGTTTGCGCGCAAGCTTTCCAGCGAATCCCGCATTCCTGTCAGGATCGTCGGTATCGTTCGGGAGGAAGGTGTGGACGAGCAGGCGGGCATCGCCCTCTACCACGATGCCGCCGACGCGTTCGCACACACCTACGGTTCTGCGGCGACAGTGTTCATGATCCGGCCCGACGGGTACATTGGCTGGCGCGGCAAATCGTACCGGGATGCCGGCCTCGTCGCCTACCTCGACCGACTGTCCGGCTGACGGTCGCTACGCCGCCTGCTGCGCCACCGTCGGGCCTTCGCTCATGGTCGTGGTGCGGCGCATGTCGCGCACGATATTGAGATCGTCGAAGCGGCGCACGCGGTGCATGGTCGTGCGATTGTCCCAGATCACGAGGTCGTGCCGCGTCCAGCGATGGGCGTAGACGAATTCGGGTTGGGTCGCGTGTTCCATCAGGTCGCGGATGAAGGCCATGGCTTCGGGCCGCGGCCAGCCGACGATGGCGCCGATATGCGCCGACAGCAGCAACGACTTCCGCCCGGTGACGGGATGCGTGCGCACGAGGCGGTGCAGCACCGGGCGCATGCTGTGGCGCTCCGCATCTGTAAAGTCGGCGAAGCCGAGCTGGCCGCGCGAGTAGATCAGCGAATGCTCGCAGACGAGATCCTCGATCTCGTCCTTGGTCGCCTGATCGAGCGCATCGTAGGCCGCGCGCATGTCGGCGAACTCGGTGTTGCCGCCGTTGGTCGTGGTGATGCGTCCGCTCAGCAGCGAGTAGCGCGCCGGAACGATCCGGAACGTGGCATCGGAGTGCCACAGCCGATTGCCCAGCGCCGCCATGCGGCGACGGTCGTCGCGCTCCAGGCGCCGGTTGTCCTTGTCGAGGTTGGAGACGTCGGCGAAGGCGGCACCCAGGCGCATGGTGGTCGCTGTCAGCGTGGTGTTCGCGCCCTCCTGCAAGGGGCCGAAATTGCGCGTGAAGGCGAGCTGCTGCTGGTCGTCGATATCCTGGCCGGGCAGTACGAGCACGGCGTGCTTGTCCATGCCGGCTTCGACGGCAGCGACTTCGTCGGCCGTCTGTAGCCGGCGCACGTCGATGCCGGTCATCGTCGCGCCGATATGGCGATGAAAGGGACGTGTCTCGATCGGCAAGGGAGCCTCCCATACGGGCTCCCCGCCGTTGGGCCGCCTTAGCGAAGAGCAGCCGCGATGTTACCACCGTCGACGGTGATGACAGCGCCCGTCGTCTTCGCCGCTTTGGCCAGCGAAACGAAAGCCTGTGCTACGTCGTCGGTGGTCACTTCGAGGCCCAGCAGGTTGCCGCCCATGTAATCGGCTTCGCTGAGACCGCGTGCCTTGGACCGTTGTGCGATCATGTCGTCGGTCAGCAGGCCCGACCGGATGCGATCGGCATTCACAGCATTGGAGCGAATGCCCTCGGCACCGTAGTCGAGCGCATACTGGCGGCTGAGGAAGAGTGTCGCGGCCTTCGGCAACCCATAGGGGCCAAAGTCGGCACCGGGGTTGACCGCCTGCTTGGAGGCGTTGAACAGCAAGCAACCGCCCAACCCCTGCGCCTTCATGATGCGAACGGCATTCTGCGCCACGCTCTGATGGGCCCAGAAGTTGAGTTCGAAGCTCTGGCGCAGGATCGCCTCGTCGACTTCGCCGATCTTGCCTTGCCACGCGGCGCCTGCGTTAGACACCACGATGTCGACGCCGCCGTAGGTCGCGGCGATCTTGTCGAAGGCCGCACGCACCGACTTGGGATCGGTCACGTCGCAGGCGATGGCGAAGCCCTTCACCTTGGAGACGTCGCGGTCGAGCACCACGACTTCCGCGCCCTCGCGGGCAAAGGCCGCAGCCGTGGCCGCACCGATGCCCGAGCCGCCGCCCGTCACCGCCACGATGCGCCGCGCCAACGGCTTCTCTGCCGCAGCGCCCAGCTTGGCCTGCTCCAGCGACCAGTACTCGATGTCGAAGATGTCTGGCTCCGGGATGCACTCGTAGCGGCCGAGCCGTTCGGCATCGGCCACGACCGCCACGGTCGTCTCCGCAAGGTCTGCGGCGATCTTGGCGTCCTTCGAGCTGTTGCCGATGCCGAACAGGCCGAGGCCTGGCACCAGCACGACGCGCGGGATCGGATCGAGTTCCTTCTTCGGCGGCATCTGCTTGGCGTTGTGGCGCGCGAAGTAAGCGTGATAGTCGGCGACATAGGCATCGAGCGCGGCCTTCGCCTGCGTGACGAAGACGTCGAGCTTGCCCGCTTCCGGCGCCGGCGCGACCAGTGGCACGCCCTTGGTGCGGATCGCATGGTCGGGCGTCACGGGGCCCTGCTGGCTGTAGCGGGCGATTTCCTTGCCGCCGACATAGGCCAGGATTTCCGGCCCGGTGCGGAACTCGAACACGAAACGCTGCGCGGCCTCGCGGCCGCCATCCTTGGCCGGCAGCGACAGGAGCCCGCGCAGGATCGGCGTCACCTCGGCGACCGATGCGATCTCCTTCGGCAGGGTCACGCCCGCGAAGATCTTGCGCGTTTCCTTGGCCAATCGCTTCTCGGCCAAAGTCACGAGATCGATCATGCGCACATAGGCCTCTTCGGCCGTTGCGCCCATCGAGAAGATGCCGTGCTTCAGCAGCACGAGGCCTTCCGCATCAGGATGCGCGCGCGCGATCTCGTCGGTCTTCTTGGCAAGCGCGAAGCCCGGCATGACGTACGGCACCAGCGCCGCGCGCTTGCCGAACACGTCGGCTGCCAACGCCTCGCCGTCGGGCTGATCCGTGAGCGACAGGACGGCGTTGGAATGCGTGTGGTCGATGAACTTGTGCGGCAGGAAGGCGTGCAGCAGCGTCTCGACCGACGGATTGGGCGCCTTGCTGTCGAGCAGGTTGGTGCGCTGGACATTCACCATGTCCTCGTCGGAGAGCGCCTGCAGCCCCTTCAGCTCGCCGAGCGGGCCGAGCCGTACCGCCGGCAGGCCGGGCGCTTCGATCGTGCCCATGTCCCAGCCACTGCCCTTGACGCAGAGCACGTCGACCTGGGCGCCGGTGATGTCGGCCATGCGGGTCTTAACGGAGGTGTTGCCGCCGCCATGCAACACCAGCCGCGGCTCGCCGCCCAGCAGACGCGTGGTGTAGACGCGCAACGCCAGGTCCTCGTTGATGCCTTTCGCCGCGTGTCGTGCGATCGCGGCCTTTGCGTCGTCGTCGGACCAGAGGTTTTCCATGCCGAAGCCTTACTCCCCCGGCTGGATGCCGGCATCCTTCGCGATCTGCACCCAGGTCGCGATCTCCTGCGCCTGATAGGGCTTGAACTGCGCGGGATCGCGCGGCTCGACGGTGAAGCCGAGCTTGTCGATCTTCTCGACGGTCTCGGGCTTGTTGAGGCTCTTCAGGATCTCGGCAGACAGGCGGTCGAGGATCGGCTGCGGCGTGCCGGCAGGCGCGAAGAAGGCGGCCCAGGAGGCGGCGTTTGCACCTTTCACGCCCTGTTCCTCGAGCGTGGCGACCTCGGGCAAATGCGGGTTGCGCTTGGGGCTGCCCAACGCCACGGCGCGAATCTGGCCGGCCTTGATCTGGGCCAGCACGCTCGGCAGCGTCGAATTGGAGAGGTCGATGCGACCGCCGACCAGGTCCTGCACCAGCGGCGGCGCACCGCGATAGGGGACATGGGTCATCTTGGTGCCGGTGCGCGCCATGAAGAGTTCGGTCGAGAGGTGCGAGCCCGAGCCGATGCCGGTCGAGCCGTAGTTCAACTCGCCGGGCTTGGCCTTGGCCAGGGCGATCACGTCCTGAATGTTCTTGGCCGGCAGCTCGTTGCGCACGACGAAGACATGCTCGAAGGCACCGGCGCCGGCCAGCGGCGCGAAGTCCTTGATCGCGTCGTAGCCCGGCTCCTTCAACATGAACATGTTGTTGCCGTGCGTCTGGTTGTTGCCGAACGTGATCGTCTGTCCGTCGGGCTTTGCCTTGGCGACGGTGCGTGTGCCGATGGCGCCGGCGCCGCCCGAGATGTTCTCGACCACGACCTGCTGGCCCAGCGGGCCGGAGATGTCGGCGGCGACGATGCGCGCGATGACGTCGGTCGGGCCGCCGGCCGGATACGCCACAACCATCTTGATGGGGCCGGACGGCTGCCAGGCCTGCGCGAAGGCGGGCTTTGCGAAGGGCGCGGCGAGCAGGCCGGCGCTGAACAGACGACGCTTGATCATGGTGACGGGCGCTTCCTAGGCGTGAGAGATGACGATCTTGCCGAAATGATTCTGGCTCTTGAGATGCTGGTAGGCGGCCTTCGCTTCGGCGAAGGGGAACACCTTGTCGATGACAGGCTTGAGGCCGTTGGCCTCGATGGCGCGGTTCATCGCCTCGAACATCTGCTGGCTGCCGACATAGAGGCCCTGCACGCGCAGGTTCCGCCGCAAGATCGGCATCGGGTCGAGCGTCGCCATGCCCGACAGCAGTCCGATGACGGCGATCCTGCCGCCGAGGCGGGTCGCCATGAAGGAGCGGGGAAGCGTGCCGGCGCCGCCGACTTCGACGGTGACGTCGGCGCCGCGTCCGCCGGTGAGCTTCAGCGCTTCCTTGTCCCAATCGGGCGTGGCCTTGTAGTCGATGACGGCTTCGGCCCCCATCTTCTTCAATCGCTCGGCCTTGGCTGTCGAACTCGACGTGCCGATCACGCGCGCGCCGAACATCTTCGCAAACTGCAGGGCGAAGATGGAGACACCGCCGGTGCCCTGGATCTGCACGATGTCGCCGGCCTTGAGATTGCCGATCTCGACCAGTGCATGCCAGGCGGTGAGGCCGGCGCAGGGCAGGGTGGCGCCTTCTTCGAAGCTCATGCCTGCCGGCAGCTTCACCACGCCGTCTTCTTCCAGAACCGCAAGCTCGGTCAGCATGCCGTCGATGGCGCCGCCCATGGCCGAGGCCATGGCTGCGTCGTCGATGTTGCCGCCGACCCACTTCTGCATGAAGCAGCCGGCCACCCGATCGCCCACCTTCACGCGGCTGACGCCAGGGCCAACGGCTACGACTTCGCCGGCCCCGTCCGACAGGGGAATAAGGTCGGGCTTGGGGGCGGAGCGGGCGTACTGTGCCTCGATGGTGAGCAGGTCACGGTAGTTGAGGGAGGTCGCGCGCACCCGGACCAGTACCTGGCGCGGACCGGGCGTCGGGTCAGGCCGGTCGACGAGGGTGAGCGAATCGATGCCCTTGGGGGCGGGAATGACGTAGCACTTCACTGGCCACTGCCTTTCAGCTCGATGATGGTTTTCGCCATGACCGCCTCCTGATCCCAGGGGAACAGGATCCAGGTGTCCTGGCTGACTTCGGTGATGAAGCTGTCGACCGTCGGCCGGCCGGCGGGTTTTGCATAGACTGTGGCAAAATGCGCCTCCGGCAGCATTGCCCGTACCGCCCGTGCGGTGACGCCTGTGTCAACGAGGTCGTCGACGATCAGCCAGTCCTTGCCTTTGTCCTGCTCGGCCGAGGTGCCCTTCAGCAGTTCGACCTTGGCGCCGCGCTCCATACGGTCATAGGTCGAACAGCACACCGTATCGATCAGCCGGAGATTGAGCTCGCGGGCCACGATGGCGGCCGGGACGAGGCCGCCGCGGGTGATGGCGACCAGCCCCTTGAACGGTCCCAGATCGGCCAGCCGCCAGGCGAGCGCCCGTGCGTCACGATGCAGCTCCGTCCACGAGACGGGAAACATCTTGTTGTAACCAACGCTGCTCGCCATACGATTTTCGTCCTTGGCCCTGTCCGGTTTGGCTTGCCCCCCGGCAGACGCTGCACTAACACCTTCGGCCGGCGCGTAGAAGCGTACCTCCTAGGGAAAATCGGGACGGAGACAGCAGAACAATGGGATTTGAGCTCACGCCTGCTTTCTGGAGCGGCCTCACCCAGATCATCCTGGTGAACATCGTCCTGTCTGGTGACAACGCGCTGGTCATTGCGCTCGCGTGCCGGAACCTCGAGAAGAAGCATCAAAAGCCGGCCATCCTGATCGGCAGCGCCGGCGCCATCATCCTGCGTATCGTCTTCGTTCTGATCGTCGATCAGCTCCTGCAGATTTCCTTCCTCAAACTGGCCGGTGGCCTCCTGCTGCTCTGGATCGGCGTCAAGCTGGTGCAGGGAGAAGAAGAGCACGGCGATGGCGTCAAGGGTGCCGGCTCGGTCTGGGGTGCCATTCGCACCATCATCATCGCCGATGCCGTCATGAGCCTCGACAATGCCATCGCCATCGCCGCTGCGGCCAAGGGCGACACGACGCTCATCGTGCTCGGTCTGCTGATCAGCATCCCGCTCATCATCTTCGGTGCCACCCTGATCATGGCGCTGCTCAATCGCTTCCCGATCATCGTCGTGGCCGGTGGCGCGCTGCTGGGCTGGATCGCCGGTGAGGTGCTGGCGACCGATCCGGGTTATGCCGATAAGCTTGCCGCGATTACCCCGCACGCCAAGACCATTTTGGAAGTGGGCTGCGCCGTTCTGGTCGTCGCCATCGGATATTTCCTCCAGTATCGCGCCAAGCAGCGCAGACACGAGGACCCTGTCGATCTCGCCGCCGAGAAGAGCAAGGAGTAGTCGCCATGGCCAAGATGAACGCAATTCTCGTCGCGGTCGACGGTTCGGAGCCCTCCGATCGCGCCACGCAGCATGCGATCGACCTGATCAGCTCGGGCTGCGCCGCGGAGCTGCACCTGATCAATGTCCAGCCGACGATGAGCGGTGCGGTCTCGGCCTTCGTGTCGCGCGAACAGATCGACACGTATCATCGCGAGGAAGGCGAGAAGGCTCTGGCCTCGGCCGTTGCCATCGCCAAGAAGGCCTCCGTCGCCGCCAAGACCCATATCGGTGTCGGCCGTCAGGGCGAGATCGTGGCGGACTTCACCAAGAAGCTGAATGCGGGCCTGGTCGTCATCGGCACCCGCGGCCACACTGGTTTCGCCGGTGTCCTGCTGGGCTCCGTGGCGCAGGACGTGATCGCGCACTCCAAGGTCCCGGTTACGCTCGTAAAGTAGCCATCCGAGCCCGGACATCGTAAAAACGCGACCCTACAAGGAGGGTCGCGAAGCGTGGGCGAGGAGATGTGGCGACGCGAGGCGCTGGCGCCCTATGCGACCCTGCCGTGGCAGAGTCGCGGCCGCCTGCATGCCGAGCCCGAATCCTCCAGTCGCAGCCCGTTCCAACGCGACCGCGACCGCATCATCCATTCGACGGCATTTCGGCGCCTGAAGCACAAGACGCAGGTCTTCGTCTATCACGAGGGCGACCACTATCGGACGCGCCTCACCCATTCGCTTGAGGTTGCCCAGATCGCCCGTACGATCTGTCGTGTGCTGCGCCTCGACGAAGATCTCGGTGAGGCGGTGGCACTGGCGCACGACCTTGGCCATACCCCTTTCGGCCACGCCGGCGAGGAAGCTCTGCACGGCGTGATGAAGCCCTACGCCGGCTTCGACCATAATGCCCAGACACTGCGCATCCTCACCAAGCTCGAGGACCGCTACGCCGAGTTCAACGGGCTGAACCTCACCTGGGAAACGCTGGAAGGGGCAGTGAAGCACAACGGGCCCCTGCTGAAGCAGGGGCGCACGCTCGAGGAATTGCCCGCCGCCATCGTCGAATATTGCCGGGATCACGATCTCGAGCTTCATGGCCATGCCGGGCCGGAGGCGCAGGTTGCCGCGCTGAGCGACGACATCGCCTACAACAATCACGACATCGACGACGGGCTGCGCGCCGGCCTGTTCGAGATCAAGGACCTGCTCGACTTGCCGTTGGTCGGCGAGATGTTTTCGACCGTCCGCGAGAAGTACCCCGGCATCGACCAGACGCGGCTGGTTCACGAGGCGGTGCGCCGCGTGATCAACGCCATGGTCGAGGACGTGCTGACGGAGACGCACAGGCGCCTGAAAGAAGCGCAACCGAAGTCGGTGGCCAATATTCGCGCCCTTGGCCGACCTGTCGTGGCCTTCTCCGACAGGATGGTCGCGACCGACAGGACGGTGAAGGACTTCCTCTACAAGCGCATGTACGAGCACTGGAAGCTCAACCGTTCGCATTCCAAGGCGCGGCGCGTTGTCGTCGATCTATTCGAATTGCTGTTTACCGAGCCCAACTGCCTACCCTCGCCGTGGCGCGAGAAGGCTGAACAGGCTTCGATCCAGGCGAAGGCCCGCGTCGTCGCCGACTATATCGCCGGTATGACGGACCGTTTCGCTCTGGATGAACATCGGCGGCTGTTCGACCTCTACGCGTAGGGCGGATGACAAAGGGTCCTGTTTCGGCAATACCCGCCCCATGAATCCCTACCGTCATTTCATCGGCGAGATCGTCGCGGCACTCAAATCCATGCAGACCACCGGCGAATTGCCGGAAAAGCTCGATTTTTCGGCCATCACGGCCGAGCCGCCCCGCGATGCCGCCCACGGCGACATCGCCACCAATGCCGCGATGGTTCTGGCCAAGGCCGCGGCCAAGAAGCCGCGCGACATTGCAGAGGCGCTGATTGGGCGACTCAAGGCCAACCCGGACGTAGTCGATGGGGCTGTGGCGGGACCGGGTTTCATCAATCTCAAGCTCGTCGACGGCTTCTGGCGCGACCGCCTGCGCGACTGCCTAAAGGCAGGCGTCGCTTATGGCGATTCGACGATGGGGCAGGGGGCGAAGGTCAACGTCGAGTATGTCTCGGCTAATCCGACTGGCCCGCTGCATGTGGCACACGCGCGTGGTGCGGTGGTGGGCGATGCACTGTCCAACCTTCTGCTAAAGGCGGGCTACGCCGTCACCAAGGAATATTACATCAACGACGCGGGCGCTCAGGTCGACAAGCTCGGCCAGTCGACTTACCTGCGTTACCGTGAGGCGCTGGGCGATCAGGTCGCCGCAATTCCTGAAGGCCTCTATCCCGGTGAGTATCTGAAGGATGTCGGCGCAGCGATCGCCAAGCGCGATGGTGCCCGCTGGGTCGACAAGCCGGAAGCCGACTGGCTGCCGGAAATGCGTGCCTTCGCGATCGACTACTTGATGGCGGAGATCAAGGCCGATCTCGAAACGCTCGGCGTCAACATCGACGTCTATTCGTCGGAGCGTGCCCTGGTCGAAAGCGGTGCCGTCGATCGCGCCTTTCAGGAACTGAGCCGCCAGGACCTGATCTATCAGGGCCGGCTGGAGCCGCCCAAGGGGCAGAAGCCCGACGATTGGGAAGATCGCGAACAGACGCTCTTTCGCGCCACGCGGTTCGGCGACGAGGTCGACCGGCCGCTGAAGAAGTCGGACGGCAGCTGGACCTACTTCGCCAACGACATCGCCTATCACCACGACAAGTTCCGTCGCGGCTTTGGCGACATGATCGATGTGTGGGGCGCCGACCATGGCGGCTACGTCAAGCGCATGAAGGCGGCGGTCAGCGCCATCACCGAGAAGAAGGGCGAGCTCGATGTGAAGCTCTGTCAGCTCGTGCGCGTCATGAGGAACGGCGAACTGGTGCGCATGTCCAAGCGTGCCGGGACGTTCGTTACCCTGCGCGATTTGCTGGACGAGGTTGGCCCCGACGTCGTGCGCTTCACGATGCTCACGCGCAAGAACGACGCGCCGTTCGACTTCGATCTGGTCAAGGCCACAGAGCAGTCACGCGACAATCCGGTCTGGTATGTCCAGTATGGCCATGCGCGCACGCGCTCCGTCATGCGGCAGGCAAGTGCTGCGGGCGTCTCGATCGATGGGTTGGACGATGCGCCGCTCGACCGGCTGGTCGATGTCGGCGAACTGGCCTTGATCCGCCTGATCGCCCAGTGGCCCCGACAGGTCGAGGCGGCCGCGATTGCTCACGAACCGCACCGCATCGGCTTCTATCTCTACGACCTCGCGGCCGCTTTTCATGCTCATTGGAATCGTGGGCGCGAGGAGCCGGGGCTGCGCTTCGTGGTCGAGGGCGATCCTGACCTGACGCGGGCGCGTCTGGCGTTGGTACAGGGAATCGGAATTGTGATAGGATCAGGATTAAAGGTCTTCGGCGTAACACCCGTCGAGGAAATGAGATAAAAAATGCATATCCGCCGGTCCCCCTCCGGCGACGGACCTACGATCTACCGACCGAGTGAGTCGGTTGCCGTGCGGCTCGATCCACCGCCCCGGCCCGTCGCGCACGAACCAGATTCGATCCCGCCGCCGCCGCGGGACTCCCTGCTGATGCGCGTCAACAGACGCCGCGGCCAGATCCTGACGATTATGGTTTCTGTGGCTGCCATCGCGAGCTTCGGTTCGGTCGTGTGGTGGGCGCACAATCAGGACGTCAAGGCGGGCGGCCGGGGATTGGAGCCGCTGGTCGTGCAGGCGCCGACCACGCCTGCCCGGATCAAGCCCGAGAATGCCGGCGGTCTCGTACCGCCCAATCAGGACAAGGAAGTCTTCAACCGCATCGCGCCCGGCGCGGTGCCTTCCCAGCCTGAAAAGCTGCTGCCCGTGGCGGTAACGCCCCGGCTGCCGGCCAATGGCCTGCCGACTCCGGCTGCTCCCAAGCCGCCGGAGGCCGAGGTTGCCAAGGCGCCGACACCGCTGCAACCCAATCCTCCAGCGACAGCCGCGCCGACGCAGCCGCCCGACAAAGCGCCGGCCAATCCGCCGAATGTGCAGCCCGCTTCGACGACGCCGGCCAGCGAGAACGGGCCCAGCATCGCGAGCCTGATCGAGAACATGTCCGGCCCGACCGGTGGCTGGCGCGTGCAGATCGCCTCGGTGAAGAGCGAAGACGTCGCCAAGTCGACCTGGGCGCGCCTTCAGAGTGCTCATGGCGACGTGCTGTCCAACCTGCGCATGCAGGCGGTGAAGGTCGATCTCGGCGACAGGGGCGTCTGGTATCGTGTCCAGGCGGGCCCGCTCGACGAGAAGCAGGCCCACAGCGTCTGCGCCAACCTGAAGTCGCGCCGGACCGACTGCGTCTCGGTACCCCCGGCGCGGTGACATCTTGCCTATGAGAGTGCCGCGCGCGGCGATCCTGGGCTGCGCCGGTCCCGACCTGACGCCTGACGAGCGCGCCTTCTTTCGTGACGCCGATCCGCTGGGCTTCATCCTGTTTGCCCGCAATTTCGATACGCCGGACCGGGCACGCCGGTTGGCGGACGACCTGCGCTCCTCGGTGGCGCGGGCCGATGCGCCCGTCCTGATCGACCAGGAAGGCGGCAGGGTCGCGCGGCTGCGTCCGCCGCACTGGCGCAAGGCGCCACCGGCCCGTCTTCTGGGCAGCCTGTACGCCCGCGATCCGGAGCGTGGGCTGGAGGCGACCAAGCTCAATTCCCGCCTGCTGGCGGCCGACGTGACGTCGGTCGGCTGCGACGTCGACTGCGTGCCTGTTCTCGACATCGCGTTTCCCGAGACCCATGCCGTGATCGGCGATCGGGCCTATGCCGACCGGCCCGAGCCGGTGGCGGCACTGGGGCGAGCTGCGGCCGAGGGGCTGCTGGCCGAAGGCGTGATGCCCGTGATCAAGCACATTCCAGGTCATGGCCGCGCCACGGTCGACAGCCACGATGCGCTGCCAAGGGTGGCAGCCTCGCGTGCCGAACTGGAGCGCACCGACTTCGTGCCCTTCAAGCTCCTGGCCGACCTGCCTTGGGCGATGACCGGGCACCTCCTCTTCGAGGCGATCGACGCCAAGGATTGTGTCACGGTATCGGCGCGCAGCGTGAAGGAAGTCATCCGCGACCATATCGGTTTCGACGGGCTGCTCCTCTCGGATGATCTTTCCATGCAGGCGCTGGGTGGTTCGCTGGGAGATCGGGCTTTCCGGGCGCTGGCGGCGGGCTGCGACATCGCCCTGCACTGCAACGGCCGGATGGAAGAAATGG
This sequence comes from Alphaproteobacteria bacterium, assembly GCA_017307275.1. Lineage (GTDB taxonomy): Bacteria > Pseudomonadota > Alphaproteobacteria > Reyranellales > Reyranellaceae > Reyranella. Next base: position 46,646 of record JAFKFK010000010.1, on the reverse strand, counting down.
TCGAGATTGCCGGCCGTACCGGGGCGATGACCGATGCCGCCTGGCGTCGCTTCGAGGCGGGCCGCGCCTTCCTTGCCCGCCATCGGGATCCCGCCGGCGCCCGCGGCCTCTCGGACGCTGCAAAAAGGCTCGCCGAACTCCTGCCCGAATGGGGATAAGGCTGGGTTTAATCCAGTGGCGGCAGGCGCTCCCACTGGACTAAACCGGGGCTGCATGAACGAGCCCGCAAGCCCGCCCCCCGAAGACGTTCCGGTCGCCGAAGCGACCGCGGCGCCTGCCGAACCGGCACCGGCCACCGACGGCTTCAATGCCGCCGGGCCCGACGTCATTGCGCCGGGCGAGGGCGAGCTGATCGTCAACCTCGAGGGCTTCGAAGGCCCACTCGACCTGCTGCTCACCCTCGCGCGCGATCAGAAGGTCGATCTTCGTCGCATCTCGATGGTGGCGCTGGTCGATCAGTATCTGGCGCACGTTGCCCAGGCCCGCCGCCTCAGACTGGAACTCGCCGCCGACTACCTCGTGATGGCGGCATGGCTCGCCTATCTGAAGTCGCGCCTGTTGCTGCCGGAGCCGCCGGCGGGCGAAGAGCCGTCGGGCCAGGAGATGGCCGACGCGCTGCAATGGCAGTTGCGCCGTCTCGAGGCGATGCAGGAGGCCGGCGCCCGCCTGATGGCGCGCCCGCAGCTCGGCAAGGACATCTTCTCGCGCGGCCAGCCCGAGGGTGTCGTTGTCATCCGCCGCGCCGTCTGGGATGTGAAGCTCTACGACCTGCTGCAGGCGTACGGCCATCAGGTGCGCCCCAAGGATGCCGACACCTACCAGATCGCGCCGATGCAGTTCTTCTCGGTCGAGGACGCCGCGGAGCGCCTCGGCCGGATGCTCGGTATCGCCATCGATTGGCAGACCTTGGAAGCCTTCCTGCCGGCCGGCCTCACCGATCCGACGAAGCGCCGCTCGGCCATCGCGTCGACATTCGTGGCGGGCCTCCAGCTGGCCAAGGACGGCCAGATCGAGCTGCGCCAGACCGAGCGTTTCGGCCCCATCCATTTGCGTAAACGTACCGAGCAACGGTGACGGTTCCCGATATGTCAGATCAAGAAAACAAAGAGACCGCTGTCGAAGAGCCGAAGGACCAGGAGGCGGTGATCGCCGAGCCTGCGTCCGAGACGGAAGCCGTTGCCGGCGATCTGCCCGAGGACGAGGAACTGGAAGCCGCCAAGAAGCGGCAGGGCGTCGATGAAGACGATGACGATGAGTCGGATGACGATGAGGACGAGTCAGACGACGACGATGATGACGATGACGATGATTCCGATGACGACGAATCCGACGAGGATGACGGCGACTCGGATGATGATGAGGACGAGTCGGACGATGATGACGACTCCGACGATGATGACGATGACGATGACGAAGAGGACGACGACGAAGAGGACGAGGACGAGGAAAACGACGAGGACGTCGAAAAGGCCGTTGTAGAAGAGGCCTCGGAAGCCGAAGTCCCCGAAACCGAAGTTCTCGAAGCCGAAGTCCCCGAAACCGAAGTTCTCGAAGCCGAGGTGCCGGAGGCCGAAACTGTCGAAGCCGAGACCGTTGTTGCCGCGGCTGCGGGCGCAGCAATGGCGGCCGCAGCCGCGGGCCAGGTCACCGATGTGGTTCCGTCCGACCATGCCCAGCACCTGCGTCTGCTGGAGGCGCTGATTTTTGCGGGTGCCCAGGCCCTGGACGAAAAGGACCTGGCCGAGCGCCTGCCCAACGACGCCGATGTCGCGCGGCTGCTGGCCGATCTCGCGGAGCTCTACGCCAATCGGGGCGTCAATCTGGTCAAGGTCGCGGGCGGCTATGCGTTCCGTACGGCGCCGGACCTGGCCGAGAAGCTCAAGATCGAGCGGCCGGTGACGCGCAAACTGTCGCGGGCCTCGGTCGAGACGCTGGCCATCATCGCCTACCACCAGCCGGTGACACGTGCAGAGATCGAGCAGGTACGTGGCGTCGGCCTGAGCAAGGGCACGCTCGACCTGCTGTTCGAGCAGAACTGGATCAAGCCGATGGGCCGCCGCCGTGCGCCCGGCAAGCCCGTGACCTGGGGCACGACCGATTTCTTCCTCGAGCATTTCGGCCTGCCGAGCCTCGACGACCTGCCGGGTCAGGAGGAACTGAAAGCCGCTGGCCTCTTGGACGCGCGTTCGCAGCCCCCCATATTCCGTCCAGAAGAGCCGGACCTGCCGCTCGAACCGACGGAAGACGAGGCTGCCGAGCCTCTTGCCACCGAGGAGACGGGGCGCTGACGCCCCAATACGACCTTATTCGACCGGTTGCCGGGACTTCAACGCGAGTGCCATAATCGGCACTCGTGAATTCGACACGCCGACCGTAAAAAATCTTGGGAGCATTTTCACATGGGTAGCTTCAGCATTTGGCACTGGCTAATCGTGCTGGCCGTCGTGCTGCTGCTGTTCGGCGGTCGCGGCAAGATCTCCCAGCTCATGGGCGACTTCGGCAAGGGCCTCTCGGCCTTCAAGAAGGGCGTCGGTGGGCAGGAGGAGACGCCGCCGACGCAAGCCAATCAGCAGCCGGGCGATGCGGCCAAGCCGATCTCGGCCCAGGCCACCACCACGCCGCCGGGTGGCCAGGTCCACCAGGATGCGAAAGTCTGACGACACGCCTGGAGTAGCCGCGGCGCTTTGCTGCGGCAGGATCTGAACGCCGATGTTCGGTATCGACAGTCCTGAGCTTCTGGTCATTGCCGTCGTGGCGCTGGTCGTCATCGGCCCCAAGGAGCTGCCGAGCCTGCTGCGTAGCTGGGGCAAGTGGATGGCCCAGATGCGCGGCATGGCGTCGGAATTCCGCGGCCATGTCGATGAGATGGTCCGTCAGTCCGAGCTCGATGAGGTGAAGAAGCAACTCGAGTCCGCGCCGGGGCTCGATCTGCAGTCGCTCGACCCCACCAAGCAGATCAAGAGCGCCATCCAGGAAGGCATGGCGGAGGGCGAGAAGGCCCTTGCCGAGGCCAAGGCCCAGATCGACAACCCGCTGGTCGAACCGGAATCGGCCCCTCAGATCGCGGCCGAGCCCATCGCGCCGCCCGTGCCTGCAGTTGAAGAGAAGCCGGCGAAGGCCGCTGCGGCCAGCTGAGTGCCAAATAGCACTTTGAATCGAGTGCCAAAGGACGGCATAACGCGGCTCCCATGCTGCGAAGCGTACCGTGACCCAGGCACACGACGGACCTGAAGACGACAAGCCGATGCCGCTGCTCGACCATCTGGTCGAGCTGCGCAAACGCCTGATCTATGCCCTTGTCTGCTTTTTTCTTGTCTTCTTCGTTACCTTCTACTTTGCCAAGCCGATCTTCTCGTTCCTGATCCAGCCGGCATTGGCCGATGGCTACAAGGTCATCGTCCTCGATATCTTCGAGTTCTTCTTCGTCACCGTGAAGCTGTCGGCGTTCGTCGCGCTGATTGTCGGCTTCCCGCTCATTGCGGTGCAGATCTGGCTGTTTGTCGCGCCCGGCCTCTACAGGCACGAGAAGCGCGCCTTCGTGCCCTTCCTGGTCGCTACGCCGTTCATGTTCTATGCCGGCTGCGCGCTCATGTACTATGTCGTGCTGCCCTACGTGATCAACTTCATGCTCACGCAGTATGCGCCGGCCGACATCGAAAAGACGCTGAGATCGTCCGACTACCTAGAGCGCATTCTGCAGCTGGTCTTCGCCTTCGGCTTTGCCTTCGAAGTCCCGGTCCTGCTGACCCTTCTGATCCAGGTCGGGATCGCCACCAGCGAGGGGCTCAAGTCCAAGCGCCGGTACGCCATCGTCATCGCCTTCGTCATCGCGGCTGTCCTGGCTCCACCCGACGTGGTGAGCCAGATCGCGCTCGCCATTCCCCTGATGGCCTTCTACGAGATCAGCATCCTGATCGGCGGCTGGATCGAGCGGAAACGCGAGCGTGAGGAAAAGGCCGCCGAGGAAGCCGAGAAGAAAGCCGACGAGGCGGCCAGCTCCTAGCCATGCACGACATACGTTTCGTCCGCGACAGTCCCGAAGCCTTCGACCAGGGTTTGCAGCGCCGTGGCCTCGCGCCTGCGTCGGCCGGCATCCTGGAGATCGATAAGCGCCGCCGTGCTGCCATTTCGGAGAGCGAGGCGATACAGGCCAGGCGCAAGACGCTTAGCCAGCAGATAGGCATGGCCAAGCGCAAGGGCGAGCCTGCCGACGAGCTGATGGCCGAGGTTGCCGGCCTGGAAGAGGGGCTGAAGAAGGGCGAGGCCGAGGCGCAGCACCTCGATGAGGAGCTGAAGCGCCATCTCGAGGTCCTGCCCAACATTCCTGCCGACGACGTGCCGACAGGCAGCGACGAGCATGCCAACGTCGAGGTTCGCCGTTTCGGCAACCAGCGCAATTTCAGCTTCCAGCCCAAGGACCATGTGGCGCTGGGCGAGGCCCTGGGCGAGATGGATTTCGCGCAGGCCGCCAAGATTTCGGGCTCCCGCTTCGTCTTCCTGAAGAACCGGCTGGCCCGGCTGGAGCGGGCGATTGCGCAGTTCATGCTCGATCTGCATACCGAGGTGAACGGCTACACCGAGATCGACCCGCCGATGCTGGTGAAGGACGCCGCGGTCTATGGTGTCGGCCAGTTGCCGAAGTTTGCCGAGGACATGTTCCGCACCGACAACGGCTTCTGGCTGATCCCGACGGCCGAGGTCTCGCTCACCAACCTGGTGAACGACATGGTGCTGGACGAGAAGGACCTGCCGCTGCGCTTCACGGCCTTCACGCCCTGCTTCCGCTCCGAGGCGGGGGCCGCCGGCAAGGACACGCGCGGCATGATCCGCCAGCATCAGTTCCCCAAGGTCGAACTGGTCAGCATTGCCGCGCCCGAGCAATCGGAGGCCGAGCACGAGCGCATGACCGCGTCGGCCGAGGAAGTCTTGAAGCGGCTGGGCCTCGCCTATCGCACCCTGACGCTCTGCAGCGGCGACATGGGATTCTCGGCGCGCAAGACCTACGATCTCGAGGTCTGGCTGCCCGGCCAGAACGCCTATCGCGAGATTTCGAGCTGCTCGAATTGCGGGGACTTCCAGGCCCGCCGCATGAACGCGCGCTACCGCCCCAAGGAGGGCAAGGGGACGCGGTTCGTGCACACGCTGAACGGCTCCGGCCTCGCGGTCGGCCGCACCCTGGTTGCCGTGCTGGAGAACTACCAGAACGAGGACGGCTCGGTGACGATTCCCGACGCGCTGCGCCCCTACATGCGCGGCGTCGAGACGATCGCAGCCGGCGTGGCCAAGAAGTGAACGCGGTCAATCTCGCCAAGGCTCGCATCCTCGTCACCAACGACGACGGCATCCACGCGCCCGGCCTGCAGGCCCTGATCGAGATCGCCGAGCAGCTTTCCAGCGATGTCTGGGTGGTGGCACCGGAGGTCAATCAGAGCGGCGCCGGCCATTCGCTGTCCCTGTCGCGGCCGATCCGCTCGCGCGAAGTGAGCGAAGGCAAGTACGCGATCGAGGGTACGCCGACCGACTGCGTGCTGTTTGCGGTCAAGCATCTGCTGAAGGATCGCAAGCCCGACATCGTCCTGTCCGGCGTCAATCGTGGCACCAACATCGCCGACGACGTGACCTATTCGGGCACGATCGCGGCGGCCATGGAAGGCTGCTTGCTCGGCCTGCCGTCGATTGCCTTCAGCCAGGCCTATACGCACGACCATCCCGTGAAGTGGGGCACCGCGACCGCCCATGGCGCCACCGTGGCACGGCGCGTCCTCGCCATGGACTGGCCGCGCAACGTGCTGGTCAACATCAACTTCCCCGACGTCGTTGCAGGGTCGGTCAAAGGCATCCGGGTAACTCACCAGGGAAATCGCGGTTTCGGCGGCTACATCATCGAGCGCCACGATCCGCGAGGCGGGTCCTACTATTGGATCGGATACGCGCCGCAGGAGCGCGAGATCGACGAGGCGAGCGACATCGCTGCCGTTCGCGCGGGCTACATTTCGGTGACGCCGCTCCAACTCGACCTCACCCACGAGGCGATGCGTCGCAAGCTCGTCGCCGAGTTCGAGGCGGTCGCCGAGCATCCAGAGTAAGGCGGGGCAGGTGCCGTGAACGTGCCGGCCATGCAGCGTCTGATTGCCGAGCTGCGCAACTCGGGCATCACGGACGAAAACGTTTTGGCAGCAATCGCCGCGGTCAATCGCGAGCGTTTCGTATCGCCTACCTTCGCCGAGCGGGCCTGGGAGAATACGGCGCTGCCCATTGCCTTCGGCCAGACGATCAGCCAGCCGCTTGTGGTGGCCGCCATGACCGAGGCGCTGCGGGTCGGTCCGCGCATGAAGGTCCTCGAGATCGGCACGGGCTCAGGCTATCAGGCCGCCGTGCTCGCCAAGCTGGCGCGACGGGTCTATTCGATCGAGCGCTTCAAGCCCTTGTCAAAGGAAGCGGAACGGCTGCTGCTCGATCTCGGCATCTACAATGTCGTGGTCGATATCAACGACGGCAGCAAGGGCTGGCCCGGTCAGGCGCCGTTCGACCGCATCATCGTCACTGCCGCGGCCGAGGAAAGGCCGCAGGCCCTGATCGACCAGCTTGCCGTGGGTGGCATCCTGATCGTCCCGGTGGGACGCGATCCCACGGCCCAGGTCGTCGAGCGAATCGTGAAAAGCGAGCGCGGCCTGCAGCGCGATACGTTGATGCCCGTGCGCTTCGTGCCGCTTGTCACTGGTCCATTGCCTGTTCTGGGGCAGGGATAAGACGGCCAAAAATCGTCCTTGGCCCGATTCCCGCCGGAATCGTGATGCAGTAAAATGGATTCATGAACAGAGCCCCTCGCTTCCCCTCGCGATGGGCCGGCTGGTTGCGCACGCTGGGTACAATGGCGGTGCTGTCGGTCGCGCTCGGCGCTTGCAATACCGTCATGGGTGCCCGTGAGGGCACCATGGAGTATCCCGGCTCAGCGGCCGGCCCCAATGCCGTCCCGGTCTATGTCGTGAAGGACAAGGACACGGTCGAGAGCCTGTCGCAGCGCTACGGCGTGTCGAGTCAGACGATCATCGACCGCAACAACCTCAAGCAACCCTACACGCTGAAGGCGGGCCAGACCCTGCAGATGCCGGGCGCCCGCTTCGTGGCAGACAATGTCGGGACTGCGGCCACCACCCAGACCGCTGCGGCCAATCCCAGCGCGCCGGGGCCGGTCAAGCGCGAGACGCTGGCGGCTCCGGGTCAAAGCGAGGCGCCGCGATCTGCGGCACCTGCCGGCGAACCGACACCACTGGCGCCGGCGGCCCAGTCCGTCAAAGTTCCCGCTACGCCGCCAGCGCGCATGGCTTGGCCGGTCAATGGCAAGGTTGTCTCGAACTACGGCACGTCGGGCGGCCAGAGGAACGACGGCATCGATATCGCCGCCGCCAAGGGCACGACGGTGAAGGCGGCCGAGAACGGCAAGGTCATCTATGCCGGCAACGAGGTCGCCAAGATGGGCAACCTGCTGCTGGTCGAGCATTCCGGTGGCTACATCACCGCCTACGGCAACAACGAGGCGCTGCTGGTCAAGAAGGGCGACACCGTGAAGAAGGGGCAGGCGATCGCGAAGGTCGGCAACTCCGGTGGCTCGACTGAGCCTCAGCTGCATTTCGAGGTCCGCCGCGCGGGCAAGACGATCGACCCGACCACGGTGCTGCCGTCGCAATAAGCTGCGGCGTCAGACGATCTTTCCGTCGATCTTGTATTCGCCTTTGCGGTCCTCGATCTCGAGGACCCAGAGGTCGGGATCGCGGGCCACCTGGCGCGCGATATAGGCGTCGGCGTCGGGCTCGGAGACCGGTGTCGGCCCCGTGCCTCGACTCCAGGCCGGCGCGTCATCCATGGTGCTGGCCTGCGTATAGACCGTCACGCCGGCCTCGAAGCGGTTGATCTTCAGCAGCACCGTGCCGGCATCGGGATCGCCGCGCCGTACGACGGCCGCAGGGATGAAGGCGCGATCGCACAGCCGTACCTGTGCGCTGACCCAAAGTCCGGTCGTGAGGCCCATCGCCATCGGCTCGTCATCCTTCCAACGCGTCGTCCAGTCCATCGAACACAGCACGCGCCCCGCGCCAGCGGAAGCGCACACAGGCGAAGGGGAGCGCTTTGAGGGCCGCATCGCCGTCGGCCAGCGAGGCCGGCGCGATCAGGATGGGCCTGATATCGGGCCCACTGCGCGCGGAGGCAAGCGATAACGATCCCACCGCGAGCGCCAGTTCGTCGGCCTGGCCGTCGGCCACCAGGGCAAAGAGCGGCTGCGATCGCTCGCCGCGCAGGGAGAAGAGATCGTGGGCGCCGCCGAACAGGCCGCGCTTGGCAAGCTCCTCGTGCAAGGCCGCGTCCACCAGCCTGCGGTCGCAGGCTGCCACCGCGGAATCGATCCGCAGCGGCTCGACGCAAAGACCGGTCCGCGCGCGTGGTGGTTCGCCAGCCTTGAAGCGGCGCACCGAGTCGACGAACCGTCCGAGCAGGCGGGTCAACCGCGGGCTGTCGAGCGGTGCCACGATCAGCGCTTCCGACTCCGCTCCGTCGGGCCAGGTCACGTTGCGCCAGACCCCGTCGGCAAGAAATTCGCGAAAGGCCGCCTTGCGCTGGCCAGACCGGGCGCCGCCCATGCGGCCGGAGTGTGCGAGGTAGAGGGCACCATCTGCGTCTGCGACGACAATGCCCGCCACTTTCCGGTCGGTGCCGGCACGCGGCAGGTTGATCTCGCAGGTGATGCTTTCGCGCTTGGTCGGCGGATCGGGGGCATATCCCAGAAGCAGCGCATGCCGTGCGGCGATGCCATCGCGCGTCCGGCGGGGCTCGAACGTCCACCAGAAGGAATCGTCGCGGGTCCAGTGGATGGCGGTGCGGAGTTCGCCGCCACGCCAGGTGAGGCGCACGCCGCGCGCAGGGACGCCTTTCAACGCGCCCTGCAGGCGTTTGATGGCGCGGTCGATACGTCTTGGTTCCCCCACGACCCGCAGCATGCGTGATCCTACCGCTGCCGCTGGCCCTTGCCCACTCGGTCGGCATCCGGCAAGAGACCGACCTCCATGGCTGAACCGCCCCTTCTTGCACTCCAGGACATCCGCTTTCGGCTGGGCGACCAGACGATCCTCGACGGCGTCGAGCTTTCGATTGCGCCCGGCGAACGCCTGTCGCTGATCGGCCGCAACGGTGCCGGCAAGTCGACCCTGCTGCGCATCCTGGCGGGCGAGCCGATCGCCGATTCAGGGACCCGCTTCGCCCAACCGGGCGCCGTTGTTGCGACCCTGCCGCAGGAGCCGGACTTCACCGGCCACGAGACCGTGGCGCACTATGTGACTTCGGCGCTCGCCGATTCGCTCGGGCCTTCGGACTATCGCGTGGCGGCGCTTCTCGACGAGCTGAAACTCGACGGCACTCGCGCGCCGTCCGGGCTGTCGGGTGGTGAGGCACGTCGCGTGGCGTTGGCGCGTGCTCTGGTGGCCGAGCCGGATGTGCTGCTGCTCGACGAGCCGACCAACCATCTCGACCTGCCGACCATCGAATGGCTCGAAGCCACGTTGGCCGCCTGGAAGGGTGCCTACGTGCTGGTGAGCCATGACCGGCGCTTTCTCACAAACCTGGCGCGTGCGGTGCTCTGGCTCGATCGCGGCATCGTGCGTCGCCTCGACCGCGGCTATGCCGAGTTTGAGACTTGGTCGAATGACATCCTGGAGCGCGAGGCGACGGAGCGGCACAAGCTCGACCGCCTGATCGAGCGCGAGACCGAATGGGCCGGCAAGAGCATTCGTGCCCGCCGTACGCGCAACGAGGGCCGACTGCGGGCGCTCGGTGAGTTGCGCAAGCAACGGCGCCAGCAGATCGGCCCGGTCGGTCGTGCCGTCATCGAGACAGGGTCGGCCGAGCAGTCGGGCGCACTGGCCATCACGGCACGCAACATCTCCAAGAGCTGGGGCGACAAGACCGTTGTGCGCGAGTTCTCCACGCGCATCTTCCGTCGCGACCGCATCGGTCTGATCGGCCCCAACGGCGCGGGCAAGACGACGCTGCTGCGCATGCTGATCGGTGAGCTGGAGCCCGATACCGGTTCCGTGAAGCTCGGTGCGAACTTGATTCCCGTGGTGATCGACCAGCGCCGCACTGCCCTCGATCCCGACAAGACGCCGTGGGAGATCCTGGCGGACCGCAACGACCACGTATTGGTGCGCGGCCAGCAACGGCATGTGATGACCTATCTGCGCGAGTATCTGTTCCGCGACGAACAGGCGCGTCAGCCGGTGCGCACGCTGTCGGGCGGTGAGCGCAATCGTCTTCTCCTCGCCAAGGCTCTGGCCGCGCCCTCGAACCTGATCGTCCTCGACGAACCCACCAACGATCTCGACGCCGATACGCTCGACCTCCTGCAGGAGGCGCTGGCGGACTATGACGGCACTGTCCTCTTGGTGAGCCATGATCGCGATTTCCTCGACCGGCTGGTGACGTCGACCATCGCTCTGGAAGGCGACGGCACCGCCATCGAATATGCCGGTGGCTACAGCGACTATCTCTTCCAGCGCGGACCGCGCGAGGTGTCCGCTGCACCGGCGGTTCGGCGGGAGAAGACAACCGCCGCACCGCGAGAAGCGGCGCCGGCCAAGCAGCGCCTCGGCTACAAGCGGGAGCGGGCGCTGGCCGAGCTGCCGAAGAAGATGGATGCGCTGCACGCCGAGATGGCCGCCCTCAACGAGGCTTTGGCCGATCCTGCGCTCTACACGCGCGATCCCAAGGGTTTTGCCGCCAAGACCACCCGTCTCGGCGCTGCCCAGGCCGAGCTCGATGCCGCCGAAACCGAGTGGCTGGAGCTGGAAATGCTGCGCGAGGAGCTGAAGAGCGCGGGTTGACGGGGCAGGGGGTGTCGGGTACCCCCACGCACCTCCAAAGGTCCCCCCAAAAGTGCCCGATTCCGCTGTTTCTCACGATCTCGACACCCGCCTGGCCGGCCATCCGGCTGGCCTCAGACGTACGTTCGCGATCATCTCCCATCCTGACGCCGGCAAGACCACGCTGACCGAGAAGCTGCTGCTGTTCGGCGGCGCCATCCACGTCGCGGGTGCGGTCAAGGCGCGTGGCGAAGCACGCCGGGCGCGCTCGGACTGGATGAAGATCGAGCAGCAGCGCGGCATCTCGGTCACCACGTCGGTGATGCATTTCGAATATGGCGGCGCGGTCTTCAACCTGCTCGACACGCCGGGCCACGAGGACTTCAGCGAGGACACCTACCGCACCCTGACGGCGGTCGACTCGGCCGTCATGGTGATCGACGCAGCCAAGGGTATCGAGGCGCGCACGCGCAAGTTGTTCGAGATCTGCCGCCTGCGCGACGTGCCGATCGTGACCTTCATCAACAAGATGGATCGCGAGAGCAAGGACCCGATCGAGCTGCTCGACGAGATCGCCTCGACCCTGGCGCTCGACGTGACGCCGATGAGCTGGCCGGCCGGCTCCGGCCAGAATTTCAAGGGCACCTACGATCTCGCCAACGACCGCATGCTGATCTTCGACGCTGCTGATCGCGAGCGCATCGGCGAGACGGTCGAGTACGAGGGCATCGACGATCCGGCGCTGGCAAAGTCGCTGCCGGCCGAACAGTACGCCAAGCTCGCCGAGGACGTGGAGCTGGTACGTGCCGGCTATCCCGCCTTCGAGATCGAGTCCTACCGCGGTGGTCATCTGACGCCGGTGTTCTTCGGCAGCGCCTACAACAATTTCGGCGTGCGCGAACTGCTCGACGCGCTGGCGGCCTGGGCGCCGCCGCCGCGGCCGCAGCCCGCCGAGCCGCGCGCCATCGAGCCGACCGAGCCCAAGGTCGCGGGCTTCGTGTTCAAGGTCCAGGCCAACATGGATCCCAACCATCGCGACCGCATCGCCTTCCTGCGGCTGTGCAGCGGCAAGTTCCGCCGCGGCATGAAGCTGACGCAGATGGGCACGGGCAAGACCTTGTCGGTCAACTCGCCGATCCTGTTCTTCGCCCGCGAGCGCGAGATCGTCGACGAGGCGTGGCCGGGCGACATCATCGGCGTGCCCAACCACGGCGTGCTGCGCGTCGGCGACACGCTGACCGAAGGCGAGACGATCAAGATTGTCGGCATTCCGAACTTTGCGCCGGAAATCCTGCGCCGTGTGCGGCTGGAAGACCCGATGAAGTCCAAGCAGTTGAGGCGCGCGCTCGACGATCTGGCGGAAGAGGGCGTGACCCAGGTGTTCCGGCGCGTGATCGGCGGCGACCATATCGTGGGCGTGGTCGGCGAACTGCAGCTCGACGTGCTCAAGACCCGCGTCGATGCAGAGTATCAGGTCAAGATCGATCTCGAACCGGCGCCCTTCGAGACGGCGCGCTGGATCTCGGCCGAGACCAAAGCCGATCTCGAAGCCTTCATGTCGGCCAATCGCGGCGGCATGTCCGAAGACCGCGATGGGGTGCCGGTCTTCCTGGCGCGCAATGCCTGGGAGCTGGGGTACATCGCCGAGCGCTCGCCCAAGATTAAGTTCTCCGACATTCGCGAGCGTTCATGATGACCCTGAAGCGCATCGATCCCGGCCCGCGCATGAGCGAGGCTGTCGTCAAAGGCAATCGCATCCATTGCTCGGGCATGATCCCTGAAGACACCTCGACCGACATCGCCGATCAGGTGAAGCAGACCTTGGCGGAGATCGATTCGCTGCTGGCCAAGGGCGGTAGCGACAAGACGAAGATCCTGAGCGCCGTGATCTGGCTGGCCGACATTTCCGATTTCGCCGCCATGAACGCCGTATGGGATGCGTGGGTCGTGCCCGGCCAGACGCCGGCTCGCGCGACGGTTCAGGCCAAGCTGAACGACCCGAAGATGAGAATAGAAATCATGGTCGTCGCGGCGATCTAGTCTGCTAAGGTCGCCGCCGATTTTACGGAGGAGAAGGAAATGAGCGTCAAGCGAATCAATGCTGGCCCGCGCATGAGCAGTGCGGTGGTCCACGGCGATACGGTCTATCTCGCCGGCCTGACCGCCGACGATGCCAAGGCCGACGTGAAGGGCCAGACGAAGCAGATCCTCGACAAGATCGACAAGTTCCTGGCCGAAGCCGGCAGCGACAAGTCGAAGATCCTGTCGGCCAATATCTGGCTGACGGACATCTCCACCTGGAGCCAGATGAACGAAGTGTGGGATGCCTGGGTGTCACCCGGCAACGCGCCTGCTCGCGCCACTGTCGAAGCCAAGCTCGCGGCGCCTGGTCTCAAGGTCGAGATCATGGTGCAGGCCGCCAAGTAAGCCTGCTTACCGCCAAAGACGAAGGGCCGGCAATCGCCGGCCCTTTTTCGTTGGAACGTGGCTCTGATGACAGGAGCTTCCTGCTCTGCTGATATCGGCTCAAACGATAATTCAAAGCAGGAAACGTCCATGAAGTTCCGTACGCAGGCGGATGTCGTCGAAATCGAAAAAGTGCCGGTGGCCGAGCGTGTGAAGCACGAGAGCATGCTCGATCTACTGCAGCACGCGACGGCGGCATACAAATCCCAGGTCGCGATCCGCTATCTCGCCGGAACCGGACCCGACGATGCGGTGCGCGACGTCACGTATGGCGAGTTGATGTCCTCGGTGCTGCAGACCGCGAACCTCCTGCATGCCCACGGCATCGGTCCCGACGATACGGTGACGCTGCTGATGCCGTCGGTACCCGAGACCTTCTTTGCGCTCTGGGGCGCGGAAGTGGGCGCCGTTGCCAATCCCGTGAACTACTTCCTCGACGCCTCGCAGATCGCGGGCATCATGAAGGAAGCGCGTTCCAAGGCGTTGATCGCGGTCGATGCCTCGATCTTTCCCGACATCTGGCCGAAGGTCGAAGCGATCCGCGCCGCCCTGCCGGGCCTGAAAGTCTTCCGGGTCGGCGGCCAGGCAAGTGCTCGTATGTCGGGCGTCGTCGAGTTCGAGGCGGCCTGTGCGCAGCAGCCCGGCGACCGGCTGGTAGCGCCCAAGAAGCTCGGACGCGAGACTGTCGCAGCGCTCTTCCATACCGGCGGGACGACAGGTCTGCCGAAGCTCGCGCAGCATACCCACGGCGCGCTGACGCTGGCGGCGTGGACCAATGCGCTGCCTTTCGACCTGGCGCCCGGCTCGGTTCTGCTCAACCCGCTGCCGCAATTCCATGTCGGTGGTTCGATCTTCGGTGCGCTGTCGGGCGTCGCGAGCGGTTGGACCGTCGTGATTCCCACGCCGCTCGGCGCGCGCAATCCCAATGTGGTGCGCGACTATTGGAGCATCGTCGAGCGCCACAAGGTGACGTTGGGCGGTGCAGTGCCGACGACCTTGGCCGCGATCATGAATGTCACCCGCGAAGGCCATGACCTGAGTACGCTGAAGGGCTTCGTCAGCGGCGGCTCGACAGTGCCGGTCGAGTTGATCCGGCGGGTCGAGCAGGAGTTCGGCATCCCGGTGGTTGAGGGTTACGGCATGACCGAGGTGCACTGCTATTCGACGATGAATCCGTCGCACGGCGAGCGTCGCGCCGGATCGGTCGGTCTGCGGTTGCCTTACCTCGAGGTACGCGTGGCCGATGTCGGGCCGGATGGTGCGATCCGTCGCGATTGTGACTTGGGCGAGATCGGCCATGTGCTGATGCGAGGGCCGCAGGTCACGCCGGGCTATCTCAATCCGCGCCACAACGAGGGCGCCATGCTGGCAGACGGCTGGCTCGACTCCGGCGACCTTGGCCGGCTCGATGCCGATGGCTATCTGTGGCTGACCGGGCGCTCGAAGGACCTGATCATCCGCGGCGGCCACAACATCGACCCCGTGATGATCGAAGAAGCATTGACGCGCCACCCAGCTGTCGAGACGGCGGCGGCTGTCGGGTTGCCGGACGCCTATGCCGGTGAACTGCCGATGGCTTTCGTGCAGTTGCGGCCCGGCAAGCAGGCGACGCCTGAGGAGCTTCGGGAATTCTGCCGCAAGGAGATACCGGAACGTGCTGCCGTTCCCGTGCAGGTCGTCCCGATACCTGTCATGCCCGTGACCGGCGTCGGCAAGATCTTCAAGCCGGCGCTCAGGCTCGACGCCGCGCAGAGGGCGTTCGACGCGGCGCTGGCGCCGCTCAGGGCCGAGGGCGTGACGGCCGAGGTGACGGTGCGTAGCGATCCGGCCTACGGCACGCTCGCCGAGGTCCGGGCTGCAGGCGGATCAAGCGACGCGATTACCAAACGCTGCGCCGAGCTCCTGGGCGGCTTTCAGATCCGGCATGTCGTGAAGGTCAGTTGATCGGCCCCATGATCTTGCCCGGGTTCATGATGTTGTCCGGGTCCAGAGCCTTCTTGATCGAACGCATCAGCGACACGGCCTCGCCATGCTCCTCGTAGAGGAACTTGATCTTGCCCATGCCGACACCGTGTTCGCCGGTGCAGGTGCCGCCGAGCGCCAAGGCGCGGGCGATCATACGATCGTTGAGGGCTTCGGCCTTGGGCAGGTAGGTCGGATCGTCCGGGTTCACCATCATGGTGAGGTGGAAGTTGCCGTCGCCGACATGGCCCACGATGGGCGCGTAGATGCCGTTCGCGACGATGTCCTTCTGTGTTTCGAGGATGCACTCGGCGAGATTTGAGATCGGCACGCAGACATCGGTCGCCCACATGCCCCAGCCGGGCTTTGCGGCCTTCGCGGCCCAGGCGGCGTCGTGGCGTGCCTGCCACATCTTGCTGCGCTCCTCGGCCTGGCTGGTCCAGGCGAAGTCGCCGCCGCCATGCTCGGCGGCGAGCGCCTGCACCATCTCGGCCTGCTCCTTGGTGCTGGCCTCGGTGCCATGGAATTCCAGCAGCAGCAGGTTCTTGGACGGCAGGCTGAGCTTGGAATACTTGTTCACGGTATCGACCGTCTCGGTATCCATCAGCTCGATGCGCGCCACCGGAATGCCGGACTGGATGGTCTGGATGACGGTGTTGACCGCGCCTTCGAGGCTGTCGAAAGCGCACGTCGCCGCGACCATCGATTCGGGGATGCCGTAGAGACGCAGCGTGACCTCGGTGATGACGCCGAGGGTACCTTCCGAACCTATGAAGAGCTTCACGAGATCGTAGCCTGCGCTCGACTTGCGCGAGCGACGGCCAAGCCGCATCAGGCGGCCGTCCGCTGTCACGACCTGCAGCGAAAGCACGTTCTCGCGCATCGTGCCGTAGCGCACAGCGTTGGTCCCAGAGGCGCGCGTACTGGTCATGCCACCGATCGAGGCATCGGCGCCGGGGTCGATCGGGAAGAACAGGCCGGTATCGCGGATATATTCGTTGAGCTGCTTGCGGGTGACGCCCGGCTGCACGACCACGTCGAGGTCGGCTTCGTTCACGGCCAGCACCTTGTTCATGCGACTGACGTCGAGCGAGATGCCGCCGTTCGGCGCACTGATATGGCCTTCCAGCGAGGTGCCAGTACCGAAGGGAATGATCGGCGTCTTGAGGCGGGCGCAGAGCTGCACGATCTGCTGGACCTCTTCGGCAGACTCGGCAAAGACCACGGCGTCGGGCAGGTGCGCTTCGTGATACGAAATATCCTTGCCGTGCTGCTCGCGCACGGCATGCGCGGTGCTGACCCGGTCGCCGAAAATCTGCTTCAGCTCGGCGATGGTGGCGTCGACGTTGGGGGCTTTTGCCTGGGCCTGAGCGGCCATGTCGGTTCTCCTAGCGGGAACCATTTGGATACGCTCAAATGGCGGGAAAGCCAACCTGCAGCCAGCCCGAGGAAACCCCGCCATGCGCGACGTCTATGTGATCGGCGCCTACACCACCGTCTTCAAGAAGCACCCCGGCCTGAGCTTCGGTGATCTTGCCCGCGAGGCCTATCTGGGCACCTTGTCGGATGCCGGCATGAAGACCGGCGTGGATATCGAATCCGGCTGGCTGGGCAATTGCGGCATGGGCTTCTGGGGCCAGAACTCGATCCGCGGCCAGGCGTTGTTCCAGCCGCTGGTGGAAGAGGGGCTGTTCCCCGAGCGCGTGCCGATGTTCAACGTCGAGAATGCCTGCGCCACCGCTTCGACCGCCTTCATGGGTGCCTGGAAGGACGTGCTGGCCGGCACTCACGAGCTTTCCTTCTGCATCGGCGTCGAGAAGCTCTTCAGCCCCGAGGCGCCGGAGCGCACCGCCGGCCTCTTCAATCAAGGTTACATCACCAGCCAGCATGACCGGCTGGTCGACGAGATGAACCGGGTCGGCAAGATGGTCGGCTCGGAGTTCAAGCCGGGCGACGACCGCACCATCTTCATGGACACCTATGCCATGCAGGCCAAATGGCACATGTGGAAGTACGGCACGACGCAGGCGCAGATTGCGGCCGGTGCTGCCAAGAATCACAATTACGGCGCCCTGAACGAGAAGGCACAGTATCGCTTCCAGATGACGCCGCAGTCGGTGATGGAAGACCGGCCTGTATCGTTTCCGCTGACCCGCGCGATGTGCGCACCGATCGGCGATGGCGCTGCTGCGGCACTCCTCTGCTCTAAGGAATATCTCGAGAAGCTGCCCAAGGCGGTGCAGGATCGCGCCGTGCGCATTGCCGGCGTGGGTTTTTCCGGCGGCATGTATCGGGAACTCGATCAGCCGGGCCTGACACGCGCCGCAGCCGACAAGGCCTACAAGATGGCGGGCCTTGGCCCCACGGACATCGACGTTGCCGAAGTCCACGACGCCACCAGCTTCTGCGAGATCTACCAGTGCGAGATGCTGCGCTTCTGTCCCGAGGGCGAGGGCGGCAAGTTCGTCGAGTCGGGGGCTACGGGGCCCGGCGGCAAGCTGCCGGTCAACACGTCCGGCGGGCTCGTTTCCAAAGGCCATCCGGTGGGCGCCACCGGCCTCTCCATGCTGGCAGAGCTTGCGACCCAGCTCCGCGGCGAGGCCGGCGCACGTCAGGTCAAAGGGGCGGAGATCGCCTTGGCCGAGAACGGCGGCGGTGTCATCGGCATGGAGGAGGCCGTTGCATCGGTGGTGATCCTGCAACGCTCTTGAAACCGGGACGAAACATCCGACATGGTGTCTCCGTCCCGGTGAGGTCCAAGAACTCTCCCGGTTTGTGCATTTGGGGAGAGATAGGCAATGACTGTCCGCTTCGATAATCGCGTCGCCATCGTCACGGGTGCCGGCAACGGGCTCGGCCGCGCGCATGCGCTGCTGCTTGCCAGCCGCGGCGCCAAGGTGGTGGTGAACGATCCGGGTGGGGCGGTCGATGGCAAGGGCGGCGACCATGCCGCGGCCGACAAGGTCGTGGCCGAGATCAAGGCGGCGGGCGGACAGGCCGTGCCGAACTACGATTCGGTGGCCGATCCCAAGAGCGCCGCCAATATCGTGAAGACCGCCGTCGATTCCTTCGGCACCGTCGATATCGTCGTAAATAATGCCGGCGTGCTGCGCGACAAGACCTTCCACAACATGACGGTCGAGGATTTCGAGTTCGTCGTGAAGGTGCACTTCCTGGGCACCGCCTACGTGACGCACGCCGCGTGGCCGATCATGCGCGCCAAAGCCTATGGCCGGGTCGTGGTGACCTCATCCAATTCGGGCATCTACGGCACCTTCGGCCAGGCGAACTACGGCGGCGCCAAGCTCGCCGTGGTGGGCTTCATGAATTCGCTGCGTCTCGAGGGCCAGAAGTACAACGTCCTCATCAACGCGCTGGCGCCGGTGGCTGCCACTCGCATGACCGAGAGCCTGATGACGCCCGAGGCCTTGGCCAAGCTCCGCCCCGAGTTCGTCTCGCCGATGGTCGCTTATCTCTGCTCCGAGCAGTGCCAGCGTACCGGCGACATCTGGAGCGCCGGCGCCGGCACCTTCGCGCGCATCGAGTATCGCGAAGCCGAGGGCCTACGCGTTTCGGGCCGTGCGCCGACGATCGAGGACGTCGTCGACAACATCGAGAAGATCGCCGACGTCTCGGCCAGCCGGGTGTTCCGCACCTCCGGTGAAGAGGTTGCGGCCGTCGTGGGCGGCTCCTGAGCGCCGCGCTCCCCATGATGCCATCGGCCGGCGACCGTCTGGCGCCGGTCACCGACTGGCTCGCCCGCGAGGGCCGTCTAGTCGTCTCCCCGTCGGTCTTCATCGAAAAGTTGATGGAGAAGGTCCTGCAGGCCGGCGTGCCGGTATGGCGGTTCTACATCGGCCTGCAGCTCATCCATCCGCAGCTTCAGGCAATGGGCTACGTGTGGCGGCGCGGCGAGCATGTGCAAGCGATTGCACGCGCCTACGGCATCCAGTTCACGTCGGCCTATATCGGCAGCCCGCTGCAGGAGGCCCGCGAACAGGGCCGTGTCGTGCGGTACCGCCTCGACAAGATCACGGAGAAGAATCACGAGCTGCTGCAGGAAGTGAGGGCCGACGGCGGGACTGACTACTTTGCCGTCCCGATGCGGATCTCCCGCAAGGGCCCGCTGCCTGTCGTCAGCTTCGCTACCGATCGCAAGGAAGGCTTCAGCGACGCCGATATCGAAGACCTGACCCGCCTGGTCGACATGATGGGGGCGGTGACGGAGATGCACATCGAGCATGGCGTTGCCGATACGGTGGCCAACACCTATCTCGGCCGTCAGATCAGCGAGCGCGTGTTGAACGGCGCGATCCGCCGCGGCGAAGGCGAGGAAATCCGCGCCGTCCTGTGGTTCTCCGACCTACGCGACTTCACCGGCCTCAACGAGCGGCTGCCTCCTGCCGAAGTGCTGGAACTCCTGAACAACTACTTCCAGCTCGTCGGCGATGCGCTTTCCTCGCATGGCGGCGAGATCCTGAAATTCATCGGCGACGGCGTGATGGGGTATTTCCCGGCCGAGGATGCCTTGTTTCTGCCGATGGTGACGGCCGCCGCCCTCGGAGCGGCACGCCAGCTCCTGGACGATACCGCGGCGGCAAACGAGGCACGCGCCGCCGGCGGCCGCGAGTTGCTGCGCTTCGGCATCGGCCTGCATGTCGGCGATGTAACCTTCGGCAATATCGGCACCGAGGACAGGCTCGACTTCACGGTGATCGGCGCAGCCGTCAATCGTGCGTCGCGTCTGGAAGGATTGACCAAGGCGCTCGGCGTGAAGGTCTGCGCGTCCGCCGAGTTTAACGAGAACTGTCCGCAGCCGATGAAGTCGCTTGGTGTCCATCGCCTGCGCGGCGTTCCCAAGCCCGTCGAGATTTTCACCCTGCCGGAGTAACGGCGCGGGACGTTCAGACCTGCGTCTTCCAGCCTTCGATCCAGGCCAGCGCTTCTTCGTCGGGCAGGGGTTGCGTCGAGGCATCGACTTCGAGCCGCTCGCCGACCCTCGTGGCGCCGCAAAGTTCCAGCACTTGGTCGACCTTCTTGCCGCCGCCGCAGAACGTGTCCTGATAGGTCATGTCGCCAAGTGCGATGACGCCGTAGCGATGACCCGACAGATCGGACTTTTCCCGCTCCAGGGTTTCGACCAGCGGCAGGATGTTGGTCGGGATGTCTCCCGAGCCGTGGGTGGCGCAGACCACCAGCAGTACATCATGCGCTTCGAGGTCGGCGAAGGTTGCCGCCTTGTCGGTGACATCGACAGCGTGGCCCGCCGCAGCGAGGACGGGCTGCAGGGCGTCGGCCACCATCTGGGCGTTGCCCGACTCGGTGCCGACCAGGATCAGGATCGTGGCCATTGCTTTCGCACATACGGGAGGGAGTGCCGCCATGCGACGCGACCGGATGGCGCGGCTCCAATGCCCATGCCAGTCTTCGCCCCCATGGAAGAAACGCCCGTATTGGCTGCCCTGGAGGGCGGCGTCCTGACCCTTACGCTCAACCGGCCGGCACGGTTGAACGCCATGAGTCACCCTCTGATCGAGGCCATGAACGCCCAGTTGAAGCGTGCCCGGGAGGATGACGCGGTCCGCGCCATCCTGCTGACGGGCACGGGCCGTGGCTTCTGTGCCGGCGCTGATCTGGCGGGGCCAGGGCCCGGCGACCCGACGACATCGGGCGAGCGGGACGTCGGCGCCGTAATGGACCGCATCTTCAATCCCATGATTCGCGCCATGCGCGAGCTGCCGAAGCCCATCGTCGCCGCCGTGAACGGCGTGGCCGCGGGTGGCGGCGCCAACCTGGCGCTGGCCTGTGATATCGTCCTGGCCGCACGGTCGGCACGGTTCGACCAGGCCTTCGTGCGCATCTCGCTGATCCCCGACCTGGGCGGCACCTGGTTCCTGCCACACACGGTGGGCGACGCGCGTGCCCGCGCTCTTGCCATGCTTGGAAGCACGGTCCCGGCCGAGGAAGCCGAGCGCATGGGGATGGTCTGGCAGGTGGTGGACGATGCCGCGCTGATGGACGAAGCCACCAAGATCGCGCGCAAGCTCGCGACCGGCCCGACGCGTTCCTATGCCGCCATCAAGAAGGCGATCGATCTGGCCGCCACCAACACGCTCGACCAGCAGCTCGATTTCGAACGCGACAACCAGCGTGACCTCGGCCGCAGTGCCGATTTCAAGGAAGGCGTCGCGGCCTTCCTCGCCAAGCGACCCGCCCAGTTCACCGGACGTTGAGAAGAAGACAATGACCTACGAGAAGATCCAGATCACCAAGGCCGATGGCCTCGCCACCCTGACGCTCAATTCGCCGGACCGGTTGAATGCCGTTTCGCGCAAGATGATTGCCGAGCTCAAGACCTGCTGGGAGGACCTGGCAGCCGATGGTTCGGTGCGTGCGGTGCTGTTGACGGGTGCGGGCCGCGGCTTCTGTGCCGGCGCCGATCTCGCCGATCCCGACCGCGAGAAGGGCGAGGTCGCGGACTCCGGCGCGGCGCTGGAGAAGTTCTTCAACCCGGTGATCCGGCTCATGCGCAGCATTCCGAAGCCCGTCGTCGCGGCCGTGAACGGCCCGGCGGCTGGCGTCGGCATGAGCTTCGCTCTGGCTGCCGACATCGCGGTTGCCGCCAAGTCGGCCACCTTCCTGCAGGCCTTCGCGCGCATCGGCCTGCTGCCGGACGGTGGCAGCACCTGGTTCCTGCCGCGGCTGGTCGGCGAGCAGCGCGCCCGGGCGCTCGCAATGCTGGCACCGCAAATCCCTGCGCAGCAGGCGAAGGATTGGGGCCTGATCTGGGACGTCGTCGAAGACGGCGAACTGATGAAGACGGCCAACGATCTCGCGCGGCGGCTGGCCGACGGGCCGACGCTGTCGCTGGCCCGCATCAAGGAAGCGATGGGCCGCGCGAGCGGCAACACGCTTTCCCAGCAGCTCGATGTCGAGCGCGACTTCCAGCGCGAACTCGGTCGCAGCGAGGATTTCAAGGAGGGCGTCGCGGCCTTCCTCGCCAAGCGCAAGCCCGCGTTCAAGGGCAAATAGTCGGATTAGTTGCGCTTGAGGAGTTGTGCTTAGCTCATTTGATTTCAGTCGATCTCGAATGGTTCCCAGTTTATGGGAAGTAATGGATGCCGGACATCTAACAGCATGAATCATCAGCAGTTGAATGCCGATCTTCAGGAATGGAGCGATGAGGCGGTTAAGATGTGGACTGCATCCGCGGTCTACTTGTTTGGATCACTTATATACAAGGGCGGCGTTCAGTTCGGTGAGAGTAGCGACATTGACCTGGTGGTTATTATGCCTGAGCTGCACGATGCTCTGGCACGTCATCGTTGGTTGGACAAATTCTCACAGCACAAGGATGCGTTAGAGATCAAACTTCTGCGAACACTAACTAGGCTTGGAAATGAGCCGCTCGTAAGCGTTGTCGCGGTGACGAGAGCCGAAATCGAAATGGACATCCACAAGGATGGCCATCGAGAGTTTTTTAGCAGCAATACTTTTCGAGATTTTTCTACAAGCGTCCAGACAGTGGGATTGCCTTGTATGAATCCACAGAAACCTACGCGGTTTGTAGCTGGTGCAATAGGATTCGTTCAAAAGATTCGAAACGAATACCTCGCTGTTAGCCCAAATGGTACCGCAACGCTCGTTCCTTACGTGGGCTCGGATCCACTGCCAAAGCGGTTGATGCGCGCTGCCGCGATGGCCGCACATGCTAGCGGTCAATCCCAAGGCCCCGGAGCCGAGCACGATGTCCAAGAGGGATTGGATCTCCTTACAAACTATCTTTACTCGAATAGGTCGAGCAATCCTGCATTCAGGCGCCTTCAAGACCTATTGTCGGTTAGACGGTTAGCCCGTGGCGCTCATGGTCCGGTAACGGCATCTGATCAGCTTCTGTTAGCGGAACTGATCTATGACTTGACGCTCGGCGGTACAAGTAGCGGAGCGATTACTCCCGGGAAGTCCAATTGGGGAGCCACGTCAGTAGATGAGCGGGGCAATCAAACTACGCCTGCGGTGATCTCGGGTGAGGCTGGTTTAGTTGGACAAGGTGATGCTACGGCCCTCTTGAACATGCCACATAGTTCGAGCACGGCTTTTTTTGCTGATCGATTTGCAAAGGCCTTTCCGGGCGTCCGCGATACGACATGGTTTGTGAAGCCTCACGACGTTGCTATGCGTCTTGGGGAGTTGTTAAAGCCACCCTTGGCCTTTTCCGACGGGACGCCAATTTGGTGGTGGCGTGGTGGGAATCTGCAAATTGAGCGCTTTGAACGGCTCGATAGCGGTGAGTTCCTAATGAACTATGAAGAACTAAGGATTGCGCGCATCGCCGCTGTGCCATCAGCCAGCTATCATCGCAACTTTGTTTACATCGATGTTAGTGCCATGCCGTCAACAGGCCTGTATGAGCAAAAACCGAATGATGTAGAAAGGAGAGTGTCAGAACAGGGCTACGATGCTGAGGAGTATGGCCTCTATAGAGGGCGCCATCTGCTCACTAGGGCCGAATACGATGATGGCGCAACAACTATAGATGGAGTTCTGGTTAGTACGAGTGGGGCAAGCGAACTCCGAGTTCGATATATCACGCCGTATAACTTCGTCATCGCGGCAGCGAATTCTCCGATAAACAATATGGACTTCGATCATACTCTTGAAGAGAAACTCAATGAGGCTTTGCGTTCTGGTGCGGAAGGCGTGGTCGAGGAACTACGAGGTCTGATTAGAAAATTACCACTGCCGACCAGGGCGCAATAGACAGTCTGGGAGAGACGACTATGACAAC
Source organism: Alphaproteobacteria bacterium (assembly GCA_017307275.1). Lineage (GTDB taxonomy): Bacteria > Pseudomonadota > Alphaproteobacteria > Reyranellales > Reyranellaceae > Reyranella. The sequence continues at coordinate 22,580 of JAFKFK010000010.1, read as the reverse complement.
GCCGCACAAGGAGATCGCCTCGGGGCTGAAGTTCCCGGAAGGCCCCGTGGCCATGCCGGACGGCTCGGTGATCCTGGTCGAGATCGCGCGCGAGACGCTGACCCGCGTCATGCCCGACGGCAAGCAGCACATCATCGCCAAGCTGGGCGGCGGACCCAACGGCGCGGCGATGGGGCCGGGTGGCAAGATCTACGTGACCAACAATGGCGGCTTCAACTGGATCGAGCGGCCGGACGGTCGCTTGTTCCCCGGCACGCAGCCGGCCTCCTACAAGGGCGGTTCCATCCAGGTGGTCGATCCCGAGACCGGCAAGTTCGAGACGCTCTACGACTCGTGCGATGGCCGCAAGCTGAACGGCCCGAACGATCTGGTGTTCGACGATGCCGGCGGCTTCTGGTTCACCGACCTCGGCAAGACGCGCGAGCGCGACAACGATCGCGGCGCCGTCTACTACGCCAAGGCCGATGGCTCGAAGATCGAGGAGAAGGTCTTCCCGCTGGAACGGCCCAACGGTTGCGGCCTCTCGCCGGATGGCAAGACGCTCTATGTCGTGGAGACGCCGACGGCGCGCGTGTGGGCCTTCGATCTCTCGGCGCCCGGCGTCATCAAGGACGCCAACGGTCCCTATCGCGGCGAGAAGGGCCGCGTGATTGCAGGTCTCGGCGGCTATCAGATGTTCGATTCGCTGGCCGTCGACTCGCAGGGCCATATCTGCGTGGCGACCCTGATCACCGGCGCCGTCTCCGACATCTCGCCCGACGGCAAGTCGGTGACGCAGTACAAGCTGCCCGATCCGATGGTCACGAACGTCTGCTTCGGCGGCAAGGACCTGCGCACCGCCTACGCCACCCTGTCGATGACCGGCAAGCTCGTCAGCTTCGAGTGGCCGCGGCCCGGCCTGAAGCTCGAATATCTGAACAAGTAACGGCTGGTGAGGAGGGGGCGTCCACCCCCTCGCTCAACCTTTCGCCTGCGCCCGTACCTCGCGGCTCGCGACGACCTTGCCGTTGGCATAGTCCTCGTGGTTGCCGTCGACGTCGGCGAGTTTGTAGCGGTAGTTCACCATCATCGCGTAGGACTGCTTGAAGCCGTTGCTGCTGGTGTCGCCCAGCCAGTTCAGCCGCTCGACGATTGCGCCGTTGCCAAGATGGAAGTGCGCCACGCGATCGAGGGCGCGGCCCTTCTCGTCGGTCGAGGTGAGATAGCGCGCAGCCAGCCGTGTCAGGATCGGCCTCAGGGACTTGTCGATAGCGGGCACTTCCCACCAGTTCGGCCGGTCGAGAAGCTGGCGTACCGCGGCGGCACCCCGGACCTTGTCGATAACAGGGCTGAGCGAGGCGATTTCGGCTGCTGTCAGAGCGTCGTCGCCCTCGTTCTTCAGCCGGCCGTCGATGTGCTGGCGCAGGCCGGGGATTGGCGACAGGGTGGCGAAATCCTTGATGTTGGGCAGCTCGCGCGCCAGTTGCTCGGCGACGCGCTTGATCAGGAAATTGCCGAAGCTGATGCCGGCCAGGCCCTGCTGGCAATTCGAGATCGAATAGAAGATCGCCGTGTTGGCGCGCTTGGGATCGGCCGTCTCGTCCCGTGCGTCGAGCAGGCGCTGCACGTTACCCGCCATGCCGTCGACCAATGCCACTTCAACGAAGATCAGCGGCTCGTCGGGCATGCGCGGATGGAAGAAGGCGAAGCATCGCCGGTCCGAGTCCAGGCGGTTCTTGAGGTCGCGCCAGGAGCGGATGGCGTGGACGGCCTCGTAGTCGACCAGCTTTTCCAGCAGGGCAGCGGAGGAGCGCCAGTCGATGCGCACGAGGTCCAGGAAGCCGACGTCGAACCAGCCGGCGAGCAGCGGCCGCAGGTCGTCACTCAGCGCCCGCGCTGCCGTGTCGGTCTTGCCGAGTGCCATCAGCTCGGCCCGCAGGTCGACGACGAACTTCACGCCCTGCGGCACACCCACGAATTCACGCAGCAGGCGGACCGCCGGCGGTTCCAGGAGGCGTGTGAGCGCCCGTGCAGGTTCCTTGCCGGCGCGCCACCGATCGACCCGGGCGAGCGCCGTCTCGCGCGACAGGCCATAGTCGTGGGCGAGCGTGAGCAGGAATTTCCGTCGTCCGGCTGCCGACAGCGACAGATAGGCCTGTCCCAACTCGGCGGCGCGACGACGGCTTGCGGTTTCGCCGCCTTTGGCTTCGAGGCAGGCGTCGATGCGGCTCTTCAGTCGCGGGATGTCGTCATCGGGCAGATTGGCGCGCAGGGGGGCGCCGACGGCTTCGCGCGCGCCGCGGGCGGTATCGATGAAGGCGTTGCGCAGGCGTTCGAGCGTGCGGTCGACCGTGCTGGAAACCGTGGTGGAAAGAGCGAGTGCCATGCACTGATTATGTCACGGCAAACGTGTCACTCCAGTGGCGTCACAAGAGCGCGCCTTTAGAGGTAGCCTGATTGATCACGCCGCCGTGCGCGAAAGCCGATGGAGCTCCTGCCAGACCAGGGTGCGGTAGGGGCCGTCCCGGTGCAGCAGGTCCGTCGGCGCGCCATCCTGCACGACATGTCCGCCCTCCAGCACGAGGATACGGTCGAAGCTGCGCAGGGTGGAGAGACGATGGGCGATGGCGATCACCGTACGGTTCTCCATCAGCCGGTCCAGGGCCTGCCGGATTGCCTCTTCGGACTCACCATCGAGGGACGAAGTCGCCTCGTCGAGCAAGAGGATCGGCGTGTCCTTGAGCAGGGCGCGGGCGATAGCGATGCGCTGGCGCTGGCCGGCCGACAGCCTGGCGCCGCGCTCGCCGACGATCGTGTCGAAGCCCTGTGGCAGAGCGTCGATGAACGAATGGCAGCGCGCGGCTTCCGCGGCTCGTCTAACTTCGGCGTCGCTGGCATCCGGCTTGCCATATCGGATGTTGTCCATGACCGAGCGGTGAAGCAGCGAGATGTCCTGAGGTACCAGCGAGATCGCCTGACGTAAGCTCTCCTGGGTGGTCTGCGCGATATCCTGGCCGTCGATCAGGATGCGGCCACGGTCGAGATCGTGGAAGCGCTGCAACAGCGAGAGCAATGTCGACTTGCCGCCGCCCGATGGTCCGACCAGGCCGGTGCGCTGACCCGGCCGGAACTCGACGCCGAACTTCTCGAACACACGATGGCCGTCGGCATAGGTGAAGGAGACATTCTCGAAGGTCACGGCGCGGCGACGGCCGGCGAGGGGGCGTGCGTCTTCGGTATCCCGGAGATCATGCGGCTGCAGCAGCGTGGTCAGTGCCTCGGAGAGCCGGGCGGTATGCTGCGTGACATCGACCAGGGCCACGGCGAGGTCGCGCGTGGCATAGAGGATCGTCATCCCGAGCGTGCAGACCAGGATGACCTGGCCGCTGCTTATCGCGCCGCGCTGCCACAGCACGATTGCCCAGGCGAGCAGGCCGACGGTTAGCGCGACCGTCAAGGCGGCGTGCAGGAAGCGGATCTTCTCGAGGTAGAGCAGGCTGGTCCGGCGAGCGGCCATCTCCTCACCGACCGTCTCGCGGAAGCGGCGGCGCTCACGGCCAATCGCACCAAAGCTGCGGACCAGCATGATGTTGGAGACGACGTCGGTCAGCTCACCTTCGACGCCCGCGGCCTTGTCGGCAAAGCCCATATGCAGCGTCGCGCCCGCCGCTGCGAGCCGATAGAGCCCATAGAGCAGGATGGCCGCCACAACGACGAGTGACGCTGTCATCAACGGGTCGACCGTCATCAGGAAGGCGACGGCGCCCAGCGTAGCGACGCAGGGCGGCAGTACATTCCATATGAACATGTTCTGGATGGTGAAGGCGGCATTGCCCGTCGCAGTCACTCGGCCCGTGACCGTGCCAGCCTGACGCCCCGTGAAGAAACTCGGTGCGTGATCAGTGATGTGGCGGAACAGTTCGCCGCGCAATTCACCGCTCGCCGCTACAAAGGCGTAGCTCGCAATCCAGCCCGCGAGCCGCCACAGGAAGTTGTCGGCGGCCATCAGACCTACCAGCAGTGCGAAGGCCACCCAGACCATCTCGCTGTGGCTGCCGGACAGCGCATCGATAAGAGATTTTACACCGTACTGGGTGCTGACCGAGCAGGCGGCGGCGCCAACGACCGCCGCCAGAATCGCGGCATGCGCTATCGGCCGGCGGGCGACGTAGCGAAAAAGAAAGGCAAACGGTCGGCCGGCGAGCGGGCTGAGATCTTCCATGACCTACGGAACGATTCTGCGAGTGAAAGGTTCATTACCTTGCGGCTCCAGCCGCGAGCTGTGACCAAACGGTGGCTGCCGCGCGATCACCACATTAGCAGGCTGATTTTTGCGCTTCCGCGCCAGACGATGTCTTCGCGAAGCCGAGCGAAGTGTGTGTCGGGGCCATCAAATATGGGAGTACACGTGCATGCGCATTGCCCAAGTCGCACCGCTAACCGAGGCCATCCCCCCGAAACTCTATGGCGGCACCGAACGTGTCGTTTCCTGGCTGACCGAAGAACTGGTGGCCCTCGGCCATGATGTGACGCTATTTGCCAGCGGCGACTCCAGGACCAAGGCGCGTCTGGAACCGATCTGGCCGCGGGCGCTCAGGCTCGACGGCAAGGTGCGCGACCCGATGGCGCTGCACATGGCGATGCTGGAGCACGTTTATCAGCGCGCCGACCAGTTCGACATTCTGCACTTCCACCTCGACTACTTTCCGTTCTCGCTGTTTTCACGCAGCGCGACGCCGTTCATTACAACACTGCATGGCAGGCTTGATCTGCCGGAGCATCAGGTCGTCTTCGACGTCTTCAATCGTGCACCAGTCATCTCCATTTCGGACGCCCAGCGCGGGCCGGTACCCAACGCACATTGGATCGACACGATCTATCACGGCCTGCCAGCTGATCTCCTGCGGCCTCGACCGGTGAAGCCGGGATACCTCGCCGTCCTCGGTCGTATCGCACCGGAGAAAGCCGTCGACCGCGCGATCCACATCGCGCGTCGCGCCGGCGTGCCACTCAAGATTGCTGCCAAAGTCGATCCCGTGGATCGCCAGTACTACGAGCACGAAATCAGACCTTTGCTCGAGCTGCCGGGCATCGAGTACATCGGTGAGATCAGCGACGCACAGAAACCCGACTTTCTGAGTGGCGCTGTCGGGTTGCTGATGCCGATCGACTGGCCTGAACCATTTGGTCTGGTCATGATCGAGGCCATGGCCTGCGGTACGCCGACACTTGCATATCCCGGCGGTTCGGTGCCCGAGATCGTCGAGGATGGATTGACCGGTTTCATCGTCAACAATGAAGCGGAAGCCGTCGATGCCGTGCGGCGCCTGCCCACGTTGTCACGTCCTCGGATCCGCGCCCGCTTCGAGGAGCGCTTTACCGCCCGACGGATGGCGATGGACTATCTCTCCGTCTATCGCCGCATGGCCGAAAGCCACGCACCACGGTTGAGGGTGGTCACGGCCTGAGACGTCAGGTGCTCGCCGGTGCGATTTCGAGCGTGCGCCAGAGATACCAGCTGGCGACCGTGCGATAGGGCCGCCACTTTTCGCCGGCCTTTTCGAGGGCCTGCGGCGACGGCAGGGTGCGTTTGCGGAAAGCCTTCGCATAGGCCTTGCGCAGGCTATAGTCATCGAGCGGCAGGACGTCCGGTCGACCGAGCCTGAACATCAGGAACATCTCGGCGCTCCAGCGGCCGATGCCGCGCACCTGGACCAGACGCTCTATCAGCGCGGCATCGTCGAGTGCCTGCGCCTGTTCGAGCGTCGGCAATTCACCGCTCGCGACGTGGCGCGCGAGGTCCTGCACAGCCAACACCTTGGCGCGTGAGAGGCCACAGCCGCGCAGCTTCTCGTCGGGCGTCTTCAGGATGTGGCGCGGCGTGAAGCCATCGGTCGCGCGCGGATAGAGGGCCTCGACCCGGCCATAGATCGTTGCCGCAGCCTTGTTGGAAAGCTGCTGGTAGACGATCGCTTCGGCCAGTGCGCCAAACAGGCTGCGCGAGGCCTTGAGTTCCATCCGGAAGGGGCCCACGGCATCGATGATCTCGGCGAGCGCCGGATCGGTCTCACGCAGATGTTTGATGGCGCGACGCGGTTGGAAGCCGAAGCCCGTCATCGCGCTGTATCGAACAAAGGTCCGGCACCGAGTGCCGAAGCACCTTCGATTTCCAGAATACGCCGCTTGGTGGCGACGCCGCCGCCTGCGGAGAAGCCGCCCATCTTGCCGTCGGCGCCCAGCACGCGATGGCAGGGCACGATGATGGCGATGGGATTGCGGCCCAGCGCCTGGCCGACCTCGCGCGACTCGTGTGGGACGCCGAGACGCTTGGCGATCTCGCCATAGGTCATGGTGTGACCGGGCGGGATGGTGCGCGCCACTTCGTAGACCTTGCGGTGGAACTCCGGCGCGGCTTCGAGATCGAGCGGGATATCTTCGAGGTTGATGGCGTCACCCGCCAGCAACGACTGAATGCGATCGAGGGCACGCTGTACGCCAGAAGGCGGGGTGGTCTCCGTCACACCGGGCCAGCGCCGCTTGACCCGGCTGCGCGTTGCCTGAGCTGTCGCTTCCGGCAACTGCAGGCCGGCGATACCGCGGCCGCTCCAGATGAGCCCGCAGGTGCCGATCGGCGTATCGAACAAGGTGAAGCTCAGGGCCGTCATAGGGGTAGCTTTCTACCTAACCGGTAATCCCGTCAAGTTGTGGAAATCCACCGCCGTACCGTCATCAAACTGGCACCGACGGCGGGTACTTTGCCGGGATTGAGTCGAGCCGGAGTCTCAGGGTTGGTCTATCCGCGGGCCGAGAGCCATGTCCGTCTGAAAGAGGCGGTGCGCCGGCACAAGGCGCTGTCCCGCGAGGGGCTTCTGGAGCGTCTGTTCGAGAAGCTCTTTCGTGGTCTCGTCTATACCCAGATCTGGGAAGATCCCGAGATCGACCTCGAAGCCCTGGCGCTGACGCCGGATTGTCATGTCGTGGCGATCGCTTCGGGCGGCTGCAACGTCCTTTCCTACCTGACCGCCGATCCCGCCCGCATCACGGCCCTCGATCTCAGCATGGCGCATGTCGCCTTGAACCGGCTGAAGCTGACGGCGGTGGTCCGGCTGCCTTCCTGGGAGGCGTTCTACCGCTTCTTCGGGGCGGCGGATGCCGAGGCGAACCTCCGCGCCTACGACCGGTTGATCGCGCCGCATCTCGACTCGCAAAGCCGCACCTATTGGGAAGGCCGCAGCCTGCAGCAACTGGGGCGTCGCCGCATTTCGATCTTTGCGCGCAACGCCTATCGCCATGGCGTGCTGGGCCGTTTCATCGGCATCGCGCATGTCGCTGCACGCGCCTATGGCGTCGATCTGCGCCAGCTTCTGAGTGCACGGTCGCTTGAAGAGCAACGTCGCTTCTTCGAGACCATGCTGGCCCCGTTGTTCGACAAGCCTGCGGTGCGCTGGGCCACGGCCAACCGGTTGTCGCTCTATGGCCTCGGCATTCCGCCGGCGCAGTACGAGGCGCTGGCAGGCGGTCGCGCCATGGGGGCCGTGCTGCGCGATCGGGTCGAACGGCTGGCCTGCGGCTTCAGCCTGCACGACAACTACTTCGCCTGGCAGGCGTTTGGCCGTTCGTATGCAGGCGATGCCAGCGGTCCGCTGCCGCCCTACCTGAGGCAGAATCAGTTCGACGCCGTGCGCCAACGGGCCGACCGGGTCGAAGTGATGAACAGGTCGGTGACCGAGTATCTTGCTTCCTGTCCGGCCCAGTCGCGCGATCGCTACGTCCTGCTCGATGCCCAGGACTGGATGACCGACGCTCAGCTCAACGCGCTCTGGACCGAGATCACCCGCACGGCACGACCAGGCGCACGTGTCGTCTTCCGCACGGCCGCCGAGCCTTCGCTGCTGCCGGGCCGGCTCGATCCGGTGCTGCTGTCGCGCTGGCGCTACGAAGAGGAGGCGTCGCTCGCCTTCACGCGACGCGACCGGTCCGCGATCTATGGCGGTTTCCATCTCTATGTTTTCGAGGGCTGACGTGAGTGACATCGCCGCGACGCCCGGCCGGTCAGCCGAGCTGATGGATCGCATCTATCGCCGCCAGCGCCATGTCTACGATCTCAGCCGCAAATACTACCTGCTGGGCCGCGATCGCATGATCGACCAGCTCGCGCCGCCGCCAGGCGAGCGAGTCCTGGAGATCGGCTGTGGCACCGCGCGTAACCTGGTCGCCGTGGCGCGTCGCTATCCCGAAGCGGCTTTGTTCGGCATCGACATCTCCACCGAGATGCTGCTGACGGCCCGGCAGATGGTCGAGCGGGAAGGGCTCGCGTCGCGCATTCGCCTCGCCCGTGCCGACGCCACACAATTCGACCCGGCCATCCTGTTCGGCGTGCCTTCTTTTTCGCGGATCTTCATCTCCTACAGCCTGTCGATGATCCCGGCCTGGGAGAGCGTGCTGACCCAGGCGCTGGCCTGGGTGCGGCCCGGTGGCGAGCTGCATATCGTCGACTTCGGCGGGCAAGAACGACTGCCACCCTGGTTCCGCCTCGGCTTGCGGCGCTGGCTCGCACTCTTCCATGTCTCGCCGCGAGACGGGCTGGAGGCTTCGCTGGCGGGGCTGGCCGAGAGCCAGGCGGCGGCTGTCAGCCGCTTCGAACGACCCTATCGCGGCTACGCCCAGTACGCCGTCTGCCAACGCAGCTATCCCTGCATCTAGGCCAGGTCACACCCCATCATTGATTCGAGTGATGGAGCCGACCGGATTTTGCGCGCACAATGGGCGGGCCGCGATGGCGGGCTCAGGAACGAGCCGCGCTGGATGCGATAGCGCCTTTCCCGACCAATCCAATTTTTGTGGGAGTACAGCACGCGTCTAGAGGAGACAGACAATGCCGACCTGGACACCCGACCCGAGTTTCTATCCGTCGCCGCGAATGGCGATGAAGGCCAAACCGGAAACGCTGGCCTATGTCGCAGCCTTCGATCCAGACCGGAAGGTTCCGGACTCGATCTCCGTCGTCGACGTCGACTCCAATTCCGCAAGCTACTCGACCATCATCGGCAATACGCCGATGCCCAATGTCGGCGACGAACTGCATCATTTCGGATGGAACGCCTGCTCGTCGAGCCTGTGTCCCAACGCGCCGCATCCGCACATGGAGCGGCGCTATCTGATCGTGCCGGGCCTGCGCTCCTCGCGCATTCACATCCTCGACACCAAGCCCGATCCGCGGAAGCCCGCGATCGTCAAGGTGATCGAACCCGAGGAAGTCGCCGACAAGGCGGGCTATACGCGACCGCACACCATCCATTGCGGGCCCGAGGGCATCTACGTTGCCGCCCTCGGCAATCGTGAAGGCAAGGGGCCTGGTGGCATCTTCCTGATGGATCACGAGAGCTTCGACGTCCGAGGCCAGTGGGAGATGGACCGCGGACCACAGCACTTCGCCTACGATGCCTGGTGGCATCTCGGACACGACACGATGGTGACCAGCGAATGGGGGACGCCGGATACTTTCGAGAACGGCTTGATCCCCGAGGTGCTGCTGGGCGCCAGGTACGGGCGTCGGCTGCACTTCTGGGACTTGCACAAGCGCAAGCACGTGCAGACCATCGATTTTGGCGACAAGTACCAGCTCGTCTTCGAGCTGCGGCCGGCGCACGATCCGACCAAGGCCTATGGTTTCGTCAACTGTGTCATCAGTCTGGAGAACCTCTCGTCGTCGATCTGGACCTGGTACCGAGACGGCGACAAGTGGGCTGTCAGGAAGGTGATCGAGATTCCCGCCGAACCTGCCAGCGAGGACGACCTGCCGCCCGTGCTCAAAGGCTTCAAGGCCTGTCCGCCACTAGTCACCGACATCGACCTCTCCATGGACGACAAGTTCCTCTACGTCGCTTGCTGGGGTACGGGCGATCTCCAGCAGTACAACGTCTCCGATCCGCTCAATCCCAAACTGACGGGCAAGGTGCGTATCGGCGGCATCGTTTCCAGGGCGGCGCATCCAGCGGGCAACGGGCCGCTCACCGGTGGCCCGCAAATGGTCGAGATCAGCCGTGACGGCCGGCGTGTCTACTTCACCAACTCGCTGTACGGCGCCATCGACCCGCAGTTCTATCCGGACGGAATCGAGGGTTGGATGGTCAAGCTCGATGCGTCGCCGTCCGGCGGCATCGCCTTCGATCCCAAGTTCTTCGTGAAGTGGCCGAAGTCGCACCGACCGCATCAGGTGCGGCTCGAAGGCGGCGACTGCTCGTCGGACTCGTACTGCTATCCCTGACGGGACGCGGCAGTGACGAATGAAGCCTGGCCCTGGATCGTTATCGCCGGGCTGGGCGCCTTCCATGGCCTCAATCCGGGCATGGGCTGGCTGTTTGCAGTCGCGCTCGGGCAGCATCGCCACGAACGTCGTATCGTTTGGCTGTCCCTGTTGCCGATTGCGGTGGGGCACGCTCTTTCCGTCGCTACGGCCGCCGGCCTGCTCGTCCTGGCCGGCGTGTTGGTCGATGTGCGGAGTGTGAGCGTCGTGGCCGGGCTGTTCCTCATCGGCTGGGGACTGTTCCACTGGTTCTACGGGGCGCGCCATCGGGTTCGGGTCGGCATGCGCACGGGGCTGGCCGGTCTCGGCCTCTGGTCATTCCTGATGGCCTCAGCCCACGGCGCGGGCCTGATGCTGTGGCCCGTCTTGATGCCGCTCTGCTTTCCCGGAGGCGTGGCCGCGGGCGCAACCTCGCCCGTGGTTCCAGCCCTTCTGGGCATCGGCCTGCACACGCTCGCGATGCTCGGGGTGACGGCCGTGGTGGCGGTATCGGTCTATGAGTGGATCGGGTTGGCCGTGCTGCGGCATGCGTGGGTCAATCTCGACCTCGTATGGACCGTGGCTCTTGTCCTGGCAGGTATGGTGCTTTTGGTAACCTAGCGGCATGGCAGCGCCGCCGCCGCGCATGGCCCCTCCGTCGCCCGGGCATGGCAGGGGCCATTGGCAAGCCCCTGGGAGCGGTGCTACCCCAACCCATTGATTGAGTTGGGAGTACCCAAGATGACCGAAGCCTTCATTTGTGATGCGATCCGCACCCCCGTCGGCCGATACAACGGCGGCCTGGGCGCCATGCGTGTGGACGATCTCGCCGCCCATCCGATCAAGGCGCTGATGCAGCGCAACGCCAATGTCGATTGGGGCTCGGTCGACGACGTGATCTACGGTTGCGTGAACCAGGCGGGCGAAGACAACCGCAATGTCGCGCGCATGGCAGGCCTGCTCGCCGGTCTGCCGGTCGAAGTGGCTGGCGCCACGGTGAACCGGCTCTGCGGATCGGGCCTGGAAGCGGCCGGACATGCCGCACGCGCCGTGAAGCTCGGTGAAGCCGACATGATGATCGCCGGCGGCGTCGAGGGCATGACCCGCTCGCCCTACGTCATGGGCAAGCCCGAGGGCGCCTTCGATCGCTCCATGAAGCTCGAGGACACGGTGCTGGGCTGGCGCTTCGTCAACCCGCGCATGAAGGCCGCCTATGGCGTCGACCCGATGGGCCAGACCGCCGAGAACGTGGCGACCGAGCACCAGATCAGCCGTACCGACCAGGACGCCTTTGCCTATCGCAGCCAGCGTCGCTGCAAGGCGGCGCAGGATCGCGGCTTCTTCGACAAGGAAATCGTTTCGGTCACGGTCAAGAAGGGCAAGACCGAGATCGTCGTCGGCAAGGACGAACACCCGCGCGGCGACACCACGATGGAAACGCTCTCCAAGCTGGCCGCGGCTTTCCGCGACGGCGGCTCGGTGACGGCCGGCAACTCCTCGGGCCTGAACGACGGCGCCTGCGCCATGATCATCGCCTCCGAGGCGGCGGCGCGGGCCAATGGCCTCACGCCGCGCGCGCGCATTCTGGGCACGGTCTCGGCCGGCGTGCCGCCCCGCGTCATGGGCATCGGTCCGGTGCCGGCGACGCAGAAGTTGCTGGCCAAGCTCGGCATGACCATCGGTGACTTCGACACGATCGAACTCAATGAGGCCTTCGCGGCCCAGGCGCTGGCCGTCCTGCGTCAGCTCGGCCTCAGCGACGATGCCGAGAACGTCAATCCCAACGGTGGCGCCATCGCGCTCGGCCATCCGCTCGGCGCCTCGGGCGGCCGGTTGATGATCACCGCGCTCAATCAGCTCGAGGCGACCGGTGGCAAGCGCGCGCTCGCCACCATGTGCATCGGCGTGGGCCAGGGCATCGCGCTGGCGCTGGAACGGGTCTGATGCGTCACCTGCTGCTTGCTGCCGCCGCGCTGTTTCTCTCCAGCCTGTCGGCGCAGGCGCAGGTCGAACCGCAATTCACCAAGGAGCTGACCTCCAACGCTCCGGGCAGCAGCGATCTGCTGCTGCCGCGCTACGCCGGGTCCTTCATCCTGGCGCAGACCAGGAAGGACTTCGACGAGCTGATCCTGCCGCTCGGCAAGGCGATCGGCTCGTCGTACCAGACCGACGCCGACAAGAAGCTGCGCTATGAGAAGGTCGAGTCCGTCGAGGGTCGGCTGACGCGCACGGTCTACGTGATCCCTGAAGGCCGCTCAACGCTCGAAGTGGTGCGCAACTACACCAACGAGCTGGAGGGCAAGGGCGCCAAGACCCTGTTCCAGTGCAGCAAGGCGGAGTGCGGTGAGGACTTCCACAAGCTGCACGGCGTGCCGCGCGCGCTGAAGCCCGAGGGCACGGCCTACAACCGAACCCGCCGCGACCTCACCGGCAACGTGCTGGAGTATGTCGATCCTTCGGCCGACCAGCGTCTGTGGGTCGGCAAGTGGGAGCGGGGCGGCGGTTCGGATGTCTACGTCTCGATCTATGCTGCTACCCAGACCGGAGGCTCGATGGGCAACGTCTCGTCGGCCTTGAAGGGCCGCGTGCTGGTGATGCTCGACGTGCTCGAAACCAAGGCGATGCAGCAGAACCTGGCTTTCGTCTCGGCCGAGCAGATCGGCGGCGCGCTGGGCAAGGACGGCCGCGTCGCGCTCTACGGCATCCTGTTCGACTTCGACAAGGCCGAGATCAAGCCCGAGTCCGACAAGCAGCTCGTCGAGATGGCGAACCTGTTGAAGGCGACGCCCGGCCTGAAGGTGTTCATCGTCGGCCACACCGACAACAAGGGCGCCTTCGCCTACAACACCGATCTGTCGCAGCGCCGCGCCGAAGCCGTCGCCAAGGCGCTCGCTGCCAAATACGGCATCGCCGCTGATCGTATGGTCGCCAAAGGCGTCGGCCCCTTGAGCCCGCTTGCGCCCAACGACAATGAAGACGGGCAGGCCAAGAACCGCCGCGTCGAACTCGTCAGGCAGTAAGGTTTAGATTGATACCACCCTGGCGCATCTCGGTGAGCTTGCGCTTGCGGCTGCCATCGAGATCGATGGCAGCCGTGGCTTCGAGCACCACGGCGACATCGAAGCCAGCTTGCCGAGCATCGATGGCTGACCAGGCGACGCAATAGTCGAGCGCCAGGCCGCAGAAGATCAGCCGCGAGAAGCCGCGCGCCTTCAGGTAGCCGTCGAGTCCGGTGCGCGTCATGCGGTCGTTCTCGCGGAACGCCGAATAGGAATCGATGCCCGTATGGTAACCCTTGCGCACGATCATCTGCGCCTTGGTCGTTTCAAGATCGGGATGGAACGCAGCGCCCGGCGTGCCCTGAATGCAGTGGTCCGGCCACAGGGTTTGCGGCCCGTAAGGGAACTTCACCGTCGAGAAGGGCTCTGCATCGGCCCAGGAACTCGCGAACGAGGCATGGCCCGCGGGATGCCAGTCCTGCGTCAGGACGACGTGGTCGTAGCGGCTAATCAAGCGGTTGAGCAGAGGCACGATGGCATTGGCGCCGGGCACCGCGAGGGTCCCACCTTCGCAGAAATCGTTCTGCACATCGACCACGATCAACGCCTCGTTGGGCATCCGCTACGCTCCGCTACAGTGGGGGGATGTCGCCGAGGCTTTGATCGCTTTCGAATGAGGCGATCCAGTGGCCCAGTGAATTGCTTTCGATGGCGCCACGCAAACCGCGCATGACGTCCTGATAGTAGTGCAGGTTGTGCCAGGTCAGCAGCATCGCCCCAAGGATCTCCTCGGAGCGAATGAGGTGATGCAGGTAGGCGCGGCTGTGATGCTTGCAGGCAGGGCAGGCACAGTGCTCGTCGATCGGCCGGGGATCGTCGCGATGGCGCGCGTTGCGCATGTTGAGTTCGCCGCGGCGCGTGAAAGCCTGGGCCGTGCGGCCGGCGCGTGTTGGCATCACGCAATCGAACATGTCGATGCCACGCTTCACGGCGCCCACGATGTCGGCTGGCCGCCCCACGCCCATCAGGTAACGCGGGCGATCCGCCGGCAGCATCGGCGTCGTCTCGTCGAGCACGCGAAACATCGTTTCCTGGCCTTCGCCGACGGCGAGCCCACCCACGGCATAACCGTCGAAGCCGATGGAGGTCAGCGCCTTGGTACTTTCCTCGCGCAACGCCGGGAAGACGCTGCCCTGTACGATGCCGAACAGGCCGTAACCCGGCCGCTCGGTGAAGGCCCGCTTGCCGCGCTCCGCCCACTTCATCGAAAGCCGCATGGAAAAGGCCGCCTCCGGCTCCTCGACGGGCCAGCTCGTGCATTCGTCGAACGACATGGTGATGTCGGCATCGAGCAGGCGCTGAATTTCGATGGAGCGTTCGGGCGTGAGGCGATGCTGCGAGCCATCGACGGGCGACCGGAACGTGACACCGTCGGGATCGAGCTTGCGCAGCTCCTTCAGCGACATCACCTGGAAGCCGCCGGAGTCAGTCAGGATCGGTCCCGGCCAGTTCATGAACTTGTGCAGGCCGCCCAACGCGGCGACGCGCTCCGCGCCTGGGCGCAGCATCAGGTGGAAGGTGTTGCCCAGCACGATCTCGGCGCCGGTGCTGGCGACGGACTGCGGCATCATCGCCTTTACGGTCCCGGCGGTGCCCACCGGCATAAAGGCCGGCGTCTCGATCGTGCCGTGCGCTGTCGTGATCTGCCCGCGGCGTGCGTTGCCATCGGTGCCGAGCAGCTTGAAGGAAAGACTCATCGGCGCAACAAACAACAATCGCCGTAAGAATAGAAGCGATATCGCTCGCCTATCGCGTGCGCATAAGCCTGCTTCATGCAGTCGAGACCGGCGAAGGCGGCGACCAGCATGAACAATGTCGAACGCGGCAGATGGAAGTTGGTGAGCAGCAGGTCGACGGCGCGAAAGCGAAAGCCCGGCGTGATGAAGATGTCGGTTTCGCCGCTCCATGGCTTCACCGCACCGTCATGGGCGCGCGCCACGGATTCCAGCAACCTGAGCGAGGTCGTGCCGATCGAAACGATCCTGCCGCCGGCCGCGCGTGCCGCGTTGACGGCGTTCGCCGTCGCCTCGGAGACCTCGCCCCATTCGGCGTGCATGGTGTGAGCGTCGGTGTCGTCGACACGGACCGGCTGAAAGGTACCGGCGCCGACATGGAGCGTAACGCCCGCCGTGCCAACGCCGGCGTCTGCCAGCGCTGCCAGCAAAGGCGGCGTGAAATGCAGGCCGGCGGTGGGGGCGGCGACGGAACCATCATGGCGGGCGAAGAGAGTCTGGTAATCGGCGCGATCCTGAGCGTCGGCCGTGCCGCCGCGAATGTAGGGAGGCAGGGGTACCGCGCCAGTTTGTTCCAGGGCTGTGAGAAATTCGTGACCGCTCTTGCCGAACGCCAGGACGATTGAGCCGTCTTCGTGCTTGGCATCGACGCGAGCTGTGAGTCCGTTGGCGAAGGTGATCGCATCGCCGAGACGCAATCGCTTAGTGGGCCGAGCGAAGGAAAGCCAACGGCCGAGACCGAGATCGCGGATCAACAGAGCTTCGAGCGAAACGTCCTGTCGCCCCTCTGTTCCGGCACGCACGCCTTTCAACCGGGCGGGAATGACCTTGGTGTCGTTGAAGACGAGGAGGTCGCCTTGGCGCAACAAGCCCGGCAGGTCGCGCACGGTCCTATCGTGCAGGCCGTCCGGCGCCACATCGAGCAGGCGTGCAGAGTCGCGCGGCGAGACGGGCCGCTGCGCGATGAGGTCGTCGGGAAGCTCGAAGTCGAAAAGATCGACGCGCATTAACCGTCAGACAGCGCCGACATCCATCACCTCGGGCGAGGGATCGTCGGACGGCGGATCGTTGGCAGGGTTAACCAGCGCGACGAACCTGTGCACGCCGTCCACGATCACCCGCTTCACGCGTGCCCGCGTCTCCAGGCAATGGAGATGCGCCAAAGTTTCGCCGAAAGCGAACACGATCTGGTTGTTGTCGAGATGGCGCGGGAAGAGCACCGGCACCATGTCCCAGCCCGTTGCGCCTTCGGCTCCCCTGTGGGCGATGGCGGTCGTCATGTCGTTCAGGCGGGCATCGTGATGGGCCACGAGCTGGTCGAGGCGTGTGTGCAGGCCGATGAACGGAAAGCCATGGCTCGGCAGCACCAATGCATCGGCCGGCAAACGGCGGAAGCGCGAGAAGCCGTCGAGGAACCATGTCAGCGCGTCGGCCAACGGCTCGTTCGGCCAGACGCCGACATTGGTGCTGATCTTGGGCAGCACCTGGTCGCCCGCGATCATGACGTTGAGTTCGGGGCACCACAGCGACGCGTGCTCGGGCGCGTGGCCGCGGCCCACGATGACGTCCCAGCGATGCCCGCCGATGGTGAGGGGGTGGGCGTGGATCAGACGCTGGAAGGCTGTCGGCAGCGGCGCCACGCCCTTGGCATAGCCGCCCTTGTGGCGATGGAAATTGGCAATGCGATCCGCCGGTACGCCGTTGCGTGCAAGATGGGCAGCGCGGATCTCGTCGCTCTCCACGAAGTCGTTACGGGCCGCCTGTGCGCTCATGTACTCGCCCAGGGTCATCCAGAGCGGCGCATTCCACTTTTGGCAGAGCCAGCCGGCCAGCCCGACATGGTCGGGGTGAAGGTGTGTGGCGATCACGCGCGTGACGGGCTTGCCGTTCAGCTTCTGGGCGAAGATCTTTTCCCAGAGGTCGCGCGTCTCCGGCGTATTGATGCCGGTGTCGACGATCGTCCAGCCATCCTTCTCCTCGACCAGCCACAAATTGATGTGGTTGAGCTGGAAGGGCAGCGGCATGCGCAACCAGTAGATGCCGGGCGCGACGTTTTTGATGTCCCCGGGCTCGGGAACGTCGCCGCAGGGGAAGCGTAGCTGGGCCAGCAGGCGCTGGGAGAGATCAGGCGAATCAGGCATGGGAAAGACCCTAGCGGCGGCGAGGTCGGGCTGTCACGACCGGTGGCCGACTGCCCGCCATGCAATATCACGCCGGCAAAAGCCTTCCGGCCAGTCGATCAGGTCCACTGCGCGGTATGCGCGGTCGCGGGCCTCCTCGACCGTTGCAGCCATGGCGCTGACATTCAGGACGCGGCCACCATTGGCCAGGATGCGGCCGCCGTCCGTCTTGGTGCCGGCATGGAAAATCTGCACGCCTTGGACCTTGGCCGCCTGGTCCAGCCCGCGGATCTCGCTGCCCTTGGGGTAGGAGTCAGGGTAGCCCTTGGTGGCGAGGATGACGGTGACAGCGGAGTCCTGGGACCAGCGCAGGTCGAGATGATTCAGGCCGCCGTCGACGCAGGCGAGCAGGGCCGGCACGAGATCGGACTTCAGCCGCATCATCAGGACCTGGCACTCGGGGTCGCCGAAGCGGCAGTTGAACTCGACCAGCCGCGGCCCTTTCTGATCGATCATCAGGCCGACATAGAACACGCCCTTGAACGGCGAGCCCGCCTTGGCCATCGCGCGCACGGTCGGCATCACGATCTCGTCCATCGTGCGCTTCTGCATGGCGGTGTCGAAAATCGGGGCCGGCGAATAGGCGCCCATGCCGCCGGTGTTCGGCCCCTTGTCGCCGTCGAAGGCACGCTTGTGATCCTGCGCGCCCGCGAGCTGCAGCACATGCTCGCCGTCGCAGAGCGCGAAGAAGCTCGCCTCCTCGCCCTGCATAAACTCTTCGATCACGACCGAGGCGCCGGCGGCGCCGAAGCGATTTCCGGCCAGCATATCGCGCACCGCCTCGATCGCCTGCTCGACCGTCTCGGCCACGATCACGCCCTTGCCGGCGGCGAGCCCATCCGCCTTGACGACGATCGGTGCGCCCTGCGCGCGAATATAGGCCTCGGCCGCAGCAACGTCGGTGAAGTGCTCGTAGGCGGCCGTCGGGATGTTGTTCTCGCGGCAGAGTGCCTTGGTGAAGCTCTTGGAGCCTTCGAGGCGCGCGGCGGCCTTGGACGGCCCCCAGGCCTTGATGCCGGCAGCTGTGAAGGCGTCGACGATGCCCGCGACCAGCGGCGCATCGGGACCTACCACCACGAAGTCGATCTTTTCACGCACGGCCAGCGCCACCTGGCCCGGGATATCCTCGGCGCCGACGTCGATGCACTCGGCCACCTGCGCGATGCCGGCATTGCCCGGCGCGCAGTAGAGCTTGGTGCACAAGGGCGACGCCGAAATCGCCCAGCAGAGCGCATGTTCGCGGCCGCCGCCGCCCACCACGAGGATTCGCATGGCGAGGCTTTGACCACAGTTTGCGCCGTGGGCACAAGCGGCTAGGCTGCCGCCGCCCATGGATAACCTCGATGCCCCCGCAGCCCCCAGCAACGTTCCGGAATTCTCGGTTTCCGAGCTCTCTTTTGCCCTGAAGCGCGAGATCGAGACGGCGTTTCCGCGCGTGCGCGTGCGGGGCGAAATCAGCCAGCCGTCTTTCCCGCGTTCCGGTCATTGTTATTTTCGCCTGAAGGACGAGAACGCCGTGATTGACGGTGTCGCCTGGAAGGGGACGATCCCGCGCCTCGGAATCCGCATCGAGGAGGGGCTGGAGGTCATCGCCACCGGCAAGCTCACGACCTACGCAGGCTCCTCGCGCTATCAGATCATCGTCGACCGGCTGGAACTAGCGGGCGAAGGCGCGCTGCTGAAGCTCCTGGAAGATCGCCGCAAGAAATTGCAGGCCGAGGGCCTGTTCGACCAGGACCGCAAGCAGCCGCTGCCCTTCTTGCCGGAAGTAGTGGGTGTCGTGACGTCGCCGTCGGGTGCCGTCATCCGCGATATCTTGCATCGGCTCGCGGATCGCTTTCCTTGCCACGTCCTGGTCTGGCCGGTGGCTGTGCAGGGGGAGAAGGCCGCCGGCGAAGTGGCGGCGGCCATCGCCGGCTTCAACAGGCTTCCCGAAAATGGGCCCGTGCCGCGGCCCAACGTGCTGATCGTGGCGCGTGGCGGCGGCAGTCTCGAGGATCTCTGGGCCTTCAACGAGGAGGTCGTGGTACGCGCCGCTGCGGCGTCGACGATCCCGCTCATCTCGGCGGTCGGCCACGAGACCGATACGACCCTGATCGACTTCGCCTCGGACCGCCGTGCGCCGACGCCGACCGCTGCGGCCGAAATGGCCGTGCCGGTGCGTGCCGACCTGATGGCGGAGACGCTGGACTACGCCAAGCGGCTGGTCGGCGGTATCGTTCGTCTGCTGCGCGAATCGACGATGGAGCTTGCTGGGCTGGCGCGCGGCTTGGGCGATCCGCGCCGCCTGATCGAGGAGCGCCAGCAGCGGCTCGATGTCAGCGGCGAGCGGCTGGGACTGGCGATGCGGCAGCTCGTCGACCGACGCACACAGGCCTTGGCGGCGGCGCGACTTCTCAAGCCAAATGCCGTCATCGCGACCAAGGAGCAGTTGTTGGTCGCGGAGTCGCGGGCACTGCGTGCTGCCATGGAGCGCTTCAAAGGCGACACACGCCAGAAGATCGAGCGTATGGGCGATCGTCTCTCGCAGCACGCTGACCGCCTGAAGCGTCATAGCGAAGATCTGTTGACGCGCAACGCCGATCGCGTCGACCAACTCGGCAAGCTGCTGGAGAGCTATTCCTTCCACTCCGTGCTGAATCGCGGCTTCGCGCTGGTGCGCGATCAGGATGGCCAGCCTGTACTGGCGGCCGCGGATACAGGTGCAGGCCAGACGATCAGCATCGAGTTTGCCGATGGTCGCATCGGTGCGAAGGTCACCGATAGCGCCGGCAGGGCTGCGAAGCCGGCGGCTCCGCCACCACCGCGTCGTCAGGAAGGCGGCAGCGGCAACCAGGGTTCGTTGTTGTAGAGGGAAAAGAAAAATGACCACGGCGCCGCTGTCGGCCGAGACCATCAAGAATTTCATGTACGCCAGCACGGCGACCGTCTCCATGCAGATGCTGAAGCGCGGCTTTCGCAACACGGCGGTGAGCGGCGTGCGGCCGCTCAATCCCAACGCGACGCGCATGGTCGGGCCAGCCTACACGTTGCGCTACGTGCCGGGCCGCGAGGATCTCGACAAGCCGCCGTCACCTAACGATCCCATCCACGCGCAGAACATCGCCATCGAAGAGACGCCGGCCGGCCACGTGCTGGTGATCGGCACCGAGGGCAACCTGCGCTCGGGCACGTTGGGCGATATCCTGGCGCTGCGCCTCAAGGTGCGCGGCGTCGCGGGCGTTTTGAGCGACGGCGGCATGCGCGACACGCCGGTGATCGGCACCTTTGATTTCCCGGTCTACTGCGTGGCGCCGGCCGCGCCGCCCAGCATGAACCATCTCCATCCTGTCGAGGTGCAGACGCCGGTCGGCATTTGCGGTGTCGCGGTCTATCCTGGCGACGTGATCGTGGCCGATGGCGATGGCGCTATCGTAGTGCCGCGCCATCTCGCCGACGAAGTGGCGCGCGATTCCTTCGAGCAGGAGCGGCTGGAGAAGTTCGTCGCGATCCGCGTGGGCCAGGGCAAGCCGATCAAAGGCACCTATCCGCCCAACGACGAAACCAAGAAGCTCTATCAGGACTGGATCAAGGCCGGCGAACCCGCTGGCGGCTGAAGGAGAGGACAATGCGTAAAAGCCTTGCCGCCCTGTTGCTGTTGGCCCTCGCGGGCTGCCAATCCTCATCGGTTGCGATGGCGCCGCCGGGCCAGGATGCTGCCGGCAAGCAGTTCAATCCGCCACCGCCCGGCACGGCTGCGGTCTATTTCTACAATCCGGCAGCGGCCAGCCCCGTCCTGAACGTATCGGTCGACGGGCTCTACATCGGACGTCTTGGCACGCAGACCTGGATGCGCACCGAGATCAATGCGGGACATCATGTCTTTCGGTGCCGCGGCGGCGACTCGGGCAACGCCATATGGCTCAATCTCGCACCCGGTCAGATACGCTTCATCGATGTGCAGATGCTGCCTGGCCAGTACGTCTGTACGATTCGCGAAGCCGGTCCCGACGCTGGACGCGCCGGCGTGTTGAACGGCGGGCGGGCACTGCAGAACTAGGCTGCGCCGAGGCCTGCTGGGATCTTCGAAGTAGATGCCGCGGCCGCCATAGAGCGTGTCGTTCGCGCACGCTAGGCTGCGGCAGCTTTGGCGACGATCTCCGTCCTGCCGACCACCGTCACGACCAACGACCATCTCGCGCAGGCCATTGCACGCGGCAGATAGGCTGTCGGCAACATGGACCTCATGTTGCTGGCTGGCGCCATCGCCACCACCGCTACCGCGACCATGTTCCTGCCGCAGCGGCGGAAGGTCGCAGATAAATCCCATGATCCCGTTCGTCAAAGAGGAGTGACCTCATGAAGACGCTTCTGGATCTTGCCCCGACCCTGACCTTCTGCTTCGGAAGCGGCTCTGCCCCGCCGCAAGGCCTGAAGCCTTTGCCTGCACTTCCGGCAGCGAAACCACATTGATCTCCACGGCGCTCCTTTCCGCTCTTCTGGTGGCGGTGCTGGTCTCGGCTTACCTCGGCTTCGCGCTGCTGGCGCTGAGCCAGGACCGTCACTGGCATCACCTGGGAGGGGCGCGCCATTGTCCGCCGCGCGCCGTCCTGCCCTTGCGCGTGGTCGGATACATGCTGCTGCTGGCGAGTTTAGTGCTGGCCATCGTTCGCGATGGGGCGAGCTTCGGGACGCTGGTCTGGGTGACGGCGCTCAGCGTCAGCGCATTTAGTGTGGTCTGCACCCTCACATGGCGCGCTCACTGGCTGCGGCCACTGGTCCGTTTGCTGCAAGGCCTCACCGCATGACGGGCGAAGCGAATCCGGTACCGCACGACCTGTCTGTGTGGGGGATGTTCGTCGCGGCGGACTGGGTGGTGCAGGCGGTGATGCTGGGCCTGGTGTTTGCGGCGGTGCTGACCTGGGCCGTGTTCGCGGCCAAGAGCCTGGAGCTTGCGGCGACGGTGCGCCGCCAGCGTCAGGCGCTGGCCGGCATCGACCGGGCGGCCTCGCTGGGCGACGCGCCGGCCGACGGGCTGGTGAGCGCCGCCCGGGCGGAGTGGCAGCTCGCCGGCGATCCGGCGCAGGATCGCGACGGGCTGAAGGAGCGGGTGGCGTCGCGGCTGGAACGGCTGGAGGCGGCGGCCGGTCGGCGGATGCTGAAGGGAACCGGCGTGCTGGCGACGATCGGGGCCACGGCACCGTTCGTCGGCCTGTTCGGTACGGTGTGGGGGATCATGAATTCCTTCATCGGCATCTCGCGGTCACAGACGACCAACCTGGCCGTGGTGGCGCCAGGTATCGCCGAGGCGCTGCTGGCGACGGCGCTGGGGCTGGCGGCGGCCATCCCGGCGGTGGTGATCTAC
>JAFKFK010000059.1 GCA_017307275.1 Alphaproteobacteria bacterium | reverse complement strand
GAGATCGAAGGTGAGCTTGTCGTCGAGAGCCTTTAGGCGCAGGCCGGCGTTGAGGTCGATTTCGACGGAGGCGCCGGTGTTGGGGAAGTTGATGTTGGAGCCCCAGGCGCTGACATAGGCGGACAGCGGGACCTTTTCGGAGACGGGGGCGGTTTCGTATCCGAAGGAGGCCTGGACGGCGACCTGTCGCTGGGTCTGCGAGATGCCGCGATATGAATAGTCGTTGAGGACGGCGATGCCGGCGGTGAAGGTTCCGCCGAACGGACCTTTCCAGGTTTCCTTCTCGGGCGGTGTATCGGGCGCCGCCGGCGCCGCTGGATTCGGCGTGCCTTGGGCATAGGCGCTAGCCGATGCGCAGATTGTGAACAGTGCCACGCCGACGACAGCAATCTTTTTAAGCAACACGACCACCCCCAAAAGCTGAACAATTCATTTCGGGTGGTGTCTCGCAAACACCATGCCACGCGCCATCAGGCACGTCGGAGCAGTTGGCACGGACCTTGCTCTTCACGTCTCGAACTTTGGGGCGGACTCCCAGTGGAGGGCAGATTCAGATGAAAATGGTCGTGGCAATCTTCAAGCCGTTCAAACTGGACGAAGTCCGCGATGCGCTGACATCGCTTGGCATCCAGGGCCTGACGGTGAGCGAAGTGAAGGGTTTCGGACGGCAGAAGGGTCAGACCGAAATCTATCGCGGCGCCGAATACGCCGTGAGCTTCCTGCCCAAGGTCAAGATCGAGGTCGTGATCGACGACGCCATGGTCGAGCGCGCCGTCGAGACGATCTGCAAGGCTGCCGGCACAGGGAAGATTGGCGACGGCAAAGTGTTCGTCCTGCCGGTCGAGCAGGCGGTTCGCATTCGCACCGGAGAGTCCGGCGCCGAAGCGCTGTGATCTGCACGCCGACGCCAACAAACCAACAAGCTCGAAATCCAACGCAAAAAGCCTAGGGGACAAAGATGAAGTTCAAGACCAATTCGGTGCTTGCCGGCCTGGGGGCGACGGCTGCGCTCCTTCTGCCGGCGCTGGCACTGGCGGCCGACGAGAAGCCGAAGCTGGATACCGGCGACACGGCATGGATGCTCACGTCGACGGCGCTCGTTCTGATGATGACCATCCCTGGCCTGGCGCTGTTCTACGGCGGCATGGTGCGCAAGAAGAACGTGCTGTCGACCGTGATGCAGAGCTTCGCCATCACCTGTCTGATCTCGGTGCTCTGGTTGATCGTGGGCTACAGCCTCGCCTTCACGCCGGGCAGCACGATCGTCGGCGGCCTGAGCCGTGTCTTCATGGCCGGCCTGACGCTCGACAGCGTCCATGACCTCGCCAAGACGATCCCCGAGACGGTCTTCCTCTGCTTCCAGCTCACCTTCGCCATCATCACGCCGGCGCTGATCGCCGGTGCGTTCGCCGAGCGCATGAAGTTCTCCGCGATGATGTGGTTCATGGCGCTGTGGACGTTGATCGTCTATGCGCCGATCGCCCATTGGGTGTGGGGCGGCGGCTTCCTGGGCGACTGGGGTGTGCTCGACTTCGCGGGCGGCACCGTCGTGCACATCAATGCCGGCGTGGCGGGCCTCGTCTGCGCGCTCGTGCTCGGCAAGCGCAAGGGTTATGGCACCGACAACATGGCGCCGCACAACCTCGTCTACTCGGTGATCGGCGCTTCGCTGCTGTGGGTCGGCTGGTTCGGCTTCAACGCCGGCTCCGCCGCCGGCGCCAGCGTCAATGCGGGCATGGCGATGGCGGTCACTCAGTTCGCCACGGCCGCCGCTGCACTGGCCTGGATGTTCGCGGAGTGGGTGACGCGCGGCAAGCCGTCGGTCCTCGGCATCATCTCCGGCGCTGTTGGCGGCCTGGTGGCCATCACGCCGGCCTCGGGCTACGTCAATCCGATGGGCGCGCTGGCGATCGGCATCGTTGCCGGCCTCGTCTGCTTCTGGGGCGCCACGGGCCTCAAGAAGGCGATGGGCTACGACGACTCGCTCGACGCGTTCGGCGTGCACGGTGTCGGCGGATTCGTCGGCGCCATCCTGACCGGCGTGTTCGCCCTCGAGGCGATCGGCGGCGAAGGCAAGAAGGGCCTGATCGACGGCAACGCCGGCCAGGTGCTGACTCAGCTCTGGGGCGCGCTGGTCTGCATCGCCTGGTGCGCTGTCGCTACCTTCGTGATCCTCAAGATCGTCGATGCCCTGATCGGACTGCGCGTCACGACCGAGGAAGAGATCGAAGGCCTCGACATCAACGAACACGGGGAGACGATCCACTAGTCCTCTCGCTCTCAGCGATCGGGAACCACCTTTCCTCCTGGTTCCCCATCGTCCGTCGCTTCCGTGTCGCGGCGGCGTCCTGGGGCCCGGCGAGTCTCTCGCCGGGCCCATTTTTGCGCAAAATTGACGCCGCCGACGTCCCACGCCAGTCTGTCGCCGACAGCCGGAAAATCAAAAGGGGAAGCAGATGAAACTCGTGTCCGCCATCATCAAGCCATTCAAGCTCGACGAGGTGCGCGACGCGCTGACCGGTGTCGGTGTTTCGGGCCTGACCGTGAGTGAAGTGAAGGGTTTCGGTCGCCAGAAAGGGCAGACCGAGATCTATCGCGGTGCCGAGTATCTCGTGAGCTTCCTGCCCAAGGTGAAGATCGAGATCGTGGTCGACGACAGCAAGGTCGAGCGCGCCATCGAGGCCATCCAGAAGGCCGCCCACACCGGCAAGATCGGCGACGGCAAGATCTTCGTCACGCCGGTCGAGCAGGCCGTGCGCATCCGCACCGGCGAATCGGGTTCGAACGCACTCTAAGCGGAGACAGAAGCCTCAGGCGTCAAGGAAGCAAGACAAGACAATCAAGAAGAGACACGGGGGAATACATGCACAAGACGGTCCTGCGCATCGGCGCATCCTTGGCGTGCGTGCTGGCGTTCGTTCCCCCGGTATCGGCGGTGGACAAGCCCCAGATCGACACTGGCGACACGGCGTGGCTGCTGGTGGCCACGGTGCTGGTGCTGATGATGAATATTCCCGGCCTGGCGCTCTTCTACGCCGGCATGGTGCGCAAGAAGAACGTGCTGGCGACGGCGGTGCAGGCCGTCGCCGTCGCCGCCCTGGTGACGGTGCTGTGGTTCGTGGTCGGCTATTCGCTCGCCTTCACGGATGGCGGGGGGCTGAACGGCATCATCGGCTCCCTGTCGCGCGCCTTCGGCAAGGGCCTGCTGGGCAGCGTCCACGATCTCGCCAAGACCGTGCCCGAAAACGTCTTCCTGATGTATCAGGCGACTTTCGCCGTCATTACGCCGGCCATCATCGCTGGCGCCTTCGCCGAACGCATGAAGTTTTCGGCGATGATGTGGTTCATGGGGCTGTGGCTCCTGTTCGTCTATGTGCCGGTGGCGCATTGGGTATGGGGCGGCGGCTTTCTGGGCGCGGCGGGCGTGCTCGACTTCGCCGGTGGCCTCGTCGTCCATCTCAATGCCGGCATTGCCGCGCTCGTCTGCTGCCTGGTGATCGGCAAGCGCGTGGGCTACGGGCAGGAATACATGGCGCCGCACAATCTGGTGCTCACTCTGATCGGCACGTCGCTGCTGTGGGTCGGCTGGTTCGGCTTCAACGCCGGGTCGGCGCTGGCGTCGGGCGAGCTGGCGGGCAGCGCCATGCTGAACACCCATGTCGCGGCGGCCACGGCGGCGCTGGTCTGGATGGCGATCGAATGGGCAGCGCGCGGCAAGCCTTCGGTCCTCGGTATCCTCACGGGCGCCGTTGCAGGCCTCGGCACCATCACGCCGGCCGCCGGCTATGTCGAACCGTGGGCGGCCATGGTGATCGGCGTTGCGGCCGCTGCGGTCTGCTACTGGGCCTCGGTCGTGCTGAAGACCCGCCTGGGCTACGACGATTCGCTCGATGTGTTCGGCGTCCACGGCGTCGGCGGCATCCTGGGTTCGATCTTGGTCGGCGTGTTCGCCACGAGGGCGATCAACGATGTCGCCAAGGGCCAGCCGGTCGGTTTGGTCGACGGTCACGGCGGACAGATCCTGACCCAGCTCTATGGCGTCGTGGCCATCGCGATCTTCTGCGGCGTGGCGACCTGGATCATCCTCAAGATCATCGACGCCGCGATCGGCCTGCGCGTCACCCGCGACGAAGAGGTCGAGGGTCTCGACACCGCGCTGCACGGCGAACGCGTGCAGTAACGCAGTGGCCGCGATCATCTACGGACGGTGCGGCCGGCATCCGTCGGAGAGGTGATCGAGCAGCGCGCGGATCGACGGCAGCAGACCGCGCCGCGATGGAAAGACCGCGTAGACGATCTCGTTGTGTGGCCGCCAATGCGGCAGAACGTCGATCAGCCGCCCCGCCGCGATATCGTCGGCGACCATCAGGGTCGGCATCTGCGCCACGCCGACACCCTCGAGGGCCGCCGCGCGCAAGGCGGCCAGGTCGTCGGTGATGAGGCGCGGCTGGTGATGGACCTCCGCGGTGCGGCCGTCTGCGTGTTCGAGGCGCCAGATGTGCTCATCCTGCGGCAGGCCGAAATCGAGGCTGGGAATGGTGCTGAGATCGGTCGGTGCCGCGGTCGGCGGACACCCCTTCAGCAGTTCCGGGCTGCCCACCAGCCCCTGCTCGGTCTCGCCGAGCTTGCGCATCATGAGGTCGGCCTGATCTGGCGCCTGGGACCCGACCCGGATGGCGAGATCGTAGCCCTCGGCGATCAAGTCGACCTTCCGGTTCATCGCTGTGAGATGGACTTTTACTTTGGGATGCAGGGCCATGAAGTGCGCGACCAGCTGGCCGAAATGATAGTCGAGCAGTCCCGGCGGACAGCTCATCCGGATCACCCCCTGCGGCTCGGACCGGACGGCATCGATCACGGCTTGCGCGGCTTCGGCTTCGACCAGCATGGCGCGGCACTGACGATAGTATTCCTGGCCGATCTCGGTGACGGAGAAGCTGCGGCTGGACCGCTGGATCAGGCGAACGCCCAGTCGGTCCTCGAGCAAGCCGATGCGGCGGCTGAGTTTCGACTTCTGCATGCCCAGCGCCCGTGCAGCCGGCGCGAAGCCCGCATGCTCGACCACCTGGGCGAAGTAGTAGAGGTCGTTGAGGTCTTCCATCGTCCCATTCGTAGGACGCTGCGTGCCGCCAGGCAATCTACTGGCGCTTAGGGCCCGGGCCCATCTTCAGCCCACACAGACCGCAGGCACCGACCTGCAAGGAAGAGGATCATGAAGAAAGTTCTGGGTGTTTATGGCAACCCGAATCAGCACTGGGTGGGCGATGGCTTCCCGGTACGCTCGCTGTTCTCGTACGATGGCTTTGGCGCGCGACTGAGCCCGTTTCTGCTGCTCGACTATGCCGGGCCGATGCAGTTCGAGCCGGTCCTGCTCCCGCGCGGTGTTGGTCAGCACCCGCATCGCGGCTTCGAGACGGTGACGGTGGTCTACGAAGGCGAGGTCGCGCACAGGGACTCGACGGGCCAGGGCGGTGTCATCGGTCCGGGTGACGTGCAGTGGATGACCGCGGGCAGCGGCATCCTGCACGAGGAGTTTCACTCTCCCGACTTCAGCGAAAAGGGCGGCACGCTGCGGATGGTCCAGCTCTGGGTCAACTTGCCGGCCAAGGACAAGATGTCCGCGCCCGGCTACCAGGCGATCGTCGATGCCGACATCCCGTCGGTGCCGCTGCCCGAAGGCGCAGGCCGTGTCCGCGTGATTGCAGGCGGCTACGGCGGCAAGACCGGACCGGCGCGTACCTTCACGCCGATCAACGTCTGGGATGTGCGGCTGACCCGGGGCGGGCGCGTAACGCTCGACCTTCCCGATGGCCACACCGCGGCACTCGCCGTGCTGACGGGACGGCTCTCGGTCAACGGCGGCCAGCCCGTCGAAGAGGCCAAGCTGGTCGTGCTCGATCGCAAGGGTACCAGCCTCACGCTCGAGGCGGAGAGCGATACGACAGTGCTGCTGCTCAGCGGTGAGCCCATCGACGAGCCGGTCGTCGGCTACGGTCCGTTCGTGATGAACAGCGAAGCCGAGATCAGGCAGGCCGTCGAGGACTTCAACAAGGGCCGCTTCGGCAGCATGCCGAGCGCGACCTGAGCAGGGGGAGCAGACCTAGAGATGGTGGGTGGGAGCAGGTCTCCCACCCAACCCATCCTATCATCTCAAGAAAATGACCTATTCCATTGTTGTTATTGAGTAATTTGTTTCATAGAATAGGGGCCGTTTAAGCTGCTCAGGTTCCATCCTGGCGGCGCTATTGGTTTGTTTTTGGCCGAGCCCCGGCCTCATTGGATGGCAAGATGTTCAATCCGCGCCTGACTGAGACGCTGACTGATTTTCCGTTTGCGCGATTGAATAGCCTGATCGCCCCGATCGCGCCGCCGGCGCACCTGTCGCTGATCAACATGTCGGTCGGCGAGCCGCAGGGTGCGATGCCCGCTTTCGCACGCCAGATCGTCAACGACGAGATCGACGGCTGGAATCGCTATCCGCCCAATCAGGGTCTGCCCGACTTGAATCTCGCCATCTGCGAATGGCTGACGCGGCGCTATCGCCTGCCCAAGGGTCTGCTCGATCCCGACAAGCACGTCCATCCGACGGCCGGCAGCAAGGAAGGCGTCTACATCATCTCGACGGTGGCGACGCCGCAGCAGAAGGGTGGAGCCAAGCCGATCGTGGCGCTGCCCAATCCGTTCTATCAGGCCTATCTCGGCGGTGCCGTCCTGTCGGGCGGGGAACCGCTGCTGGTCAATGCCGAGGAGTCCAACGGCTTCTTGCCGGACTATGAAAGCCTCGACGAAGCGACGTGGCAGCGCCTCTCGGTCGTCTACCTCTGCTCGCCGGCCAATCCGCAGGGTGCGATCGCGGGCAAGGACTACATCAAGAAGCTGCTGCAGCTCTGCCGGAAGTACGACACCGTACTGGCAGTCGACGAGTGCTACGCCGAGATCTACACCGGCGATGCGCCGCCGGGTGCCCTTGAGGTCGCGCTGGAGATCGACGAGACCGGCGGCAAGGATCCGTTCCGCAATCTGGCGGTCTTCCACTCGCTCTCCAAGCGTTCGAACGCAGCGGGCCTGCGCTCCGGCTTCCTGGCCGGGGACCCCAAGCTGGTCGCCATGGTGCTGCGCTGGCGCTCCTATGGTGGGCCGCAGATTCCCTTTGCCGTGCAGAAGGCATCGGCCGCCCTGTGGCGCGACGAGGCGCATCCGGTCGAGACGCGCGAGTGGTATCGCAAGAATTTCCGCGTCGCCGAGCAGATTCTGCACAACCGATTCGCCTACTACACGCCGGGCGGCGGCTTCTTCCTGTGGCTCGACGTCGGCGACGGCGAAGCCGCAACGCGCAAGCTGTGGGGCGAGGCACACGTCAAGGTGCTGCCAGGTGCCTATGCCTGCCGCGAGACCAACGGGATCAATACCGCACAGCGCTACATCCGTGTGGCGCTGGTGCATGACGAAAAGACCACCCGCGAGGGCCTGTCGCGCCTCGCGGCCGTTCTCTAGGGAGCGCCTTCGCGTATGGCCATGCTGAGCCTGTCGTCAGCGTTGCAGCCCAGAACGTCGATCCTGCCGGAAGGCGGGCGCGACTTCCTGCGCCGCCGCATGATGGAGATCGTCGGCGTGGCCACCGCGGCTTTCGGCCTGGCGTTGATGATGGCGCTGTTCACCTACAGCCCCGGCGATCCCTCGCTGAACCACGCCACGGCACGCGCGCCCAACAATCTGCTCGGCCTGCCCGGCGCCTATATTTCCGACCTGCTGCTGCAGACCTTCGGGCTCGCCATCATCCTCGCGCCGGTTGCCTTCATCACCTGGGGCGTACGCATGGTGCGCACCCACCATCTCGGCTTCTTCGGCCTGAGGCTGTCGCTGCTGCTGCTGGCGCTCCTCATGATGAGCGTGGCTTGTGTTGGCTTGGGCGATGTCGGTGGTGCGGCCACCCACGCCGGACCGGGTGGCCTCGTGGGCCTGGCGCTGGTCGGACGCTTCCGGGAGCTCGTGCTGACGCATTCGAGCGGTGGTGCGCTCACCCTGATCGAACCGGCCTGCGCGGCGCTCGCCTTCATAGCCATGGCGCCGGCGCTCGGCATGAACCGCACCGATCTGCCGCTGATCTTCCGCATCCTGCGTGCGCCCTTCCTGTGGGGCGTGTGGGGCATGCGCGCCGCGGTGGGCCTGTGGCGCGGCAAGCCGCAGCCGCTCGACGAAGAAGCCGATCTGCCATCGCCCTCGATCGGCTATGCCGAGATCCCGGGTGAGATCGACGCCAGCCACTACAAGCCGGGTGACTTCGAGACCCGCTACGAGCAGATCCCGGAGGATGGGGCACCAATTCCGTCTCGTGAGTCGCTGATGGTCGATGCGCCCTATGCGCCGATCGAACGCGCCACGCCGGACATCCCGCAAGCGCCAGCATCCCCGGAGTCCTATGCACCTGCGCCGTTGTCGTACGAGGCTCCGGTGGAGCCCGTGGCGGCGTCCGTCAAGGAACGGACCCTGTTCAGCCGGCTCTCGGGCCTGCGCATCGAGCCGTTCATGCGCCGGTCCACGACGGCAGCACCGCAGGGCGAGCGCGTCGAGCCGGTGATGGCGCCGTTCGAAGCACCGCCGCCGCCCGTGCAGCCCACGGCCATGCCGGTTGCCCCTGCGGCTTTGCCGCTGCAGCAGGAATACGAGGATGCCCCCGTCTCGGCGGACGAAGCTGCTTCCGACGCCGAGGAGGAGAATCCCTTCGCCCCTGACGCGCTTGAAGCCGAGCAGCCCGTCCAGGCCGGCCCAGCGGCACCAAGTGGCGTGAAGATCGTGCCGCGCAAGTCGGCCGCCGCACAGGGCAAGCGTGCCGCGAAGGCCGGCCAGCGCGAACTCGATCTCAACAACGAATACAAGCTGCCGCCGCTCGACATCCTGTCGCTGCCCTCGCGTGTCACCAACGAGCCCAAGATCGACGAGGGGGCGCTCGAGCAGAACGCTCGCCTGCTCGAGACCGTGCTCGAAGATTTCGGCGTCAAGGGCCAAATCGTGAAAGTGCGGCCGGGTCCGGTCGTGACGCTCTACGAACTGGAGCCGGCGCCGGGCACCAAGTCGAGCCGGGTCATCGGGCTCGCCGACGACATCGCCCGCTCGATGAGCGCGGTGTCGGCGCGTGTCGCCACTGTGCCGGGCCGCAACGTGATCGGCATCGAGCTACCCAACGCCAAGCGCGAGACGGTGTTCCTGCGCGAGCTGCTGTCGACGCGCCACTACGAGGACAACCGTCTCGGCCTGCCGCTGGCGCTGGGCAAGGATATCGGTGGCGATCCGGTCATCGCCGACCTCGCCCGCATGCCGCATCTGCTGATCGGCGGTACCACCGGTTCGGGCAAGTCGGTGGCGGTCAACACCATGATCCTGTCGCTGCTCTACAGGCTGCCGCCGGATCGTTGCCGCTTCATCATGATCGACCCGAAGATGCTGGAACTCAGCGTCTATCAGGACATCCCGCACCTGCTCACGCCCGTCGTCACCGAGCCGCGCAAGGCGATCGTGGCGTTGAAGTGGGTGGTACGCGAGATGGAGGATCGCTACCGCGCCATGAGTTCAGTCGGTGTGCGCAACATCGCCGGCTACAACGAGAAGCTCGCCGAGACGGCCCGCAAGGGCGGGGCGCTGACACGCAAGGTCCAGACCGGCATCGATCCCGAAACCCGTCGCCCGACCTTCGAGGACGAAGAGATCGACCTCACGCCGCTGCCCTTCATCGTCGTCATCATCGACGAGATGGCCGACCTGATGCTGGTCGCCGGTAAGGAGATCGAGGCGGCCGTCCAGCGCCTGGCACAGATGGCCCGCGCCGCCGGCATCCATGTCGTGATGGCCACGCAGCGGCCATCGGTCGACGTCATCACCGGCACCATCAAGGCCAACTTCCCGACCCGCATCTCCTTCCAGGTCACCTCGAAGATCGACAGCCGCACCATCCTGGGCGAGCAGGGCGGCGAGCAGCTCCTGGGCCAGGGCGACATGCTGTACATGGCCGGTGGCGGCAAGATCGCCCGTGTTCACGGCCCGTTCGTGAGCGACGGCGAGGTCGAGGAGGTGGTCCGCCACCTCAGGGCGCAGGGCGCGCCGGCTTACATCGACTCTGTCACCGACGATCCCGAGGGCGACGCCGAGGCGGCGGGCCTGCCGGGCGGCGGCGAGGAAGGGGAGAGCGACCAGCTCTACGATCAGGCCATTGCCCTGGTCGCCCGCGAGCGGAAATGCAGCACAAGCTTTATCCAGCGTTACCTCCAGATCGGCTATAACAGGGCCGCCCGCATTGTCGAACGCATGGAACGCGAGGGTGTCGTCAGCCCCGCCAACCATGTCGGCAAGCGCGAGGTCCTGGCTCGCGATATCGACGATCGCGAGCGCTGAAAGGCCCGCTCGAGCGATCGGGGGGCGAACGAGGAGCGATGAGCGAACAAGCCCCGTCTGGACCATCATCGGCCACCCCTGGCGGTGGCCGCGTCCTTCCAACCGCACCGGTTCGCCGCCGCCGCCGCATTCCCCTTATCTGGATCGTGCCGTTTCTGACGGCACTGATTGCGCTCTATCTCGCCTGGGACACCTTTTCCAAGCGTGGCCCGACGATCACCGTCTCGTTCGATACGGCCTCGGGCCTGACGCCGGGCCAGTCGCAGCTCAAGTTCCGCAACGTCGTGATGGGTACTGTTAAGAGCATCGCCATCGCACCCGACCTGGGCAATGTCCTGGTCACCATCGAGACGGTGCGTGAGGCCGAGCAGCTGCTCACCGACAAGACGATCTTCTGGGTGGTGAAGCCTCAGCTTTTTGCCGGAAGTATCTCGGGCCTGGAGACGATCCTGTCCGGCTCCTACATCGGCATGCGGCCCTCCGTCGAGGCCGGCAAGCCACAGCGCGAGTTCGTCGGGCAACAGGACCCTCCGGTTCTGCAGGCCTCGGCCAAGGGCACGACATTCCGGCTCGACACCAAGCGGCTCGGGTCGATCGGTCTCGGCGCGCCGGTCTTCTTCCGCGACATCGACGTCGGCACGGTGCTGGGCTGGGATCTGCACGATCTCGCCAACAGCGTTACCATCCATGCCTTTGTCCGCGCGCCGTTCGACAAGTACGTGCGCAACGATTCGAGTTTCTGGGATGCATCGGGCATCTCGATCAAGTTCGGTTCGGACGGTATCGATGTGCAGCTCGAATCGCTGCGCGCCGTGCTGTTAGGCGGCATCGCCTTCGACACGCCGCAGGGCTCGACCCAACCGGTCGCCAAGGCCGATCAGGCCTTCGAGCTCTTCAAGAATCTCGATCAGGCCAAGGCGGCGGGCTTCGGCGAGCAGATCAAGCTGGTGTCCTATTTCTCCGGATCGGTGGCCGGTCTTTCTCCGGGTGCCGATGTTACCTTCCACGGTATCAAGATCGGTGAAGTGACCGATGTCGGACTGGTCTTCGATCAGCAGACCGACCGGGTCATGGTTCCTGTCCGCTACCGGGTCGAGGCGGGTCGCGTCGCCAATCTCGCCAAGGCGCAGGGGATGGAGCCCGAGAAGATCGCCGAGGAGATGATCAAGCGTGGCCTGCGTGCGACGCTCGAAGCGCCGAGCCTGATCACCGGCGCGAAGATCGTGGCCTTCCAGGTAGTGCCCGACGCCAAGCCTGGCGAACTGCGCAAGGTCGGCGATCACTATGTGATTCCGAGTGCCGAGGTGGGTGGCTTCGACAGCATCACGCGGGCTGCATCAGAGCTGCTGTCCAAGATCAACCGCATCGACTTCGATCGCATCGGCAACAGCCTGGTCAACGCCGCCACCGGCCTCGACAGCACGGTGAACGGACCGCAGATCAAGACGACCCTGGCGGCGCTGGAAAAGGCGATGCTCGATGTGCAGGACATCACCCGCAAGCTCGACAAGGACGCCACGCCCGCCCTCAGGCGCTTGCCCGAAATCGCCCAGCAGCTGCAGGACGCTGTCACCAAGGCCAATCGCCTGATCGGGTCGGTGGACAAGGGCTATGGCGACCAGTCGAAGTTCCATCGCGATCTCGACCGGTTGATCCCGCAGCTCACCGACGCCGCCCGCTCGATCCGGGCCTTGAGCGACCTGCTGACGCGCCACCCTGAAGCCCTGATTCAGGGCCGCACCAACACGGGCAAGGAATGACCATCCAACATTTCGGCCGCCGCCGCTTCGGCGCTCTTGTCGTGCCCGTGCTCGCTGTCCCTGCGCTCGCAGCCTGCGGTGCTTCGCCGGAACCCGGGCTCTACACCCTGGCCGTGCGGCCGGGTTCGACGCTGCCGCGAGGTCCCGCCATCGTGCAGGTGCGCGATATCGGCTTGCCGGGCTATCTTGATCGCAAGGAAATCGTGCGGTCGACGGAGGACTTCAAGCTCGATGTCCGGGCCAACTCCTGGTGGGGGGAGCCGCTCGGCGGCATGCTGGGCCGTATCCTGGTGCTCGACCTCTCGCAGCGTCTGCCCAACTCGAAGGTCTACGGCGAGGCGGGCTCGATCACCCTGGATCCCAACGCCACGGTCGGGATCGATCTTCAGCGTCTCGACGCCGACAAGGCCGGGTCGGTGATCCTGCTGGCGCAGGTCGCCGTGCAGTTCAACCGGCCGACCCGCTCGGCGGTGCGCAGCTTCTCGATCAGCAAGCCCGTGCCCACTCCCGACACCGCGGGACATGTCGCCGCCATGAGCGACGCCCTGGGCGAGCTTGCGGACGGCATTGCGGCGATGCTTCAGTAGATGGCCGCCGCTGGCCCGACAGCCCTGGTCACCGGACCGCAGCTGCGCGAGTGCCATGGCTGCGGGCTGTTCCAGATCGTGCCGGCGATGGCCGCCAACATGCGCTCCGACTGCGAGCGCTGTGGCACGCCACTCAGGGCTACACGCGCGGATCCGACGGGCCACTGTCTGGCGCTGACCTTCGCGTCGCTGGTTCTGTTCGCGGTGCTCTGGCTTTCGATGCTGATGAAGGTCTCGACCGCTGGCATCGTGCACGAGACCGGGCTGCTCTCCGGTCCGGCTGAGCTGGTGCGCCACGGGCTGTGGCCGCTGGCCATCGCGGTCGCCTTCACGACGGCATTGGCGCCGCTCGGCAAGTTCGCCGGCACGCTCTACGTGCTGGTCGGGCTGCGCATGAAGACGCTGCCGCCCAACCTGCGGGGCGTCTTCCTGATCTCGCGCAAGCTCGGCACTTGGTCGATGCTCGAAGTGCTGCTACTGGGCGTGTTCGTGGCCTACACCAAGCTCGGCGATCTGGTGACGATCGAACTTGGGGCAGCGGTCTACGCGCTCGGCATCCTGACCGTTGTCATCGTCTGGGCCGAGCTGGCCCTTGACCCGCAGGCGGTCTGGGAACAGATCGAGCGGCGCGGTCAGACCCATGCCCCCATGCCGGCTGTTGCACCAATGGAGTATCGCCCGGGCGCTGCAGGTTGCGAGAACTGCCATCTGGTGTGCATGCCGGCCGACTATGACGGCAAGTGCCCGCGCTGCGGCTCCATCGTCCATGAGCGCAAACCCGACGCCATCGGCCGCACCATCGCCCTCGTCGTGGCGGGCGCCATTCTCTACATCCCGGCCAACGTTTATCCAGTGTT
Organism: Alphaproteobacteria bacterium; assembly: GCA_017307275.1. Lineage (GTDB taxonomy): Bacteria > Pseudomonadota > Alphaproteobacteria > Reyranellales > Reyranellaceae > Reyranella. Next base: position 12,982 of record JAFKFK010000059.1, on the reverse strand, counting down.
GACCGTGATCCAGCTCGGTTCGGGGTCGCCTAGCACCATCATGGGGGGCGTCGAGGAACTGGTCTCGTCCAAGATGTATCCGCTGGCGCTGCTGGTGTTCTTTGCCAGTGTGCTGGTCCCGCTGTTCAAGCTGCTGGGCCTTGCCGCAATGATCTCGACGACCAGCTTGGCCAACACCGCCGAGGGGGCCGGCATCCTGCTGCGCCAGCGAACGCGCCTCTATTTCATCGTGGCCTGGATCGGCCGTTGGTCGATGGTCGACATCTTCATGGAGTCGCTGCTGGGTGCCCTGGTGCAGTTTGGCAGTGCCGTCACCATCGATCCGGGCGATGGCGCCATGGCTTTCTGTGCCGTGGTGATCGTCACCATCTTTGCAGCCGAAGCTTTCGATCCGCGCCTGATGTGGGATGCGGCTGCGCGTAACGCCCACCGTCCGTCGCGCCCGACAGGGACCACTGCGCTCGCCTTCAATTCAGGTCAAAGACAAAGTTCAGCCTGATATTGTGGACGTTGCGGACAATGCCGGGTGCATTGAAGGTGTCCAGCTCGTAACCCAGCGACGCCTTGCTCCAGCGCGTAAGCTGTCGGCCGAAACCTGCGTAGGCTCGGTTCTGGGCAAATCCTTGCATCCGGTTGGGTGAATTGTTGCCGACGTTGAGGAAGACCTCATTGGAGAACGCCAACTCCCACGGCGTATCCTTGATCGGGATACGTACGCCGGCCAGCATCCGTGTGCGGATCAAGTATGTGCCGTTGTCGAAGAACAGCTCCTCCCAGCGCCAGCGCCCCGCGATGGGCAGATTGTCGATGCGCGCCCGATAGAGGATGTCCTGGAAGGGGCCACGCGAGGCAGATTGACCGGTGAGGTAGCGCTGGAACTGGACATAGCCCGCTGCGACCGCCCAGTGCGGCGACAGCACGTACTCGAAGCCGGGTCGTACCTGGACGTCGCGCAGCACGCCATTGGCGCTGTCGAAGCGCAGCTGGGTGTCCATCTGGAACGACCAGCGTTCGTCGATGCGGTATCGCAAGCCGACCGCGGGCGTCAGCCAAACGGCACCGCTCTGGAAGTTCGGTGTTGCGGCCTGCTGCTGGCGGCGCTGCGCTTCAGCCGGAATTGAGAAGAGGCAAAGGGCCGCCGACAGGGCGAGGAAAGAGAGGACCGACTTCGACACGCTCTGACGATATCGGCGCTGTCAGTGCGGAGCAATCGAGGTGACCTCACACCGTGGGAAGCACGGCCTCTATGAGAGAGTCGGAGAGGGACGGCCCGTCACTTTGCCGTCCCGAAGCCCTGCAGTGTCCAGATCATCGGACCGGGATCGATCCTGACCTCGCCGTCCTGAGGCCGGTCGATGTCGATGATCAGGATAATCGCCAGCGTCCAGGCTCCCAGAAGCAGGATGGAAAGACCGAGTTGGCGGCTGCCGACCAGACCGAAGCCATAACCGACTGCGCCGACAGTCAGGATCGATAGGGTGAGCAGCAGACGGATGATATAGACGGGCACATGGCCCGCGAAGTTGCGACGGTTGGTGGTCGCAAGGTCGAATGTCTCGTTGAACGAGCTGATGAGCAGGGCCGATACCGGCGTCGGCGCGCGCTCGGCAACTGTCCGCACCAGCCGCCACATCTCGGATTGTAGGGCGTTGGTTCGCTGATTGAACTGCTCCCTCTCGGCGCGATCGGGACTGCCTTTGATGGCGGCGATGCGAAGCTCCGTATAGTCGCGCAGCAGACGCTGAAGGGCCTCGCCTTCGGCGCCGGTTGCAACTTGGGCGCGCAGCCATGACGTGCCGATGGCATTGGCCTCGGCCAGCACCGAGTTGCGACGCTGCTGGTAGCGGTCCGATGCCATCGACAGGGAGACGCCCAGCAGGAAGGCAAGCAGTCCCAACATGCCTGCGATTGCGAAGTTGACCGATGCTTTCTCACCGTCGCTGGCAGCACGACGCCGACTGACGAACCGGCCCAGACGGAAGCCAACCTCGAGGGCCGCAATCAGGACGAGAAGGACCAGGAGACCGACAATAGGGAGGTTGCCGTCCGAAAGGTCGTGCAGGAGCTGAAACAATGCATCGAAAGGGCCGAGGGACATGCCCCGTCAGAATCGTCGATAGCGATTCGGATGACAAGCTTGCCGATAGAGCGGTGGTGCCGGAAGCCCGCTCTCGGTGCTCCCGAAGCGTTGGCTACGTTGCGCCAAGGGATATGGCGGCCTCGCGGCAGGACTGCTCGCAGGCTCGGCAGGTTTCGGCGCAGATCCGGCAGTGTTCATGGTCCCCGCCATGCCGTTCGCATTCGTCGGCGCAAGCCTGGCAAAGCTCGGCGCAGGTCTCGACCATGCGCCGGATCAGGGCTGGGGTTGTATGGGTGCGGCGCATGAGAGCCGGGCCGGTGGCGGCGCAGGCACCGGCGCAATCGAGGCTGAGCCGGATACATTGACCGAGTCCCGCGACGCCTCTTTCGTCCAGGCAAGCGTCTGCACAGGAAATGCAGGACTGGGCGCAATCGAAACAAGCCTCGACACAGGCCATCAGTGTGTCGTTGACGGGGCCATGGGCCGGGTGCGGTTGGCCCGAAGGCGTCGCGCGGGGATGCATGCCGGTCCTCCTGCTTTTCCGGAACGCAGGAGATGAACGCCGCGACTGGCCGGTTGGTTACGGGTTCAGGGCTTCCAGCGGAGAAAATTGGCGATCAGGCGCAAGCCGGTCGCCTGGCTCTTCTCCGGATGGAACTGCGTGCCCGCGAGATTGTCGCGACCGACGATGGCCGTAACCGGTCCACCATAGTCGGTCAGGCCAAGTACGGTCTCGGGTTTGCTGGCGGCGAGCTGGAAGGAATGCACGAAGTAGGCATGGTCGCGGGGAGCGATGCCTTCCAGCAGAGCATGCGGCTTGAGCGCGGCCAGCTCATTCCACCCCATATGCGGGATCTTGAGATGCTCTTTACCTGGCTCGATGCGCACGACGTCGCCTGCAATCCAGTCCAGACCAGCATGGATTCCATATTCGACACCGCGCGTGGCCATGAGCTGCATGCCGACGCAGATGCCGAGGAAGGGCTTGCCGCGTTCGATGACTTCGCGCTGCAAGGTCTCGACCATGCCCGGCACGCCATAGAGGCCGGCGCGGCAGTCGGCGAAGGCGCCGACGCCGGGCAGCACGATCCGGTCGGCTGCGGCCACGTCCTGGGTCGAGGCCGTGACCAGCACACGCTCGTGCGTGCCAGCCTCGCGGGCGGCGCGTTCGAAGGCCTTGGCGGCCGATCGGAGGTTTCCCGACCCGTAGTCGACGATGGCGACGGTCATTGAGCGATCGTCCTAGAGTACGCCCTTGGTGCTGGGTACGGCGGTGAGCTGCCGTGGGTCGAGCTCGACCGCCACGCGCAGGGCGCGTGCGAGACCCTTGAAGCAGCTTTCGACGATGTGGTGGTTGTTGTCGCCGTAGTGGTTCCACACATGCAGGGTCAGCCCGCCGAGCTGGGCAAAGGCCTGGAACCACTCCTTGAACAGCTCGGTGTCCATGGTGCCGAGCTTGGGCTTGGAGAAATTCACTTTCCAGATCAGGTACGGCCGGTTCGATGCGTCGAGCGCCACTTCGGTCAGGGTCTCGTCCATCGGGATGTGCGCCGCACCATAGCGGCGGATGCCCGCGCGATCGCCCAGCGCCTTGGTCAGGCACTCGCCCAGCACGATGCCCGCATCTTCGGTGGTGTGATGGTAGTCGATGTGCAGATCGCCCTCGGCGCGCAGCGTGATGTCGATCAGGCTGTGGCGCGAGAGCTGTTCCAGCATATGGTCGAGGAAGCCGATGCCGGTCTTGATGTCGTACTTGCCGGTACCGTCCAGGTTGATGGCGGCGGCAATGCTCGTCTCCTTCGTGGCCCGCGCGACGTAGGCCCGCCGTCCGCCGGAGCCCGGCGTCGTGAGGGGCTGGGTCGGTGGCGCGACCTTTGCCGGAGCCTTGGCAGGCGCTTTCTTTGCGGCCTTTGGGGCCATCGGAAGTCCTCTCGGTTGCGCCCCGTTCATACAGGAACGCGAGCGGCACGGTCGAGCGCAACGCGCGTCAGAATGACGCCCAGCAGCACGATCAGGCCGCCGATCACGCGGGCAGCGGTGAGGGGATCGCCGAAGAAGGCGGCCGACAGGCCCACGCCTGCCACCGGGATCAGATACATGTAGACCATGACCCGGCTGACCCCGAGCCGCTCCAGACCGGCAGTGAGGCCAAGAAAGGCCACGCCCACGGGAAAGATTGCCGTGTAGAGCCAGAAGCCCAGGAGCCGGTCGTCGAGCCGTGCGAATTCACCCAAAGAGTCGAAGACGAGGGCGAAGGGCAGCAGGATCAGGGAACCGATCAGGGTCGTCCAGGCCATCACCTGCAACGCTCCCAGCCGCTGGCTGTAGGGTGCCCCGCGCTCGACATAGAGCGCCCAGGCGAAAGCCGAGACCATCCAGAGCAGGGTGCCGTCGAGACTGCCGAAGGAGAGGGTGAAGCTCGACAGGCTGTTGTTCACCACCAGCACGACCCCGGCGAAGGCCACGGCGATACCGGCCCAGCCGAGCACGGAAAGCCGCCGGCCGGCGAACCAGGCGAGGATGGCGGAAAAGGCCGTGGTCGTCGTCATCACGATCGAGCCGACCGATGGCGCGCTGCGCGCCATGGCGAGGCCCCAGCAGGCCTGGAATATCGTGACGCCAATGATCGACAGCAGGATCATCGGCACCCAGTCGCGCCGGGACAGGGCCATGGGCCGGCGCCGCAGTGCCAGCACGGCAAACAGGAAGAGCGCCGCGATCAGGTAGCGTGAGGCGCTGTAGAGCAGCGGGCTCATGACCGCGAGCACATCCTTGGCGAAAGGATAGCTCGAGCCCATGAGCAGCGCCGTGCCAAGCATCAGGGCATCGCCGGTATAGCGATGCCCCTTCATCCGATGCCTCTAATGACGGACGTCACTTACGAGCGTGGCGCCGTCGAAGCCTTCTGTGCCCCCCAGAAGCCGAACAAGGTGCCGGCGACGCGGCGGATCTGGATCTCCTCCGAGCCTTCGGTGATGCGGTAGCGGCGGTGGTGGCGGTAGATGTGTTCGAACGGCGTGTGGCGCGAATAGCCGATGCCGCCGTGGACCTGGATGGCGCGGTCGGCAGCGTCGCACACCAGCCGGTTGGCGCGGTAGTTCGACATCGCCACCCACTCGCTCACGTTCATGTGGTGCTCGCGGTCGAGATGCCAGGCGGTCTTGCGCACCAGCCCGCGCGTCATCTCGGCCTCGGTGTGCAGCTCGGCCAGCGGGAACTGAATCGCCTGGTTGGTCGCCAGCGCCTTGCCGAACACCTTGCGGTTCTTGGCGTAGGCCACCGACATGTCGATGCAGTATTGCGCGGCGCCGAGGCTGGAGGCCGCCTGGCGGATGCGGTTCTCGTGCACGAAGGTCTGCGCCACGTCGAGGCCGCGGCCTTCCTCGCCCAGCATGGTCGAGTTCGGCACCGTCACGTTGGTCAACGACACCTCGGCATGGTCGCTCGGCATGTTGAAGGTCCACCACATGTGCTCGATCTTGAAGCCGGACGACTTCACGGGCACGAGGAACGCCGAGATGCCGCGCGCGTCGCCGTCCTTGCCCGAGGTCCGGGCGAACACGAGATCGACCGTGGCGGTGTGCATGCCGGTGTTGAACCGCTTCATGCCGTTGATCACCCAGTCGCCGCCCTGCTTGACGGCGGTGGTCTCCATAAACGTGGCGTCGGAGCCATGCAGGGGCTCGGTCAGGCCGAAGCCGATGCGCTCCGTTCCCCTGAACATGCCTTCGATGTAGCGGTCCTTTTGCTCCTGTGTGCCGAAGCGGTGCAGCAGCAGGGCCACCGGGAAGTTGCCGACGATCGAGCTCTCGTTCTGCAGGTCGTTGTGCAGACCGAGCCCCTTGTGGGCGAGATGTTCGCGGATGATCGCCATGGCGAGGTTGGAGCCGTCCTTGCCGCCCAGCGCCTTGGGCAGGCCAAAGCGCAGATGGCCCGCCTTGTCGGCGCGCCGCTTCATCTCGGCCAGCAGCTCTTCCCATTCGTGGCGCGGCTGGCCGTCATTGTCCCAGTCGGTACGCGCATGCTCGCGGCGATGGTCGAAGAAGCGGATATTGTCGTTCTCGCGCTCTAGCGGCCGGATTTCGCGCTCGATGAAGGTGTCGAGCTCGTTCAGGTACGCCGCGATATCGGCGGGAATGTTGAAATCCATGGGCCGCTCCTCCGGTAAACGATCGTTCACCGGCGATCTTAGGGCCTCTTTGGCGGCAGTGCCATGAACGCCGCTTCCGACCTGCGGCTGTCGGCGCGATTGATCAGCTTCCTGCAGCGCCTATGCGCGCCAACACCAGCTCTACGATGCGATCCGCAGCTTCCTCCGGGGAGAGTTCGGCCGTCTGCAACACCAGCGTGGGATCTTCGGGGGGCTCGTAGGGCTGGTCGCGACCCGTCAGGTTCACCACCTTGCCACTCTCGGCTTTGGCGTAGAGACCTTTGGGATCGCGCTGCTGGCACACGTCCAGAGGCGTGTCGACGAAGATCTCCAGGAACCGGCCCTCGGGCAGCAGAGCGGCCGCGCGCGTGCGGTCCGCCTGGAAGGGAGAGACCAGGGCGACGATGGCGATCAGCCCGGCATCGGCCATCAGCTTGGCAACCTCGCCGACGCGCCGGACATTCTCCGAGCGGCTGGCTTCGTCGAAGCCCAGGTCGGCGTTGAGCCCCTGACGCAGATTGTCGCCATCCAGCAGCATGGTCTGGCGGCCCAGTGCCACCAGCTTGCGCTCGACGATGTTGGCGATGGTCGACTTGCCGGAACCTGGCAGGCCGGTCAGCCAGACGACCAGCGGGAGCTGCGCCTTGATCTCGGCCCGCAACGCCGGAGTCACGGTCTCGGCATGGCGATGTACGTCGCTCGCTGCATCGAGGCTCTCGACGACCATACCGGCTGCCGCGGTGCGGAGCGTCGCGCGGTCGATCAGGATGAACGCGCCGGTCTGGCGGTTCTCGGCATAGGGATCGAAGGTGACGAGCTGCGCCGTTTCGAGTTCGACTCGGCCGATTGCATTCAATGCCAGTTCGCCCGCCGGCGCACGTCGCAGTGATTCGACATCGAGCGTGTCGGCGATGCGGCCGAGCGTGACGGGCACCGTGCTCGTGCCGATCTTCAGCAGGAAGCGCTTGCCGGCCAGGGCTGCCGTCTCGTCCATCCAGACGAGATCGGCGGAAAAGCGCCGCGTCACCGTCGGCCGGTGGCGCGGATCGGCCAGCACGTCGCCACGGATGACGTCGATCTCGTCGGCCAGGGTCAGGGTCACGGAGCGTCCGGCCACGGCCACCGGCAGGTCGCCGTCGAAGCTTACGATACGTGCCACCGAGCTGGGCTTGCCCGAGGCTGCGACGACGATGCGGTCACCGACAGCAAGGCGGCCCGAGGCGACCGTGCCGGTGAAGCCACGGAAGTCACCGTCCGGCCGGTTCACCCACTGCACGGGAAAGCGCAGCGGCGCTTCCTCGGCGTCGAGGCCGGTCTCGACCGTCTCGAGGTGGGCGAGGAGGGCCGTGCCGGCATACCAGGGCATGCGGGTACTACGGGCCGCGACATTGTCGCCGAGCCGCGCCGAAACCGGGATCGCGATCACGGAATGGAAAGCAAGCGGTGCCGCGAAGCTTGCGAAGGCTGCTTCGATTTCACGAAACCGCGCCTCGGAGAAATCGACCAGGTCGATCTTGTTCACCGCCAGCGCGACGTGGCGGATACCCAGCAGCGAGACGATGGCGGCATGGCGGCGCGTCTGCTCGACCAAGCCTTTGCGGGCATCGACCAGCAGGACGGCCAGTTCGGCATTGGAGGCGCCGGTCGCCATGTTGCGCGTGTACTGCCGGTGACCCGGCGTGTCGGCCACCACGAAGGCACGCCGGGGCGTCGCAAAGAAGCGATAGGCGACATCGATGGTGATGCCCTGCTCGCGCTCGGCTTCGAGACCGTCGAGCAGCAAGGCGAAGTCGAATTCGTCGTCGGTCGTGCCGAACCGGCGCGAATCGTCCTTCAGCGAGGCGACCTGGTCGTCGAGCAGGCCGCTGGCATCGGCGATCAACCGTCCGATCAAGGTCGACTTGCCGTCGTCGACCGAACCGCAGGTGAGGAAGCGTAGCTCGCTGCGGCTCTGCAGGGGCAACGCGTCGTTGGCAGGTGGGGCAAGGGCGTCGGGCATCAGAAGTATCCCTCTCGTTTCTTGCGTTCCATGGAAGCTTGCAGGGCACCGTCGACCAGCCGGCCCTGGCGCTCGGACGAGCGCGCATCGAGGAGCTCGGCGATGACGCCGGCAACATCGTCTGCCTTGGAAGAGATGGCGCCGGTCAGGGGCCAGCAACCGAGCGTGCGGAAGCGGACACGGCGCTTCACCGTCATTTCGCCGTCTCGGAAGCGCATGCGCTCGTCGTCGACGGCGATCAACGCACCGTCGCGTTCGACGACCCAGCGTTCAGCCGCGAGATAGAGCGGCACGATCGGGATGGCTTCGGTCTGGATGTAGGTCCAGACGTCGAGCTCGGTCCAGTTCGACAACGGGAAGACGCGCATCGTGTCGCCCGGCGCCAGCCGCGTGTTGAACAGACGCCAGAGTTCGGGCCGCTGGTTGCGTGGATCCCAAACGTGGCCGGCACTGCGGTGCGAGAAGATGCGTTCCTTGGCGCGTGACTTCTCCTCGTCACGCCGGCCTCCGCCGAAGGCCGCATCGAAGCCATGTTGATCGAGCGCGTCCTTCAACGGCTCGGTCAGCATGAGTCGGGAGTATTCTCCGGTTTCCGTCTCAAAGGGCGTGACGCCGTCGCGCGTCGCGCCCTCGTTGCCATGGACCAGAAGCTCCATGCCGTATTTGCGGGCAGTGCGATCGCGATGATCGAGCAGGGCGCGGAAATCCCAGCCGGTCGCGATATGCAGCAAGGGGAAGGGCGGTGGCGCCGGGTAGAAGGCTTTGCGGGCGAGATGCAGCATCACGCTCGAATCCTTGCCCACGGAGTAGAGCATCACGGGCTTGCGGAACTCCGCTACCACCTCGCGGAGGATATGAATCGCTTCGTCCTCCAGGCGCTGCAGGTGTGGCGACAGACCGGATCGCCCGCGCGGCACGGGGATCGTCTGGTGGTTCTCGCGCGGTCTTGCGTTGGGCTGGGCATTGGGACTGACAAGGGGGGCGGGCGAACTCATGGATTGCTCTGCTTCCGGGGCAAATCGATGGGGGGAAGGTGGATGCCGCATTCGGTCTTCTCGAAGCCGCGCCAGCGGCCGGCGCGCGCCTCCTCGCCGAAGGCGACGGCCGAGGTGCAGGGTGCACAGCCGATCGAGCTGAAGCCCTGGGCGACCAGCGGATGGGCCGGCAGGCGATGGCGGGCAACGTGATCGGCAATGTCGGCCGCGCTCCAACTCGCGAGCGGATTGACCTTCACGTGCGGTAAGTCGAATTCGAACACCGGCAGGTCGTGCCGGTCCGCGCTCTGGAAACGCTTGCGTCCGGTGATCCAGGCATCGAAGCCTGCGAGTGCGCGCTGCAGCGGTGCGACCTTGCGAAAGGCGCAGCAGCCGTCGGGATCCCAGGCGGCGCGGCCGAGATCGGCATCGAGGCGTGTCACCTCCTCTGCGGTCGGTCCAATGCTCTGAACGCCGGTCAGGCCGAGATGCGCAACCAGCCGGTCACGATAAGCCAGCGTCTCCAGGAAGTGACGGCCGGTGTCGATGAACAGAACCGGTGTTGCCGGATCGATCTCGGCCACGAGATGCAACAGCACGGCGGAGTCCGCGCCGAACGAGGAGACTACGGCGATCCTTCCCGGAAAGACGTCCCGCAACGTTGCGGCCAGCACCTGCCGTGGCGGCGCGAAGCCCAGGCGGCGCTGCAGGTCGGAGGCGAGATCGGGGGGCGGCGCCATGGTGTGCTCCCTAGCGCGAGGCGAAGAGGCGCAGGTTGACCAGGGTGACCGGCAGGATGTCGCCCTTGCGGGCGGCATGTCCGGCCGGCAGTTCCATCTCCACAGGCGGCAGGCCATCGGCCAGTGCCAGCTCGGCGCGACGGGCAGGGCCCGTGCGTCGCACGGCCAGAACGCGTGCCGGGATGGCAGGCTGCGGATCGTTGGCCAAGGCGAGATCGCGCGGGCGCACGAAGAGCTCGGCCGGCCCCGTTACGTTACCGCAAGATAGACGGAGCTGATGCGGGCCGATCTGGAGCGACGAGCCCGCCGCGTTGACCGGCAGACGAACGGCTTCGCCGACGAAACCCGCGACGAAGGCTGTTGCCGGATGGTCGAGGATCTCGTCGGGTGTGCCGACCTGTTCGACGTTCCCAAGATTGAAGATCGCGACGCGGTCCGCGAGCTCCAGCGCCTCCTCCTGATCGTGGGTGACGAACAGGGTCGTGTGGCCGGTCCGGTCGTGGATCTCGCGCAGCCAGCGCCGCAGGTCGCGCCGCACCTTGGCGTCGAGGGCGCCGAACGGTTCGTCGAGCAGCAGCACGCGCGGTTCGACGGCAAGCGCGCGGGCCAGCGCAACACGCTGGCGCTGGCCGCCGGAAAGCTGGGTGGGAAAGCGCTTGCCGAGGCCCGCGAGCTGCACCAGCTCGAGCAGGTCGGCGACACGGCGGCGGATCTCGGCGTCGGCCGGCCGCGTGGCGCGCGGCCTCACACGCAGCCCGTAAGCAATATTCTCCGCCACGTTGAGATGGCGGAAGAGGGCGTAGTGCTGGAACACGAAGCCGACGCGGCGGTCGCGCACCGACAGTATGGTGGCGTCTTCGTTGTCGAACAGAATGCGGCCAGCCGTCGGACTCTCCAGCCCGGCCACCAGCCGCAGGAACGTCGTCTTGCCCGAGCCCGACGGACCGAGCAGCGCCAGCAGCTCGCCCGGCTTCACCTCGAGGTCGAGGTTGCGGACGGCCGCCGTGCCGTTGAACGACTTGGCGAGCCCTTCGGCTCGTATCGCGATCGCCACGCCCGATCTGCTGTTCGGCTCAGTGCCGGTGGGCGCGGGAGAGCTGGTCGCCGTATCGTCCTTCGAGGAAGGACTTTGCGACAAGGGTGACGAGGGCGAGTCCCGCCAGAAGCGAGGCGACGGCGAAAGCAGCGACGAAGTTGTACTCATTGTAGAGGATCTCCACGTGGAGCGGCATGGTGTTGGTCAATCCGCGGATATGGCCGGAGACGACCGACACCGCGCCGAATTCGCCCATGGCGCGGGCGTTGCAAAGCAGGACGCCGTAGAGCAGCGCCCAGCGCACGTTGGGCAAAGTGACGGTGAGGAAGGTGCGGAGCCCCGAGGCACCGAGTGTCAGCGCCGCCTCTTCTTCCGCTGTGCCCTGCTCCTGCATCAGCGGGATCACCTCGCGCGCGATGAAGGGGAAGGTGACGAAGATCGTGGCCAGCACGATGCCGGGCACGGCGAAGATGATCTTGAAGTCCCAGTCGTCGACCAGTGGCCCCAGCAGCCCCTTGGCGCCGAACAGCAGCACGAAGACCAGGCCGGATACGACGGGCGATACCGAGAAGGGCAGGTCGATCAGAGTGACCAGCAGGCTCTTGCCGGGAAATTCGAACTTGGCCACCGCCCAGGCGGCCGAGATGCCGAACAGCAGGTTGAGCGGTACGGCAATGGCTGCGACCAGAAGGGTGAGCCAGATCGCGGCCTGCGTGTCGGGTTCGGCGAAGGCCGCGATGAACAGATCGAAGCCACGGCGCAGCGCCTCGGAGAAGACCGCCAGCAGGGGCAGCACGAGGAACAGCGCCAGAAAGCCCACCGCCAGGGCGATCAGCGTGCGGCGCACGGCCGGACTTTCGGAGAGCACGCCGTTACGCATGGCCGAACCGTCGGCGGCTGAACGCCTGCAGCGCATTGATGGCGAGCAGCGTCACGAAAGAAATGCCCAACATCACCGTGGCGATGGCCGCGGCGCCGGCATAGTCGAATTCCTCGAGCTTGGTGACGATGAGGAGCGGCGCGATCTCCGACACGAATGGCATGTTGCCGGCGATGAAGATCACCGAGCCGTACTCGCCGACGGCACGTGCAAAGGCCAGCGCAACGCCAGTGAGGAGAGCGGGGGTGAGCGCCGGCAGGACGACGCGCACGACGGTCTGCGTCCGGGTGGCGCCCAGCGTCGCCGACGCTTCCTCGACCTCGCGATCGAGGTCCTGCAGGACCGGCTGCACCGTGCGCACGACGAAGGGCAAGCCGATGAAGATCAGCGCAACGAGAATGCCGAGCGGTGTGAAGGCGATCTTGATGTCCCACGGTGCAAACAGGGCGCCGATCCAGCCGTTGGTGGCGTAGAGCGCGGCGAGCGCGATGCCGGCGACGGCGGTCGGCAGGGCGAAGGGCAGGTCGACGGCGGCATCGAGCAGGCGCTTGCCGGGGAATTCGTAATGCACCAGCACCCACGCCACGATCGTGCCGAACAGGGCGTTGACGAGGGCAGCCGCGACCGAGATGAAAAAGCTCACCTGCAAGGCCGCCAGCACGCGCGGCGTCGTGGCGACCTGCCAGATGCCGTCGAGGCCCAGCTCGCTGGCGCGCGCCACCAGTACGGCGAGCGGGATCAACACGATCAACGACAGATACGTGACGGCAAAGCCAAAGGTGATCCCGAAGCCGGGCAGAGCGCTCGGCTTCAGGAACCATTGGGTTCTCCGCGGAGTCGTCCGCGGCGCCCAGTCATTGTGGGCGGCGTCGCTCATCGCGTCGCCGCTTTGCCGGTGGGCTTGTAGATCTGGTCGAACACGCCGCCATCGGCGAAGTGCTCGGCCTGTGCTTTGGCCCAGCCACCGAAGCCCTGATCGATGGTCACGAGCTGGATCTTGGGGAAGCGGGTGAGGTCGGCCGGATCGGCGGCCTCGGGCTTGGATGGCCGGTAGAAGTTTCGGGCGATGATCTTCTGCGCTGCCGGCGAATAGAGGAAAGCGAGGTAGGCTTCGGCCACCTTG
>JAFKFK010000058.1 GCA_017307275.1 Alphaproteobacteria bacterium | reverse complement strand
GAACGCTGTGAAGGACGCTCTGGTGCGTGAAGGCGTGCCGGCGACGGCCATCGCGGTTGTCGGCCGTGGCGAGCAGGGCCTGCTGGTTCAGACCGGCCCGAACGTCCGCGAGCCGCAGAACCGCCGCGTCGAGATCGTCATCCAGTAAGCTGCTGGTTGACCGAGACAAAGGAAGAGGCGGCCCTCACGGGCCGCCTTTTTCTTTGGGCATTTTCCTGCGCTCTGCCGGCCTATGGTCGGGTGATTTCCATTATTCCGAATCCCATACGATTTGCCTGTAAATTCATCGTTCTGGTCAAATGATCAGTTCTTCAGCAAGAAGACGGACTTGGGCACCCATCGAAACCTAGAACTGCGCTGATAGAGGACGCCGACAGCTATCGCCCGAACGCCTGCAGGGCCCGCCAGCCATAGTCGTCGACCGACCAGGGTCGGTTTTGGGGGATCATCACCGTCCAGGTCCGGCAGTCGGCCAGCAGCCAGTCACGGCCCGGCGCTCCATAGTCCTTCAAGGCGGGGCATCTGGCCGTTTGTGCCAGGGCAGTCGCCATCGCGGCGGCCTGTCGATCGCGGGTAATCTTGCCATTGGCCCAGCGCTCCCAGCGCACCATGCCGAGGCCGCGGGCAAAGAAGAAGCGCTCCAGATGGTCGGCGGACGGGATGTCGCTGCCGCCGTAATGCTCCGAGACAACGACGTCGAGCCTGTGGCGCTCGTCCCTGACCCTGGCCGGCCCGACGATGCGGAACGGGAACTCGACCGCGTCGCGGCGATAGCGGGTGTAGGCATCGTTGAAACGCCGCGGGCAGCTCTCGATATTCGGTGCGATGTTCAGCCTGGCCATGCCGTCTTGCCAGGTGCCGGCGACCGGCTCGCGGAAGATCAGCCAGGAGAGAAATCGCCGATCCGAAGGCCCCGCCGAGCGGCAGCCCTCGCCGATGAACCATTGCACGCCCCCGCCGCCATCCTCGGTCAGGACGAAGCTCGACCAGTCCCCCAGAATCAGGGCCACCTGGCCCCCGTCGCCGCGGCCGCCGTCGAAGGTCCCGAACGTCCGGCCGTTGGTACCGAAGTCGAAGGTCTGGACGACAAGGGTGCGGCCGCCACGCTGCATCGTGACCGAGTCGCTGGCCTGATAGCCGTGCGGCGTCGCGGGATCGCCCAGCACGTTTGGCCAGTCGTGCTTGCGATAGGGCGCGGGATCGTCGGATCGCTGCAGCCGGCGGGTCGTGCAGGCCGGGTCGACCGGCAGGGTGGAGGTTGGCTTGCCGGCGGGGTCGAGGCAGACGCTCTGCACTAGGAAGTCGAGTGGGCCGGCTTGCCCAGGCGCCTGCGCATACCCCGCCGTACCGCCCAGCAGCGGCCCCTGGACGAGGAGAAGGGCGGCGAGAAACGTGGTCGTCTTCATCGATGAACATCCTACCCGGTACGGTTCTGGCGCCGGAGGCCGGCCTCCATAAATCTGTGGCCTCCCGGTGCCGCCTTCCTCACACTCGCTTCGGATCCGACATGCCGAACACGCTCTTCATCGATTCGACCCCGGATATCGACCGCGTCTGGAAGCAGGTCCACGGGCCTGCCGACCCGCCGGTCGCGATTAACATGGGGCCGGTGGCCGAGGCCGCTATCCCCGCCCTGGTCGCGGGCTACGACACCGTGATCAACGACGCGACCTACTTCACCGAGGCAACGCTGAAGCTCTGCCCGGGGCTCCGCCACATCGTCTTCCTGGGCACGGGGGCGGCGAGCTTCGTCGATCTGGCAGCAGCGGAGCGGCTGGGCATCAAGGTCTCGACCATTGGCGGCTATGGCGACACGACGGTGGCCGAGCATGCGATGGGCCTGGTCTTTGCGGCGGCACGGCACATCGCGACCATGCATGCCCTGGTGCGCGCCGGCGGCTGGCGGCCGATGCAGGGCATGGAACTGCGCGGCAAGACTTTGGGCATCGTCGGTATGGGCGGTATCGGCCGCGAGATGGCGCGGCTCGGTCGTGGCATTGGCCTCGAGGTGATCGCCTGGAACCGCTCGCCGCTTGCCGATGCGCCGGTACCGACCGTGGCACTCGACGAGCTGCTCTCTCGTGCTCACATCGTGAGCCTGCATCTTGCGCTGAACGACGCGACTCGCGGCTTTCTCGACCGGGCGAAGCTCGAACAGATGAGGTCGGGTGCAATCCTGGTCAATACGGCACGGGCAGGTCTTGTCGAGGAGGCCGCGCTGATCGAGCGGCTGCGGGCGGGCCGCATCGGTCACTACGCGACCGACGTGTTTGCGCGAGAGCCCGTGTCGCCGGAGGAGCCGCTGCTGGCGCTGGAGAATGTCACGCTGACGGCCCATGCCGGCTACAACACGCCGGAAGCGGCGATGACCATGTATCGCCGCGCCATCGATCTCGCTGCGAAGGATCTCTAGACTGGGAGATAGCGCGAAAAATCCGTCGCGTAGTTGCTAGGGGGGTGTCTGATTCCTCTTGGGGCGTGTGCCGTCGTTTTTCTTGAATGCTGATCGACCGTTCATATCACGAGTGGCGACCGTTCAGGACTTGCCCTGATTGTTTGAGGATAGGTGCTAGTATACAGGGTGTAAAACCTATCGCAGAATCAACGGGGCTAGAGCTGGCATGCGGGAGGATCGATGGCGATCGTCAATGACTATGCGGCGCTCCTTTCAGGGACGTCATGGTCTGGGAAGAATGCGCAGAACGCGCCTGTGATTCTGACCTATTCGTTCGCGACTCAGATTCCCGACTACTTGCGGAGCGGCGGCTATAGCAGTGAGGGAATCGCGTCGTTCACGCCCTTCAGCTCGACAGAGCAAGCGGTAGCTCGTAGCGCACTTCAAAAATGGGCGGACGTAAGCGGCATTCAGTTTGTCGAAGTTACCACCGGCGTGGGCGAACTGGTTTTCAGCAAGCTGGATTTCAGTCTCTTTTGGCAACTACGCGATTCAGTTGGATACACCTTTCTCGGTGACCGTTCGATCGGTGCCACCGAGGCCAGTAGTGCTGCTCCGCCCGGTGATGTCCTAATTGATCTGGACTATGCGACGAACCCGTACGTCCTACTGCATGAGATTGGACATGCGCTGGGATTGAAGCATCCGTTCGAAGGAACCACTAGGCTCGAATCGTCTCTCGACAATCATGCCTACACAGTCATGAGCTATACTGGTGATTTCCGGAGCGTTCTCGGAGCGCTCGATGTCCGGGCCGTGCAATCGATGTACGGCAATGCGTCGAGCGACGGCACAAATCTGGCCAGTTGGTCCTGGAATTCCATAGCGGCGACACTCACCCAAATCGGGAAACCGACGAACGATACGATTTTTGGGACGGGGCAGCGTGACATTGTGCGCGGTGAGGACGGCGACGACGGGATCGCCGGCTATGCTGGGGATGATCGGTTGGATGGAGGAAGTGGAAACGACCTCCTCTTCGGAGGGGATGGGGACGACGTGCTGGTCGGCGGTCCCGGAAACGATATCCTCATCGGTGGTAATAGCCACACTGACTCCAATACGACCGGCGACATAGCCGACTACTCTTCCTCTGCCAGTTCGATCGACGTCGATTTGAACGCGCGATGGGAAGGGAGTGTCTACCGTGAAGCCATCGCTTCTGGATCGGACATCGGCATCGACACTCTCTATGGCATTCGCAGAATAGTTGGGAGCGCGTCGGGGGATGTGATCCGAGGTTCCTATCTTGCGGAAATACTGTCGGGTGGCGATGGGGACGATGTCCTGCGAGGTAACGGTGGAACGGACACGTTGGATGGCGGAGCCGGGGCGGCAGATTGGGTTGACCTAAGCTACAATGCCACAGGTATGACGCTCACCTTGACTGGGAGCGTAGACGCCACAATCGGACTGCGCCAATGGCGAGTGGAGACCTACGGTACAGTCCGCAACATCGAGAACGTGTTGGGAGGAGTGGGGGATGACATACTGTATGGCGATGGCCTGGCGAATGAATTGCATGGCCTTGGGGGTAATGACTTTGTCGTAGGCGGCGCCGGCAACGACGTTCTGAGGGGCGGCATTGGCCAGGACACTCTGGACGGCGGCGCTGGGATTGATCAGGCAGACTACTCCGACAAGACGGTAGCAGTAGTCGCAGCGCTCTCCGGCGTAGCCAATGTCATTGTAACGGTGGGTGGCGTTGCGGAGGATACGATTCGCAATATTGAGAATGTCGCAGGCGGCTCGGCCGACGACGTGCTGGTGGGCGATAGTCAGGCGAACGAGCTACAGGGGCTCGGCGGCAACGACATCCTGCAGGGCGGTGCCGGCAACGACTTTCTGGACGGTGGCGCGGGCACTGGCGACTGGGCTGACTATATCGACAAGACAACGGCGGTGTCGGTGACCTTGAACGGGGCGACGAGCGCGACGGTGACGGTGGGGGGCGTTGCGGAGGATACGATCCGTAACATCGAAAACGTGCAGGGTGGCTCGGGCAACGACGTTTTGGTGGGCGACAGCCAGGCGAACGAGCTGCGTGGCCTTGGCGGCAATGACAATCTCGCCGGCGGCGCCGGCAACGACGTGCTGGACGGCGGGGCCGGTCAGGACATGGCCTTCTTCAGCGGCAGCTACGTCCAATACAGCATCGTCTTCTCAGGCCGAACGGCGACGCTGGTCGGCCCTGACGGGACCGACGTCGTGAGCAACGTCGAGACGTTCGTATTCGACGACAGGACTGTGCCGATTAGGGGCGCCGTGAGGAATGCCGACTTCAACGGCGACGGTGCGGCCGACATCTTGTGGCGCAACGACAATGGCGCCACCTATCTCTGGAACTCGACCCCAGCGGCGGGCGTGGGCTTCGCGGTTCAGGATATTGGCGGTGCTTCAAACGACTGGCACATTCAGGACGCGGCCGACTTCAACGGTGACGGTGCAGCCGACATTCTGTGGCGCAACGACAATGGCGCCACCTATCTCTGGAACTCGACCTCGGCAGGGGGGGCAGGCTTCGCGGTCCAGGATATTGGCGGTGCTTCAAACGACTGGCGCATTCAGAGCGCGGCCGACTTCAACGGCGACGGTGCGGCCGACATTCTGTGGCGCAATGACAATGGCGCCACCTATCTCTGGAACTCGACCACGGCAGCGGGCGGCGGCTTCGCGGCTCAGGACATTGGCGCTGCCTCAAACGACTCGCACATTCAGGAGGCGACCGATTTCAACGGCGACGGCAAGGCCGACATCCTGTGGCGCAACGACAACGGTACCACCTATCTCTGGAACTCGACTCCGACGGCGGGTGTGGGCTTCACGGTTCAGGATATCGGCGGTGCCTCAAACGACTGGCGTATTCAGAGCGCGGCCGACTTCAACGGCGACAGCAAGGCCGATATCCTGTGGCGCAACGACAGCGGCACCACCTATCTCTGGAACTCGACTTCGGCAGCGGGCGTGGGCTTCGCTGATCAGGATATAGGCGGTGCCTCAAACGACTGGCGTATTCAGGGCGCAGCTGACTTCAACAGCGACAGCAAGGCCGACATCCTGTGGCGCAACGACAACGGCGCCACCTATCTCTGGAACTCGCCCCCGGTAGCGGGCGTGGGCTTCACGAGCCAGGATATCGGCGTTATCGGGAACGACTGGCACATTCAGGCCTAGTAAACGGGTATCTCCGCCTTCGGCATCGCGCCGCCACATTCTAGGTGGCGGCGCGATGCTCTATCTCAGCTCAGCACCATCTCGCGATAGTTCGTCGCCGCGACTTCATCGCAACGGGCACGATAGGCCGGTGCACTGCCGCTGTAGCGTGCGATGCGGCGGGTCTGCTTGCCCTCGACATTGGTGTTGATGCCGGTGAACCACGAGTTCACCTCGTTGGAGAGCAGCCCGACCGAGGCCTCGTGCACCGTCTTCATCCAGGTCTCGACGCCCTCGGGCGTGGCGTCGATGCGCGTCAGCCCCTGCTTGCGCATGAAGCGCAGCAGGTCGGTCACCCATTCGACATTGTATTCGATGCTGCGCGGGATGTTGCCCAACGCAGTGTGCGGGCCCAGCAGCATGAGCAGGTTGGGGAAGCCCTCGACCGACATGCCGACGAAGGTCTCCGCACCTCCAGCCCACTTCTCCTTCAGTCGCTGGCCGTCGACGCCGCGGAAGTCGATGCGGTCGAAGGCGCCGGTCAAGGCATCGAAGCCGGTCGCATAGACGATCATGTCGAACTCAAACTCGCGGGCGCTGGTCGCGATGCCGGTGGGCGTGATGCGCTGGATCGGCGTTTCGGTGATGTCGATCAGCTCGACATTGGGCTGGTTGTAGACCTCGTAGTAGCGCGTTTCGAGCGGCACGCGGCGGGTGCCGAAGCCATGGTTCCTGGGGATCAGCTTCTCGGCCACCGCCGGATCCTTGACCCGGCTCCTGATCTTGCGCGCCACGAAGTCGGAGATCAGCGCATTGGCTTTGGCGTCGGTCAGGATGTCGTTGAAGTTGCCCACCCAGATGCCGAAGCCGCGTTCGCCGTAGAGCTTCTCGAAGAAGGCCTCGCGCTCCTCCGCCGTCACCTCGAAGGCGCTGCGTGGATCGGCGGTGTGCAGGAAGCAGGCGAAGGTTTCCTGGCAGCGCCGGAAGATGTCGGGATAGCTTTCGCGGATCGCCGCCATCTCCGCCTTGTCGATCTTGCTGTTGTGCAGCGGCGCACACCAGTTGGGCGTGCGCTGGAACACGGTCAGGCTCTTCGCGGTCTTTGCGACCTCCTGGATCGTCTGCACGCCGGTCGCGCCGGTACCGATCACGGCGATGCGCTTGCCCTCGAAGCTCACCGGCTCATGCGGCCAGCGCGCGGTGTGGCAGGACTGGCCTTTGAAGCTGTCGACACCCTCGATGCGCGGCATGGTAGGGGCGGAGAGGGGGCCGATCGCCGTAATCAGGAAGCGCGCGGTTGCCGTGCTGCCATCCTCCAATGATACGAGCCAGCTTCGCATCTCCTCGTGCCAGTGGGCCGCAGAGACGCGGCTCCTGAACTGGATGTCGCGGCGCAGGTCGAACTTGTCGGCGACATGGTTCAGGTAACGCAGCGTCTCGGGCTGGGGCGAGAAATGCTCGGTCCAGTCCCATTCCTCCAGCAGCTCCTTGGAGAAGGAATAGCCGTAGGAGTAGCTCTCCGAATCGAAGCGCGCGCCGGGATAGCGGTTCCAGTACCAGGTCCCGCCGACGCCGGTGCCGGCCTCGAACACGCGCACCTTCATGCCCAGCCCGCGCAGGCGGTGAAGCTGGAAGAGGCCCGACATGCCCGCACCGATGATGATGGCGTCGCAGTCGGGTGCCGGTGCGCCTTGCTGGGCAGCCATGACCTATCCCTCCTTAGCGGCCGACGGTCCAGCCGACCTTGGCCGCGAAATCCGAAAAGAACTCGGGCTCGTAGGCCTTCTCGGGTGTCTTGCGCACTAGGTCGTCGATCAGTTCGGCGTCGCGGCCGACCAGGATGCGCCACCGCTCGTTGCGCACGCCGTCGAGGATGATGGTCGCGGCCTGGGCCGCCGTGGTCGGCGCATCCTCGAGGAAGCGCCGCGCCCGTTCGAGGATCATCTTGCGGACCTCCTCGTCGGTAACTTTGTCGATATCGGGGTTGCGTGCGGCGAGGCGCTTGCGGGCCAGCTCGATCTCGCGCGCGGTTATCTCTTCGCCCTGATTGCCCGTCTGCACCTTGAGCGAATTGGAGGCGATCGAGGTGCCAATATGGCCCGGCATCACCACCGAGCATTTGATGTGCGGCGCGTTGAGGCGCAGGTCGGTGATCAACGCCTCGGTGAAACCCTTCACCGCGAACTTGGCGGCGGCATAGGCTGTCTGCGGGATGTCGGGCGCGATGAAGGCCCAGAAGCCGTTGACGCTCGACGTGTTCACGATGTGGCCGGTGTCGGCACGGCGCATCATCGGCAGGAAGGCGCGGGTGCAGCGATAGACGCCGCCCCAGCAGATGTCGAAGGTGCGCTCCCACTCGTCGCGGCCATTGACGAGGAAGCTGCCGCCGCCGCCGATGCCGGCATTGTTGAACAGTAGGTGGATGCGGTCGGACTCCTGGTCCCGTTCGACTTCGTCGCGAAAGCGCGCGACGTCGGCTTCTTTCGAGACGTCGGCGATGTGCGTGGTGATGCGCTGGCCCTGGCTCATGCCGCCGGCCTCGCAAAGCCGCTTGGTCTCGGCCATGGCGCTGCCGGAGACATCGCACATGGCGATGTTGCAGCCTTCGGCGGCCAGTTGACGGGCCAGTTCGCGACCCATGCCCGTGCCGCCACCGGTGATGACGGCAATCCTCCCTGCGAAATCTTTCATCGGTCCCTCCGGTGGCAGCAAGCACCGGATCGCGGCGCGAGTCTAGGCGGGACGGAAGCGCCGGATCAGAAGGATACCCAGAGCGATGAAGCCCAGCAGCACGACACCTTGCGTTACCGCGAAGGGCGGTTCCGAGCCCGTCGGCGCCAACGCATGCAGGAAGCCGATCTTGCCGAAAGCCTGCACGACCGCCACGAAGACATTCAGGTAGAAGGCGAACACGGCGCTGCAGATGTAGATCCAGCGCCACTTGCCGGCGAGACGGCCGCCATAGAGCGCCACCAGCGCAATGGCGAGAGCGACCGAGGAAACGATGCCGACGCCGATTGCTGGCGTGAAGCCGTTGAAGGGAAAGAGAAAGCCGGTGACGCTGGTGAGGATCGTCGTCCAGAGGAACACGGTGCTCCAGCCGTCGAGCCGTCGGCCTTCCCACATGCGCGCGCAGGCCACCGCACCGGTGGCAATGGCGATCAGGCTGATGACGACGTGGACGATGGTGAAGGTCGCCACCGACATTCCCAGAACCATGACCCGCTCTCCCCCGAAAGACTAAGTCCGGACGGGCGCCTTCTCGGCGGCCGCTTTACGCAGACGCGCAATCTCCTCGACGATGCCGGTCTGCGACGTCTGCCGCGCCAGCTCCTCCGCGCGCTTGAGCTGTGGTGTCGCCGCCGCGGTGTCGCCCTGTAGCAGGCTGCTGCGGCCGGCCCGCAGGTAGAAGACGGCCGCCTCCGACGGCTTCCCGAGTTTCAACGAGGCTTCGCCCGCGAGAGCCAATGCACGGGCCATGCCACGATAGTCGATGGCCTGCTGCCGGTTGGCGGCGGCCTGTTCGAAGGAGGTGAGAGCTGCGGCTGCGTTGCCGTCGAGCAGCGCGGCGCGACCCACGAGCTCCTGCCGGTCGGCCTGGATATCGGCCTGCTTGCTGGGGGCAATGGCGGCGATCGCCTGCGCCAGGGTGGCACCGTCGCCACGCTCCGCTGCGACCAGTCCGCGGATGAACCAGGCGCGTGGCGCTGTGTCCGCGTCGTGCGCCTTGAGCTCCAGTGCCTGCTGCGCGGCAGTCGCAGCGGTGGCGATATCGCCCGCACGATAGGCAGCGGCTGCCTGGACCAGCATCAGCTCGGCCGGAACGGCGACCTGCCGCCGCTGCAGCTCGGCCTGCGTCGTGCGCGTCGTCAGGAGGGCGGCCTTGGGATCGCCGGCGCGGATCTCGGCCAGGGCCAGATTGTAGGCCGTATCGGCGATGGCGTCGGTATCGTCGCGTTCATAGGCGCGGGTGAGGGCGAGCTTGTACTGGCGCACGGCCTGCGCCGGCATGCCGAGCGACAGGGCCTGAGTGCCCGCACGGTTGGCCGTGTCGAGCTTCGTGTCGGGCGGGGGACCCGGAGCGGCTGGCGTACCGCCGCCGCAGGCGGCCAACGTCAACACCGCTGCGATAGGAACAATGATCCGTAGCGCTCTCACGGCCGCACCTCGATGGCCGGGGCGCGGCGCCCGGGGGCTGGCGTCGCGTTACTGCTGCCGCCCCCGAAGAGCCAGTGGTGGCGCAACTGGCCGAGCAGGAGTTCGAGCTCGCGGGCGGCAAGCTGGGCCTGCAGCAGCGTCGTCGGAAGCGCGTCGGTCGTGTCGGTGACGTTGCGGGTAATCTGCGGAGTCGTCGCCGCGAGGTTGCGGGTCGTGGTCTGCAGCGAGGCCAGCACCGAATCGGTCTTCTGCACGATCTGGCCGATGCGCGGATCCTTCGAGGTGCGTTCGAGTTGGCTGGCAAGCTCGCGGACGCTCACCAGGGTGGTTTCGAGATCGGTCGCCATCTTGTCGTTGGCGATCAGCCGGCCGACGACGCCTTCGCCGCTCTCGACCCGCCGCGCGATGCCGGCCGCCGAGGACAGCGTCTGTTCCAGCGGTCCGGCGGGATCGCCGGCGCGCTGGGCGACGGCCGTGATGGCGGTCACGGCCTTCTGCACCTCGTCCATGATGGGGAGGACTTTGGCACGCACCTCGTCGATCATCTGGCCCAGCGTGTCGGTCGCTGCGCGCTCGCTCTGGGCCGTGATGACGGCATAGGACCAGTCGAGTTCGGGCCCATTGCCACGCGAGATGTCGATATAGGCCGCACCCGCGACGCCGAACTGGCGGCGGATCGAGACCTGCGAGTCTCGGCGGATGAACGGCCGCATCTGGTCCTCGACGCGGGCCACGGCATGCATGCGCTGGCTGGGGTCGATCACGATGCGGCGGATTTCGCCGGCGCGGGTGCCCAGCACCTGGACTTCCGCCCCGGGCGCCAGGCCCGAGACACCCTCGTCCGGCAACAGGATGCGCAAGGTGAAGGAGGGTTGGAACCAGTCCTTCAGCAGGCCGGCATTGATCAGGACCGCGACGAACACGCCGATGCAGGCCAGCACGACGGCACCCACGATCTCGTCGAACTGATAGACGCCGAAGATCGAGCGCTTCATCGTCTCCTCACCTGTACCAGGCCTTGGTCGCCGAGCCGGAACACTTGATCGGCGGCCACGAAGCGAGCCGCTTCCGCGGCCAGGCTCTCCACGATCCACAGCACCGTTGCGCCGCGATCCAACGCCTCGGCAATCGCCTGCGCCATCGGCACAGCGAGGTCGGCCGTGGCTTCAAGCGTCTGATCCTGCACCACTATGAGATCGGGTGCACCGAGAAAGCCGCGGACGCAAGCGGCGCGGACGAGGGCGCGGTGCGGTGTCGTCTCGCGCCGGCCAACCGGCAGGCCGGGCAGGCCGAACAGCCGGGCCAGCGCCGTCGCTTCGCCGATCACCTCTTCGCGAGGTCGGTCGAAATGATAGAAGCGCGCCACCAGAACGGATTCGAGAACACTCATATGCGCGGGCCAGACATGGGTCTGCACGACGGTCCCGATACGACGGCGGCGCATCAGCCGCTCGCGCGCGCCACGTGCCTGCCAGTCGACGCCGAGGAAACGCACATGCCCGTCGGTCGGCATGGCGAGCCCGATGCAGAGGTCGACGAGCGCTACGGCATCGATCTCGTCGTCGACCTGTACCAGCGTGGCACCGCTGCGCGGCAGTTCGAGATCGATGCGGGTGGTCGTGGTGGAGAGCTGGCGCTCGCCTAACGTCGCCGCCTGCAGGGAAAGGATCGATCGGGCGGACTGCGCCATCTCAGCCGACCAGATCGAAGACGCCGTTGATCACCAGGATCGCCAGCGCCGACCGCACGAAGCCGCGCGGCACGATGCGCTGCAATTCGTCGCCCTGGTCGCGGCGGCCGAGTCCCGTCGCGCAACAGACCAGTGCCACGAAGAAGCCGATGAAGATGCATTTCAGCGGCGGAACGATGAAGTCGCGTACCGTCATGGCGCGCTGCACCATGTCGGAGAAATCCCAGATCGAATAGGCGATCAGCCCGAGTCCATGCGCGATCAGGTAGCCGGTGAGAAGAGTCGACAGCAGCAACACCGTCGCCATGCAGAAAGCGCCCAGCGCAAAGGCCAGTGCCCGCGGAACGACCAGCAGGATCATCGGGTCGAGGCCCTGCATCTCAAACAGTCGCAGCCAGCCGCCGGTATGTGCCTCTCCGAGTTCGATCAGGGTGGCCGTGCCGTTGCGGCCGAAGATCAGCAGCCCGACCAGGATCGGCGTGAGTTCGCGGATCAGCAGGATGACGATCACCTGGCCGACCAACCCGGTCTGGCCGGTCGCCGCGAGCCAATAAACGGCCTGCGACACCAGGGCGATGCCGATCAGCAGGCCGGTCGCGACAGTCGTCGACAGCGACCGTACGGCGACGTTGTTCAGCATGCGCTTGAATTCGGCCCAGACCGGGCCGCGCCACGTCGACCGGCGGCAAGCCACGACCACCACCGTCGCACTGAGCGAGACGAAGAGCAGCAGGTTGCTGGTCCCCTGGCGCACGGCCGAGCCCAGCCCGCCCAACGCGCGACGGAACCGGCTGCGATCGAAGCTATAGGTCGCGGGCGCCATCAGGTGCGGCCGACCATGACGAAGGTCCGCATCGTGCCGGTCTCCGGCAGGAAATAGCTGCCGCGCGGCCGGAAGAGAAAATCACCCGACAGCACTTCGTAGGCCGTTTCGGAAGCCGCGACGCTGCGCCGGCCGGCCGTCGCGGCCAGCACCTTGGCGACACCGAGGGCCCCGCCCCAGAGGCTGCGAGTCGGCGGCTCGGTGCCGACGGTCGAGACCATCACCGTGCCGATATCGATGGCCAGGCGGAAATCGAGGCTGGTGCTCCACTGATCCTCGAACTCGATCAGCCGGTCGCGCAGCGCCAGCATCGCCGTCGCCACGCAACGCGCGTTTTCCCCGATGCTGTCGGCCTCCGGCGAAAAGGCGGCCACGACGATCTGATCGTCGAGCAGCGCGGCATAGGTGGCGCCGCTGCGCTCGATCGACAGACGCAGTTCGTGGACGATCTGATCCATCGCCGTGCGCTGGCCGCCGTCGGATGGCCGCTGCGCCACGCTCGTCCAGGCCGGCAGTTTGATCACGCCGACAGCCGCACGGTCGATCGAGGCCTCGCGAACATCCTCGAGGACGGCGCCCTGTTGCAGCAAGGTGCGTTCGAGCCGGGCCTGGCGCTGCAGGAAGCTGTCGGGCGGCCTTTCCTCGGCAGGCGGGGCCATCACCGCGGCAGCGAGAGCCGGCGACGATGTGGCCAGTGCGCCGGGTGCTGCAGCGGTGAAACGGAGCGCCAGCAGGATCGACAGCGCATCGCAGAAGGCTGCAAGTCCCGCAGCCCGATCGCCCTGTCGCGGATCTTCGACACTCAGAAGGCCAATGGGTTGTCCGGCCGCGACGATAGGGGCGAGATAGACGCGCGAGATTCCCAGCGGCTCCAGGTAGCTCGTGAACAGCTCGGACGTACGCCGGTCGCGTCCTGCATCGGTGGCGTCGATCGGCGCGCCCTTGTCGAGGGCCGCGAAGAGATGAGGCATCTCATCGCGGTGAAATTCGAGGCCGGCGGTATGGTCGTCGACGGTGCGGTCGAAGCAATCCTCGCAGGTCAGCATGCGGCGGTCGGATGTCAGCCGCCAGATCGCCACGCGCTTGGCGTCGCACGCCGTCGCCGCGCTTTCGGTCGCGCCCTGCAGGTTCTCGCCGGCAAGACCATCGGCCGTCGCGGCGCCCTGGGCGAGATCGACGAAGGCCTGCGTGCGAAGTTCCAGGGCCTGCTGCCGCGTCGCGGCGGCGCTGGCACGGCGGTCGGCCAGCACGCTGCGCCAGGCCATCAGGCCGGTCAGTCCCGCCACGAGCAGCACCACGATCAGCGACATGAACAACGCGGCCCAGCCGCTATCGACGACAAAGCCCACGAAATCGGTCTCGGGCACGACGATCAGGACCACCCAGTCGTGGCCGCTCAACATTTTTACCGGTTCGGATGAGACGATGATGCGGCGTTGATCGATATCAAGGACCTGCCGGCCAAACCCTTCGACCCGCAACCGGTTGTAGACCCGCGTCAGGATCGGATCGCCAAGCTCGTCGAGGAGGGGGGACGTCACGTCGGGGCGGTCGGCCGGCAGCCAGTCGTCGCTGGGATAGGCGACCACACGGCCCTGCTTGTCGATGATCAGCGCCTTGCCGCTGACGCCGATGCCGAGCTGTTTCAGGAAAGTGCAGAGCGTGGCGAGCTCGATATCGACGCTGAGCACGTTCGCGAGCTTGCCGTCGGCGTCGTAGCTCGGGATCGCAAGGGAGATGCCGGGCTTCTTGACGGTGAAGAACAGGTAGGTGGATGTCCAGAAGGGCTTCTTGCTCTTCTCCGCGCCCTGGTACCAAGGACGTGTCCGGGGATCGAACGTGTCGGCCGGATCGGTTTCCGTTGCCGTCACCTTGCCGGCTGCATCGCGACGGACCCACGTGACCCGGCGGTTGCCGTCGCGGACGTCGATTGTCTTGGTGTCGTATCCGCCCTGTTCGTTGCGGACGATGAACTGAAAGTTGCCCTCGGGGTCGGCATAGCTGAAGCCTGTGACCGGACCGACGGTCGGCAGCGCATTCAACGCAAATCGTTCGGCCTCGGGGCCGCCTTCGGCGACATCGCGGCCTTGCGCTGCCGCCCCTGCCAGCTCGAGGAACTGCTGCGCCGGCGAGAGATAGGCATGCATCTGGACTTCGACGCGCCGGTCGATGGCCGTGATCAGGTCGTTGGACAGGACAATCGCGCCACGGCGGTTGCTGTCATAGACGTAGAAGGCAATCACCGAGATCAGCAGGACGACCGCGACGACGCCGATCACCGGCAGGCTGCGGCGCAGCCAGGTTCTCCAGGAGGCCTCGCCGCGGCCCGACCGGCCGGCACCCGAGAATACGGCCATGACACGGGTCATGGTGCGCGAAGCGGGTTTGGGCGGG
The DNA here is from genome assembly GCA_017307275.1 of Alphaproteobacteria bacterium. Taxonomy (GTDB): domain Bacteria; phylum Pseudomonadota; class Alphaproteobacteria; order Reyranellales; family Reyranellaceae; genus Reyranella. The sequence continues at coordinate 13,536 of JAFKFK010000058.1, read as the reverse complement.
CGTGCCATTCGATTGCAATCTTATCATCGATCTGGTGGTGCAGGCATAGTGCGGGGGTCCGCACGCCCATCCCGCGCCATATTCGCAGCCCAGGAGTCCTCTCCCCCTCGCTCCAAGGAGAAGACATGGCCGTACAGCCGACCCGCCGCGCCGTTCTCACCGTTCCCTTTCTGACCGTTCCCCTGCTGGCTGTCCCTGCGTTTGCCAACGATGCGAAGCCCAAGTTTGCGGAACTCGAGCGTCGTAACGGCGGCCGGCTGGGGGTAGCGGCCTTCGATACGGCGAGCGGGCGGCGCATCGGTCACCGCAGCGGGGAACGCTTCCCGATGTGCAGCACGTTCAAGTTCCTGGCGGCGGCGTTCGTCCTGGCGCGTGTCGATCGCGGCGAGGAACGGCTCGACCGCCGGATCGTCTACTCAACGCAGGATCTCGTGACCTATTCGCCGATCACCAAAGACCATGTCGGTCCGGCGGGCCTCTCGGTGGCGGAGCTGTGCGATGCCACGATGACACTCAGCGACAACACCGCAGGCAATCTGCTGCTGGCGAGCTTCGGCGGGCCAGCCGGACTCACTGGCTATGCACGCAGCCTGGGCGATCAGACGACACGGCTCGACCGCATCGAGACCGCGCTCAACGAGGGCCTGCCCGACGATCCACGCGACACCACATCGCCCATCGCCATGCTGGGCACCATGCAGCGGCTCCTTCTCGGCGACGCGCTGTCGGCTGCCTCGCGCGAACGTCTCACCGGCTGGCTGATCGCCAACAAGACCGGCGACAAGCGCCTGAGGGCCGGGATGCCGGGATGGAAAGTGGGCGACAAGACCGGTACGGGCGGCAACGGCAGTGCCAACGATATCGCCATCGTCTGGCCGACCGGCCGGGCGCCGCTGCTGGTAACGGTCTACTACACCGCTTCGACGATATCGGACGAAGCGCGCAACGACGTGATCGCCGAGGCCGGCCGCATCGTGGCAGCCAGCCTCAAGTGATCGCTGCAGCTATCTGGTGAGGCTGGGCTGGCGCGGCAGGAATGCCGTGAGCAGACCCAGCAGCAGCAGGAAGGGCGTCACCTTGTAGACGGCCTCGATGCCGGCATGGTCGGCAATCTCGCCGAGGGCGGCCGCCCCGAGGCCGCCCAGGCCGAAGGAAACGCCGAAGAACATGCCGGCCACCAGACCCACGCGCCCAGGCAGAAGATCCTGCGCATAGACGAGGATGGCGGAGAAGGCCGAGGCCATGATGATCGCCACGGTGACGGCCAGCACGCCGGTCCAGAAGAGGTTGGCGTAGGGCAGCATCAGCGCGAAGGGCAGGGCGCCCAGGATCGAGAACCACATGACCGGGATGCGGCCGACCTTGTCGCCGACCAGACCGCCCAGGATCGTGCCGACGACGATGCCGACCAGGAAGGCGAAGAGGTAGAGCTGTGCCGTCTGCACCTCCATGCCGAACTTCTGGATCAGATAGAAGGTGAAGTAGGAGCCGAGGCTGGCGCTGTAAACGTTCTTGGAGAAGAGCAGGGCCACCAGGATCGCCACCGCAATGCCGACGCGGCGGCGCGACAACGAAACGACGCCAGCGCCGGGGCCGGTCGCAGCTTTACGCGCCGCTGGCTTCGATACGGTGCGGCGCGCCTTGTACCAGCTGCCGACCTGAAACAGCACGATCATGGCCACGAGAGCCGCCGCCGAGAACCAGACGATGCTCTGCTGGCCCTGCGGCACGACGATGAACGCCGCCAGCAACGGGCCCGCAGCCGAGCCCATGTTGCCGCCGACCTGGAACAGCGACTGGGCGAGGCCATAGCGGCCGCCCGCCGCCATGCGCGCAACGCGCGAGGCTTCGGGGTGGAACACCGAGGAGCCCATGCCGATCAGCGCGGCAGCCAGCAGGATCACGGGATAGGAGCTGGCCTGGGACATCAGCAGGAGCCCGACCAGGGTGAAGCCCATGCCGACCATCAGGGAATAGGGCTGGGGCTTCTTGTCGGTGTACATGCCGACAACGGGCTGCAGCATCGAGGCGGTGCACTGGAAGGCCAGGGTGATGAACCCGATCTGGCCGAATGTCAGGGCGTATGAATCCTTGAGGATGGGATACAGCGCCGGCACCAGCGACTGCATCATGTCGTTGAGCAGGTGGCAGAAGCTGAGCGACAGAATGACTGCGAAAGTCGTGTTGTTGGCAGAGGCCGCCGCTGTCGGGGATGCTTGCGCCGCCGCGGGCGCCGAACCCGCAGCCATCGTATTGTCGGTCATGGCGCCACTCTAGGTGGCGACCCGTCACCTCACCAGCGCATCGCTGGCAAACCAGCGATGCAGGGAGGGCTGCCGCTTCCTAACGCCAGAAGATGGCAAGCAGGATGATGACCGGAATTGGAACACCGAGCAGCCAGAGCAGGATTGAACGACCCATGATGACCTCCTTTGAACAAACGGTTGCTGTGCGATCAGGAGCGCCCGTCGCGCGCGGCGCCGCCTTCGGCAGCGGTGAGGCCCGCCGCGACCGCACCCATGAGGAGCGAAGCGACCAGCCAGAACGAGAGATGCGCGGCGGCCCGGCGTGCGGCGTCGGCCTTGGCCTTCATTTCGGCTTCGACGGCAACGACCCGTTGCTCGGCCGCACCCGGTTCCAGTCCGGTGCGAGCGGCGACCATCTGCGCGAGATACTGCCGATCCTCGCCGGCCAGCTCGGTGCGGCCGCGCTGATCGAAGGTGAGCAGGATGCGCCGCGCGACCTCGCGATCGTTCATGAGATCGCGGCCGCCGGCAAAGACGCCAGCCGCGCGCTGCCCCGTGCCACCGACCAGGGCGCCATAGTCGGGCCGGAACAGCCGGTCGAGGATGGGCGCCGTGGGATCGGCCAATGATTGTCCGGCGCTCGGGTTGGAACGGCTGGCAACACCGCCGCTTACGATCGTCGCGGCCGACGCCAGCAGGGCCGCGCCCATGACGGTCGCAAACGCCCAGCACACCACACCGTGCGCGGTGTCGCGGAAATGGACTTCGTCGAGCGGTGCCTGCGCCCAGCCGGTCCGCAGTCGGCCGGTGATGTAGCCGCCGATCGCCGAGGACATCACGGCGGTCACCGCCATGTAGACGCCGCCCACGGTCGCGGCGGTGGTGGTGCTGATGTCGGGCGGACCTGACCAGGGCGAAACGACGCTGAACCCCAGGCCAGCGCCTAAAGCCAGAAGCATCAGGGTGAGGGCTGCTGCCACGAAGCCGCCGGCGAAGATTGCCGGCCATGACACTGTCGATCTCATCGGTACGGGATGGGTTTCGACAACGACCGCGTCCACCATGTGCATCTCCTCGCCTTGTGTGCCTCCAACGGGCACTTGGGGCGAGAGTTCCACGATTGCGGCCAAGCTGGGCAAAGCTGCTGCTTTCTCGCTTGCGGCGGCAACTAACCTGCTGTTCGCTCGTTGCCTATCTTGGAGATATTTTCGTCGGAGGCCGGCATGGCCAACAGATCCGGAAGCTATGGCAGCGCCTCTCCACGTGGGGGCGAGCGCACCAATGCTTTTTCCTACGATGACGCTGCAAGACCGGTGCGGGCGTACGCGCGCCCTGACAGCTGCATTCGCGAGGACGTGTGCGAATGCATGGCGGGCGATCCGTTGCTCGACGCATCCGCGATCGAGGTTCAGGTCGAGAACGGTGATGTGACTTTGACTGGTATCGTTACCGAACAGTCGGAACTGCACCGTGCGGAGAGCGTGGCGGAGCAGGTCCATGGCGTGAAGAGTGTCCGCAACGAACTCGCAGTAAAGACGCGCGGAATGTAGATCCCGACGAGGGGTTCCCGGCGAAATCACACATATTGAACAATCCGGGCGCTGATGCGTTGCACCCCGGTGCAAACCGACGTTCCCGCCCGCCTCGATCGCCTCCCTTGGAGCCGTTTTCACCGCCTGGTGGTGATCGCGCTCGGGATCACCTGGATCCTCGATGGGCTCGAGGTCACTCTGGCGGGCTCGGTCGCGGCGGCCCTGCAGACCAGTCCAAGGCTCCAACTCACGGCCGAACAGGTGGGCCTCACCGGCAGTGCCTATCTAGCCGGCGCGGTGCTGGGGGCACTGTTCTTCGGGCACCTGACGGACCGGTTGGGGCGGAAGAGGCTGTTCAACGTGACCCTGGGTGTCTACCTCGTGGCCACGGCGGCGACGGCCTTCTCGTGGGATTTCACGAGCTTCATGCTGTTCCGCTTCCTCACTGGTGCGGGCATCGGCGGCGAGTACGCCGCCATCAACTCAGCCATTCAAGAACTGATCCCCGCACGTCTGCGCGGCCGCATCGATCTTGCGATCAACGGAAGCTTCTGGGTTGGCGCCGCGATGGGCGCGCTGCTGTCGGTGTGGCTGCTCGATCCTGAAGTGCTGGGTCCCGACATGGGCTGGCGGGTCGCTTTCGGCAGCGGTGCCGTGCTGGGGCTGGTCATTCTCTATCTGCGGCGTTTTCTGCCCGAGAGTCCGCGCTGGCTGATGCTGCATGGCCGCCCGCGCGAAGCCGAGCAGGTGATCGGAGAGATCGAAGCCAGGATCGCGGCGGACGGGAAGGTGCTCGAGCCGGTGAAAGCGACGTTGGTGCTCGGAGAGACGCATAAGACGACGATGCTTTCCGTCGCCCGGACGCTGCTGCGCGCCTATCCCGGCCGCACGACCCTCGGCATCGTGCTGATGGCCGCGCAGGCCTTTGTCTACAACGCGATCTTCTTCACCTATGCGCTGATCCTGTCGCGCTTCTACGGTGTGCCGGCCGAGAAGGTCGGGCTCTATATCCTGCCCTTCGCGATCGGCAACTTCCTGGGTCCCCTGTTGCTCGGTCCACTCTTCGATAGCTGGGGCCGGCGACAGATGATCGTGACGACCTATGCGCTGTCCGGCGTCCTGCTGGCGCTGACCGGCTGGATGTTCCATGCCGGCCATCTCGACGCCACGACGCAGACGGCGATGTGGAGCGTCGTCTTCTTCTTCGCCTCCGCCGCAGCGAGTTCGGCCTACCTCACGGTGGGCGAGTGCTTTCCGCTCGAGATCCGCGCCCTCACCATTGCGCTCTTCTATGCCTTCGGCACGCTGTTTGGCGGCGTCGGCGGGCCATGGATGTTCGGCGTGCTGATCGAAGGCGGCAGCTCGGGCGAGATCATGTGGGGCTATCTCCTGGGTGCGGCGCTGATGATTGCGGCCTCGCTGGTCACCTTGAAGCTCGGCATCGCAGCGGAGCGCAAACCGCTCGAAGAGATCGCGCCGCCGCTGTCCAGCCGCTAGCTGGCGCGTGCCTTCACGTAAGTATCTTCCGGCTCCAGCAGGCGGCCGTCCTGCGCGCGAAGCTCGAGCCGGCGCACGGGCTTGCCGCGTTTGCGATCGACAAGCGTGACGTGGCCCTCGCTCGGCTGGAAGAAGTAATCCTCACCCCACTGTCGCAACGCGACGAGGAGAGGGAACAGCCCGCGGCCTTTCTCGGTCAGCACATACTCCTGGTAGGCGCTGCCGTCCGATGCCGGGACGGTTTTCAGCACATCGTGCTCCACGAGGTTCTTCAGGCGGGCCGAAAGGATGTTCTTGGCCAATCCCAAGCTTTTCTGGAATTCCCCAAAGCGTCGTAGTCCGTCGAAGGCGTCGCGGACGATGAGCAGCGACCACCAGTCGCCGATGGCGTCCAGCGGCCGCGCGACGGGGCAGTGTGCATCCCGGTGACTGATCCGTTTGACCATGTGGTTGCATATTACAACCAATCGGGTTAATGGCAAAGAGGTTTTAAATTAAAACCACTTTGCCAGAGCCACATCGAGGTCATCCACATGAGCATCAACTGCAGTCCGGCGTCGGATGACGTGGCGGCGCCCATCGCGCCGCCGCTATCCCGTGGGGTGGCGCTGCTGTTTTCAGTCGCTTGCGGACTGGCGGTCGCGAACGTCTATTTCGCCCAGCCACTGCTCGACACGATGGCCGATACCTTCGGCATCAGTCACGCCACCGTGGGCATCGTCATCACGGTAACGCAGATCGGCTATGGCGCCGGCCTGCTTCTGGTCGTGCCTCTGGGTGACTTGCTCGACCGTCGCCGCCTGATCCTGGGGCAGTCACTCCTTTCCGTGCTGGCGCTTCTGGCCGTGGCCTTCGCACCGACCGCGATGGCCTTGCTGGCGAGCATGGCGGTGGTCGGTCTTCTGGCCGTCGTCACCCAGGTGCTGGTTGCCTATGCGGCCCATCTCGCCGATCCGTCGGAGCGCGGCAGGATCGTCGGCGTGGTGACCAGCGGCATCGTCATCGGCATCCTGCTGGCTCGCTCGGTGTCGGGGACCTTATCGGATCTCTTCGGCTGGAGGTCCGTCTACGTCGCCTCGGCGGGTGCGACCCTGTTGGTCGTCGTCGCACTCAGTCAGGCGCTGCCCCGGCAGACCGAGCGCAGTGCGCGCGTTTCCTATCCGCGCCTGATCGGCTCGGTGTTCAAGCTGTTCGTCGAGGAGCGGGTGCTGCGCATTCGTGCGGTTCTCGCGCTGCTGATCTTCGCCGCGATCACGACGCTGTTGACCCCGATGGTGCTTCCGCTCGCGGCGCCGCCGTTCTCGCTCTCCCATACGGAGATTGGCCTGTTTGGCCTCGCCGGCGCGGCAGGCGCGCTCGGGGCGTCGCGGGCAGGGCGGCTGTCGGATCTGGGATTTGCGCAACGGACGACCGGCATCGGATTGGCGCTCATGCTTCTGTCGTGGGGTGCGATTGCGCTTCTGCCTTGGTCGCTGTGGGGCCTGATCGTCGGCGTCGTGGCCATCGACTTCGGATTGCAGTCCGTCCATGTCGCCAACCAGAGCCTGATCTATCGCGTGCGGCCGGAGGCGCGCAGCCGTCTCGTGGCCGGCTACATGCTGTTCTATTCGCTCGGCAGTGCCAGCGGCTCGATCGGCTCGACGCTGGTCTATGCGGAGGCGGGGTGGAATGGCGTTTGCCTGCTGGGAGCAACCCTCAGCGGAATTGCATTTCTCTTCTGGCTGTTCACCAAACACCTCACTCCAGAAATGCGCAAAGGATCGTGACGCCGTGCACCGGTTCTACTAGGCTTCGCCTCAACGTTGGGAAAACCCACGAAGAGAAAAAAGTCCGGAGGAAACAGATGTCGTCTCGCTCGATCTCGCGTCGTCGCGCGTTGCAGGGGGCTGCCGCACTGGGTGGTCTCGCCGCGCCAATGCTCAACACCGTTACCGCCTATTCCCAGAGCGGCGCCTTCAACTGGCAGCGCTTCAAGGGCCAGAACGTTGAAGTGCTGATGGAAACCGGCCCGCGCGCCGACCTGATGAAGAAGTACCAGAAGGAATTCCTCGACCAGACCGGCATTAAGCTCGGCATCGAGGTGATCCCCGAACAGCAGGCCCGGCAGAAGGTGGCGATCGAGCTGAATTCGGGCAAGCCGTCCTTCGACCTGTTCAACTTCGCCTTCCATGTGCAGAAGCGCCAGTTCGAGAAGGGTGGCTGGCTGCTCGAAATTACCGACTGGCTGAAGGACCCGCAGATGATGCCGGCCGAGTACGAACTCGGCGACGTGTCGAAGCTCGGCATGAGCTTTGCGACAACGTCGGACGGCAAGGTCAACGCCCTGCCGATCCTCTGCGACTACTTCATGGTTTATTACAACAAGGAGCTGTTCGCGAAGAAGGGCGTCGCCTTTCCCAAGACGCTCGACGAGATGATGACGGCGGCCGCGGCACTCAACGATCCTGCTGCCGGAATCTCGGGCTTCGTCGGCCGCGGTGTGCGCAACGCCAATGTCGTTCTGTGGACGCAGCTGCTGTCGGGCTGGGGCCAGGAGACCGTCGCCGGCAAGCCGCTGAAGCTGATCACCGATACACCCGACGCGATCGCGTCGGCGGCCTACTACAAGAAGCTGCTCTCGTCCTACGGTCCGGCCGGCATCGCCGGCTTCAACTGGAACGAAGCACAAGGCCTCTTCATGCAGGGCAAGGCCGCGATGTGGATCGACGCCACGGGCTTTGCGGCGCCCGTCGAAGACAAGACCAAGAGCCGCGTCGTCGGCAAGGTGGGCTACGGCCTGCCGCCGTCCGGTCCGAAGGGTCACGGCTCGGTGACGTTCGGTACCGGCATGGCCATTCCCAAGGCCAGCGCCCGCAAGGAGGCGGCCTACTACACGATGCTGTGGATGACCGGCCGCGCCATGGCGGGACGCATGCTGCAGGTCGGCGGTGGCATCCCGTTCCGTACCGCGCCGCTCAAGGATCCTGCGGTGCTCTCGAGCCTCACCGTTCCGCGGGAATGGGCGGAGTGTGCCGCCGGCTGCGCGCCGATCAGCATGCCCGGCCTGCCGGTGATCGTGCCGGTGACGGAGTTCCGCGACGTCATCGGCACCGCGCTCACCAACCTGCTGGGCGGCGCCGATCCCGCCACGGAGATGAAGCGTGCGACCGCCGAGTTCCAGCCCGTTCTCGACAAGAGCGAGCAGAGCTGAGGGCACACGACGTAGGCGGGCGTAGCGTATGGCTGGGGCTGACGTAACGATAGCGGCAGGGACGCGGACGGCCGGCGAACGGCGTCTGCGGCCTTACCTTCTATTCATCTGGCCGGCGCTGATCGTCAGTTCGGCGGTGATCGTCTTCCCGTGGATCTTCACGGTGTGGATGAGCCTTCACGACTGGCACATCGGCAGCAAACAAACCTTCATCGGGCTCGAGAACTACTCGAACCTGATGACCAACCGGCGGTTCCTCGAATCGATCGGCCACACGATCTATTTCACCATCCTCGCCGTCATATTGCCGATGGTGCTGGGCACCGTGTCCGCGTTGGTATTCCACAAGAAGTTCCGCGGGCGCGGCTTCTTCCGCACCTTGTTCATCATGCCGATGATGGCCACCCCCGTGGCCGTCTCGCTGATCTGGACCATGATGTTCCACCCGCAGCTCGGCGTGCTGAACTACCTGCTGAGCCTGGCCGGCCTGCCGCCATCGGAATGGGTCTACTCGCCCGGCACGGTGATTCCGAGCCTGATCCTGGTCGAGATCTGGCTGTGGACGCCGTTCGTCATGATCATCGTGCTGGGTGGGTTGGCCTCATTGCCGACCGAGCCCTACGAGGCGGCGCTGATCGACGGTGCCAGCCAGTGGCAGATGTTCTGGAAGATCACCTATCCGCTGGTGGCGCCGTTCCTCGTTGTGGCGCTGATCATGCGCACCATCGATGCTCTGAAAGTCTTCGAGACGATCTGGGTGATCTCCAACGGCGGGCCGGGTACGGCGTCGGAAGTGTTAAACGTCTATCTCTACGCGCAGGCCTTTGCCTACAACCAGGTCGGCACCGCTTCGGCCGTGGTCGTCGTGTTCTTCGGCATCATCGTGGCCCTGTCTCTGGTGCTCCTGTGGGCGCGCCAGAAAGCCAAGTGGACCTGACGCAGATGGCTCTGACTCTCCGAACCAAACGCAAGATCCGCAAGGTCGTCGACAAGGTGGCGCTCGCGGCCACCGTCGCGGTGCTGCTGGCGCCCTGCCTGTTCGTGTTCTTCTGGATGCTGTCGCTCTCGTTGAAGTACGACATCGACAATACCGCCTGGCCACCGGTCTTCTGGCCGGAGGAAGTGACCTTCGACAACTTCGCAAAGGTCTTCGAAGAGAGCCCGATGTTCCTCTACTTCTGGAACTCGGTGCAGGTGACCGGCTCGGCCACCCTGGTGGCGCTGCTGCTGGGTGTGCCGGCGGGCTACGGCATCGCCAAGGCCCGGGCCCACAAGATGGCGGCCGTGCTGTTGCTCAGCCGCATGACGCCGGGCCTTTCCTACTTGATTCCGCTCTTCACCCTGTTCCAGGTGCTGGGCCTGATCGGCACGGTCTGGCCGATCGCGCTGACACACATGGTGATCACGCTTCCGATCGTGGTCTGGATCATGATCGGCTTCTTCGAAACCCAGCCGCACGAGCTGGAGGAGGCGGCGCGCATCGATGGCGCCACCCTGTGGCAGGCCTTTCGCTACGTCGCTTTGCCACTCAGCCGGCCCGGCATCGTGGTCGGCGCGATCCTGGCCTTCATCTCGTCGTGGAACAATTTCATCTTCGGCGCAGTGTTCGCCGGCCGCACGACGCGCACCATGCCGGTCGCGGTCTACAACATGCTGACCTTCGAGAGCTTCGCCTGGGGTCCGCTTGCCGCCGCTGCCATCGTGGTCATGCTGCCGGTGATCATCCTCACCATCATCATCCAGAAGGAAATCGTGCAGGGCCTGTCGGCAGGTGGAGTGAAGTAGGCGGAAAGGCTTCTATGACCGAAGCCGTTCCCTCACCACTTGCAAGCCGCGCGGAGAGGTTTCAGCGCTTCTTCGAGGCCGGCGACCGGGAAGGTTAAGGTGGTCGCGACTTTGCCGAAGGGCGTGACGCTCAATAGCAATTCGCTCCGATCGGCCAGCTTCTTCAGAAAGGCAACCGGGTTGGGGGCGAAGGCCGCCTTGCCGTCTGTTGACGGACTCCATGCTTCGGTCGTGATTGGCATGTTGTCGGCGCGCCACCGCACTTCGATGCCGCGCGATACGCCCAGGAACTCAGGCCAGTCAATGTAGAGTTCAGTCTTATTGTTCAGGCAGCGGACGATGATCGTGCCTGCTTCTGGCCGACCGTATTGGGGTTTCACTGTGTCCGAAGAATCGAGCGCTAAAGTGACAGTCGTTGTTCCGTCGAGCTTTTCGACCTTCGAATGCACTTTCCACTTAGAGGGCACGGATGGGGTAGGGGCAGGCGTCGACGCTGGCGTGCTGCCGGCCAGGCTGCTGAAGCAGGCAAGCTGATCGGCTTTCGTGCCCTTGCTCTTGCAATCCTGGAACCTTTGGCTGACGGCATTGAAGCATTCGAGCTGGGTGTCAGTTCCTTTCATGGCAAGGCAGCGCTCCAAGCCCTGCTGCGAGGTCCCCGGCGCATTCGGAAAAGCCTGTGCTGACGACATGTGAACGGCGCTCGAAATCAACACCAGCACTGTCCCGAATGATAGATGCCCCCACATAACCGTCCCCCACGGCATTTAATTGTTGCCGGCGAATCTATCATTAACATCCACAAGTTGTGTAATCCGATTTGCTGCCCTTGCTCCAATCTGTCGGAGGCCATGAAGCCTGGCTATATTGGAGACATGACGACCATCGACGCTTTCCGCGGCAGCGTGTCGGCGGCGACGCCACCGCCCGATGCTGGACCAGCCCTTCAAGCACTTTGGTGGCTGGCTCGTGGCGATTGGGAGCGGGCGCACGAGTGCGTCCAGAGCCACGAAGGCGAGCCGGACTGCGATCGGGTGCATGCGCATCTGCATCGCCAGGAAGGCGACCTGAGCAATGCAGGCTGGTGGTATCGGCGTGTCGGCCGCTCCGTTCCCGATCAATCGCTGGAAGAAGAGTGGACGGCCCTCGCGACGGAGCTGTTGGCGCGTAGATAGGCGCAAGGAGAGGGTTCCCGGAGCTGCAACAATGCTCTGCTAGGATGGCGGCATGGTTTTCCGCATCGCCCAGATCTCCGACACGCATCTCAGCGAGGAGAAGCCGTTCTTCATCGAGAACTTCCGGCGGATCGGCGCGGCCTTGCGCGCGGACCGGCCGGACCTTGTGCTCAACTCGGGCGACATCTCGCTCGATGGCGCCGCCGGCGAGGCCGACCTTGCCGCCGCGCGTGCCTTGCACGACGCGCTCGACCTGCCGATTCGTTATCTGCCGGGCAATCACGATCTTGGCGACAGCCAGGACGCGCCGGCCCATGGCGAAGGTGCAATCGACGCGGCGAGCCGCGATCGCTACCTCCGGCATTTCGATGCGGATTTCTGGTCGTTCGATGTTCCCGGCTGGAGAGTCCTAGGGATCAACGCCCAGCTTCTCGGCAGCGATCTCGGGGCCGCCGACGAGCAGGAGACGGTGATCGCCGAAGCGGCCGCAACGCTCGATGATCGCGCGCTCGCGCTGTTCCTGCACAAGCCGTTGTTCGATCGGGACCGCGACGAGACCGCAGTCACCGGACGGTTCGTCAATCCCGTCCCGCGTCGGCGTCTGCTGGCATTGCTGGCAGAGGCGCCGCCGGCGCTCGTCGCCTGCGGCCACGTTCACCAGTATCGCGAGACGCGAGCCGATGGCGCGTTACACGTCTGGGCGACGTCGACGGCGTTTGTCATTCCCGACGCGCGCCAACCGCGTTATGGCCTCAAGGAAGTCGGCTATGTCGAGCACCGCCTCCATGCCGATGGAAGCGCCGAGAGCCGGCTCGTTCAGGTGCCGGGCGCACCGACCCTGAACATTGCCGACTTTCCCGGCGCTTACGGTCCGCTTTAGACGGGCCTAGGCCGGAACCGGCCGGGCGCGCTGGTTGTAGAGCAGCTTGCGGATGCGGGCCTGCTCTTCGGGCGGCAGCTTGGTGTTGTCGACCGAGAGATCGGCGCCGACGGCCATGCCCTTCTGGACGGCAGGGCGCGCACCCAGCTCGTCGAACCAGCGCTTGAAGTGCTTGAACTCCTCGATGTCCTGGCCCTGGAACTTCCAGTTGATGGTCCACGGGTAACAGATCATATCGGCGATCGTGTACTGATCGCCCGCCAGATATTTGTGTTTGTAGAGGCGGTTGTTCAGCACGCCGTAGAGCCGGTTCACCTCGTCGGTGAAGCGGGTGATGGCATAGGTCTGGTCGCCTTCCTTGGCCTGATCGACCCTGCGGAAATGGCCGCACTCGCCGCTCTTGGGCCCCTGGTTGGCCATCTGCCAGATCAGCCACTGGTTCACCTCGTAGCGCGTCCGCAGATCCTGCGGATAGAACTTCTCGGCCTTCTCGGCGATGTACATCATGATCGCACCGGACTCGAAGATGGTGATCGGTGCACCGCCATCCTTGGGCGCATGGTCGACCATCACCGGCATGCGATGATTGGGGTTCATCTCCAGGAAGGTGTCGGTGAACTGGTCCCCGCGTCCGATGTTCACTGGCACGATCTTGTAGGGCAGCCCGCACTCCTCCAGCAGGACGGTCACCTTCTTGCCGTTGGGCGTGGGCCAGTAGTGCAGATCGATCATGACTTGCTCCGAAAGACAGGGTTGCGCCGGGTGGCGGGAGCGTCCGCCCGTCGCCGCGCTCCGTCAATGGTGTATGCTCGCGGCAACGACAGGTCCGGGAGGGCCGCGCCATGGATGGAAAGTGGGTTCGCAACGCCTGGTACGTCGCCGGCTGGTCGCACGATCTCGCGCCCGGCCGCATCGAGGCGCGGACGATCATCGAGCAGCCGCTGGCGCTCTATCGCAAGGCCGACGGCAGCGTGGTCGTGCTGGAGGATCGCTGCTGCCACCGCTTCGCGCCGCTGTCGATGGGCCGACTGGAGCAGGACAACCTGCGCTGCATGTATCATGGCCTGAAGTTCGCGCCCGATGGACGCTGCATCGAAATCCCCGGCCAGAAGCTGATCCCGCAATCGGCCTGCGTGCGACGCTATCCCGCCGAGGAGCGCGGCGGCTGGATCTGGGTCTGGATGGGCGAGGCCGCGGCGGCCGATCCGACGTCGATCCCCGGCTCGGTGCGGCT
>JAFKFK010000057.1 GCA_017307275.1 Alphaproteobacteria bacterium | reverse complement strand
CCGCCCATCCCAGCGAGCCACCGAGGCCGTGGATGCTGTAGGCGCGGCCCAATCGGCTTTGCGTGACGGACGAATTGAGCAGCGCGAAGTCGGCCGGATGAAAGACCGAATTGCCTAGGCCCGCGACGACGGCGATGGCGGCGAAGGCCGGGAACGAATGGGCGAAGGAGATCAACCCCAGGCCGACGCCGACGACGAACAGGCCACCGGCCAGGATGGGCCGCGCGCCGAAGCGGTCGACCGCGAAGCCTGCCGCCGTCTGCGCCACGCCGGAAACGCCGTAGAAGATGCCGGCCAGCAGGCCGACATCGGCATAGCTGAGGCCCACATCCTGGCGGACGATCAGCAGCATCGTGGCGAAGGCGAGCTGATAGTAGTGGCTGGCACCATGGGCAACGCCGATCAGGCTGATCACCCGGACATCGTGCCGAAACGGCTCGGCAGTGGTTGCAGACATCGACACCTCTTGGTGGCGATACTAGGCGATCCGCAGCGCGAACGTTCTTCGGAAATATGCGGGGGAGCCATGCGCCCGTGATGACGCGATGCAATATCGCTTGCTAGTGTCCGCGCCGGCATTAGGGAGAAGCGTATGAAAAGATGGAAGCACCGCCCGGAAGGCTCGACCTGGGGCGATTGGGGTGACGACGATCAGCTCGGCCGCCTTAACCTGATTACCCCGAAGAAAGTGCTCGAAGGCATCGCCGAGGTGAAGGAAGGCATTTCATTCTGCCTGAGCCTTCCGCTCGATTTTCCCGGCGGCAATGTCCTGAACTCCCGCCGACTGCCGCCCGTCCTGTCGCCGACCGGCGACGAGAATGGCTGGCGCTTCAACTTTCTGACGAACACCCTCAACCCGATGTTCGTGGACGTGGCGAGCGACGACCGCGTGATCCTGACGCTCCAGTATTCGACGCAGTGGGATACGCTCGCCCATGTCGGCGGCATGTTCGATGCCGACGGCGACGGCGTGCCCGAAGCGCTCTACTACAACGGCTTCAAGGCGGGCTCCGATGTCGTCGGGCCGCAGCCCGATGCGGGCCGCGATGGCTGCGGCCATCTCTCCTACGCCCACAAGCTCGGCGTCGAGAACATGGCGGCCAAGGCGATCCAGGGCCGCGCCGTGCTGGTCGATCTAGAGAAGCACTACGGCCGCGACCACAAGTACGTGAACTACGACGACTTCAAGCGCGTCCTCGATGCCGACAAGGTTGTGGTCGAACCGGGCGACATGCTGCTGCTCTACACCGGCTTCACCGACGAGATCGTGAAGATGGACAAGAAGGTCGATCCGGCACGCGCGCATGCGATGTGCAGCGTGCTCGACGGCCGCGACAAGCGGCTGCTGCAATGGATCATCGACAGCCAGATCTCCGCGCTGATCGCCGACAATTACGGCGTCGAGGCGGTCCCCGCCCTGCCCGGCCCGGAAGGCGCCGAGCATCCGTCGCTGCCGCTCCACAATCACTGCCTCTTCAAGCTCGGCCTGAACCTGGGCGAGATCTGGTGGCTGAAAGACCTGGCACTGTGGCTGCGCGACAAGAAGCGTTCGCGCTTCCTGCTGACGGCGCCGCCGCTGCGCCTGCCCGGCGCCGTCGGTTCGCCCGCAACACCCGTCGCGACCGTCTGAGCATCGTGGCTGCCCCTTCGCTTCCAGCGCTCTCGTCGCTCTCGGCACTCGTCGCGCAGGGGCTCAAAGCCGAACGCTTCGCGCTTCTGGATGTAGGCTGCTCGGGCGGCCTCGATTCAAAGTGGCGGGCGTTCGGCTCACGCCTGCGCGCGCTTGGCATCGACGCCAGCGCAAGCGAGTGCCAGCGGCTCGCGGCCGCCGAAAGCAATCCTGACGTCGAGTACGTCGCGGCCTTCGTCAGTCCGCGCGCCGACAAGCCGGTCGATCTTTCGGCCGGACCGGCCGCGCCACACATCATGAGGATGCGCGATCGCATGAGCTTCATGCGCACGCGCGAGATCCGCGAGGAACGGCTGAAGACCGCTTCGGCCGAGGAGCAATTCCGCCACAACGCCTGGGAGATGACGGGGCTCGCCGATCCGACGAAGCCCATCGTCGTGCCCGACCTGCTGGCCAGCAAGGGCTGGACCGATCTCGACTATCTTAAGATCGACACCGACGGCATCGATTGGGAGATCCTGCAATCGTTCGACGGCCGCCTCGCGCCGCTCCATCTGCTCGCCGTCCAGCTCGAAGTGAACTTCATCGGCGACGGCTCGGCCGAGGAACACGCCTTCCACAACACCGACCGCTTCATGCGCCGGCAGGGCTTCGACCTGTTCCGGCTGGACGTGCGCAACTATTCAACGCGCGCCCTGCCCGCGCGCTACATCTGGCCGACGCCGGCCGAGACGCACTCGGGCCGTCCGTTCCAGGGCGAGGCCTATTACGCGCTGGACCTCATTCGCCTTATCGGTGGCTCGGGCGCCGAAGGCATGTCTGTCGAGAAGGTCGCCAAGCTCGCAGCGATTCTCTCGGCCTGGGACGTTCCCGACGCGGCCGCCGAACTGCTGCTGCACTACCGCGAAAAGCTCGCGGCGACGTTCGACGTCGACCGCGGCCTCGATCTCCTGGCGGCCCAAGCCCAGCCCGAACGCGCGCGGCCGCTCGGCTATCGCGATTACATGGCGAGGTTCGAAACCGATCCGCCGGATTTCTACCGGCCCGAAGGACCGATCCCTCTCGGCGAGCGCCTGAAGGCCGCGTGGCGCGCCTACCTGTCGCCACGGTCGAAGCGATAGCCGGACGGAGCGCGCCGGCCCCTCGACGTCTGCAAGAAGGAGCATCGCCCGTGCCGAGCCCACTGGAAGCCGTCACCACATACTTCCATGCGAAGGACGAAAACCGTCCCTTCCTGATGGGGCAGGCCTTCGCCGAAGACATTCGCCTGGAAATGATCGTGAAGACCGAGGCGATCTCTTTTCCAGGTTCGGCCGACGGACTGGCCGAGGTCGAGGAGGTTCTCGTTCGTCGTATCGCGACCGATTTCGAGAACGTCTACACCTTCGGCCTCGCGCTCCCGACGGAAGCCCATCGACGTCACTTCCCCTGCCATTGGCTGGTCGCCATGTCGGCCAGGAATGGCGGTGCGGTCCGGGTCGGGAGCGGACGCTACGACTGGTATTTCTCGGCCGACGCGCCGGGCCTCGTCGAGAAGCTGGTCATCACCATCGACGTGATGCAGGTCTTGCCGGCAGACGAACTCGGCAGGGTCATGAGCTGGGTCGGCCGCCTGCCCTATCCCTGGTGTACGCCCGGCGAGGTTGTAGCGGGCATGCCACGCATCGAGGCCCTCACCCCCGTCGAACGCTACCTGAAAGAGGCTCGGCCGATTCCGCCGGAGAACTGACCGAGTAGCCCTTTGGGTTACGCTTTCAGCTTGAACACCCGCTGTGCGTTCGTCTCGTAGATCTGCTTGCGTTCGGCCTCGGTCACGGCCGCGCTGTCCATGAAGCGCACGGCCTCGGCATCGTCTTCGTAGGGGAAATCGGCGGCGAACAGGATGCGTTCGACGCCGAGTACATCGAGCGAGAGGCGCAACGCCGGCATCGAGGTCACGCCCGCGGTCGTGATGACGAAGTTGTCGAGGAAGTACTGGCTCGGCATCTTGGCCAGCTTGTCGGTGGCGCCGATCTTCAATTCCAGAAGATAGCGGTTGTCGATGCGTTGCAGCCAGAACGGCAGGCCCTCGCCCATGTGGCCGAGTACGATCTTGAGCTTGGGAAAGCGATCGAACGTGCCCGACATGATCAGGCGCATGGCATGCAGCGCGGTCTCGGCGGCGAAGCCCCAGGTGGCGAAGAAGAGGCCGTAGTCGAGATACGGCGTCACCATCGACGGCGCGGGTTCGCGCGGATGCAGGTAGATCGGCATGTCGAGGGCCTCGGCTGCCTCGAAGATGGGCCGGAATTTGGGGGCGTCGAGATACTCGCCCATCGTGTGGGAGTTGATGATCACGCCGCAAAGGCCGAGCTTGCGGACCGCGCGCTCCATCTCGCGTGCCGCAGCCGCCGGATCCTGCGGCGCGATCGCCGCCAGGCCGGCGAAGCGGGTCGGATAGGCTTTCACCGCCGCCGCCAGCGCGTCGTTCGACTCCGCCGCAAGCCGTGTCGCCAACGCGGTCTCGAACACCTGCACGCCCGGCGAGGTGAGCGACAGGATGTGCATGTCGATGCCGAGTGAATCCATGTGGGCGATGCGGCCGGCGCCGATGTCGAGCAGGTGATCGTCGAGCGGCTTATTCGCAGGAGTCTGCGCCAGGATGGTTTCGCCCATCTTGGCGAAACCCGGCTCGACGTTGCCACCGGCCAACACGACATGCCATTGCGCCATGATCTCGGGCGTTACAAAGGCTTCTTCCACCGCAATGCGCCGTATGGCCATGATCATGCTCCCCCAGGGTGATCCAGTCTCCACCATCGTAGGTAGCGCAGCTCGAAGCGGGCGTCGATCAGAAGTCAGAAGAGAGACTCAAACCGTTCGCGGCTCTGCGTTACGCCGAAGTTGCAAATTCGGCCACGCCGCGTGGCGACCTCCAAAGAACGATGGAGGTGAAAACCGAATGCCACCATTATCGCGAGAGAGAGCAAGACCGTCGTGAAGAGAGGAATTCATCGCATGTCAGGTACCGAAGACGATCTTCCCAATGCTTCGCGCCGGCTTGCGATGGCTTCAGGTGCAGCCCTGCTCGGCTCCACGCTCCTCGGTGGCATGTCGGCCAATGCCCAGACAGGCGCGCCGCCCGCTTCGGCACCGACGAACGACGCCATGCCGACGGGCTACAATATCCTGTTCGTGCTGGTCGATCAGGAGCACTTCTTCCCGAAGTGGCCGTTCCCGGTACCGGCGCGCGAGGCCATCAAGAAGAAGGCCATCACATTCCTCAACCATCAGGCAGCGTCGTGCGTGTGCTCCTCGGCGCGGTCCGTCGTCTATACGGGTCAGCACATCCAGCACACCACCGTCGCCGATAATCTGAACTATGTCTGGCAGCGCGACCTGCCGACCAACATCAAGACGATTGGACATCGGCTCACCGAGCTGGGCTACCACGCCGCCTACCAGGGCAAGTGGCACCTCTCGGCCAATCTCGATCTCACGGACAAGGCCATCGACGCCCCGCTTGCCAAGTATCGCGAGACCATCGCGTCCTATGGCTTCAAGGACTTCTTCGGCGTCGGCGATCTGATCGATCTCACGCTGGGCGGCTACAAGTACGACGACACGACGCTGTCTTCGGCGATCACCTGGTTGCGCACCGAGGCGGAGACGCTGCGGACCAAGGGCCAGCCCTGGTACCTCGCCGTGAACTTCGTCAATCCGCACGACGTGATGTACTTCAACTCCGACCTGCCGACGGAGAACATCCAGAGCGCCAGCCATGCCATGCCCATCGCGCGCGCGCCGGACGACGAACTCTACCGCGCGACCTGGGACAACTCGCCGTTGCCCGCCAACCGGCATCAGCCGTTCGACAGCCCCGGCCGTCCCGTCGCCCAGAAGATCTACCAGCAGATTCTGGACCTGCAGGTCGGCAAATGGCCGGACGAGGATCGCCGCTGGCGAGCCCTGCGCGACTACTATTTCAACGCCATCCGCGACTGCGACCGCAAGGTCGAGCTGCTGCTCGACGCGCTGCGCAACAACGGCATGGACAAGAACACCATCGTGGTCTTCACCGCCGATCACGGCGAGATGGGCGGCGGCCACCAGATGCGCGGCAAGGGCACGAACGCCTACTGGCAGCAGAACCACCTGCCCCTGATGATCCATCATCCCGCCTTCCAGGGCGGCACCGAATGCAAGGCCGTCACCTCGCAGCTCGATCTCACGCCAACCCTCATCGGCCTGACCGGCAAGGATTCGGCGGCGCGGGCGCGGGCGTCCGAAGGCCTGAAGGGCAAGGACTTCTCGTCGTGGCTGCGCAACCCGGCGCAGGCCGATGTGCAGTCGATCCGGCCCTCGTCGCTCTACAACTTCGACATGCTGTCGTTCCAGGATCCCAAATGGGCAGCCCGGACCGTCGATACCCGCGCCTATCGCGCGGACACGCCGGAGAAGCAGCTCGCGGCTCTCGCCGGGCATCCCCCGGACTTCCTCAACAGGGTGGCGATCCGCAGCATCTGGGACGGCCGCTATCGCTTCTCGCGCTACTTCTCGCCGGTCCGCTTCAACACGCCGAAGTCGCTGGAAGAACTCTTCGCCATGAACGACGTGGAGGTCTACGACCGCCGCGAGGACCCCGAGGAGATGAACAACCTTGCCGTCGACCGGAAGAAGAACGGCGATCTGATCGTGGCGCTGAACCAGGAAGCCAACAGGCGCATCGCGGAAGAAGTCGGCGACGACAACGGCCACTTCCTGCCGATCCGCGACGGCAAGTGGCATTTCCCGCCGGCCCGCGAGCGGTAGGCGAGGAAGGACGCGCCGATCTAGGCCTTCTTTTCCCAGCCGCCGGTCTGCGTCTGCTGCCAGTAAACGACGGCATGACCGGCGGACTTGTAGGTCTTCCAGCGTTCGCGGGCGTCGGCGACGGCGGTGTCGTCGCGGCCGTCGAACAGTTCGAAGCAGCGCTTGTAGTCGCCCACTTTGTCCGAACGGGCACGGTCGGCCACGAACAGGAACGACGCGCCGTTCGGATTCTCGTCGAGATGCGTCAGCCATACCGGCTGACGATCCGCCTCGCCGTCGCGGGCCGAGCCGTGCGGCAGGAAGCCGTTGGGATCGTAGGTCCAGAGATGCGTGTTGAGCGAATCGACCCGCTCGGCCGAGCCCAGCATCACGACAGCGCGCTCGCCCGCCTGCAGGGTCTTCACCAGCAGGCGGGGCAAAGCGTCTTCGAGCGACGAACGGGTCAGGTGATAGAAGTTGACCTCGGTCGCCATCACACCTCTTCCTTTCGAGCTCAGCGCTCGTAGTTGTCGGCGATCAGCTTGTCGAGGAGGCGCACGCCGTAAGCCGTGGCGCCCTTGGGCGTCGTGCTGTCGCCCTTGCCCGACCAGGCCACACCGGCGATGTCGAGATGCGCCCAGGCCACGCCCTCCTGCACGAAGCGCTGCAGGAACTGCGCGGCCGTGATCGACCCGCCATCGCGGCCATTGCTGACGTTCTTCATGTCGGCAATTTCGGAGTCGATCATCTTGTCGTACTTGGGGCCGAGCGGCATGCGCCACAGCTTCTCGCCGATCTGCGAGCCCGCGTCGCGCAGCTTGTTCGACAGCGGCGTGTTGTTGGAGAAGAGGCCCGCGCGCTCGTGGCCGAGCGACACGATGATCGCACCGGTCAGGGTCGACAGCTCGACCATCGCCTGCGGCTTGAACTTCTCCTGCGCGTACCACATCGCGTCGCACAGGATCAGGCGGCCCTCGGCGTCGGTGTTGATGACCTCGACCGTCTGGCCCGACATCGACTTCACGACGTCGCCCGGTCGCTGCGCATTGCCGTCCGGCATGTTCTCGACCAGCGCGCAGACGGCGACCACGTTCGCCTTGGCCTTGCGTCCGGCAATCGCCTTCATCGCGCCCACGACGGCGCCGGCGCCGCCCATGTCCCACTTCATGTCTTCCATCCCGCCGGCCGGCTTCAGCGAGATGCCGCCGGTGTCGAAGCACACGCCCTTGCCGATCAGCGCGACGGGCTTCTGCGTCTTCGGTCCGTTCATCCAGCGCATGACGAGGAGCTGCGACTCACGCTCGCTGCCCTGCCCGACGCCCAGCAGCACATGCATGCCGAGCTTCTTCATCTCGGCCTCGCCCAGGATCTCGACCTTGACGCCGAGCTTGGTCAGTTCCTTCGCGCGGCGGGCGAACTCGACGGGATAGAGCACGTTGGCCGGCTCGCTCACCAGATCGCGCGTGAAGAACACGGCATCGACCGTGGGTTCGAGCTGGGCATAGGCCTTGCGGGCCTCGGCCGGCCCACCGCTCACCGCGACGGTGAGCTTCGCCAGCGAGAGCTTCTGCTCGGGCTTGTCCTTGGTCTTGTACTTGTCGAAGCGGTAGTTGCGCAGGCGCGCGCCCA
This sequence comes from Alphaproteobacteria bacterium, assembly GCA_017307275.1. Lineage (GTDB taxonomy): Bacteria > Pseudomonadota > Alphaproteobacteria > Reyranellales > Reyranellaceae > Reyranella. The sequence goes on along the minus strand of JAFKFK010000057.1, from coordinate 21,623 downwards.
GCGCGATGCGCGCGGCGATCTCGCCCGGCGACAGGCGGCTGCCCTTCACCGGATCGACGACCACGGTGACGGCCTTGTGGCCCGCGGCATTGGCTTCGGCCGCGATGATCCCGCCCAGCCCTTCCGCAGCACGGGCGTCGAGCTCCTGCCCCTTGCCCACGCCCAGCAGCAGCAGGCGGTCGGCGCCGCCGGTCTGGCCGAGGACGGTCAGGGTCTGGCCCCGGGCGCCCGTGAAACGCCCCGCCGCCATGGCGCGGGTCAGCGTGCCGCCGGCCTTCTTGTCTGCGGCCTGGGCCGTCGCCAGGAGTTGCTTGTCGGCTGCAACGAAGACCGCAACATTGCCGGAAAAGGCCTTCGGAAAGGCCGAAAACTCTACTTTCATTCGATTCCCTCGCTCCTGGCGCGTGTTTGGCGCCGATTTTTCGCCCCTGCGACGGGACGGCGCAAGCGATGTTTCGCCGGCGCCAGAGTGCAAATTCGGGGTGGCGTCCGAACGCCTGCGCCAGTATCAGTACCGGCCCTCAAAACGGACATGGAAATGACCACAGGAACTCTGCCTCGCGTCTCGGTCGTCGGACTTGGCAAGCTCGGAGCCCCCCTCGCGGCGGTTCTCGCCAGCCGCGGCTTCTCAGTCATCGGCCTTGATGTGAACAAGACGTTCGTGGATGCGATGAACGCCGGCAAGATGCCGATCGTCGAGCCGCAACTCAACGAGCTGATCGCCGCCAACCGGGAGCGCCTCACGGCGACCATGGACGCCAACGAGGCGGTCCAGAAGAGCGACGCCAGCTTCGTGATCGTGCCGACGCCGTCGGACAGCACCGGCTTCTTCTCCAACCGCTTCGTGCTGCAGGCGATGGAGACGCTGGGCAAGGCGCTGAAGAACAAGAAGGGCTACCACATGGTGGTCATCACCTCGACGGTGATGCCCGGCTCGACCGGCACCGTGATCAAAGACGCGCTCGAAGCCGCTTCGGGCCGCAAGGTCGGCCCCGACCTCGGCCTCTGCTACAATCCGGAATTCATCGCGCTGGGCTCGGTCGTGCGCGACATGCTGTACCCCGACTCGATCCTGATCGGCGAAGGCGACAGCAAGGCCGGCGACATGCTGCAGACCATCTATCTGCAGATGTGCGAAAAGAAGCCGCCCGTGCAGCGCATGAACTGGGTAAGCGCCGAGCTGACCAAGATCTCGGTCAACACCTACGTCACCACCAAGATCTCCTACGCCAACATGCTGGCCGACATCTGCGACCGCCTGCCGGGCGCCGACGTCGATGTCGTGACCAAGGCGCTGGGTGCCGATACCCGCATCGGTGCGAAGTACCTCAAGGGCGCGATGGGCTATGGCGGCCCCTGCTTCCCGCGCGACAACGTCGCCTTCGCCGCCCTCGCCCGCAAGCTCGGCGCCCGCGCCGACGTCGCCGAGGCGACGGACCGCATCAACAACTTCCAGGTTGAGCGCCTGACAAACCTGGTGGCCAAGTTCGCCAAGGCCGGCACGAACATCGCCATCCTCGGCCTCTCCTACAAGCCGCAGACGCCGGTGGTCGAGGAAAGCCACAGCGTGAAGCTCGCCGCCAAGCTCGCGGATGCGGGCTATGTCGTGGCCGTGCACGATCCGCTGGCGCAGGACGCGGCCCTCGCCGTGCTGGGCGACAAGGTGGTCGGCGCCTCCTCGATCGAGGGCGCGGTGCGCGAAAGCGATCTGCTGATCGTCGCCACCGGCTGGCCCGAGTACAAGGACATCGACCCGGCCTGGTGCAAGCGCAACAACGGCCAGCGCCTCACCGTGCTCGACCTGTGGCGCACGCTGCCGGCCGAGAAGTTCGCCGACGTTGCGGACGTTCTCTACCTCGGCTCGGGCCGCTAAGAGCTTAGCCTCCCATCCCGGAGGCACCGTGAAAGGCCCGCTTCGGCGGGCCTTTTTGCTTGTTTGGGCGGCGCCTGCCGGATCAGACGGCGTGGCGACCGCGGAAGCGGAGCACCTTGCCGCGCAGCGACGGATCTTCGCGCGGGACGCCGGCCAGCACCTGGCTGCAGAATGGGTTGATGTTGGCGCCGATGTGATCGGTGAACAGCGGCCAGTACTTGTTGTAGATCACGTTCACGCCGATGAAGCGGCGCGGCAGGCGGCGGCCCGTCGGGCGCGTCTCGTGTTCGGTCGAGGCAGCCTGCCGGAACAGCTTGGCGACCGCCTTCAGCCGCTTCTCGTCGATGGTGCTGGCCAGCCGGCCGCGGCGCACCGGTTCGTCGGGGCTTTGCGTCGCCAGGCCGAATTCGAAGATGAACATGTGCGCCTGGTTGATGAGTTCCTTGAACGGTCCTCGCTTCACGCCCGGCAGATCGGTGGGAAGGCCCTCGCACTCGTTCGGCACCAGCAGCGTCCCGACGAAGCCCATGCCCTGCCACGCCTTGGCGAAGCGGGTCACGAACTCGGCACGCGTCGCCACGATCATCACCGACGTCGAGCGCGGGAAGGTCACCACCTGATCGCAGACGAACGGCAGCGTGTGCGTCAGGTCGTAGCTCAGATCGTCGTAGAGCTGCCATTCGAGGCTCGTCGTCGTGTACGGCACGGTCGCCGGCTCCATGGCGGCGTCGAGGCCGGCCGTGAAGCGCTGGTAGGAGGTGTCGCGATCCAGCCGCACTTCCTCGATGGTGACGTCCGGCCAGCCCCAGGTCTCGGCCTGCGCCGGCAGGTACGGCGTCGAGATATCCCAGATGTACCGATCCTGGTCGTTCATCTTGGTCTGGCGGCCCTTGTTGTTGGCCGCCGCGACGCGGGTGTGATCGCAATGGTAGCCGAACAGCTTGTCGATCAGCGTATCGACCCGGCCGCGATAGAGCGCGAGACGCGCCGCGAGGTTCGAGTCGCAGTGCCATCCGAGGATCATCTCCTCGTCGAAGCCGTGAATGGCGAACATGTCTTCGCGCAGCGCCGCCTGGAAGTCGCCCAGCGCGTCGTACTTCATCGGCATGAAGTTGTGCACCACCTGGTTCAGGTGAAAGCGCACCGACCAGTCGCGCAGCTTGCGCAGGTTCTCGGCCGGGTCGCGGCGATCGAAAGCCGCCTCCCACAGCATCTCCGGCAGCTCGAAGCGCGGGATCTGGTAGAAGCCGTCGGGCACGGCGCCCAGGATGTCGCTCAGCGACTCGCCCTCGGTGCGCGGCACCAGGAGCATGTCGGTGTTGGTGTAGAGGATCCAGCGGTTGTTCGGGTTGGACCGCCGCAGCGCCACGTTGCGCGACTGGCACTCGAGCGCGACCAGATGCGTCTTGGACTTGAGATGGGCGTGCTGCTCGGGGCGCACGCGCAGGATGCGCATGACCTTCTTCGCCTTCTCGGTCAGCGTATCGTGGATCGCTTCCGGGAAGGTCGGATGGTCTTCGGGCGTGTTGTAGTCGACGAACAGGATCTCGTCGTCGGGATCGGACATCACCTCGGCCAGCGCGTTGAAGCTGATCGCTGCGCGCTTGTGCAGGTTGTAACCGTGGCTGTCGTTGCGGCCGTACAGGATAACCGAGAACATCGAAGCCTCGTCCGGATGATGTGACTACGAAGAACCGCTTAAGCGCCGCTGCGCTTCAGCTCGTTGCGGGCAGCAGCATGCTCGATAAGAGATGGTGACGCATGGTCGACGACCTGTCGCCAGTGCCGCTTGGCGCCCTCGGGATCGCGGGCGACCGCGACGGCGCCGAGCTGGAACCAGGCTTCGGCGCGACGGCAATCGGTGTCGGCCTGGGCCATCACTTCCTGTTCGGTCGCATGCCCGGCATGGAGCGCCAGCAGAACGGCGGGCCAGGTGCCCTGCTCGGCCACCTGAACCGTCGTCGGCGGCTGGCCGAGCCGCAGACGCGCGGTCGCCTGGTAGAGGCGCCAGTACGGATCGTGCGGCTGCCGGGCGATCACGCTGTCGAGCTCGGCAAAGGCCAGCTCGTAGGCCGCGAGGCGCAGCGCGATGCAGGCGCGGGCTGCGGCCTGGCTGGTCGGCAGCAGTGCGAGCTGCCGGTTGAGATCGGCATTGGCATCGTCGGGACGGCCAAGCCCCATCAGGATGACGCTGCGGGTGCTGAGCGCCTCGGCATCCGACGGGCGGGCTGTCAGGACAGCGTCGATCGTCGTCAGCGCTTCTTCGTACTTGCCCATTGCGGACAGCGCTTCGGCCTTGATCGCCTGCACGTCCAGAAGACCGGGCTTGAGCTTGAGGGCGCGGTCGTAGTCGGCCAGCGCCTGGGCGGGCTTGCCGGTCGCCAGATAGGCGTTGCCGCGCGCGATGTAGGGCAGCGCGTTCTTCTTGAGCGACCGCAGGACCGTATCGTAGGCGACGATCTCCGACCGGAAGTTACCGCGCTGGCGGACGGCGAAAGGCCGATCCGGCGCCCCCGGCCGGGTGGCCGCCCTGATGCGGCGCGCCTGCGCATACTTCTTCTGCGCCTCATCGCTGTGGCCGGTCATGTCCAGGAGTTCGGCCTGGGCCTCGACCGCGGCGTCGAATTGCGGCGCGAGCGTGGTGGCTTCCTCCAGGAGGTTCACCGCCACGTCCGAGTCGCCGCTGAGCGCGGTCATGCGCGCGCGGAGAAAAAGCCGCTCGGCTTCCGTGTCCGCGTTCGGCTTGGCAGCGCCCGCCATACGGCTGGGACCGCTACGCTCTCGCCATTTTACTCGAAGAGATTCAGACAGTTTTGACAAGATACCTACGTCGCTCACTCGAATGCTCCCAACCGTATTGACCCCTGTGGCGGGTCGCCGAGAGAATCGATGCGTAAACCCTGTTGGAGGTCTTGGCGTAAAGTCTCATCTCTGCCGGGCAGGTCCAAACGCGCCCCGCTAACGTACCGACCGACTGTCGTCAAGCAGTTACGCAACATTATTGCGCACAGCCCTTCACAACATCACGACGCAGGGGCGAACTCGAGAAGCGCATCCCCCCATTTGAGGCCGCTCGTCTCGTCGTAGGCGAAGTCATAGAAGTCGAACAGCTTGAAACCACACCCTTCGAGCAGCCCAATGATCTCTCCGGCCCTGCCTTGCGTCGCATAGACCGATGAAAAAAGCAGCTCGACCAGGACAAAGCGGACCTTGCCACTGCGCAGAAATTCCGTCTCTCCCTGCAGAATATCCAGCTCGTGGCCCTGCGTGTCGAGCTTGAGGATGTCGACCCGCTCCAGCCCTTCGTTGGTACAGAACTGCCGCAGGGACTGAAGTTCGACCTCGACCGCCGCCGAGGCCACGACCGATCCGTCGACCAATCCTTCGGCACCCTGCGCGACTGGCGAGAGCGAGTTGATCGCCGCATTCGTGTAGCTGTGCATGATGGAGGTGCCCGCCCGGCTGCTGAGTGCCAGCCGGCGCGGCCGCACGCGCGTATCCCCGGCAAAGCGCGGCGCCATGCCGGCATAGGTGTCCGGGTGCGGCTCCAGGGCCCAGACCCCTGCCGCCGGAAACGCTTCGAGGAACCGGGCGACCGTGTCTCCCTTGTTGGCGCCGACATCGACGATGATGGGCTTTTCTACGGCAAGCCGTGCCACCAGATCGTCGGTCGCATTCTTGTTGAGGAAACCTCTCTCCCGAACCTTGACCGTCTCTGCCATCGAGCTGCTCAGCCCGACGACTTCCACGGCGACCGAGCCCTCCTCGATGCTGCGCACGACCAGCGCCGCGACGGCCGTGGCGTCCGGCGCTTCGAGGACGACCTTCTGCGCACCGTCGACGAGCGCCGTCCGGTGCACGAACGTCTCCAGATCGCCGGCAACCAGCCCGACCTCGGCACGGCCAGCAAGCAAGCGAACATCGAGCTCGACTTTCAGGCCGCGGCCAAGCGCCCGGCCAACAGGCCATTGGTTCGGCCAGCTCGCGAGGTAGGACCACGCTTTGGTGGAAGCGGCGACGCGAAGCGGACTTTCAGCCGCTGTCCGGGTGTCGCCATGGAGTGTGAAGCTGCCCAGTTCGAAACCGTCGACGTCCGTGCCCTCGGCGACGATGGCGCGTTTCGTTGTGCGCCACAGTCCGGCTAGCCTATCCAACATCAGGCGTTGCTTCCTTCCGACACAGTCACTGCAATTGGGCGAGACACTGTATTCACTGCCTGAACAGCAGCGAACGTCGTAGCCAATCATCACTCGGCCCCCAGAGCCGGTCAATGTTCGACGGCAAGTTCGGCCCGATGTCGAAGCCAGCGACACGAGGAGGCGCTGCGCGTCGTGGAAAAAGGCGGAACTTGCGTCTGGCCTGATTTCGGTCCAGACCCTGATACACTCAGCCGCAACCCGGCGCCTCTCGGAGTCGTCCAGGCCATGGTCGAGCATTTCGACGACTGGAGTGCGCGTTTCGACCGCCCGTTCTCAATCCGCAGGAGCTGGATCCTGATCGAACTGGGCACCACCTGACCGCCGGAAACGCGCCGCAGCCAACTCAACTAAGGACGACGATGCCAGCGACGACGATCAAAGAGCGCATGGAAACAGCTATCCCGGGGCGGGCGGCCATCGAGTTGGTTTCCTTCTACGAGGAGTTCCGCAGCTACTATCCCTTCTGCGAACTGGAGACGAAGCGCTGGTTCGTCGACAACGTGCAGCCGGATTGGTGGATCTTCGATATCGGCGCCAATGTCGGCTACTACTCCATCCTGTTCGCCCAGTTGGCGCACAAGGGCCGCGTGCTCTCCTTCGAGCCCACCTCGACGGCCAAGATGCTGCGCGAGAACCTGCAGCACAACGGGATCGCCAACGTCGACGTTCACGATGTCGCCCTGGGAGCAGTGACCGGCGTGCATCGCGACCGCATCTTCCGCATGTGGGGCAGCGAAGGCGATGTACAGGACTACCCCTTCTACCGGCTCGACGACTTCGTCGCCGAGAAGAAGCCCACCCGCGTCGACTGCCTCAAGATCGACGTCGACAGTTTCGACTTCGAGGTCCTGCGGGGCGCCGAGCAGACGCTCGTCCAGCACAACCCCGTCATCGTGGTCGAACTCAATCATGCGCTGGCCAAGCGCAACCAGACCGCCAGCGAGGTGCTGGCCTGGCTGGCGCAGCGCGGCTATCGCCAGGCCCTCGTTCTTGACAATGACAATTACGTCTTCCAGCGAGACCGCGAGCACCTCAAGGTCGCCGGCAGTGCATCGCTGGAACTGGTGTTCCCGCCGCCGATGCGCTTCGAGGAAACACTCGATGCCGTTACGGGGACGCCCCTCGACCGCCTGCTGACGACCGGTGAATTTCAGAACGAGGCGACGTTTCGGGACGATCGCGATTCCGTCCCGGCGACGTCGCTGGTCGGCGCCGTATCGCGAGCGATGCGCAAGTTGATCTCGAGCGGCAGCGACGACGGGCGCCTCGGGTTCGCCTCCGTCGCCGGCCGCGCCATCGCGACGCCGTCGTCGATGTGGAGCTACGCTCTGGCGTTTGCCTTCGATCCCGGCGTCTTGGCGAAAGTGCCGGCAGGTGGATCGCTGGTGATGGAGATCGAGGTGGAAGTGAGCGAAGGAAAACTCGGCATCGGCATCGCCGGCGCCGACCTCTCCTCGTTCGTGTCGCCCGAACGCACTCTGTCGGCGATGCCCGGCGCGCAACGGCTCGTGATCACCGCACCTGCCGATCAGGCGAAATCGCTGGCGTTCCGCAATGTCGCTACCGAGGGAACGCGCACGATCTTTACGCTGGTGGGCGTCAGGGCAAAGGCGAAGCCGCCGAGGACTACTTAACGAACTCCGACAGCCGTTCCATCGGAACGGCAATCACGTTCGGCGACAGCGCCGAACCCGCCGGCGGGCGCTCGATCAGCCCCGTGGTGTGCGAGAACACCAGGACCTCGTAGGAGAGATCGCTCCGCAGGGTTTGCAGCAAGGCTGAAGCGCTCTGGTGCTGAGCGTGCAGGGCACGCTCGTTCAATTCCATGAGCAGCAGCGGACGCATCGACTTCAGGACAGTCTTGGCACCGGCAACAACGCCGGCCTCGCCACCCTCGACGTCGATCTTGACCATGTCAATTTTCGACAATCCGTGCCGTGCGACGACGGAATCGAGCGTCTCCAAAGGCACGCGCTCGGAACTGGCGCGAACGACATCGTCGTGGGCGAAGTCGCCCAGCGTGTTGTGTCCGGCATGGACGCCATGGGCCAGGTGAAGATCGACGACACCAGCCGTCGCCCCCAGCGCCGCTGCCACGACATGGACGTTGTCGAGACCGTTGCGACCGAGATTGCGTTGCAGATGCGCCCTCTCGCGCGAACTCGGCTCGACGGAGATCACCTTGCCGGTGGAACCGACGCGCCGGGCGGCGAAAAGCGTATAGTAACCGTCATTGGCGCCGACATCGACGAACGACATGCCAGGCTTCAGGAAGCGGTCGACGAAGGCAAATTCGTTGGGCTCGAATGAGCCACAGACATAGAGGCAGAGGCTGTTGTCGTTGCCCAGCGTCAAATCGACCGTGGTGCCGCCGTGCCAGCGCACCGTGAGCGGCACCGCCAGGTCCTTCTCGCGCGCAGCTTCCCACAGGGCACCGCGCCGGCAGGCCAGCCAGCGGCGCTGATCGTAGTATTCTTCGGCGAAGTGCCAGCCCGGTCGCGGCTCAAGGCTCGGCCGCCGCGGCGCCAGAACGCCGGCATAGGCAACACCGATTGCCGGCGCGTGAATGATCAACCAACGACCCATATTGTCGAGGTGATAGCCCACGCCGGAGCACACCCGTTCCCAGGTGCTGGCAATGCTGATCGGGCCTTGGGCCGTCGTCATGCCGATTTTTACGCTCCCACTGTGCCGTGTTCGGCTAAACCACCCACTGCCGACCGTCAAGCAATGCCTGTGTGTTGCCATAGTCTGCCCGTAGGTCGATGCATTGCAGCAGACCTGCTACGGAATATAATGGATGACCCTCTCTCAATCCGCCGGTGAAATGTCCGCGTCTGTCCTCCGCACTATCGTTGCGATCGCCTTCCTGCTGTTGCCCACCGCGGCATCGGCTCAACGGCAGCCCGCTGCCGGCGCTACGGCGCCGACGCAGGGTCTGCGTGTGGTCGCCCGCGTCAACGACGACGCCATCACCGACTTCGATCTTCAGCAGCGCGTGCTGTTCGCGATCAGGACGAGCGGACTTGCAGACAGTCCCGACCTGCGTCAGCGCATGGCAGGGCAAATTCTGCGCCAGATGATCGACGAGAAACTGCAGGTGCAGGACTCCAAGCGACTCGGCGTGAAGCCGACCGAAGGCGAGATCCAGAACCGTCTTGCCGAGATCGAACGGTCGGCCGGCATGGGCCGTGGCCAGTTCCGTCAGTATCTGCAGAGCGTCGGTGTCGCACCCGACATCGCCGTGCAGCAGATCGAGGCGCAGATCGCCTGGGGTAAGATCATTCGTCGCAGGGTGCGTGCCCAGGTCGATGTCTCGGAGGCCGAGATCGACGACGCGCTGTCGCGCATGCGCGGCAATGTCGGCAAGACGGAAACCCGCGTGGCCGAAATCTTCATTCCGGTGGATCGCGCCGACGGTGCCGACGAAGGCAAGCGCAGCGCCGACCGCGTCGTCGAGCAGCTTCGTCGCGGTGCGCCATTCGCCGCAGTGGCGCAGCAGTTCTCGCAGGGCGCCACCGCGCAATCCGGCGGCGACCTCGGCTGGGTCCTGCCGGGCGGTCTCGATCCGACACTCGACAACGCCATCGAGAAGCTGCAGCCGCGCGCCTTCTCCGATCCGATCCGCACCGCAGCCGGCTGGCACGTGTTGATGGTGGTCGACCGTCGCCCCTTCGCGGCGGCGCGGCCCGACGACATTCGCCTGAACCTCGTGCAGCTCACGCTGCCGCTGCCGCTCAACGCCTCGGCCGACGAGACCAACCGCGCCATGCAGGAAGCCCAGAAGGCGATGACCGGCGTGCGTCAATGTTCGGACCTGCACGGCCGCTCGCGTGACCTCAAGGGCGCGACCTCCGGCGACCTGAACGGCGTGCGCGTCGGCGACCTCGCCGCCAACACGCAGATGTACGAGCAGCTGCCCAGGCTCCCGATCGGCGGCGTCGCCGGACCGTTCCGTGTCGCCGAAGGCCTGCAGATCGTGGCGGTGTGCGGCAAGTCGGGCGGCGACGGCCTGCCGACGCGCGATGCGATCTCCCAGCAGATCCTGCTGCAGAAGCTGGAAGCCGCGGGCCGCCGCTACATGCGCGACCTGCGTCGTCAGGCGACGATCGACATCAAGTCATGACGCCATCCCTGCCGCTCGCCGTCACCATGGGCGAGCCGGCCGGTATCGGCGGCGAACTCACGCTCAAGGCGTGGCAGGCGCGGCATCGCGCCGGCCGCGCCTTTTTCGTGCTCGACGATGCCGCGCGATTGAGTGCGCTGGCGTCGAAGCTCGGCCTCGACGTGCGGGTGCACGAGATTGCGACCCCCGAGGATGCGATCGTGGTTTTCGGGACCGCCCTTCCCGTCCTGCCGGTGCATCTCGCAAAGCCCGTGGTGCCGGGGCAACCCGATCCTGCGAATGCCGGCGCCACGCTCGACGCGATCGAACGGGCGGCGCGTTTCGCCATCGCCGGAACGATTGCCGGCATGGTGACCAATCCGATCCAGAAGAAGACGCTGCAGGACGCGGGCTTCCAGCATCCCGGCCACACGGAATTTCTCGCCGAACTGGCGGGCGGCGTCGATGTCGCCATGATGCTCGCCTGCCCGCAGCTTCGCGTCGTGCCGGTGACGATCCATCTTTCGCTGGCGGATGCGGTGCATGCTCTCGACGGCGAGGCGATCGAGCGCGCCGGCCGCATCACCGCACAAGGCCTCTCGGAGCTTTTCGGCATCGAGCGTCCGCGGCTTGCCGTGGCGGCGCTCAATCCGCACGCCGGCGAACAGGGCGCGATGGGCGACGAAGAGCGGCGCGTGATCCAGCCCGCCATCGAAGCGTTGCAGCGCGCGGGCATCGACGCCCGCGGTCCCGCACCTGCCGACACGCTGTTCCATGCCGGCGCCCGCACCAACTACGACGCCGCCCTCTGCATGTATCACGACCAGGCGCTGATCCCGATCAAGACCATCGACTTCGCGGGCGGCGTCAACGTCACCCTGGGCCTGCCCTTCGTGCGGACCTCGCCCGACCACGGCACGGCCCTCGACATTGCCGGCAGCGGTCGTGCCGATCCGACGAGCCTGCTGGCCGCAATCGAGATGGCCGACGACATGGCCCGCCGGCGCGGCAACTAGCCGGCAGCATCAGACATGGACCGGATCGCAGCCCTGCCGCCGCTGCGCGAGACCATCGCCGCGCACGACCTCGACGCCAAGAAGCGTTTCGGCCAGCACTTCCTGCTCGACCTCAATCTCACGCGGCGCATTGCGCGTGCCGCCGCGCCGCTGCACGAGGGCACCGTCATCGAAGTGGGCCCCGGCCCCGGCGGCCTCACGCGCGCGCTGCTGCTCGAAGGCGCAGCGAGCGTCGTCGCGGTCGAACTCGATCGCCGCGCCATCGGGGCGTTGCGCGAACTGGAGGCGGCGGCCGACGGCCACCTCGCGCTGGTCGAAGCCGACGCGCTGCAGGTCGAGCCGGCAGCGCTCGGCCCCGCTCCGCGCCGCATCGTCGCCAACCTGCCGTACAATGTCTCGACGCCGTTGCTCGTGCGCTGGCTGCACGCTGCCGACGAGCTCACCGACATGGTTCTGATGTTCCAGAAGGAGGTCGTCGACCGACTGGTCGCTTCGCCGCGCAGCAAGGACTACGGCCGGCTCTCCGTGCTCGCCCAGCATGTCTGCGAAGTTCGCCGGCTGTTCGACATCCCGGCCTCGGCCTTCGTGCCGCCGCCCAAGGTCGTGTCCTCGGTGGCCCGCCTCACCCCACGCCCCGCCGCCGACCGGCTGGCCGACCTCCGCCCACTGGAGCGGCTGACGGCGGCTGCCTTCGGCCAGCGCCGCAAGATGCTGCGCGGCTCCCTGGCGGGCCTCTTCGGCGATCCCACGGCGGTCCTTACCGAGCTCGGCCTGTCGCCCACTGCCCGTGCAGAGGAGCTTTCGGTGGCGGACTTCGTGCGTCTCGCAGGTCGGCTTGACAAGTGAGTGAGCACTCACTATAAATAGCGACCATGATCCGGTCCCTGGCCTTCAATCTCTATTTCTATGTCGGCACCCTGATCGCGGCGATCCTCGGCATCCTGCTGGTGCCGATCCCGACGCCGGTGCTGCTGCGCGGCCTGCTGCACTACTGGGCCCGCTCGGTCGTCTGGGGCATGCGCTGGATCGGCGGCATGAAGGTCGAGGTGCGCGGCCGGCAGAACCTGCCCAAGCGCGGCCCGGTGCTGCTGGCCAATAAGCACCACAGCGAATGCGACGGCATTCTCCTCGCGGCCGAAATCCCGGGCATCGCCTTCGTCGCCATGCAGGAGCTGTTTCGCTATCCGCTGATCGGCGCGATCCTCTATCGCCTGCAGATGATCCGCGTCGACACCTGCGGCGGCGGCAAGGAGCGCGAGAACCTGGCGCAGTTCGCCAAGCGCGCCTGCGATAGCGGCCGTCACATCGCGATCTATCCCGAGGGCCATCTGATGGCGCCGGGCGAACGCGAGCGCTACCGCTCCGGCATCTTCTATCTCTATCGCGACCTCAACCTGCCGGTGACGCCGGTGGCGACATCGGTCGGCCTGCTGTGGAACCGTCGCGACTGGTGGAAGAAGCCGGGCCGCGCGGCCATCGAGTTTCTGCCCGCCATCGAGACGGGTCTCGACAAGGCCACCTTCATGCGCCGCCTGGAAGACGCGATCGAAACCGCGAGCGATCGACTGATCGCCGAATGCTCGGGCCGTCCCTACACGCCGAGCCAGCTCGTCCTGCGTTCGCAGGGACAGCTGGGCATCGGCCAGCCGATCACCGCCCCTCGCGCAGCGCCTTGACGAAATCCGACAGGCCGAGCTGACGCTCGCGCTTCAAGCGCTCGGCCATCAGGATGGCCTTGAGCTGCATGACGCTGGTGCCGATGTCCTTGTTGATGATCGTGTAGTCGTACTCGGCCCAGTGGCTCATCTCGTCGGCGGCCTTCGCCATGCGGCGCGCCACGACATCGGGGGCGTCCTGCGCCCGCGAGATCAGGCGGCGTTCGAGATCGCGCGTGGAGGGCGGCAGAATGAACACCGTCACCAGATCGTCGCGGCCCTTCTCCTTGAGCTGCTGCGTGCCCTGCCAGTCGATGTCGAACAGCATGTCGCGTCCGGCCATCAAGGCCTCTTCGACCGGCTGGCTGGGCGTGCCGTAGTAGTGGTCGAACACGCGCGCATGTTCGAGGAACTGGTCGCGCTCGATCATGTCGCGGAAGGTCGCGGCGTCGACGAAGTGATAATCGACACCGCCCTGCTCGCCCGGACGGCGGTCGCGCGTCGTGCACGAGACGCTCAACTGAATGTGGGGATCGTTCTCCAGGAGCTGCCGCGACAGGGTCGTCTTGCCCGCGCCCGACGGCGAGGACAGGACCAGCATCAGGCCGCGCCGCTGTATCACCGGCGCATCGACGTCACTCGACATTCTGCACTTGCTCCCGCATGCGCTCTACGGCGCCTTTCAGATCGATGCCGATGCGAGTCAGCTCGATGTCGGCAGACTTCGAGCAGAGCGTATTGGCCTCGCGATTGAATTCCTGACAGAGGAAATCGAACTTGCGGCCCACCGGATTGTCGGGCCGCGCATCGGCCAGCAGGCTGCGGGCCTGCGCAATATGGGCGGTGAGCCGGTCGAGTTCCTCGCGCACGTCGGCCTTGCCGACCAGCAGCGCCACTTCCTGCGCGAAGCGTTCCTCGGACAATGCCGGGACGCGCTCCAGCAGTTCGGCGAGCTGTCCCTGGAAGCGCTGGCGGACGGTGCCCATCTGCGCCTGCGCCCGCTCGGCCGCACGCGTGCAGAGACTTTCGATTTCCGCCACATGGCCTTCGATCACGCCGGACAGCGCCTTGCCTTCGGCCGCGCGGGCCGCGACCAGATCCTTCAGGGCTTCCGCGAGCGTCGCCTGCAGCGCCTTGTCGAGGGCCGCCAGCGCCTCCTCGCTTTCCGCAGTGTCCTCTTCCTCCTCGATGACGCCGCGGACGCGCAGCAGCCCGTCGGCCGAGGGGGCCGCCGCGCCGGTGGTGCGACGTACTTCTTCGACCAAAGTGCCTAATTCGGCCAACAACGTCCGGTTGATGCTGAGCGGCTTGCTCTGGCGCTCGCTCGCAATGGTAAGGGTGAGTGAAACATTCCCACGCTTCACGCGGCCGCCGACGGCCGTGCGCGCGGGATTCTCCAACCGGTCGAAACCCTGCGGAACACGGCAACGGATCTCCAGATTGCGCCCGTTGACGCTCCGTGCCTCCCAGACCCAGCGCCGTCGCTCGTCCGATCCCTGCGCCCGGGAATAGCCCGTCATGCTCGCAATCAAGTTATCCTCGCTCCAATGGGCGTTCATGTCTCATTAGTGTACTGTTCGACCAATTCAAATGGAGTTTGTAAGGATGAATGGTCGGGCTGGGGGCAAGCGTGATTAAGCGCACCGGGCTGAAGATCTTCTCTATTCTGGTCGGCGTTGCGATTGCGCTCGTCTGCTTCGAGGTAGGGGCCACCGCATGGCTCACGATGCGGGATGGAAAGTACACACCTTCTGCAAAGTTATTCACCCAGAATACCAACACGTTCGTGCAGAGCGCCGCCCGTGAATCCGGCTGCCGCTACGGCGACACGTTGTTCCCGCACCCCTACCTGGCTTTCGTCCACAGCAGGGGGAAGCCCTGCTCGCTGCCCGGCATCAACAATATCGGCCTGTTCGGTGAGGACTTCCCGGACCAGCGCCGCACCGACCGCTATGTCATCCTGCTGACCGGCGGCTCGGTCGCCTCGCAGCTTGGCCAGTATCAGCCGCCGCCGGCGCCGCGCTACCTCGAAGAGGAGTTGAACCGGAACTACGTCAGCCCCAACGGCAAGCCGTTCCTCGTGCTGAACGGCGGCGACGGTGCGTGGAAGCAGCCGCAGCAGACGATCCTGTTCTCGCTCTACGCGGATTTCGTCGACGCGGTCGTCACCCTCGACGGCTACAACGAACAGCTCATGATCCAGCCGGGCGTCGTGTCCCGCTTCGAGCTGCCGGGCAACAACTTCCTCGACGCCAACCCGCTGGCCGCGCAGGACGGCTTCGGCGAAGTGGTCGTGAGCTGGATGGCCGGCCGTATCGCTGCCTGGATACAGAGCAGCTTCCTCGAAAACTCCCACGGCGCCTATCTGCTGGTCGAGGGCATGTCGCAGCTCACCACCAAGACCGACCCGACAACGGCCAAGCTGTTCTGGGAGATGATGAAGCTGCCGAAGGACATCTACGACGACCCCAACAGGCTGATAACGCGCCAGATCGAGCAGTACCGGAAGTACATCCGGATCATGGACATGACGGCCCGCCACTACAATGTGAAGTCGATGTTCTTCCTGCAGCCCGTGCCGGCCGTCGACAAGGTGCTGACCCAAGAAGAGAAGCGCGGCACACCGGACATGACCTACGGTCCACGCTATGTCCGGATCGTGCACGACCTCGAGACGCTGAACGAAGGCGGCATCGCCGTGCGCAGCCTGCTCGACATCTACGCCAACGAGAAGGAAACGATCTACGCCGACAATATCCATGCCTATCAGGCGCCGGGCGGCGAAAGCCGCGGCTATCGCATCATGGCAGCCCGCATGGCCCAGAACATGGCGGAGGGTTGGGGCCTGCAAGCGAAAGCCAAGCAGTAAAGCGATCGAGGCTTGGCACGCATGAAGAGCTTCACCGGGATCGTCATCACCGGCGCATCGAGTGGCATCGGCGAGGCGATCGCTCTCGACTATGCGCAGCCGGGCACGGCTCTTGCCCTGACCGGCCGCGACGCCGAGCGCCTCGAAACCGTCGCCGCCGCCTGCCGCGCCAAGGGCGCCACGGTCTTCGCCGAGACGATCGACGTCACCGAGCGCGAACGCTTCGCCGACTGGCTCAAGGCCTTCGACGATGCCCACCCTGTCGACCTGATCCTGGCCAATGCCGGCATCTCGATCGACAAGGACAATTCCTCGATCGACGACTTCGCCATCATCCGCCGCACCTTCGACGTCAACGTCTACGGCACGTTGAATACGGTGGAACCGCTGCTCGACCGCATGATCGCGCGCAGGCGCGGCCAGATTGCCGTCGTCTCTTCGCTGGCGGGCTTCATCGGCCTGCCCTACTCGGCCTCCTACAACGCCAGCAAGGCCGCCGTCCGCGTCTGGGGCGAGAGCCTGCGCTACGTGATGAAGAAGCACGACATCGGCGTCAGCGTGATCTGCCCCGGCTTCGTCGTGAGCCGCATGACGGCAGGGGCGCCCTTCCCCATGCCCTTCCTGATGAGTTCGGCGCGCGCGTCGGCGATCATCCGCCGCGGCCTCGCCAACAATCGCGCGCGCATCGCCTTCCCCATCGGCACGAAGGCCGCCGTATGGCTGGGCTCCGTGCTGCCCGGTGGCTGGACCGCCCGGTTGATGGGCGCCTAAGCGCCCTCTAGGTGCCCTCTAAGAGCCGGGTGTGATGTAGGGCGAGTCGGCGACGCGCCAGCGCGCCGGTGGTTCGGCACGGAAGATCTGGCGCAGGTGAACCTCGTCGGGGCCGTCGGCAATGCGTAGCATCCGCGCGACGGCAAAGGCTCGGTGGATCGGCGCATCGTCGCTGCCGCCCATGGCGCCGAACAGTTGCAGCGCGCGGTCGGCAATGCGCTGCGCCATCTCCGGCACCGCGACCTTGACCATAGAAACGTCGCGCCACGCCGCATGATGGCCGTCGGCGTCCAGCCGTTCGGCGGTGTGCAGCACCAGCAGCCGCGCCTGTTCGATCTCGATGCGCGACCGTGCGACCGCCTGCTGGGTCGCGTCGTAGTCGATGAGGGTGCGCCCGAAGGTGCTGCGCTCGGCGGCCCGCGCCATCATCAGCTCGACCAGCACCTCGCAGGTCCCGATGGCCCGCATGCAGTGATGCAGCCGCGCCGGCCCCAGCCGCACTTGCGCGGCAGCGAAGCCCTCGCCCTCTTCGCCCAACAGGTTTTCGAGCGGCACCCGCACGTCGCGAAACTCAAGCTCGGCGATGGGCGCGATGCTGTCCTCCCAGCCGAGGAAGCGCAGTTCGCGCACGACCTTCAGGCCGGGCGCATCCATCGGCACGATCACGCAGGAATGCCGGCCGGTGCGCGATGCCTCGGGACGCGACACCCCCATGACGATGACGAAGGCGCAATCGGGATGGGCGCCGCCGGTGATGTACCACTTGCGCCCGTTGACCACCCAGTCGCCGCCGTCGCGACGCAGGCTGGTGGCGATGTTGGTGGCGTCGGCGGACGCCACGTCGGGTTCGGTCATCCCGAAGGCGGAGCGGATGCGGCCGTCCAGCAGCGGCTCCAGCCAGCGCTGCTTCTGCGCCGGGGTCGCGGCATGCTGCAGCATGATCATGTTCGGGACATCGGGCGCCTGGCCGTTGAACACTTCGGATGCCCAGGGCAGCCGACCCGTGATTTCGGCAATCGGGGCGTAGTCGCGGTTGTTCAGGCGATCCGGCTGCCAGAGATTCCACAAGCCGGCCTCGCGCGCCCGCTCCCGCAACCCGGCGAGGAAAGGCGGCGATCCCGGGTGACGAGCAACATGGGCCACCCAATCGCGATGCCGCGGCAGTATCTCCTGATCGAAGAACGCCTCGACGTCCGCCCGCAGGCGCGCTGCACCATCGGAGGTCTTCATCGCTAACCAGCGCTTGTCTGAATCAGGATTTCCGACGTGAGCGTGCGATGCACGGGGCAGCGGTCGGCAATTTCCATCAGCCGCTTGCGCTGCTCGTCGTCGAGCGGACCTTCGAGTTCGATGGTCCGCTGGATGCGGTCGACCTTGCCGTCCTTGGTCTCGCAGCTCTCGCAGTCGGCGGCGTGGATCTTGTCGTGCTGGAGCTGCACCCTGACCTTCTCCAGCGGCCACTTCTTTTGCCGAGCATACATGCGCAGCGTCATCGCCGTGCAGGCACCGAGGCCGGCCAGCACGTAGGCATAGGGATCGGGCCCGGTATCGTTGCCGCCCTTCGCGACCGGTTCGTCGGCCGCCAGCACATGCACGCCGCTGCGCACCGTCTCGGAGAACGGCCCGGTGCCGTTGTCCTCGACAACGACGATACCTGGCGCAAGTGCGGTCGCGACGTCGGCCATGATGTTCTCCTTGGAAAGAGCGGTCACTTCATCTGGTTGGTAAGCAGCGCCGCCGCGCCGCCCTGGTCCTTGCCGTACTTCAGGAGCGCGGCGCGGCCACCGGCGGCATAGGCCGCCACCGCGCCCAGCAGCCGCTTGAGCTGGTCGGGGCTGGAACGGTCGAACCGGCAATAAGCGCCGCGCGTCAGCTTGGCGATCTGCGGAAAGAGCCGAGAGGCCACGCGATCGTCGCCTTCCTGAAAGACGAACACCGGCAGGCCGAGCAATCCGAGCTGCCCTGCCTCGTGACCGACCGCATCGACGTCCTCCTCGCAGCAGTCGCCCACGAACACCACCGCGTCGAGCCGGCTCTCGCGCCGCTGATCGCCGGCATAGCTCAGGAGGCGCGCGATCTGGGTGCGGCCGGCGAGGCAGCGCACGGCGCTCATCAGGCGCGCCAGCTCGCGGCCGTCCGACGTCCACTTGCTCACCTTGAATTCCTCGAAGCCGCGATAGAAGGCGAGCCGCACGTCGAGCCCACCCAGCGTATCGGCGGCGACGAACATCTCGCCCTGGATGGCGCAGGCGTGATCCCAGGTCGGCTCGCGGCTGGCCGTGGCGTCCATCGCGAACAGCAACCGCCCGCGTCCGCCCGGCTTGGCGCCGACCGGCAACTTGCCGACTTCGCGCACGAAGGCGTCGACGTCGTTCGCACCTGCGGCAGACGGAACCTTGCGATCGCCAACCACGTCCTTTGACCCTCCGTTACACGTTCAATATGGTGCACGCGCGCATTCGCGCCAACACGAAGCATGACCGGAAACGCCCCTACATTCGCCACGCTGCTGCTGCGCGTCTTTCTACCTTTCGCGCTCGCCTACTTCCTCTCCTACATCTTCCGGGGCGTGAATGCGGTCATCTTTCCGTATCTCGAACGGGATGTCGGCATCACCGCGGGCGACCTCGGCCTGCTCACCTCGGCCTTCTTTCTCTTCTTTGCCGGCTGCCAGCCGGTACTCGGCGTCATGCTTGACCGCTACGGGCCGCGCAAGGTGCAGACGGTGCTGCTGGCGATGGCCGGCATCGGCTCCGCGCTGTTTGGGCTCAGCTTCTCGCTCGGCGAGCTGGTCGTCGCGCGCGTGCTGATCGGCCTCGGATTCGCCGGCGGGCTGATGGCCGCGATCAAGGCGATCACACTCTGGTATCCGCCGGAACGCTGGGGCCTCATCACCGGCTTCCACATGATGGCGGGCGGGCTCGGCTCGATGGCAGCGACGCTCCCCATCCAATGGTCGCTTTCGATCATGAGCTGGCAGGGCCTGTTCTTCTGGCTGGCCGGGCTCTGCCTCGTCACCTCGGCGATCCTGTACGTGGTCGTGCCGGAACGCGGCACGCCGCAAGCGCAAGGCACGCTGCGCGAACAGTTCCGCATCACCGGCATCGTGCTGACCGACGGCTTCTTCTGGCGCATCCAGCCGCTGCTCACCTTCCAGCAGGTGGCCTTCATCGCCAGCATCACGCTATGGATCGGACCATGGCTGCGCGACGTCGGCGGCATCGCCGACAAGGACGTGCGCGCCGACATCCAGCTCTACACGACCGCGGCCATGACGCTTGGCTTCGCGATGAGCGGCGTGCTGTCAGGCGCCTTCCGCCGCGTGGGCGTCAGCGACTTCGCCTCCTCCACGCTGGGCAGCATGCTCTTCGCACTGGTCTGCGCCTGGCTCGCCTTCCTGCCCTCGTTCCAGCCGGTGCTGGCGTGGCTGCTGTTCGGCTTCCTCGGCGCCTACCCGATCCAGTACATGCCGCTGCTCGCACGCTCGTTCCCCGCGCACTATGCCGGCCGGGTCAGCACCAGCTCGAACCTCGTCGTCTTCACCATGATCTTCGCCCTGCAATGGGCGATCGGAAAGATCGTCGACCTGTGGCCACGCACCGCCACCGGCTACGCGACCGACGGCTACACCTGGTCCTACGGCGCGCTGTTCGTCCTGCAGGTGGCGGGACTCCTCTGGCTGTTCATCTCTCAGGCGCGTCCACTGGCGGAGGCCCGTCCCGTGGCGGCGGATTAGTCCCGATACAGCTCAGTCAGGCCGGTACAGATTACCGACCGACGGCAAAGGCCGACGCACCATACCAACGGAGGTGGAAGTCCTTGAGGTCTTCAATTTGCTTACCAAGCACGCCGAGCAGACCGCCGGTCCAGGTATCGAAGGCCGGGCGGCCGTCTAAAAGGTAGACGTTCTCCGGCATCGTCCTGAGCGTATAGACGGGATTCTGAATTCCATACTCCCGACCGAGCTTGGCGAAGTAAGGCCCGTCCATGGCAAAGCGCGCGTCACCGCGCCAGGCCAGGATAACCCGGTCGAACTCCCGATCCTTCAACTCGCGCGCAATCGTCAGCAACACGCGCGAGACATCCGCCATGCTCTTGTCGGGCTGGATGGACCAGAGATCGACGACGAGCTCTGTTGGCAGGACGCCGTATCGATAATATCCGACAAACTCGATGCCTTCGTTTCGTGGATCTTCTGCCGCCGCCTGCCAGACGATTCGCTGCACCATCAATAGGTTTGCAGCAGCAACGATTGCCACGACGGCAACAAGCGCGATCACACAACGACGAAACACACCCGCCTCTTTTCCTGGCGCTCCAAACGGAGCCGAGCGTTCGGCTTCGTCTGGCCTGCCACAAGCCCCGGCGGCGATTGAACCAAACCGCCGAGACATCTTCAAGACGAGTGAATGGACAGAATACAACCAGAGCCGCTGCTCGATTCGGCTCGGTGCCTTTCGCCTACGTTTCTTGGAGTAGTGCCCGTTCGGTGCGAAACGAGAGCGACTCTCACTCCACCGGCGTTTGCTCTTCCGGCGCGACCTCGGACACAGGCTCTGCCTCGGGCTCCGGCTGAGGTTCGTCCGCCGGCGCAGCCGTCGCCAGCGGCGGCAGATTGAGCGCCGCAACGAGGTCGCGCACTTCCTGACGGGCCGCGACATGGCTCAACGTCAAGGACGG
Source organism: Alphaproteobacteria bacterium (assembly GCA_017307275.1). Taxonomy (GTDB): domain Bacteria; phylum Pseudomonadota; class Alphaproteobacteria; order Reyranellales; family Reyranellaceae; genus Reyranella. The sequence goes on along the minus strand of JAFKFK010000057.1, from coordinate 455 downwards.
GCCGCTGCCGCCGCGCTTGAGATCGAGCAAGGTGAGGCCGTTCAGGAACAGCTCCTTGTAGATCACGCGCTCGCTCAATCCCGCCGCGACGCGGAAGCCGATGCGCTTGGAAAGCGCCTCGATCACCGCGCTCATGTCGCGCTTGTTGCGCGCCGCCAGTGCGGAAAGGCGATTGCGCATCACGATCCAGTCGACCGGCCGGCCGCCTTCGACGGCGCGGATCTGGCGCTGCTTCCACACCGCCTCGGAATAGATCGAGGGCCGCACGATCTTCAGCGTATCGGGATCGACCCGCGCCAGCAGGTCGAGGTCGATGAAGCTGTCGTTGAGTGGCGTCAGCAGGCTGTCGGCCCAGGTGTGCGCCAGCCGGCTGAGATGCGTGTCGCTGCCGGGTGTGTCGACGATCACGAAATCTGCCGCACCGACGGCGGGCTCCAGCGCGGCGGCGAGGCGTG
>JAFKFK010000056.1 GCA_017307275.1 Alphaproteobacteria bacterium | reverse complement strand
AACAGATAGGTCGCGCCGGCGCGCCAGGTCGAGACCGTGCCGAAGGTGTCATTGAGGTCTACTCGGCCCCCCAGAGACAGGGTGAGATCTTCGAGTACCGTGGCCTTCACCTGGGCATAGAGGCCGGTCTGCGCCATGGTGCCCCAGCCCTGCGCACCATCGGAATTGCTGTAGGCCCAGGTACGTTCGTAGTCGACACCGGCCAGCACCATCACATTGTCGGTGACGTTGATCTGGTTCTTGAAATCCACCGCCAGCCGTCGGCCGTTGTAGTAGGCATCCTCCGTGAACGGGAACGGGTTCTGGAGGCTCGGGAAATCCTGGTCGTGGCGGTAGATGGTCGAGTAGTTGAACCCGACCGTCGGCTTCCAGCGGCCGTCGAGATAGTTGCCTTCGAATTCGACCCGATTGAAAAACTGCTGAGTGAAGCCGCCGGCATTCGGATCTTCCAGACCGACCTGATCGTACTTCACCTGCGTGTCGATGAAGCGGCCGAAGTAGTTGATCCGCGAATTGTCGTCGATCTGGAAACCCAGCCGCCCCGCTACGGTGAAGTTGCGGTAGGGATCGGTGTCAACGAAGCCGTTTTGCGGCCAGAACCGCGCCGGCACAATCGTATCGTTGGGTGAGTAGGTGAACGCGCCCGTGAGATTATAGTCGAAACGGCCGACGCTGCCGCGGACGTAGCCGCCGCTATTGGTCCGCAGACGCGTGCCGAGCTCGGTGAAGGCGGCGCCGTTCATCGGCCCCTTGCCGGCTTTGGTCACCATGTTGATGACGCCGCCGATCGCCTGGCTACCATAGAGCGTGCTCATCGGCCCACGCACGACCTCGATGCGGTCGAGGTTCTCGGTGAGAAAGTGCCCGAAATCGACCGCGCCATTGGCCGACGAGGGATCAGCGACATTGACGCCGTCGATCAGCACCAGCACGTGATTGGAGTTGGAGCCGCGCACGAACACCGAGGTCAGCGTGCCGGGCCCACCCGACTGCTGCACGGAGATGCCGGGCACGGTACTCAACACATCGGTCGCTGTGCGTAACTGCCGATCCTGCATCTCCTTGTTGGTGATCACCGTCACCGTGCCGGTCACCTTGTCGGCATCGGTCGGTACGCGGTCGGGTGTCACGACCAGCGAGGGCAGCATGATGTCGGGCTCGGTCTGCGCCTGCACGGCAACAGACGGCAACACGGCCGGCAACGACAAAAACAAGGCATAGAAGGAACGACGGATCGGCGTCATTTGACGATCTCCCCAACAACAACACGCACAAGGCGCGTCACCGCTCGGTTGACCGTCCCAATGGATTGTCCCGTCCATCAGAAGAGCGACGCTATCGCCGGCAGGTCTTCTGGCTCGCGGGTCTTAGCTCCTGCCCGTCTTCCCGGATGCTTGGCACCCAGTGACTGGTGGACAGTTGCTCGCCGCTTACAGCTGCGGGTACAGCCGCCGATTGGTCCCGAAGGACTGCACGGCGTTCCCTTTTCACCCCCGGTTAAGGAGGACCGTCGATGTTCGACCGATAGGCGGGCGAAGCGATTGCGTCAAGCTGGAGACATGGCATCGCTTGACGCGCCTCCCCTGCCCGCTTAACGAGGACCGTATCGACGGTCCTCCTTAACCGGGGGCGAACAGGGAATGCCGTGCCGCTCCCTTCTTTGGGAGCCAATCGGCAGCTGTACCCGCAGCTGTAAGCGGCGAGCGAATGCCCAGATGTCACTGGACCTCACGGTCTGGGAAGACGGGCAGGAGCTAAGACCCGCGAGCCAGAAGACCTGCCGGCGATAGCGTCGCTCTTCTGATGGACGGGATGATCCATTGGGACGGTCAACCGAGCGGTGACGCGCTTAGTGCGAACCGTTTGGGAGATCGTCCGATGACGTCGATCCGTGAAGTCTTGCCTGCGCGTTTTCCGGAAGCCCTCGCCTCAGACAGCGAGGCCAGCCGGCTGCAACGTTATGCCTCGACGCTGCCTTCTGGCTTATCGCCAGAAGCGCTGGTGCCGACGCCAACACTGAACACATCCCTCCCCTTCCGCCGCGGCGGCTTCTCCAGTCTCTGCGAAGCGCTCGACTATGCCGCTCGAGGCGAGACCGGCCTCAACTTCTTCGACGCGCGAGGCAAGCTCCTGAGCCGTCTGTCCTATGCCGATCTCAGCGTGCAGGCGCGGCGCTTCGCACGCCACCTGATCGGCGCCGGCATCGGCCGCGGCGAACGGCTGGTCATCGTGGCCGACACCTGGCCAGGCTTCTGCGTCGCCTTCTTCGGCGCACAATATGCCGGCGTGCTGCCTGTTCCCGTTGCGGTGCCGGTCGGCTTCGGAGCCAAAGAGAGCTACATCGCCCAGCTCCGCCGTCAGATCGTGGCGGCGGGCGCTGTCGCCGTCGTGGCGCCCGACGATCTCGTGGGCTTTGCCGAAGCGGCGGCTGCCGGCACCTGGGCACGCCTCGTCGGGCCGATGTCGCTCTTCGAAGCCCTGCCCGAAGCGTCTGCGGAGCTGCAGCCGCTGTCGGCCGGCGAGCGTTGCTATATCCAGTTTTCCTCGGGCAGCACGCGCGCGCCGCTGGGCGTCGATATCCACCAGAATCAGCTCATGGCCAACATCGATGGCTCGATCACACGCCAGGAACTCGATGAGCACGACGCCGGCGTGAGCTGGCTGCCGCTCTATCACGATATGGGCCTGATCGGCTTCGTGCTGGCGCCGATGTGCGCCCAGCGCAGCGTCGATCTGCTGGCGCCGCGCGACTTCGCACGGCGGCCGATGCAATGGCTGTCACTGATCTCGCGACGGCGCGCCACTATCACTTACAGCCCAGGCTTCGGCTACGAACTGGTTGCCCGCCGTGCCCAGGTGCAGATGCCGGGCGACATCGACCTCTCCTGCCTCAAGCTGGCCGGCATCGGCGCGGACATGATCCAGCCCACGGTGCTGCGCCGCTTCGCCGAGACCTTCGCATCACGCGGCTTCGATGCGCGTGCCTTCATGCCGAGCTACGGCATGGCCGAGGTCTGCGTCGGCCTGACGTTCGGCGGACGTTTCACCGGCTTTCGCACCGACACGTTGGGGGGACGCGAGTTCGTATCGTGTGGCCGACCGATGGATGGCCATCTCGTCCAGGTTCGCGGCGCGAGCGGCATGCCGCTGGCCGAGCGCCATGTCGGCCGCATCTTCGCCAACGGCCCCAGCGTCATGCCCGGTTACTATCTGAAGACCGAAGAAAGCCGCGAGGTGCTCGACGATGGCTGGCTCGACACCGGCGACCTCGGCTACTGGGCCGACGGCGAACTGGTGATCACGGGTCGTGCCAAGGATCTGATGATCGTCAACGGCCGCAACATCTGGCCGCAGGATATCGAATGGGCCGTCGAAACGCTGCCGCGCCTGCGCCGCGGTGATGCCTGCGCTTTCTCGCTCGAAGCGACCAACGGGGGCGCCGAGGAAGTCATCGTGTTGGTCCAGGGCTTCCCTGCCGAGCCCGACGAGATCGCCGCCTTGATCGGCAATATTCGCCAGGTCGTGAAGGAAACCGCCGGCATCGATTGCCGCGTCGAACTGGTTTCGCGTCAGGTCGGACTGCCCCTTACATCATCAGGCAAACTCAGCCGCACACAGGCGAAGGCGAAATTCTTGAACGGCGCTTTCGCGCCACCTTCTCTTTCGTAAGGCGCTGGCGAAACGGTGGATAGGTAAAGGGTCGACCTCTCGACTGAGCACGTTACTATGTAGCGGGGGACTACGTGCGATTGTCGCCAGGAGACCGCATTGTCGTCCCGCCGTTTCAAGTTCGTCACCATTGCGGTCTTCGTGGCCGCTGCCATCACGGCTCTCGCGCTCGTCGGCGCGAGCGTGTGGACATGGAACGAACCAGGGACGCATCCTTTCTTTCGCTTCGGCTTGCCGGCGCTCCTTCTCTGGCTGCTCGCCGCAACAGCCCGGCTTGCCTTTGGCCTGTGGCGCGTGCGCAACGACCACATGTCGTCGCTCGATCCACTGGCCGCACTCGCCGCAGCCCCCAAGGTCAAGCCCGATGCGGCGCTGCGCGCCGCTTGCCCCAACGCCGAATTCAGTCAGCGGATCGTGCTGCCCCCCGAACCTGGCCGACGCCGGCGCCGGATGGCGCAGCGGATCGGCCTTCCCGATGGCCACTACCGCTACATCGTAGCGGCGTACAATCGGAGGGGTGCCAGTATTTCGTCGTCTTCCGTGTTATCGTCCTCGGCGGCTCGGCAAACAGGCAACCCAGGACGGCAGGATGATTCGGTGCGTGCGGATCTGGACGGGTGAGGATCAGAACTCCCATTTCGAAGAAGGAACGATCGAGCTGACGCCGGGCACGCATGGCGACCTGTTGAGTGGCAAGATCGGCACGTCCACCGCCTCCTTTCAGGAAACCCGCGCCGGCGGCACGCTCGCCTGGCACACCGCGCCGGTTCGCCAGCTCGTGATCACGCTGAGCGGCACGCTCGAATTCCAGACCCGGTCCGGCCAGCACTTCGTCCTGACACCGGGCGATGTCCTGCTCGCCGAGGATACGGCCGGCGGCGGCCACACCTGGAAGCTGGTCGACGACCAGCCGTGGCGCCGGCTCTACGTCGTGCTGGCCAAGGACGCAGCCGTGCCCTTCAAACGAGGCCAACAGAAATAAGTCGGGAGATTTCGATGGCAGAGAACGAACCTGACGACGCCGATGTCGTCCTGGTCGGCGCCGGCATCATGAGCATGACCCTGGCGACCTTCCTGAAGGAACTTCAGCCGCACCTGCGGCTCGAGATCATCGAGCGGTTGCCGGGCGAGGCACAGGAAAGCTCCGCCGCCTGGAACAATGCCGGCACGGGCCATGCCGCCAATTGCGAGCTGAACTACACGCCGCAACGTCCCGACGGCAGCGTCGACATCGCCAAGGCACTGGAGGTCAATGTCGAGTTCGACATGTCGCGCCAGTTCTGGTCGTACCTTATCCGCAAGGGCGCGATCTCGTCGGCCGACGCTTTCATCCACCCCGTCCCGCACATGAGCTTCATCACCGGCGCCGACCGCGTCGCGTTCCTGAAGAAGCGCCACGCCACGATGAGTGCCCATCACTGCTATCGCGGCATGGAGTATTCAGAGGACCACAAGCAGATCGCCGAGTGGGTGCCGCTGATCATGGAAGGCCGCGATCCCAGCCAACCGGTTGCCGCCACGCGCATGGTGACGGGTGCCGACGTGAATTACGGCGCACTCACCTCCGCCTTGCTCGCCTATCTGCGCCGCCAGGACGGCTTCGACATCCACTTCAATCACGAAGTGACCGACCTGCACCGCCGGTCGGACGGTGGCTGGCAGGTCGACGTGACCGACGAGAAGACCGGCGAGAAGCGTCGTATCGGCGCAAAGTATGTCTTCCTCGGAGCCGGCGGTGCGGCGATCTCGCTCCTGCAGAAGTCGGATATCCCCGAAGCCCACGGCTTTGCGGGCTTCCCGGTGAGCGGCATCTGGCTGCGCTGCGGCAAGCCCGAGATCGCCGACCGCCACAACGCCAAGGTCTATGGCATGGCTGCGACTGGCACGCCGCCGATGTCGGTGCCGCATCTCGACACCCGCATCATCGACGGCAAGCGCTGGCTGCTGTTCGGACCCTATGCCGGCTTCTCGACCAAGTTCCTGAAACATGGTTCCGCGCTCGACCTGCTGAAGTCGGTGCGACCGGATAATCTGCTGCCTCTCCTGGCGGTGGGGCGCGACAACTTCCCGCTCGAGGAATATCTCGTCGGCCAGGTGCTGCAGAGCGACAGCCATCGCTTCAAGGCGCTGCGCGAGTTCTACCCCAGCCTGGACGAGAAGGACTGGGAGTTCGATGTCGCCGGCCAGCGCGTCCAGATCATCCGCAAGGATGCGCTGCATACCGGCAAGCTCGAATTCGGCACCGAGATCGTGCATTCGGCCGATTCGAGCATCGTGGCGCTGCTCGGCGCCTCGCCCGGTGCCTCGACCGCCGTCTGGATCATGGTCCACATGCTGGAGAACTGCTTCCACAAGCAGCTCGTCGGCCACTGGGAACCCAAGCTCAAGGAGATGATCCCCTCCTACGGCCACGACCTGAAGACCGACGCCGCCCTCGTCGAGCGCGTGCGCAAGGAAACTGCCGAGGTGCTGGGTCTGCGCACGGTCTGATGTCCGCAGGCCGGCCAGCCCCGTGACCGACGCCCTCCCCGTCCTGTTGCGCTTCGGCGCAATGATGCTGCGCGCGGGCGATACCGCTTTCCGCGTGCGCCAGGCCATGGACCTGCTGGCCACGCGGCTCGGCATCGAGCGCCTCGCGGTGCACGTCACTCTGGGAGGCATGACCGCAACAGCCTGGCAGCACGGCCGCGCCACGACGCTTGCGACGGAGATTGCGCCGCCCGGCATCGACGCTGCGCGCATTGCCGCCCTCGAAACTCTGGCCCAGGGCGACCGCGGCGATCTCACGGCGCGGAAGCTTGCAGCCGACCTCGACCGCATCGAGACCGAGGGACCGCTGCATTCCATCGCGACCGTAGCCGTGGCGATCGGGCTCGCCTCGGCTGCCTTCTCTTATCTCAACGGCGGTGACATGCTGGGCACTGCCGCGGCGATGGTGGCCGGCGCTGTCGGTCAGGCGTTGCGCGCACTGCTGTTCCGTCATCGGCTCAACCAGTATGCCGTCAGCGCCTTTGCGGCCCTCCTGGCGTCAGGCCTCTATTGCCTGATCGTGTTCACCATCGCCGGCCGCGGCTTCTCGACCGCCCATGCCGTGGGGTTCATCTCTTCCGCTCTCTTCCTGGTGCCGGGGTTCCCGCTGGTCGCCGCCCTGCTCGACCTGGTGCAGCATCAGATCACGGCCGGCATGGCGCGGCTTTTCTATGCGCTGATGATCCTGATGGCCGCGGCCTTCGGTCTGTCGGTGGTGGCCGAGGTGGCGAACCTGCCCTCGGTCCCAGCACCTCCGCCCGGTCACGGCATCGAGCTTATGAGCTTGTTGTGGCGCGCTTTGGCGAGCTTCGCTGGCGGCTGCGGCTTCGCGCTGCTCTACAACAGCCGGCTTCGCACCGTGCTGACGGTGGGGCTGCTCTCGCTCGCCGGCAACGAACTTCGGCTGGCGCTCCACGATCTAGGCATGAGCCTGCCGCCCGCAACCTTTCTGGGAGCATTGGTCGTCGGGTTGCTCGCCTCACTTGCGCGCACTGGCCTGCATGTGCCCCGGATCGTCCTCACGGTGCCGGGCATCATCATCATGACGCCCGGCATCTATGCCTTCCGCACCATCGTGCTGCTGAACCAGGGCGAGGTGCTGGCGGCCGTCGAGGCTGGCGCCATCTGTTGCTTCGTGGTCGGAGCGATGGCGCTCGGCCTCGCCGCCGCACGCTTCGCGACGGAACGGCACTGGCTGGTCGAGAGATAAAGCCCCGCCGCCGCTAGCCCTTCGCCACGTAGGGATGCACCATCTTCGAGGGATCGACCACGCGGTCGAACTCGGCTTCGGTCACGAAGCCCAGCTTCAACGCTGCCTGCTTCAAGGTCAGGTCGTGATCCGTGGCGTAGTGGGCGATCTGCGAGGCCTTGTCGTAGCCGATCACCGGCGCCAGCGCCGTCACCAGCATCAACGAACGGTCGACATATTCCTTGATCTTCTTGAGATTGGGCTTGGTGCCCTCGATCAGGTACTTGCGGAAGTTGTCACAGCCGTCGGTCATCAGCGTGATCGAGTGCGCGATGTTGTAGATCATCAGCGGCTTGTAGACGTTCATTTCGAGATAGCCGCCGGCGCCGCCGAAGCCCACCGCCACGTCGTTGGCCATCACCTGAACGGCGATCATGGTGAGGGCCTCGGCCTGTGTCGGATTGACCTTGCCCGGCATGATCGACGAGCCCGGCTCGTTCTCCGGAATCTCGAGTTCGGCAAAACCGGCACGCGGGCCGCAGGACATCAGCCGGATGTCGTTGGCGATCTTGTAGAGCGAGACCGCGAGCGTGCGGAACGAACCTGAGAGCTGCACCAGCGCATCGTGTGCACCCTGCACGGTGAACTTGTTGGGGGCGCTGATGAAGGGAAGCCCGGTGAGCTTGGCGATCTCCTCTGCCCCCGCTTCGGCAAAGCCAGGAGCCGCGTTGATGCCGGTGCCGACGGCTGTGCCGCCAAGCGCCAGATGATAGACATCCTTCAGCGCATCTTCGATGCGTCCGACATTATCCGACAGCATGCCGGCATAGCCTGACCACTCCTGGCCGAGTGTGATCGGCGTGGCATCCTGCATATGGGTGCGGCCGATCTTGACGATGCCGTCCCATTCCTTGGCTTTCACGGCAATCGCATCGCGCATCGCCTTGACCGCCGGCAGCAGCCGTTCCGCCGTGTTCACGGCCGCGGCGATGTACATGGCGGAGGGGAACGTGTCGTTCGAGGATTGCGACATGTTCACGTGATCGTTGGGATGCACCGGCTTCTTGGAGCCGAGCGGCGTTCCCGCGATCTGGCAGCAGCGATTGGAGATCACCTCGTTCACGTTCATGTTGAACTGCGTGCCACTGCCGGTCATCCAGACGTGGAGCGGGAACATGTCGTGATGCTGGCCGGCAAGAATCTCGTCGCAGGATTGGACGATCAACTTGTGCGCCGTGTCGTCCAGCCGCTTGCCGGCATGGTTGGCGTTGGCGCAGGCCTTCTTGAGCGTCGCATAGGCCGTGATCATCTCCCGCGGGATCAGGTCCTTGCCGATGCTGAAATGCTCCAGCGAGCGCTGTGTCTGTGCGCCCCAGAGCTTGTCAGCCGGAACGCTCACCTCACCCAGGCTGTCGGTTTCCTTGCGAACATCAGCCATCCGGCCACCTCCTGATTAGGGGTGCGACCCTAGCATGGCCGACGTGACAGGAAGCTAATCGTCCGACCCTTTGCGCCGCAGGGACTTGATCGCCCCATGTCGCTTCTTGTCGTCGACCCGGCGGCGCTTGCTGGCCTTGGTCGGCTTCGTCTTCTTGCGCGGGATCGGTGGACGGGCCGCCTCGCGAATCAGGTCAATCAGACGGGCTAACGCTTCTTCGCGGTTGCGGAGCTGGCTGCGCTGGCCCTGCGCCACCAGCACCAGCACCCCCTCGCGCGTCAGCCGACGGCCCGCCAGCCGTTCCAGCCGCTGCCGCACCGCCTCGGGCAGCGACGGCGAGTGCCGGACGTCGAAGCGTAGCTGCACTGCCGTCGAGGTCGTGTTGACGTGCTGCCCACCCGGCCCGGCGGCACGTACGAAGCTCTCCTGGATCTCGGCCGGATCGATGCTGAGGCCGCCGGTGATCCGCAGCGGCGCGGTCCCGACGGCAGCAGTCATTCCTTGGCGCCGGCGCGGCGCAGCATCGCGTCGACGGCGCCGCGATTGTTCTGCTTGGCGTAACTCAGGGCCGAGCGGCCCGTGAAGTCGCGCATGTTGGGGTCGGCCTTCTTGTCGAGCAGCAGCTTGACCACCTCGGTATAGCCCCGCCCCGATGCGATCATCAGGGCCGTCTGCCCTTGCCGATTCTGCGCGCGCGTACTGGCGTTCCGTCGCAACAGGATCTCGACGATGTCGACATCGTTCTTCTCGGTGGCCCGCATGAGCGCCGTGTAGCTTTCGCGATCGACGGTATCGACGATCGCTCCGCCCTTCAGCAGGGTCTCGACGATGGGGATATGACCGGACTGCACGGCTACGATCAGCAAGGGCGTGCCATTGTTGGCGGTCTGGTTCGGATTCTCGTTCTTGAGCAGCGCCTGGCGTACCTTTTCCTCGTCGCCTTCGAGCACGGCTTTCGCGATCGGCTTCATGGCGAAGATGTCGTTTTGAGCCAACGCGGCGCCGGCCGACAGGGCCGCGAGCGATGCCGTGAAACCACAAAGAAACGTACGGCGAATCATTTACTTCTTCTCCGTCTGCGGATGGCGTGTTTCCTGGTAGCGGACCTCGATGCGATCCCAGATTTGAGCCTCCAGAGAAACACCGTCGAAGCGGTTGATCTGCTGCAGGCCCGTCGGGGACGTAACATTAATTTCGGTGAGATAGTCGCCGATGACGTCGATGCCAACGAAGATCAGGCCACGCTTCGCGAGCTCCGGCCCGATCGTCTCGCAAAGCTCGATGTCGCGCTTGGTGAGCGAGGCCTTCACCGCCTTGCCGCCGACATGCATGTTGGAACGCGCTTCACCCTCTGCCGGCACGCGGTCGATAGCGCCGACCGCCTTGCCATCGATCAGGATGATCCGCTTGTCGCCCTTCCGAACCTCCGGCAGGTAACGCTGGGCGATGACCGGCTCGCGGCTCCGCTGCGAGAACATCTCGAGCAACGAGGCGAAGTTTTCATCGTCGGGCCGCACCCGGAAGACTCCGGCGCCGCCATTGCCGAACAGCGGCTTCAGGATGATGTCCTTGTGTTCGTCGCGGAACTCGCGAATGGCGCGGACGTCGGAGGTGATCAGCGTTGGCGGCATCACGCCGTCGAAGTGCGTGACATAGAGCTTTTCCGGCGCATTCCGAACACTCGCCGGATCGTTCACCACCAACGTCTTCGGATGCACATGCTCCAGCAGATGCGTCGTCGTGATGTAGGACATGTCGAAGGGCGGATCCTGGCGCAGCAGGACGACGTCGACCTTGGAAAGGTCGAGCATCTCGGGTGCCCCCAAGGTGAAGTGATTGCCCTTCTCGCGCCGGAGCTTCATCGGCTGGGCCCGCGCCAGCACCTTGCGGTCGCGAAAGATCAGGTCCGACGGCGTGTAATGCCACACGTCGTAGCCGCGCCGTTCCGCCTCCAACCCCAGCACGAAGGTCGAGTCGCCGTCGATGTCGATGGTCGACACATGGTCCATCTGGATGGCGACGTTGAGCTTCATGAGATTTCCTTGCGCAATCGATTAAGAAAGATGGCGGTAACGAAGTTGGACGCGCTGCAGCCTTCAGTTAAGGCCGCGACGCAGTTCCTGCAACAGGGCCGCAGCGCGCAGGCGCAACTCCCGATCGCCTGCACTCTCCTCGAGGCCGAGGAGACGTTCGTAGGCAGCGATGGCGGCACGCCGCTTGTCGAGCCGGGCATTGAGCTGGCCCGCCTCGAACAGCAGGTCGGCGCGGTCCGGCGCGATCGCCAGCATGCGGTCGAGCGAACGCGCCGCCTGGCCCCAGTCCTCGCGCTTGGCCAGACGCAGTCGGACGTTGTTTTCCAGACGCAGCAGCACGTCTCGGTCGGAAACCGGATCGAAATGAGCCGGTTGCAGTTCGGCGCCCGGCCCCAGCACCTGCCGCAGCAGTGCCCGAAGCTCGGCGGCATCGCGCACGCTGCCTTCATGGAAAGGATCGACGACGTAGCGCGTGCCATCGATGCCGATGCGGATCAGGAAGTGGCCCGGAAAGGCCAGACCCTCTGCCTCCCAGGCCTGGGCGCGTGCGACATGCAGGTAGAGAATCGACAGCGCGACCGGCAGGCCCTTGCGCCGCTCGATAACCCGCACGAGGTCGGCATTCTGAAGGTCGTCGTAGCTCTCGCTGTCGCCGCGATAGGCATAGGCGCGCGCGATGACCTCGGCCAACATCTCGGGCGCCGCGCCGCGGCGGCGCACAAGGTCAGCCACGGCATCGGCCATCGCCGCGACATGCTGGCGAAACGGCACGAGATCAAGACTCTCGTCAGCATGCAGCGTGCTGAGCGCGAAGCCCGCCTCGAGCAGGTCCAGCCGTTCGCCATCGCCGGCACACAGATCGCGCAGTCGCGACAGGCCTTGTTGATTATGATGCTCGGTATCCGCCACATCTCACTCCGGCGGTTGCCAGACGTCAGGTAGATGGCGCGGCCAAAGACCACCCACCAGTATTGCATCGAAACGTACGGCGCAGACCGCATGGCGCGGATGCTCCGCCAGGAACAGACTGGCAGAGCGCGCCATCCGACCGAACTGTCGCTGCCCCAGCGCTTCGGCGGCGGCCGTCACCTGCCGCCGTGCCTTCACCTCGACGAAGGCCAGCACGTTGCCGCGCCGCGCCACGATGTCGATCTCACCCAGCCGCGTCTTGTAGCGCCGCGCCAGGATCGTGTAGCCCGCGATCCTGAGCCGCCACACCGCACGCCATTCCGCGGCATGCCCCAGCCGATGGGCCCGCTGGCGTGTCTCGACGCTCATGCAACGCTCCTCATGCCGCGCCTCGCTTCAGCTCCAGCGCACGAGCGTAGACGTCGCGGCGCTTCAATCCATAGCGGGCCGCCACTTCGGCCGCCGCATCCTTCACCGAGGCTGCCTCCATCGCCGTGCGCAATGCCGTGTCGATCGTGTCGGCGCTCTGTGCTGTCTCTTCGGACGGTGGGCCGATCACGATCACGATCTCCCCCTTCACGTCGGGATGGCGTGCGTAATAGCGGGCAAGTTCGTGCAGCGAGGCTCGACGTACTTCCTCGAACAGCTTGGTGAGCTCGCGTGCGACGGCGGCGGGACGGTCGCCCAGCAGTTCGGCAAGGTCCTGCAGCGACTCGGCGAGCCGATGGGGGGCCTCGAAGAAGACCAGTGTCGACGGCACGGAGCCCGTCTCGCCGATCGCCCGGCGGCGCTCCGTCGGCTTGGCCGGCAGGAACCCGGCGAAGAAGAAGCGGTCCGTGGGGAGGCCGGAAAGCGCCAACGCCATCGGCACGGCCGAAGCGCCGGGCGCGGAACTCACTTTATGCCCGCCCGCCAGCGCGGCGCGGACCAGCCGGTAGCCGGGATCGGAGATCAGCGGCATGCCGGCATCGGAGACCAGTGCGACCCGCTTGCCGGCTGCCAGTGCGCGCACAATCCGCGGCTCGGCGGCGTCCTGCGTGGCATCGCTGTAGGCCACGGTCGGAGCGGCGATGCCATAATGGTTGGCGAGCTTGGCGAACACGCGGGTATCCTCGCAAGCAATCAGGTCGGCGGCGCGCAGGGTATCGAGTGCACGCAGCGTGATGTCACCCATGTTACCGATCGGCGTGGCAACAATATGCAGCCCCGCCTCCAGCGGCGGTTTACGCGGGGCCTGCCCCCCGGTAGCTTGCCCTTCAGCTTGCCCTTCAGCTTGCACTTGTTCGTTCACGCCGTCCGTTCCCATCCTTCCGCAGCCGTTTGCCGGAGTTTCGCACCGATGATGCGCAGGTCTCTTTTCGCGATTGCCGCCTCTGCCTTCCTGCTGGGCGCCTGCGGCGGCTCGCCGAAGACTAGCACGCCTGCTTCGATCACCACGACTGCTCCACAAATCGGTTCGTCGACCACGGCCTCCGGCAAGGCCCGCATCGCCCTCCTGCTGCCGCTCAGCGGTCGCGCCGCGCCGATTGGTCAGCAAATGCAGCAGGCTGCCGAGATGGCGCTGTTCGACACCGGCGCCAAGGACCTGGCGCTGTCCGCCTACGACAGCGGCGACAGCGCCGACACGGCCGTCGAGGCCTACCGCAAGGCGCGCACCGACGGGGCGGCCCTGGTGCTGGGACCGCTCTACGGCACATCGGCGACTGCGCTGGTGCCGCTGGTAAGCCAGGGCGGCGCCAACGTCATCTCCTTCTCCAACGACGAGCAGGTGGCGCAGCGCGGCGTCTGGATCATGGGCATTGCGGCGCCGCCGCAGGTTCGCCGGGTCGTCGACAAGGCGATTGAGTCGGGCATCCGCCGCTTCGCCACCTTCGCACCGCAGACCTCCTACGGCGAACAGATGGCGCGCACGCTGGAAAGTCACGTCGCCGTGCGCGGCGGCTCGGTCGTCGGGGTGGAATTCTTCGACGCCAATGCCCACGACCTCGCCACACCGGCACGCCGTCTCGCCGAGGAGACCAAGGGCGAGGGCAAGCTCGCCATCCTGGTGCCCGTCGCGCCGCCGCGAGTGTCGGCCGTGCTGGCAGCCCTCGCGACGGCAGGTATCGACGGCCGCTCCGTGCAATTTATCGGCACCGGCGTCTGGGACACACCGGGCATCGGTAACGAGACCATGCTGCGCGGCGCCTGGTATGCCGCTCCCGATCCGGCACGCCGCGCCGATTTCGAGCGCAAGTTCGCCTCGACCTACGGCCGGCCGCCGCATCGCCTCGCCACCCTCGCCTATGATGGCGTAGCCCTCGCCGGGCACCTGGCGCGCCTGAAGGCCGGCGGCGACTTCTCCGCCGACGCGATCACCAACCCCAGCGGCTGGTCGGGCATCGACGGCATCTTCCGCTTCTTCCCCGACGGCCGCTCCGAGCGCGCACTGGCCGTGATCGAAATCCAGGGCGACCGCGGCGTGGTCGTAAGCCCTGCTCCCACGAGCTTCGCGGGCCGGCCAACCAACTGACGATTGCGACCTGACGATGCCAGCCCTGCCACGCGCAATCCTCTTCGATCTCGACGACACGCTGATCCGCGCCTATGCCCAGCCCGAGGAGGCATGGACGCGACTGCTCAACGTCTTCGCCACTCACCTCGATGCACACGATCCTGCCGCCATCGAGCGCGTGCGGGCCGCCGTGATGGAGGAAGCGCGCGCCTTCTGGAGCGATTCTGCAGCCGCCGCGAAATGGCGGCTCGACATCCCCGGCGCGCGCCGCCTCTCCGTCAGGCGCGGCCTCGCCCGGCTGGGACGGGCTGACGATGCGCTGGCCGACCGCATCGCCGATTCTTTCACCGAGCTGCGCCGCCAGGAATACCGCCTCTATCCCGACGCCCACGCCACGGTCGATGCGCTGCGCGATGCCGGCGTGCGGTTGGCGCTCGTGACCAACGGCGCGGCCGCCACGCAGCGCGCCAAGATCGAGCGCTTCGAGCTCGCCCATCGCTTCCACCACATCCAGATCGAGGGTGAATTCGGGCAGGGCAAGCCCGAGCTGGCCGTCTACCGCCACGCGCTGGAGCGGTTGGGCGTCGATGCCTCGGATGCCTGGATGGTCGGCGACAACTACGAATGGGAAGTCGTGGCGCCCCAGGCTCTGGGCATGCGTGGCATCTGGTACGATCCTTTCGAGGCCGGCGTGCCCACGCAGGCGACGGCCAAGCCGTCGCGCATCATCAAGCGCCTGTCCGAATTGGTAGAATAACGCTCCGTCTCCAGCGATGAAGAGTATCCTGCTGCTTGCGCGCTCGGCCACGACGGGCGCCGCCTTGCGCGAGATGGAAGGGCTGCGCGATCAGACTGCCTCCTTGCCAGGCGTCACACGTGTGCTCTTCGCCTTCGCCGAGGAAGGCACCCCCTCGCTCCGATCAGCGATGGACGAGCTGGCGCAGACGCAGGAGACCGTGCTGATCCTGCCGATCCTCGTGCCCGTCGAGCCGAGCTTCGTCATCGGCGTGAAGCGTTCCCTGCAACGCTGGCAGGGTGCCGACACGCGGCCCTGGCCGGAGATCCGGATCGCGCCTGCACTCAGCCGGCAGGCAGCGATGCGCGAGCTGCTGGCTGCTGCCGTCGGCGCCACAGACTCGGACGCGTCGATGGTCGAGAAAGTGGCGACGCCGCCAGCGCTCGAAGGATCAGTCGTGCCGGCCCAGCGCCGTCGCGTGCTGGTCTGTCAGGGCGGCCCCTGCATCCGCGCCGGGGCAGAGACGATCTGGGGTCATCTGCGTAACGAGCAGAAGCGGCTGTCGCTGCGCACGACCGGCGAGGGCACGATGAGCGCCAAGACGAGCTGCCTCGGCCCCTGCTCGCTCGCCCCCGTCCTGCAGGTCTGGCCCGAAGGTACCTACTATGGTGGCGTCGACGAAGCCGGCGTCGACCGCATCGTCGAAAGCCATCTGCTGCGCGGCGAGGTCGTCGATGACCTCGCCTATCTGCCCACCGGCACCAAGCAGCGTTTGCGCGACTGACGGAGCAGCAGTTACCCGACCGTTGTCGGCACTTTGCGATCCGATGGCAGCTTCTCGTTGGGCTGTAGCATCAGCCGCTCGACGCGGCCACCCTTCACGAGATGCGTTTCCAGCACCTCGTCGATGTCTTCTTTGGTCGGTACCGTGTACCAGACACCTTCGGGATAGATGACCAACGTCGGCCCCAGCTCGCAGCGATCGAGGCAGCCGGCATTGTTGATGCGCACGTTCTTGAGGCCGAGCGCCTTGGCGCGGCTCTTCATATGGTCCCGCAGCGCCTCGCCACCCTTCTCGGCGCAGCAGCCCCGCGGATGGCCAGCAGGACGACGGTTGGTGCAGCAGAAGACGTGGGCTTCGTAGTAGGGCTTGGGATCGGCTGGCTTGTCACGCTGGCTCATGATTACGCTATTCCTTCTTGCCGCCCGTGCCGGTCGCAATGTTGGCGAGCTGGCTCCAGAACGCCTGCTGCATCTGCTGCATCTGGTCGATGCCTTGCATGGAGGCGGGCAACCAGGTCTTGAACACGGTCTCCGGATTCATCGCGCCCAGGCTGGAGCGCAGGCGCTCCTCGATCTCGCCCATGATGCGATCCTGCATCGGCTTGATGTCGGGCAGGCCGAAGAAGGCGCGGGCCTCTTCGGGTGTGCAGGTCACTTCGACATTCACTTTCATGGTCTGCTCTCCGTTTCCCTGACCATAGCATGCTATGACCCCGGCATGACGACCCCTCCCTGGCTGGCCCCGAACCCCCGCGCCAAGCGCAACCTGGAATTCGGCCGCGCCCAGCAGCGCGTGATCAATCCCAACGGGGTCGACGAGCTCTGCAAGGAACTGAAGCAGTGCCCGGCCTACAAGCCAACGCCGCTCTATTCCCTTCCTGCACTGGCCGAGCGGTTGGGCATCGGCGAGCTCCGGGTCAAGGACGAGAGCCAGCGCTTCGGCCTCGGCGCCTTCAAGGCACTGGGCGGCATCCTCGCGGTCGGCAATGTACTGACCGGTGCGGTCGGAGAGGCCTTTCACCAGTCCACGACCTTCGCGAACATCCTGAAGGGACACGACAAGGAGATCACTTCCCGGTTCGTCTTCGCGACGGCGAGCTCCGGTAATCATGGCCGCGCGGTCGCTGCCGGGGCGCAGTTGTTCGGCAACCGCTGCATCGTCTTCCTGCCGAAATTCACGTCGGCCGGGAAGGAGGCGGCGATCCGGGAACGCGGCGCCGAGGTGATCCGGGTCGATGGCGATTACGACGCCGCCGTCGCCGAATGCCGCCGCCAGTCGGAGCAGAACGGCTGGCAGATCATCTCCGACACCTCGTGGGAAGACTACGAAAGCGTGCCGAAGAGCGTCATGCGCGGCTACACCGTGCTGGTCCACGAGGCCGGCGTCGATCAATGGGGCGTGGCGCCCACCCATGTCTTCGTGCAGGCCGGCGTCGGCGGACTGGCTGCCGCGGTGATCGGCTATCTCTGGGCGGTCTGCGACAGGCGACCGATTTCCGTCGTCGTCGAGCCGGCAAGTGCGGATTGCTGGTTCCAAAGCAATCTCGCCGGCAAGCCGACGCTGGCCAGCGGCAACGCCGACACGGCCATGGGTGGCCTTGCCTGCCGCGAGATCTCGCCTCTCACCTGGCCGGTCGTCGGCGAGGCGGCAGACTGGTTCATGACCATCGAGGAGGAAGACGTGACGCCGGCGCGCCATCTCTTCGCCACCCCACTGGAGAATGACCCCGCCATCGAATCCGGCCCCTCGGGATGCGCCGGCCTCGCCGGACTGACCCGCGCCTGCACCGACGAGGCCGCCTTCAAGGCGCTCGGCCTCAACAAGAAATCGCGCGTGCTGCTGATCAACAGCGAAGGCAACCTGGGCGAGGAACCGGCCTATGCCGGAGGCAGCAGCAAGACCTGATCGATCTATCGCACGCTTCCGCAGACGATGACTCGTTCTTCGAGTGCGACTCACGGTTGCCAAACCCAGCAGGCTCCCGCAGAGTTCTTGTGATGGACTTCTCAAGAACACGCCTTAGCTGGTCACGCAGTCTTACCGACTACTCCAAGGTTCGATGGGCGATCAGCAAGCTGCGTCGGAACAATCCATTGTTCGTGCCAAAAGTAGCGCGAGGCACCTACCTGAACGTCGGCTGCGGGCCGAACATCATCCCAGACTTCCTGAACATCGATTACTTTTGGCAGCCTGGTGTCGACTATTGCTGTGACATCACCAAGCGCTTCGCCATTGCCGATGCGGTGATCGGCGGTGTCTACACGGAACACTGCTTCGAGCATATTTCGCTGGAAGGCGGGCGGGCGTTCCTGGCCGAATGCTTCAGAATGATGATGCCGGGCGGGATTATCCGCATCGTCGTGCCCGATCTCGAAATGTATGCCCGTAGCTATGTCGACCAGCTCGACGGCCGCTCGACAACTCTCCCCAACGAGTATTTCGTGAACAGAACCGGTGTTGATCAGCCCGTCGCCTTGATCAACGAGCTGTTCTATGGCTCGGGGCATCGCTTCATCTATGACTACCGTGCCCTCGCCGATGTGCTGACCCAGGCGGGCTTCAGCGCCATCACCAAGCTGGCGATTGGCCAAGGCGCGGACAGCCGGTTGCTGATAGACGACAAGGGCCACGTCTCCGAATCGCTCTACGTCGAAGCGCGCAAGCCATAGCGGCGCCCGAAGCGACGGCGTTCTGGAAGGCAAACCAGGCAAGAGCTTGCATTCTTGCCCCGCTGCACGAAGCGACGCATCCTGTGTCAAATTCCACAGGAGTTTATTTCGTGCAGCTTCAGCTCAAGACTTGGCAGTTCGTCGACGATTACCTCAAGACCAAGACCGGCATCATCATCCCGATTGGCTCGACCGAGCAGCACGGGCCGACCGGCCTGATCGGTACCGATGCGCTGACCGCCGAGATGATCGCCCGCGGCGCCGGCGAGAAAGCAGGTGCGCTGGTCGCCCCGACCATCTCGGTCGGCATGGCACAGCATCACCTGGCTTTTGCCGGCTCCGTGACGCTCCGGCCTACCACCCTGATCGCCGTCGTGCGCGATACGGTCGTGTCGCTGGCACGGCACGGTTTCACCCGCTTCTTCTTCGTGAACGGGCATGGCGGCAACATCGCCACGGTGACGGCGGCCTTCTCCGAGATCTACGCCGAGCGCTCGATGGAGAAGCTCAGCAACCAGCCCTCCATCAAGTGCGCCCTGCGCAACTGGTGGGACGGTCCCGGCATCAAGCGGCTCAGTCAGGAGCTGTATCCGGTCGGCGAGGGCAGCCACGCCACCGCCTCGGAAGTGGCGCTCACCTGGTACAAGTACCCCGAGACGATGCAGCAGAAGCAGATGGAGCCGCGCATTGCGCCCAACGGCTCCTTCGCGGACGCCGAGGATTATCGCCGCGCCTTCCCTGATGGCCGCATCGGGTCGGACCCTAACCAGGCGACGCCAGAGCACGGCAAGCGCTTCTACGACACCGCCGTCGATGAAGTCGCGCGCGACTACGAAGCATGGATCGCGCGCTAGAGGCTGGGCTCCAGCAAAACGCGACGTAAATCGGTCGCGCTGCGGACGCCATTGAACTGATCGAGGCGTTCAGTTGCGCGATCCAAGGCCGGCGCGCCGCAAGGCGTCGGCCATCGCGCCTCCCGGAGAGCTTGCCTTGCCGGTCTGCTGGCCGCCGTGACTGCGGCCGGAGGGGCCAGGATTAGGACCTCGATTGGCTCCGCGATCGGCGCCGGCGGATCGCGCCGGCTGGCTGCCGGCCTGATCGTCGAGCCGCAGGGTCAGGCTGATACGCTTGCGCGGCTTGTCGACCTCCAGCACCTTCACGCGCACGACGTCGCCCGACTTCACCACGGCGCGCGGGTCCTTCACGAAGGTCTTGGACATCGCCGACACATGCACCAGCCCATCCTGATGCACGCCGATATCGACGAACGCCCCGAACGCCGCGACGTTCGTGACGACGCCTTCCAACACCATGCCCGGCTCGAGATCGTTCAGCGTCTCGACCCCGGCCTTGAACTCCGCCGTCTTGAAAGCCGGCCGCGGATCGCGTCCCGGCTTCTCAAGCTCGCGCAGGATGTCGGTAACGGTGGGCAGGCCGAACTTGTCGTCGACGAACGATGCGGGCGAGAGCGCGCGCAGGGCCGCCGAATTTCCCAACAGGCTGCCGATGTCGCTCTTGGTGGCGTCGATGATCCGGCGCACCACAGGATAGGATTCGGGATGCACGGCCGAAGCGTCGAGCGGATCCTCGCCGCCGGAGATGCGCAGGAAGCCGGCACATTGCTCGAACGCCTTGGGGCCAAGCCGCGGCACGTCCTTCAGCATCTTGCGTGACTTGAACCGACCATGCGTATCGCGATGAGACACGATGCTCTGCGCCAGCCCCTGGCCGATACCCGACACACGCGCCAGCAGCGGCGCGGATGCCGTGTTCAGATCCACACCCACGCCGTTCACGCAGTCCTCGACCACGGCGTCGAGCGACCGCGACAGCTTGAACTCGCTGAGATCGTGCTGGTACTGGCCGACGCCGATCGACTTCGGATCGATCTTCACCAGTTCCGCCAGCGGATCCTGCAGCCGGCGCGCGATCGACACCGCGCCCCGCAAGGTCACGTCGAGGCCGGGCAGCTCCTCCGACGCGTAGGCCGAGGCCGAATAGACCGAGGCGCCGGCCTCCGACACCACGATCTTGTGCAGCTTGAGATCCGCCAGCCCCTTCACCAGCTCGATCGCGAGCTTGTCGGTTTCGCGCGAGGCGGTGCCGTTGCCGATCGCGATCAGCTCCACCTTATGCTCGCGTACTAGCCTCGCCAGAATGGCCAGCGCCTCGTCCCAGCGCCGCTGCGGCTCGTGCGGGAAGATCGTGCTGGTCGCCACCACCTTGCCGGTGGCGTCGACCACCGCGACCTTCACGCCGGTCCGGAAGCCGGGATCCAGCCCCAGCGTCGGCCGGGCGCCTGCCGGCGCGGCGAGCAGGAGGTCGCGCAGGTTGGCGGCGAACACGCGTACGGCTTCTTCCTCGGCCCCGTTCCACAGGCGCAGCCTGAGATCGATCGACAGCGTGACGAAGATCTTCGTGCGCCACGCCCAGCGCACGGTGTCGGCGAGCCACTTGTCGCCCGGCCGTCCCTGATCGGCGATACCGTAGGTGCGCATGATGCGCAGCTCGTAGAGGCTGACAGGAGGGCGCGTCGCGGGATCGTCCGGCTCGACCGTCAGGCCGAGGACTTCTTCCCGCTCGCCACGGAAGAGCGCCAGCACGCGATGCGACGGCATCTTGCCGAAGGCTTCCGAGAAATCGAAATAATCGCTGAACTTGGCGCCAGCATCCTTCTTGCCCTCGCGCACCTCGGACTTGAGGCGCGCGTTGGCCCAGAACTCCTCGCGCAGGGCACCGATCAGGTCGGCATTCTCGGCAAAACGTTCGGTGAGAATGGCGCGTGCACCGTCCAGCGCCGCCGCGACGTCGGCAACGTTCTTCTCGGCCGAAACAAAGGGTTCCGCGCTGGCCTGGGGCACATGCTGCGGCTCCTGCAGCAGCAGATTCGCCAGCGGTTCGAGGCCCGCCTCCTTGGCGATCTCGGCTTTGGTGCGACGCTTGGGCTTGTAAGGAAGATAGATGTCCTCGAGCCGGCCCTTGCTGTCGGCCGCGAGGATCGCCCCTTCGAGCTTGGCGTCGAGCTTGCCCTGTTCGCGAACGGAATCGAGGATGACCTTGCGCCGTGCCTCCAGCTCGCGCAGGTACCGCAGCCGCTCCTCGAGCGTGCGTAGCTGCACATCGTCCAGCGAGTCGGTGACTTCCTTACGGTAGCGCGCGATGAAGGGGACCGTTGCCCCGCCGTCCAACAGGTCGGCCGCGGCCTGGACCTGCTGCTCTTTGACCCCGAGTTCTTCGGCAATACGCGCCTGGATGGAAGCCACCAAGTAACACCTCCTCGTCAAGCTGACGGGTATGGACGGTGCGCCTGTGACTCTTCAAGTCGCTCGAAGAAGCTGCGCGCTCAGCGCGGCTTCCAGACCGGAGGCCGCTTGGCGGCAAAGGCGTTGACACCTTCCTGGCTATCGGATGTCGAGGCGATGGTACAGAAGGCCTCGACGATCTCCGCGACGTTCTTGCGATAGTCCATGTCGCAGGCTCGTCCGAAGGCTGCCCGCGCCAGCCGCATCACCTCCGGCGATTTCGCCGCGAAGGTACGCGCCAGTTTGTGCGCCTCGGCGAGAACCTCGGCATCGGGCACGATCTTGCTCACCAATCCCAGCGACGCAGCCTCGGCCGCATCGAAGGAGCGGCCACTGAACAGCAGTTCGAAGGCACGATGCTTGCCAATGATGCGCGGCAGGTGGACGAAATGGATGCCGGGAATGAGGCCCACGTCGATCTCGGGGTAGCCGAAGGTCGCCTTCTCCCCGGCAATGATCACATCGCAGGAAATCGAGAGGGTCATCCCCGCGCCACGAGCCGCCCCGGCCACTGCTGCAATCGAGGGCTTGCCGAGGCTGAGCTGGACGTCGTGCAGCTCGACGTAGAGTGCCGACAGGAGCGTGTGCATCTCCGTGACCGACTTGCCCTGCACCTGATCGAGATCGAGACCGGCGCAGAAACGGCGCGGCGTACCGCTCGAAATCACGACCGCGCCCACATCCGTATCGGCCGCCGCCCGGCGCAGCGCCGCAATGATCTCCCGCACCGTCACAAGGTCGAGCGCGTTCACCGGCGGGCGGGTCAGCACGATATCGGCAATGCCTTCGGACACGGAGTAGCTGACGGCGTTTGTCATTGAGAGACCTCGACTGGGACGGTGGACGGAGCCTAGGCGCCGCGCGACGGCCAAGCTGGCACATCGCGCGCGTCCCGACTCTCGGCCTGCTTCGGTTCGCCGGCCGCAACTATGCCATTGCCGATCAGCCCGTCGATTTCAACGCTCGTAAATCCCGCATTCCGCAAGATCTCAGTCGTATGTTCTCCCAAACTCGGCGCCGCGCGGCCCGGCTCCATGCGCGCGCCATCGAAGCGGACCGGCGGCACGACGGCCTGCAAGGGCCCATAGGCTTCGCTCTCGTAGGACGCCACAAGACCGCTGTGACGCGTGTGCGGATGCGCCATGAGGTCGGCGAAACCGTTGATCAGCGAGCAGGGAATGCCCTCCGCAGTGAGCAGCTCGACCCACTCGGCCGAGCCGCGCTGCCGGATCACGGAAGCGACAGCGGCGACGGTCTCCTCGCGATGGCGCACGCGGTCGGCGTTGGTGCGGAAGCGCGGATCGGCCAAGAGCTGCTGCAGGCCGCTCACTTCGCAGAAACGCTTCCACAGCGATTCGCTCGCGATGCCGATCAGCACCGGCCGATCCGACGCCTCGAAGGCCTGGTAGGGGCAGAGCGATTCGTGCGCGCAGCCGTAGCGCGCCGGTTCGGTCCCGCGCTCCCAATAGGCCTGCAGCATGTACCCGAGAAAGCTCACGCCGGTGTCGAATAGGGAAACGTCGATGTGGCACCCTTCGCCAGTGCGATCCCTGTTCAGCAGCGCCGCGAGGATGCTCGAATAGGCGTGCATGCCGGTGCCCTGATCGACCGGCGAGAACGGCGCCCGGACCGGGCCGTTATCCGGCTCGCCCATGATCGACACCATGCCCGTGAAGGCCTGGAGGATCATGTCGTAGCCCTTTCCGTGCGCCAGCGGGCCGGTGCGGCCGAACCCCGAGATGCTGCAGTAGATGAGCCGCGGGTTGTGTTTCTTCAGCGTGGCGAAGTCGATGCCTAGGCGCTCGGTGACGCCGGGACCGAAGCTTTCCACGACGACGTCGGCCGTAGCCGCCAGCCGATGGACGACCTCCCGGCCTTGCGGCGTCTTGAGGTCCAGCGCCAGGCTGCGCTTGTTACGATTGGCCGAGAGAAAGACCGCACCGCTACCTTCGCGGAACGGCGGCCAACCACGGGTATCGTCGCCACCATCCTTGCCTTCGACCTTGACGATATCGGCACCCAGGTCGCCCAGCGCCTGGGTGCACATGGGTCCCGCCAGGACCTTGCTGAAATCGAGGACGCGCAGCCCTTGCAGCGGTTGCATGCTCACCGTCACTCCTGCGGCTTGACGCCGATCTCCCGGGCAGCATCCGCCCACCGCTTCGAGTCGCTTGTCAGGAAAGCGGCCAACTCCGCAGGTGGCGTCACCAGCGGCTCGGCACCGCGTGCCCGCAACGCGGCAGCATAGGCCGGATCGGCCATCGCCTTGCCGACCGCATCCTGCAAGCGGACGATCACCTCGGGAGGCGTGCGCACAGGGGCGAGCAGCGCGAACCAGAACTTGAGATCGACAGCCGGCAGCCCCGCCTCGGCCATGGTGGGCACCTCCGGCAGCAGCGTGGACCGGGTCGGCGCAGTGATGGCCAGCCCGCGCAGCTTGCCCGACTGAACGAAGCTCACGCAGGTGGTCATGTTGTCGAACAGGAAATCGACTTGCCCGCCGACCACATCGTTCAATGCCTGGGCACTGCCGCGATAGGAAACTTCGGTCGCCTTGAAGCCGCCGACCTTCTGCAGCAACGAGCCGTAGATGTGTGCCGACGTGCCGTTGCCGAAGTTGGCGCAGCTCAGCTTGTTGGGTTCCATCCGGCCGAGTTCGACCAGCTCCTTCAGAGACTTCACGTCGACCTTCGCCGGATTGACGACCAGCACGTTGGGCATCGTGGCTGTCGTGGCGACGCCGACCAGGTCGCGCTGCGGATTGAAACGCGAGTCGGGATACATCAGCGGATTGATCGCCTGCACACCGACCGTGTTGTGCACCAGCGTGTAGCCATCGGCCGGTCCGTCGACGACCACCTGGTTGCCAAGATAGCCGCTCGCACCGGCGCGATTCTCGACCAGCACCGTCTGCCCCAGAATTTCCGACAGCTTGGTCGTCAGCAGGCGGACGATGAAATCCGTCGGACCGCCTGCCGGAAAGGGGACGACGATACGGACAGGCTTGGTGGGCCACGAAGACGCCAGGGCCGGCCGGGCAAATGCAGAAGCAGCGACGCCTGCGAGGACGGTGCGACGTTTAACCATGATTTTTCCTCCCTCGCCCCGAGGCTGGAATCGTCGAGGCGGCGCGGAGAATCCGGAACTGGTCGCCATTGATCCAATACAGTCTTAGGATACAGGCCATAACGTTTTGATATGTTCCAAGGTCTGCTGTCGTGGCCATCGACGTCCGAAGCCTGCGCTATTTCGTTGCGATGGTGACGACCGGATCGATCTCCCGGGCCGCCACCGAGCTGCACATCGCGCAACCGGCGCTCAGCCTCCATCTCAAGCGGATGGAAGCCGAGCTGGGCGTGAAGCTTCTCGAGCGATCGTCCCGGGGCGTCGTCGCCACGTCGGCGGGTCAGCGCTTCCTCGCTCACAGCCGCGACGTGCTCGAGAAGCTTCGCTTTGCCTGCGAGGACGTGCGCGAAGGAGCCTCCGAACCGGTGGGGTCAATCGCGATCGGCATGCCGCAATCCATCGGGATGGCCCTGACGCCCCGCCTGGTGCGCGACGTCATACGGCAATGGCCTCGCCTGCACTTGCAGATCGTCGAGACGTCGACCGGTCATGTGCCAAGCCAGCTTGTCGGCCGAACCATCGACCTCGGCATGACCTTCCTGCGGGACAAGAGCAGCGGCCTGCGCTACCGCGGTCTCGTCGAAGAGGAACTGGTTCTGATCGGCCCGCCGCCGACTGGGCATCGCAAGACAGGCGCCCTCGAAGCTCGGCGCATCAGATTCGCCGACCTGGCCGATATCCCGCTGATGCTGCCCTCGCCGCAGAACAGCCTGCGCCAGGTGATCGAACGCTACGCCCAGCAGGCGCAGGTGAGATTGAATGTGCTGGCCGATGTCGATTCGATCCCACAGCTCATCGCCATCGCGGGCAACGGGCTCGGCCACACCATTCTCTCCTATCCTTCGGTCGTCGATGCCATTACCGAACGGCGCGTCTCCGCCACGCGGCTGGTACAGCCCAAGCCGGTGCGAACCGTCTATCTCTGCCGCCTGGAGAATATCCCCGCGACCAGTGCGATGACCGCGATGGAGTCGCTGATCCTCAGCACCACGCAGGAGCTGGTCGACGAAGGTGAGTGGCCCGGCCGGCTCGTCAGCCCGCTCCGACAGAGAACATCGACGAAAGCAGTCGATGCCCGGTAATGCCGTTCAGTGCCGCACCCTCTCGCGGTGCAGGATGTAGAGGCCGGAACCCACGATCACGACGATACCGGCGATGGCGAGCGCATTGGGCACCTCGCCCCAAACGACATAGCCGATGCCCAGCGCCCACAGGATCGAGGAATAGCGAAACGACGCCATGACCGAGATCTCGCCGCCCGAACGCAGCGCGACCACAAGGAACTGGTAGCCGACGGCGAGCAGCAGCGAGGAAGCAACGATGAAACCGAGGCCGCGCCAGTCCATCGGCTGCCAGCCTTCGAACAAGGCCCAGATGCAACCGACGAAAGCGACACCCAGCGCCGTTGTGAAGGAGACGACCAGAGTTGGCACCGCCGGCGGGAGATAGCGGGCGATGATGTCGCGGAAGGCGCCGATCAGCGTCGCCAGCAGCACCAGCCAGGTCCAGGCATTGATGTCGCCGGGCCGCGGCTGGATCACCAGCAGGACGCCCAGGAAGCCGACCGTCACCGCCGTCCACCGGCGCCAGCGCACATCCTCCTTGAGGATCAGCACGGCGAGGACCGTCAGCACCAGCGGGGTCGAGAGGTTGATCGCCGTGGCGATGGCGAAGGGGATCTGGAACAGCGCGATCAGATAGAAGATCGCCGCCCCCGACTCCAGGCCGCCGCGCAGCATCACCAGCGGATGGACGGCCATACGGAGATGGCGCCAGGCGCCGCTCACCAGCAGGGCGAGGCCGCACCACAGGGTCGCGAACAGGCCTCGAACGCCGATCGCCTGCACGGACGGGATGGACTCGGCGGCGAGCTTGATCAGCGCATCGTTGAAGATGAAGACCACCACCGACGCCGCCATCGCAAGGATGCCGCGCGTGTTGTCGACCATGTTTGATCGCTAGGCGGCGGCCATCTTCATAATCATCTTCCACTGCTCGTCGCTCACCGGCACGACCGAAAGACGCGATTGGCGAACGAGGCCAAACTCCTTGAGTCTGGGGTCGGCCTTGATGGCCGCGAGCGTCACCGGCGTCTTGACCGGCTCAACCGCCTTCACGTCGACAGTGACGGCTTTGCCTTCCTTGTCGGTCGGATCGGGATAGGCGGTCTTCACCACCTCGGCGATGCCCACGATCTCCTTGCCTTCGTTGGAATGATAGAAGAAGCAGCGATCGCCGACCTTCATTGCCTTCAGGTTGATCGCAGCCTGGGCGTTGCGCACGCCGGTCCAGGAGGTCTTCTTCTCCTTCACGAACTGCTCCCAGCCATACACAGACGGCTCCGACTTGATGAGCCAATGCGCCATTGTTTCCCCCTACTCGCCTTCGCGGCGCAATGGACGCGCCAGCAAGGCGCGGATCGCTTCGTCGAGGCCCGCGCCGTGATGCAGGATAGCATCGACGGCCGCGCAAATCGGCATCTCGATATCGAACTTGGCGGCACGCGCCAGCACTGCTGGCGCTGTCGCCGCGCCTTCGACAACCTGGCGGCGCCCTTCCATGTAGGCAGCAAGGCTCGTTCCCTTGCCGAGGGCAGCGCCCAGCGAGCGATTGCGCGACAGCGGACCGTGACAGGTCAGCACCAGATCGCCGAGACCGCTGAGGCCTGTGAGCGTTTCGAGATTGGCGCCCATGGCGAGGCCGAGCCGCGCCATCTCGGCAAAGCCGCGTGTGATCAGCGCCGCGGCAGCGTTGTGACCGAGGCCGCGGCCCTCGACGATGCCGGCAGCAATCGCCAACACGTTCTTCACCGCACCGCCCAGCGACACGCCGGTGACATCGTCCGTCCAGTAGGGCCGGAACATACCGGCGGCCAGTGCACCCGCGAGATCGCGCCCGAGCGCGGCATCGTGCGTGGCGATGCTGACGGCGGTCGGCAGGCCCTGCACCGCCTCTTCCGCAAAACTCGGTCCCGACAGCATGGCAATCGCTCGGTCCGGCAGGACACTCGCCAGTACCTCCGGCATCAGCAGGCCGGTCGACGCTTCGATACCCTTGGCGCAGATCACCACCGGTGATGCACCCGGCAGATTGCGGGCAACCTCGCGCAACGCCTGTGCGGGGCAAACGAGCAAGATCGCATCGCAGGCCGCTAGGGCACCGAGGGTCGTGGCGGCCTCGATACCCGCATCGAGCGATTGCCCCGGCAGGTAGATCTCGTTACGCCGCTCGCGTGCAATCCCTTGCGAAACAGCCGGATCGCGCGACCACAAGGTCACTCTGCGGCCGGCGCGGCGAGCGAGGCAGGCGAGGGCCGTGCCCCAGGCACCGCCACCCACGACGCCGATATGATCGAACGTCCTCACAGGCTGAGATTGAAGGCGATGGAGATGCGCCGGTCCGTACCGAGATAAGGCCGCACCTGATGCAGCAGCCAGGCCGGGAACATCACCAGGCGGCCGGCCTTGGGCACGAACGTCTGGTTGGTCCCCGCCGACAGGCCGCCCGGCAGCGCGAAGGCGAGATGCGGCGCATACATGGCCGGCGCCGGTCCGCGCGGATCCATGAATTCGAGTTCTCCGCCCAAGGCCGGATTGGCCGAAACGCCACCATCATCGACGTAGTAGACGCCCGACCAGAAGCTCCCGGGATGGGAATGAAACTCGTTGCCGTGGCCACTGCGGTTGATGTTCGCCCACATATTGGCCTGCCACAGGATGGCGACGGGCTTGCCCGTCCGATCCGTGGTGATGCGGTTGGCGATGTTGCGTGCAATCGCCAGCAGCTTGATCGCCGGCGCGCCGGCCCACTTGTCGAGATCGAGGGACGATTGCCAGCCGCCGAGCGTGCTGCGGGATTCGCTGGGCCGCTCGGCCTCGCGCTTCAGCAACACCGGCAACAACGCGGCGTTGAGCTGTGCGCCGTCCGGCAAATCGACCACGATGATCGGCGTAGCGAACGCGGCGACCGTTTCGAAGGCAAGCGATGAGCTGCTCATGCGCCCATCCTACACACGTTTAGCCGTCGTCGCGGTCGGATCGAGCGGCCAACGCGGCCGCGGGCGGAAATCGAGAGCGTCGACACGGCCGAGCCGCAGCCTTTCGACGCCGGCCCAGGCGATCATCGCGCCGTTGTCGGTACAAAGCCGGACCGGC
The DNA here is from genome assembly GCA_017307275.1 of Alphaproteobacteria bacterium. Classification (GTDB taxonomy): domain Bacteria; phylum Pseudomonadota; class Alphaproteobacteria; order Reyranellales; family Reyranellaceae; genus Reyranella. Next base: position 3,388 of record JAFKFK010000056.1, on the reverse strand, counting down.
GGCGCCACCAGTTTCGCGCCATGTGCCGCCGCCACCTCTTCGAGCCGGCCTCGTAGATAGACGTTGGCCGCGACGCCGCCCGCCACGACGAGCGTGGGCATCGGCGCCAGGGTCAGCGCATTGGTGCAGCGGTCGGCAAAGACATCGCCCACCGTGCGCTGGAACGAAGCGCAGAGATCGGCAACGGCGCGCGGATCGCTAGGGTCGAGCTTCTCCGCCGCTTGACGCACCGCGGTCTTCAGACCCGAGAAGGAAAAGTCGCAGCCGGGCTTGCGCCACATCGGCCGCGGCAGGGCAAAACGCTTGGGGTCACCGCCGGCCGCCGCTTTTTCGACGGCTGGACCACCGGGAAAGCCAAGGCCCAGCAGCTTGGCGGTCTTGTCGAAGCACTCGCCCGCCGCATCGTCGATGGTCGTGCCGAGCCGCGTGAAATCGCCGGGGCCACGCACGGTGAGGAGTTGGCAATGGCCGCCTGAGGCGAGCAACAGAAGGTAAGGAAATTCAACCGGCTCGGTCAGGCGCACGGACAGCGCATGTCCTTCGAGATGGTTGACCGCCAGGAAGGGCTTGTCGTGCGCGAAGGCCAGTGCCTTGCCGGTCATCACACCGACCATGACGCCGCCGATCAGCCCCGGCCCGCCGGTCGCGGCGATGCCGTCGAGATCGGCGAGGCCCACGCCCGCCTCGGCGAGCGCCTGCTCGATCAGCCCGTCGATCCGCTCCAGGTGGGCACGCGCGGCGATTTCGGGCACGACTCCGCCAAACCGACGATGCTCGGTAAGCTGGCTATAGACCGTGTTCGACAGGATCTTGCCGACCGGTTGCGGCCCGGCCGGCCCCTCGACCACGGCGACGGCCGTTTCGTCGCAGCTCGTTTCGATGCCCAGCACCAACATGCGGGTCTTCTGGCATGACGCGACTGCTTACGCTAGAGCAGCGCCATGACGGCTCCCCTTCTCCGGCTCGGCACGCGCGGCAGCCGGCTCGCGCTCACCCAGACCGGCCTGGTCCGCGACGCTCTGGCGCGGGCCGTGCCGGCGCTGGCTGCGCCCGACGCGGTCGAGATCGTCGCCATCAAGACCACGGGCGATGCGATCCAGGACCGTCCGCTCTCCGAGGCGGGCGGCAAGGGCCTGTTCGTGAAGGAAATCGAGGAGGCCATGTTCTCCGGCCGCATCGACGCGGCCGTCCACAGCATGAAGGACATGCCGACGGCGCAACCGCCGGGCCTCGTCATTTCCGCGTTCCTGCCGCGCGAAGATACACGTGACGTGTTGATCGCCAATGATGCCGCCCGTATCGCCGACCTGCGCCAGGGCGCGATCGTGGGCACGTCGGCGCTCCGCCGCCGCGCCCTGCTGCTGCATCGCCGCCCCGACCTCGCGATCGTGACCTTGCGCGGCAATGTCGAGACCCGGCTGGCCAAATGCCGGTCAGGCACTGTGCAGGCGACGATCCTGGCGCTCGCCGGCCTGAAGCGGCTCGGTATGGAAAGGGTCGGCACGCCGATCCCGGAAGACGAGATGCTGCCCGCCGTCGGTCAGGGGGCGGTCTGCATCGAGACCCGCATCGACGATCAGCGCACGCGCGGCTGGCTGGCGGCGATCGACCATCAGCCGACGTCGATTTGCGTCAGCGCCGAGCATGCGATGCTCGCGGTGCTCGACGGTTCCTGCCGCACGCCGATCGCCGGCCATGCGGTGCTGACCGGCGACGGCCTGCATCTGCGCGGCCTCATCGCCCGGCCCGACGGATCGGAAGTGATCTTCACCGAACGCCGTGGCCCCCTTGCCGACGCCGAAGCCCTGGGACGTGACGCTGGCGAGGAACTGAAGCGCAAAGGCGGGCCGGACTTCTTCGCGACCTGACATCGCGAGCGCGGCCTACATTTTCTGGCAGACGAAGGCGTAGCCAGGGAACAGGCCGGATTTCTCGCGTTCGAGTTGTTCCCAATTCGCGAGATCGGACAGGGTGCGCTCGCTCGGAAACCGCGCGGCGTAGAGCGCGAGCGGGCCGGCGCCGGCGTCGGCACGCTGCGAGGCACCGACATTGAACTCGAAGCCGAGGAAGTTGAGGCCGCTGCCCTCGAGGAAGCTGCGCACGCGCGAGACCGTGTAACGATGCTCCTGCACATGGAAGCAGAGGTCGCGCAGCAGGCTGGCACTCCAGAAGTCCTCCCATTCGGTGAGCCCGCGCAGCCGTCGCCACTGGCCGGTCATGACCCTGCGGCGGAAGTCGCGCAGGCCATCGAGCGTCGCCGGCAACTTGGCGGCCTCGATATCGCGCCGCGCCCGCACCACCAGGGTGCGCGCGCCCTCGCCATAGAGGCCGAGCCGCAGGAAGGCGCCAGGCCGCAGCACCGACGAAATAGCCATCAGGCCGGCGCGCGGATCGGCCATGTGGTGCAGCACGCCGACGCATTCGGCATGGTCGAAGGTGCGGCCGAGCTTGGCCAGATCGAGAATGTCACCGCGCAGGAACTCGATGTTTGCGATGCCGTGCCGGCTCGCCATGCGCTTGCCGTAGGCGAGGCTCGCCCGGGAGAGATCGACGCCGGTGACCTGCGCCCCGGCATAGGACGACGCCACGGTGAGCGGATGCTGGCCGGTGCCGGCGCCCGGCATCAGCACCTGCAGCGGGCCATCGCCGAAATCGACCGGAGCGGCGTGCGGAAAGTCGTGCAGAAGAGCTGCGCGCACATCGACCGTCGGCCGGCGCGCAAGATGCGTCCAGCGCGGATAGGGATTGGCTTCGTACATCGCCGCCACCGACTGCGACACGGCATCGACGATGGGTGCGATCTCGGGAATCTCTGCCGCCAGCCGACGCTCCTCGATGACGTCGGCACGCGGCGTCGCCGACGGGCGGAACATCGCGGCGGCCGGGCCGTCCGGCACCGTGGCGTCGTCGGGCCAGATATATTCGTTGTGCCAGGCCTGCTCGGCGAGCGCATCGGCCAGCGCCACGATCGCCTCGCCCGGCGCTTCGGCGGCCAGCAGCGCGTCGGCCACGGCGCGGCGCAGCGCGATCAACCTCCGCTCCAGGGCGGCATCGCGATTGAGCGACTTCCTCAGGAATTCGCGCAGCAGCGGATCGGCGGCAAGGACGGCGAGATCGTTGTCCTGCGGCCAACCGACCAGGAGCTGGTTGGCGGCGCCCCAACCGACCGCCTCCCAGTTGGCGCCGTCGTCGGCATAGGCTTGCAACAGCAGCTCACGCAGCAGAGCGTTGGGCTGCTCGGTGCGCGCCCGCTCCAGGATCGCATCGAGCCCCATGCGTGCCGCGGCGTCGGCCGGATCCTTGGCGAGGATCTGACGGTAGGCTGCCATCGCCTCGTCGAAGCGGCCGGCGGCAAACAGTTCGTCGCCGCTGAGACTCACGGCGAAGC
>JAFKFK010000055.1 GCA_017307275.1 Alphaproteobacteria bacterium | reverse complement strand
GAACGCTGTGAAGGACGCTCTGGTGCGTGAAGGCGTGCCGGCGACGGCCATCGCGGTTGTCGGCCGTGGCGAGCAGGGCCTGCTGGTTCAGACCGGCCCGAACGTCCGCGAGCCGCAGAACCGCCGCGTCGAGATCGTCATCCAGTAAGACGATCCGAAGCAAAGTCTTCGAGGACGGCCGGGGGGTGACCCCGGCCGTTTTCTTTTTGAGCTATGCGATGGGATTGGGTGCTTTTCAGGTTGGCGGGACCTGAGGGGGCCTCTATATCCGGGCGAGGAGAGTGAATTCATGTCGCAAGTGTTGATGCCCAAGGCGACCGCCGTTTGGCTGGTCGAGAATACGACCCTCACCTTCGACCAGATTTCGGCCTTCACGGGGCTGCATCCGCTCGAAGTGCAGGCGATCGCCGACGGTGAAGTTGCAGGCGGCATGACGGGACTCGACCCAACCACCAATGGGCAACTCACGAAAGAAGAGATCAAGCGCGTTGAGGCTGATCAGGGTGCTCGCCTCAAGCTGAGCCCGCGCGATGTGCCCATGCCGGTCGCCCGCTCCAAGGGCCCGCGCTACACCCCGGTCGCCAAGCGCCAGGACCGTCCCGATGCCATTGCCTGGCTGCTCAAGGTCCATCCGGAGCTGCAGGACAGCCAGGTCGCCAAGCTGGTGGGGTCGACCAAGAGCACGGTCCAGTCGGTGCGCGACCGCTCGCACTGGAACATGCAGAACGTTCGTCCACGCGATCCGGTGACCCTGGGCCTCTGCTCGCTGAAAGACTTGAACGACGCAGTCGACAGGGCACGCCGCAAGGCCGCGCGAGAAGATGCCAATCGCAAGCGCGAGGCGGCCCGCAACGGTGTCGTGCTCGAAGAGGAAGCCGCTCCCGCTGTCGACCCGGCGGAGGCGGACCAGCCGGAAATCGACGAGACTTCGCACGATTGAAACGCCGCCCACACCGGCGGACATTTCATAAGTAAACCCCGGCGCATGGCCGGGGTTTTTGCTTGTGGGGACCGCTCCCGATTCCCGTGCAAGGCCGCAGCTTTACGCGCCGACTTCTTGTCCATGGAGCGGCAGATCGCCCAGAGGCCGAGCAATCGAGGCCAATGTCTCCACCAACTTCAGGCTCGCCTTCGGTTGCGAACGCCGGCAGACTAGCAACGAGACCAAGGCGACAAAAAGTGCGCCGATCCGGGGGCCTAGAAGGAAACGTCGACATGCATGGATTGACAGGGACTACTCTCGTCGCGGCAGGCGTTGCACTCTTCTGGGCCTTTGCCGGTGCGGCCGTCGCACAGGATAAGGTGACGGAGCTTCGCTATACGACCGGCGCACCCGAAAGAACGCCATGGGTCACACCACAGCTTCGACGGTTCGAGCAGGATGTCGCCGAAGAAAGTGGCGGCAAGCTGAAGATCTCCTCCTTCGTCAACGCGCAACTCGGCAACGAACAGGATACGGTGCAACAGGTCGCGCGCGGCCGCATCGACATGGGTGGTTTCTCCAACGGCGCCGTCGCGTTGATCGCTCCCGAGCTCGCCCTGCTCGGCCTGCCGTTCTACTTCAAGAATGTCGCCGAGCAGGACTGCACGGTCGACGCCATGACCAAGACGGTCTCCGACCTGCTGGCGAGGAAGGGCGTCAAGTTTCTCGGCTGGACGGAGGTCGGCACCGGCGACATCGTCGGTAAGAAGCCGTACCTCGTTCCGGCAGACGTCAAAGGTCTCAAGGCCGCTTCGGCATCCAACAAGGTATCGGCCACGATGTGGGCGGCGCTCGGCGCCAATCCGACACCGATCGGCATCACCGAGATCGCCTCGGCCTTCCAAACCGGCCTTACCGACGTCAACTCGACGGTCGTCACGTTCTATCTGCCGTCGGGGCTGGCCAAGGTCGCGCCAGTCCTGTCGCGCGTCGAGCTGGCCGATGCGCCGGGTATCCTGCTGATGAACAAAGCCGCATACGACAAGCTGCCGGCTGCCGAGCGTACGGCAATCGACAAGGCGATCTCGCGGCGCAGCGCCGATCAGCTCCGCAAGGAGATCCGTGACTTCGAGGCCACGTTGCGCGACATGCACGTGAAGGCCGGTGGTACGATCGCCACGCCGACGCCGGATCAGCGTGAACAGTGGCGCAAGGTGTTGCAGCCGGTATGGCCGAAGATGGTCCAGGACGTCGGCGGCGATGCTCCGGCGTTCTTCAAGCAGATGGAGGCCGCCAAGGCGTCCTGCGACAAGAAGAGCTGAGCGTCTTCGCTCATGATTGACACCCCGGTCGTGTCCGCGCCGCCGCGCGCGGTGCGGGTGTTGGCTGTCTGGCACCGACTTGAGTGCTGGCTGGCTGTCGTCTGCTTCTCCTTCATCGCGATCATTCTCGTGCTCGATGTACTGGGTCGCGAGTTGGTCGGGCCATTGTTCAATCTGCTGGGAATCGATGTCGGACCAACCGGCATCTTCGCGTCGCAACGCCTCTCGATCTATGCGCTGGTCGTCGGCAGCTTCGCGGGCATCGGCATCGCGACCGCGACCGGAAGCCACCTCGTGCCGCGGGTCGGCTTCGGCTGGGCGCCGGCAGCCTGGGGGCCGGCGATGGACAGGCTGGCGGACGTCGTCACCGGCATCTGCCTAATCGTAGTCGTCTACTTTGCTGTCGAATTCGTGCATTCGACCTTCACGGCCGACTTGCGCGCGCCTGTGCTCGACTGGGTGGTATGGCCGTTCCAGATGGCCATTCCGGTTGGCTTCCTCTCCGCGGCCTGCCGCTACTTCGCTTACGCAATCTGGCCGGGTCTCCGGCCCAAGCCGCCCGAGTTCCAGGAATGACCGCGTTTATTCTCGTCGGGCTCGTCCTCGTCCTTTTGTTTCTGCGACAGCCTCTCCTGATCATCCTGCTTTCGATCACCGGCTTCATCCATCTCGTCTGGGGCCGTGGTCAGCTCGACTACATCATCGAGGATATGTGGGTCGGCCTCGACAAGGAGCTGATTCTCTCGATTCCGCTGTTCATCCTGTGCGGTAACGTCATGACGCGCGGCTCGATCGCGCAACGCCTGATCGACATGCTGGCCGCCATCACGCGGCCGTTGCCGGGTGGCATGGCGGTGGCCTGCGTGCTGGCCTGCGCGGTGTTCGCGGCCATCTCGGGATCATCTATCGTCACCATGCTGGCGATCGGGTCGGTGATGCTGCCGGCCATGCGCCAGGCGGGCTACGACCTCAAGTTCACCTTGGGCGCCATCATGTCCGGCGGCACGCTGGGCATCATTATCCCGCCCTCGATCCCGATGATCATCTACGGGCTCGTCACCGAAACGTCGATCGTCGACCTGTTCGCGGCGGGTTTCGGCCCAGGCATCCTGCTCACGGTCGTGCTGTCGGCCTACGCCATCTGGTTCAACCGCAACCGCCCGGCCGAAGCCTTCAGCCTGCACGAGTTCCTGCACTCGTTCCGCCGCGGCATCTGGGCGGTGCTGATGCCGGTGATCATGCTGGGCGGCATCTACAGCGGCTACTTCACGGCGACCGAAGCCGCGGCAGTGGCTCTCGCCTACGCCATGGTGATCGAGATCTTCGTGCACAAGGAGCTGAAGTTCCGCGACTTCTACAATGTCGTTCTCGAGGCCTCGAAGCTCGGCGGCTCGTTGTTCCCGGTGCTGGCCGTCGCACTCAGCCTGAACATCATCCTGATCGAGCATCGCATCCCCCAGGGCATGGTGGCCTTGATGCAGGGCTATATCGACAGTCCTTGGATGTTCATGTTGCTGATCAACGTGCTGCTGCTGATTGTCGGTTGCCTGATGACGACGGGCGAGGCGATCCTGGTGCTGGCGCCGCTGCTCGCACCCGTCGCCGCGGCCTATGGCTACGACAAGGTGACCTTCGGCCTGATCATGATCCTGAACCTCGAGATCGGCTACCTGACGCCGCCGGTGGGGCTCAACCTGATCGTGGCGATGAGCGCCTTCAAGCAGCCCTTCGGCTTGCTATGCAGGGCCGCCGTTCCGTTCATCTTGCTGATGCTGGGCTGCCTCATCCTCGTGGTGTGGCAGCCCTGGATCGCGATGTATTTCGTTACTGGAAAGTTCTGAGGCCTCAGACCGTCATCATCACCTTGCCGACATGGTCGGCGCGCTCCAGTTCGGCATGGGCTGCAGCAGCATGGGTGAGCGGGAAGGTCTTGAAGATGATTGGCTTGATCTTGCCGCTCTCGAGCAGCGGCCAGACTTTCTCCTTGAGACCGCGGGCCATGCGGCCCTTGTTCTCGATGCTCTGCGGCCGCAGCGTCGAGCCGGTCAGGGTGAGGCGGTTCACCATCATGATGCCGGCGCTGATCGTGGCTGTTGCGCCGAGCTGAACGGCGATCACCACGCAGCGGCCATCGAGCTTCAAGAGGCCGAGATTCTTCGGCAAGTATTCGCCCGCCACCATGTCGAGCACGACATCGACGCCGCCCGACAGCTTCTTCACCTCGGCGGCCCAGTCATTGTCCTTGTAGATGATGGCGTGGTCGGCGCCGAGCTCCGTCACGGCCTTGGCCTTCTCCGGCGTGCGAACAGTGGTGAAGACGGTCGCGCCGAATGCCTTGGCGAGCTGGATCGCCGTCGTGCCGATGCCGCTTGCACCGCCATGGATCAGCACCTTCTCGCCGGCCTTGAGTTGGCCGCGCTCGAAGAGGTTGTGCCACACGGTGAAATAGTTCTCCGGCAGAGCCGCCGCCTGCAGCATGTCGAAGCCCTTGGGAAGCGTGAGGCATTGCGGTGCGGGGACGGTGCAGTATTCCGCGTAGGAGCCGCCCGGCGTCAGCGCGCAGACTTGATCGCCGACTTTCCAATCGGTTACGCCTTCGCCCAGCGCGGCGACCGTGCCGGCGGCCTCGAGGCCCGGCAAGTCGGAAGCCCCTGGCGGCGGCGGATAGGCGCCCGCGCGCTGTGCGATGTCGGGCCGATTCACCGCCGTCGCCGCGACCTTGATCAGGATCTCGCCGGCCTTGGGCTGTGGCAGCGGCCGCGTCGTCGGCACCAGCACCTCCGGTCCGCCCGGCTTGGTGATCTCGACACAGGTCATTGTTGCGGGCAGAGCGCTCATGGTCGGCCTTTCGAAGCGAGGGGAGCAGTGCTAGTCCTCCCTTAGCCGCTTCCGTGGAGCCGCGCTATGGCCTTTGACCTCGACGATCTCGACCCCCGGCAGAAGAAGCCGCAACCGAAGAACCTCGATGCGATGAACATCGAGGACCTGAAGGAGTATGTCGCTGCCCTGAAGGCCGAGCAGGCGCGCGTCGAGGAAAAGATAAAGGCCAAGCAGAGCCACGCCGCGGCTGCCGCCTCCCTCTTCAAGAAGTAAGTCTCACGCGGCAAGAGCGCACAAGAAGAAGGAAGACATCGTGGTCGACGCCAAATTCCTGAAGCCCGATACACTGGCGCTGCATGCGGGCCAGCATCCCGATCCTGTGACCGGCGCGCGCGCCGTACCGATCTACCAGACCACGTCCTTCGTGTTCCGCGACGTCGACCATGCCGCGAGCCTGTTCAACCTCGAGGTCGGCGGCCACATCTACAGCCGCATTTCCAATCCGACCGTTTCGGTGTTCGAGGAGCGTATCGCTGCCCTTGAAGAAGGCTCGGGCGCGCTCGGTGTTTCGAGCGGCCAGGCAGCCCTGCACATCGCGATTGCTACCTTGATGGGGGCGGGGAACCACATCGTCGCGTCGACGTCGCTCTATGGCGGCACGCGCAACATGCTGGCGCTCACCCTGCCGCGCTTCGGCATCGAGTCGACTTTCGTGCATCCCGGCGACCACGACGGATTCCGCAAGGCCATAAAGCCCAACACGCGGCTGGTTCTCGGCGAGACGATTGGCAATCCCGGTGGCGAAGTGCTCGATATCCCGGCCATCGCGGCGATCGCCCACGAGGCGAAGATCCCGCTGATGATCGACAATACCTTTGCCTCGCCGATGCTCTGCCGGCCGCTGACCCTTGGCGCCGATATCGTCTTCCACTCGGCGACCAAGTTCATCGGCGGCCACGGTGTGGCGATCGGCGGTGTGATCGTCGAGTCCGGACGCTTCGACTGGGAAGGGTCGGGCAAGTTCCCGACCTTGACCGAGCCCTATGCGGGTTATCACGGCATCGACTTCGCCGAAGAGTTCGGCCCGCACGCCTTCATCATGCGGGCTCGCACCGAGGGCGTGCGCGACTTTGGCTGCTGCATGGCGCCGCAGACGGCTTTCTATCTGCTCCAGGGGCTGGAGACCCTGCCGCTGCGCGTGGCGCGCCATGTCGAGAATGCGCGCAAGGTGATGGCCTTCCTCAAGGCCAATCCGGCAGTCGAGCGCATCGCCTCGCCGGATATGCCGGATCATCCCGACCATGCGCTGGCGCAGCGGATGCTGCCCAAGGGCACCGGCTCGATCTTCAGTTTCGATATCAAGGGCGGCCGCGAGGCCGGGCGCCGTTTCATTGAACGGCTGAAGCTCTTCTCGCACCTCGCCAATGTCGGGGATGCCAAGTCGCTGGTGATCCATCCCGCCTCGACGACGCATGCCCAGCTCGATGCTGCAGCGCTGAAGCAGGCGGGCATCGGCGAAGGCATGATCCGGCTCTCGGTCGGGCTGGAAGATCCCGAGGACCTCATCGACGATCTCGGGCCGGCGCTGCGCGCCTCGCAGAAGGGCTGACCATGAATCTCACCGTCGATGGCCGGACCGTCTTTGCGACGACCGGCGGCACCGAGTTCGATGCGGCCAAGCCCGCGATCGTCTTCCTCCATGGCGCAGGTTTTGACCGCACGGCCTGGCGCCTGCAGACGCGCTGGTTTGCCCATCATGGCCGCAGCGTGCTCGCGGTCGATTTCCCGGCGCATGGCCGGTCCGAAGGACCCGCCCTCGACAGCATCGCCGCGATGGCCGACTGGACGGCGCGGCTCATAGAGGCCGCCGGATTGAAGCAAGCCGCCCTGGTCGGTCATTCGATGGGCGCGCTCGTGGCGCTGGACTGCGCAGCGCGCCATCCGGAGAAGGTGAGGGCGCTCGGCCTTTGTGGCGTCGCAGTCGATATGCCCGTGCATCCCGAGATGCTGGAGTCGGCCAAGGCCAATACGCTCAAGGTGCAGGAGCTCATGACCTTCTGGGGCATGGGCAACGCCCTGCATAAGGGCGGCATGGTCTCGCCCGGCCTGTGGCTGCGTCGCGAGTCGCTCGCCGTGCTGGCCGGCAATCGGCCCGACGTGATCCATACCGATCTCGCGGCGTGCAATGCCTACAAGGATGCGCCGCAACGCGCCGCGGCCGTGAAGGCGCCGACCGTACTGGTGTTGGGGGATGGCGATCTCATGACGCCGGCCGCCAAGGGCAAGGCTTTGGCCGCAGCCATTTCGGGGGCGAAGACGGTCGTCATCCCGAACTGCGGGCACTTCATGATGGTCGAGCGGCCGGACGAAACGCTGGAGGCTCTGAAGCCGCATGTCTGATCGCGTTGCCCTCGTCACCGGCTCGACCTCGGGCATCGGTGAAGCCATTGCGCGTCGTCTTTCCCGCGATGGCTATCGAGTTGCCCTGCATGGTCGGCGTCAGGCCGACCTCGGTCGCGCCATGGCGGCCGAGCGGCCCGGCGCGAGCTACCATCAGGTCGACCTCGCCGACGTCGAACATGCCGGGAAGCTCGTGCGCGACGTCGTCGCGCATCATGGCCGTCTCGACGTGCTGGTGAACAATGCCGGCATCGTGGCGCGCTTCCCGCATGCCGATTTGAAAGCGGCGACTCCCGAGGTCTGGCGGAGCATGTTCGACGTGAACGTGGTCGCGCCGTGGATGCTGATCGCCGAAGCCGAAGCCGCCTTGCGCAAGTCGGCGGCGCAGGGGAGGCCGGCCTCGATCATCAATATCGGCACGCATGCCGCCGTGCGCCCCAAGGGATCGTCAATCCCCTACGCCGCGGCGAAGGCGGCGCTGCACCATGCCACGCGCCTCCTCGCGCTGACCCTCGGCCCGGATATCCGCGTCAACTGCGTGGCGCCTGGCCTCGTCGACACGCCCATGAGCACGGGCTGGGAAGCGGCGTACGAGTTGTGGAACACCAAGTCGCCGATGAAGCGTCCGGCGAAGCCGGAAGACATCGCCGACCTCGTCGCCGCCTTGTGTGCCAACGACTACGTCACCGGCGAAATCGTCATCGCCGATGGCGGGTTGAACCTCACATAGTCGTCGAAACGATGCCGTCCTGAGACGCCTGTCGCTGACGACGGCGTCGCAGGATCGCGGTCGAGGCCTGGTCGAGCGACAGATCGTCGTTCACGACCACGCCATAGGCCGTGCGCGCTTCCACGAGGCTGCAGTAGCCGGCGACAACGTCGGCATGTACGGCTTCTGCAGGCCGGGTCAGAGGATCGCCTAGGCCACCTCCGCCGGGGCTCTCGACCACCAGGACGTCGTTGGCCGGAATGGTCTGCAGGCCCTTGGCGGAAAGCGGGCCGGCCGCCTTCAGGCTGACTTTGCCCAGTCTTCCGTCGGCGCCGCCGTGGCGTCCGCGCGCGGCGTTGGCGACGCGCTCGAAGATCGCGGCCAAGGTCATGTCGCCACCATCCCGTGCCCGCAGCTCGATCACCTGCCCCAGGCCACCGCGCCAGCGGCCGGCACCGCCGGAGTCAGGCCGCAGCTCCTTGCGGACATAGAGCACGGGCGCATTGCGTTCGGCCAACTCGACGGGGATCGAGCGCACGCCGCTCGGATAGGCGGTGGCCGAGAGACCATCGAGACCCGGCCGCGCGCCGACGCCGCCGGAATGGAAGAAGAGCGAAATGAAGCGCGGGTGCTTGGTTCCGTCGCTTCCGCCGACGCCTTGGCGCAACAGGCGGATATTCCACAGCGACCCGCTGCCCTCGGCCGGAGCGATCCGGGGATCGGCAGCGCTGAGGCAGCCCAGCATCAGGTCGGGCAGCATCTGGCCGATCATATGGCGCGACGCGACGGGTGCGGGGTCCTTCGCATTCAGGATCGACCCTTCGGGCGCTTCGATGCGCACCGCGGCCAGCGAGGCGAAGTTGTTGGGGATCTCCGGCCCCACCAGGCAACGCACGCCGTAGCTCGCGTAGGCGTCGGTGTAGCAGTAGGGCACGTTGATGCCCTTGAGCGACGGTGCCAACTCTCCCGACAGCGCGACATGAATGGCGCCCTTGCCGATGGTCATGTCGGCGACCAGATGGATGGGCCGCTCGACGCCGTCCATCTGCAGCTCGGCGCGGTAGGTGCCGGCCGCCAGCGCATCGATTGCCTCCCGCATGCCGGCCGCCGACCGGGCGAAGATGTACTCGGCAAGATCGTCGATATGGGCGAGGCCGAACTCCTCGCACATGCGGTCCAGCCGTACGCAGCCGGTGTGGTTGGCTGCTACCAACGACATGATATCGCCAATCGCTTGCTGCGGCAGGCGGACATTGGTCGACAGGATCGACACCAGCTTGGCATCGAGCGTACCGCGTTCGACCAGCTTCACGATCGGGATACGCAGGCCTTCGTGCCAGATGTCGCGACCTTCGAAACCCGCACCCTGACCGCCGACATCCATGATGTGGGTCGTACAGGCGAAGAAGCCGACGACCCGTCCGCCGCGGAAGGCAGGCGTGACGACGCAGAAATCGTTGAGATGCCCGGTCCCGCTCCACGGATCGTTGGTGATGCCGACATCGCCCTCGTGCCATTGCTCCAGGGGAATGGCCTTGAGGAAGTGAAACACAGACTGGGCCATGGAATTGACGTGACCCGGTGTGCCGGTGACGGCCTGGGCGATCATCCGTCCGTCGGGCGTGAAGACACCCGCGGAAAGATCACCGGCCTCGCGTGCCACCGAACTGAACGAGGTGCGGATCAACGCCTGCGCCTGCTCCTCGACGACCGACAGCAGACGGTTCCACATGATCTGGTTGGCGAGATCGCTTTGCGTTGCAGCGGCTTGCGTCGTTCGCCTGCCGTGGCGTTGCACGACAATACAGCCGCTGTCGTCGCGCGCGGCCTCGAAGCCTTCAGGCACGACAATGGTGGTCTGTGCTTCGACGATCAGGGCGGGACCAGGACGCGGCGTCGCCGTCATGCTGGCGCGGTCGAGCTGGAGAGCCTCGACAGTCCTGTTGCTCACCGGGTCGTAGAGATCGTACCGGCTCTCCGCCATCGCGCTGCCGGCCGTCGACGCCGAGGACCAGATCGTCTCGGCATCGTTGCGCATGATGGCACGCTTGTAGGCCCAGCCGACAATCTCGATGGCATTGCCGTCGAGGGTGCGGCCGAACTGCCGGCGATATTCGTCCTCGAACTGCGCCGTCAGCGAGGCGGCGAGGCTCGGGGCAGCGATCTCGGCCGGCGAACCTTCGAGGCGGATCGCGATGTCGTGGCCCTGGCCGACATAGCGCATGAAGGTCTTCCATTCCTCGGTCAGCTCGCCATGAGCCGCCGCGGAACGCACCTGTATCTCGGCATCGGCACGCATCTCTTCGAGAGTACGGCGTACGGTGACAGGATCGAGATCAGTCAGGCGCATGTAATGGGTGCGGCGTGTCGTGTACGACACCGGCGAGACCAGGAAGCCGATGGCCGAGCCGACACCGGCGTTGGGGGGGATGATCACCCGCTCGATCCCGAGCTTTTCGGCAACGCGCAGTGCGTGCAGGGGCGCCGCGCCGCCAAAGGCCACCATGGTATAGCCGGCGATATCCTTGCCTTTCTCGGTGGCGTGGATGTGCGCTGCATTCGCCATGTTCTCATCGACCATCTCGCCGATGGCGGCAGCAGCGGCGACATCGTCGAGGCCGAGGGGGGTACCGATGCCGGCCTTGATCGCGGCCGCTGCGGCGCGCTTGTCGAGCGTCATGGCGCCGCCGGCAAACTTGGCGGGATCGATCTTGCCCACGACCAGGTCGGCGTCGGTCACAGTTGGCAGGGTGCCGCCCTTGCCGAAGCAGGCCGGGCCCGGCTCGCTGCCCGCGCTGTCCGGGCCGATCCGGATGCTTCCCAGCGCATCGATGCGGGCGATGGACCCGCCGCCGGCGCCGATCTCGACCAGATCGACCACGGGGATACGCAGGGGCAGGCCGCTGCCCTTGCGGAACCGGTAGGAGCGATCGACCTCGAACGAGGTTTCGAACTCAGGCACGCCGTCGTCGATCAGGCAGATCTTGGCGGTCGTCCCGCCCATGTCGAAGGAGAACAGGCGGTCGATGCCGAGCCGGCGGCCGATCGAGGCCGCAAGCAGGGCGCCGCCGGCCGGGCCGCTCTCGATCAGTCGCACCGGGAAGCGGCAGGCCGTCTCGACGGAGGTCAGGCCGCCTTCCGACATCATCACCAGCATCGGCGCCACCACTCCCTTCGCGGTGAGCTGTGTCTGCAGGCGTTCGAGGTAGCGGGCCATCAGGGGCTGGACATAGGCGTTGGCGCAAACGGTGGTGCCACGCTCGTACTCGCCAGCGATGGGCGACACTTCACTCGACAACGACACCGACAGGCCGGGCAGGGCGCGGCGCAGGTGCTCGCCGACGCGGCGCTCGTGCGCGTCGTTGAGATAGGCGTGCAGCAGGCACACCGCGACGCTTTCGGCGTTCTGCACACGCACGAACGCTTCCAGCCGTTCCAGGGCGGCATCATCCAGCGCCTCGACGACCGAGCCATCGACGGCGATGCGTTCCTTCAGGCCGAAGCGCAGCGGCCGCGGCACCAGCGGGCGCGGCTTCTCGATGTTGAGGTTGTATTGATCGAAGCGGTTCTCGAGGCCGATTTCGAGTGAATCGGTGAGGCCCTCCGTGCCGACGAACACCGTACGGGCGCCCTTGCGCTCGATCACCGCGTTGGTCGCCAGGGTCGTGCCGTGGATGAACAAATCGATTTCGGACGGGGTGGTGCCGGTCTCGCTGAGAAGCTGCTCCAGCCCGGCCATCACCGCCTGGTCCGGCTCCGACGGTGTGGTCGGGACCTTCGTGCTGAAAATGCGCCCGTCGCGCTCCAGGGCCAGGTCGGTGAAAGTGCCGCCGATGTCGGACGCAACGCGGATCATCTCGACTACTCCACCTTGGCGCCGGAAAGGGTGACCAGCTCCTGCCAGCGCGGCGAGGTTTCGCGTAGCCAGGCCGTGAACTCTTCGGATGAATTCAGGACCAGCTCGATCCCGAGTTCGAGATGGCGCTTGCGGATTTCCGGATCGGACAGCGCCTTGCGGATCGCATCGTTCAGCTTGTGCACGAGTTCGGGCGGCAGGCCGGCGGGGGCGAACAGGGCCTGGTACGAATCGAACTTGATCGACGGCAGCACGCTTTCGGTGATCGAGGGGATTTCGGGCAGGAGCTGCGAGCGCTTGGGGCTCGTGACGGCGATGGCCTTGAGCTTGCCGCTGGTCAGGAAAGGCAACACGGTCGAAATCTGGTCGATGACGATAGGCACTTCGCCAGCAACGGCAGCACCCGTGGCCAGACCGCCGCTGCGATAGGGCACGTGTGAAATGTCGAGGCCCAGTTCCTTGTTGAGGTAGGCACCGATCAGGTGGTTCGACGTGCCGATGCCGGCCGTCGCGTATCCGGCACCGGGGTTGGCCTTCGCCCAGGCGATGAGCTCCGGCATCGTGTTGGCGGGAATCTTCGGATTGACCGAGATGACGTTGGGCTGCGTGCCGACCAGGGTCAGCGCCGTGAAGTCCTTCAGCGGATCGAACGGCAGTTTGCCGCCATGCAGGAAGGGCAGGATGGAGTGGGTCGTGGTCGAGCCGAAGCAGATCGTGTAGCCGTCGGCAGGCGCCCTGGCGCAGGCCTCGGTGCCGACAATGCCGGCGCCGCCCGGCTTGTTCTCGACGATCACGGTCGTGCCCAGCGTGCGGCCGAGCGGTTCGGAGAGCAGGCGCGCCATGATGTCGGCCGAGCCGCCGGGAGCGTAGGCGACCAGGAGACGGATCGGCTTGTTGGGATAGGCCTGCTGTGCGACCGCGGGCGAGGCGGCCGGGAGTGCTGCCAGAGCTGCTAGAATGCTGATGAATTTCAGGCGCATCGTCTTTCCCCACGTTTGCCCGCCCCCGGGCGCGTTCCGGCATTCTCCGCAGCGCGCCTTGATTGCCTAGCCGCCGGATTGCTCTAATGTTCACCTGGTGAACACCCGCCGGTCCGTCACCCGTCCTGCCTTCGAGCCCGTGCGCGCCGTCTTGCGCAGTCTCGATCTCCTGGCGGCCGTCAATCGGGGCCAGGCCCGGTCGATTGCCGAACTGGCGCAGGAGGCCAAGTTGCCCCGCGCCACGGCGATCCGTCTTCTCGAGACGCTGGAAGGGGCGGGCTATGTCGCACGGGTGCCGGGCAGCGCGCGCTACGGTGCCTCGCCGCGGGTCACGGCGCTCTCCGCAGGCTTCGACTACAACGCCTGGCTGACGGCCATCGCCCAGCCGCGGCTGCGGCGCCTGATGCGTCGGATCCGGTGGCCGTCGGACCTCATGGTGCGCAGCGCCGAGAACATGTTTGTGCTGACGTCGAACCGCGACAGCTCGGGTCTCAACATTAACACGCGCTACGACGGCATGACGTCGTCGATCTTCCGTTCGGCCTCGGGCTCGGCCTACCTCGCATGGTGCGATGCCGATGAGCGTGAGCGGATTTTGAGGCAGCTTGCCGATCCGGCGGAACGTGCCGCGGTCGAGGCGGAAATCGAGCGAACCCGGGAGCGTGGCTACGGCGTTCGCGATGCCACGATCGCGCCCGGCGTGGGCGCGATTGCAGTCCCGGTGCTGGTCGGCGGCCGGGCGATGGCCTGCCTCAACGTCGTTTTCCTGCCGAAGATGTCGACGCCGGAGGCAATCGCACGGGAATGCCTGTCGGCGCTGCGTACCGCGGCGCAAAATCTAGGGCGCGAAATGCAGCGCGGGCTCGAAGCGGGCGGCCCTCAAGCGTTCAGCAGGTGAACGTAGGTCGATAAGCCCTCTAGGCAGCCGGCCTCGATTGCGACCAGTATCGCTGAGAAGACTGAAGGATGGAGGAGTAGATGAACGTCCAGACCCTGCCGCCGGGCTACAAGACCGCGCCATGGTCGCCGCCGGAGAAGATTACCGGCGCGATGCTGAGCGAGGCCAGCACCAAGCTGATCGATCTCCTGCGCATCCGCACGCAGCCGATCGGCATGCGGCTGTTCGAGGATCCGGCCGAAATGGACAAGATCAAGGGCCTGCGCAAGCCGACCGAAGGGTTCAAGTTCACCATGTGCCAGATGGTGACGCAGGCGCGTTGGTACGGCTTTACGCTGGGCATCACCGTCGACAATACGCGCGGTGGCAACTGTGGCGGCGTGGTCGGCCTCAACCATCCGGGCGAGGGCTTCCTGTCGGGCGATCACATGAACGGCGTGTGGTTCGGCAACAAGGAAGCGTCGGCTGCACATCAGGCGCAGATGCCGCGAGTGCCGCACGGCACCTATAATGGCTTGGTCGTGGCGCCCTTGCGCTCCGGTCGTCTCGATCCGCCGGACATCTGCCTGTTCTACGGATCGCCGGGACAGATGATCTATTTCATCAACGGCCTGCAGTATCACCGCTATCGCCGTTACGATTTCACCGTGACGGGCGAGAGCGCCTGCGCCGACTCGTGGGGGCGTGCGCTTGCCACGCGGCAGACCTCGTTGTCGTTGCCGTGCTTCGCCGAGCGTCGCTATGGCGGCGTGGCCGACGACGAGCTCCTCATGGCCTGCCCGCCGGACGAATTCCTGCGCGCCATCGAAGGCATGATCCAGCTCGGCAAGAACGGCCTGCGCTATCCGTTCCCGCCCTACGGCGCGGCGATGGACCCGGCGCTGGGCATGGCCAAGAGCTACAGCTGATGCTCTATGTCGTGGCCTTGCCGGTCCTCGGCGAGGCCGACGATACCGCGCTGCGCCGCCTGCGGGCGCAGTACCATCCGGGCGAGGCCGATCTGATCGGCCCGCATTTCACTCTGGTGTTTGGTGTGCCGCTCGATCGTGAAGCGGCGTTGCGTGCCACTTTGGAGACTATCGAGCGGCGGCCTTTCTGGTTCATTCTCGAGCGTCTGGTCCGGCACGATCTAGCACCGCCGTCGCGCGGTGCATGGCTCTACGCCACGCCGGCGGATGGCGCCGCCGAACTCACCGATCTCCACGAGACGTTCAATCCAACGGGAAGCGGCGAGCCTTTTGAGCCGCATATGACTCTCGGTCTCTTCGAGCGCGCGACCGAGGCCGAGCAAATCGCGCGCATTGTCGAACGTCAGCACCTGCCGATGCATGGCCGCGTCGAAGAACTGGCGCTACTGCGCCGCACGGCCGACGGGCTGGAGACGCTGCAGAGCGTCCGGCTCTAACTCGCCTTGCCGTCCTTGAGCAGCCCGACGAGCGGGTTCGGCGCCGCCGGCCCGACACGCCGCATGGTGTTCGTGTCGTGGTGGTTGAACGCCGGCTCCTTGCCACGGACCGCCAGATCGGTGCGCGTCAGGTAGGTCCAGCTACCGTCGTCGTTGAAGGTGATGTCGATGCGGTAGTAGTCGGTGCGGAACGCCTCTTCCAGAAAGGTGGTCGAGCAGATCCCGAACCGGGTATCGCCGCGCCGCGCTTCCACCGAAATGTGCTTGTCGTCTGGGGCAGCCTTGCCACCTGCGAGGACCACCTGGCCGCGCGGAATGGCGATGGTCTGCATGATCAAGCCGGTGGCGGGCTCCCACAGCCAATAGCCGACCTGATCGTGGAAGGTGATCGCCTCTTCCGGCGTATTGATGTGGATGTGGTAGCGCAGCCCGTAGAGGAGCTGCGGACCGTTGGCCTGCGGATCGCACGGCTCCATCCGGATATGCTCGCGGTACACCCGCCGTTCGGGACCGTCCGCCTTGGGGCTGACGTCCACGCCCTTGTCGGACTGCCAGACACCCGCCAGGCGACGCAACGGCCCCAGATTGGCAAGCGTGTCGGGCGAGACGTCCTCGGGCTCGGTGAAGATGTCATCTGGAATGGTCGACATGAGGTTCCTTGTGTGGCGCAGGCTGCGGCTCTAGTGCCAGAGCGGGGGCAGTGGCGGCAAGCGAACGTTGCCCGGTCGCGCCGTGATGCCGAACTGGGCCAAGGCGTCGCGCACCTCGCGCGGCAGGCGAACGGTCGGGCCAGCATCGACGCTGGCCAGCTTGAACAGGCGTTCGAACATGCGCTGCCAACGGTCGGTCTCGTCGGGATAACGCCTGATCTCGACCTTCTTCGTCTCGTCGAGGCCGGCCTTGGCCCGGGCGATATTGAGAGCGAGTTGCAAGCCACCCAGCTCGTCGACCAGGCCGGCTTTCTTGGCGTCGATACCGCTGAAGACACGGCCGCGGGCGGCAGCGTCCATGCGCTCGGCGTTCAGCTTGCGCGCATCGGCGACGATGCGGGTGAACTCCGAATAGATCGTGTCGAGTTCGCGGGTGACGGCCCGCCGCTGGGTCGGGCTCGGCGGCTGGAAGGTCGAGTACATGCCGGCATTGGTACCGACGGAGACGCGCTCGACATTGACGCCCAGCGAGGCCAGCAGCTCATGTGCCATCGGCCAGATGCTGAAGACGCCAATCGAGGCGGTGATGGTCGTGGGCTGTGCCACGATGACATCGGCCCTGACGGCGGCGAGATAGCCACCGGAAGCAGCGACATCGCTCATCGAGACGATGACCGGCTTTCCGGCCGCCCGTGCCCGGCCCACTGCGTCGGCGATGGCATCGGCAGCAGGGTAGGTGCCGCCGGGTGAGTCGATGCGCAGGACGATGGCGCGCACATCCTTTGCCTTGGAGGCTTCGTCGAGTGCATCGACCACGTCCTCGGAATTGGCCGAGGCTTCTTCCTGGAGCGGATTGTCGCCGGAGGGGCCGGACATGATGGCGCCGCTGGCACGGACCAGCGCGATGACCTCGCCTTGCGGCTTGGGCCGTGTCTCGTCGCCGGCATATTCGGAGAGCGTCACGAGGTCCCGCTTGCCGCCGGCGCGTTTATAGACCTCGTCGAGAACATCGGTGCGATAGCCGATCTTGTCGATCAGACCGTCGCGCCGCGCGTGTTCGGGCTCGAGTGGTGCCGTGTCGATCAGGCGGCGCAGTTCGGCGGGCTCCATGCGGCGGTCGCGTGCCACGTCGGCGACGAACTGACCGAACAGACTGTCGAGGAGCTGCTGGAGGTTCTCGCGGGCCGGGCGGGTGTAGCCAGTCTCGAGGAAACTGTCGGGTGCGCTCTTGTATTCGTAGCGCTTGCCGCCTTCGACCTTCACCCCGAGCTTGTCGAGGCCTCCCTTGAGGAAGGGTGTCTCGACGGCGATACCGGCCACGCCGAAGCCGCCGCTCGGCTGCAGCCAGATCTGCTCCAGCGAGGCGGCGAGATAGTAGTCGGCGAAATGGCTGCCGCCGCTGCCCAACGACTCAGCGAAGCCGATGGCGAACTTGCCCTTGCCGCGGAAATGCGCGATCGCCTGGCGCAGCTCCTGGACGCGCGCGAGACCCGCCCGCTCGTCGCCGATCTCGACATAGAGGCCCGCGACTCGCGGATCGTCGGCGGCCTGCCAGAGGAGTTGCACGGTCTCGACGATGTCGCGCGAGCTGCGGAACAGGCCGCCGCTCAGGATATCGGTGGACGTCGTCTCGGGCGGCAGCGATCTCAGATCGAGCGACAGCACCATGTGCTGGGGCAGTGGCTTGGCCGAGAAGGGACTCGATGCGACGAAGGCGATTCCGCCTGCAATCGCGAGCAGGGTGAGCGTGCCCACGGTCGCGAGGAGGCCGACGATGTATCGCCGCATGCGAGAACTCCGCTGTGTGCTTGTTAGGACTGCACCAGATTCGGCCGGAAGCGCTTCACCGCGTCAAGCATGGCAGCGGCCTTGATGTCGAGCCCGTTGTCGCGCACCAGTACGGCCGTCGGCATGCCACGGATCGGGCGCAGGCTGTCGTCGAGATTGAGCAGGGAGAGCCGCAAGTCCGCTGCAATAAAAGCTTCAGGTGCGATGCCGACCTGGAGCTGCGGGCGCAGTGCCAGCCGGCGGAGGCGGACCCATTGGATGTCCTGCCAGGGGATGCGCTTGTTACGCCCGAAACCCAGGATCACCCCTTCGTGGTCGATGACGATCTGAGGTGTGCGGTCGAGCGTGTGACTGATTCCGAGGAAGATGTAGTAGGCCAGCGCCAGCGCCAGCACCGAGAAAAGAACGAAGCGCGGGTCGTTGAGGGAGAGCGTCGGTGCGTTCGCGGAGCCCGACGCAAAGTGGACGATGGCCGCACCGATCATGAAGATCGACACGGCTGCCATGCCGGCATTGTGCAGCACGCCGTAGCGGGCTTCGAGCTTGGGCTGCGCCAACGCTCAGCCGCCCGCGATCAACCGCATTGGGCGCGGTGGCGCAGCAGGTGATCGGCCAGCACGCAGGCCATCATCGCCTCTGCCACCGGCACGGCGCGGATACCGACGCAAGGGTCGTGACGCCCTTTGGTGCGCAGCTCGATGTCATTGCCGTTGCGGTCGATGCTGCGGACGGGCGTCAGGATAGAACTGGTGGGCTTCACCGCCAGCCGGCAGACGATGTCCTGGCCAGTCGAAATGCCTGCCAGGATGCCGCCGGCGTGATTGCTGAGGAAGGAGGGCTCGCCGTCCTTCATGCGCATCTCGTCGGCATTCTCCTCGCCGCTCATGGCGGCCGTGGCGAAGCCGTCGCCGATCTCCACGCCCTTGACGGCGTTGATGCTCATCAGCGCCTTGGCCAGGTCGGCGTCGAGCTTGTCGTAGACGGGATCGCCGAGGCCGATGGGGGTGCCGGAGGCGACGACCTCGATGACGGCACCGCAGGAGCTGCCGCGCTTGCGCACATCGTCGAGATAACCTTCCCAGCCTTGGGCGGCCTGACGGTCGGGGCACCAGAAGGGATTGTCCCCGGTGGCGTCCCACTCCCAGTTGGCCCGGTCGATCTTCTGCGTGCCGATCTGGATCACGGCGCCGCGGATGCTGACGCCATCCCCCAGAATCTTGCGGGCGATGGCTCCGGCGGCGACGCGCACTGCCGTCTCGCGCGCCGACTGGCGGCCGCCGCCGCGATAATCGCGCGCGCCATACTTCTTCCAGTAGGTGTAGTCGCCGTGGGAGGGACGGAACTGGTCCTTGATCTCCCCGTAGTCGCGGCTGCGCTGGTCGACGTTCTCGATGTGCAGCGCGATGGGGGTGCCAGTCGTGACACCTTCAAAGACGCCGGACAGGATCTTGACGGTATCGGGTTCCTGGCGCTGCGTGACGAAGCGCGACTGACCCGGCCGGCGCTTGTCCATCCAGACCTGGATATCGGCTTCGGCAAGCGGGATGCGCGGCGGCGTGCCATCGACAACGCAGCCGATGGCCGGGCCGTGACTTTCGCCCCAGCTTGTGAACCGGAAAAGGGTACCGAAACTGCTGCCGGCCATGGTCGCCGGCTCCTCGCTTTAATCGCCTTCGAAGGTGCCGAGCAATTCGGCGATCTGCTTCGCGGACGAGGTGTTGATCATGCCGACGACATGATAGCCGGCATCGACGTGCATCACTTCACCGGTCACGCCGGTGCCGAGGTCGGACAGGAGATAGAGGCCGGCATTGCCGACTTCTTCCGTCGAGACGTTGCGCTTCAGCGGCGAATTGAGTTCGTTCCACTTCAGGATATAGCGACCGTCGTTGATGCCCGCGAACGCCAGCGTCTTGATCGGGCCGGCGGAGATCGCGTTGACGCGGATCTTCTGCTCGCCGAGATCGGAGGCAAGATAGCGGACGCTGGCTTCCAGGGCGGCCTTGGCAACGCCCATGACGTTGTAGTGGGGGATGACCCGCTCGGCGCCGTAGTAGGTGAGCGTCAACAGGCTGCCGCCGTTCTTCATCATCGGCACGGCCCGCTGGGCGACCGCCGTAAAGGAATAGACGCTCACGTTCATGGTGAGCGCGAAGTTGTCCGCTGTCGTGTCGAGATAGCGGCCGCGCAGCTCGTCCTTGTTCGAGAAGGCGATGGCGTGGACCACGAAATCGAGGTCGCCCCACTGCTTCTGGATCTCGGCGAAGGTGGCGTCGATGCTGGCCGGGTTGGTGACATCGCAGGGCAAGATGATCTCGCTGCCGATGGAACTGGCCAAAGGCCGGACCCGCTTCTCAAGGGCCTCGCCCTGGAAGGTAAAGGCTACCTTGGCGCCAGCATCGTGGCAGGCCTTGGCAATGCCCCAAGCGATCGAGCGTTCGTTGGCAACGCCCATGACGAGGCCTTTTTTGCCGGCCATCAGTTGTGCAGCAGCGGTCATCCCTTGTCTTTAGCGGGGGATGGCTATTGGGACAAGATGCCGGTGGTGGAAGGCTTCCAACCCCCTCATATTGTGGTCATGATCCGGCAAACGACCGACCCGCTGGAGCTTTTCGGCACCTGGTATGCCGAGGCCGAGAAGAGCGAGCCCAACGACCCTTCCGCCATGGCACTGGCCACGGTGGGGGCCGACGGAACACCGTCCCTCCGTATGGTCCTTCTGAAGGACTATGACCCGGACGGCTTCGTTTTCTACACCAACTATGAAAGCCGCAAGGGCACGCAGTTGCTGGCCCATGCCAAGGCTGCACTTCTGTTTCACTGGAAGTCGCTGCGCCGCCAGATCCGTCTGGAAGGCCCGATCAGCCAGACAACGGCGGAAGAGGCCGACGCATATTTCGCCTCCCGTGCGCGGGGCAGCCAGATCGGGGCCTGGGCATCGGAGCAGTCACGACCGCTGGAAAGCCGTTTTGCGCTCGAAAAGCGGGTGGCCGAGGTCACGGCACGGCATGTGGTCGGTAAGGTGCCGCGGCCGCCACACTGGTCCGGCTTCCGCCTGCAGCCGACCCTGATCGAATTCTGGCAGGATGGCGCCTTCCGCCTGCATGACCGGCTCGAATACCGGCGCGGCTCGGCCGCCGAGCCGTGGACCACACGCACGCTCTATCCCTGACACCGAGATGGCGATGGAACCCCAGCGGCTGATGCGGCTGGCCACTGTCGCCTCCACGTCGGTGGCCTTGACCCTGGTGGTGGCCAAGGCCGTCGCCTGGGTCGTCACGGATTCGGTGAGCATGCTGTCGTCGCTGGTCGACACCTCGCTCGATCTGGTGGGATCGTTGATCACTTTCTTCGCCGTCCGCCAGGCGCTCGTTCCGGCCGATGCCGATCATCGCTTCGGTCATGGCAAGGCCGAGGCGCTGGCCGGATTGGTGCAGGCCGGCTTCATCGCCGCGTCGGGCTGCGCCTTGCTGTTCGCCGTCGCCGAGCGGTTCAACGCGCCGAAACAGGTACAGGAAGAGGGTGTCGGCCTGATGATCAGTGCGCTGGCGCTGGTCCTCACCATCTGCCTCGTCGCCTTTCAGCGCCATGTCGTGCGTCGCACCGGTTCGGTCGCCATCGGCGCCGACATGGCGCACTACGGCACCGACCTCGTGGCCACTCTGGTGACAGGTGTCGGACTCTTCATTTCGGGATTTTTCGACCAGCCGCTGATCGACAGCGGCATCGCAGGCCTGGTGGCGCTCTACCTGATGCACGGCTCGTGGAACGTCGGCCGCAATTCGCTCGACATACTCATGGATCGCGAGCTGCCGGAAGAGGATCGCCGTCGGGTCGAAGAGATTGCGCGGCGGAATCCCGGCGTGAAGGACGTCCACGAACTGCGTACGCGCTCCGGTGGGCTCACGCGATTCATTCAGCTTCACATCGAGGTCGATCGAAACCTGTCCCTGCTCAGTGGCCACGATATCGGCCGGCAGGTGCAGGGTGAGATTGCGAAGGCCTTTCCCGGCGCCGAAATCATTCTTCACGTGGATCCAGCACCCGCATCATGACCGGCCAACCCGCCTTCGTCGTCGAGGATCAGTCCGAGACCGTGGCCTTTCTCGAAAGGCAACTTAAGCCCGAGCGGCGCATCGATACCCACGGGGCCGTGGTCTTTCTCGGTCGCGACCGCGCCTACAAGATGAAGCGCGCGGTGAAGTTCCCCTACATGGATTTCTCGACGGCGCCGCGACGTGCCGCCATGTGCTGTGCGGAGATCGACGTCAATCGGCGACTGGCGCCGGAGATTTATCTCGGTGTCATGCCGGTGTTCCGCCGTAACGGGCAGTTGAGCTTGGGCGAGATCGGCGAGGAGGGTGAAGAGGCCATCGACTGGCTGGTCGTCATGCGCCGCTTCGACGAGGAGGGGATGCTCGACCGTATGGCGGCGCGGGGAGCACTAACACCGGCCCTCATGGCATCGCTCGGCGCCCGCATCGCGCGTTT
This sequence comes from Alphaproteobacteria bacterium, assembly GCA_017307275.1. Classification (GTDB taxonomy): domain Bacteria; phylum Pseudomonadota; class Alphaproteobacteria; order Reyranellales; family Reyranellaceae; genus Reyranella. The sequence continues at coordinate 10,561 of JAFKFK010000055.1, read as the reverse complement.
TCACGACGGCCTGCCTCCGATCTCGACGGGATTTTGCTCGCCCGACGATTACCGCCATTCCGTCGCGGCCGACGTGCGTCAGATGCGCGAGGCGGGCGAACGGCTCGACCCGCCGACCAGCGAAGCTCTGGCCGAGGCGATGCCGCGCTCGCTCGAACCCTTCGTCGAGCTGGTGGCGCGTCGGGTCGCGGCCGGCGCCGTGCGCCGCTGCCATGGCGATCTGCACCTGCGCAACATCGTGATGTTGCAGGACGGGCCCGTGCCGTTCGATGCCATCGAGTTCTCCGACAAGATCGCCAACATCGACGTGCTCTACGATCTCGCCTTCACGTTGATGGACCTCGCGCGGCAAGGGCTCGGGGCGCTGGCCAATCGGCTGTTGAACGAATGGCTGTGGCGCATTGAAGAACTGCCCGAGGCCTCTCACGAGGAAGCGCTGGCGCTGCTTCCCATGTTCCTCGCCCGCCGCGCTGCGATCCGCGCCTATGTCGATTCGGCGGTTACGGCCGTGAGTGGCGCCGACAATGCGCCGGCGCGGGCCTACCAGAAGGCGGCGCTGGAGTTCCTCCAGCCTGCGCCGCCGCGGCTGCTGGCAATCGGCGGCCTCTCCGGCAGCGGCAAGACCACCCTGGCGCTGAAGCTCGCCCCCGAGATCGGCCGTTCGCCGGGTGCCGTCGTGGTCCGCAGCGATGTCGAGCGCAAGCGACAAGCCGGCGTCGCTCTGGAAGAACGTATGCCCGCAGGCAGTTACACGCCGGAAGCCTCGGCCAAGGTCTATGCCGCTCTCATGGCCCGGGCGGAGCGGGCGCTACGGGCCGGTCACAGCGTCGTGCTCGACGCCGTCTTCGCTCGTGAGCCCGAACGGGCGGCAGCGGAAGCCCTGGCCGCCAAGGTGGGTGTGCCTTTCCAAGGCATCTGGCTCGATATCCCGAAGGAGGTCGCCCAGCAGCGCGTGGCAGCGCGCAAGGCCGATGCATCGGATGCGACCCCCGAGGTCGTCGAGCGGCAGTTCGGTTACGATCTCGGGTCGATTCGCTGGGAGCGGCGTGCTCCCAGCTGACTAAGCCCGCTTCTTCGCGGCCGAATTACGGGGCAGCAGTCGCGCGAGATACTGGCCCGTATAGCTCTCGGCGACCTTCACGACCTCCTCGGGCGGGCCTTCGGCGACCAGACGGCCGCCGCCGGAACCACCGTCGGGCCCCATATCGAGAATCCAGTCCGCGGTCTTGATGACTTCGAGATTGTGCTCGATCACCAGCACGGTATTGCCGGTCTCGACCAGCCGATGAAGGACCTCGAGGAGCTTGCGCACGTCCTCGAAATGCAGACCGGTCGTCGGTTCGTCGAGGATGTAGAGCGTGCGGCCGGTGGCCCGACGCGACAGTTCCTTGGCGAGCTTGACCCGCTGGGCCTCGCCGCCCGAGAGCGTCGTCGCCTGCTGGCCGATATGGATGTAGCCCAGGCCAACCTGCTGCAGCGTCAGCAGCTTGTCGCGGATGATCGGCACGGCCTTGAAGAACTCGCAGCCCTCGTCGACGGTCATGTCCAGCACGTCGGCAATCGACTTGCCGCGGAACACGATCTCCAGGGTCTCGCGGTTGTAGCGCTTGCCCTTGCAGACGTCGCACTGGACGTAGACGTCGGGCAGGAAGTGCATCTCGATCTTGATGACGCCGTCGCCCTGGCACGCCTCGCAACGGCCGCCCTTGACGTTGAACGAGAAGCGCCCCGGCTTGTAGCCGCGCTCGGTCGATTCCGGCAGCTGGGAGAACCAGTCGCGGATCGGCGAGAAGGCGCCGGTATATGTCGCGGGATTGGAGCGCGGCGTGCGGCCGATCGGTGACTGGTCGATATCGACGATCTTGTCGAGCTGAGCAACGCCATCGAGACCGGTATGTGCGCCGGGATGTTCGCGGGCGCCGTTAAGACGCTTGGCCAACGCCTTGTAGAGCGTCTCGACGATCAGGGTGCTCTTGCCGCTGCCCGACACGCCGGTGACGCAGGTGAAGGTGCCGAGCGGAATGCTGGCCGTCACGTTCTGGAGGTTGTTCTCCTTGGCGCCTTTCACCGTCAGCCAGCGCCCGTTCTTCGGCGGCGGCTCGCGCCGCACCTTGGGAATGGGGATCTGCCGGAAGCCCGAGAGATATTGGCCGGTGAGGCTGGCGCTGTTCTGCATCACCTCCTCGGGCGTGCCTTGGGCGATGACCTTGCCGCCATGCGCGCCGGCGCCGGGGCCCATATCGACGAGATGGTCGGCGGCGCGGATCGCGTCTTCGTCATGCTCGACGACCAGCACTGTATTGCCGAGATCGCGCAGGCGGGTCAGCGTCTTCAATAGTCGGTCGTTGTCGCGCTGGTGCAGGCCGATCGACGGTTCGTCGAGCACATAGAGCACACCGGTCAGGCCGGAGCCGATCTGCGACGCCAGCCGAATGCGCTGGCTCTCGCCGCCCGACAGCGTGCCGGAGGTGCGGTTCAGCGTCAGATAGGACAGGCCCACATTGTCGAGGAAGCCCAGCCGCTCGTTGATCTCTTTGAGGATGCGTTCGGCGATCTCGCGCTGCTTCGCCGTCAACTTGGGCGTCAGTTCGAGGAACCACTTCACCGCATCGCCGATCGAGAATTCGGTCGTCTGGCTGATGTTGAGGCCGGCGATCTTCACCGCCAGCGCTTCGGGCTTCAGGCGGGCGCCGCCGCAGGCTTCGCACTTGCTCTCGTGCTGGAAGCGCTCCAGCTCCTCGCGCACCCAGGAGGAGTCGGTTTCCTTCCAGCGGCGGTCCAGGTTGGGGATCACCCCTTCGAACGGTTTGGTCGTCTGGTACTGACGGATGCCGTCGTCGTAGCGCATGGCGATGGACTCGCCGCCGCTGCCTTGCAGGATCGTGTCGCGCACCTTCTTGGGCAGGTCGCGCCAGGGCACCGACATCTTGACCTTGAAGTGCTTGGCGATGCTCTCAAGCGTCTGCATGTAATATTGGCCCGAGCTGTCGGCCCAGGGCGCGATCGCGCCTTCGGACAATGACAGCCGGTCGTCCGGCACCACCATTTCGGGATCGAAGAACATCTTCACGCCGAGCCCGTCGCAGGATGGGCAGGCGCCTTGCGGCGCATTGAAGGAGAAGAGGCGCGGCTCGATCTCCTCGATGGTGAAGCCCGAAACCGGACAGGCGAAGCGCGCGGAGAAGACCGTGCGCTCGCCATTGTCCGCGTTCTCTGCAACGGCCAAGCCCTCGGCCAGATTGAGCGCCGTCTCGATGGAATCGGCAAGGCGGTTGCCGAGGTCCGGCTTCACGACGAGGCGGTCCACCACAACGTCGATGTCGTGCTTGAACTTCTTGTCGAGCGATGGCGCTTCGGTGATCTCGTAGAGCTTGCCGTCGATCTTGACTCTCTGGAAGCCCTTCTTCTGCAGCTCCTGGAGTTCCTTCCGATACTCGCCCTTACGGCCGCGTACGATGGGCGCCATCAGATAGAGGCGCGTGCCGTCGGGCATCGCCTTCACGCGATCGACCATCTGCGACACGGTCTGGCTTTCGATCGGCAGACCGGTCGCCGGCGAGTAGGGAACGCCGACGCGTGCAAACAGCAGGCGCAGATAGTCGTAGATCTCGGTGACAGTGCCGACCGTCGAACGCGGATTGCGCGAGGTCGTCTTCTGCTCGATCGAGATCGCCGGCGACAGGCCCTCTATCGAATCGACATCGGGCTTCTGCATCAGCTCGAGGAACTGGCGCGCGTAGGCCGACAAGCTCTCGACGTAGCGGCGCTGGCCCTCGGCGTAGACTGTATCGAAGGCGAGCGAGGATTTGCCCGAGCCCGACAGGCCGGTGATCACCACCAGCCGGTCGCGCGGCAGATCGAGGTCGACGTTCTTGAGATTGTGCTCGCGCGCACCGCGGATCGAGATGAAGCGGTGCGGCTCGGCGGCAGGTAAGCGTGACTTAGCCATGTGGACTGGGAGAATAGGCGAAGCGCGGGATCATCGCATATGGCGATTCACCCCCAGCCGCGCCAGTCCTCCACAAGTCGCAAAATCAGGCAGCAGATGCCTGCGCTGCTAGCACCCGGTCGGTCGGGCGGTCGTTCATCAGGAGCTGCATGGTGCCCGCGATCAGGCCGATCAGGACGCCAATTTTCCAGGCCAGATCATAGGAGCCCATCAGATCAAAGAGATAGCCGCCGCCCCAGGCACCGAGGAAAGAGCCCGCCTGGTGGCTGAGGAAAGCGATGCCGGTCAGGGTCGACAGGAAACGCAGGCCGAAGATCTGCACGACCAGCCCGTTGACCAGCGGAATGACCCCCAGCCAGAGGGTGCCCATGGCCGCGCCGAACAGCACCACGGAGAGTGGCGTCGGCGGGTACATGAAGAAAAGGAGAAGGGTGAGCGAGCGCAGCAGGTAGATTGCGCCCAGCAAGAGCCGCTTGGGATACTTGTCGCCCAGCCAGCCGAACAGCCACGAGCTCAGGATGTTGAAGCCACCGATCAGCATCAGCGCCACGGCACTGTAACTTGCATCCATGCCGCACTGGGCGAGGTAGGTCGGCAGGTGCGTGGTGAGGAAGACGAGCTGCAGGCCGCAGACGAAGAAGGCGATCGCCATCACGACATAGCCCGTATGCCGCCTTGCCTCATCGAGGGCGCCGATGAGGGTTAGGTCCCGATCACTCGACAGGGTGTTGGGCAGCTTGTCGGCGCGGCTGCCGATCCAGGCGGCCGGCAGCATGGCGATGGCCAGGATCACGAACGACCACGAGGCGGCCCGCCAGCCATCGGAAGTCAGGAGGTAGGCCGCGATTGGCGCCGTCACCATGGTGCCGACGGAGCCGGCCGCCGAGACGATACCGAAGGCCAAAGTACGCCGGCCGGGCTCGACGACGCGCGCCGCGATGTTGGCCGTGATACCGGACGTCGTGCAGGCCAGCGCAATACCGATCAGCACACCGGCGCCCAGAACGATCGACAGGGCACCCTGCGCGGTGGCCGTGAGCCAGATGCCCAGAATGAACATGGCGCTGCCCACGAGCGCGACCCAGCGCGTCCCGTACTTGTCGGCAAAGACACCGGCAATCGGCTGGCTCAGTCCCCAGGCGACCTGCTGGACGGAGATCGCCAGAGCGAAGTCCGAGATCGCGATTCCCAGTTCCTTGGAGGCGGGCGCCTGGAAGAGGCCGAGATTCTGACGGATGCCCATGGCCAGGGTCATCATCAGCGCGGCGCCGCCCAGCATGGCGTAGGCCTGGCCGGTCGAAACCTGGGGGACGTGGAAGGATTTACTCATGCCGCGGCAAGATAGGGGAGGGTTTGCTGCGGAAACCAATGAATTGTCGGAGGGCTGGCATGAGCGAAGCTCACGGCATCTGCGGGCCAAGGAGGGCACAACCCAAATTAGGTGGCTGCCCACAGGCCGCCGGAGCTAGGTTCGCCGCCATGAGGTAGGTGTCGCGTCCCGCGGCACCGGGAAGGCGAAGGAGGCCCCTATGGCGGGCAGCGTCAATAAAGTCATCCTGGTCGGCAATCTCGGCCGCGACCCCGAAGTGAGGTCCATGCAGGATGGCCGTTCCATGGTGAACATGTCGGTGGCCACGTCGGATACGTGGCGCGATCGTCAGAGCGGCGAGCGCAAGGAGCGCACCGAATGGCACCGTGTCGTGATCTTCAACGAGAAGCTGGCCGAGGTTGCGCAGAAGTTCGTGCGCAAGGGCTCGAAGGTTTACGTCGAAGGCCAGCTCGCGACGCGCAAGTGGACCGACCAGAGCGGTCAGGAGCGCTACACGACCGAAGTCGTGATCCCGCGTTTCGGTGGTGCGCTCACCATGCTCGACGGTCGTAGCGGCGAGGGTGGTGGCCCCGGCGGCAGCGGGCCGGACGACGATTTTGGCGGCGGTGGCATGTCCGGTGGTGGCGGCGGAGGCGGAGGCGGAGGTGGCGGCGGCCGGTCGGCGTCCCGCGGCAGCAAGCCGGAACTCGACGACGACATCCCGTTCTAGAGACGGTCGCGTACGCGCACACGGCCGCTTGATGGTTTCGGCGGCCGTGCGCCTCTCAAGTTAGATATCCAGCTCCAATATCCGGGGCCGTCTCACGCAGGCAGGCCCATGGCGCGCAGTTCGGCGACGGTTCCTTCCGCCGATCGATGGTGAATGGCGTTCATGCCGATGGCGCGGGCACCTTCGACGTTGGCGATCACATCGTCGATGAACACGGCATCCTCGGGTTGGAAGCCGCCGGTCCGGCAGACCAACTCGTAGATCGCGGCATCGGGCTTGGAATAGCCGACGAGGCCGGAAACGACGTAATCGCGGAAGTGCCCGATAAACGGATGACGGGTGCGCGCCGGTCCGCGCAGCCAGGGATCGAGCAAGTTCGGCGCATTGGAGAGAACGTAGAGCGGCGTGCCGGCGCCGTGCAGCCGGTCGACCAGTTCGCCCATCGGCGCGAAGGCATGCGTGCACATCTCGTCGAACCGGCCGTAGAAGGCGGCGATCAGTTCCTCCTTGCCGGGGTGGAGGGCCTGCAGTGCACGTGTTGCGGCTGCCGGATCGCCGCCGTGGTCCTGCGGCTCGTGCCACGCGCGAGTGGTCACTGAGGCCAGAAAATCCTCCATCTCCGCAGGGTCTGGAATGAGCTGCCGGTAGAGGTGGCGAGGGTTCCAGTCGATGAGGACGCCGCCGAAATCGAATACGGCGACCGAAGGCCGGCGAGGGGGCGTTTGGGAGCTCAAGTCCGGGCCTTTCCAAGGGGTCTTTGTGCGTATAATTTAGTCAATAAAATCAATTAGTTAAAGGGGTGTTCGGGAGTCGATTTTTGTTGGTCTTCAGGGGCCGTTTTGCTAGTGTGCGAAATCGCTCCTCCGGAGTCTCCGGAAGGGCCACCAATACGAGATAAAAACCAGGTTTTTCGTGAGCGACGATACGACTCTGCCCCCGGCGCCGCCGCCCTCTGACGCGCCCCCGCCTCAGCCCCCTCCGCACGATATCGCGCCGATCACGATCGAAGAGGAGATGCGTCGGTCCTACCTCGATTACGCCATGAGCGTGATCGTTTCGCGTGCGCTTCCCGATGCGCGCGACGGGCTGAAGCCGGTGCAGCGCCGCATTCTGTACGCGATGAAGGAAAGCGGCTTCGACTCGACGCACGCCTTCCGCAAGTCGGCGCGCATCGTCGGCGAGGTGATGGGCAAGTATCACCCGCACGGCGACAGCGCGATCTACGACGCCATGGTGCGCATGGCGCAGGACTTCTCCATGCGTCTGCCGCTGATCTCGGGGCAGGGCAATTTCGGCTCGATGGACGCCGATCCGCCGGCGGCAATGCGTTATACCGAGGCGCGTCTGGCACGCGCGGCCGAGTCGCTGCTGGCCGATATCGACAAGGATACGGTCGAGTTCCAGACCAACTACGACGAGACGACGCAGGAGCCGACGGTCCTCCCGGCGGCCTTCCCGAACCTGCTGGCCAACGGTGCGGGCGGCATCGCCGTCGGCATGGCGACCAACATTCCGCCGCACAATCTCGGCGAATTGATCGACGCCTGCTGCGCCCTGATCGACACGCCCGAGCTCACCGTGCAGCAGGTGATGGAGATTGTGCCGGGACCGGACTTCCCGACCGGCGCCACCATTCTCGGCCGTAACGGCATCCGTGCCGCCTACGAGCTTGGCCGCGGCTCGATCGTGATGAGGGCGCGGACCAGGATCGAGGAGGGACGTGGCGGACGCGAGATGATCATCGTGTCCGAGATTCCCTATCAGGAGAACAAGGCCCGCCTGCACGAGCGTATTGCCGAGGTGGTGCGCGACAAGAAGGTCGAGGGTATCTCCGAAATCCGCGACGAGAGCGATCGCGACGGCGTACGCATGGTGATCGAGCTGAAGCGCGACGCCATGGCCGATGTCGTGTTGAACCAGCTCTACCGCTACACGCCGCTGCAGACGACGTTCGGCGTCAATGCGCTGGCGCTCGACGGCGGCCGCCCGAAGCTGATGAGCCTCAAGGAGCTGCTGGAGGCGTTCATCCGCTTCCGCGCCGAGGTCATGACGCGGCGGACGAAGTACGAGCTCAACCACGCCCGCGACCGTGCCCATGTGCTGGTCGGTCTCGCCATCGCCGTCGCCAATATCGACGAAGTGATCGAGATGATCCGCCGCTCCCCCGATCCGGTGGCGGCGCGCGAGCGACTGATGGCCAGGGACTGGCCGGCCGTCGATGTGGCGCCGCTGATCGCCCTGATTGCCGAGCCCGGCCGCGAGGTCTCGCCCGAAGGCACCTATCGTCTCTCGGAGGCGCAGGCGCGCGCCATCCTCGAGCTGCGTCTGCAGCGCCTGACCGGTCTTGAACGTGACAAGATTGCCGAGGAATTGACCGAGGTGGCCAAGCTCATCGAGGGGTACCTCGAGCTCCTGGGCGACCGCGACAAGCTTTTTGCGCTGATGCGCAAGGAGCTGCTCGAGATCAAGGATCAGTTCGCGACGCCGCGCCGGACGGAGATCCTCGACAACGAATTCGAGCAGGATATCGAGGACCTGATCCAGCGCGAGGATATGGTCGTGACGGTGACGCATGGCGGCTACGTCAAGCGCGTCCCGGTGTCCGCCTACCGCGCCCAGCGTCGCGGCGGCAAAGGCCGTTCGGGCATGGCCACGCGCGAGGACGATTTCGTCTCGAGCCTGTTCGTTGCCAATACGCATACGCCGGTATTGTTCTTCTCCAGCCGAGGTATCGTCTACAAGCTCAAGGTCTGGCGGCTGCCCCTCGGTGCGCCGCAGGCCCGTGGCAAGGCATTCGTAAACCTCCTGCCTTTGAACGAAGGCGAGACGATCAGCGCCGTGATGCCGATGCCCGAGGACGAGGCAAGCTGGGCAACCCTGCACGTCATGTTCGCCACCGCTCGCGGGGGCGTGCGGCGCAACGAGTTGAGTGATTTTGTCAGTGTCAATCAGAGTGGCAAGATTGCCATGAAGTTCGAAGGCGACGATGCCGGCGATCGTCTGATTGGCGTGGGCGTCTGCAGTGAAGAACAGGACGTGCTGCTGGCCACGCGCCAGGGCCGCGCCATGCGCTTCCCCGTTTCGACCGTACGCGTTTTCCAGAGCCGCGCCTCGACCGGCGTCCGCGGCATCGCCTTGGCCGAGGGCGACGAGGTGATTTCCATGTCGCTGGTCGACAATGGCAAGGGCATCCCGACCGAGGATCGCGACGCCTACCTCCGTCAGTCGCGCGCACTGCGCCAGGCGGAGAATGCTGCCGAGGCGGCCGACGTGGTCGAGGAGGATGTTGCAGCGGCGGCCGAGGAGGCCGCAGCGCCGGCGACCGCGCTTACGCCGGAACGCTTCGCCGAACTGCAGGCCAAGGAGGAGTTCGTCCTCACGGTTGCGTCGTCGGGCTTCGGCAAGCGGACCTCGGCCTACGAGTATCGAGTGACTGGTCGTGGCGGCAAGGGTGTGGAACTGATGAACCTGGGCAAGGGCGGCGAGGTCGTTGCGGCTTTCCCCGTGCTCAACAACGATCAGATCATGCTCGTCACCGATGGTGGCACGCTGATCCGCTGCCCGGTCGACGGGATTCGCATTGCGGGTCGAGGCACGCGCGGTGTCCGCATCGTCAATGTGAGCGAAGGTGAACGCGTCGTTTCTGCAGTGCGCATCGGCGAGGACGATGCCGGAAACGGCAACGGTGATGCGGGCTCCGAAGTGCCCGATTCCGAAACGTCCAATTCCGAAACAAACGGTGGATAAGGACCGGTCGTGTCGCTAAGACTTTGCCATCGCAGTCAGCGAACAAGTCGTTGCGGAGTGGGGGGAAGACATGGCCGTAGAACGCACCGGTGTTTATCCGGGCACGTTCGATCCCATCACGAGCGGGCACATGGAAGTGGTGCGTCGTTCGTTGCGCCTCGTGGACAAGTTGGTAATCGGCCCGGCGATGAGCATCAGCAAGGGGCCGATGTTCTCGCTCGAGGAACGTATCGACATCATCAAGGACGATATCTCCGACTTCCCTCAGGCCGACCGGGACCGGATCGAGATTGTTCCGTTCGAGGGCTTGCTGATTCACTTCGCACGCCAGGTGAATGCATCGGTGATCATTCGCGGTCTGCGGGCCGTTTCGGATTTCGAGTACGAAATCCAGATGGCCAACATGAATGCCCGCATGGAGCCTGCGATCGAGACCATCTTCCTCATGGCCTCGGACCGGCACCAGTTCATCGCGTCCTCGCTGGTGAAGGACATTGCCCGGCTGGGCGGCGACACGTCGCAGTTCGTTTCCAAGCGGGTATTCGAGCGTCTGAAGAAGAAATTCGCCAAGGAGTGATTTCCGGCCTGCGAGCTGCAGAATTGGCAGTCTTGCCATCCCAAGGGGCTGCGTTGACCGGGACGCCTGCACACCTTATACGGGCGCCGCGCGGGACTGCGGCCCGCGGCGCGGAACCGGGACGAGCCCGTAGCTCAGCGGTAGAGCATCTGACTTTTAATCAGGTGGTCGTAGGTTCGATCCCTACCGGGCTCACCACTGGACCCAAGAAGGAGAAGCGCGGCTCATGCCGTCGGTGAAAGTCGTCAA
>JAFKFK010000054.1 GCA_017307275.1 Alphaproteobacteria bacterium | reverse complement strand
TTCAAGCGAGGTTTGAAGCCGGCTGCTTTGCCGAAGGCGTCCGTGCCGCACGGCCTCGCCAGCGAGGAGCCGACGGTGTGGCAGTTCGCCAAAGCGGCCGGATACAAAACGGTTTACATCGACGTGGTCGGAGATGCGTTCTTTCACAGCGGCATGAACAGCGATGAGCTGAGCTACATAGATGAAAGATACAATATTCACACTCGGCCCACCTACATGCGGGATTTCGAGGCGCTCAAGCGATTAGCTAAAACAGCGTCTCAGCCGGGGCGCGCGTTCATCTATCTCGACAAGCAGGGCGTGCATCATCCCTATCAAGACAAGTACCCGCCCGACGAAAAACTGACCTTCGAGGGGCCAGCCTTGAAAGCGCCGGAGAACAAGGACCTGCGCGACTACCAACGGGATTTGCTGGGGCGCTACAACAAGGCGGTAGACTGGGTCGTGAACGGATTTATCTCCGAGTTGTTCGCTCAAGGGCTGCCTGACGATACGTTGCTAATATACACATCCGATCACGGGCAAAGCCTGGTGGAGAACAATACGAAGTGGACCCACTGCTCCGCCGGGCCAAACACGGTGAACGGAGAAGGGCTCGTGCCGCTGCTTGTCTACTTGCGCCCGGACACGCTGTTTTCGCGATTCAGAGAAAACGGAAGCAACTTCCATGGGAAGTATTCGCACTTCCAGGTATTCCCCACGTTGCTGATTGCAATGGGCTACCCCGTAGATTCGGTTACCCGATCCTACGGCAGTTCCCTGCTCGATCCTCCTCCTCCCACGCGCCAATTCCTCAGAGGAGGGGACGTTCGCCAATTGGAATGGCAAACAGTTGACTAGAGTGGGTTCGGCTCCGGGTGGAAAACCTAATCGAGCCGGCGTGCGACATAGCCGCGATAGGTGCAGCGGCCGAGCTCGGGATGCGTCTGGATACGATGCGCAAGCTGATCGATCACCCATGAGTCCACGATCTCGTAGCCGAGGGTCGCGAGGGCGTCGGGAACCTCCTTCACGTTCCGGATCTGGTAGGGCACTTCGGCGACGCCGAAATTCTCCAGGGTGACGACCGTAGGTCCGTCGCGCGTGACGACCTTGTTCAGCAGGATATGGCGCGGCGGAGCCTGCAGGCGACGAACGAGATCGGCGAACGGCTCCTGCAAGTAGGGCAGCAAGCCGGAAGCGAGAAGGACTTCGGCGGCAGGCGCGTCTTCGAGCCGATCGACGAAGGAGAGCGTGTGGTCGTGCGGTTCCTTCTGTGCCCGCCCGGCACGTATCTGGGCCGGCAGGTCGTACACGATCCAGTCGGTGCGCTGGAGATCAAGATAAGGCCGGAAGGCGCGGTACTTGACGCCGACATGACCGCCCGCATCGATCAGCACGGTCGGCTGCAGGTGTTGTAACCAGTACACCATCGGATAATCCCAGAGCGCGATCTGCTGCATGAACTCGCGCGAAACGTCGGTCACGGCGTCGTGGTCGTATCCCGCTGGCATGCCGCTGCGGACGTCGCGCAGCGCCGCCTCGTAGGAGGCAAAGGCACCGCGGAAGCGTACCGGCTCCCGGCGCCAGGCACGGAAGCGCCCATAGGCCATCAACGCAAGAAACTTGAGGTTCGACTTCATGTTCGAATCACTAGCCAAGGCAACGGGGGCTGTCCAAGATCGCCGGTGCGACGACGCACTCCGACATCCTCAGGCGGAAGACGTCTCCCGGTCGAACTTTGCACCTTCCTCCAACAGCCATTCGCAGAACGTCTTGACTACAGGGTCGTGCTGTCGCTCCGTCCGGGTGATGAGAAAGTAACCCGGCGTGCCGAGGACGACGCTGCCGAACGGTGCGGTGAGACGTCCCGCTGCGAGATCCGATGCAACCAGCGGCGAATACCCCATCGCCACGCCGATGCCATCCACTGCCGCCTGCAGGCAGAAATACAGATGCTCCAGCTCCAACGCCTGCGCCGGCACGACCCGGCTATGGTGCGCGATGGCCAGCCAGTCGTCCCAGGCGGTGCGGCGTGCAGCGCAGTGCAGGATCGTATGTCGGCTGAGATCGCTGATGCGCTCAAGCGGCATCCGCTCCAGCAAGACCGGTGAGCATACGGGAAACGCGTCTTCCGAAAGCATGTGTACTTTATGCAATCCGGTGACTTCCTGGGGCTCGCGGCGAATCACGACGTCGATGTTCGCAGGCAAGCGGCTCGTCGGCTCAAGCCCGGTCGAGATCTGCACCTCGATATGCGGGTGGAGCGCGCGAAACTGAGCCAAACGCGGAAACAGCCAGCGCATCGTGATTGCAGGAAGGGCATTCACCCGCAGCACCTCGTGTGCGCTGATGCTGCGTGACGCCGAAGCGATTGCCGCCAACGCGGGGCTGACCGAGTCCAGATACAGGCGTCCCTGATCCGTCAAAGCTACCGCTCTCCCCATGCGTCGAAACAAGGGGACGCCCAGCCACGACTCCAGTGCCTTGATCTGATGACTGACTGCGCCATGCGTCACCGACAGTTCGTCGGCTGCCTTGGAAAAGCTCAGCAGCCGCCCTGCCGCCTCGAAGGCGCGGATCGATCCCAAGGGAGGAAGTTTGTGCACGAATTGTTAGGTGAGTTCACAAATGATGGGAGTTTATATCAATTGATCCCGGTGTATTCGAGTGTTCAAGTTATGGAATTGTCGAGTTTGCAAGACTCGACCATCTTTGTGTGAATTTTCTTCATGATGAGGGGATGGAAATGCAAGTCCTGCCACAGGACGCTTCCTGCGGTGCACTGATCAAGGGCCTCGATCTGAGGCAGGCCCTGACGGACGCACAGATTGCCGAAATACGCAGCCTCTGGCTCAAGCATCAGGTCCTCGCCTTCACCGATCAGGATCTGGCCATCGAGGACATCGAGCGCTTCGCGCTCACCATCGGCCCCTTCGGCGTCGACCCGTTCTTCAAATCCATTCCGGGCCATCCCCATGTCGCGCAGGTGCGCCGCAATGCCGACGAACGCACGCCTCTGTTCGCCGAATCCTGGCACTCGGACTGGAGCTTCCTCGCAGAGCCTCCCGCAGCGACGGTGCTTTACGGAAATGTCATTCCGCCGGTGGGTGGCGACACCCTGTTCGCCAACCAGTACGCCGCCTGGGATAGCTTGCCGGCGGACCTGAAGTCGTTGCTGGCCGACAAGCAGGGCATCCATTCTGCGCGGCGCGGCTACGCGCGCGACGGTGCCTATGGTGAAAAGGACAAGGGACGCTCGATGGCGATTCGCTATTCCGATAGCGCGCTGGCGACGCAACTGCACCCCATTGCACGCGTGCATCCGGAGACGGGCCGTACCGCGTTGTTCGCCAGCCCCGGCTATACGATCGGCATCGATGGTATGAGCGACGACGAAGCCGCCGCGATTCTGCGTACGGTGTTCAAGCACCAGTCCCGGCCCGAAGTCGTTTACCGCCATCGCTGGTCGCAGGGCACGCTCGTGCTATGGGACAATCGCTGCGTGAACCATGCCGCCACGGGCGGCTACGATGGGTACGACCGTCTGCTCCATCGGATTACGGTGGGTGGACCGACCAGTCGCGCCGCCTGAAATATCTGCTGAGGGGCCGGCTCCTCGAATTGCCGGGCATCTGCAAATTCGACCCGCGGCCTGTCGATGGAGGCATTGCGCACTTGTCCGCTGTTTTCGACAGCGGATTTCACGGCATGGCTCGTCTTGGTTGACCGGAAAAGGGTCCGGAATGGCCCTTGCAATCGGGGGGAGAAGCGCCCATATGACCGAAAGTCGATAGAAGGACAAAATTATTGGCAGTGCCTAGATCTAGTGTCTGCGCACCGCCGGCGACTTGCTCCCGAAATAAATGCGAATTCGACGGCTTGCCTCACTTGGGCGGGCCAGCATGACTATGCAGTGAAAGGGTTTTCCCATGACTACGGGAACCGTGAAGTGGTTTAACGCAACCAAGGGCTTCGGATTCATTCAGCCCGACGACGGCGGCAAGGATGCCTTCGTGCACATCAGCGCCGTTGAGCGTGCCGGCATCGGCGGTCTCAACGAAGGCCAGAAGGTCCAGTACGAGCTCGTCTCCGACCGCCGTAGCGGCAAGGTTTCGGCCGACAATCTCAAGCTGGTCGACTAATCGACTCTGCCGCCGGTAACGGCTGGCAATTTCTCAAGCGTCGAGCCACGGATGTACTGGTGGACGTAGAGAAATAAGGGAGGCCCCGTGGCGAAAGCTGGCGGGGCCTTTGCTTTTTTTAGCGATCGATACCCAACAGCCGGGCGAGGCCGTCGGCCGTATCCGACCAATCGGGAAGGGGCCTTGAACCCAGCCCGTTCGTGAGCCTCGTTCGCGCCTGCTCGAGGGCATCGCCATCGGTAGCAAGAGTGCGGATGGCAGCGGCAAGCGCATTCGTGTTGCCACTCTCGACATAGTCGACGAGATCGAGCCCGGCTTCCGGAATGCCGCCCGCTCTTGAGGCTATGCAGGGCGTGCGATGCGCCAGGCTCTCCTGCACGGCCAGTCCCCATCCTTCGTCGAAGCTCGGCACGACGGTGAACCTCGCATTTCGGTACAGAGCGGCGAGGTCGCTATCGGGGGCGTCCTTGATCCACTTCACGCGGCCGGCCAGCCAGGGATCGTCCTTGAGGCGCTGGCGAATGGTTTCCGAGCGCCAGCCATCGCGGCCAACCAGCACGCAGGGCAACGAGTCCACGGCGGGCTCGGACCGCAGGCGTGTGAGCGCGTCGAACAATCCGTCCAGGTTCTTGCGCGGCTCCACGGTGCCGACATGCAGCAGGAAGCGCTGTCGCTCCAGCCCGTACTTGGCAAGTACGCCATCGTCGTCCTGCGCCGGCAACGGCGTTGGCCATCCCATCGGTATGGTGTCGATCCGAGGACGGGGCAGCTTCTGCCGCTCGAGATAGCCGGCCAACTGACCGCCGACGTAACTCGACGTCACCAGCCAATGATCGACCGCGGGCGCCAGACGGTCGAACTGATCGAGGAACTGCTTGCCGTAGTGCGGATGCGTCCACTGTGGGTTCACGGCCGCGATGAGATCGTGGACGAGATGGATCAGCTTCGCGCCAGTGCGGTGTTTCAGGGCGATCAGCGCCGGGACGTGGCCGCCATGGCACCAGAAGTCTCCGAGACCGACCACGGCATCGTAGGCATCTTGGGGTGCAATTGTTTGCAGCCTGGAGGGGCGCGCCACCCAGCGCCCGGCGCAACGGCTCTCCCAGAACCGCTCCGTGAAGCTGAAGCCCAGCGCGATGTAGGGCACGTGGATCGAGTGCATCTCACGCAGGAGGCGTGCCGGCTTGGCCAGGCGCATGCTTTCGGCAAACAGGCCACGCAGGCGGGCAATCGACGCGCGTCGGGTTTCGCGTGTGGTCAGCCCCGCGATGATGTCCGGCTCGACGATGTAGAACGTGTCCGACCCGATCGCGCGCGCGACCAGGGTCACGGACGGATTCCGGAGCAGCGCGGGCTGGCTGAGGATGCTCTCCATCACGCGCTGGATGCCCGACGGGTTCGACAGGTAGGCGTACCATTGAACCAGTCCGGAGACATCGAACAGCACGCGCCGCACGACGCTAGTGTCCCTTCTTGGGAGTGCGCGCGAAGGGAACGGCGCGCGCCAGATAGCCGGCAACCAATGCCTTGCCGCCCGTCGGCAGCAGCACGAGCTGCATCAGCCAGTGAGCGACGACATCGCCCAGAAAAGCGAGGTTCAGCGGCCTGCCGAGGCGCCGCGCAGCAAGTGCCGCACCGATGGTACGCAGCACTACTAGCAACGCGACCGTGGCGACCCAGCCCAGGGCGACGACGAGCGCCCAGCCAGGCGATACCAGCCAGCAAAGCGCGGCGATCGCGAGAATGGCGACCAGAACGACCGCGGCACTCGAATAGAACAAGGTCAGGAAGGCGAAGGCCGTGGCCTGCGGCCAAGGCATGCTGTGCAAGAGAGCCCAGGGAAGCTTGCGGAAGACCTGTGCCGTTCCCGTGCTCCATCTTTGCCGCTGGAGTGCCAGAGCCTCGAAGTTGTCCGGCAGTTCGCCAGCTGCGGAGACATCGAGCAGCAGGCGGCAACGCCAGCCCAGCGTAAAGGCCCGGAAGCTCAGGTCCTGATCCTCGGCGACGGAATCGCCGCGCCAGCCACCTGCCTGGTCGATCGCTTCGCGTCGCCAGACACCGCAGGTGCCGTTGAAGGTCATGGGCATACCCGCCCAGTTGCGGGCTGCCTGCTCGAAGCCGAACAGCGTGTCGAGCTCCAGCGCCTGTGCGCGCGTCAGCGCATTGCGCTCGCGATTGCGATAGCCCAGCCGTGCCTGCACGAACGCCAGGCCGGAATCGGCCAGGAGAGCCGCCATGGTCTGGCGCAGGAACGAGGGGGGCGGGCGATAGTCGGCGTCGAAGATCGCGAAGTACTGCGCCTTGGTGAGTTGCTGCCCGGCCGCCAGCGCGCCTGCCTTGAAACTGTCGCGGTTGGGTCGTCTGACATGGCGGATGGCAAGGCCCTTGAGCCGCCACTCCGCGACCTTCCGGGCAACAATGGTCGAGGTCTCGTCGGTACTGTCGTCCAGCACCATGATCTCCAGCCGGTCGCGCGGCCAGTCGAGCGCACAGAGCGAGTCGATCGCCGCAGCGACGAGCTTCGCCTCGTTGAAGACGGGAAGCTGCACGCAGACTAAGGGTTCGTTCCCGCGGCTGCTGTCGGCCTGACGACAACCAGCCGGTTCCTGCGCCGGGTGCCGATGGCTCCCGCGCAGATGGACGGCGATCAGGTAGAGGTCGGCCAGGACGAGCACGCCGACATAGAGACACAAGATCAGGCCTGCTCCAGCCAGCACGGCGCCTAGCAACCGATCCTCTCATCCGCCGGCGCGGCAACCAGCGTTGCAATTCCCGGCAAAGTCACGTCCATTGGCTTTGATCTGTCTATTTTGAGAAGCTGGTGGATGCAAGACCTACAGGCGTGGTTGGCGAAGATCGAAGCAGGCAATGCGGACTTTCGCCGCAAGATCGGTCCGCTGAAAGTCGGCTTGTTCCGGCTGGCTTCCTATCTGCTGGCGGGACCGCGGCTCGTCGGGGCGGCCCTGACGGGGCGACTGCAGGCGGCCCGGCCCGGCGCCTTTCAATGGCCATGGGTGCCGCGCTGGCCGGGGCTTCTGGCGAAACCCGTCCACGTCGAGCGTGACCATGCCTGGACCGAGCGGGTCCGCGCGGCTCGTCACGAGATCCTGGCGGAAATGGACAGCGTACACGCCGGCTTCGCCCGTGCCCGTTACGACTCCGATGAAAATCCCAAGGAATGGAACACCTACTACTTCTATCTCCAGGGCAAGCCGATCGATGAGCATCTGGCGGCCTGTCCGCGCACGGCAGCGATCCTGCGCACGTTGCCGCACAATGGCTTGCATGTGTGCTTCTCCGCGATCCAGCCCGGCGGATCGCTCCAGCCTCACACCGGCCCGACGAACGCCAGCCTGACCGCCCATCTCGGTCTCAGGAACTGTGCCGGCACCAAGCTGTGGGTCGGCGAGCAGGTGGCGGAGTATCGCGATGGTGAAGTGCTGGTCTTCGATGACAGCTTCGTGCACTGGGTCGAGAACAACGGCACTGACGTTCGCTACACGTTGATGATCACCTTCTGGCATCCCAGCCTCACCTGGATAGAGCGCTTGTTCCTCTCGCGCGTGCTGCAGTTGAATCCAGGCTGATCGCTCTTGTCACCACAAGGACACAACGATCTCGCGATCGTGCTGCGCGCGTTACCTCACTGTGGCGAAGGTGTGAAGAGCTGCAGCGAGGTATGCCTCAACGAGTCGTGAAAAGTTCTTTGAGTTGGGCAAAGTCTGTCCATGGATACGACAGACAGCACGTCGAACGAACTCGCCTCGTTGCTTCAAGCTGCTTTCGCCGGCGGCTATGTCGCAAACACCAACAAGCGTACTTTCACCGTCTCCGAACCGATCGTGATCGATGTCACGAACAGCTTTCAGGGACCGATGGGTGTCGATCTCGGTGGTGCTGCGATCATCTCCAGCATTACCGGCGGTGCGCCTGTCATCCAGATCAACGCAGCGCCCGGCGTCGATCTCACAAATCTCACGCTGTCCAACTTTTCGATCTATGGGAGCGGTGGCGAAGGGGCCGGCATCAGGATCGCCGCCGATGGCGCAGACCGGCATATCCATGATTGGAGCGTGCGCGACGTCACCGTCCAGCATGTAGGAGGTGCGGGCCTCGACATCGTCGGTCACGTCACGAACGGCACCGTGTTCAATGCCTGGATGCACGACAATGCCGGCGGCGGGGCGCGCTTCGCCAACGGCATGAATGGCGGGGTGGTGAGCGACATCGAATGGTTGGGCGGCGGCTTCCGCAGGAACGATGTTGGCGGCCTGGTCCTCGACGAAGGCGCCCAGGATGTGTCGGTAAATGGCGCCTACTTCGTGGAGAATCGCTGTCCCGGCATTATCGCTCCCTCGGGCATCACGCTGGTCACCTCCAGTGGCTTCGAGAACAACGACGGCGCCGCGATCACCTTCAACGGCTACGGCGATTTCTGGGCCAACACGTTCTCGACCTATGGCCCTCAGACCGTTGGCATCAGCGGCGTCCTGTCGGGCGAGGCGAGCATCCTCGGCAGCGACAGCGAGTATTACGGCCCGGGCGAGAACAATACCCTGCTGGCCGATATCCAGGGGACAGGCACTCTTTCTTTAGGCGGCGGCACGGTAGTGACTGGCGAAGGGGTCACCGTGAACGGCTCGACGGATCTCTCGGAGCAGGTGGTGGTGAGCAAGCTCGATGTCGCCATGCCGGCGCTGGCCCCGGTGACCTCCGAGACGACCGCACCGGTTGCCGACAGCAACGGCAGTGGCGAACTGGAAGAGACAATGAGGGCAGCCCTGACTGAGGGGCACTTTGCTCATCTGCCGGCCGACACCTTCGTCGTCAGCTCGCCCATCGTCATCAATATCGACAGCAGCTCCGCGACCCCCAAGGGCATCGACCTGGGCGGGGCCACGATCGTCTCGCAGATCTCCGACGGCTCGCCGGTCATCCAGATCAATGTCGGCCAGGGTGTCGATCTGCGTTATCTGACCCTGTCGAACTTCACCATTCAAGGTAATGGCCAGGAAGGCGCCGGCATCAAGATCGTGGCCGACGGCAATGATCGCTGGCTCTACAACTGGACTGTCAGCGACGTGGACATCCGCGATGTCGGTGGCATCGGCCTCGACGTCATTGGCAGTGTGTTCGAGGGCATGGTGTCCAACTCGTGGATGACCGGCAATGCCGAAGGCGGCGCGCGCTTTGCCCATAGCCCTTCCGCCGGTCTGGCGAGTGCGTTGCGCTGGTACGGTGGCGGTGCTCAGGACAACGGCGTTGCCGGCATCATCCTCGACAATGGGGCGCGCGACCTCAGTGTCGATGGCGCTTCCTTCTCGTCGAACCTCGGACCCGGCATCGCGGCACCCTACGGCATCACGTCCGTTGCCGACAGTCGATTCGAGGACAACCAGGGCGCCGGCGTCGCGTTCCAGAACTACGGCAACTTCATCGGCAACAGCTTCGTCACCTCTGGCGCGCAAGCCTATGGCATTGAGGCCTGGCTGCAGGGGCAGGCTATGCTCATCGACAATACCATCAACTACACAGGCCCCGGCGCCGATCCGACGGCGCTGGCGAACCTGCAGGGACTCGGGCTGGTCGGCCTCTTGGGCGACGGCAAGGTCATTGCCGGACCCACGCTCGAAGTGAAGGGCTTCGAAGGCCTGACCGGGGCACAGCCTCCCGCAGAGCACGTTCTGCCCATCTTACAGGAAGGCGTTGGTGTCGATCCGGCCTTGATCAATGGCATTGTCGACGAGGCCTTCCTCACCGGTGACGGTTCGACCCAGTTCGGTGTGGAGCTGGAGTCTGCTGTCTCCGGCTATCGTAACACGCTCGGCGCCTACAAAGTGGCGGAGGACGGTGCGATCTCCGACGTCCGAATCCTGTTTGCCAACACTCTGGCGACGGATGAGGCCACGATAGTCGACCTGGGAGTGCCGGCCGATAATCAGAGGATCGGCTTCTTCCTGGTCCAGAACGGGTTCGGCCTCTACGGCAATCTGCCCAACGATCTGTCGTTCGTCGTTCCAGGTACCAGCGTGGTAGCCGACGTAGACACCGGCCTGCCGCTGGTACTCCACAGCGCTTCGCTAGGCCAGTTGAATGGCGCTCCAGTCTTCCATTCCTTCTCGACGCTCAATCCAGGCGGTGCCAATCAGGTCCTGTCCGGCACTGCGTCGGGAGGCCGCGAGCTCTTGATAGGCTTCGAGGACCTGGCCCGCGCGACCGGCGACAACGACTTCCAGGATGTCGTGATCCGCATCACGACCGACACGGATGGATTGCTGGTCGCCTAGGGCCTGAAGCTAGCGGCCGGCGACCACGTTGATGAACGACGGCGCCTTGCGGATTTCCGGCAGCTCCTCGGCAATCGCATCGAGCACGCCGTCGATATGCTCCGGCGTGTGGCGGCTGGTGATGAAGAACCTGAGGCGCGATTGATTCTCGGCAACACCCGGGAAGATGATCGGAATGACGTTGTAGCCACGCGCCATCAGCCGATGCGACAGGATCACGGCATTCGGCGAATTGCCGACGATGATCGGGACGACCGAAGCGCCGATGCTGAGCCCGATATCGAGGCCGCGCGCCTTGGCTCCAGCCACGAAAGCCCGGCCGTTCTGCCGCAGCTTCTCCAGGCGCCAGGGCTCGCGGCGCATCACTTCGATGGCGGCACTCGCGGCGGCGGCCACGGAGGGGCAGCCCCCGACGCTGTAGACGAAGCCCGGCGAGGTGTACTTCAGCAGCTCGATCAGCTTGCGGCTGCCGGCGACATAGCCGCCGGTCGAAGCCAGCGCCTTGCTGAGCGTGCCCATCCAGATATCGACGTCGGCAGGATCGACGCCCTGCTCTTCGGCGATGCCGCGACCGGTGGCGCCCAGTACGCCGACCGAATGGGCCTCGTCGACCATCAGCCAGGCATCGTAGCGCCGCTTCAGGCGGACGAGGGCGGCGAGATCGGGCACGTCGCCGTCCATGCTGTAAAGGCCTTCGACGATGATCAGCGTACGCCGGTGGCGCCGACGATTGAGGCGCAACGCCCGCTCAATGGCCTCGACATCGCCGTGCGGGCAGAGGATGCGCTTGGCACCCGAGAGCTTGGCGCCCTCTACGACGCTGTTGTGGATCAGCGCGTCGCTGACCAGCAGGTCGTCTGGCCCCAGCAGGCCGCCGATCACCGAGACGTTGGTGGCATGGCCGCTGACGAAGGAAAGTGAATCCTCGACGCCGTGCAGTTCGGCCAGCAAAGCTTCGAGGTCGCGATGAACCTGCCGCTCGCCCGCCGTCAGCCGGCTCGCGCCGACCGAGGTGCCGAACTTGTCGATCGCAGCCTTTGCCGCGGCGCCCACGTCGGGATGGCCGTTCAGGCCGAGATAGTCGTAGGACGAGAAGTTGATGACTTCGCGGCCTTCCACCGATGTCGTCTCGGCGGCGCGCCCGTCATGGAGACGATAGAAGGGGTTCTCGATTCCGGCGATCTCGCCTGCAGCCTTCTGCAGCTTCAGCACTTCGTATTCCGGCAGGGTGCCGAAATCGAAACGCCGCCGCTCTTCCGCCGCGGCCACCTGCGCGGGGCGGAGCGGTGCACGCTCGGCACCCGCCGAAGGTTGGGCGAGCGCCTGGCGGACACGATTCACGACATCGAGGGCTTCGTCGGGAGGGCGGACGCCTTCGGTCATCAGAGTCCTTCCACGTTACGCGAGCGATCGAGCACGGCACGGACTGCAGCCTGTCGATCAGCAACATCTGTCGATTCGGCCTCGGCCGCGACATGGCTCGCCGAGAGGGCGGCGAGCTGGCCCGGCATCGCTTCCTTGGGGCCATCGCCCACGACCAGGGTAGCGATCCGTCGGGCGACGTCCACCGGCGTGATGCCGTTGGCCAGCGACATGATGGGCAGGTCGACCTGCAGCGACTCTTCGACGGTGGTCCGCAGCTCCAGCATCATCAGCGAATCCATGCCGATTTCGGCCAGGGCACGGTGCCGGTCGACCTCTTTCGGCGGCAGGCGCAGGACACGGGCGATCTCCTCGACGATGATCTCCAGAAGCGCTTCGCTCGCCTGATCGACCGTCATGCCGCGCAGCTTCTCGAGTGTCGCCGCCGAGTCCGTGGTCTGGCGGGTACCGGCCGCCGGGACCACGGCACCGAACATCGGCGCGCGCGTTACCGCCAGCTCGCGCTTGGCCATGCCCCAGTCGATGCGGCCGATCGAGAGGAAGGCCATCGCCGGCTGGCCCTCGGTATCGAAGGCCAGGTCGAGCGCATCGAGAGCGGGGCGCGATGCGATCAGGCTCGAGGCGAAACGCTTCTTGAGGCTCGTATTGGCCGAGATGTTGCGGGCGAGATAGCCGGTGTCTTCGATACCACCCCAGGCGACGGCCAGCGCAGGAAGGCCGCGTTGCTGGGCCTGGCGGGCCAGTCCTTCGAGGAAGCCGTTGGCGGCGACATAGTTGAACTGGCCGGGATTGCCCAGCAGGGTCGTCGCCGACGAGTAGAGCAGCAGATAGTCGAGCTTCTGTCCCGATGCTTTGAGCTCGGAGGCCAGCACCTCGATGTTGAGGGCGCCGCCCATCTTTGGCTGCAGCACCTTGGTGATCGCTTCCTGATCCATGCCGTCGATCAGGCGATCGTCGAGCACCATCGCAGCATGGACGATGCCCTTGAGCGGCCGATGGCCGGCGATGCTCTTGACACCACGCTGCAGGGGGCCGGCGTCGGTGACGTCGAGCGCGACCGTCCTGACCTCGATGCCGCTACGCCGCAGCGCTTCGACGCGGGCCGCGGCGCCGTCAGCCAGTTGGCCGGACCGGCTCGCCAGCACGAGATGGCGCGCACCGCGCTCGGCCAGCCACTCGGCAGTCGCCAGTCCGAAGCCGCTGGTTCCGCCAATCACCAGGTGAGCGCCCTCGGGGTCGACCGGGAACGTCCCCGTCACGCGGCTGTCCTCGCTTGCCTGCCGGGCAGGCGTCACGACGATCTTGCCGATGTGCCCGGCACGCTGCATCAGCCGGAAGGCGTCGCCGAGACGCTCACCTCCGAACACGCGATGCGGCAAAGGCTGGAACTCGCCGGTCGCGAACAGCTCGATCAGTTCGCTGAACAGCCGCTGTGTCAGGTCGCGGTGTTCGATGATGAGCTGGTCGATATCGACGCCGAAGTAGCTGAGATTGCGACGGAACGGCCGCAGGCCGAGATGCGTGTTGGCGTAGAAGTCGCGCTTGCCCAGTTCGATGAACCGGCCGAACGGCCTGAGGCAGTCCATCGAGCGGATCATCGCTTCGCCGGCCAGCGAGTTCAGGACGATGTCGACGCCACGGCCATTCGTGTGGGTCGAAACTTCGTCCGCGAAGGTGAGCGAGCGGGAGTTCAGCACGACATCGGCGCCGAGATCGCGCAGCAGCGCCCGCTTCTCGTCGCTGCCCGCCGTGGCGATGACCTTGGCGCCGCAGAACCGCGCGACCTGCAGGGCAGCCAGGCCAACGGCGCCGGCGCCGCCATGGACCAGCACGGTCTCGCCCTGCTTGAGGCCGGCGAGGTGAACGAGCGAGTAGTAGGCGGTGAGGAAGGCGACGGGCAAAGTCGCCGCGGCCTCGAAGGTGAGGTTGCCGGGCAGGGGGCTGACGGAGAAGGCCGGCGTCACGACATGGCTCGCGAAGCCGCCGGACACGAAGGCAACGACCCTGTCGCCCACTTCGTATTCCAGGATCTCGGGCCCCACCGCGCTGACCGTGCCGGCGCATTCCATGCCGAGCGCAGGGCCGGCATAGCCATCCTCAAGCGCTTCTTCCGGCAGGAGGCCGAGGTTCCACATGACGTCGCGGAAATTGAGCCCGGTTGCCGCCACTTCGATTTCGACTTCGCCGGGGCCCGGAACGGGTCGCGGCGTAGCCGACCAGGCAAGCGCACCCCGGTTCGAGCTCGAGCGTGGGATCAGCTTCAGCGCAACATCGTCGCCACGCTCTGGCGGCTGGACGGGCGGTGCGGCACCGCGCGTGAGGCGAAAGACCAAGCGGTCCTGGCCGTGGAAATAGACCTCGCGTTCGTCGGTCGGCGCGGCCATTTCCTCTGCTGCTCGCCGCAGGGTGGCCGATGCCGGCGTGCCAGTCAGGCCGAGGCAATGGATTTCGAGCGCGGCGTATTCGTTCTGCGCAACGCGCATCGCTGCCGTGAGGGCACACCAAAGCGGATTCTCCAGAGGAGAATGTCCCGGCGCCTTTTCGCCGAAGTCGATCACCATCCAGAGGCGCGTCGGTGCTGCGCCCAAACGCCGGCAACGGTCGGCCATGCGCGACAGCAAGGCACTCATTTGCGGCACGGTCGCGCCGGCTCTGCCGGCGTCGATGATCCAGGCCACATCAGTCGTCGCCGTCTCAGGTGCGCCGATGCTGGCGTTTGGCAGCGCCGTCTGCAGCGCCTTGCGGTTAGGCGTATCGTCGCCTTCCCAGGCGAACACAGGCTGGTCCGACACGGGGTCGTTCGCACTGTCGGCGGCGCCGGCGGTACCGTGGACGATGACGCCGATGCTCTCGTCGCCGAGAACCGGCTTGCCCGAGACGGTGTTGAAGCCTGCGCTCTCCAGTTCGTCCGTCCATTCGCGCGCCGTCAGCAGGGCACCAACGGGGAACGAGGAATTAGCCGAGCGTGCCCACCATTTTGGACGGATGCCGCGCACGATATCCCAGAAGAGGCTGGGCGCCGGCTCTCCGGCCAGCAGCGGTGCTGCAGGACGCAGGACACGCTGCAAGCGGTCGAGCCCATCACCCGAGGCCGCGATCTCGCTCAGGGCATCGACAGCGGCGGCAAGGTCGAAAGTGCTGGCCGGCCAAGTCTCGAGATCGGCCCAGGGAACGCAACGAACATACTGGGCGTCGTCGTCCATCGCCGCGCGCGCCTGATCGAGACGATCCGGATCGAGGTCGGTGATGACGATGTCGAGTCCGGGGACACCACGCAGCAACTCGGCCGCGAGCACCGCATGCTCGGCACCGATCAGCAGCAACCGCAGCAGCCGGCCTTCCGGCCGTACGGCGACAGCACGGAAGAGTTCCTCAAAGACGGCCCGGCGCAGCAGTGTGATCTGTCGCGACGCCGTATCGAGCTGACGCCAGTGCGAAGACTGAAGCTCGGCCTGCACCGAAGCGTCGCCGACCACGACCCGTTCCATGATTTCGCCAAGGCGCGACAGGCTCGCTGCCTCGGTCGCCATCGTGGGATGGCGGGCAAGCAGCGAGCGCACCAGCGAATCGACGGACGGCAGGTCGCAAGTCTCGGCCAATGCCGGAGCGCCCTGCTGGTCGAGCACCAAATTCTTGGTTTCGAGATGCCAGAGGAGTGCCGAGCAGAGATAAGCGCTCCAGTCGGCATCGCCCTCCGGTCCTGCCGGCAGGTTGCGCAGGTCTTGCGCGGCAGGCCCATTGCGGAAGGCGTTCCAGGCCGAGCGCAGGCAGCCGGCATCGAGCAGCAGCAGCGCCTCGCTGAGGGCAGCCGGATCGGTCATGCCGTCGTGCGAGGCAGCATCGCCATTACGGAAATGCGCGATCGACGGCTTGCCGGCCCGTTCCAGCGACCAGGCGGTCGTCTGATAGGTGAAGGATCGCGGATCCGGGCCCAGCCCGACGGGCGCCTCGATCAACCGCACCGACTCGGCCACGGCGACAACCTTGCCGGTCTCGTCCAGCAGGTTGATGTCGACAAGCATCGACGTCAGCGATTGGCGTAGCGTCCGCGCGATCGCACGCGTTGCCGTGGCACCCGGATCGAAGACGCGCACCCGGCCGAAGCGGACCGGCAGCATGCGCTTCATCGGCATATCGGCGACGCCGGCTTCTTCCGACGCGAACAGCGCATGGAAGGCCGAGTCGAGGGCGGTGAGGTCGATCACCCGACCGCCAAGTGCTGTTGTGTCCTCGGGCTCGAGAGCCGCGACGGCCAGCTTGGGTTCCGGGAAGGAGACATGGCGAATGCGCTGGAAAGTCGGGCCGTAGTCGAAGCCCAGTCCGCGCGACACGTCGTAGACCTTGGCCTTCGGCACGATCACGGTGCCCATCATGTCGGCCTTGGCAGGTACCTTCCCGTCGGCAGCCGGCGAACGGCCGATGATGCCGCGCGCATTCATCGACCAGTCCGGAGCAGCGTTGCGTGGACGCGACAGGAACTCGGCCATGCCCGTTTCGCGATCGAACCGGACCGACGTTTCGAACGATGCGGCGCCATCGAACACCAGCGGTCGAACGATGTCGAAGTCGCGCAATTCGATGGCGCCTTCGGGATAGAGCTCCCGCGCCACCGCCAGCATCACTTCGACATAGCCGGCCGCCGGGAAGACCGAGAGGCCACCGACCTTGTGGTCGGCCATCCAGGGGAACAGGGCCGGGTCGATGGTCGAGAACCAGGCCGATCCGTCCTGGCGCAACCGCGAACCCAGAAGCGCATGCGACGGTCCGGCGAAGGTGTTGGTCGCCTCGGACGTCGACCGTACCTTGAACTGCGAGTGCCGCCAGGGATAGGCCGGCAGGGGCAGCGCCGTAACAGGCGGCGGCCCGAAGAAGCGCTGCGCGTCGACCTGTCCGCCCAGCAGCACGAGGCGGGAGACGGCCCGTTCGACGGGATCGCTGTTGTCCTGCTCCAGGGATTCGGTCAACGACTCCACGACCGCGCCGCGCACATTGGCCTCGCGCATCGTGTCGCGCAGATAGCTCCCCAGGATCGGCTTGGGCCCGATCTCGACGAACAGGCGCAGTCCTTCCTTCAGCAGGCAATTCAGGCCAGCCTCGAAATGCACCGGCTCGCGGACGTTCAACCACCAATGCTCGGGGCCGAGCATGTCGCGGTCCGCGAAGCTGCCGGTCACCGTCGAAACGAAACGGCGGCGTGCGCTGAGCGGCTTCAGGCCCTTGAGCTCTCGCAGGAGCGGCGCCCGCACCGGATCGACCAGTGCGCTATGGAAGGGGTAGTCGAGGTCAAGACGTCGTGCGCCGATGCGCAGGTCCGATGCCGCCGTCAGCATCATGTCGATCTGCTTGACCGGACCCGAAACGGTGACGCTGCGCCAGCTGTTGATCGCCGCGATATCCACGCCGGGCACGTTGGCCGAGGCAAGGAAACGACGGGCATCGCGTTCGCCCAGCATGAGCGCCGCCATGGCGCCGGAGTGCCGCACCGACTCCTGGTGACGGCTGCGGGCGATCACGACATCGATGGCCTGGTCGAGGCTCAGCGCGCCTGCACACCAGGCGGCGGCGATTTCGCCGACGCTGTGTCCCATCGTGGCAACGGGCGTGACGCCCAGCGCCTCGAAGCTGCGCACGGTCGCGATCTGCAGGGCGAGCAACAGTGGCTGGGCGTAGGTCGCCTGACGCAGCTTCTGTGCGAGATCGTCGGCAAACAGCAGATCGACCAGCGATTCCTTCTGGCGCCGGGAAATGTGGCCGTCGACTTCCTTCAGGGCCTCGCGGAAACGCGGATTGGCATGCCATGCGGTCCGGCCCATGCCGACCCACTGCGAGCCGTTGCCGGAGAAGATGTAGGCGACGGGCAGGTTCGTCCCGAGTGCCTGGCCGCTCAGTATTGCGGGCGAGGCTTCACCCTGGGCGAACTGTTCGAGATGGTGCTTCGTTTCCTCGGCGGTCTTGCCGCGCACGATCAGTCGATGCGGGAGGGGATCGCGCAGGTGTGCGGCGGCGCCGATGAAATCGCCGCTGAGGCGCTTGTCGGAGGGCCACTGCTCGACGAAGGCGCTTGCCAGCTCGGGCAAGGCCTCGGCCGAATGCGCCGAGAGCAGCAGCGGCGGCGGACCGGCCTCGGTCCTGGGGTGAGCGACGCTTACCGATGTATCTTCACCGCGCAGGATGACGTGCGCATTGGTGCCGCCGAAGCCGAACGAATTCACGCCGGCCAGCGACGGCCCGCGGCGTTCCGGCAGAGACCAGTTCTGGCCGATCACCTTGAGGTTGAGCTCATCCAGCGGGATGTTTTCGTTGGGCGAGACCTGGTGCAGCGTGCCCGGCAGGACGCCGCGGTTCAGCGCCAGGATCGACTTCAGCACGCCCGCCAGACCGGATGCCGGTTCGAGATGGCCGATGTTCGACTTCACCGAACCGATCGGCAGAGGCTGCGAGCGCCGCTGCGCCAGACCCTTACCCAGCGCATCGGCTTCGAGCGGATCGCCCGCCTGCGTGCCGGTGCCGTGCGCCTCGACGAAAGCGAGGTCGCTGGGATCGACGCCGAACTCGCCATAGACCTGCTCCAGCAGGCGCCGCTGCGATTCTGCGGAGGGCAGGGAGAGGCCGGTCGTCCGGCCGTCCTGACCGATCGCCGAGCCGACGATCGTGGCGTGGATTCGGTTGCGCGCCTTGCGAGCGGTAGCAATAGACTGCAGCACGAGCACGACGGCGCCCTCGGCCCGGACATAGCCGTCGGCGGCGGCATCGAACGGCCGGCAACGGCCGGTCGGCGAGAGCATCGAGGCGCGCGAGAACCCCACGAACGAGAAGGGCGAAAGCAGCAGGTTGACGCCGCCGACGATGGCGGTCTCGACCGTGCCATTGCGGATCGCGTCCGCCGCCAGCGACAGCGCAACCAGCGACGACGAGCAGGCCGTATCGACGGTGAAGCTGGGGCCGTGCAGGTCGAGACTGTAGGAAAGCCGGTTGGAGACGATGCTGAGCGTATTGCCCGTCATCATGTGCACATCGGCTGCAGACGGATCGGCAAAGAAGCGCGCGCCATAGTCGACCGACGAGGCGCCGACATAGACCCCGGTGTGGGTGCCGGCGATCTTCGACGGGCGGATGCCGGCATGGGCCAGCGCATCGTGTGTGACTTCGAGCAGGTGGCGCTGCTGCGGATCGACCTGTTCGGCCTCGCGCGGGCTCATGCCGAAGGCAGAGGCGTCGAAGCCCCAGACGTCGTCGATCAGGCCGGCCGCGAAGGTGTAGGCGCGGCCTGGCTGGTCAGTCGACGGGTGGTAGTAGGACGCTGTGGGGAAGCGGTCTGGTGTGATCCAGCTTATCGCAGAGCGATTGTCCCGCAGCAGACGCCAGAAACCTTCGGCATTCTTCGCACCGGGCAGGCGACCGGCATAGCCAACGATCGCAACTTCGTCATGCACCGTCATCGACGTTCAATGCCCCCCAACCGAACGCCAGTCGCCCCCTCTCCACCATGAGTCGGCACTCGCGAACGACTTGTTGATCAATCTTTGTCTTCAACCAATTCAGTTCAGCCGCGGGCTGGCATTCACCATACTGGGCGTGGCAATATCCTGCAACTGTTGCACTGCACAATGAGCGATTCAGAAACGAACAAGTCAGCAAGCGCAGACGATGTGCAGCGCATTGTCCTCTGCCATCTGGAAAGCTTGACCTGCTTGCCGGCGCTCAATCGGGTCTTCGACTCATTCGGCGATCACATCGGCCTCGTCCTGGTCTCGCGCCGCTTCGATACGGCCCATGGCGGCTTCTTCGACCAACTGGTCGCCAGTGTTCGCAAGTCGGGCGTCCGCATGACGTTCTGGCTGGGCTTCGACCTGATCTCGGCTCAGGTCGTGGCCGTCGTTGCCCGGCTGTTGCGCTTCATGGGCAGGCCCGCGCTCGAGACGTTGCCGGCCTTGGCCCGCCGCCATGGCGCCGTGCTGGTCGAGATTGGTGACATTAATGCGACGGCGACTCTGGATCGGTTGCATGCCTATCGGCCCGATGCGCTGGTGGTGATGAACTTCGATCAGATCCTGCGGCCGCCGGCCATTGCCCTCCCGCGTCTGGGGGCCATCAACATTCACCCCTCGCTGCTGCCCGACTTGCGGGGCCCCTGTCCGGTCTTCTGGGCCTTGGTCGAGGGACGTACCGCGAGCGGCGCCACCGTCCATCGCATCGAGGATGCCCGGATCGATGCCGGTACGATCCTGCGTCAGGCCGAGCGGCCGATCGACGCCCGCCGATGCGTGGCCGAGATCAATACCGATCTCTTTCTGGCAGGGGCGGGGGTTCTGGGAGAGGCGTTGAAAGATCTGTCGTCGGGGCGTGCCGTTAGCGCACCCGCGGCAGGTCAATATCGTGGCTTCCCCACCCGTGCCGAGGTCGCTGCGGCGCGGCGTGCTGGTGTCCGGCTATGCCGTCTCTGGTATGCAATTCGTCTGATCGCTGCTGCGGTCTTGCCGAGCTATCGCCGCAACGGCAGCGGACGGTTTCGCCAGTAGGTCCGGCGGCGCGGCAGCAACGCGACCAACCAGAGTGCCGGCACCAGCAGTTCGCGCCCCGCCCAAGCCAGGGGAAAAGCTTGCCCCGCAGGCCAGCCGGCCAGCCGCAGGAATATCCATTCCGCACCGAGGAACAGAGTTGCTGTCCCGGCGGCTCCGCCGAGGAAGCCGAGCCCCAGTGCTGCGGCTACCGCCCCACCGGCCAGCACCGCCACGGGTGCAGAGGTGACCAGCTCCAGGCCGAACAACAACGGTGCAAATTGCCGTCGGCAGGTCGCCCAGCGCAAATGACGGTGCCAGACTTCGCCGAAGCTGCGCCGGCCGATTGGCTGGCGCACCGGCTCCGCCGTGAGCGCGACCCGTTGGCCCGTCTGCACGAGCTGGTGTTGCACCACGGCGTCCTCGCACATCGTGTCGCCCGACGGCGCGAAACCGCCACTCGCCAGCAGGTCCTGCCGCGATACCAGCATTGACTTGCCAGTGCTGAAGGAGAGCCCAACGGCGTCGCCGGCGCATTGCAGACGGGCGAACTGCCCGTTCATGAAGGCCGCATCGACTTTGCCCCAGAACGACTCTGCTGCCTCGCCCAGCGCGCAGGCCGAAACCAGCCCATGGCCTGCTGCACGGCTGGCAAGATGCTGAGCGATCCGTTGCGGCGAGGAGACGACATTGTCGTCACTGAGCAGCAGCAGGTCGTGAGCGGCCAGCGGCACGGCCGCGGCCAGCAGGGCGGATTTGGGATTGTTGAGCGCTGCCGGCGCGACGACGCGGCTCTGTAATGCAGGATGGCGCTGCACGGCCGCTTCGATGGCAGCTGCGGCAGCCGGATCGGTGTCGGCACAGCAAAGAATGATTTCGAGCGCCGGATGATCGAGCGCCACCAGCGACGCCGCGCACTGGGGCAGGGCGGGTGCGGGCGAACTTACCGGCACGATGACGGAGACCGGCACTGCCGGTGAGGATGGAGCCATTCCGTTCCGACGCGAACGCTTCCGCGGCTGCAGCAAGGCGGCTCCCCAGGTGCCGAACAGCCAGCCTACGGCGAGCATCCACAGGGCGGCACTTGCCGGCGTCATGATCGAAAGGGTGTCTGGCAAAGTCCTGGCTTCTATTGGTTGGCGTGAGACTGGCGTCACCTGAGGGCACGCCCACGCAGACATTTGGCCGAATAGGGCCGCTGCGACAACTTCGCTGGATTCACAGCCCGCAGCCTAGGAACTTCGCAGATATTCGCCTAACGTCCGGCCCGTGATGGCATTGGACAGAAACGCATCGGGCCTCGGGGCATCGGCGGGAGCATCGGGGCACGCAGCTTACGCGCGTGTCTTTCGCAAGGGCGTTGGCTTGGTCGTGTCGGCGTCCCTGGCGGTGTCGTCATTGACGTCCTGCTCTGGTTTGCCTGGCGCGGGTCCGACCGCGGGCGAGGTGACGGCAGCCTCCAAGCCCACATCGACCGGCGAGACCCGCTTCGCCCTGATCGACGTCGATCCCAACGTCGTCGCCAAGATGGAGAGCTGGTCGGCTGTTTCCCTGCAGGGGACCTTCGGCAAGCAGGGCGCCACGGCCACACAGGCGATCGGCCAAGGCGACTATGTCCAGGTGACGATCTGGGAAGCCGCTTCTGGCGGACTATTCTCGGCGCCTGCCAATGCACAACTGACCGGAAGCGGCTCGCGCCAGGCGACCATCCCAGAGCAAGTGGTGGGACCGGACGGCGCGATAACCGTGCCCTACGCCGGCCGCGTCCAGGTCAGGGATCGCACGCCGCAGCAGGTCGAGCAGGCCGTCGTTACGGCCCTGACCGGCAAGGCGATCGAGCCCCAGGCGCTGGTCACGGTGACCAAGAACGTCGCCAATACCGTTACCGTCGTGGGCGAGGTGACAGGCGGGGCACGCGTTCCGCTGACGACGCGCGGCGATCGCATCCTCGACGTCGTGGCCAGCGCGGGCGGCACCAAGGCCGCGGCGCACGAGACCTTCGTGACTTTGGTGCGCGGTCGCCAGTCCGTGCGCATTCCCATGCAGGCGCTCCTCACCAACCCGTCCGAGAATGTTTTTGTTAAGCCTGGCGATGTCATCAGCGTCGCCAAGGAGCCGCAGACTTTCACATCCGCTGGCGCAACCGGCCAGAACTCTGTGGTACCCTTCGACTCGATCGGTATCACGCTCGATCAGGCCATCGCTCGGGCCGGCGGCCTCAGCGACACGCGCGCCGATCCGGGTGGCGTCTTCGTGATCCGCTACGAGCGGCCAGAAGAGTATGATCAGCTCGGCTTCCGCCGTCCCGATCCGGGAGCGCTGCCGCAGGTGCCGGTGATCTATCGTGTCAACATGCGCGACCCTAACGGCTTCTTCATGGCGCGGCGCTTTCCGATCCGCAACAAGGACATCCTCTTCGTCTCGACCGCGCCGGCGGCAGAGATGCAGAAGGTGATCAACGTGCTGATCGGCTTCGTGGGTGCGGCGGCGACGGTGGTCGCAGTGTCGGCGGCAACGAGATAGCCGATGGAAGGCGCCGGTTTGGAGCGCGATGGCCTCGACGGCTCGGCTGGCGGCTCGTTCAAGCCGCTGATCATACTGGGCTCGGATCCGCGTTTGCAGTCGGAATACGGGACACGCGACAAAGACGTGCTGCGTATTTCGGGAGTGCCCGATGAGGGCCGGCGAGTCCTCTATGGACCACATATCTCGCTGCCGCTCGGACTCTTCCGTTTCGAGCTTTCCTTCGATCTCGAAGCTCGCGGTACGGGCATGGTAACCGTCGACCTGACGCGCGCAGGCGGCCACCGTGACTTCTACCTACGCCGCTGCTTCGAATGGGAGTTGCAGCGCGGCCTGATCCGGATTTCCCATGCCCTACCGCAGGTTACCGACCGCTTCGAGCTGCGCCTCTATGCCGGTACGGGCTTTGTGATGGTAGTGAAGCAACTGGCGGTGTTTCGAATCGACGACATCAGATAGGCGACAGCTTAGGAAAGTGGAGCTAAGCCATCTTCGCACTGAGCCTGAACGGCTTCTGCAAAAGGTGCGCAGCCATGCGCCGAGGGATAGCGCTGCGGCCTGTAGAGGTTCGGAGGGACGCTCGAGGGCCTTCAACTTCTGGACGCGATCGACGAAGACAGAGGCCTCGGGATTCAGGGGCAGTACTTCCTCGACGACTACGATGGCCTTCGCGAGGTCGCCATACAGGAGATGAACCTCGCTTTCCCAAGAGCGCATCTGGGCATTGATGGAGCCATCGGCACGGGCCGTCTCGAGGATCGACTGGGCCCTCGTCGAACTGGTTGGCGTGGGCCAGCATGAAGGCATATTGCCCCAGCAGGGCGGGTCACTCGGCGACAATGCACCGGCTTTCGCCAACAGCCGCACGCGGCGCGGCACGTGACGGCAGCGTGCGGCAAGGATGGTGTACAGGATCGGTGAGCCATGCTGGGCCTGGCGCGCGCCGGGCGCGCAACGCAGGGACATCTAAGCTGCTGCGGCACCACAAGTCGAGGACAGCCTGCTACAGGATGCCAGTATCGACCATGAGGCCAGAGGCAGGATGGCCGCAAATGAGTAACCTGATATCGACGATCTCGGTATGTGGCCGATAGAGTTCGACATGCTGGGTGTCGAAGTGATTCGGATCGTAGACGACATAGGCCTTGGCGACGAAATTATGGCTGACGCTGCGTTCATCCTGAAAATCGATGCGGGCCGAATCGCTGACCGAGCGAGGCTCGAAGGGGTGACAGTTGGATCGATGGAAACTGCGGCGAGATGGGCAGCGCCACCTGTGCACCGACGCAACCGCCCAGCCGGATCGCGCCGTAGCTGCCCATGCTCTGGCCGTAGGCGACGACATGCGGATAGGACGCCGTCAATTCGCGAACCCGGCGGCAGGCCTCCTCGGCCTCCGGATACTGGTACCAGTCGTTGTTGCGCGGGATGACGTGGATTGTGTCGATGCCATTCGCGTCAAAAAAGACTTCGCCGAAACCGGGGCGGTCGAGTGTGCGATTGTCGATGTAGGACTCGAAAGTCACGACGCAGCAAGCGCTGGCGTGCCGCCGCGCTTATTTTACGAGCAACTCCGTGCTTCTGAATATTTCCATGGAGGAAGAATGGGGGACGGGCGGTACGGACAACGACGCAGGTGCTCGACAGATACTGGCTCGATGACGCTATACGGGACAGCCAATCCCGCGTCGGCTGTGGCCGAGACGAGCGAGACGCAAAAAGGTTCTGTCGCGATGCCGTCCGAACCGATAGTAGACTTGATGCTATCGAAGAGGTCGCGAGCCAAGGATGAATGACGAGGAGTCGCATTTGAATGTGCATGCCGTGCGTGTGCCATCCGTTACTGGTTGCACGGCATGAAAATTTTCCTTTTGGGAAGCGGGCCGGCGGGGGCGTGGGCGCACGCCTTTCTCGACAAGGGGGCGGCGGCCTCGGCTGCCAAACCGGAGATCGTCATCGTGGATGGGTTGGCGCCGCATGATGCTCTCGTGGCGCTGGACGTTGCGCCGACCGATATTCTCGTCCTGGCGCAGCAAGCTCCCTTTGTGAGCGACGGTGCACCGGCCGATGTTTCCATCGATGCCGTGCGCCACGAGGCGCAGAAAGCTATTCTGGCCATCGAGCTGGCGCGCCGCATTCCGCAGACACTGCTCTTGCATCCGGCAGAGGTGGCGGAATGGCCGCAGCTGATTACAGGGCTACTGGGAGTGAACTCTTCCGAGGTTCCGCCACTCGCCGAGCCCCTGGCGATAGGGCTGGTTGCGGCAGATGAAAGCGCCGCGGTTTCGGCATCACAATCGCCATCGCCATCGCTTCTCCGAACCTATCTCGCGCCGCTCCTCACCGCAGCTGAGCATCCAGCCTCGATCGTGGTGGCATGGTCGCGCGATTGTTTCCTCTACGGCGATGCGCCGGGTGAAGGCCTGCCCGCGACAGTCGAACTAGCCGGAAGAGGGCGCATCCTGGCCTACGGGCCCTATATGCCGCTACCTCAGGGCCACTGGCGGGCGACGGCCTATCTCGGCTTCAGCGCGGACGTCGGTAGCATGCCGTTCATCCTCGAAGTGGACACCGATGCCGGCATCACCCGTGGCTTCTTCGAAGTGAAGCAGGGCGGTATCTTCACCCTAGAGCTCGACTTCGAGGTAACCGATCCTTTCCACCCCGTGGAGTTTCGCTTGGTCAGCCAGGATTCTGCCTTGGAAGGGCTTGCCTCATTGATCGAGATTAGACTGGAGCAATCGCCGACGACCGGAGCGCGAGTGTGAGCCTTGTAAGGCCCTCGCCTACAACGTCCCGTAGATGCGTTCGGCCAATGAGAGGTCGCTCAATACGCGTCCGCGCCCGCCCTTCAAGATCAGGGCGCTCTGGCAAAATTCCTTGATCACGCCGGCATCGTGCACCGCCATGATCATGCCGCAGGAACTGCGTTTGCCGAACAACTCGTCATGGCACTTCAGCTGGAATCGGCGATCACCGACCAGGATGACCTCGTCGATCAGATAGCATTCGAAATTCATCGCCAGCGACAGCGCGAAGGCGAGCCGCATGCGCATGCCGTCGGAGTAGAACCGCACCGGCATATACATGTGGCGGCCGAGCTCCGAGAAATCGGCGACATAGTCGAACGTTTCGCGGAATGGCAGCCCGTAGAGGCGGCTGAGGAACCGCACATTGTCATAGCCGGTAAGCTGACCTTCGAACCCGCCGCCCAACGCCAGCGGCCAAGATAGGGTGAGGCCGCGCCGGACCTCGCCGGAGGTCGGCAGGAGGACGCCGGCAAGAATTCGGATGAGCGTCGACTTGCCCGAGCCGTTACCGCCCAGGATGCCGATCCGCTCGCCGGCGCCGACGCGAAATGATACGCCGTTCAGGGCGCGCACTGTCCCGTGATCACCCTCAAAGACCTTTACGATGTTGGCGGCTTCGACGCAGCGTTCAGGAATTGTGGTTTCGGCAGACCGCGCGCTTGGGAACTCGGGCGTCGTCGTCTCAAGGTTCTGCATGCTTCAGGCTGTCCCTGGCCAAGATACGCCACATCCGCCACGTCATATAGCCGGCAACCAGGACGACGAGACACCAGACGACGCGTAGGGGATAAGCAGGATAATCAGGCCGGGCGGGGGTTGCGACCTTCTCCAGGTAGACTTGCTGACGCTGTGCTTCCACTCTCGCCGTCTCCAATGCTGTCATGGCCGTGATCAGTGCCTTGGCCGCGAATTCGCGTTCCAGCATGAGTCTTTCGTACTCAGCGATCCGCGGCGCAATGGCCTGGGCATCGCCGGCCAGGCGATGGCGTTCGGTAGCGATCTGCGCCTCGATCGCACTTCTGCGGCTGCGCAATGGCGTAATTTGCGGGCTGTTGCGCGAGGTCTTCTCGAGCTCGCCAATTTGGACGCTAAGAGTGGCTACCTCTACTGAGAGCCGGGCGATGGTTTCTAGGACAGCAAGCGTTACCTGGCTGGGATCGACTAGACGCTCGCGTTCACGGAACGAGGTCAACGCCGCCTGCGCCGCCAGCGCTCGCACTCTCATGCGCTCCACCTCAGCATCGGCCAGCTTGATTGCATCTTGGCGAGCCCGCTCATTGAGGCGGTTGACCAAGCTCTCAGCAGACTCCAGCAACGCCGCCGCGAGCCGCTGCGCGGCTTCCGGCGTGAAGGCTTGCATCTTCAGGGTACTGACACCTGTAGTGTTATCAAAGTCGGCCGACATCATCCGCTGATAGTGCCAGTAAAGGCCTTCTTCCGTCCTGGATGTGAAGAAGTTGGGGAATTTCCAGATGAAATCATGACCGCCGGCAGCGTAGGCCGCTTTCAGGTTGGCATTGTTCTCTAGCGTTTCCATGGCGTCGCGCGATTCCAGGAATTCGCGCACGATATAGCCATCGTCGCTGGCACGGGCGATCCCGGCAGCTTGGAGGATGTTCGGCAGCTGGGCGGACATGGTGCGGCCAGGCGATCGGAGAATGAAGCGAGCCTCTGATTCGTAGCGACTGGCGGCAAAGAAAGCGAAGTAGGTTACGGCCAGACAGGTTGGTAGGGCCACCAGTAGCAGGAAGGAAACAACCCCCTTGAGCTTGAGCCGCCGTTTGCCCTGAGCTGCTACCGTCGTTGTTTCGACGGAAACGGCAACCGGCGCCAGCTGCACATCCGAGACCGGCGTTAGGCGCAGCAGGCGAGCATAAGTGGCAAATTCGCTAGCGTCGGGCATCAAGGGAACCTGTTCGGGCAACGATATTACGCAGGATGCCTCAGAAGTCGATGACTGAAGTTAGAGTAGAATGAGCACCCTGCCGCAGGGTGACCCTGTATCGCGGCTGGAAGGGCGCGACTATAGTGCTTTGACATGCTGTCCCGACCTCCACCACTCGCCGGCGCCGGTCATATCATGGATGCTGCAGGCCAAGCTGTAGGCAAGGAGCAACGCTGGCTCTCCAAGATCGAGCTGCCCCTCTGGTTGCGTCGGCGAGCTTGGCTAATTCTGTTTCTGCCAACCCTACTTTCGGTAATTTACTTCTTCTTCTTGGCCTCTGATCAATACGAGTCAGAGGCGAAGTTCGTGGTCCGCTCGGCCCAGCGCCCCGATAGCCTTGGTGGTTTGTCGTTCCTGGTTCAGCTTGGCCTGCAGCGCTCACAGGACGACTCCTTTATCGTACAGGATTACATGACGTCGCGCGATGCGGTGCACGAATTGCGGCAGCGCCTACCTTTGCGTGCTATGTTCAAGACGGATACTGTCGATATTATTGCCGGCTATCCGTCGTTACTTTACGATTCACGCGAGGAGCGATTCTACAAGTACTTCCAGACCATGGTGTCAGTGGTCCACACGGACAAAACGGGCATTTCGACGCTCAAGGTCCGAGCTTTTTCGGCAGAGAATGCCAAAAAGATCGCCGACTCGCTTCTGCAACTGGGCGAAGGGTTAATCAATCGCCTCAACGAGCGGCTTCTGCGCGATGCTGTGGGCCGAGCAGAGAGTGAAGTGATAGAGGCCCAGAGCAGAGTTATTGCTGCCCAAGCAGCACTGACGACATTCAGAAATCGCGAGCTACTCATCGATCCAACGCGAAACGCCGTGGCGCTGGCCGAGCTCATTGCTAAGCTTTCAGGAGAACTCGCATCGACGCGTGCTCAAATCGCCGAAGCGAAGATGAACTCATCGACCGGGCCCCAGCTTCCTGTTCTTGAGCGCAAAGCAATCGCTCTGGACGAGCAAATTGCGTCGGAGCGAACTAGAGTGGCGCGCAGTTCCGATGGCCTAGCCGAGCGGATCGCCACCTATGAACGCCTAGTGCTCGAACGTGAATTTGCCAACAAGATGTTGGGTACGAACGAGGCAGATCTTATGCGAGCCAAGACCGAGGCGGCGAAACAGTTACTGTATCTTGAGAGAGTCGTCGAACCGAATTTGGCTGACTACTCAACTCAGCCGAGGCGTTGGCGCAGCGTTTTGACGGTATTTGTGGCCAACCTTCTCTTGATGTTGATCGCTTGGTTGGTATTTGTGGGGATTAGCGAGCATGGGGCTAGAAGTTAGTCAGTTGCGGCATGCTTGGCATATTCAGGGGCGGACCATCTAC
Source organism: Alphaproteobacteria bacterium (assembly GCA_017307275.1). Lineage (GTDB taxonomy): Bacteria > Pseudomonadota > Alphaproteobacteria > Reyranellales > Reyranellaceae > Reyranella. The sequence continues at coordinate 3,905 of JAFKFK010000054.1, read as the reverse complement.
GCGTTGCTCGTACGCGATCTCATGATGCGTTATGGCCGCGACAACATTGGTTTTGTTTGGGTTATTTTGGAGCCGATGATTTTGACCGTCGGCGTGATGATTGTCTGGTCTGCGATGGGGCACTCAAGTCGAGGGATCAAAGTCGTAGAATTGGTTCTTACGGGTTACATGCCACTTACTATGTGGCGGCATCTAACAGGCCCTGTTGTTGGAATGTTTCGAGCCAATGTCGGTGTCCTATTTCACCGTAGAATAACACTCGTAGATCTAGTGGTAGCCCGTCAGGCTCTGGAAATCATCGCCACGACGACGGCCCTTCTCGTGGTCTATGCGGTACTATTGATAGCAGGCTTCATCGACCCCCTTCATCGTCTTGACCTAATACTGCTCGGGTGGCTAATGATGGCTTGGATTGGCGCTGTATTCGGCGCGATGCTTGCTGCCTTTACAGAGAAGCATGAAGTAGCAGAACGTTTCATTCAACCACTTCAGTATCTGAACGTCCCTATTTCTGGCTCTTTCTTCCTCGTAGATTGGATGCCGGACTGGGCACAGCAGCTCATTTTACTTCATCCATTGGTGCACTGCTTTGAAGTCTTCCGTGCTGGTTACTTTGGTGACGCCATTGTGACGCATTACAACCTACCTTATTTCTTTACGTGTGCCTTTCTATTTACTTTTATTGGGATACGGTGGGTTCAGAAAGTACGTGAACATGTTCGCCTAGTCTGAAAGCCGCTCCGAAAAGTAGCTTAGTCAGTAGAGTCCCTTATGATTGATGGTGTGACCTTTGGCGTAAAATAAAGATACCGAATGTGAAAGCTGGAGAATTCGCTCGGGTCACTGACTTTGCCATGGTCGGCATCGTGCTCCGACGGATTGACCAATAAAATTCTTTGTTTCTGAAGCGTTACTTCTTGCATCAGCTCGAAGAAAAGATCGCTCTCTTAAGCTTCTGCGCAAAAGGTATCGACGGTGAGGATTTTGGTAGAATCTGCGCTGTCGAGAGGTGCAATTGATAGACGCCTTCAATCTTGTCTCCGCCAAGGCCGTTTAGCGTGATGGTGAGTTCTTGTGTTCCGGTCGGGACCATAAATCTTGCGAGCTGGCTTTCGGACTGACAAGCGACGCCCGACCAGAGTTTTTTGCCTTCAGCAACTACACCGATGGCATAAGGCCTACCCTCACTGACGGCTGCATAATAGCGCAAAATGCCCACTCCGCCGCTGAAATCCTTCGGCAAAACTATCCTTGGATGGTCATTTAGATTCAGTAGACTAAGAACGCCATTTGCCTCTTTGTAGAGCTCCCAATCGTCGCTCGGAAAAACGGATCTCGCGTCACCGTCAGACAAAGATGGTAGTAAGGCGCCTCGTAGATTTATGCTCCAGGATTCAGCGTGATCAATAAGGACGCCATCTTCTTCAGGTAATCTTCGTTGAAACATCTCGGAGGACTCATCACCTCCCTTTTTGCGTACTGTCGCTTGAAGGGCGGCTCCAAACAAGCGTGCGGCCAATCGACGGTAGTTCTGGTCAGACGGTGCCGGGAGCGAACGAAGAGCATCGGCTACGCTGTAAGCGAGCGCCCATACCTCCTCTCGACGAGGTAACGTTAGACCTAGAAGTAGATCTTTCTCAGAGTAGGCGAGAGCCGCACGATCAAGCCGAATTTGGATTTCGCTGACGACGCGCTCAACCAAATATTCATCACGAGGCAACTCAAGGAGGGCGGAATCGAGGCTGCTGCCCATAGCCTCAAAATCAAGATGAAACCTGATGTGCTCCGTATCAACAAAAGCACTCTCGAAAACTTGCAACGGAATTCGATCGTTTTCAATCATCCCAAAAAGTTCTTCTGGGCGAGAGCCTGGGAATGGAGAGCTGACGGTGCGGGTAAGACCATTTTCCTCAATGGCCTTCTCAAAATCTGTCAGGACCTCGTCGCGATTACCCCGATAGCGATAGAAGCTGCAGAGGCGGCCGACAGGCTCATTGTCGATGTGAAGAATGCCTCCTGGCCTAGTAACGCGCAAGAGTTCGCGAAGCACGATCCATGGCCTAAATGTGTGGTGGACCGCAGAGGAAATGAAGACCAAATCGAAATAGCCATCTGAAAATGGCAGATCATGGAAGTCGGATGCCACCAACACAGCCGAGCCAGTCGCTTCGGGCGGTGCGGCCTTCTTCCCAACCTTTAGTGGCGCTGCAACGATATCATTCGCAACACCAATACCTCCATACTCAGACGCTACGAGATAGCTTGTGTAGTATGAGTACGCTCCTACTTCCAAAATTCTTGGTGGTCTTACTTCAGGTGCCAGCTGATGATCGCGGATTAGGGATCGCATCGTCTCTGACTGACGCTCAATCATTCCTGCGGCATGTGGCGCCTCGATTGAATGCCAGCTTACTTCTCCAATTTGAGGGCCACATTCGATCAAGATTTTATCTAGTTCACGATCGGAGTGCTCGCCGAAACCGATCCAAGGGGAGACTGGCGCAGGTGTGAATTTCATGATTCTGCAAGGCTTTAATTCTGTTGTTCAGGAGACGGATTTTCGCCGTCACGGGTCATTTAGCAAGAAGTATTGAGCAGTCCTCCTTTGGAATGCCCTTGATCTTCTGGAGGATTCCCGTTGCACTGACAAATGGGCTGCCCCTGCAGACAGAGCTTCCGTCCGCGGCTCTAGAACCCGCTCAGGAACCTGAGATCTTGTCTATCTATACGACCTCGCAACGGCTCCTTTGCGCATCAGGCTGAGGAGCTGCGCTCAAAGGGGCGATGCCGTTGCTGCACTGGGCTTGCTTAGTCCAAATGACGAACGGGCGCCAATTTTTGCTGGATGAAGCTTGGCGTTCGGGCCAGCTACCTTGATGTATTGCTAGCTTGATCAGTAGTCGAAATTCAATTCAACATTGTGCAAATCCTGCGTGATTGGAGTAAAAGCCAAATTAGTTAGGTTTTTCGGAGCGAACCCAGACTGGCTTGTTGCAGGAACTCCCCAAAGATAGTTATCAGCGAGGACTGCAATTCTTGTATCTATTCAGGCTAACGGTCGCGCAGCCAGATTGACGCTAGGTACGGTATCTCATGATCGAAATTAATGAGACATTCAGCTCACTCGCTGAATGGCAGTCTTGGTGGGCCTCTAATGCGTCAAGTTTGATGAGTCCTTCTGTTATTGGGAGGTACATCGTAGGGGCTGGATTTGTTGAGCCACTGACCGGCAAGATTGTTTTGTCGCAGGATATCTCGCCATGTGAAGGCAACTGGCGAGAAGGTGTTGTTGCGTCAGGACTGAACTCCAGAGCGCGTGCTGTTCTTGCTGTTATCGAAGAGAAAGTGGTCGACCAAATTCGTCACGAGACTAGAATCTTTGGCACTGAAGCCTTGTCGTCTTTCGCTCTGACAATGCGCGGCCAATTCCCTAGATATCTTGGTTCAGAATACGGAGTAGATGAGGTCGCGAAAGCGTCTCTTTACCCTATACCGCATGAAGATCTGACGGCTCTTACCTTACCGTCCAATTCGTTCGAGTTCGTGACCACTAATGAGGTACTGGAACACGTACCAGATATCGATGCTGCGCTTCGAGAGATGGCGAGGATTCTTATTCCAGGAGGCTGGCACATAGGAACCGTCCCCTTCGCCTACAATTCCGTCGAAAGCGTTGTGAAAGCGCGCCTCCAAGCTGGACATCTAGTCCACCTCATGGAGCCAGAATATCATGACAATCCAGTTGATCCGAGGGGGTGACCTGCCCTGATTTTTCGGACCACGGCTATGTTGGAAGAACCGGCGTCTCCTGGTCGTTCGATTGTCCCTTCAAGGACGGTGATGCAACGGGCCGGGGCGCGAAGTCCCCATGTCGCGCAGCGTCCCGGCCCGTTGCGGAAGCGGGA
>JAFKFK010000053.1 GCA_017307275.1 Alphaproteobacteria bacterium | reverse complement strand
AGGGCCTGTTCGTCAAGGAGATCGAGGAAGCGATGTTCTCCGGCCGCATCGATGCGGCGGTGCACAGCATGAAGGACATGCCGACGGAACAGCCACCCGGCCTCGTCATTTCCGCTTTCCTGCCGCGCGAAGATACGCGCGACGTGCTGATCGCGGGTGAGGTGACGCGTATCGCCGATCTGCCCAAGGGCGCGATCGTCGGCACCTCCGCGCTGCGCCGCCGCGCGCTGCTGCTGCACCGGCGCCCCGACCTCGAGATCGTGACCCTGCGCGGCAACGTCGAAACACGGCTCGCCAAGCGCGAGGCCGGCATCGTGCAGGCGACGATCCTGGCTCTGGCCGGCTTGAATCGCCTCGGTATGGCGCATGTCGGCACGCCGATTCCGGAAGACGAGATGCTGCCAGCCGTCGGCCAGGGCGCGGTCTGCATCGAGGCTCGCGCCGATGACACGCGGACGCGCGGCTGGCTGGCTACCATCGATCACGCCACGACGTCGGTCTGCGTCAGCGCCGAGCATGCGATGCTGGCGGTGCTCGACGGCTCCTGCCGTACGCCGATCGCCGGACACGCGATCCTGACAGGTGACAAGCTGCATCTGCGCGGCCTGATCGCCCGGCCCGACGGCTCGGAAGTGATCTTCACCGAGCGCCGCGGCAATGCCGGCGACGCCGAAGCCATGGGCCGCGATGCCGGCCAGGAACTGAAACGCAAAGGCGGGCCGGACTTCTTCTCAAGCTAGGCCGACCTATTCCTTCTGGCAGACGAAGGCATAGCCCGGGAACAAGCCGGATTTCTCACGCTCCAACTGTTCCCAGTTCGCGAGATTCGACAGAGTGGGCTCGTTGCGAAAGCGCGACGCGTAGAGCGCCAGCGGGCCAGCGCCGGCATCGGCGCGCTGTGAAGCGCCGACATTGAATTCGAAGCCGAGGAATTTGAGGCCACTGCCTTCGAGCAAGCTGCGCACGCGCGAGACGGTGAAGCGATGCTCCTGCACATGGAAGCAAAGATCACGCAACAGGCTCGCGCTCCAGAAATCCTCCCAGTCGGTGAGCGCACGCAGCCGCCGCCATTCGCCGGTCATCACCTTGCGGCGAAACTCACGCAATCCGTCGAGCGTCGAAGGCAAGTGCGCCGCTTCGATGTCGCGTCGCGCCTTCATGACGATGCTGCGAGCGCTTTCGCCGTAGAGTCCCAAACGCAGGAAGGCACCGGGACGCAGCACCGAGGAAATCGCCAGCAGGCCGGCGCGCGGATCGGCCATGTGATGAAGAACGCCGATACATTCCGCATGATCGAAGGTGCGGCCGAGCTTCGACAGATCAAGGATATCGCCGCGCAAGAACTCGATATTGTCGATGCCGTAGCGCCCGGCCATGCGCTTGCCGTAGGCAAGGCTCGCCCGCGAGAGATCGACGCCCGTCACCTGGGCATTGGAATAAGATGAGGCCACAGTCAGCGGGTGCTGGCCCGTGCCGGCCCCCGGCATCAGCACTTGCAGCGGGTTGCCATCGAAATCGACCGCCCTGGCATGGGGGAAATCACGCATCAGGGCAGCGCGCACGTCGACCGTCGGTCGATGCGGCAGATGCGTCCAACGTGGATAGGGATTGGCTTCGTACATCGCCGCGACCGATTGCGAGACGGCATCGACGATCGGGGCTATCTCGGGAATCTCCGATGCCAGCCTCCGCTCCTCGACAACCTCCGCCCGGGGCGATGCTGGCGGCCGGAACATCGCCGACACAGGGCCGTCCGGTACCGTCGCATCGTCCGGCCAGACATATTCGTTGAGCCACGCCTGCTCGCCGAGCGCCGCGGCCAGAGCCACGACCTGTGGTTCTGGCGAATCGGTCGCCAACAATGCGTCGGCCGTCGCACGACGCAGGGTCAGCAGCTTGCGCTCCAGAGCCGCATCGCGGTTCAGTGATTTCTTCAGGAATTCGAGCAGGAGCGAGTCGGCCGCGAGCTTCGAAAGGTCGTTGTCGTGGGGCCAGCCCACCACGATCTGGTTCGCGGCCCCCCAGCCGATTGCGTCCCAGTTGGCGCCTTCGTCGGCATAGGCCTGCAACAGCAAGTCGCGCAGGCCGGGATTCGGTTGGTTCGTGCGGGCGCGTTCCAGGATCGCGTCGAGCCCCATGCGCGCTGCCGCATCGCGTGGATCGAGCGCCAACGCCCGGCGGTAGGCCGCCATCGCCTCGTCGAAACGGCCGGCTGCGAACAAATCGTCGCCGCTCAGGCCCACGACAGCCCCCTCAGAGGCTCAGGTTGAATGCGATCGATATACGCTCGGCGTTGCCACGATAGGCCCGCACCTGATGCGCCAACCACGAAGGAAACATCACCAGTCGGCCGGCCTTGGGCAGCACGGATTCATTGGCGCCACCCGACAGGCCGCCCTGCATGGCGAAGCCGAGATGCGGCGCATACATCACGGGACCGGCGCCGCGCGGATCCATGAATTCGAGCGCGCCCCCCAAGGCTGGGTTCTCCGAGACACCGCCATCGTCGACATAATAAACACCCGACCAGAAAGAGCCGGGGTGCGAATGCATCAGGTTGGCATTGCCGCTGCGGTTGATGTTCGCCCACATGTTGGCCCGCCAGGTCACCGCGAAGTAACCCGGATGCGGTCCGGCACCTGCCGTTCCCTTGCGGTCCGTCGTCATCTTGTTTGCCGTGTTGCGACCGATCGCAAGAAGCTTCAGCGCTGGTGCGCCGCCCCAACGATCCATGTCCCAACTCGACTGCCAACCGCCTTCGTTGGAATGCTCCGTCGTCGGATGCGCCTTCTCCCGCGCCTCGATCACACGGCGCAACTCGACGTTAAGAGTCGTCGCATCCGGCACGTCGTAGACGACGAGCGGCGTAGCAAACAAAGGGATGATTTCGGCCGCGGCGCTCATGCGGATAACCGCTCCGCCAAAGGCGATACCCCGCGAACCAAATACACTGCGGCGCTCATAGGGTTTACATCTTGTGCGTAATCACCGTGATACGCATCCCTCGAAGCCATGCAGCGTTGCATGGCAGATTTCTCGGGATAGTGACTGCAAATACGGGGTTTTGGCGCGTGTTCACGCATTCGTTATTTTGGCCGTCTTCAGGGTCTCATCGAGAGGACGGCATGGCCACGATGTTCAACGGAACCTGCATGTTCATTGCTCTACGTCTGCTGCTGACACTGTGCGGCCTCACCGTCGTGCTCGCGGCGTGTGAAACGGCACCGGTCTCCGGTCGCTCGCAGATCATGCTGGTGAGCGAGAGCGAAGAGCGCGACATGGGGCTCAAGGCCTATCGCGAAGTCCTGAGCAAGGAACCGCTGTCCGGCAACACGCAAGCGAGCGCGCTGGTCGACAAGGTCGGTCGCCGCATCGCTGCTGCGGCCGAACGGCCGCCGGAAGACATGTGGCGTGCACCGCACTTTCGATGGGAGTTCAAGACCATCGACAAGAACGAGCCCAATGCCTTCTGCCTGCCGGGCGGCAAGATCGCGGTCTATACGGGTCTGCTGCCGATCACCCGGACCGAGGCGGGCCTCGCGGTGGTGGTCGCGCACGAGGTGGCACATGCGCTGGCCCGTCATGGCGCCGAGCGCATGAGCGACCAGATGGTGGCCGCGGTCGGCACCACTGCTGCCGCGGTCGCGCTGTCGGCGACGGTGAGCGGACGCAGCCGCACCTATCTGCCCGCGATGATGGCGGCCGTCGGCGCCGGCGCAACGGTCGGCTTCATTCTGCCGATGTCGCGCGCGCAGGAATCCGAAGCCGACCGCATCGGCCTCGTCCTGATGGCGCTGGCCGGCTACGACCCTCGCGAAGCCGTGGGTCTGTGGGAACGCATGCGCGCAGCAAATTCCGGCAAGCAGCAGGCGGAATGGCTTAGCACTCACCCCGCCGACACGACACGCATCAACGATATTAAGCGCTGGCTTCCCGAGGCGATGAAGTATTATCGGCCACGATGAACGACACACCTGCCGCGCTGGAGTACGACGCAACGGGACTGCTCTGTCCGTTGCCCGTGCTGCGCGCCAACCGCAAGCTGCGCGAGCTGCCGACGGGCGGATTGCTCACGGTGCGCGCGACCGATCCTGCCGCCGAAGCGGACTTCCCGGCCTATTGTCGTCAGACCGGCCATGAACTCGTCTCCGCGGGCCGCGAAGGCGAGGTGCTGGTCTTCGTCATCCGGAAACGCTAGGCAGACGACGTATTTCGACGAAATCGCAGAGAGACTTCATGCCCAAGGCGACGTTCAAGACGATCGACTCCATCGACATGGCCGGCAAGCGCGTGCTGGTGCGCGTCGACCTCAACGTGCCGATGAAGAACGGCCAGGTGACCGACGCCACGCGCATCGAGCGGGCTGCTCCGACGATTTCCGAGCTGGCGGCCAAGGGCGCGAAGGTGATCGTGCTCAGTCACTTCGGCCGGCCCGATGGCAAGAGGGTGCCGGAGATGAGCCTGCGCCCCCTGGTCGAACCGCTGGAGAAGGCGCTCGGCAAGCCGGTCGGTTTCGCCGAGGATTGCATCGGACCACTGGCAGAAGATGCCGTGCGCAACATGAAGGCCGGCGACGTGTTGCTCTTGGAGAATCTCCGCTTCCACAAGGAAGAGGAGAAGAACGATGCGGCCTTCATCGACAAGCTCTCGCTGCTGGGCGATGTCTACGTGAACGACGCGTTCTCGGCCGCTCATCGCGCACACGCCTCGACCGAAGGCCTCGCCAACCGGCTGCCCGCCGTCGCTGGGCGACTGATGCAGGGCGAACTGGAAGCGCTCGACAAGGCATTGGGCAATCCCAAGCGTCCGGTCTGCGCCATCGTCGGCGGCGCCAAGGTCTCGACCAAACTCGACCTGCTCGGCAACCTCGTGGGCAAGGTCGACAAGCTGATTATCGGCGGCGGCATGGCCAACACCTTCCTGCATGCGCAGGGGATCAAGATCGGCAAGTCGTTGGCCGAGAAGGACCTCGCGGCAACGGCGCTCGAGATTCTGGAGAAGGCCAAGGCCGCGAAGTGCCAGGTGCTGCTGCCGGTCGATGTCGTCGTTGCCGCCGAATTCAAGGCAGGCGCTGCGAACGCGACGGTCGAGGCCGATGCCTGCCCCGACGACCAGATGATCCTCGACGTCGGCCCGAAGGCAGTCGAGCTCTACCGGCAGGAACTCGCGGCGTGCTCGACGGTGGTGTGGAACGGCCCGCTCGGCGCTTTCGAGATGAAGCCCTTCGATACCGGCACGGTGGCGTTGGCGCAGGAAGTGGCGCGGCTCACGACAGCCGGCAAGCTGCTCTCAGTCGCCGGCGGCGGCGACACGGTCGCGGCGCTGGCCGCGGCGGGCGTGGAGGAGAAGTTCTCCTACGTTTCAACTGCAGGCGGCGCCTTCCTCGAATGGATGGAAGGCAAGACCCTGCCCGGCGTTGCGGCCCTGATACGGGCGGCGTAGGACTGGGCGCCATGAGCGCGCCCCCGTCTTCAGACCGCCCCCTTCCCGACCGCCCTCGACTGCCCTGGGATCCGCCCGAGCATTTCGAGAAGCGTGTTCCCGAAGGTGACAATCGCGAGCGGCTGGTCTGCGGCCGCTGCGAGTTCATCCACTATCAAAACCCCAAGATCGTCGCGGGTGCCGTCTGTACCTGGGGCGAAGGGGCCAACGAGAAGATCCTTCTCGCCAAACGCGCCATCGAACCGCGCAAGGGCTTCTGGACTTTGCCCGCCGGCTACATGGAGCTGGGTGAGACGACCGAACAGGCGGCGCAACGCGAAGCCAGGGAAGAAGCCTGCGCGACCATCGAGATCGACCGGCTGCTCGCCATGTACAGCGTGGCGCGCATCGGCCAGGTGCAGATCATGTACCGCGCCAGGCTCGTCAGCGCCGACGTGGCGCCGGGCGTCGAGAGCGAGGAAGTAGCCTTGGTCGACTGGGCCGACATTCCCTGGGACCAGCTCGCGTTCCCAACTGTGGTCTGGGCATTGGCCCACTTCCACGACTCGCGCGGCAAGGCAGACTTCGCGACCTATTCCAATCCTACGGGCGACCTCGCCCGCATGTGGCCGCCGCGCAAACCGAACGGCGTCTAAGGAGAAGCCTCAGCTTCCGCGTGCGAAGGGATTGTCGTCCCCATCCCAGTAGCGCTTGAGCAGCGGGATCTGGAAGAAGGCGAAGGCGAGCGTGAGCGGGAAGCTCAGGAACATCTTGCTGGCGATCCAGGTGTCGGTCGGGAAGTTACGCCACATCACCTCGTTGACCGCGGCCAGCACGAAGAAGAACACCGTCCAGCGCAGGGTGAGCTGGTACCAGCCTTCGTTGGTGAGTTTGAAGGCGGCCCCGAACAGCGGCTTCAGCAACGGCTTCTTGAACAACAGCAGGCCGCCGCCCAGGATGACGCCGAACAGGCAGTTCACGATAGTGGGCTTCAGCTTGATGAAGGTGTCGTCCTGCAGCCATATGGTGAGGCCACCGAACACCAGCACAAAGAAGCCGCCGACCAGCGGCATGATCGGCCAGCGCTTTTCGAGCATGCGATAGCAGGGCAGCGCGATCGCCGTCGCCACGATGAAGACGCCGGTACCCCAGTAGATTCCCCAGCGGCCGTTGGCGACGAAGAACAGGATCAACGGCGCCAGCTCCAAAACCGTGGCGTAGAGCTTGCGTGCTCCGTTTTCCTCGCCTGCCCGTTCGTTGCTCATGCAAGCTGCCCCATGCCCGTTGCGTTATGCCGGCAATCCCATCAACCCGCGGGCAAACGCCCGCGCCTCGAACGGCCGCAGATCGTCGATGCCCTCGCCGACGCCGATGGCGACGACGGGCAGTTTGAATTTCTCGGCCAGCGCCACCAGCACGCCGCCCTTGGCGCTGCCGTCGAGCTTGGTCAGCACCAGCGCATCGACCGGCGACATGGTCTTGAAGGTCTCGACCTGAGCATGGGCATTCTGGCCGGTGGTGGCATCGAGCACCAGCAGGCAGGAATGCGGCGCCTCCGGATCGAGCTTGCGGATCACGCGCACGATCTTCGCGAGCTCTTCCATCAGGTTGGCCTTGTTGTGCAGGCGGCCGGCCGTATCGATCAGCAGCACGTCCGTCTTCTCGGCACGCGCCCGCTCCAGCGCCTCGTAGGCCAGGCCCGCAGCATCGGCGCCGGTCGGCTTGGAGACGACGGGCACACCCGCACGATCGCCCCAGACCTTGAGCTGCTCGACAGCGGCCGCACGGAACGTATCGCCCGCGGCCAGCATCACCGAGCGGCCCTCGCCCCTGTAGAGGCCGGCGAGCTTGGCGATGGTCGTGGTCTTGCCGCTGCCGTTCACGCCGACCACCAGCACGACATGCGGCTTGCGGGCCGTGTCGATGGCCAGCGGTACCGCGACCGGCTGCAGGATTTCGGCGATGTCGTCGGCGAAGGCGGCGCGCACCTCCTCGTCGGTGACTTCCTTGCCGAAGCGTTCCTTGCCCAGCTTCTCGACCAGCCGGGCCGCAACGGCGACACCGAGATCGGCCTGGATCAGCGCATCCTCGAGTTCGTTCAGCGTCTCCTGATCGAGCTTCTTCTTGGTGAAGAGGCCGGTGATGCTCTCGGTGACGCGCTTGGTCGACTTGGCAAGGCCGTCGCGCAGCCGCGACAGCCAGCCCTTCTTCTCGACCTCGGGCTTCTCGACCTCGGGCTTCTCGACCTCGGGTTCGTTCTCGGCCACTGCTTCGACAAGGGCCGTCTCGGGCTGCGGCGCCGTCTGCACCGGCTCGCTCGGCGACGAAGCGACCTGTGTCTCGGGCTCGGCCGCGACGGCCGGCTCTACCGGTTCGGTTTTCTCGACCTCAGGCTCGGCCGGCTTGGGCGTCTCGACAGCCGGGGTCCCCCGGGAGCGAAACCGCGCAAACCAACCCTTCTTCTCGGGTTCCGTCTCGCTCATCGCAGCACCTCAGGAAAGCAGCGAACGGTCGAGTTCGCCCCTGTAAGCGAGCGCAATGCCGCCGGTCATCGACACATGATCGTCGCGCAACCACTCGATGGTGAGCGTACCGTGCTCGACGACGACATCGACCTTGCGGCCGGTGAGCCCGCGCCGCGCCGCGGCCACGCCGGCCGCACACGCGCCCGACCCGCAGGCGAGCGTCAGACCGGCGCCGCGTTCCCAGACGCTGAGCTTCACCTTGTTCTCACCGATAACCTGGGCCACGCCGACGTTCACGCGCTCGGGAAAGAACGGATCGTGCTCTAGCTTCGGCCCCAGCTCGGTGATCGGGATCGCAGCCAAGTCATCGACGAAGAAGGTCGCGTGCGGATTGCCGACGTTGGTGCCGACCGGCTCCTGCAGCGGACCGATGCCGACCGGCATGCGGTTGGTATCGCAGGCCCTGACGACCGGAATCTCGCGCCAGTCCATGCGTACCAGTCCCATGTCGACGGAAATCACCGGCAGGCCGTTGGCGCCGCGGCCGACCTTCTGCGATTCGAGCAGGCCCGCGATCGTCTGGATGGTCGCTTCCTCGGCCTTGAGCTCGTCCATGACCACCGAGGCAACGCAGCGCGTGGCGTTGCCGCAGGCTTGGGCCTCCGTGCCGTCGGGATTGTAGATGCGCATGAACACGTCGGCCTCACCCTCGGTCGGCGGCTCCAGCACGATCAGCTGGTCACAGCCCACGCCCAGGCGGCGATCGGCGATGGCGCGCCGGCGCGGCGGCGTCAGATCGAGCTTGCTGATCCGCGCATCGAGCACGACAAAATCGTTGCCCAGCCCGTGCATCTTGAGAAAAGGCGTTCCGGCCATGCGGCGCTATATGGCGGTTCGGCCGGGCCAGCGCAACGCGCGCGGCCGGACCTGGTCAGCGTGCGGCCCGCCGATTTCGCGCACATCGAGCGTCGCCAGCCGCTTTGTGTAGATCGTAAGGTGCAGGATACCCAACGCCTCGTAGGGCATCGCCGGCTCGACGAACAGGCCGCGCGCAGCATCCCAGGCCGGCGTGGCGTGGTGTACCGGCCAGTTGCAGCGACTAGGCAGCGGCTCGTGACGGAAGCCCTTGTCATAGACCAATACGTTGAGGGCGAGCTGGTCCGTGAGATCGGTCGAGCGCTGCAAGGCCGCGTCATAGACATCGGCCCAACCCGCCCAGTGCGGCGCATCGGCAGCAAGCGCGAAGACGCCGGCATTGATCATCGGATAGCGGATCAACCGCTCCGCCGTCGCCTTGTCGAAGCAGGCCTCGTAGGCCGCGCCGCAGACCGCGGAGAACTCGCCCCAGGCGTGGTGATAGTGACGCATCGAGCGATGGATCTCGGGCGCGACGGCCAGCGCGCCGGTGCGGGCTGCGACCAGGAACAGGTCGATTGCATCGCCCTGCTGCACCCAGCAATCCGCGTCGATCCAGAAGTAGAGATCGAAGCCCGGGAAGTAGCGCGGCAGGAAGGGCCGCGCCGTCAACGCTTTGTAACCATCCTTGAGTGCAGCCCGGCCGGGAAACTCGAAATCCCATTGCGGCACGACCAGCTCGGCACCCTGCCCTCTGCACCAGGCACGCTGCTCTTCCGTGAGACCGCAATCGAGCACGCCCAGCGCCAGCGCACGACCTTCCGGCGTCGCCCTTAGCGAGGCGATGCAGTCGCGCATCAAATCGAAATAGGCGGCGTCGCCGCCCGTCAAAGCAATTGCTCTTTCGCTCACCGGACGGACCTTGGCCGAACGGGGCTTTGCTGTCGCCTGCCATTCCGCCACAGTCGCGGCAACGTTGAATCGATGGGAAGAAACCGATGGCAAAGCATGTCGACTACTATGTCTCGCTGAATTCGCCCTGGACCTATCTCGGCGCCAAGCGCTTCGAGGCGATGACCAAGAAGTACGGCGCCGAAGTCACCATCTGGCCGGTCGATTTCGGTTCGGTGTTCGCTGTTTCCGGTGGTCTGCCGCTGCCCAAGCGCGCGCCGCAGCGCCAGGCCTATCGCATGATGGAGCTGAAGCGTTGGCGCGATCATCTCGGCGTGAAGACCACGCTGGAACCGAAGTTCTTTCCGGCCAACGAAGTGCCGGCCGCCAAATGCGTGATTGCGCTGCGCGAGCAGGGACGCATGGCCGACGCCATCAAGCTGGCGCATGCCGTGCTGACCGGCCTGTGGGCAGAGGAGAAGAACACCGGCGATCCCGCGACACTGAAGGAAATAATCGCGGGCTGCGGCCTCGATGCCGATGCCGTCGTTGCCGCAAGCGAAGCACCGGCGCTCGCCGATAAGCGCGAAGCCTATACCAAGCACGCCATTTCCCAGGGCGTGTTCGGCGCGCCGTCCTTCGTGATCGACGGCGAGATCTTCTGGGGCCAGGACCGTCTCGACTTCGTCGACCGCAAGTTGGCGTCTTAGGACTCAACTGCCCGCGAGGTACGCCGCCCCGAGCACGGCAAAAGCATTGTTGATCATGTGGGTGATCAACGTCGGCCATAGCGAGTTGGTGCGCCAGCGCAGCCAGCCGAACCAGAAGCCCAGGGGAAGAACGAGGACGATGTGGGCGGGCTCGGCGTGAGCAGCGGCGAAGGCCAGCGAGCTCACGACGAAAGCCGGCAGCGGCCCCCATCGTCCGGCAACCCAGCCGTAGAGCAGGCCGCGAAAGACCAGCTCCTCGACCACAGGAGCCAGGACGGCCAGCACGAGAAGTGTCGGGATCAGCACCGCAGGATCTCGCACGGAGTCGGTAACTTGGCGGACTCCTTCAGGCTGGACGCCGATCTGGCTGACGGCGAAAGACAGGATCGTGGTGCCGACCACCCCCAACACCACGGGCCGCCAGCCCACCGGGCGCAGGCCCAGCGCCCGGGCGCCGTCCGCGAGGCCAAGCGGCGATACCGAAATCAGGACAGCCACCAGGCCAGTGCCGAAGAAGGCCGAGAGCAGCGGCAGCAGGGAACGATCGGGCAACAACCAGATCGCCATGCCTCCAATCAGGGCCGCGAACCCCAGAAAGGTCAGGACCGACCATCCGGGGACCGGATATAAATCTTTCTGGAACAATGGGTTAGAAGAGCCTGCCAAGCGTTTTGACTCCTTCCGCGGCAGGCCTTATACCCCGCCCGCTCAATCGGTCGTGCCGATTTACAAGGTTCCCCCTCAGGGGAGCTCCGCTGATCCGCGAAGGTTCGCGCATCGGCGCGATACGTCTTTGAGCGAACAGGAGCGCGATGTTCGAGGGTCTGAGTAAACGCTTGGGCGATGTTTTCGACCGGCTGCGGGGGCGTGGAGCGCTCACCGAGGCCGACGTCGATGCGGCCCTGCGCGAGGTCCGCACCGCTCTGCTCGAAGCCGACGTGGCCCTGCCCGTCGTCCGCCAGTTCGTCGACGAAGTCCGTCCCAAGGCCATCGGCGCCGATGTGATCCGCTCGGTCACGCCCGGCCAGATGGTGATCAAGATCGTCAACGATCACCTGGTCGAGATGCTGGGCGGCACCGTCTCCGACCTCGATCTCGGCGCCGTGCCGCCGGTCGTGATCCTGATGGTCGGCCTGCAGGGTTCGGGCAAGACCACCTCCTCCGCCAAGATCGCCTACCGCCTGAGCCAGGGCCCGCAGGGCATGGCAGCCGAGATGTTCGGCGGCACCTTTGCCACACGCCGCAAGGTGATGATGGCCTCGCTCGACACGCGCCGCCCCGCGGCGCAGCAGCAGCTCAAGATTCTGGGCGAGCAGACCGGCGTGCCGACGCTGCCCATCGTGCCGCTCGAAATGCCGCTCGCCATCACGCGGCGCGCGCTCGAGACCGCCAAGCGCGAAGGCTTCGACGTCCTGATCCTCGACACGGCGGGCCGGCTCTCGATCGACGAAGAGCTGATGAAGGAGGTCGCCGACATCAGCGACCTTTCCAAGCCCAAGGAAACGCTGCTCGTCGCCGACGCCATGACCGGCCAGGATGCGGTGAACGTCGCCAAGGCCTTCAACGAGCGTCTGGCCGTCACCGGCATCGTGTTGACCCGAGTGGATGGCGACGCCCGCGGCGGTGCTGCACTCTCGATGCGCGCCGTCACCGGCCGCCCGGTCAAGCTGATCGGTGTCGGTGAAAAGTTCGACGCCCTGGAGCCGTTCCACCCCGACCGTATCGCCAGCCGCATCCTCGGCATGGGCGACATCGTCTCGCTGGTCGAGCGCGCCGCCGAGACGATCGACAAGGAAGACGCCGAGAAGCTCGCGGCCAAGGTCCGCAAGGGTCAGTTCGACATGGACGACCTGCTGAACCAGCTCCGGCAGCTGCGCAAGATGGGCGGCCTGTCGGGACTGATGGGCATGCTGCCGGGCGCCATGCAGGCCAAGGCCGCCATGTCCAAGGCCAAGATCGACGAAGGTCAGCTCAAGCGCCAGGAAGCGATCATCCTGTCGATGACGCCCAAGGAACGGCGCAACCCCGACGTCATCCACGCCTCGCGCAAGAAGCGCATCGCCAAGGGCTCGGGCGTGCAGGTGCAGGACGTCAACAAGCTGCTCAAGCAGCACGCCGACATGCTGAAGATGATGAAGCGCGTCAACAAACTCGGCGACAAGGGATTCATGCGCAGCCTCGGAGGCATGGGAATGCCGCCGGGTTTCCCGCGCTGAAGGTTTTAGTGAACGCAACGTATCCGACGAATCGAAAGACAAAGAGAGGATTTGAAGAATGCTAGCAATCCGCATGACCCGGCACGGCACCAAGAAGCGGCCCTACTTCCACATCGTCGTGGCCGACTCGCGCAGCCCGCGCGATGGCCGCTTCATCGAGAAGGTCGGGACCTACAATCCGCTGCTGCCGCGCGAGCATGCCCAGCGCATCACGCTCGTCACCGAGCGTGTCGCCCATTGGTTGAAGGTCGGTGCGCAGCCGTCCGATCGCGTCGCGAAGTTCCTGTCGCAGGCCGAGCTGATGCCGCCGCGCGAGCGCCGCGAGCAGACCAAGAAGAATCAGCCCCGCGCCAAGGCGCAGGAGCGCATGAAGGCCGAAGCCGCTGCTGCCGCAGCGCCGGCGGCCGAGGGTGAAGCTGCCGCGAGCTGATGAGCGCGTGCTCCGATGAGTGAGGGGCGCGTCCTGCTGGGTGTCGTCGCGGCACCGCACGGTGTACGTGGCCTGGTGCGCATCAGGAGCTTCACCGAGGATCCGATGGATATCGCCGCCTACGGCGAGCTGTCGGACGAGACGGGGAAGAAGCAGTACCGGGTCGAGGCTCTCAGCGCCGTCAAAGGTGCAGTCCTCGCCCGGATCGAGGGCGTAGCCGATCGAACGGCGGCCGAGGCAGTGCGGGGTTTGCGGCTCTATGTGGAGCGCGAGCGGCTGCCGGCGACGGGCGAGCGGGAGTGGTACGAGGCGGACTTGATCGGTCTCGCCGCGGTCGGCCGGGATGGCCGGGATTGGGGGAAGGTCATGGCCTTCCACGATTTCGGTGCCGGGCTGACGATGGAAGTGTCGGGAGGCAGCGCATCGAGGCAATCGGTGATGCTGCCCTTCACCGACGAGGCGGTGCCCGAGATCGACGTCCCGGGCGGCAGGATTGTGGTCGATCCACCGGCGGGAGTGCTGCCGGGCGGGTCAACGAAGGAGGCGTAAGGCAACGTGTGGCGCGCAACGGCGCTGACGCTCTTTCCGGAGATGTTCCCGGGGCCGCTGGGCGAGAGCCTGGCCGGACGGGCGCTGAAGGAAGGCGTATGGTCGTTGCAGGCCGTCGATATCAGGCGGTTCGCCAAGGATCGCCACGGCACGGTCGACGATGCGCCCTTCGGGGGCGGCGCCGGCATGGTGATGAAACCGGATGTGCTGTCGGCCGCGATCGAGGCGGTCGCAGAACCGGGTGTGCCGAAGATCCTGCTTTCGCCAAGAGGCGCGCCGTTCAGTCAGGCGCGCGGGCGGGAGCTGGCGGCGGGGCCGGGCGTGTTGATGGTGTGCGGGAGATTCGAGGGCGTGGACGAACGCGTCATCGAGGCCCATGCGCTGGAAGAGATTTCGGTCGGGGATTTCGTGCTTTCGGGCGGCGAGATCGCGGCCATGGCGGTGATGGATTGCTGCGTTCGGCTGTTGCCCGGGGTGATGGGCGCGCCGGACTCGGCGAGCGAGGAGAGTTTCGAGGACGGATTGTTGGAGTACCCGCACTACACCCGGCCCGCGACCTGGGCGGGCCCCGATGGAACCGAACGGCGCGTGCCGGAGGTTCTGGTCTCGGGGCACCACGGCAAGGTCGCCGACTGGCGGATGAAGCAGCGGGAAGAGATCACGCGGCGGCGCCGGCCCGATCTATGGGCAGTGCGCCGGACCGCGTCGGGAAACGAAGAGAAGTGACGAAAGGATGGATGCGATGAACATTCTCGATACGCTGGGCCAGGCCCAGATGGAAAAGGTGATCGCCGAGCGGCCGGTGCCGCGCTTCGAGCCGGGCGATACCCTCAAGGTGCACGTGAAGGTGCAGGAAGGTAACCGCGAGCGCATTCAGGTCTACGAAGGCCTGTGCATCGGTCGCAAGAACGACGGGGTCAACTCCTCGTTCACCGTGCGCAAGATCAGCTTCGGCGAAGGCGTGGAGCGTGTGTTCCCGCTGTACAGCCCGGGCATCTGGGAAATCGAAGTCGTCCGCAAGGGCATCGTGCGCCGCGCCAAGCTCTACTACCTGCGCGACCTGCGCGGTAAGGCGAGCCGCATCGCCGAGGACGTCGAGGCCCAGCGCGAGCTGATCGCCGAGCAGGCCGAGGAGGCCGCGAAGCGTCCGCGTCGCGAGCGCCTCAAGAAGGAAAAGCCGAAGGCCGAGGGCTCCGTCCGCGCCGCCAAGGGCGGCGGCAAGAAGTAGGTGCGCCATGGCGTTCCGCAAGAAGGCGGCTACGCCGCCCGCTGAGCCTCCCAAGCCGCGTACCCTCTTCGAGAAGATCTGGGATGCCCATGTCGTCGATCGTCAGGACGACGGCACCTGTGTGATCTATATCGACCGTCACCTCGTGCACGAGGTGACCAGCCCGCAGGCCTTCGAAGGCCTGCGCATGGCCGGCCGTCCTGTTCGCCGGCCCGACGCCACCGTTGCCGTGGCCGATCACAACACGCCGACCACCGACTTCAGCCAGGGCATCGAAGACGAGGAGTCGCGCATCCAGGTCGAGACGCTCGAGAAGAACGTCGCCGAATTCAAGGTCCCCTACTTCGGCCTGAACGATGCTCGCCGTGGCATCGTGCACGTGATTGGTCCCGAGCAGGGCCTGACCCTGCCTGGCATGACGATCGTGTGCGGCGACAGCCACACCTCGACGCACGGTGCGTTCGGCGCGCTGGCATTCGGCATCGGCACGTCCGAGGTCGAGCATGTGCTGGCAACGCAGACGCTGATCCAGAAGCCCGCCAAGAACATGCGCGTGGCGGTCGAGGGCAGCCTGCCGCTGGGCGTCACGCCCAAGGACGTGATCCTCGCGATCATCGGCAAGCTCGGCACTGCGGGCGGCACCGGCTACGTGATCGAATATGCCGGCCGCGCCATCCGCGAGATGACGATGGAAGGCCGGATGACGGTCTGCAACATGTCGATCGAGGCAGGTGCACGCGCCGGCCTGATCGCGCCGGACGAGGCCACCTTCAAGTATCTCGCCGGCCGCCCGTTCTCGCCCAAGGGCGGCGCTTGGGATCTGGCGCTCAGCCAGTGGCGTCGCCTGCCGAGCGACAAGGGTGCGCACTTCGACACGCAGCTCGACCTCAACGCGTCGGACATTCCGCCGATGGTGACCTGGGGCACCAGCCCGCAGGACGCGCTGCCGATCACCGACGTCGTGCCGGACCCGGCCAATGCGCCGGACGAAAACCGTCGCGAAGCCTGGGCGCGTTCGCTCGCCTATATGGGCCTGACGCCGGGCATGAAGCTGGTCGACGTGCCGATCGATCGCGTCTTCATCGGCTCGTGCACCAACGGTCGCATCGAGGACCTGCGCGCTGCGGCGGAGATCGCCAAGGGTCGCAAGGTGGCGTCGAACGTGTCGGCGATGGTCGTGCCGGGTTCGGGCCTGGTGAAGGCCGAGGCCGAGAAGGAAGGTCTCGACAAGATCTTCATCGAGGCCGGCTTCGAGTGGCGCCTGCAGGGCTGCTCGATGTGCCTCGCCATGAACGCCGATCGTCTCGATCCCGGCCAGCGCTGCGCTTCGACCTCGAACCGCAACTTCGAGGGCCGTCAGGGCCGCGGTGGCCGCACGCATCTGGTGAGCCCGGCGATGGCGGCGGCTGCTGCGATCAGGGGCACACTCGCCGACGTGCGCGACTTCCAGTAAGTCGCGTAACAGGACACGGAAAATTTCGTGGGCGGTGCAGCGATGCACCGCCCATTTTCTTTGTTCACGGGCAGCGCTTCCTTCGCTGTGGTAAGATGCTGCCGCAAAACCAAGGGGAGACTGCCATGGCCAGCGTTCCTGACTCAGGTTCCGCCGCACCGCCGCCGCCACCCGTGTGGAATGCCCAGCCCGCGGGACAGGGCCAGGTTGCCTATGGCGGCTTCTGGATACGTCTCGTGGCGTACATCATCGACGCCATCGTGCTCAGCGTGGTCGTGGGCGCCATCGCCTCGGTCATGGGACTGAACATCTTCGATCCTGAGAGCGAAGCCGGTATGGACCCGACCCTGAACCTGATCTCGGTGATCATCGGCTGGCTCTATTTTGCGCTCATGGAAAGTTCCGAGCGTGGCGCTACGCTCGGCAAGATGGCGCTGGGCCTGCGCGTGGTGTCCAACAGTGGGCAGCGCCTCAGCTTCCTGAACGCCACGGGCCGTTACTTCGCCAAGATCCTGTCGGCCATCATCCTGTGCATCGGCTTCCTGATGATCGCCTTCACCGATCGCAAGCGCGGCCTGCACGACATGATCGCCAGCACCCTGGTCGTCAAATACCCCTAAGTACCGCGTCCTGAAGGTCGATATGGCAAGCGTTCCGAATTCGGGTCCCACGGCGCCACCGCCGCCAGTCTGGGACGCCCGGCCGGTCGACATGCAGGTCCACTATGCGGGATTCTGGATCAGGACGGCCGCCGCCATCGTCGACGGCCTCATCCTGGGCGTCATTGCCCAGGTGGTCGGTTACTTCATCGTCGAGCCCAAGGCGCTGCCGGCACTGCCCAGCGCCCAGAATACCCAGGCGTTCTACAACTACATCCAGGCTGCCGTGCAGGCGGCCGCCCCTGTCCAGCAGATCGTCTTCTCCGCGGTCCTGTGCTGGGCCTATTTCGCCTTCCAGGAGAGTTCTGCCGCGCAGGCGACCCTCGGAAAGCGAGCCCTCGGGCTTCGCGTTTCGACAGTCGAGGGCGGACGGCTGGATCTCGCCAAGGCAAGCCTGCGCACCTGGCCGATCTATCTGCCCGGGGCGGCGCTTTTGCTCGGCACGGGCGTCGCCTCCCTCGTCTACTTTGTGGCCATCGTGGCCTGCCTGGTGGTCGCCTTTTCGAGCCGCAAGCAGGGTATCCACGACCGGATGGCCGGAACGATCGTTACCCGCATCTGAGCTTTCCGGGCGTTCCGCGGCCGCGACCCGCAAGCGCTTGACCCAGCGGGCGAAAGACCGTTAATTCCGGCCTTTCGCGAGGGGAACTCATGGAAAAATTTACGACGCTGCGCGGCGTGGCAGCCCCGCTGCCGATGGTCAATGTCGACACCGACATGATCATTCCCAAGCAGTTCCTGAAGACCATCAAGCGCACCGGCCTGAAGGAAGGGCTGTTCTACGAAATGCGCTGGACGGCCGACGGCCAGAAGAAGGACTTCGTCCTCGATCAGCCGGCGTACCAGAACGCCAAGATCCTCGTGGCCGGCCCCAACTTCGGCTGCGGCTCGAGCCGCGAGCATGCGCCTTGGGCGCTGCTCGACTTCGGTATCCGCTGCATCATCTCCGAAGATTTCGCCGACATTTTCTATAACAACTGCTTCAAGAACGGCATCCTACCGATCAAGGTCTCCAAGGAGATCATCGCCAAGCTGATGGACGATGCGAGCCGCGGCTCCAACGCCGTCATCGAGATCGATCTCGAGAAGCAGGAGATCAAGGGTCCGGACGGCGGCACCGTTCACTTCGAGATCGACGCCTTCCGCAAGCATTGCCTGCTGAACGGCCTCGACGATATCGGACTGACGATGGAGAAGAAGTCGGAGATCGACGATTTCGAGCGCCGTCAGCGCGAAGACCAACCCTGGTTGCACGGCGCCGCCTAAGGCGCGCCGTACCCTCCGACCACGACGAAAAGAGAAACAGGACAATGGCGTCAAATCGCAATCTGCTCGTGCTGCCCGGTGATGGCATCGGCCCCGAGGTGATGAACGAAGTCCGCAAGATCATCGCCTGGATGGGCAAGAAGCGCGCGGTAGGTTTCGACATTACGGAAGACCTGGTCGGCGGCGCCGCCCTCGACAAGCACGGCGTACCGCTCACCGACGACGCGATGAAGACTGCTCTCGAGGCCGACGCCGTCCTGTTCGGTTCGGTCGGCGGCCCGAAGTGGGACAATGTCGAGTTCGACAAGAAGCCCGAGCGTGGCCTGTTGCGCCTGCGCAAGGAAATGGACCTCTTCGCCAATCTGCGCCCGGCCAAGGTGTTCGATCCGTTGGTCGATGCCAGCTCGCTGAAGCCCGAGATCGTGAAGGGTCTCGACATCATGATCATCCGCGAGCTGACGGGTGGCGTCTATTTCGGCGAGCCGCGCGGCCGCACCAAGCTCGCCAACGGCGACTTCGAAGCCTTCGACACCCAGCGCTACAATTCGAGCGAGATCCGCCGCGTCTGCGCCGTTGCCTTTGAGCTGGCGCGCAAGCGCAGCAACAAGGTCTGCTCTTCGGAGAAGGCCAACGTCATGCACACCGGTGTGCTGTGGCGCGAGGAAGCGACCAAGCTGCACAAGGAGAAGTATGCCGACGTGCAGTTGAGCCACATGTACGCCGACGCGCTCGCCATGCAGCTCCTGCGTTCGCCCAACCAGTTCGATGTGATCGTGACCGACAATCTGTTCGGCGACATCCTGTCGGACGAAGCCTCCATGCTGACCGGCTCGCTGGGCCTTCTGCCCTCCGCCTCGCTCGGCGCTGCCGACGCGACTGGCCGGCGCAAGGCGATGTACGAGCCGATCCACGGCAGCGCGCCCGACATCGCGGGCAAGGGCCTGGCCAATCCGATCGCGCAGGCGCTCTCCTACGCCATGATGCTGCGCTACTCGTTCGACCTCGACAAGGATGCGGACCTCGTCGAGAAGGCGATCGAGAACGTGCTGGCCGCAGGCTACCGCACCGGCGACCTGCTCGTGGGCAACACGGACGGCGTGAAGAAGGTCGGCACCCAGGAAATGGGCGACGCGATCATCAAGGAACTCGACCGGCTGGCCTGAGGGCCTACCGGCTCCCGTCGATCGCCTGATCGACGGCCGATGCGAACAGACTCATATCCTTCGGCGCGAGATCGGCCACGGCACGCAACTCGAAGCCGGCATGGCGCCAGCGGGCGATGGCAAAGCCATCGCGCTCACTGACCTGCGGCGCAACATTTCCCGCCGTCGATGCCGGCCACAGCGACAGCGCCACGCGGTGCTGATTGCGACGATAGACCAGCACGGCGACTCTGCGACCGTCCAAGACGTCGACCCTGCCACCCAGCAACGGAAAGCCCGAAGCCGTGAGGTCGTAGACCGGCGGCGCATAGTCGATGCGGCCGGCGAACCACGGCTTCACCGTATGCTGGTCCGACGAGGCAACCTCGACCGGCCGATCGCCCAGGCCGACGCGGAGGTAGCCGGCAATCAGTTCATCGGTTTCGCGGCTGCCTTCCCGGCCGACGAAGCGGCCCCCTATCCAGCCCACGCCCAGCGCCAGCAGAAGGCTTGCGGCGAGCGCCGTGCGACGTGGCCAGACACGGGGAGCCGAAACCGGGACCGGCGTGTCGACGCGAAGCTCGCGCTCGATCCGCGCGCGCAACAGGTCCGGTGCACGGGCTGCCGGCAGGTCGCGGATCAGCGCCCGCTGCGCTTGAAGGCGTTCGAGCTTGCCGCGGCACTCCGGGCATTCAGCAAGTGCCGCCTCGAAACGCGCGCTCTCGCCGGCCGGCAGTTCGCTGTCCAAATAGGATTCGACCATCGCCTCGCAGGTCGGGCAATCCATGGTCACTCCTTTCCCAACCGGCCGCCGAGTTCGACGGCCAGCTTTTCGCGCGCCCGCGAAAGGCGCGACATGATCGTGCCGATCGGCAGATCGAGGATCGCAGCGATGTGCTTGTAGGAAAGCTCCTCGATCTCGCGCAGCACCAGCACTTCACGTGACTCCTCGGGCAGGGCCGCCAGCGCCGCCGCGATCTGACGCCGCCGGTCGCCGGCCAGCGCGCTTTGCTCGGGATCGGGGCCGACATCGACGACGCTCTCGGCTTCGTCGAGCGGCACTCTCTCGCCGCGTCGGGTGAGCCGCATGTCGCTCCACGTGTTGCGCACGATGCGCAGCAGCCACGGCCGCGCCTCCTCACCGCGAAAGGCGTGGAAGTAGCGCAGCGCCCGCAGCATCGCTTCCTGCGCCACGTCCTGCGCCTCGACCGGATCGCGCGTCAGCCAGCGCGCAAAGCCGTAGGCGGCATCGAGATGCGGCAGCATGACGATGCGGAATCGCTCCAGGGCTTTGCCGTCCGGTTTCGGCGCCTCCGACATGCGACCCATAGGACATCAATACCGGCGGACCGTCGATTTTATTCCCTCGGGAATAGCAACCTTCCCCGCCCGGTAGGTCGGGTATGGCCCCTTCACGAGATCCAGCCGGGCCAGGAGGTCCTCCATGCTGCCGCAAGACCGTCGCGCATTCCTGAAACTTTCCGGCCTGGCCGGCGTCGCCTTTGCCTCGGCGCTGTTCCCCGGACATCCGGCGTCGGCGCAGGCCGCCGACTTTCACTTCATCCAGTTCTCCGACACCCATTGGGGCTACAGGGGCCCGGCCAATCCCGACGCCGAGCACACGCTCGAAAAAGCCGTCGCCACGGTGAACGTACTGCCGAACCAGCCGGACTTCATCGTCTTCACCGGCGACCTCACCCATACGACGGACGACCCGGTGGAACGGCGTGCGCGCATGAAGCGGTTTCGCGAGATCGTTTCGGCACTCCGCGTCAAGGACGTGCGATTCATGCCGGGCGAACACGATGCGTCGCTCGACAAGGGCGAGGCATACAAGGAGTTCTTTGGTGCCCCCTACTACACGTTCGACCACAAGGGCGTGCACTTCATCGCCCTCGACAATGTCTCGGACCCGGCCGCGAAGCTGGGCGACGAGCAACTCGCCTGGCTGGCGGCCGATCTGAAGCAGCGCCATGCGGACGACCGCATCGTCGTGCTGACACATCGCCCGCTATTCGACCTGATGCCGTCGTGGGACTGGACGACGGCCGACGGCGCCAAGGCCATCGAGCTGCTGATGCCGTACAAGAATGTCGTGGTGTTCTATGGCCACATCCATCAGGAGCACCACCAGAACACCGGCCACATCGCCCACCATGCGGCGAAGTCGCTGATCTTCGCGCTGCCCGTGCCTGGCTCACAGCCCAGACGCGCGCCACTCCCTTACGATGCGGCAAGCCCCGGCAAGGGACTCGGGGTACGCGATGTCGCCATGGCACAGACCGCCAAGCTCACCGAAGTCGGCATCAGCGGAGCGTGATATGATTCAGCGTCGCGTATTCCTGCTGGCCGCGATGGCGACTGCGGCCGGCACGGTCAGACTCGTCCAGGCCGGAACGAACGAAGTCCGCATCTCGGCCAAGAAGTTCGAGTTCAACCCCGCGGAAGTCCGGCTCAAAGTCGGACAGCCGGTAGTCCTGGTGCTCACCTCGGAGGACCGCATTCATGGCTTCAAGGTGCCCGACCTTGGCCTGCGCGCCGAAATCGTCCCCGGTCAGGAGACCAGAGTCGCGCTGACCCCGGACAAGACAGGCCAGATCGTCTTCTTCTGCGACGTCTTCTGTGGGGACGGGCACGAAGAGATGGGCGGCACGCTCATCGTCGAGGCGTAGTGCGCCCCGGCGCTATTTCAGGAGCGAGCCAAGTACGCCACGCAGCACGGCGCCGCCGACACTGGCGCCGATGCTGGCTGCCTTGCCCTTGCCGAACACAGCCTTGGCCGCCTCGCGTGCCACGACAGTCGTGACGCTGCGGCCGGCGGCCTTGGCGATCGTGACACCGACCGAATCGCGCGGACGACCGACCGGCGCCCGCGGCTTCGGCTCGGGCGCCGACGCTTCCGTCTGCGCCTTCTTCAGGCGTGGCTCGGGACGCGGCGCAGGCGATGGCTCTGCCGGGGGAGGCGCGGACGGAGGCGACGGCTGCGGCGTCTGCGAACGCGGTCCCCACGGCCCCGAGGTTGCCGGCACCGACGGCGGCACCGAGCCGTACTGTCCACGCCGTTTCAGCGCCTCGCCGCTCGCCGGGGCAGACGGGGTGGCCGCTGTGTCGGCAGGAGCGGTTTGTGCGCCTGCTGCCACCCGACCGGTCAGCACTTCGTAGGCCGAGGCCCGGTCGACCACCTTGTCGTACTTGCCGGCGATCGGGCTGGCGGCGATCACGGCCGCACGCTCGGCATCCGTGGCCGGGCCGATCCGGCCGCGCGGCGGGGCGACGAAGCAGCGCTCCACCGGCGTCGGCACACCCTTGGCATCGAGAAAGGAAACCAGCGCCTCGCCGACGCCAAGCTCGGTGATCGTTTGCGCCGCATTGAACTTCTTGTTGGGCCGGAAGGTCTCGGCCGCCACCTTCACCGCCTTCTGGTCCTTGGGCGTGAAGGCGCGCAGCGCGTGCTGCACCCGGTTGCCGAGCTGGCCCAGGACCGATTCTGGAATGTCGAGCGGGTTCTGGGTGATGAAGTAGACACCCACACCCTTGGAACGGATCAGGCGCACCACCTGCTCGATGCGACTGAGCAGCGCCTTGGGCGCATCGTCGAACAGCAGATGCGCTTCGTCGAAGAAGAAGACGAATTTCGGCTTGTCGAGATCGCCAACCTCGGGAAGCGTCTCGAACAGTTCCGACAGCAGCCACAGCAGGAAGGTGGCGTAGAGGCGCGGGCTCTGCATCAGCCGGTCCGCCGCCAGCACGTTGATCGCACCGAAGCCCGACGGGTCGCAGCGCATCATATCGGCCAGCGCCAGGGCCGGCTCGCCGAAGAAGCCGTTGCCACCCTGCTGATCGAGGATCAGGAGCTGGCGCTGGATGGTGCCGACCGACTGCTTGCTCACATTGCCGAATTCGGTGGTGAGGCTGCCGGCGTTCTCGGCAACCCATTGCAGCATCGCCTGCAGGTCCTTGAAGTCGAGCAGCAGCAGGCCCTGTTCGTCGGCCACCTTGAAGACGATGTTGAGCACGCCTTCCTGCGTGTCGTTGAGCTGCAGCAGGCGCGCCATCAGCACGGGGCCGACCTCGCTCACTGTCGTGCGGATGGGATGGCCCTTCTGGCCGAACAGATCCCAGAAGATCGTGGGAAAGGCGTGCCCGGCATAGCCGTCGATCTTGAGCTGCTGGGCGCGCTCCACGGCCTTCGGGCTGTTGCCCCCCGCCTGGGACACGCCGGACAGATCACCCTTCACATCGGCCATGAAGACCGGCACGCCGAACGCAGAGAAGCCCTCGGCGATGGTCTGCAAGGTCACGGTCTTGCCGGTGCCGGTAGCACCCGCGATCAGGCCGTGCCGGTTGGCGTACTTCAGCAGGAGATATTGATCGGCATCGCTTTCGCCCACGAAGATCGCCGCATTCTCGCTCATGCCGTCTCCCTCGCTTACAGACGCGACTTTAGCTAAACAGCGCGCTCCATTGTAGGTTAGCCCGCATGTCCCTGCCCCGTCTCGCCCTGGCCGTTATCGGTGACGAAATCGGCCCCTCGCTCGATGAAATGATCTCCTTCTGCCATGAGCACGAGGTTCGCCGCCTCGATATGCGCACGGTGGGTGGTCGCAACCTGTTGAGCATGACCCTCGACGAGGTAAGCGGCATCGCACGTACCATCGAGAAGGCCGGACTGCAGGTCCCGACGTTCGTTTCGCCGCTGCTCAAATGGCCAGCCGACGGCAAGGGCGCCGAGGGCGGCACGGTCGATTTCGCCTTCGACCCGGCGGATTGTCCGGGGGAGGACCCGCTGGTCCACGCCTTCGATCTCGCAATCATGATGGGCGCCGGCCGCATCCGGGTGTTCAGCCATCTGCACTATCCGGGCTATCGGCCGCAGGACCTGTTCGGCCGCTACGAGCGGCTGCTCGACCTGGCCTTGACCTACTCCGTCACCGTCGAGGTCGAGAACGAGCCGGTGTGCAACATCGCCACCGTGACCGATCTCGCCGAGCTGTTCGACTCCATGGCCGAAGCGATGGCGCCCAATCCCTTGCCCCCGACGTTCCGTCCCCTGATCGATATCGGCAACGCCTGGGCGGCGGGCAAACCACCGAGCGATGCCGAGATCGCGGCACTCGCGCCGCGCACCGACCTCATTCATCTCAAGGACCGCGATTCGGCAGCCAAGCGCACCGTGCCGCTGGGCGACGGCGACATTCCCTGGGCTCGCGAACTCGAACGCCTTCTCACGGCAGCGTCGGAGGGCCCCACCCGCGAGATCGTCGCCAGCATCGAGACGCATTGTCCGCAGGACGGCCGCAACGCGACCGCTCGCTCGGTTGCCGGCCTGCGCCGAATCGCGAAAGAGATCGGCGTCGAGGTCGTCTAAGCCGGCGTCACGATGAAGCCCGCGCGCGGGAAGTGGATGACGACGTCGCCCACGCGCTCGTCGCTGCGGCTGATCGAAATGCGATCCGCGGTGAGACCCACAAGCGTTCCCGTCACCGGCACCTTGCCAGTATCGTCCGGCGTGACGCTGATCTTCTGACCGGCCTTCAAACCGCTGGGATCGGCAGCATCGACACTGCACGCTGCAGGCTTTGCCGCCTTGGCGATCGCCAGCGCCTCGGCTGCGCTCATTTCGGTCGGGCTGCCGCTGCCGATGGCCCTCATGCGTTCCGACCAGGCGGTGAGGCGCGGCAGGCGGTCGAGCGGCGGCACGGCCTTGCCGCCGCCCAGCCGCTCCTTCAGGAACCACACCGGATTGTAGAGGGCGCAGTCCGCCAGGCTGGGCGCTGCGCCCAGCAGATAGGCGCGACCGTCGCCCAGCATCTCCTCGGCGAGCACGAGCTGGGCATAGGTCTGCTGCGCTGCCATCGGCGCCGCGGCCTTGAGCTTTGCCGGCTCGAAGGAGCGGCCGGAAAACTCGCTGCGATCTTTGTGAAAAGCTTCCGGCAGCTTGTCGCCGATTGCGCCCATGACGACGCCGACGGCGGCCCAGAAGATGTTGCGGTCGATCCACATCGCGAGTGCCCGCGCTTCGCCTTCCTTGCCGGGCGGCAGCAACGGCGGCGTCGGTGCGTGCTTCTCGATCTCCAGCATGATGAGCTGCGTATCGCAGTAGATATCGGCGCCGACCTGCAGGACCGGCGTCTTGCGATAGCCGCCGGTGAGCGGCATCAGGTCAGGCTTCGGCATGATGTTGGGAATGGTGACCGACTTCCATCCCAGCTTCTTGAGACCGAAGGCCACCCTCACCTTCTCCGAGAAGGGCGAGGTCGGATAATGGTGAAGGATCAGGTCGGCCATGTCTTTGTCTCCCTAGGAGCGCAGCGCCTTGATGCTGGCTGCGTATTTGTCGGGCCCACCGCCGAATACTGCCGTGCCGGCCACCAGCACGTCGGCACCGGCCTTGATGCAACGCTTGGCCGTCTCGACGTTGACGCCACCATCGACTTCAAGATCAATCGGCTTGCCCAGCGCATCGATTGCCTTGCGCAGGGCGGCGATCTTCGCGAGCTGGCTTTCGATGAAAGCCTGGCCGCCGAAGCCCGGATTGACGCTCATCACCAGCACGAGGTCGAGGTCGCCCAGCACATGCTCGATGGCCGAGAGCGGTGTTGCCGGATTGAGGACGGCGCCCGCCTTCTTGCCCAGGCTCTTGATGAGCTGGATCGTGCGGTGGATGTGCGGCCCCGCTTCGGGATGGAAGGAGATCACGTCGGCGCCGGCGTCAGCGAACGCCGGGACCAGCGGATCGACCGGCGAGATCATGAGATGCACGTCGAAGGGCTGCGTGCTGTGCTTGCGTAGCGCCTTCACCACCATGGGGCCAATCGTGAGATTGGGCACAAAATGGCCGTCCATCACATCGACATGAATCCAGTCGGCGCCGGCGGCGGTGATCGCCTCGATTTCGGGGCCCAGCGCGGCGAAGTCGGCGGAGAGGATCGACGGGGCGATACGGACAGGCTGTTGCGGCATTGAGGCCTCGACGTCGCGCTCAGGTGCCAGGACGCGTCGGCGCGTCCCAGCCCTTGCGCCGGAAGGGGTTGGTCGGGAAGGTGCCGAGCAGCTTCAGCTCCTCGGAGAAGAAGCCCAGCTCCTCAAACGCGAGGTGGACGCTGCGCTGCTCCGGATGGCCTTCGACCTCGGCATAGAACTGCGCCTGCTCGAAGCGTGCACCCGAAAGGTAGCTCTCGAGCTTCACGATGTTGACGCCGTTGGTCGCAAAGCCGCCCAGCGCCTTGTAGAGCGCCGCCGGCCGGCTCTTCACGCGAAAGAGGAAAGCCGTCATGCACTGCACGGTACGCCAGTCGAGCGTGGCGTGATCGCGCGAGAACACCAGCATGCGGGTGGTGTTGTGGTCGGCGTCCTCGATGTTCTTCGCCAGCACCTTGAGATTGTAGATCCGGGCGGCCAGCGACGAGGCGATGGCGCCGACGGCCGGATCGCCGATCTCGGCAATCTCCCGCGCTGCGCCCGCCGTGTCGGCGTGTACCAGCGGCTCGAAACGATGCTTCTTCAGGAAGTTGCGGCACTGGGCCAATGCCTGGACATGGCTCTTCACGGTCTTGATCGACTTCAGCGAGGCGCCCGGCAGCGCCACCAGACAATGCTCGACCCGCTGGAAATGCTCGGCGACGATCTTGAGCTTGGTGTGCGGCAGCAGGCTGTGCAGATCGGCAACGCGGCCGGCGATCGAATTCTCGACCGGGATGATGGCAAGCTCCGCCTTGCCGGCCTGGACGGCACCCATGGCCGTATCGAAGGTCGGGCAGGGCAAGGTGGTCATGTAGGGAAAGGCCGCGCGGCAGGCCATGTCGGAGTTGGCGCCGGGCTCGCCCTGGAAGGCGATGATGTTGCTGGCGGCGGCTTTGCCACCCTTTGTCTTGGCTGCCGTCTTGGCTGTCTGCCGGGCCATTTGCCGAAATTCTCCCCGCGTTCTGAGGCCCCTCGATAGGCGAAAAACCTCGTAATTTCCGGTACTTGCGACGTTCCGCCGCGCGAGCTTGCTGGTCGGATCGGATACTACTGGCGGCGTCGCGGGCGTGCTACAGCAGCGTCCGAAGAATTTGCCGTTCCGGGAATTAGCTATGGCCAGTTTCAATACGATTGCGGGCTGCGTTTTGGCCTCGGCCCTGTTCGCAATGGTGGTGGGCAAGGTTTCCAACGCCGTCGTGCATCCGCACAAGCTGGACAAGCCGGCGATCGCCGTCTCCGACGACGCGCCGACCCAGACCGCCGCGGCTCCGGCTGCCATTGAGATTCCGCCGATCGGCCCCAAGCTGGCCAGCGCCAATGTCGACGCCGGCAAGGCTATCTTCATGAAGCAGTGCTTCACCTGCCACACGGTCGACAAGGGCGGCGCCAACAAGGTCGGTCCGAACCTGTGGGATGTCGTCGAGCGCAAGAAGGCAAGCCACGCCGGCTTCAGCTACTCCTCGGCCCTCACTGCCAAGGGTGGCGACTGGAGCTACGAGGACATCGACCATCTGATCTTCAAGCCGACGGCCTATGCACGCGGCACGAAGATGGCTTTCGCCGGTCTGCCCAAGGAGCAGGAGCGCGCCGACGTGATCGCCTACCTGCGCACGATGGCCGATACCCCCAAGCCGCTGCCGTAAGCCGGAACTGAACGTGGCCGGATCGGTTCCCGCCGAGCTGGTCGCGCTCGCCAACAACCTCGCCGACGCCGCGCGCCCGATTGCGGCGCGCTATTTCCGTACCCCGGTTACCGTCGACGACAAGTCCGATCAGAGCCCCGTCACCATCGCCGATCGCGAGGCGGAGACCGCCATGCGCGAGTTGCTGGCGCGGCACGTGCCGGAGCATGGCGTGTTCGGTGAAGAGCATGGCGCGGTGCGCACCGACGCGGACTATGTGTGGGTGCTCGACCCGATCGACGGCACCAAGGCCTTCATCACCGGCCTGCCGATCTTCGGCACGCTGATCGCCCTCTTCCACCGCGGCAAGCCCGTGCTCGGCATTATCGACCAGCCGATCCTTCAGGAGCGCTGGCTGGGTGTGGCGGGCGAACGTTCGACCTTCAACGGCAAGCCGATCTCCGTGCGGCCCTGCACGACGCTCGCCGATGCTTACATGTATTCGACAGCGCCCGGCATGTTTCCCGGCGGCTACGCCGGACCGCATCGCACACTGACCGAGAAGGTGAAGTACTTTCGCTGGGGCGGCGACTGTTACGCCTACGGCCTGCTGGCGCTGGGCCACGTCGATCTGGTCGTCGAAGCAAGCCTCAAGCTCTACGATTTCGCGGCTCTCATTCCGGTCCTCCAGGGCGCCGGCGGTCTGATCACCGACTGGAAAGGCGGCGAACTCGGCATGAAATCCGACGGCGCCGTGCTGGCAGCCGGCGACGCCACGCTTCACCGTGCCGCCGTCGAGGTCCTCTCGGCATAGGCCGCGCGGTCGATATCGAACCACACGATATCGGTGAAGCCTTTGAAATCGACGCGCTTGCGATAGGTGAGGCCGATGCGCTTCATCACGGCTTGCGATGCCGTGTTGCTTTCAAGCGTAATGGCGAAGATCGAACCAAGTTCGAGTGTCTCGAACCCGTAGGCGAGCGCCGCTTCGGCGACCTCGGTCGCATAGCCCTTGCCCCAGGCCTCAGGATGCAGCGCCCACAGCACCTCGACCGCGTCGAACTCGGGGACATAGTTCAGCCCGCCGTGACCGATCAGCTTCCCGTCGTGGAAGATACCCCAGGGCGCCAGACGTCGTGCCTGCCAGGAGGCTGCAAAACGCTCGATGGTGGCGCGTGCCGCCGCCGCCAGGTCGCCTTCCTGTTGCGCGCCAGGAGCCTGCGGCAACCACCTCGCCACTTCGGGATGAAAGCGCATGGCGGCGTAATCTTCGGCATCGTCGGGCAGCAGCGGACGCAACGCCAAGCGGTCGGTTCTGAGAATGGTCATGATGGCTGACTTTACACAACTTTACCGCTGCGCCACGCCTGCGATACGGCGGCCCTCCATATCGGTGGCACGGGGAACACCCCGAAACCGAAGGAGACAGACATGACGACCCTTTCCCTCAAGACCGTGATGGCCGCCCTCCTCGCCGGCAGCCTCGCCGTCACCGCCGGCGCTCCGGCCTTTGCGCGCGGCGACGGTATGTCGCCCGATCCGGCCAAGTTCCAGGAGCGCATCGAGAAGCGCGTCGACAAGGCGCTGAACGGCACCGACGCCACGCAGGACCAGAAGAAGCAGATCACCGGCATCCTGCAGGCCGCCTTCAAGGACATGAAGTCCCTGCACGACAAGCGCGCCGAGAACCGCAAGGAGATGCGCGCGGCGATGGAAGCCGCCACCATCGATCCGGCCAAGATCGAACAGATCCGCCAGGACCAGATGAAGGTGGCCGATGAAAGCTCCAAGCGCTTCACCAAGGCGCTGGTCGACGCCGGCAACGTGCTCAACGCCCAGCAGCGCCAGGCCTTCTTCAAGACCTGGGGCGATCGTCCCTGGGGTGAGCATCGCGGCCACAAGAAGGGCTAACGCGCGATGATGACATCAGGGTCGCGCCGGCCCGATACTGAAGCGATGGCCGCGCGAATCCTGATGATCGACGACGACGACCGCCTCGCCGGGATGGTTCAGGACTATCTCGGCGGGGCGGGCTTTCGTGTGACGGTCGCCGGCACGGCGAGCAACGGCGAAGCGTTGTTGAAGCGCGAGGCCTTCGACGCATTGATCCTCGACCTGATGCTGCCCGATGCCGATGGTCTCGATTTCTGCCGCCGTCTGCGCCAGTCGAACGACGTGCCGATCCTGATGCTGACGGCGCGTGGCGAACCGATGGACCGCGTGGTCGGTCTCGAACTCGGCGCCGACGACTATCTCGCCAAACCTTTCGAGCCGCGCGAACTGCAGGCCCGCCTACGCGCCATCCTGCGCCGCAAGGGCACGACCGTAGCCTCCGATGTGCTGCGCTTCGGCCGGCTCGAGATCGACAAGGGCTCGCGCGTCGTGAGGATCGATGGCGAGGAGCGGCCGATCACCTCGTATCAGTTCGCGCTTCTGCTGGCGCTGGCCGAACGGGCGGGCCGCGTGTTGTCGCGCGACGCGTTGATGGATCTATTGAAGGGCGAGAAACTCGAAGCCTTCGACCGCTCCGTCGACGTCCATATCTCGCGCATTCGCGCCGCCATCGAAGACGATCCCAAGAAGCCGCGCCGTATCCTGACCTTGCGCGGCACCGGCTATGTCTTCGCCAAGGACCAGGACCGCTAGTCCGTGCAGCGCCTCTACCTCCAGTTCTACGTCACCATCCTCGTCGTGCTCGCGGTGTTCGTGGGGGCGGCGGTGCTGCTCTGGCGGCTGGCCGACGACGACAATCGCACGCCACAGTACCTCGACGTCGCCGCCGAACTCACCGGCGCGCTGCTGCCCGACATCGACGCCCCCAAGCAGGACCAGCAGCGCGCCATCGAAGTGTTGCAGCGTAAGCTGCGGTTCGACATCGCGCTCTACGAACCGGATGGCGACATGATCGCCATGGCCGGCAAACCGCCACCCCGCTTCAGTCCGATGCATGCCCGCACCGGTTGGCGACGGGGGCCGGGCGGACCCAACTTCACCCTCCAGCTTCCCGACGGGCGCTGGCTGGTTGCCCGTCAGGTGCGCGAACGGCCCAACCCGGCGCTCTGGATTGCGGCTGCCCTCGGTCTGGTCGCCGTCGCCGTCGCCGTCGCTGCCTACCCCGTCGTGCGCGGGCTGGGACGCCGCCTCGAACGCCTCAAGGCCGGCGTCGAGCAATTGGGTGGCGGCGATCTTTCCGCGCGGGTCAAAGTGGAGGGGCGCGACGAGGTTGCCGCCCTCGCATCGAGCTTCAACCGCTCGGCCCAGCGCATCGAGGAGCTGGTGGCCGCCCATCGCCTGCTGCTGGCCAATGCCAGTCACGAGCTGCGCACACCACTGGCGCGCATTTCGGTCGCAGCATCGCTGCTCGGCGAGCATGCCGACGCCAAGACGCGCGATTCGCTGAAGCGCGACGTCGGCGAGCTCGATCAGCTCATCGAGCAGATCCTGCTGGCGAGCCGGCTCGAAGCGATCCCGACCCTCGAACGGCACGAAGCCATCGACCTGTTGGCGCTCGCAGCCGAGGAAGCCTCGCACTACGACCTCGAAGCGGATGGTGTGCCGGTGACGGTATCAGGCGACCGGCTGCTGCTGCGCCGGCTGATCCGCAACCTCATCGAGAATGCACAGCGATATGGGGGCAGCGGTCCGATCACTGTGAAGGTGACGCAGGAAGGTAGCCAGGCTGTCCTCGAAGTCTCAGACCACGGGCCGGGCGTGCCCGAAGCCGAGCGCCAGCGCATCTTCGAACCGTTCTATCGATTGGCCGGCGGGATCGAGACGGGCCGCGGCAGCGGGCTGGGTCTCGCCCTGGTTCTCGATATTGCCCGCCGTCACGGCGGTGACGCCGCATGCCTCGCAGCAGTGAGTGGTGGTAGCCGTTTCAGGGTCGAGTTGCCGGCCATGGGTGGCGAGGGATAAAGTTTCCGTCCTGTTGCGCGGTGCGCCCGATCGCTGCTCCGAAGCGGGCCAAGTTTGGCAATCCCAACCATTGTCCACGAGCGCGAACGGAGGCATTTCAACAGGATCGAAAGTCCGTGGAGACAGAGATGTCCCAACCTCTAGTTCTGTCCTGTCGGTGCGGCGTTTGCCGCATGATCTAACGGCTCACTGAGCCGACTCTCGTTTTTTGCAGCGTTTCGGGCAGTCCTCGCCGGCCACGACAACCGGACGGCGGAGCTTTGCCCGTCACCAGCTCCTCCCGTCGACAGAAAGTCAGGACATCATGACCATCCGCCAGAGCCTTCTCGCGGCGACCGCCATCACCGTCGCCTTCATGACGGCGATCGTGGCCGTACGCGCCCAGACGACACAGCAAGAAGTCGTCCTCACCAACGTTTCATACGATCCCACGCGCGAACTCTATCGCGCGCTGAACGACGCCTTCGCCAAGGAATGGCAGGCCAGCACCGGCCAGAAGATCACGATCCGCACCTCGCACGGTGGCTCGGGCAAGCAGGCCCGCTCGGTAATCGACGGACTTGAAGCCGACGTCGTGACCCTCGCTTTGGCCGGCGACATCGACGCCATCGCGCGTGAGTCCAAGCGCCTGCCGCAGAACTGGCAGTCACGCCTGCCCAACAACGCCTCGCCCTACACCTCGACCATCGTGTTCGTCGTGCGCAAGGGCAACCCCAAAGGCATCAAGGATTGGCCGGACCTTGCCAAGGCGGGCGTCGCGGTCGTGACGCCCAACCCCAAGACCTCGGGCGGGGCGCGCTGGAACTATCTCGCCGCCTGGGCCTATGAACTGGATCGCACCAAAGGCGATCAGGCCGCTGCCCGGAAGTTCGTCGAGGCGATCTACAGGAACGTACCGGTCCTCGACTCCGGTGCACGCGGCTCGACCACGACCTTCGCTCAGCGCGCCGTCGGCGACGTCTTCATCTCCTGGGAGAACGAGGCCTTCCTGATCCAGCAGGAATTCGGCGCCGACAAGTTCGACATCGTCGTGCCGCCCTTCTCGATCCTGGCAGAACCGCCCGTGTCGCTTGTCGATCACGTGATCGACAAGCGGGGCACGCGCAAGGTGGCCGAAGCCTACCTCGCTTTCCTCTATTCGCCGGCAGCGCAGAAGATCATCGCCCGAAACTTCTACCGGCCATCCAAGCCCGAGGCCGCC
>JAFKFK010000052.1 GCA_017307275.1 Alphaproteobacteria bacterium | reverse complement strand
GGCCGAAGGCGAGATCGTAGCCCTGCTGGGACGAAACGGCGCCGGGCGCTCCACCATGATCAAGGCGATCATGGGCGACGTGACCTGCACCGGCTCCATCCGCTTCAGGGACCACGAGATCCTGGGGTTGAAGCCGCACCAGATTGCCCGTCTCGGCGTCGGATACGTGCCGGAAAACCGCGACGTCTTTCCGGGACTGACCGTGCGCGAGAATCTCCTGCTCGGGCAGAAGAACCCACGTTCGCGCGGACGCTGGTCGATGCAGGATATGTTCACCCTGTTCCCCCGCCTGGAGGAGCGCGCCGAGGTTTCCGCCGCCGTGCTCTCCGGCGGCGAGCAGCAGATGCTGACGATCTGCCGGACGCTGATGGGCGACCCCGACCTGATCATGATCGACGAACCGACCGAGGGACTGGCCCCGCGGATGGTCGAACTCGTCGCCAAGCTGTTGCGGCAAATCTCCGACCGAGGCGTGTGCATTCTTCTGGTCGAACAGAAACTCACCATCGCTCTCGAAATCTCCCAGCGCGTCTACGTCATGGGCCATGGCCGTATCGTCTTCGAAGGCACGCCGGCAAGCCTGACGGCCGATGCGGCGGTCAGGAAGGAATGGCTGGAAGTCTGACCTCGCCGTTTCCCGGCTCGCCGCAGATTTGATGCGGCTCGGAATCGCGAGGCTCGACAAACCACTCTTCGTGACCTAAATGTCTCCAATGGAGACATTTAACGCTCGCACGATGCTCTACGACACGATCCGCACCCAACTGGGCCGGAGCGTCCCGTTCGCCCGTCACGCCGGCGTCGAGATTGACGCGGTCGAAAAGGGCCGGGCCTCGGCGCATCTGCCCTTCCGGCCCGAGGGCCTGAACCATATCGGCACGCAGCATGCGGCTGCCCTCTTCGCCTTGGGCGAAACGGCGTC
Source organism: Alphaproteobacteria bacterium (assembly GCA_017307275.1). GTDB lineage: Bacteria > Pseudomonadota > Alphaproteobacteria > Reyranellales > Reyranellaceae > Reyranella. Next base: position 32,937 of record JAFKFK010000052.1, on the reverse strand, counting down.
GGGAGCCGCCATGGCCGGCACCTTCGCCCCGATCCTGTTCGAGGTCCGGCCGGTCGCCGCCGAAGCAACGATCCGCTACCTCGGCCTCGCCAAGGGCCGCGTGTCGGCAGAGGCCCGGGTCGATGCCGAACCCGACGCCCTGCTCAGCACCGTCAAGACCGAGGGCAAGGTGCGCTTTCCCGTCGTCGTCACCTTGAAGAGCGAAGACGGGACCGAGATCGGCGAAATGCAGGTCAACTGGCACGTCTCGCGCGGCCGCGCCTAGTCTCGTGCCTCCCAAACCACAGCGCGAGACCTTCCACCATGGCGACACCAGGCGTGCCGCAGTGGACGCCGCCCTCGCCCTGCTCGCCGCCGAAGGCCGCGACGCGCTGACCCTGCGTGCCGTGGCCGAACGGATCGGCGTGAACCATCGCGCGCTCTATCGCCACTTCGCCTCCCTTGATGCGCTCAAGGTCGAGGTCGCGGCGATGGGCTTCGCTCGCCTGGCCGACGCGCTCGAAAAAGTTTCGCCGGGCGAGCCGCGCCAACTGGCGAGCAGCTATGCCCGGTTCGCGCTCGCGAACGGACATCTCTACGACCTCATGTTCTCGATGCCGTTGCGCAAATGGTACGGCGCGGCTTCCGGGATCGGCCCGGCGATACGCCGCGTCACGGCGGCTTCGATCGTCGGCATGGGTGGAACGAAGGATGCGAAAGCGCACGTCTTCCGCATCTGGGGGCTGGTCCATGGCCTGGTCGGCCTCTATCGCACCGAGACCTGGCGGGCCGCCAACGACCGCAAGGCCGTGGAGTTCATCGCCTCGCTGGTTTGACGCTGCAGCCCCTGCATGGCAACGCTTGGTCTCTGATTTCAGGCTGCCGTGGAGAGTTCAGTGAGCGACAAGCAATACGGTTTCGAGACCCTGTCGGTGCATGCCGGCGCTGCCCCCGATCCCGCCACCGGCGCACGTGCGCAACCGATCTACCAGACCACGGCCTATGTCTTCGAAGACGCCGACCACGCCGCTGCCCTCTTCAATCTGCAGACCGTCGGCTTCATCTATTCGCGCCTGACCAATCCGACGAACGCCGCGCTCGAAACGCGCATCGCCACCTTGGAAGGTGGCCGCGGCTGCACCGTCGCCTCCTCCGGCCATGCCGCCCAGGTGCTCGGCCTCTTCCCGCTGATGTCGCCCGGCGCCGAGATCGTTGCCGCCTCCCGCCTCTATGGCGGCTCGCTGCAGCAGATGAAGAACACCTATCCAAAGTTCGGCTGGAAGGCGAACATCGTCGATGCCGACCAGCCGGACAATTTCAAGCGCGCGGTGACGGACAAGACCAAGGCCTTCTTCATCGAGAGCCTCGCCAATCCCGGCGGCGTCATCAGCGACATCGAAGCGATCGCCCGTATCGCCGAGGATGCCGGTGTGCCGCTGCTGGTCGACAACACGCTGGCGACGCCCTGGCTCTGTCAGCCGATCAACTACGGCGCGACCCTGGTCGTCCACTCCACCACCAAGTTCCTGAGCGGCACCGGCACGTCGATGGGCGGCGCGGTCGTCGACTCGGGCAAGTTCGACTGGTCCAGGGGCGGCAAGTTCCCGAGCCTGGCCGGTCCCGAGCCCGCCTATCACGGGCTGAACTTCTACGAGACTTTCGGCGACATGGCCTACACCTTCCACAGCCACGCCGTCGGCCTGCGCGATCTCGGCCCCTCGCAGGCGCCGTTCAACGCCTGGCTCACTATGCTCGGTATCGAGACGCTCGGCCTGCGCATGGAGCGCCATTGCGCCAATGCCCTCGCCGTCGCGCAGCACCTGGAGAAGCATCCCGCGGTGGCCTGGGTGAATTACGCCGGCCTGCCCTCCAACAAGTACAATGCGCTGGCCAAGAAGTACCTGCCCAAGGGCGCGGGCTCGGTCTTCACCTTCGGCGTCAAGGGCGGCTACGACGTCGGCGTGAAAGTCGTCGACAATGTCGAGCTCTTCTCGCATCTCGCCAACATCGGCGACGCCAAGAGCCTGATCATCCACCCCGCTTCGACGACGCATCGCCAGCTCTCCGACGAGCAGCGGGTCGCCGCCGGCGCCGGTCCCGACGTCCTTCGCCTTTCCATTGGCATCGAGACCGCCAGCGACATCATCGCCGATCTCGATCAAGCCCTCGCCAAGGCGACGTCATAGGGAATCGGCACGGCGCAAGGACTAGCGGAATAGAGCGTTAGACCGCCGCAACGGGCTGCTCTATCGTCTCATTGTTATTGGGATCGGGGAGACTATCAGTGACTGTCAAGATCTACGGGCCTACCGCATCGCGCGCCGCCCGTGCTTTGTGGATCGTGCACGAACTCGGCATTCCGTTCGAGCACGTCGCGGTGGAGATGAAGGATCTCAAGGGCGCCGACTTTCTGAAGGTCAATCCCAACGGCAAGGTGCCGGCGCTGGCCGACGGCGACTTCAAGCTCTTCGAGTCGATGGCGATCAACCTCTACCTCGCGGCTAAGCACGGCAAGGATGGCTTCATGCCGTCGAGCCTCGAGGACCAGGCGCTCGTCTGGCAGTGGAGCTTCTGGGGCATGACGGAAGTCGAACGCCATCTGCTCACTATCCTGATCGACATGTTCATGACGGCGCCGGACAAGCGTAAGCCGGAGGCGGTTGCGGAAGCACAGAAGGCACTGCCCAAGCCCTTCGCCGTGCTGAATGGCGCGCTGGAGGGCCGCGATTACCTGCTGGGGTCGACCTTCACCGTGGCCGACCTGAACCTTGCGTCGATCTGCAGCTGGGCCAAGCCGATCAAGTTCGACTTCACCCCGTTCCCCAAAGCTGGCGCCTGGCTCGATCGCTGCCTGGCACGGCCAGGCTACAAGGCCGCCCGCGGTACCAAGTAGACGACGAGAAGCCGACCTACTCGGCCGGCGCCGCTTGCGGTGCCGGCCGTCTCGTTTCTACGACGGCCTCCTGGCCCCGGTCGTGGTTCGGTAGCAGCAGTGCCACCAGCGTGATCACCACCGACGTGGCGGCAAGGCCCAGGAACAGCAGTTCGAGACTGCCCGTCGTTTCCCGTATCCAGGCGATCAACAGGATCGCGAGCGGTCCCGCCCCGAACGCCACGACGAACTTCGCGCCAAAACCCAGCCCGTGATAGCGGCTGGGCGTGTACCGGGCGATCAGGATGTTCTCGATCGGGCCGGCCGCCGCACTCAGCACCGCCGAACCGATGGCGCCCAGCAACGCCACGTAGCCATTGCCCATTGCGAGCGCGAGCATGGCGCCGATCTGCAATGCTGACGCGACGATGTAGGTCGCCTTCAGCGGATAGCGATCGACGATGCGCCGGCCCATGGCGTACTGCGCAAAGCCCGAGACGACGTAGATCATCGAGGTCGCGAGCCCGACCCACAGCACGACCTTGGTCGCCACGCCCCACGAGGCGAGCCCGTCGCGCAGGGCGCTGATCTCGGGCGCCAGCTTGACCTCGAAGACCAGGGCCGCGCCGAACATCACGGCCTGCCAGATCACGCCCTCCAGCGCCATGGTGACGGAGAGCACGGAGAAGACGCGCCAGAATTCGCGGCGGCCCACCTGGACGCCGGGCGTCGCCGGCATCGGACGGTCGCCGACCTTGCCTTGCCGCATCTGCACGAAGAGCACGATGCCCACGGCGATGCAGACGAGGCCGGGCACGATGAAGGCCGCCCGCCACGAGGCGAGCGTGATCAGCACGCCCGGCACGATGCCATAGAGCGCAAGCCCCGCGCTGCCCCAGAGGCCGTTCACGCCCATGGCGTGCCCCTGCTCCTTGGCCGTGCGGATGACCCAGCCGATGCCGACGGAATGGTAGATCGCCCCGAAGGTGCCGATGCCGCAAAGCGCCAGGGACAGCAGGAAGGTGTCGCCGGTCGGCACGAAGCCGCAGGCGATCGAGGACAGACCGAGGCCCAGGAACATCACGACCATCATGGCCGGGGCGCCGTAGCGGTCGGAGGCCCAGCCGGCCGGCAAGGACATCACCCCCAGCAGGACAGTGGCCGGGGCGTAGAGACGCAGCAGATCCTCGGCCGGCAGGTTCCAGGAGACGGCCAGCGTCAGCACGATTACAGCGTAGAAAGCCGTCATCATGTGCATCAGGGCATGGCCGATGGAGGAGAACAGCAGGACGCGCCGGGCGGAATCGATCATGGTGCCTGTATCTGTCGGCGCCGGGATCGATGCAAGTTGGCTTGCGGCAACGCTGCTATTCGCGCTAAAGCCCCCGTGCCGCGGGCCGACAGGCCCAGGCATCCGGTCGGGGCGTAGCGCAGCCTGGTAGCGCATCAGTCTGGGGGACTGGGGGTCGCAGGTTCAAATCCTGTCGCCCCGACCAATTTATCCCTCTTTTTATTGGCTTTTCGAAGCCTCGCCGTCAGGCGCCATTCCGCGAAAGCGGAACATAGGGGCGCCGAATGGCGTAGTTCGGCGCAGAGAGTCCCGGAAAAGCCCCCGAATGATGCCCCGCTGAATGCCGGCAATCTGCAATCGCATTCGAAGCGCAGTGCCGATCAGCTCCCGGATTGTGACAAAGATCAAAGTCCCGCTCGTCCAACCGGCGTAGGCTCGTTGTACGCATAACGAGGAGGCGAACATGGCTGCGATGAAAGCCGCGTTAGCTTACGCGTTCGCGTTGTTTGGCGTCGTCGTTGCTCTTGGCACACCTGCCTTTGCCGACGCAGAACTCAAGAAGCAGCTGGAACAGAGCAACGCCGCCTACATGGAGGTCTTCAACAAGCAGGATATGGCCGGTATCGTCGCGCAGTACGCGACCGGCGCCATCGTCGTCAATCCGACGGGACTGAAGACAGACATCGCCCAGCACTGGGAGAGTGTCTTCAAGGCAGGCATTAGTCGCCTGGAAGCTACGGTCGATCAGGCTTGGCCCCTGGGATCCGGCGTAGCGCTCGGAATGGGCAAATACCGGGTTACCGGCAAGGACCAGAGCGGCGCTGCCATCGACGCTGCCGGCCTGTGGACTGCAACGTATGTCCAGGAGGGCGGAAAATGGAAGATTCGGATGACGTCGGTGATTCCGCAGCCGCCGCCCGCGAAATAGTTCGATTTGGGCAAGCGTCAATCGGGAAGGACATCGCAGTCATCGCCTGCCGCTAGTGAGTAGCGGCAGCATCGACCTTCAGACTTCACTGCCCCGTTTCATGACGCCCCGCAGGACGAAGATCGCGGCCACCGCCAGGATCGGCACCATGAACAGCGACACGCTGGCGCCCAGCGGCAGGTTTCCGCCCAGAATGCCGACGCCGAACGCGTAGGTCGCGAACACTTGTGTCGTGCCGAGCGGGCCGCCGTGGGTCAGCACGGCCACGATATTGAAGCTGGCAAAGGTGCCGATCACCGAGGACAGCACCGTGATGGCGATGATGTTGCGCATCATCGGCAGGGTTATGTACCGGGTCCGCTGCCACCATGTCGCGCCGTCGATCGACGCCGCCTCGTAGAGCTGTTCGGGCACCGACTTCAACGACGCCAGATACATGATCATGAAGAACGGTGCGCCGAACCATACGCTCACCATGATGACGGAAAAGCGGGCCCAGCCGGTCTCTCCGAGCCAATAGATGCGATCCAGGCCCAGATTCTCGAGGATCCAGTTGAAGGCGCTGTAGGACGGGTCGAACAGCCATCGCCAGGCGAGCGTGCTCATGGCGGGAGGAATGACCCAGGGCACGAGCAGCATGCCGCGCCATTTGCGCTGCCCCTTGGTGGGGATGTTGTGAACGAAATGGGCGACCGCGAAGCCGATGACCACCTTGAAGAAGACGGCGGAAAAGGTGAACAGGCACGACTGGTAGACGACCATCCAGAAGGTAGTGCGTCCCAGCAGGAACTCGAAATTGCCGAGGCCGACGAACTTCGTCATGCCCCTGTCGAGCATCGCCAGATAGACGGCATAGCCTGCCGGATAGGCGACCAGGACGAGGATCAGCACGATCAGCGGCAGCGTCATCAGGAAGGCAATGGTCGATCTGCGCTGCATCGACCTCAGGAGAAATGCCATCAACTGAAGATTCTAAATTGAAGGGCGAACGTTGCTTGGACAACCCAGCCATGGCGCTCCATCGCTCGCCCCCTCCCGTAGCGTGCACGAAAGATGGCAGGATTCGGCAACCAGAAGAATGGAAATAGCGCCTCGCAAGATCGCCCTTGCGCCGGCAGCTCGCGGATCGCACCTACAAGCGCAATGAACACCCGGCGGGCGCTCGCCTTCATCTTCTGCACCGTGACGCTGGACGTGCTGTCGCTGGGTCTCATGATCCCCGTGCTGCCGACGATCGTGCTCGGCTTCATGGACGGCGACACGGCAGGTGCAGCCGAGGTCTTCGGCCTGTTCGCCACGGTCTGGGGACTGATGCAGTTCTTCTTCTCGCCGCTGCTCGGCGCGATGTCGGACCGCTTCGGCCGCCGGCCGATCATCCTGATCTCCTGCCTGGGGCTCGGGCTCGACTACATTTTCATGGCGCTGGCGCCCTCGCTCACCCTGCTGTTCATCGGCCGGGTGATCTCGGGCATCACCGCGGCCACGATCAGCACGGCCTTCGCCTATATCGCCGATGTCACCAAGCCCGAGGCCCGCGCTAAGGCATTCGGCCTTGTGGGTGTCGGCTTCGGCTTGGGGTTCGTGCTGGGACCGGCGCTCGGCGGCCTGCTGGGCGGCCTCGCCCATCAGGTCCTGCCGACGGTGTTCGTGCTCTATGCCGGCTATCGCTATGGCTGGAAGGAAGAGACCGTCGGGTTGACCCTGGCGCTGGTCGGCATCTGCTCGGCCATCGTCCAGGGCGCGCTGGTGGGACCGGCCGTTGCCCGGCTCGGCGAACGGCGAACTCTGATCGCAGGTCTCGTCTGCGGCGCCGTCGGCATGGCGATCTACGGGCTTGCGCCGACGGGGATGCTCTTCTGGGTGGGCGTGCCGATCATGGCGCTCTGGGGCCTGTCGGGGCCTGCCGCGCTCGGCCTGATGAGCCGGCTCGTCGGCCCCTCCGAGCAGGGCCAACTCCAGGGAGCAAACACGTCCCTCGCCAGCCTCTCGTCGCTGGTCGGTCCGGCGCTGTTCTCGCTGACCTTTGCGTACTTCATCGCGCGCCCCGGCAGCCCATGGCCCGGCGCGCCGTTCCTGCTGGCCGGCCTGTTGCTGCTGCTGGCCGGCGCGGTCGCCTGGCGCGTTACAGCCCGGCCGCGACCTGCCGGCCCGCCTCGGTGAGTTTGCACACCAGCCAACCCGGCTTCAGCGGATTGTTGAACCAAGGCTCGGCCCAGCCGCGCTTCAGGCATTTTTTGACGATGGAAACATCGACATTCTGCCCGTCCAGGTCGAACAATGGCAGCTTGCCGCCGGCCTGCGTAAGGCCCCGGCGCAAGTAAAGTAGCTCATGTAAAGTTGGAAGATCCTCTTCCAACCCATTGTCATTGAAAGCAAGTGCACTCAATGACTGCGCCTGATGGCGCGCCAGTTCACGATCTGCAAACACGGCTCCGTCCCCCTCTGACGATACCGTTGATAGGCCCCTCGCGAAGCACGATACGCGTGCGTGGCAAAAACCCAAGCAAAATCAGATTCTTGTTACACTCTCTTACAATTCCCACTCGATCTTGTGGCTGTCAGGATCGAAAACAGCCACCCCTTGAGTCCCGCCTGATGGCGGTACGGGTGGGCAAGACTAGTTGTGAGCCTTGAGCGTGCTGCGCAGCTGCGTCAGCGCCTGTTCCAAGTCTTCGAGAACGGATTCGATCTCGCGGCGCTTATGCAGGTCGAGAACTGCCGCCCGCGGCGTCGTGGTCGAAGGCTGCGGGCCCGTGCGCGGCAACGGCTGGCGGCTGCCTCCTGCCGCCATAGCCTCGGCCCGCGCCGAGACGATACGCAGGCTCTCCAGGGCGCTCTCGGCGGCGAGATCGAGCCGCTGCGCCGGCAGGCGGCCACGGCCCTCCTTCAGCAGGCGCTGAACGCCTTTGATTGTGTATCCGTCTTCATAGAGCAGCGTACGGATGCGGCGCAGGAGATCGATGTCTTCCGGCCGGTAGTAGCGGCGGCCACCGCCCCGCTTCAGCGGGCGAACCTGGCTGAACTTGCTTTCCCAGAACCGCAGTACATGCTGCGGAACGTCCAGCTCCGTCGCGACCTCGCTGATTGTGCGAAAGGCCTGCGCCGACTTCTCAACCCGCCTTTCAGCGGCCTGAACCGAAACAGCCATCTCTCATCCCCTCGACAGCTCGCAGCTATCCTTTTTCCTCGCCGGGCGTCCCGTTGATTAGAGATTTCAGGACATTCGACGCTCGAAAGACGAGTACCCGCCGCGGCAGGATCGGAACCTCCTGCCCGGTCTTTGGATTACGGCCTACGCGCTGGCCTTTGTCGCGAACCGTGAAACTCCCGAACGAGGAGATCTTCACCGATTCACCACGTGCCAAAGCCTCCACCACCTCGGAGAGGATCGTCTCCACAAGGTCGCTGGACTCATTACGAGACAGTCCCACTTCCTGGAACACTGACTCGCTGAGATCGGCTCGCGTGATAGTCCGGCCTTCCATCCGGTACCCTTCCTTCCCCCTACTTAATCCTTACTCTAAGGTGGGAAAGCGGTCAATATCAGTAGGATAGCGGCTGGACTTGAATCGCCGTCTGTTCACGTTCCGTTACGGACGATTTCGCCCCTCGCCCGAGCGAGGAGCCCTACCAGCGGACGAGCGAAGCGCCCCAGGCCAAGCCGCCGCCGATGCCTTCCATCAGCAGCAGATCGCCCTTCTTGATGCGGCCATCCTTTACGGCGGTATCGAGCGCCAGGGGAATTGAAGCTGCCGACGTGTTGGCGTGCTTGTCGACCGTTACGACCACACGCTCCGCCGGCAGGCCGAGCTTGCGGCCCGTGCCGTCGATGATGCGCTTGTTGGCTTGATGCGGCACCAGCCAGTCGATGTCTTTGGACTGTAGCCCCGCCTTCTCAAGCACTTCGCCGACAACGGCGGCCATGTTGACAACGGCATGTTTGAAGACTTCCTTGCCTTCCATGCGAAGGAAGCCGGTTGTGCGCGTCGAAGACGGGCCACCATCGACATAGAGGATGTCGTGCTGGCGACCATCGGAATGCAGTGCATTGGCAAGGATGCCGCGGTCGGCCGAGGTGCCTTTGCCCTGCTCGGCCCTGAGCACGATGGCGCCTGCGCCGTCGCCGAACAGCACGCAGGTCCCACGATCGTTCCAATCGAGGATGCGTGAGAAGGTCTCCGCGCCGATCACCAGCGCCGTCGAGGCAACACCGTTCTTGATCAGGCTGTCGGCAACCGAGACGGCATAGACGAAGCCCGCGCAGACTGCCTGGACGTCGAACGCCGCACCGCGCGTCATGCCGAGTTCGGCCTGTACGCGGGTCGCCGTGGCGGGAAATGTTTCGTCCGGCGTCGCCGTCGCCAGCACGATCAGGTCCAGGTCCGAAGCCTTGATGCCGGCATGGTCGAGGGCGCGCTGCGAGGCCTTGATCGCGAGATGCGAAGTGAATTCGCCATCGGCCGCGATGTGGCGCTGGCGGATGCCGGTGCGCTGCTGGATCCACTCGTCGGAGGTCTCGACCTTGTGGGCCAATTCGTCGTTGGTGACGATACGCTCCGGCAGATAGGCGCCGCATCCCTGGACAACAGAACGAATCACTCGACCCCTCCGCTTGCCTGCAGCGTCGCTGGCGACGCCTCGGCAGCCGAAGCAACTTCCCGCAACTTGGTCAGCCCTTCGGCAAGCTTGTTCTTGTATTCATAGCGAACCAGGTCGACGGCTACGCCTATGGCATAGGCGAAGCCCAGCGCATCGGTGCCGCCGTGGCTTTTCACGCATACGCCGTCCAGACCCAGGAAAACCCCGCCATTGTAGCGGCGTGGATCGACGCGCTTGCGGAGCTTGTTCCAGGCACCCGAGGCGAACAGGTAGCCGATCTTGGCAAAGGTCGAGGTCTTGAAGGCGTCGCCCACAAAGCCGAATACGACCTTGGCCGTGCCCTCGATCGACTTCAGGGCGATGTTGCCCGTGAAACCGTCGGTCACCACGACGTCGACCAGCCCGCTGCCGATGTCATTGCCTTCGACGAAGCCGTGGAAATTGACCGGCGATTTCTCACCGCGCAGCCAGGCTGCTGCCTGACGCAGCTCCTCGTGCCCTTTCTCTTCTTCGGACCCGACATTCAGCAGGCCGACCTTGGGCCGGTCCAGACCGAGCAGGACCTGAGCGAAGACGCTGCCCATGACCGCGAACTCGGCGAGGTTGTCTGCATCGCATTCGAGGTTGGCGCCGAGGTCGAGCATGACCGTCTCGCCGCGCGAGGTCGGCAGAAACGACGCCAACGCCGGACGATGAGCGCCTGCGATCGTGCGCATGGCAAACATCGAGATGGCCAGCAGTGCGCCGGTGTTGCCGGCGGAAACCACCGTATCGGCATGCCCTTGCGCAGCCGCATCGACGGCCAGCCACATGCTCGACTTGCGGCGACGACGCAACGCAAACGACGGCTTGTCTTCTGCAAGCACGGCGTCCTCAGCCGGCACGATCTCAAGGACCTGAGACAGGCCCTTGCGCTTGTCGACCAGTGGTTTCAGCCGTGCCGGATCGCCGAACAGCAGGAACGACGTGCCGGGATATCGCTCGCGAGCAATGTCGGCGCCGTTCACGATGACGTCGGGCGCGTGATCGCCCCCCATGCCATCGAGCGCCAGGACGATCTTGCCCGTGCCCACTCTAAGCCCCGCCTGTCGAATGCCAGCGCATTGCCGGCGGCGTGCTGCGAACTACTTCTCGGCCGACGCGCTGTCGGCCAGGACGGGCATGTCCTCGCGATAGTAGCCGCAATGCGTGCAAACCATGTGCGGGCGCTTCAGTTCACCGCAATTCTTGCACTCCATATAGGCCATGGTCGGCACCGCATGATGGGCGCGACGCATGTTGCGGCGAGACTTCGAAACCTTCTTCTTGGGAACTGCCATAACGATCTCCACGATGGGGCGGCGATACGGACGAGTGTCGCCTGCCCCTAAAAAAGCTGCGGCCGCGCTCTATAGGCGCGGCGGGCGGCCTTCTCTAGCCAAATCGTTCTACCGCCGCAACAGTTTAGCGGCCGCGGCGCGGTTTGTCCCTCAGGGCCGCGAGTCCGGCAAAGGGATGGCGGCGCTGCTCCGGCGGGCCCCGACGGTTGCCTCCCCGCAGCTTGGGCAATACGTCTTCGAGCTTGATTCCGGGCCTTCTCGGGTAGGGATCGGCCGTCAGCGAGAGCTGTTCGGCAACGATTTCGCCGACATCGAGCATATTTCCGTTGAGAGGCTCGGGGGCATCGGCCTGGGCATTGAGGACAGCCTCCCCGCTCTCGGGGTCGCGCTCGTCGGAGAGGTCTTCGGCGAAAACCAGCCGGAAGGCGTCGTCGAGTTCCTGGGTGACCGGATCGAGGCTCAGTACGCAGGCCTGGATGATCGTGCCGCGTAGCCGTCCCTCCACGATCACCTGGCCGCCGGGCCGGCGGTCGACGGTTACGCGGGCGGAAAAGGCCGGCAGGCTGAGAAAGCCGAACCGCTTGGCGAGGGCCGCCCGTTCGGCGTCGGAGGCGACGATTTCGAGGGCGGTATCCTTGCTGCCCATCCGCTCGAGGTCGACGAGACGTTCCAGTTCTGATTTATGTTTATTATCAGTGTTTTGTGTCATTTTATTAAATCACTTTATCAAGTCACCGCGCGGCGTTGCCGCGAGCTGGGCAGCATAGCGCCGGACATAGGCCTCGAGGGCAGCGACAGTTTGCGCCTCCTCCGGCGGACTACCGCCATAGGCATTGCGGCGCAAGACCTCCGCCAGCGGCGTCGGGCCGTCGGCCAGTGCCTCGCGATAGGCCAGTGCCCGTCCGTGCAATCCCTCGGCCATGACCTTGATGCGCCGGCCGACCCCCAGATCCTGTACCCCGATCTCACGCAAGGTGAGGTCGAGATGACGAAACATCGCGTCGAAAAAGGCCTGAGCCAAGGCATCGCCATCGGGTTCGCGGCGCAGGCGGTCGATCATCAGCGCCGCATGCAGGGACAGCGAATCGAAGCGGCCGTAGAGATTGTCAGGAACGCCACAGCTTTCGAAAAGTTCGGGTGTCCGCGACTGCTCGGCCGTGCGCTTGTAAACGGAAGCGGCAAACTCTTCCTCCGGCTTCCTGCGACGAAACACGATCCGTTCCTCCCCATTCCCTGTGGTTCAACCGGTTGACCCGCGTCCGGCATCACGACATGTTGTGGCCCCTCTTTCTCCCGAAGCCAAGAAACCGTCCATGCGTCGCACAGTCCCGCTTGCCCTGACAGGCGCCCTTCTCGCCCCGGCCCTCATCGTCGGAGGCTGCAGCAGCGTTGTCGACCAGCGCGGCTTCACCGCAACGCCGGGCTCCGTCGAAAAGCTCGAAGTCGGCACGCAAAGCCGCGAAGACGTCGTACGCGTCATCGGATCGCCCTCGGCCGTCGCCACGTTCAATCCGAACATCTGGTATTACATCAGCGAGACACAAGAATACTGGGCCTTCACCAAGCCCAAGATCACCGAACAGAAGGTCATCCAGATCACCTTCAACGATTCGGGCCGCGTCGAAGGCATCAAGAACTACGACCTGAAGGATGCCGAACAGATCGCGATGGTCCAGCGCATCACGCCGACCTCGGGTAAGCAGCTCACGATTCTGGAGCAGGTCCTGGGCAACGTCGGCCGCTTCAGCGGTCCGCGCCAGCAGAGCAACCCCGGCGCGCCGACCGGCGGTGGCGGCGGCAGCGGCGCTCCCTAGATCGCCCGCCTTTCCAGAAGACGGCAACGAAAAAGCCCCGGTCTTTCGACCGGGGCTTTCTCTTTGTGGAGACCCGAGCGGCTCAGTGCGCGAGCACGGCGAGCAGCAGGAGCGCCACGATGTTGGTGATCTTGATCATCGGGTTGACGGCCGGGCCCGACGTATCCTTGTACGGGTCGCCGACGGTGTCGCCGGTCACCGCGGCCTTGTGGGCCTCGGATCCCTTGCCACCGAAATGGCCTTCCTCGATGTACTTCTTGGCGTTGTCCCAGGCACCGCCGCCTGCCGTCATCGAGATGGCGACGAACAGGCCCGTGACGATCACGCCGAGCAGCATGGCACCCACCGCCGCAAAGGCGTCGGCCTTGGTGGCGATTGCCGCGATCACGAAGTAGACCACGATCGGCGACAGCACCGGCAGCAGCGACGGCACGATCATCTCCTTGATCGCCGCCTTGGTGAGCATGTCGACCGCACGGCCGTAATCCGGCCGGTCGGTGCCCGCCATGATGCCGGGCTTCTCCTTGAACTGGCGCCGGACTTCCTCGACCACCGCCTGCGCGGCACGGCCGACGGCCAGCATCGACATGCCGCCGAAGAGATACGGCAGCAGGCCGCCGATCAGCAGGCCGACGATGACATACGGGTTCTCGAGGCTGAACTGCACAGTCCCCTGAACACCGAGCTTGCCCTGACCGATGAAGTACTTGAGGTCTTCGGTGTAGGCCGCGAACAGCACCAGCGCACCGAGGCCCGCCGAAGCGATGGCGTAGCCCTTGGTGACGGCCTTGGTGGTGTTGCCGACCGCGTCGAGCGCGTCGGTGTTCTTGCGCACTTCCTTGGGCAGGCCCGCCATTTCGGCGATGCCGCCCGCGTTGTCCGTCACCGGGCCGTAGGCGTCGAGCGCCACGACCACGCCGGCCAGCGCCAGCATGGCGGTGGTGGCGATGGCGATGCCGAACAGGCCAGCCAGGATGTAGCAGACCACGATGCCGGAGCAGATCACCAGCGCCGGCAGCGCGGTGGCCTCCATCGACATGGCGAGACCCGCGATCACGTTAGTGCCGTGACCGGTGACCGACGCCTGCGCCACCGCCTTCACCGGACGATAGTCGGTGCCGGTGTAGTACTCGGTGATCCAGATGATCAGGCCGGTGACGGCGAGGCCGACCAGCGAGCACCAGAACAGCGACATGCCGGTGAACGACATTGCGCCGACCTTCATCACCGTGCCCATGCCGACGACATGCGAGGTCACGAACCAGATGGCCGGAATCGACAGCACCGCCGCAGCGATGAAGCCCTTGTACATCGCCCACATGATGTTGTTGTCCGAGCCGAGCCGGACAAAGTATGTGCCGATGATTGAGGTCAGGATGCAGACGCCGCCGATGGCCAGCGGATAGGTCATCAGCTTGGCGACCAGGGCCGCATCGGCCGAGAAGAAGATCGAGGCCAGGACCATGGTGGCGACGGTCGTCACCGCATAGGTCTCGAACAGATCGGCCGCCATGCCGGCGCAATCGCCGACGTTGTCGCCGACGTTGTCGGCGATGGTGGCCGGGTTGCGGGGGTCATCTTCCGGAATGCCAGCTTCGACCTTGCCGACCATGTCGCCACCGACGTCCGCACCCTTGGTGAAGATGCCGCCGCCGAGACGGGCGAAGATCGAGATCAGCGAGGCGCCGAAGCCCAGGGCAACCAGCGAGTCGACCATCACGCGGCCGCCGGCAGGAATGCCCAAGTTCAGAAGAAACCCGAAGTAGCCGACGACGCCGAGAAGCGCGAGGCCCGCCACCAGCATGCCGGTGATGGCACCCGACTTGAAGGCGAGGTCGAGGCCCTGCCCCAGGCTCTTCTGCGCGGCTGCCGCGGTACGCACATTGGCGCGGACCGAGACGTTCATGCCGATGAAGCCTGCAGCACCCGACAGCACCGCGCCGATCAGAAAGCCAATCGCTGCGAACTTGCCGAGCAGCAGCGCAAGAATGATCAGAACGACCACGCCGACGATGCCGATGGTGGTGTACTGGCGGCGCAGATAGGCAGCCGCTCCTTCTTGTACCGCTTGCGAGATTTCCTGCATGCGTGGCGTGCCGGCATCCGATGCCATGACCCGCGACGCGGTAACGACGCCGTATAGCAGGGCGATGACGCCACAGCCTATAACGGCCCAAAGAATAGTCGACATAGTTGTTGTTAACCCGTTGTTTTCACAGCGCTTCCAGCGTATCGCGGCCCGAAGTGCGTATCTCCCCCGGGGCGAAGGCGGCCAAAAAATGACAGATGCGCCCTAGCCGCGCAACTCGCGACTAGGCACAAAAACCGCGTTGCCTCAAAGGGTTGGCGTCAGGCGCGTGACGGATGACGCAGCCGGAAAGCAACGATCACGATAAAGGCGATCAGGACCAGCACCAGGGCCACGTAATTGAGCGACGCCCAGCCCTGCAGCTCCAGCACGACGCTGGCCATCAGGCTCGAAATGGTCGTGACGCCGAACACCATGAAGTCGTTGAAAGCCTGCGCCTTGCCCCGCTCCGCCTGCCGATAGGTCGTCGTCAGCAGGGTCGTGGCGCCCACGAACAGGAAGTTCCACCCCACCCCGTTCAGGCTGAGCGCCCCCCGGAAGTGCCATTCGGTGACACCCATCAGGGCGACACCGACCCCCGCCACCAGCAGGACGATGCCGGCGATCATCATGTTGAAGATGCCGAAACGGGCGATCAGGTGGCCTGTGAAGAACGACGGCAGGAACATGCCCATGACGTGCACAAAGATCGTGACCGGCGCCTCGGTCTTGTCGAGCCCGCACTGCACGATGGCCAGCGGAGAGGCCGCCATCACGAAGGACATCACGCCGAAGGCGATCATGGCGCCGGCGCAGGCCACCATATAGGTCGGCTGGGTCACGATCTCCCAAAGCGGCCGCTGCGGCCCCGCCGTGTCCTCGCTCTTCACCTGGGGGAATTCGATGAAGCCCAGGACGATGAAGACCAGGATGTGGACGATGACTACCGCCACGAAACTCGCCTGGAACGTCGGCATCCAGAGGTCGGGGGTAAAGCGCGCCAGAGTAGGTCCGATGATGCCGGCGAGCACGCCTCCCGCGGTCACATAGGAAATCGCCTGCGCACGGTAATGGCCCGGCGCCAGTTCGACCGCGGCGAAGCGGTAGAGCTGCATGTTAGCGATGCCATAGCCCAGGAAGATGCCGCCCAGGCACATGACCGGAAAACTGCCGAGGCCGAGGCCGAGCGCAGCGCACGAAGCGCCGACCATGCCCATCACCGAGCCGCTGCGGAAGCCGAACTTGCGGCCGCGACGCATCATCAGCGCCGAAGCCGGAAAGACCGAGAGCATGACGCCGAGGTGCTGCATGGTGACCGGCAGGTTCGCCCACATGCGCATGTCCGGCGAGACGATAGTCAACACCGCCAGCGCCGACGAGGCGAACATCAGGGTGTTGCTGCTTTGGGTCAGCGCCTGGCAGATCGCCAGCAGCGCGATGTTGCGCATAGAGCGCCGAGGCATGCCGCCGCTGGTCTCCGCGGTCGCTTCCTGCATTTTGGTTGAGCCGTCCATTGGGCGCGCACTCTAGTCGTCGAGGTTAGGGGCGGCCACTCCAGCGGCGCGACTCAGCTACGCCGGGGACGCGTATCACTAGAAGTGAACGTAACCCTTGCGCGTCGCCCTCGCCGGCCGGCCGCCGATGGTGAGCTGTACGCCGGTGCCGCGCACGAAGCGGCCGATACGCGTCACCCCTATCCCAGCGGCCTTCGCCGCCGAGAGCAATGCTGCGCGCTTGCGTGACGGGACGGCGATGGCGAGTTCGTAGTCGTCGCCACCGCCCAGCACGTTTGCCCAGAGTTTTGGTTCGGCCACGACAGCAGTGCGCGCCGCCGCCGACAAGGGCACGTCGTCGCGTTCGACGGTTACGGCGAGCCGCGAGGCTTCGGCGATATGGCCGGCGTCGGCCAGCAGGCCGTCGGAAACGTCGGCCACGGCGGTCGCAATCCCGATCAGGCGTGGACCGAGGCCCGAGCGCGGTCGCGGCAGGCGATAGCGATCTTCGAGCGCTGCGCATTGCCGTGACGTGAGGCCCTGCAACTGATTGCGCGCCGCCAGGAGGCCGAGCGCCCCGTCGCCGACCGTACCGCTCACCCAAAGCTCGTCACCTGGCCGGGCCTTGTCGCGCCCGAGGCCCTTGCCGCGGGTGACCCGGCCGAACGCCGTGATCGTCACCGTGAGCGGCCCCGGCGTCACGACCGTATCGCCGCCACACAAGACAACGCCGTAGCGGCGCTGGTCGCTCGCCAGCCCCTTGGCGAAACCTGCGGCCCAGCTTTCTCGCCAGCCTGCCGGCAGGGCGAGCGAGAGCTGATAGACGAAGGGTGTCGCGCCACCCGCCGCCAGATCGGACAGGCAGACGCGCAGCGCCTTCGCGGCGATCCGCTCCGGCCGTTCGTCGGACAGGAAGTGGATGCCGGCCACGATCGTGTCGGTCTTCACTACGAGATCGTGGCGCGGATCGGCCGGCAGGAAGGCGTTGTCGCTCTTGAGGCCACCGGCGCCGCTGAATCCGCGGGCGAGCGGCGCGAAGTAGCGGGCAATCAACTCGAACTCGCCGATACGCCGGCGCGGCGCCATGATCGGCTACTTCACCAGTTCGGCCGAGCGCGCCTGGCGCGCCACGCGGTCGAGCACGGAGTTCACGAAATTCGGCTCGCCCTTGTCGTAGAAGGCGTGCGAGATCTCGACATACTCGTTGATCACGACCCTCGCCGGGACATCCTGGCGGTGCACCAGTTCGTAGGCGCCGGCCAGCAGGATCGCCCGCACGAGCCGGTCAATGCGTGCCCAGGTCCAGTCCTGCGCCAGAGCGCCCGAGACGGTCTTCTCCAGCTCGTCCCTGTGCGAGGCCGTTCCCTCGACAACGTCCTTGAACAGCGGGCGGTCGGCGTCGCGGCGCATGCCGCCCTCGCCCGCCTCGCCGGTCCGAACCTTGAGAAACTGTTCGACGATCTCGGCCGGAGCGTCCTGGCCCTCCTGCCACTGATAGAGCGCCTGAACCGCCGCCAGCCGCGCAGCCTGGCGACGGCTGGGCGCGGGCTTATCGCTCATGAGCTCTTCCAGCGGCGGCCGAGGGCCACCATGGCGAGGCAGGCGTGGGCGGCATCGCCACCCTTGTCGCCGCGATCGAGGAAGGCGCGTGCCTCGGCCTGCTCCATCGTGTTGACCGTCACGATGCCGTAGCCAATCGCCAGCTTCTTCTGGACGGCAAGGTCCATCAGTCCGCGCGCGCTCTCGCCGCAGACATAGTCGTAGTGCGAGGTCTCGCCGCGAATGACGCAACCCAGCGCAACGTAGCCGTCGTACCGTTTGCCCTTCTTCGAGGCGGCCAGCGCGATGGCGCCGGGAATCTCGAAGGCACCTGGCACGGCGACGCGCTCGACCTTGGCGCCGTTCTTCTTGATCTCGCGTTCCGCGCCCGCGACCAATGCTGCCGCGATCTCCGTATAATAGGGAGACTCGACGATCAGGATGCGTGCGCCCTTGACGCCGGCGACTGCCGGCCGCGCCGTCGGCGTTTCCGTCCGTGTCGACATGTTCAGGACGCCGTGCGGCCAGGTACCGGCCTCTGGCCGACCACCTTGAGGCCGAACCCTTCGAGACCGACGATGCTCTTCTTGCTGTTGGTCAGCAGGATCATCTCCTTGACGCCGAGATCGATCAGGATCTGAGCACCGACGCCGTAGTCGCGCAGCTCCTGGCCGGCCGGCGGAATCGGCTCGCCGGCGCGACGGCGCTGTTCGGCGAGGACGACGGTGAGCGGTTCGCGGATCAGCACGATCACGCCCCTGCCCTCCTTGGAGATCTCGCGCATCGAGGCTTCGATCTCGCCGCCGCGACCGCCACTCCTCTGGCCGAGCGTGTCGGTGAAGAGATTGACGGCATGCATGCGCACCATGATCGGACCGCCCGTCGCCGGGTCGCCCTTCACGAGTGCGACGTGCTGCGCCATCGTCACCTTGTTCACGTAGACGACGCAGCGGAAATCGCCGCCGTAGGTGCTGTCGAGGTGCGTCTCGCTGATGCGCTTGATGATCGAGTCGTAGCGCCGGCGATAGGCGATGAGGTCGGCGATAGTGCCGATCTTGAGGCCATGACGCTGAGCGAAGGTGATGAGATCGTTGCGACGGGCCATCGTGCCGTCGTCGTTCATGATCTCACAGATCACGCCGGCCGGCGTAAGGCCGGCAAGACGCGCCAGATCGACGGCGGCCTCGGTGTGGCCGGTGCGCTCCAGCGTGCCGCCGTCGCGCGCGACCAGCGGGAAGACATGGCCCGGCGTCACGATGTCCTGCGGGCCGCAGGACGGGTCGATCGCGACAGCAACGGTCCGCGAGCGGTCGGCAGCCGAGATGCCGGTGGTGACACCTTCCCGCGCTTCGATCGACACCGTGAAGGCGGTCGCATGGCGCGTACCGTTGTTCTGCGCCATGAGCGACAGGCCGAGCTGCTCGACCCTCTCGCGCGTCAACGCTAGGCAGATCAGGCCGCGCGCATGCTTGGCCATGAAGTTGATCGCTTCGGGCGTCGCCCATTGCGCGGGGATCACGAGATCGCCCTCGTTCTCGCGGTCCTCGTCGTCAACGAGGATGAACATCCGGCCCTTGCGGGCTTCCTCGATGATGTCCTCGGCCGCGGCCTTCACTTCCGAGAAGGTAATCCGCCAAGCGTCCTTTTCGAGCGCGCTCATGTTTTTCCGTGCTCCAACAATCGCGCAACGTAACGCGCGAGCATATCTACCTCAAGATTGACCTGCTGGCCGACCTTGGCCTGCCCCAGCGTCGTGACCGCCTGCGTGTGTGGGATCACGTTCACGCTGAAACGATTGCCTTCCACTTCATTGACCGTGAGTGAAATGCCGTCGATCGTGACCGACCCCTTGGGCGCCACGAAGCGCGCGACGTCGCCCGGCGCCTCGAAGTCGAAACGCATGCTGCCGCCGACCGGGGTCATCGCGACGATCCTGCCGACGCCGTCGACGTGGCCATAGACCAGATGGCCGCCGAGTTCGTCGCCGAGCTTCAGAGACAGTTCGAGGTTGAGCTTGCTGCCGGTCGTCCAGGCGCCGAGATGAGTCTTGGACAGACTCTCGTCCGACACGTCCACGGCAAATTTGCCTGCGCCCTTCTCGACCACCGTGAGGCAGCAGCCTGAGCAGGCAATCGAGGCGCCGATGGGAACCGCCGTCAGGTCGTGTTTCGTCGCGATGACAAAGCGCCGGTCGCCCGAATTGCCCTTTGCGTCGACCGAGACGATTTCACCGATGTCGGTAACGATGCCTGTAAACATGGCCGTTCCTTAAGCCTCCCGCCGCCAGGTTTCCAGCGTGTCGACTTGCAGTTGCCGCGCCGAAACCAGCCGGAACCGGGGCGCGAAATGCAGCCGCTCCAGACCCAACGGCCCTACCGCAGAGCGGCTGTCGCCGCCCAGCAGAAGCCCTGCCCGATAACTGGAAATGCGGTCGACCAGTCCTGCTTTCAGGAACGAGGCCGCCACCTGCCCGCCGCCTTCGATCAGAACGCGCGTCAGGCCTCGAGCGCCCAATAGCTGTCCGGCGGCGGCCACGTCAATGCGGCCGTCTGCACCGGCCTCCACCTCGACGATCTCGACGCCCAGCCCGACCAGCGCGTCGCGCGCCTCGGAGGGCGCCGCCTTGGTGCAGAGCAGCCACACCGGACGTTGCCTCGCCGTCGTTGCCAGCCTGGACTGCGGCGACAGGCGGGCTCTCGAATCGAGCACGATCCGGACGGGCGATTGCGCGGCAAGGCCGGGCAGCCGGCAGCCGAGGTCGGGATCGTCGGCCAGCGCCGTCTCGGCGCCGACCAAGATGGCGTCATGGGTGGCGCGCAGGTGATGGCCGTGCTGGCGCGCCGCCGGCCCGGTGATCCACTGGCTCTCGCCCGACGCGGTCGCGATACGGCCATCGAGCGAACTTGCGATCTTGAGATGAAAGAGTGGCCGCCCCTCCTTCACGCGCGTGAAGAAGCCGGCGTTGATCTCCGTCGCCTCGGCAGCGCCATCACCCACGGCGACCTCGATGCCCGCCGCCCGCAGCCGCTCGTGCCCTCGACCCTTGACCCGCGGGTCGGGATCTTCGAGCGCGGAGACGACACGCGCGACGCCCGCGCCCACCAGTGCGTCGGCACAAGGCGGCGTGCGGCCGTGGTGCGAGCAGGGTTCGAGCGTGACGTAGGCCGTGGCGCCTTTCAGCGACAGGCCCTCGGCCTCAGCCTGGGCAATCGCGTCGGCTTCGGCATGCGGCCGACCGCCATCCTGCGTCCGGCCCCGCGCGATCACCCGCCCGTCGCGCACGATCACGCAGCCGACGGCGGGATTGGGCCAGGTACGCCCGAGCGACCGGCGCGCCAGCGCTAAGGCTGCGCGCATCGGCATTCGTTCAGTCCTTGAAGTTCGTCTCGGCGAGGTCGGAGATGAACTCCTCGAAATCCTTGGCCTCGCGGAAATTGCGATAGACCGAGGCGAAGCGCACATAGGCCACCGGATCGAGCGCACGCAGCGCATCCATCACCAGCTCGCCGATCTGCGTCGAGGGGATCTCGCTCTCGCCCGAGCTTTCGAGGCGGCGCACGATGCCGTTCACCACGCGCTCCGTGCGCTCCGGATCGACCGGCCGCTTGCGGCACGCGACCTGGATCGAACGCGCGAGCTTGTCGCGATCGAACGCCACGCGCTGGCCGTTCTTCTTCACCACCGTCAGTTCGCGAAGCTGCACGCGCTCGAACGTCGTGAAGCGCGAGCCGCAGGACGGACAGTAGCGCCGCCGGCGAATCGCCGAATTGTCGTCGGTCGGCCTCGAGTCCTTAACCTGGGTGTCCTCGTGACCGCAGAATGGACAGCGCATCTCTTCCCCCTGTTATTCTTTGGCTAGGCGCGTTGTCAGTCGCGGTAGATCGGAAAGCGGGCGCAAAGCGCGTGCACCTTGGCACGCACCTGGGCCTCGACCTGGGCATCGCCGTCCGGGCCGTTCTTGGCGATGCCATCGAGCACGTCGGCGATCAGATGGCCGATCTGGCGGAATTCGGCGACGCCGAAGCCGCGCGTCGTGCCGGCCGGAGAGCCCAGCCGTACACCCGAGGTGATCGTGTACTTCTCCGGGTCGCCCGGAATGCTGTTCTTGTTGACCGTGATTCCGGCGCGATCCAGCACCTTCTCGGCCGACACGCCGGTCGCCTTTTTCGGGCGCAGATCGACCAGCATGACGTGGCTGTCGGTGCCGCCGGAAATGATCTTCAGGCCGCGCTCGGTCAACGCCGCGGCGAGCGCCTGCGCATTGTCGATCACGTTCTGGGCGTAGACCTTGAAGTCCGGCCGCAGCGCCTCGCCGAAGGCCACCGCCTTGGCGGCGATGATGTGCATCAACGGCCCGCCCTGCAGGCCAGGAAACACTGCCGAGTTGATCTTCTTCCCGAGCTCGGCGTCGTTCGACAGGATCATGCCGCCGCGCGGACCACGCAGCGTCTTGTGCGTCGTCGTCGTCACGACATGGGCGTGCGGCAGCGGGCTCGGATAGACGCCGGCCGCGACCAGGCCGGCATAGTGGGCCATGTCGACCATGAAATAGGCGCCGATCTCGTCAGCGACCTTGCGGAAACGCGCCCAGTCGATGGCGCGCGAATAGGCCGAGGCGCCGGCGATGATCAGCTTCGGTTTTTCGCGACGGGCCGCCTCCTCCATCTGCTCGTAGTCGATGAGGTGCGTGTCGGGCTTGAGGCCGTAGGATGCGACCTTGAACCACTTGCCCGACTGGT
The DNA here is from genome assembly GCA_017307275.1 of Alphaproteobacteria bacterium. Classification (GTDB taxonomy): domain Bacteria; phylum Pseudomonadota; class Alphaproteobacteria; order Reyranellales; family Reyranellaceae; genus Reyranella. The sequence goes on along the minus strand of JAFKFK010000052.1, from coordinate 10,296 downwards.
TGGCCGGCGAGCCGTGCGTGAGATGGCCGCCCTGGTCGAGCGCCATGCCCAAAAAGGTGTCGCCCGGCTTGAGCAGGGCCATGAACACCGCCTGGTTGGCCTGCGCGCCGGAGTGCGGCTGCACGTTGGCGAAGGAGCAGTTGAAGAGCTTGCAGGCGCGTTCGATGGCAAGCTGCTCGGCCTTGTCGACCTCCTCGCAGCCGCCGTAGTAGCGCCGGCCGGGATAGCCCTCGGCATACTTGTTGGTGAGCACCGAGCCCGCCGCTTCGAGTACCGCGCGCGAGACAATGTTCTCCGACGCAATCAGCTCGATCTGCTCACGCTGGCGATGCAGCTCGCCTTTGACGACAGCTTCGATCGCGGGATCTGCCTCGGCGAGACTCTTGGTGAACATCGGCAACGGCGAATCGACCGTCTTGGCAGCGGCTTGGCTCATGTCACTCAACCCTTCGAAAGCTTTTCGACACGGCCGGCATGGCGACCGCCGGCCCACTCGGTAGACAGAAAAACCTGGAGCGCTTCACGCGCCGTTTCGACCCCGATCAGGCGTTGGCCGAAGGCAATCACGTTGGCGTCGTTGTGCTCGCGCGACAGCCGCGCCGAGGTCACGTCGTGGGCAAGCACCGCCCGCACCTTGGGATTGCGGTTGGCGGCAATCGAAATGCCGATGCCGCTGCCGCAGACCAGCACGCCACGTGCAGCTTTACCCGATGCGATGGCTTCGCCCATCGCCTTGCCGAAATCTGGATAGTCGACAGATGCGGTCGAATTGGTGCCAAGATCGAGCACCTCGTGACCGGCTTCCTGCAGGTCCCGTTTGAGAATCTCTTTCAGGTCGAAGCCGGCATGATCCGACGCGACCGCGATGGCGCCCCCCGGCATGTCGACGATCGATCCCCTCTAGCTGTTGAGCCCCCTGCTACCATATTCGGGGTCGCGGTGTCACCGTCCCCCAAAATCGTGGGAAGCGACCTACAAGACATTGAACTGGAACGAAAAAGGCCCGGCGCTGGCCGGGCCTTCCTCGCGAATGGCAGACCCGCCTACTTGGTCGACGGATACGACGTGCCGTCCTTCCAGACGTAGATGTCGTAGACGGCGTTCTTGATGTCGCCCTTGGCGTCGAATTCCAGGACGCCGACGGCGGAGTCGTACTTGCCGGAGCGCAGCGCCGCGGCGACCTTGGCCGCATCGGTCGACTTCGCCTTGTTGGCGGCGTCGGCCCAGGCCTTGACCGCGGCGTAGCTGAACAGCGTGTAGCCTTCCGGGTTGTACTTGGCGTCGCGGAACTTCTTCACGAGCGCGGCATTCTTGGGGTCGTCCTCGGCCTTGGGCGGGAACGACATCAGCACGCCGTTGGTCGCCGCGCCGCCCAGCTGGGCGAATTCGGCGGTCTGCAGCGAGTCGAAGCCCATCATCTGAGCCATCAGGCCCTGCTCGCGCGACTGCTTGATGATCAGCGCGCCCGCGGTGTGGTAGCCGCCGAGCACGATGATATCGATCTTGGCTTGCTTCATCTTGTTGACGAGGGCGGCGAAGTCCTTGTCGGTGTCGTTGTAGGCCTCGTACATGGCCTCGCGCAGGCCGCCTTTGTTCAGAGCCTTCTTGGTCTCGTCGGCGACGCCTTTGCCGTAAGGCGACTTGTCGTGGAGGATCGCGACCTTGGCACCCTTATGGTGCTTCAGAATGTAGTTGCCGACTGTCGTGCCCTGCACGTCGTCACGGCCGCAGGTACGGAACACGGTGGTGTTGCCCTTGGCGGCGGCGTCCTCGGTCAGCTTCGGGTTGGTCGAGGCCGGCGTGATCTGCAGGATCTTGCCTTCCTTGTAGATGTCCGACGCCGGGATCGAGGAGCCCGAGCAGAAGTGCCCGGCCACGAACACGACCTTGTCGGAGACCATCTTGTTGGCGACGGCCGTCGCCTGCTTGGGATCGCAGGCGTCGTCGCCGATCACCAGTTCGAGCTTCTGGCCGTTCACGCCGCCGGCAGCGTTGATGTCTTCCACCGCCATCTGCGCGCCGCGCTTGAGCTGCTCGCCGAAGGCTGCGTTCGAGCCTGTCATCGGACCGGCCGAGCCGATCTTGATCTGGGCAAGTGCCGGTGTCGCCATGAGCGCGACGGCGGCGACGGCCAGGGTGCCGTACAACTTCCTCATCCCACGTCTCCCTTAACTTATTAAGCCTCCTCCGCTGTCGCGGAGCATGCGGTTACATTAGTGCCGCTCCTCCCAACCCAGCAAGCCTTTGCGCCTGTAGAGCCAGGGATATTGCCGAACCATCTGATGCGCGCGCGTCGCGCGATAGGCGAAGGCGGCGATGACGAACTGGACCGCCCACCCGAGTAGGAAGCCGCCGATCGACCACAGCTCGCCATTGCCCAGGGCGTAGTCGAGGAAGCGCAGAGTCGCCGCGAGAAGCGCGCTGTAGAACACGATCTGCAGCCAGGGCCGCCAGATCAGCGCCACCGCATGTCCGGCCGCAAAAGACGCCGGCCCCACAAGCACGAGATTGAACAGCACGACATTGAAGAATGTGTCGCCGAACCACTCGAACATGAAGGTGTCGAGGGGGCTCATCCGTGGCCGCCTTCCAGGTAGGCAGTACGCACTTCCTGGTTTGCCAGCAGTTCGCGGCCGGTCCCGCTCAGCCGCACGCGCCCGTTCACCAGCACGTAGCCACGATCCGCGAGCCTCAACGCATGAAAGGCATTCTGCTCCACGAGGAAGATCGTGACGCTCTCCTCGCGGGCGATGCGGCCGATCGCATCGAAGATCTGGCGCACGATCAATGGAGCGAGCCCCAGCGACGGTTCGTCGAGCAGCAGCAGCCGCGGCCGGCTCATCAGCGCCCGGCCGATCGCCAGCATCTGCTGTTCGCCGCCCGACAGCGTGCCGCCGCGCTGCGTCCGCCGCTCGGCGAGCCGCGGGAACATGGTGAAGACGCGCTCGAGATCACCGTTGAAATGCGCCGGATCGGCGAGCGTCGCCCCCATCTGCAGGTTCTCGAACACGCTCATGCGCGGGAAGATGCGGCGGCCTTCCGGCACCTGCGCCACGCCGCGCCGCACGATCTCGTGCGTCTGAAGCGACGTGATGTCCTCGCCGTCGAACCGGATGCTCCCCGAGCGCGCCCGCGGGTTGCCGCAGATCGTCATCAGCAGGGTCGACTTGCCCGCCCCGTTGGCGCCGATCAGGGTCACGATCTCGCCGCGCGCCACGTCGAGGTCGACGCCATGCAGCGCCTGGATCGCGCCATAGAAGGTGGTCAGTCCCCTCACCGACAGAATCGACGTCTCAGCCATCGATCGCCTCGTCGTCGGTGCCGAGATAGGCGCGGATGACTGCCGGATCGTTCTTGATAGCTGTCGGGTCGCCTTCGGCGATCTTGCGGCCATAGTCGAGCACGACGATGTGGTCGGAGATGTTCATGACCACGCTCATGTCATGCTCGATCAGCAGCACGCCGATGCCGTCGCGGTCGCGGATCGAGACCAGGAGTTCGTTGAGTTCCGCCGACTCGCGCGGATTGAGGCCGGCGGCCGGCTCGTCGAGGCAGAGCAGCTCCGGCTCGGTGCACATGGCTCGGGCGATCTCGAGCCGCCTCTGCGCACCATAAGGAAGCTCGCCCGCCGGCCGGTCGGCGTCGGCCAGGAGCCTGATGCGCTCCAGCCACTGCCGCGCCAGTTCGATAGCGGCATTCTCGGCGTTGCGGTAACTCGCAAATCCCAGCAGGCCGAGAAGGCTCCAGCCGGAGGCGCGCATCAGCTTGTTGTGCTGCGCCACCAGCAGGTTCTCCAGCACGGTCATGCCGGGAAAGAGCCGGATGTTCTGAAAGGTCCGTGCCACCTTCGCGCGCTGCCCGATCTCGTGGCCCAGCATGCGCTCCAGCAGGAACTCGCCCCTGCCCCCGCGCAAGGTCAGCCGCCCGACGGTCGGCTTGTAGAAGCCGGTGATGCAGTTGAACACCGTCGTCTTGCCGGCGCCGTTCGGGCCGATGATCGCAGTGATCTCGCGTGGACGGGCGGTGAACGAGACATCGTCGATCGCCACCAGGCCGCCGAAGCGCATGGTGAGGTGTTCGACCTCGATGAGCGGTGTGGCGGTGGCCACGCTCATCCGCTCCCTCCCGACCCGGCAGGATGCAATCGGATCGACGGTTCGCGATGGGCGACCAGTCCGCGCGGACGGAACACCATGATCAGCACCATCGCGAGACCGAATGCCAGCATGCGGTAGTTGCCGAGATCGCGAAACCACTCCGGCAGGCCGATCAGCAGGACGGCGGCCAGAACCACGCCGATCTGGCTGCCCATCCCGCCCAGCACGACGATGGCGAGGATGATCGCCGATTCGATGAAGACGAAGCTCTCGGGACTGATGAAACGCTGCTTGGCGGCAAAGAACGATCCCGCGAATCCTGCGAACATCGCGCCGATGGCGAAGGCCGTGAGCTTGGTGTTCGTGGGGTTGATGCCCAGCGCCCGGCAGGCGGTTTCGTCCTCGCGCAATGCCTCCCAGGCGCGACCGACCGGCAAGCGGCGCATGCGCTGGGTGAACAGGTTGGTGATCAGCGCCAGCACGAGGATGATGTAATAGAGGAAGATCAGCCGGTGATTGCCGTCGAACGGAATGCCCAGCATTTCCGACACGGTCTGTTTGCCCGCCGGCGCCGTTTCGGCGAACACCGCCCCAAACAGGGTCGGTCCGGGAATCGACCCGATGCCGGCAGGCCCATTGGTCAGGTCGAACCAGTTGAGCAGGATCAGGCGGATGATCTCACCGAACCCCAGGGTCACGATAGCGAGGTAGTCGCCGCGCAGCCTGAGCACCGGGAAGCCCAGCAGCACACCGAACAGCGCCGCCATCATGCCAGCGAGCGGCAGCACCGACCAGAAACCAAGGCCATGCTGCGTACTCAGCAACGCATAGGAATAGGCACCGACGGCGTAGAAGGCGACGTAACCGAGGTCGAGCAGGCCCGCGAGGCCAACGACGATGTTGAGCCCCCAGCCCAGCATCACGTAGGTCAGGATCAGGACGCCGAGGTCCATCGTCTTCTGGTCGGCAAACGGCGAGAACGGCAGCAACACGGCCGCCGCCAACAGCATCCAGCCGAACCATTTGGCACCGGCCCTGGAAATCGCCTGCCCCGACGGCGTGCGCGATGCTTCGGTGACCGCCTCGTTGGCCCACGGCCAGATGGCGCGGATCACGAGGAGCACGCCGCCCAGCGCCACGAACCAGTGCAGGAAGCCCGAGGGCAGTTGCATCGGCGAGGCGCCGGCCGCGATCATCACAGCGCCCAGCGCAATCGCGGGCCAGCGCAGGCCGTTTGCCGCCATCGAGAGGCCGAGACGCCCCAGGAAGATCACGACGACGGCCACGGCAAGATCGACGAGGTGGTAGTCGAAGGTGAGCCCCCGCCCGACATCGACGGTACGGAAGCCAACGATGAAGATGCCGAGTGCCGCTCCGACGAAGGCGGTAAGGCCCGCGTCCTTCAGCATCTGGGGCAGACGCGAACCCATGCGTTCAGACCTTCTCGATCTCCGGTTTGCCGAGCAGTCCGGTCGGCCGGAAGATCAGCACCAGGACCAGGATCGCGAAGGCAGCAACGTCCTTGTACTCGCTGGAAAAATAGCCGGCCCAGAAGACTTCGATCAGGCCGATGAGCAGCCCGCCCAGCATGGCACCCGGCAGCGAACCGATGCCGCCCAGCACGGCGGCGGTGAACGCCTTGATACCGGCCAGGAAGCCGATGAAGAAATCGACGACGCCGTAGTACATCAGGAAGAGCATGCCGGCGACTGCCGCCAGGGCCGCGCCCAGCACGAAGGTGAGCGAGATCGTGCGGTCGACATTGACGCCGAGCAGCGACGCCATCTTCATGTCCTGCTCGCAGGCGCGTTGTTGTCGTCCGAGCGAGGTGCGCGAGATCAGCCAGGTGAAGCCGGCCATCAGCACGATCGTTACCACGACGATGATGATCTGCAGCCAGGTCACGCGAACGTCGAAGCCGTCGTCGGCAAAGAGCGTGAAGCCGCCGGAGACGATCTGCCCGCCCGGCTTGGGCCGCGCGCCTTGCGCGAGCTGCACGTAGTTCTGGAGGGCGATCGAGACGCCGATGGCGGAGATCAGTGGCGCAAGGCGGAACGATCCGCGCAATGGTCGGTAAGCCGTGCGTTCTATCGACCAGCCGTAGACGGCGGAAAAGGCCATCGCCAGCAGCAACACGAGAAGGATCGCGACCGGCGCCGAGCCGATCCCGAGCATGCTGCAGATCATGAATCCAATGAGCGAGATGAATGCACCGATCATGAATACTTCGCCGTGCGCGAAGTTGATCATGCCGATGATGCCGTAGACCATCGTATAGCCGATGGCGATCAGGCCGTAGATGGCGCCCAGCGTGATGGCGTTGATCAGCTGTTGCGTGAAATACGCCATGTCTTGTTCTGACTCCCTGCCCTTGCGACGTACGATGCTTTCGCGGGCACTGGCAAGCGGTGTATTGAACGAACCTTGGGAGGAAATGGATGGACGATCTCAAGATGATCCGGGTGCAAATCGCGGACCACATCGCCGTCGTGACGATGGACAACCCGCCGGTGAATGCTCAGAACGCCGAATTACAGGATGAAATGATCCGCGCGTTCGACCGGATCTCCGACCTCGACGAGGTTCGGGTCGCCGTCCTGACCGGCAAGGGCAAGTGCTTCTGCGCCGGCGTCGACATCAAGGCCCGCGCGGGCGCCCAGCGCGGCCCCGGCGATGCCTGGCACGGCATGCGCTACGCCCGCGAATGCTTCCACGCCATCATGGAATGCAAGAAGCCGGTGATCGCCGCCATCAATGGCCCCACCCTCGGCGCCGGCCTCGCGGTCGCGGCCTCCTGCGATATTCTCGTCGCCGGCGAAAGCGCCTTGGTCGGCCTGCCCGAGATCGATGTCGGCCTGATGGGCGGCGGACGCCACGCCATGCGCCTGTTCGGCCATTCGCGGGCGCGGCGCATGATGCTGACCGGCTATCGCGTGCCCGGCCCAGAGCTCTACCGGCTGGGCGTGGTCGAGGCCTGCGTGCCCGACGACAAGCTGATGGACACCGCGATGGACCTCGCCCGCCAGATCGCCGCCAAGAGCCCGATCGCCAGCGTCACGGCGAAGCACGCGCTGAACACCATCGAGGAGATGACGCTCCGCGACGGCTATCGTTTCGAGCAGAACATGACCGTGAATCTGCAGGGTACCGAGGATTCGAAGGAAGCGATGCGTGCCTTCATCGAGAAGCGCAAACCCGTGTTCAAGGGACGATGAGCCCACTAGGGTGGCGGCGATTTAGGTAAAGGATACATGGCACCTCCCTCCCACGACGTGATCGTCATCGGCGCCGGCCCCGCGGGCCTCACTGCCGCCACCGAAGCCGCGCGCGCCGGCCTCAAGGCCTTCTGCCTCGACAAGCTCGCCCCGGGCGGCGAGCTCGTGAACCTGGGCGAACTCCACGACTTCGAAGAGATGTTCAACGGCACCGACATGGCCGCGCGTCTCACCGACGATGCCGTCGTGGCGGGCGTCGAGATCGGCTTCGGCGAAGTGACCTCCATCACCGGCAGCGGCCCCTTCACCATCGAAACATCGGACGGAGAACGGCACGAAGGCCGCGCTGTCGTCGTGGCGACGGGCCTGAACAAGGGCAAGCTCGGGGTCCCCGACGAAGAGAACTACCAAGGCCGTGGCTTGTCGCACTGCGCGATCTGCGACGGCCCGCTCTATGCCGGCCAGTCCGTCATCGTCGCCGGCGCCACCGGCTGGGCACCTTACGAGGCGGCAGCCCTCGTCGGCATCGCCAGCGACGTGACCTTGCTCGGCACGCCGGACAAAGCTGTTGCCGGCGGCATCCAGATCCGCCCGGGCCGCATCGTCGGCCTTGCCGGCAGCAACGGTCTGGAGTCTGTGACCATCGAGAACGACGGCGCGCGAAACGACGTTTCGGCCAACGCGGTGTTCGTCTATGTCGGCCAGTCTCCCGCTGCGGAATTCGTGCCGGATTCGCTTGCACGCGACGCCACCGGGCATATCGTTGTCGACGAACAGGGCCGGACTCCGACACCACTGATCTTCGCGGTGGGCGACGTCCGCGCCGGTGCACGGCATTACATCGCCGACGCCATCGCCGACGGCCAGAAGGTGGCCAAGGAGATCGTGGCGGCGCTCAAGCCATAGAGGTGAGGAGAACGGGCATGCGTATCATCAACCCGACCTTTGGATTGGCGGCAGCCGGCGGCGCAAAGGTTGCGCTGAAACCCGTCAACTGGGCGACCGACGCCATCGCGCTCGTTTCCAATTCCAAACCGAACGCCCGCGAGCTGCTGTCCGGCATCCGCGACAAGCTCGGTGCGTTCCGCGGAATCGACAATATCGAGTTCCTCTCGAAGAACAGCGCCAGCCAGCCGGCGCCGAAGGATCTGCTGCAGGAGGTCGCCGCGAAGTACCGCGGAGCCCTCCTCGCCATAGCGGATTGAGGAAGCTGTTCATCGTGGAGTTTCCACGACAGCATCGAACTCGAGAAGCTCGGCATCACGGCCTACGTGATCGCCACTGAGACTTTCAAGCCGCTGGTCCTCGCCCAGGCGAAGGCCCGCAAGGTCGAACCACGGCTGATCGTGGTGAAGCATCCGATCGGTGGCCTCAACGCGGAAGAGCTGCGTGAGCGCATCGAAGCCGCGACCAAGGGACTGACCGAGGCGACGAAATGAAGGACATCGCCGAGCAGGAAGTGATCGACCTCGACGACATGGACGTCGAGGCGTTCAACGACTTTGCCACCGAGCAGGGCTGGAGCGACGGCATGCCGCTCTATGTCCCGACCGAGGCGAAGGTCGCGAAGTTCGTCGACACGGTACGGGGCGACAACCGCCCCTACCCGCCCGTGCCGCCGCGCCAGATCGTGCCGACCCTTCAAGCGCTTGCCGCCAATGCCGTGATGGCCGGCTGCAAGCCGGAATATTTCCCGGTCGTGACCGCGGCGCTGCGCGGCGTTCTCGATCACGATTACAATCTCCACGGAACGCTCGCCACGACGCATTCCTGCGCGCCAATGGTGATGGTGAGCGGACCGATCCGGCACGAACTCAGGATCAACTGCGGCTCGAACTGCTTCGGTCAGGGCTGGCAGGCCAACGCCACCATCGGCCGCGCGCTCGGCCTCATGCTGCTGAACGTCGCCGGCGCCAAGCCCGGCGAGATGGACCGCTCGACCCAGGGCAATCCCGCGAAGTTCACTTTCTGCTTCGGCGAGAACGAAGAAGAGAATCCCTGGACGCCTTATCACGTCCAGCGCGGCTTCGCGCCGACCGACAGCGTGGTCACGGTGATGTCGGGCGAAGGCCCGCATAACCTCAACGACCATGGCAGCACGAGCGGCGACGGCCTGCTGACGACCTTCGCCGGCGGCATGGCGACGCCCGGCGCCAACACGATCTACGGCAAGGGTCCGATGTTCGTGATCATCGGCCCCGAGCATGCCGCGACCTTGAAGCGCGACGGCTTCACGATCGAGAGTATCCGCCAGGAGCTCTATGCCCGTTCGCGGGTCCATGTTTCGCGGATCTCGGCCGAGAACCAGGACACCTACATCAGCACGGGCCACAAGCCCGATGGCGATTGGTTCACGATCGCGCGGGCACCGGAGGACATTCACATCACCGTGGCCGGCGGACCGGGCAAGCACTCGGCCTTCATCCCGTCGTTCGGCGGCACCACGGTCGCCTGCACGCGCATCGCCCGATGACGGAGTGGTGCGGCTGGCCGGTCGTCGACGAGCAGACGAGCTGGGAAGACGCACAGCAGATCCTGACGGATGCCGAGCTGTCGGACGGCCTGCCTTTGGTGCCGCCAACCCGGCGCCGTCTCGACGCGATGGTCGCGGGCGCCAAGGCTCGCGGCGAAGCCCTGGGCTTGATGCCGCCCCTGTTCGGAGAGGTCAGCCCCGACGCCGTCGCCTATCAATGCGTCCTGGCCGGGTGCCGTCCTGCCGAACTGCCGGTCGTTCTTGCGGCTGCCGAAGCAACGCTCGAACCCGGCTTCAATCTCCTGGGTATTGCCACCACGACAGGCACGGCGTGCGTGGCGCTCTGCCTGCACGGCCCGATTGCCCGCAAGCTCGGCGTGAACGCTGGCACCAATTGCCTCGGCCCCGGCAATCGCGCCAATGCGAGTATCGGGCGCGCGCTACAACTCGTGATCCGCAACATCGGCGGCGCACGCGCCGATGTCGGCGACATGGCGACCATGGGCCAACC
>JAFKFK010000051.1 GCA_017307275.1 Alphaproteobacteria bacterium | reverse complement strand
GCGGGCGACGTGATCAAGAAGCTGACGCTGCAGATGAACCGCTCGCGCCAGGCCACGATCACCAAGGAACTCATCGAGATCATCTCGGGCGCCGAGGCCATCTAGGCCGGCTGCCAGGCAATCGAAGGAAAGGGATCCGCAATGGCCTCCAACAACATCGGCACGATCACCCAGATTACGGGCGCGGTCGTCGACGTTCGCTTCGACGGCGAACTGCCGAACATCCTGAACGCGCTGCACGTGAAGGCCGATGGCCGCCTGATCGTGCTGGAAGTCGCCCAGCATCTGGGTGAGTCGGAAGTCCGCACCATCGCGATGGACACGACCGACGGTCTGGTCCGCGGCGAGAAGGCGGCCGACACCGGCGCCCCGATCGCCATGCCGGTCGGCCCGGAGACGCTGGGCCGCATCCTGAACGTCATCGGCGAGCCGGTCGACGAGCGCGGCGCGGTTGGCAACAAGAGCACGCTGCCGATCCATCGTGCGGCGCCCGAGTTCGTCGAGCAGTCGACGGAAGCGCAGATCCTGGTCACCGGCATCAAGGTCATCGACCTGCTGGCGCCCTACGCCAAGGGCGGCAAGATCGGCCTGTTCGGCGGCGCCGGCGTCGGCAAGACCGTGACGATCATGGAGCTGATCAACAACGTCGCGAAGGCGCACGGTGGCGTGTCGGTGTTCGCCGGCGTCGGCGAGCGTACCCGCGAGGGCAACGACCTCTATCACGAGATGATCGAAGGCGGCGTCATCAAGCTCGACGGTCCGGGCTCGAAGGTGGCGCTGGTGTACGGCCAGATGAACGAGCCGCCGGGCGCCCGCGCCCGCGTCGCGCTGTCGGGCCTCACCGTCGCCGAGTACTTCCGCGACGCCGAAGGCCAGGACGTGCTGTTCTTCGTCGACAACATCTTCCGCTTCACGCAGGCCGGCTCGGAAGTGTCGGCGCTGCTCGGCCGCATCCCGTCGGCGGTGGGCTATCAGCCGACGCTCTCGACCGACATGGGCGCCCTGCAGGAGCGCATCACCTCGACCAAGAAGGGTTCGATCACCTCGGTGCAGGCCATCTACGTGCCCGCCGACGACTTGACCGACCCGGCGCCGGCGACCTCGTTCGCCCACTTGGACGCCACGACGGTGCTGAGCCGCTCGATCGCCGAGCAGGCGATCTTCCCGGCCGTCGATCCGCTCGACTCGACCTCGCGCATGCTCGATCCGCGCGTCGTCGGCGAGGAACACTACACCGTCGCCCGTTCGGTGCAGCGCGTGCTGCAGCAGTACAAGTCGCTGCAGGACATCATCGCCATTCTGGGCATGGACGAGCTTTCGGAAGAGGACAAGCTGGTCGTGTCGCGCGCCCGCAAGATGCAGCGCTTCCTGAGCCAGCCGTTCCACGTCGCCGAAGTCTTCACCGGCACGCCAGGCGTGTTCGTGAAACTCGAAGACACGATCAAGGCGTTCAAGGCCATTGTCGCCGGCGAGTACGACGACCTGCCGGAGGCGGCATTCTACATGGTCGGCACGATCGACGAGGCCGTTGCCAAGGCCAAGAAGCTCGCGGCCGAGGCGGCCTAAGCAGATGGCCAAGGTCTCCTTCCGTCTGGTAATGCCCGAGCGCGAGTTGCTCGCGACCGAGGCCGACATGGTTGTCGTCCCGGGCAGCGAAGGCGACTTCGGCGTCCTGCCGGGCCATGCTCCGCTGATTTCGACTGTTCGCCCCGGTGTCCTGGAAGTCTTCCAGGGCAACAAGGTCGACCAGCGTTTTTTGGTGGCCGGCGGCTTCGCCGAGGTGACGCCTGAGCGTTGCACGGTACTGGCCGACGAAGCCCTGCCGTTCGAGCAGGTGACGTCCGAGCAGCTTGCCGAGCGCGAGCGTGCGGCGGAGCGCGATCTCATGGACGCCGCGACCGACGCCGAGAAGGCGGCAGCCGAGAAGAGCCTGGTTGTCGCCAAGGATCTTCGGCGCGCTCAGGCTTATTACGCCGGCCGTTGATTTCAGCGGCACTGCGTAATTTTCCGTCGAGTTCTGTACGGCCTAGCCATTGAAAGCCGCGGCCAACGTCGCTTTATTACGTTTAAGCGACATGAATGCCGAGGATTGGCGCCATGAGTAACTGGACACTCGAGACGATCGCCTGGGATCGCTTCGATGCCTCGAAGGTCGATCCCGAGATTCTGCGCAACATCAAGGCCGCGGCCCTGGTGGAACGCAACGGCGGCGACTACGGCATCTATCTCGGCCGTGTCTTCGCCGACGATCCAGCCTTCACCGAGTCGGTGAACAATTGGGTCGTCGAGGAAGTGCAGCACGGCATGGCGCTTGGCCGCTGGGCCCAGCTTGCCGACCCCTCTTGGGATTTTGACGCTGCCTTCGATCGCTTCCGCACGGGCTACAAGTTGCCGCTCGATGCCAGCAGCTCGGTGCGTGGCAGCCAGGCGGGCGAGATGATGGCCCGCTGCATCGTCGAGACCGGCACCAGTTCCTATTACAGCGCCCTCAAGGACGCGACCGAGGAGCCGGTGTTGAAGCAGGTCTGCGCGAAGATCGCAGCCGACGAGTTCCGTCACTACAAACTCTTCTATGAACACCTGCGGCGCTGCTTGCAGCGCGACAAGCTGAGCCGCTGGACGCGACTGCGTATCGGCTGGGGACGCCTGGCGGAGAGCGAGGACGATGAGCTCGCCTATGCCTACTTCGCGGCGAACGAGCCGGTCGGCGCGGTCTACGATCGCAAGCGCAACATGCAGGCTTATGCGCGTCGGGCCTATCCGCTCTATCGGTCGAGCCACGTGCAGCGCGCCATGGCGATGGTACTGAAGGCGATTGGCCTCGAACCGCAGGGCCGCTTGAACAACCTGATGACGCGGGCCGGCCTGTGGTTCCTGCGTCGCAACGCCGCCAAGCTTGCCGCCCAAGGCGCATAGGGGGCGCCGAAGGCGAGCCCTCACGAGATCAGGTCGGCAAATTCCTCGAACACGGCGTCATAGACGGCGCGCTTGAACGGCACGATCAGCGCGGAGAGGTCGCGTGCGCCGATCCAGCGCCAGGATTCGAATTCCTTGTCGTGGGCGTGGATGTCGATGTCGGCGTCGCTGCCGGTGAAGGCCAACGCAAACCACTTCTGTGCCTGGCCACGCCAGCGGCCCTTCCAGTAGGGCGGCCGCCGTTCCTCGGGCACTTCGTAGCTGATCCACTTCGAACTCTCGCGCATGACCAGCGCTTTCGTCGTGCCGACTTCCTCGTGCAGTTCGCGGCAGGCGGCCTCGATCGCACTCTCGCCGTCGTCGATGCCGCCTTGAGGCATTTGCCAGGCGTCAGGTTGATTGACACGGCAGCCGACGAAGATGCGCCGATCCGGCGCAATCAGCATCAAGCCGACGTTCTTGCGGTATTCCTCGGGGCGGCCGGACATCATGGGCGAAGCTGCGCTGGCTGAACTTGCAGGCGCTTCATGCAGGCGTCGCGGCATTCGAAATGTCCGATGAGGGGCACAAACGATATCGTGGAGCGATCGCGCAGGCCCTTGCGCCAGGCCACGATGGCGTCGATTGCCTCGTCATCGGGCTGCATGACGCCGAAGGCATGCCGTGGCGGGCGGCCGGGCGTGGCATCGGCGACCCAGTCTGCCAACCGATCGAGATTTTCCAGGACACTCTCGCCTGCCAGTTTGTAGTCGAGCACGTCGGCGCTGCGGGCGTATCCTGCCCCGAGTTCGCTCGTCAGCCGTTGGGTCGTTTCCCGCGTCGGATTGATTTCGACAAGCGCCAGACCGCGGTCGGCAATCTCCTTCACCAGCGGACGCAGGATGGTCTCGGATTGGCTGACAGGGTTTGGCGAGGACACCACCAGGCCGACATAGCCCGCGCCGCGCGCCATGGCGAGCCGCAGGCGGCGAAGGTTCTCCGCTGCATCCGCCGCGCTGTCGATGGGGCGGATGCCGCGCTCGGCAGTCCCCAGATCCTCGATCGGCAGCATCAGATAACTTTCATGGCCGAAGGCGCGCGCCTGGGCGAGCCAGCGCGGCAGATCGGGCGTACCGGGCAGGAAGGCGAGACTCACCTCGGCCGGAAGCTCTTCGATGGCACGTTTCATCGCGGCTTCGCTGGCGCCGAGATTGATCATCAGGAGGCCGATGCGGGCGGGCGGCGCGGCGGGATCGAAGCGGCGTGCATTGGCGATCCAGGGCGTCCAGCCATCGGGTGCAATGCGTGGCAGGCGAAATCCGTCGCTCGTGGTCTCGGCCATCGCAGCGAGTTCTGCGGGCGAGAAACTGCGAAAGCCCGACGGCGGCGGACGCAGGGGCAACGGCAGGGACTGAACCGCCGCCGATGCTGGCGCCGGGGTTGCTGCAACGGCTTTGTCGACAACTTCGGGAGCGGTGACGGAGATGCCGCCCACGACCAGGGCTGCTGACCCGGCGATGATGGCAAAGACCAGGAGATAAGCAGCGATCAGACCGCTGCGTTGCGGCCTGATCCCTTGTCCCTTGGCTCGGCCGTTGGCTTGTCGCTGGCCGGGCACGATCTCATTTCCGACGGCTGCGCCTTAGTTGGCGCGGCCGCTGTAGAGCGAGATGCCGCGGATCAGATCGGCCGCACGCAGGAGCTGATAGTCGGCAGCCTGTTCCTTCGGCGGCTCGTCGGGATCGGCCGGCGGGGTCGCCTGGTTCGCCTGGTTCGCCGCGGGCTTCTCGTCCTTCTTGTCGCCGGGCTTGTTCGCTTCCGGCTTCGGGGCAGCCTTGGGGTCCGCCTTGGCATCAGGCTTGGCGGCATCGCCCGGCTTCTCGTTCGGGTTGGTGATCGAGCGGCGCAGGTTCTCCTCGCGGAAGCCGCCACGCGCCTGAAGATTCTCGATCTTGGCAGGCTCGACCTCGATGTCGGGCTTGATGCCTTCCTTCTGGATCGAACGGCCCGACGGCGTGAAGTAGAGCGCCGTGGTGAGACGGATCGCGCCGCCGCCCGTCACCTGCATGATGGTCTGGACCGAGCCCTTACCGAAGGACCGCGTGCCGAGAATGATCGCGCGGCGATGATCCTGCAGGGCGCCGGCCACGATCTCCGAGGCAGAGGCGGAGCCGCCGTTCACCAGCACGACGATGGGCAGGCCGTTGGTCACGTCGCCGGGCTTGGCGTTCCAGCGCTGGACGTCGTCGCTCTTGCGCGCCTTGACCGAGACGATCTCGCCCTTGTCGAGGAAGGCGTCGGACAGGGCGATCGCCTGGTCGAGCAGGCCGCCCGGATTGTTGCGCAGGTCGAGGATGTAGCCCTTGAGCTTGTTGCCCGCTTCCTTCTTGAGCTTCTCGATGGCGTCGAGCACGCCCGAGGTCGTCTGTTCGGTGAAGGAGGTGACGCGGATGTAGCCGATGTCGCCGCCCTCGAGGCGCGAGCGCACCGAGCGCACCTTGATGATCTCGCGGGTCAGCGAGACGTCGAACGGATCCTTGCCGGCGCGACGGATCGAGATCTTGATCGGCGTGCCGACCTTGCCGCGCATCCTTTCGACGGCCTCCTGCAAAGTCAGGCCCTGAACCGGCTCGCCATCGAGCGCAAAGATCAGGTCGCCGGCCTGGATGCCGGCCTTGGCTGCCGGCGTATCGTCGATCGGCGACACGACCTTGATGACGCCGTTCTCCATCGTGACTTCGATGCCGAGTCCGCCGAACTCACCCTTGGTCTGGACCTGCATGTCCTTGTAGGCCTTCGGGTTCATGTAGCTCGAATGCGGATCGAGCGCGGTCAGCATGCCGTTGATGGCATTCTCGATCAGCGTCTTCTCTTCAACCGGCTCGACATAGTCGCGACGGATGCGCTCCAGCACGTCGCCGAACAAATTGAGCTGCTGGTAGAGCTCGCTCTTGTCGCCGCCAGCGGCCTTGGGGTCGGTTTTGTTCTGTGCGAAGGCCGGGGCGAGGGCGGGACCGGCCAGGAACGCCATGGTCGCGGCGGCAATGGAAGCGGAGCGCAGAAAGGTCATTTGGGTGCTTTCAGGAAGGTCGCCGGGGCCGTCGCCTCAACGATCCAATGTTTTCGAGCGTCGGAATCGAGAATACAGGGGGGTCTTTGGCAGGATCAAGGCGGCGGCACGGCTGGCGAAGGGCCCTGCCTCACAAATAAATTAGGCAGAAGCCGCTGCTGCGGAACGCGGGGCCGTCAGGACCGCCGGCCGGGCCGCGGTCGACAGCAGCGACCGGCCGGTCATTTCCTGGGGCTGCGGTACGCCCATCAGGGCCAGCATGGTGGGTGCAACATCGGCGAGCTTGCCGTCGCTCAGCGAATGGACACCGGCGGGGGCATTGAAAAGGAGCGCTGGTACGCGATTCAACGTGTGCTGGGTGTGCTTCTGATGCGACTGCTCGTCGAACATCTGCTCGGCATTGCCGTGGTCGGCGGTGACGAACATCACGCCGCCGGCCGCCTTGATCGCCTCCATGAGGCGCCCCAGGGCTGTATCCACGGCTTCGACGGCCTTGGTCGCGGCGGCGAGATCGCCGGTATGGCCCACCATGTCGGTATTGGCGAAGTTGACCACGATCAGGTTGAACTTGCCCGAGCCGATCGCCTCGACGAGCTTGTCGGTCACTTCCGGCGCGCTCATCTCGGGCTTGAGATCGTAGGTCTTGACCTTGGGGGAGGGCACCAGGATGCGCTCCTCGCCGTCGAACACGCGCTCTTCGCCCCCGTTGAAGAAGAAAGTGACGTGCGCGTATTTCTCGGTCTCGGCGATGCGAAGCTGCTTGAGCCCGGCGCGTGACACCGTCTCGCCCAGACCCATCTTGATGATCTCGGGCGGGAACAGGGTCTTCAGGAAGGGGCTGAGGGCTGCGGAATACTCGACCATGCCGACCGTCGTGGCGAACTTCACGATGCGCGGCCGGTTGAAGCCGTCGAAACGCGGATCGAGGAGCGCTGTCAGGATCTGACGCGCACGGTCGGAGCGGTAGTTGAACATCAGGAGGCCATCGCCATCCTTCATGCCGTCATAGCCATCGATCACCGTCGGCAGCACGAACTCGTCGTCGAGCTTCGCGGCATAAGCTTGCTCGACAGCTGCCTTCGGTGTTGCGGCGTGTTGATCGGCCTTGGCGTCGACAATCGCGTCGTAGGCCAGCGTCACGCGTTCCCAGCGCTTGTCGCGATCCATCGGATAGAAACGGCCGGCGACGGTGGCGAACTTGATCGGCAGGCCGGCCTTGAGGCCCGCCTGAATCGGCTCGAGGCACTCCAGCGCACTGCGCGGGGGCATGTCGCGGCCATCGAGGAAGGCGTGAATCCAGACCGGCACGCCCTGGCCTGCGATCAGATTGGCGAGGAAGACGAGATGGTCCTGGTGCGCGTGCACGCCCCCCGGCGAGGCCAGGCCCATCAGATGGAAGGCGCCACCATTCTTCTTCAGCGTCGCGATGGCGTCGGCCAGGATCGGATTCTTCGCCAGCGAGCCATCTTCGATCGCATTGTCGATGCGGGGCAGATCGGGCACCGCCACCCGGCCGGCGCCGAGATTCATGTGGCCGACTTCGGAGTTGCCCATCTGGCCCTTGGGCAAGCCGACGAACGTTTCCGACGCATCGATCAGACCCTGCGGGCAGGTCGAGATCATGCGATCGAAGTTGGGGGTCTTGGCGTCGAGGATGGCGTTGTAGGCGCGGTCCGGTCGATGGCCCCATCCGTCGAGGATGCAGAGCAGGGCAGGACGGGGATGAGACGCGACAGCCATTACGATACCTTCCGGCCGTGCGGCTGGGCGCGCTCGACCGCGTTGAACTTGTTGGGGCAAGAGAGTTCGCGCGGATCGGTGTTGGGATTCTGGTCGGGCACTTCGATGGCGCAGAACACGAACTCGCCGCGCGGCTCGCCGTCGATCGTGATGTCGTAGGTATATGTGCCCGGCGGATCGCCCGGGATGATGCACCAGGAGCGTTGCAGCACGCCGTCCTGCACGGTCTCGAACATCCGTGTGGTGGCCTTCGTCTTGTCGGCGCTGACCTCGGTCTCGGGACCGGCAATCACCTGCTCGGCAGGCTGCGAGGTCGTCAGCACTTCCTTCAGGGATACGACGCGGTTGGGGCCACCGAGATACATGCGCCAGCCAAAGCAGGCGCGGTTGAACAGCAACGGGATGGCGTTGGTCTCGTAGTGCCGCTGCTTGCCGTCATCGCCGGTGATCGAGACGTAGGGAATCGACCGCACCGGCTTGACGCCTGGCTTCTGGACAGGCGTCGACTGAGCCATCGCAGAGGTCGCCGCGGCGGCCACGAGCAGGGAGGCGGAGGCGGCCAGAAGCCATCGGGAGAAAGGGTGCATGGTTTTCAATGTAGCCCCGGTTTTTCGTCAGAACAGAGGCAAAATCGACGCCCTTCCATGCCTGTTCAGGCGCGATGGTAAGGATGCCCGGCCAGTAACTGCTGCGCCCGGTAGATCTGCTCCGCCAGCATGCCGCGGGCCAGCATGTGCGGCCATGTCATGGTGCCAAATGACAGAACGAGAGCGGATTTTTGCAGGAGCTGTTCGGTGTGACCGTCGGCGCCACCGATCAGAAAGGCGAGGTCCGACACCGAATTGTCACGCCAGGTGCCCAGCCGGGCGGCAAAGGCTTCGCTGTCCAGCACCTTGCCGCGGCGGTCCAGCGCCACGAGGGTCGCGCCGGCCGGCACCGCCTGCAGCAGCAACTCGCCTTCGCGCTGCATGAGCTGCGGTGGCGGCAGCTTGCGCTTCTCCTCGAGCTCGCGAAGCGTCAGCGGCCACCGGATGCGGCCGGCATAGTGTTCGTAGAGATCGCGCTCCGGTCCGCGCCCGGCGCGGCCGATGGCGGCGATCGTCAGCTTCAAGGAGCTCGCCTGTTCACGAGGCTCGCTTACGCCGGGCCGGCGGCTTGGCCACTTTGGGCTTCACCGTGCGTGCCTTCCTGACGGGCTTGGCCTTCACAGGCTTGGCCGCGGCCTCGTTCTCCAGCGCCCACATCTTCTCCAGCGCGTAGAAGGCGCGGGGCTCGGGGCGGAAGATATGGACGACCACGTCGCCGGCATCGACGAGGACCCAGTCGCCGCCCTGCTTGCCTTCGACCGGCGTGTAGCCATGGCCGTTTTGCTTCAGTTTCTCAGCGAGATGGTCGGCGATGGCCACGACCTGGCGGTTCGAGCGGCCCGAGGCGATCACCATGTAGTCGGCGAAGGCGGACTTGCCCTTGAGATCGATGACGACGACGTCCTCGGCCTTGTCGTCCTCCAGCGAACGACGGACCAGCGTGAGCAGCGCGTCGATGGCTTTGCGGCGGTCGGGGAGCTGGCGCGTCCCCGCGGAGGAATTTTGGTCGGAGATGGTCTTTCCTTTCGTTCTCGTTCGTCGCGGCCGTACGGCACGGATGGCTGTGGCCGAATGGCTGTCCAGACGGCTCGGGATAAAGCACCAGGCCGGCGGCTCGCAAGAGGCGAGCTGACGGGCATTTTCCGCGTCAACCCGGTAGCGGGCGAAGGCGCGGGGCGCCGTAGCCGCCAGCGCCGCGTAGCCCCAGCCGGGCCGCGCGAAGGCGGCGATGGGGATCGTGGCAAAGAGATCGCGCCAGCCTGCCCAATCGACGAGCTGAGGCAGGATGTCGGCACCCATCAGCCAGACGAAGCGGGCCTTGGGGTAGATCCGGCTCAGCGCCCGTACCGTATCGAGCGTGTAGCGCGTCCCAAGCAGCAGTTCGGGGGCGTCGACGCGGATGCGCGGATGGGCGGCGACCTGCCGGGCGCGGGCGACGCGTGTCGGCAGTGGCTCCATGCCGTCGCCGCTCTTCAGCGGGTTCTGCGGCGAGACCAGCCACCAGATCTCGTCGAGGCCCAGCCGCTTCATCGCCTCCAAGCTGATATGCCGATGGCCCGGATGCGCGGGGTTGAACGAGCCGCCCAGGAGACCGATGCGCCGCGTCGTGTCGCGCGGCACGCCCGGCATCGGATGCAGGCTCATGGCGATGAAGTCACGGGCACGGACTCACGGACGGAGGGTGCCCTTGCCGCGCACGATGTTCTTGTAGGTCGTAAGCTCGACCAGGCCGACAGGACCGCGGGCATGCATGCGGTTGGTCGAAATGCCGATCTCGGCCCCCAGCCCGAACTCGCCACCGTCGGCGAACTGCGTGCTGGCGTTGTGCATCACGATGGCACTGTCGACTTCGCCCAGGAAACGACGCGCCGTCGCCTCGTTGGCCGTGACGATCGATTCGGTGTGCTGGCTGCCGTAGCGCGCGATGTGGTCGATCGCACCGCCGACGCCATCGACGGTCGCGACGGAGATGATCGGCTCGAGATATTCGGTGCGCCAATCTTTGTCGGTGGCGGGGACAGCCTTGGGGTCGCGCTTCTGAACTTCGGCGTCGCCACGGACTTCGCACCCAAGCTCGTGCAGGCGCGCCAGCACCGGCATCAGGTGAGTGTCGAGGGCGGCCTTGTCGACCAGCAGCGTTTCGGCGGCGCCGCAGACGCTGACCCGACGCATCTTGGCGTTGGCCACGAGATCGCGCGCCATGGCGACATCGGCATCGCGGTCGACGTAGACGTGGCAGATGCCGTCATAGTGGCGCAGCACCGGCACGCGGCTTTCCTGCGTCACGCGATCGATCAACGAGCGTCCGCCGCGCGGCACGATCAGGTCGAGCCAGTCCATTGCCCGCAGCATCTCGCCGACGGCGGCGCGGTCCGTGGTCGGCACGAGCTGCACGCAATCCTCGGGCAGGCCGGCGCCCTTCAGCGCCTGGCGCAGCAGCTCGACGATGGCGCGCGAAGAGTGGAAGCTGTCGGAACCGCCACGCAACACCACGACGTTGCCCGACTTGATGCAGAGCGCGCCGGCATCCGCCGTCACGTTGGGACGCGCTTCGTAGATCACGCCGATGATGCCGATGGGCACGCGCACGCGGCTGATGACGAGGCCGTTCGGCCGCTGCCATTCCTCGATCGTGGCGCCGACGGGATCGGGCAGGGCGACGATATCGTCGAGGCCCTTGGCCATGCCCTCGATGCGCGCGTCGTTCAGGAGCAGGCGATCCTGCAACGCGCTCGACATGCCGGCTGCCTTGGCCGCGTCGATGTCGCGTGCATTAGCGGCCAGGATGACGGCCTTCTCGCCGCGGATCAGTCGGGCGGCATCGGCCAGCGCCTTGTTCTTGGCGTCGGTCGGCGCAGTGCGCAGCGCTGCCGCGGCCGTCTTCGCGCGGCGGCCCAGTTCGGCAACGATGCTTGCGGCATCTTCTGCAGGCTTGGTCTGAACGTTCATCGGCCGCTCCAGTATAGCTCCTGCTGCGCCTATTCGACCACGAGGTCGTCGCGATGGACCATCTCGTCGCGGCCGCGGAAACCCAGCAGCTTCTCGATCTCGACGCTCTTGCGACCGGCGATGCGGCGCGCATCCTCGGCGGCATAGGCGACCAACCCGCGCGCCAGCACGCGGCCGACGCGATCCTTCACGTCGACCACATCGCCACGCTTGAACTCGCCATCGATGGCCGTGACGCCGGCTGGCAACAGGCTCTTGCCGGACGACAGGGCGCGCACGGCACCATCGTCGACGACCAGGCTGCCCGACGTCTTGAGCGAGCCCTTGATCCACTTCTTGCGCGCCGACAGGGGCGAGCCTTCGGGCAGAAACCAGCTGCAGCGCGCCGTACCGTCGATCAGCGCACCCAGCGCTCCGACCTTGCGGCCGTCGGCGATCGCCATGCGGCAGCCTGCGGCCATGGCGATGCGGCCAGCCATCAGCTTGGTCACCATGCCGCCATTGGACAGCACCGACGCGGCAGCGCCTGCCATCGACTCGATCTCCGGTGTGATCTCGCGGATCTCGGGGATGAACTTCGCCGACGCGTCGCTGCGCGGGTCGCCGGTATAGAGACCGTCGATGTCGGAGAGCAGCACCAGCGTATCGGCCGAGATCATCTCGGCGACGCGCGCGCCCAGGCGATCGTTGTCGCCGAAGCGGATTTCGTCGGTGGCGACCGTATCGTTCTCGTTGATTACCGGTATGGCACCGAGGCCGAGCAGGGTCGCCATGGTCTGGCGCGCATTGAGGTAGCGGCGGCGCTCTTCGGAATCGTGCAGGGTGAGCAGGAGCTGCGCCACGGTGATACCGTGCCGCGCCAGCGCCTCCTGATACGCCTGAGCGAGGCGGATCTGGCCGGTCGCCGCGGCGGCCTGGCTTTCTTCGAGCTTCAGCACACCGGCCGGCAGCTTGAGGTGAGTGCGGCCCAGTCGAATCGCGCCGGAGGAAACGAGCACGACTTCACAGCCGCCTTTGTGCAGGCGCGCCACGTCGTTGGTCAGCGCTTCGAGCCAATCGCGCCGGACTTCGCCCTTTGCTTCATCCACCAGGATCGAGGAACCGATCTTGACGACCAGCCGCCTCGCACTCTGAAGGGGGGCGCTGGTGCGGGAGCTCATGCCGCTTCCTTGCTCTTGGCGGTCTGCTTTTCGACGAGCTTCATCAGTTCGTGCAACAGGGGCTGAACGCCCTGGCCCGAGACGGCCGAGATGACGTGCACTGTCTTGCGGCTGGCCTTGGCGAGCGCGGCACGCTTGGTCTCGATATCTTCGGGCGTCATGGCGTCGGTCTTGTTGAGCGCCACCAGTTCCTTCTTGCGCGCGAGGTTGCCGCCGTAGGCGCGCAGCTCGGCGCGCACCGTCTTGTAGGCATCCGCGACATCGTCCTGCGTGCCGTCGACGAGGTGGAGCAGCGCGCGGCAACGCTCGACATGGCCGAGGAAGCGCGTGCCGAGGCCGGCGCCTTCATGCGCGCCTTCGATGAGGCCCGGAATGTCGGCCATCACGAATTCACGCTCGCCCACCCGCACCACGCCGAGGCCGGGGTGCAGGGTCGTGAAGGGATAGTCGGCGATCTTGGGCCGCGCGTTCGAGTTGGAGGACAGGAACGTCGACTTGCCGGCGTTGGGCAGGCCGACCAGGCCGATATCGGCGATCAGCTTCAGCCGCAGCCACAGGGCCTTCTCTTCGCCCGGCCAGCCCTTGTCGGCGCGACGCGGCGCACGGTTGGTCGAGGTCTTGTAGTGCAGGTTACCGTAGCCGCCGTCGCCACCCTTGGCGAGCACGACGCTCTGGCCGATCTCGGTGAAGTCGACGAGCAAGGTCTCGTTATCTTCGGCAAAGACCTGCGTGCCGCGCGGCAGGCGCAACACGATATCCTTGCCTTTGCCACCGGTGCGCTGGCTGCCCATGCCGTGATGGCCGGTCTCGGCCTTGAAGTGCTGGGCGTAGCGATAGTCGATCAGCGTGTTCAATCCGTCGACGCACTCGGCGATCACATTGCCGCCGCGCCCGCCATCGCCACCATCCGGTCCACCGAACTCGATGAACTTCTCGCGGCGAAAGCCCACGCATCCGGCGCCGCCGTTGCCGGAGCGAATGTAGATCTTGGCCTGGTCGAGAAATTTCATGAGATGGGGTCCACAAACGAAAAGGGGGAACGGCGACCCGCTCCCCCTTCACAATCCGATTGGACGGGAACGGCTATTCGGCGGCCAGAGCCGGCGCCGGGAGCACGTTCACTTCGACCTTGCCACCCGAACGGGTGCGGAAGGACACGACGCCGTCGGCCGTGGCGAACAGGGTGTGGTCGCGGCCGACACCGACGTTCTCGCCCGGATTCATCTTGGTGCCGCGCTGACGGACCAGGATGTTGCCCGAGAGGACCTTCTGGCCGCCGAAGCGCTTCACGCCCAGGCGCTTGCCGTCGGAATCGCGGCCGTTACGCGAGGAGCCGCCTGCTTTTTTGTGTGCCATCGTACTACTCCGGTCGCTCTATCTGGTTAGGCGACGATCTGTTCGATCTTGACCACCGTCAGGTCCTGACGATGACCGTTCTTGCGCCGCGAGTTCTGGCGACGGCGCTTCTTGAAGATGATCACGTGCGGGCCGCGAGCCTGCTTGACGATCGAGCCGACCACCTTGGCACCGGCCACGGTCGGCGCGCCGACCTTGTCGCCGACCATCAGCACGTCGGTGAACTCGACCTTGGCGCCGGCTTCGCCCTCGATCTTCTCGACCGTGAGCTGGTCGTCAGCGGCGACCGTGTATTGCTTTCCACCCGTGCGGATAACGGCGATCATAATGACACCCGACTTGAAGCTCCCAGTCCGGATCCGGCTACCCTACCACCCCTAGGGGATGACGACGGCTCGAACCCAAAATCCTGGGAAGCACGAAAGAGCACGGCGGGCCTGCAAGACCCGCCGGAGGAGGGCGGAATATACGCACGCAAGGCCCCGAGTCAACGCCGCAAAAGCCCCGATTTGCAGGCTTGCGACGGATTTCCGGACGGATTTCCGGGAGTCAGTAGGTCGAGCCGACGTTCCTGGAGCTGGCGCCGCTGCGGCGGGCTTCGCCGACCGCCCAGGCCAAGTCCTCCAGATAGTCCCCGACCATGCGCTCGTGGCTGGGGTTCAGATGCATATGGATGCCGGGCGGTTCGACCTGGCGGCCGACCAGCCAGCCACGGGTGCCCATCGCGTCGGAAACAGCGCCGATATCCAAGGTCGGATCAGCCGAGCGGGTGACGAAGATCGAAAGTTCGCTGGGTTCCAGCACGGTCAGGCCCGGAATGCGGGCAACGCCGCCGATCAGGGCTTTCTTGTTGTCCATGATCATGCGCGCGCAGCGCATATAGCCCTCGTCGCCGAGATGCTGCAGCGTTGCCCAAGCTGCGGCGATGGCGCCGCCGGGACGTGTGCCCTGCATGGTCCAGGCGACATAGGGGCCACGCTCCCATTCGCGGAAATCGAAGGTCTGGTACTTCTCCTTCAATTCCTTGGAGCGCAGCAGCATCAGCGAGGCGCCCTTGGCCGCCATGCCGTGCTTGTGCAGGTCGGCGGAGATGCTGGTGACGCCCGGTACCGCGAAGTCCCAGTCGGGCAGGGCATGGCCCAGCCGCTTGACGTAGGGCGACAGGAAGCCGCCGACGCAGGCATCGACATGCAGCCAAAGCCCACGCGATTGGGCCAGCGCGCCGAGTTCGCGAATCGGATCGAAGACGCCGAAGGGGTAGCAGGGCGCCGAGCCCACGAGGCCGACCGTGTTGTCGTCGATCCGGCCCGACATCGCGCCGATATCGGCTTTGAAGTCGTTGCGCGTGGTGGGCACGCGGCGGATTTCGACACCCAGCGCATGTCCGGCGCGGCTGAAGGCGGGATGGGAGGTGCGCGGGACGACGAAATTCGGCTTGTCGATGCCTTTTGTCGCGCGGGCCCAGTCGCGTGCGGTTTGGACAGCAAGGAAGATGCTTTCCGAGCCGCCGGAGGTGAAGGTTCCGGCGGCATCCTCGGGGGCGTTCATCAGCGACAGGCCGAAGTCGACGACGTCGTTTTCCAGTTTCGCCAGTGAGGGGAAAGCGCGCTTGCCGAGGCTGTTCTCGGTCCAGAAGGCGGCATAGGCACGCTTCTGCACGTCGGACAGTTCGTCGTCGAGATAGTAGTAGTAAACGGCCATCCGGCCGTCCCGCCACGAATAGTCGTCTTTCTTGGCATCGTTCAGCCGGGCTTCGATCTCCGGCCAGGCCAGCCCCTTTTCGGGCAGTTTCATCGCTTCATCCTCCCCGCCTATCAGGGTGTTGCCCCGAAAGTGCCCGCCGCCTATAACCCGGCGCCCGGAGAGGTGCCAGAGTGGTCGATCGGGACGGTCTCGAAAACCGTTGTGCGTGCAAGCGTACCGTGGGTTCGAATCCCACCCTCTCCGCCATTCCCCGTTTCCCACTCAAGATCCACAAGCGCTACGCTGGCAAGATGTGTCGGAAATTAGCGTTTCTTGGTTAGAAATCCCTCTGCCATGAGGCGAAAGGCATCGACTGCCTTGGGCAGGGCGGACTGCGGGTCGTCACTGTCCGCTACCCACAACGCCGCGTTCAGTGCGGCCCCACAAAGGAGGCGGGCAGCAGCCTCGATGTCCGCGTTCTTCATGACGCCGTCGGCGATCAATTTCCCGACCGCTTGCTTCGTTGCCTGTAGACACGCGTTTTGGCTGGGCCAGTGAGACGGGTCGCCGAGAAACGCAGGCCCATCGAGCAGCACGATCCTTCGCACCTCGGGATCCAACGCCATCGCGATGTAAGCCGCCCCTTCGGCCAGGAGTTGCTCCCAGTCATCGCCTGCGTCAGCGCTGGCTAGCCGGGCACGCTCCGCCATCTCGCCGTCGACTTGCGCCACAACGGCCGCGAGCAGCCCCTTCTTGTCTCCGAAATTGTGATAGAGCGCGCCGCGCGTCAGGCCGACGGAAGCGGTTAATTCGTCCATCGACGCCGCGGCAAACCCCTCGGAAGCGAATGTCTTTCGCCCGGCGGCAATCAGCTTGCCGCGGTTTTCTTCCATCGTTTCCAAGCGCCGTCGTGCAGCCACAACCACCTCTATACCTCAAATACGCAGCGTATCTCATTTGACATACGTTGCGTATATGAATTTAATATACGTCGCGTATGTGAAGCCGAGCGACGGAGATTGGTTCGTCGGCAGCGCTTCCAGCGACCCACAACAGGAGAATTCCCTATGGCCCAGCGTGACGCCGTATTCCCTGCCGATCGGCACGAGCTCTACCAGCAGCACTCTTATTCCGCAGCGATCAGATCAGGTGATCTCCTGTTCGTGTCCGGTCAGGTCGGCAGTCGCAGCGATGGTTCGCCCGAGCCGGACTTCGAGGCTCAGGTCCGTCTGGCGTTCGCCAATCTCAAGGCGACCCTGCAAGCGGGTGGATGCGGGCTCGACGATATCGTCGACGTGACGACCTTTCATACCGATCCCGAAAATCAGTTCGGCGCGGTCATGACCGTCAAAGACGAAGTTTTCCCGGAGGCGCCTTATCCAAATTGGACGGCGATCGGCGTCAACTGGCTCGCGGGGTTCGACTTCGAGATCAAGGTCATCGCCCGCATTCCCGGTTGAACATCACCAGGTTGAATCTTCTGAAACAGCGCGCGATATGCCGTGTGGAAGTCCGCACGGCATATTGCTCGCGGGTCACCCCTGCGGATCGAGCCCCTTGGTGCGAAAGACTTCGGCCGCTGACGGAGAGTGAAGGAAGTCGATCAGCGCTTTCGCCGTCGCAGCCCGCGGGCTCGACGCTTCGATGCCGGCGACGAAGACCGTGACCATATGCAGGTCGCCCGGCAGCATCCCCAGTATCTCGATTCCAGGCACCTGAAGCAGTTCGGGCTTTTGCTGGATCGCGAGATCGGCCTCGCCGGTCAGCAGGAAATCGCCGCTGAGGCCGGCGGGCGGTGGGAACTTGGTCTTGGCGTTGATCTCGGCGGCGATGCCCAGGCGCTCCAGCAGCTTGGCGAAATAGATGCCGCTCGCACCGCCGGCAGCCGGATCGGTGTAGGAAATTGCGCGTGCCGTCAGAAGCGTTTGCGTCAGCGCTTCGGGCGTCGAGATATCGGGCCGGGCGGCACCTGCCTTGATCGCGATGGCAGTGGCGGAACTCGCCAGCGTGACCTCGGAGCCGGGCAGTACTCGTCCCTCGCGGATCATGGTGTCGATGCCGGCGCGGTTGAGGAGCAGCACGTCCGCGGTCTCGCCACCCTGCAGACGCTTCACCAGCACGGGTGCGGTGTTCCACGTGATGCGAAGGCGGAAGCCGCTTTCCGCCTCGAACTGCGGCGCGAGTGCTTCGAGGGCGGTCTGCACGGCAATCGTGCTGAAGATCTGGAGTTCTTGCGTCACGCGGGCTCACGGCAGGATATGCCGTCTGGATAGCTTCTCTCCTGGCGAATGCCAAACGAGTTACGTTCGGGCGGGAGGTTCCCAATCATGGCAACGGTCGCAGAAACGCCTCGGGACGAGGTGGCGGCCCAGAAAGGCGATCGTCGAGGAACAGACTTCGGACAAGCGGCGTTTCTGCCTTTGTTCAGCAAAGCTTCAAAGGAGGTCGCGCATGAAGATCGTCCCGTTCACGGCGTTGGCTCTGGCGGTTCTGATGGCAGGCTGTTCGGTAAGGCACGAGACGGTGCAAGCGCCGCCGGCCCCGACCACCCAGCGAACCACGACCGTCTATAACGACCCGTACTCTCCAACCCCGGTCACGACGACGACCGTTACGACGCCCGCTCGTTACTAGCCCCGCGATCGGTGGCTCATGGAGCACAAGAGGAGGGGAGGGGCTGACTTTGCATGCTCTTCCCCCTCATGTTCTGGCTATCTGTGCTGGCCGAGCGAGGTTCGAAAAACTGAGCGAAGAGGGATGGAACCTTCCAGCATGGCGCGCATTGAGTGCGTACCTCGGTCAGCGCCTTCTCCCCCAGGTTGGCAAGATCGAGGCTACGTCCCCAACCCTCGAGGCCCGTTTCCACGGGCCTCACTTTTTCGGGGCAGGCGCCGGCATGGGCGCATGCCCCGAAGAAGGGTCACGTCGATATCAAGCCCGGCCAGTAGTGGCCGTCGGGCGTTGGGCGCTTGCCGAAGATAGCCTGGCCGACGCGCACGACATCGGCGCCTTCCTCGATCGCTTCCTCGAAGTCCCCCGACATGCCCATCGAGAGTTCGGTGAGTGCGGGGTTGCGCTTCACGGCCTCGTCGCGCAAGCGGCGCAGCAGGCCGAAGCAGGGGCGGACTTTGTCCATGTCGGCGCTGAGCAGCGCCAGGGTCATCAGGCCCCTTGGCTTGAGACGCGGGAACTGATCGAGCGAGTCGACGAAGGGCAGGAGTGCGTTCGGCGGCAGGCCATACTTGCTCTCCTCGTCCGATGTGTTGACCTGGACATAGACGTCGAGGAAGCGATCCTCCTGCTCCAGGCGTTTGTTGAGGAGATCGGCGAGACGCAGGCTGTCGAGTGCATGGAACTCGCGAGCAAAGCGCGTCAGATACTTCACCTTGTTGGTCTGCAGGTGGCCGATGATGCTCCAGTCGATCGCCAGGTCGGCCAGCGCCTCCCGCTTGCCTTGTGCTTCCTGGATCTTGTTTTCGCCGAAAGACTGGATGCCGGCGGCAAAGGCGAAACGCAGGACATGCGCCGGTACCGTCTTCGTGACAGGTAGCAGCCGGACTGCAGCGCGATCGCGCCCTGCACGTTCGCAGGCCCGCGCGATGCGTTCCTCGACCTTGGCGAGGTTGGCCTTGAACGAGCCGAGCGGGTCGGGGCCGAAACGCTCGATGTCTTCGACGGATAGTTCGGGTGCCGGTCTCTGAACCATGATGGGTCTCGGAAATCCTCTTAGCTTCAGTCTTGATTAGTCCGAGACCGGATCGCGAGGAACGTCCAGTTTCAAAGATTCGATATGGTCCAGTTTGCAACGCCCGCGAAAGCTGCCCCCAGAGGGTAATGCAAGCGCCCCGGCAATGCGATGATCGTGGCCCCCGGTGCCGCGTCGCCCACGGCGGACAGGTTGAGTTCCTGGCCGGTACTTCGGATTGCGATGCATTGCCTTTGCGGCAAGCGTCGTGGCAGGCTGCCGTCTGGCTTTCGGCAGCGGGGGGCTGCAATGCGCCGAATGATTGCAATGACCGTCGCTCTTCTCGGGATCGCCTCTCCTTTGGCTGCGCAAAGCATCCCGTTCACGCTGACGCCATCACCCAGGAACCACCCTGCCTGTACGTCCGGGAACACCACTTTCAACAACAAGAAGTGGTCGGTCGCCGAAGCGCGGACCATGGCCACAGTTTCAGGGGTGACTGCGGTTACTCTCCGGAAGGGGGCCGACGGCGTGTTCGGCGGCACCGCCAAAGTCGGCAACAGCATGATGGTCTTCTCATTCGTCAACAACGGCCGCGAGCGCGTCCTCAAGGTGACGAGCAACGAACTGGGTTGCGTGTGGCAGGGGACCAATCTCGATCTGCGTCGTGCCTGAATTCATGCCAAGGGCCACAGCAAGGTCACCATTGTTGCGGTTTGACGAACATTAAGGTTGGCGGCGGAGGTGCCGCCCGTGATTGGGATCAATCGATGGGACGAATGGCTGGTGCTGCTGATCAACCAGCCAGCTGGCCGTAACGCACTGCTGGATCAGTTCGTCCTCGACGTTGCGGACTCGGCGGTTCTCAAGGGCGGCGTTTTTCTCGCGGCCTATTGTTGGATATGGTTCGTGAGTGGCGATCGCCGCGAGGATCTGCGGCGCATGATCGTGGCCTCGGCTCTGGCTGCCTTGTTCGTCGCCCTGATCGTGCGGGTGATGCAGACGGGCTTGCCTTTCCATCCTCGGCCGCTGCACGCACCGGCCTTCGGCCTCAACACGCCACTCAGCGTACATCCGGAGTCGCTGAAGACGTGGAGTTCGTTCCCCAGCGACCACGCGGCGCTCTTCTTCTCGCTCTCGGTGCCTATCTGGACGTGGTCGCGTCCGTTCGGGATCGTGGCCTTCTGCTGGGTACTTCTCGTGATCTGCCTGCCGCGCGCCTATCTCGGTTTCCACTACCCGAGCGATGTGCTGGGCGGTGCCGTTCTTGGCATCGTCCTGATGGTTAGCCTGCGGGGCGCGCTGCTGAGAACATCTCTGCCCGGCCGGGTCGTACGATGGAGTAGCTCGCATCCCGGGGCCTTCAGTGCCATCGCGGTTCTCTATGCGCTGGAACTCGCCACCTTGTTCGAGGATGCCCGGCACTTCGCCCTCGACGCGCTGAAGTTCGCCAGCAAGCTCATCGCCTAGGTCGCCACTCATCCGAAGCGATGTGGCCTGTAGGGCTGGGGATCCAGGCCGGTGGCCTTTCCGGCAATGATATTGGCGAGCAAGCGGGCGCTGGGCGGCCCGCCGGTCATGCCGAAGTGGCCATGTCCTACGGCCAGGAAGAGGCCGGGATAGGATCTCGCTTCTCCCAGGAACGGCAAGCTGTCGGGTGTGGAAGGGCGGAAGCCCATCCAGAAGCTCTGGCCTTCGACATTCACGCCGGGGAACATAGTGCGGACGCTCGCGACCAGCGCCTTGGCCCGTCGTTCATCCGGCGGCGCTTCCAGTCCCGCGATCTCCACCGTGCCGGCGACCCGGAGTCCGTGCTCCATGGGGGTGACGCCGAAGGATCGCGACTTGTTCGAGATCGTCGTCGTCAGCGACAAGCCCGATGTCGGCAGCATCACGTGATAGCCGCGCTCCGTTTCGAGCGGCACGCGGATGCCAAGCGGTTCCAGCAACCGGACGGCGCGAGCGCCTGCGGCGACGACGATCCGCGAGGTGCGATGGAAGCCGACATTAGTCATGACGTCGTAACCCGCTCGCCCATCGCACGGGATGATTTTCATCACGCTCTCGGGCAACAGCACGCCCCCGGCCTCGAGAAAGAGCGCCTGGAGGGTCTGGATCAATCGCTGCGGGTTGACGGTGTAGCCGTTGCCCGGGATGAGGACACCTCGCTTCACGGCGGTCGAGAGACCGGGAAACATCTGGCGAAGATCGTCGGGGCCGAGTGTCTGGCTGGGAATGCCCTGTCGCTCCCGCAGGCGGTGCTCAAGCGCTGCTCCCTCGGTTTCCTTGTCGGCCTCCCACACGTGTACCTGGCCGGCAGGCCGGATCAGATCGGCGTAGTGGGTCGGGCCCAGGAGCTCTTTCCAGCAGGCGAAGGCATCGCGGTGCAGCGCGCGCATGGCATCGGAAATCGCCAGTACGCGCGGCAGGCGGCCTGCGGCGACCCATTTCAGCAACCAGGGCAGGGCCTTCGGGAAGTAGGAGGGGCGTACGGCCAACGGTCCGAGGGGATCGAGCAGCCAGCCCGGCACCTT
The DNA here is from genome assembly GCA_017307275.1 of Alphaproteobacteria bacterium. Classification (GTDB taxonomy): domain Bacteria; phylum Pseudomonadota; class Alphaproteobacteria; order Reyranellales; family Reyranellaceae; genus Reyranella. Next base: position 12,240 of record JAFKFK010000051.1, on the reverse strand, counting down.
GGGAAGCATTCCCGGCAAGGCGATTGGCACGGACGTGTCGGCACTGATCATGCCGGCATTACCGAAGGAAGCGCCCCCAGGCGGTGGCAGCGGATCGAAAAGGATAACCCGCTGCCCGGACCGGAGCAGGTAGAGCGCGGTCGAGAGGCCGACCACACCGGCTCCGATCACAGCCACTGAAGTCGTCTCGGGGGACATAGGCTTCTCCGACAGGCTTTTGTCTGCTTCGCAAGGGTGGGGTCGCCCTGTGACGCAAATGGCACACCTCGGAGAATCGTGTGTCGTTGGCGGCAACAATGCAACCAAACCATGGCAATGCCCGTTCACCCCTCGGCTTGTTCCTTCAACGATGGGGGAGTTCCAGATGAAAAAGCTGCTCACACTTGGAGTGCTTGCATTGGCGCCGGTCGTTGTTCCGGCGGTTGCCCAGGCCCAGATCAACGCCCAGCCGGGCTTCTATATCGGGGCCGGCGGCGGTCTTGACTGGTTCATCGGTTCGAATGCGAACGCATCGACATGGACAGGATGGGCTGTCGGCGGCAAGGCGGGTTACGACTTCGTCGGTCCGCGCGTCGAGTTGGAAGTCGGCTACGGCCAGGTACCAACCAGCGCCAACATCCCGGGCACAGCCATCAACGGCAAGGTTGGCCAGCTCAATGCCATGGTCAACGTGCTGTACGACTTCATGCCCACCTCGGTGATCACGCCGTACATCGGCGTCGGTGCGGGTATCGCCTTCGTCGACAGCAACAGCTCGCTGGGCAGTACGCAGTTTGCTTACCAGGCGATGTTGGGGCTTGCCTACAACGTCGACGAATCGCTGCGCTTTATGATCGAAGGCCGCTACTTCGGCACGACCAATCCGAGCGTGGACACCCCGTTCGGCAATGTGACCTTCCAGAACCAGAACATTCTGGCGCTGGCGGGCGTGACCTACAAATTCGTTACGCCCTCGGCGCCGCCTCCGCCGCCGCCGGCACCGGTCGCAGCCCCACCGTCGTACATGGTGTTCTTCGACTGGGATCGCTCGAACCTCACCGAGCAGGCGCTGGGGACGATCCGCCAGGCCGCACAAGCCTACAAGACCAAGGGCAATGCGCGCATCACGGCGACGGGCCACACCGATACGTCGGGTTCGGAGCAATACAACATGGCGCTGTCGCTGCGCCGTGCGAACGCCGTGAAGGACGCTCTGGTGCGTGAAGGCGTGCCGGCGACGGCCATCGCGGTTATCGGCCGTGGCGAGCAGGGCCTGCTGGTTCAGACCGGCCCGAACGTCCGCGAGCCGCAGAACCGCCGCGTCGAGATCGTGGTCCAGTAAAGCCGAGCAGCATTGGAACAAGAGCAAGGGCGACCCGCGAGGGTCGCCCTTCTTGCTGAGGAAGATTGACAATATTTATATATTTGTTCAATTGAACAAATGTTCAAATGATGATCTGATGTCTCCCGAGGCCGCATTGGTGGCTGGCAACACGGGAGAAGAAAATGGCAGATGTAACGAACGCCGGTACGGTCGAGAACGGCCACAACCTGCTTTGCCCGACCTGCCGTGTCGATCTGGTCATGAGCGAGCGTCAGGGCATCGAGATCGATTACTGCCCGAAGTGTCGCGGTGTCTGGCTGGATCGCGGCGAACTCGACAAGATCATCGAACGCAGCCTGGGCGACGGCACGCGCTTATCGCCCGCTTCCGCACCCGAGAGCCAACGCGATAATGGTCGCGGTGCGAAGCACGGTAGCCATGGCGATCGCGGCTTGGGGAACAAGCACGGATCTTTCTTCGGGCGGTTGTTCCACTGAGGAACTGCCGCTTACGGCTCCCAGTTGAGCATCATCTCGACCACCACCGGCTTCACCTGGCGCATGGCGGCGTCGGACGACAGGAATTCGACGTCGCCATTTACCTTCTCGAGCGCGTCGGGTGGCGCATTCGGTCCATGGTCGAAACCCAGAGACAGCGTGCAGCCCCCGACCGGGTGAGCGAGTTTGCCGTCATGCCAGCCCATGGCGCGGCCGCCAAGATCCCATCCAAATCCGGTGATGCTGAACGGCTTGCCGTTCATGGCCTCGATCTCCTCCAGCGTGGCGCCGAGGGCAACCGGCTTGTCGGGTAGTCCGGAAATGGCGATGCGCCAGGTTGAGCCAGCGCGGAAGATCACGGTGGCCGGCTGGGCGCGTGCCGTGGCGTCGCGCCAGAGAATGTCGATGCGCCTCGCATCGTCGCCGGCAAAAACCACGATGCCGGGTTCGGTGTAGCCTTCCCCAATCGGGATGTCCGCGCGCGTGACGTTGGCGGCGCCGAACGTAGCAGCAACGGTGCTCTCATTGGCATCGCGGGCAAATGGCCCCGTGCAGTCGAGTGCTGGCAGTGCTTGCGCACTTGCTGGTGTCACGGCGACGACACAGAGAAGGCCGGCAAGAAACGACGATCGGGACATATCTCTTTCCAAGCACCATATTGCGACCGCCGCAGGGAGGCACAGCATGACCGACGAGATTGTTTTCTATCACAATCCGCGCTCACGGGCGCAGATGGTGCACTGGATGCTCGAAGAAACCGGCGCACCCTATCGCATCGTACCCATCGACTTCGAGAAGGGAGAGCACAAGACGCCGTCCTTCCTGGCGCTGAACCCGATGGGCAAGCTGCCGACCATCGTGCATCGCGGCACCGTCGTGACGGAAACGGCGGCGATCATCGCCTACCTCGCGGATATCTTCCCGCAGGCGGCGCTTGCGCCGGCAATCGGTGATCCCTCGCGTGGCACTTATTATCGCTGGCTGTTCTTCGGTGCCGGCTGCTTCGAGCCCGCCCTGCTCGACGAGATGATGAAGCGCCCGGCGCCGCCGCAAAAGACGGCCGTCGGCTGGGGCAGCTACGGTGAGGTCGTGGCCGCTTTCAAGACGGCCCTGGCCAAGGGACCCTATCTGCTCGGCGACAAGTTCAGCGCCGCCGACGTCTATGTCGGCTCGCAGATTCGCTGGGCCATGATGTTCGGCGCGCCGGGGCTGAAGGGCGAGCAGGTCTTCGACGACTACGTCGCGCGACTCAATGCCCGGCCCGCCCTGCAGCGCACGAGCGGCTAGCCGGCTCAGGGCGGTGGCGTCTCGGCAGGGTTTCCGCGGGGCCGTTCGAGCATACGGTGGGCGATCTCGGTCTCGCCCAGCACGACGAGGTTGGCGCCCAGCTTGTCGAGATGTTCTACGGCGGCGTCGGTATGGGCCCGCGCCAGGATATCGATCGTCGGGTTGGCGAGGCGAGCCTGCTGGATCACCTGGCCTGCCTCGAAAGGTTCGGGAATCGTAACATAGAGCCGTCGGGCGCCGGCAAGATTTGCGGCGGCAAGGACGGCCGGGTCGGCGGCATTGCCGCGGCTGATCTCGGCGCCGTCGTTGCGGGCCTTGGTCGACGCCGTTTCGCCGGCTTCGATGACCAGCACCTTTGCGCCATCGCGGACGAGGCCTGCGCCGACCAGAGAGCCGACCCGGCCATAACCGATAACGACGTCATGCCCGGTGAGGCTGGTCATGACCGGCGTGTTCTCGGCCTCGGCCTCGGCCTCGTCGGTGGAGGTCGGCGGTTCGGGCGACGCCGCGACGCCGGCAGCCCCCTTCTTGTCGCGCTCCCATTTCTCCAACACAGCAAAGACGAGAGGGTTCAACATGATCGAGATGATGGCGCCGGCCAGCACGAGGTCGCGTGCTTCCTTGGGTACCATTTTGAGATCGATGCCGAGCCCGATCAGGATGAAGGAGAATTCGCCGATCTGCGCCAGGCTGGCGGACACGGTGAGCGCAGTCGACCTTGGATAGCGAAAGGCACGCACGATCAAATAGGCAGCCGCCGATTTGCCGACGATGATGATCGCCACGGTCGCCAGCATCGCGAACGGCGCCTCGATGAACACGGCCGGATTGAGCAGCATGCCGACCGAGACGAAGAACAGGACGGCGAAGGCGTCGCGTAGTGGGATCGCCTCCTCGGCGGCCTGCTGGCTGAGGTCGCTTTCGCCCAGCACCATCCCGGCAAAGAAGGCGCCCAGCGCGAAGGACACACCGAACAGCTTGGCCGCGCCATAGGCGACGCCAAGTGCGATGGCATAGACGGCGAGCCGGAACAGCTCACGCGATCCGGTATGCGCCGTGTGGTGCATCAGCCAGGGAATGACCCTCCGCCCGACGATCAGCATCACAGCCACGAAGATCGAGACCTTCGCCAGAGTGATCAGCAGGGAGAAAACGATGCGGGTCGCGGGCACGTCCTCGCCTGCGGTGACGACCGCGACCGCCGGCAGCAACACCAGCGCCAGCACCATGGCGAGGTCTTCGACGACGAGCCAGCCGACCGCGATGCGGCCACGGGTACTGTCGAGGATGTGTCGGTCCTGCAGGGCTCGGATCAGGACCACGGTGCTGGCCACCGACAGGGTCAATCCGAAGACGAAGCCCGCTTGCAGGCTCCAGCCGAGTGCCCAGGAGAGGCCGGCGCCCATTAATGTGGCCACGGCAATCTGCCCGACGGCACCGGGCACCGCGATCCGCGCCACCGACAGCAGGTCCTTCAGGGAGAAGTGGAGCCCGACGCCGAACATCAGGAGGATGACGCCGATCTCGGCCAGCTCGGCGGCGAGAGCGGGGTCGGCCGTGAAACCCGGCGTGTAGGGGCCAACCATGACGCCGGCCAGCAGGTAGCCGACCAGGGGCTGCACGCGCAGCCGTTGGGCAATGAGACCAAAGATGAAGGCGAGCATCAGACCCGCAGCGATAGTGGCGATCAGCGGCGTCTGGTGCTCTGGCATCCCGGTTTCTCTCCTCGATGGGTGGGCCTTATTCCGATGTGGCGCGAGAAAGCGAAAATTGCAATCAGTCTGAAGGGGCGTGCGAAACGGCACGCGAAATCAGGGGAGGGGTCGAGATGACGAGGATGTCCCGGCGCGCGCTGCTCGGCGGCGCAATGGCACTGCCGAGCTTGCCGGCATGGTCCCAGAATTTTCCCAGCAAGCCGATCCGCTGGATCTCGCCATTTGCCGCCGGCGGCAACTACGACCTGACCTCGCGGCTGGTGGGCGAGGCGATGGGGCGGCGGCTTGGGCAGACCGTGATTGTCGACAACCGCCCGGGGGCGGGCGGCATCGTTGGCGCCGAGGCCGCGGCCAATGCTCCGGCGGATGGTTACACGGTCGTAATGGGCAGCTTCAGCGTCCTCTTTGTTGCGCCCTACCTGGCGGGCAAGCCGTCCATGGTGCCGCTGTTCACGCCGATCTCGCTCCTGAGCACCGTGCCCATGATCATCGTGGCCAAGCCCGGAGGCCGCTTTGCGAACATCCGTGCCGCACTCGACGAGGCCAAGGCCAAGCCGGGCACGGTCAGCATCGGCCATGCCGGCAACGGCACCACCAACCACATCGCCATCCTGCGCCTGCAGGTGAACGAGGGCGTGCAGTTCAACATCATTCCGTACAAGGGGTCGGGACCGGGCCTCAACGATCTCATGGCCGGCCAGATCGATCTCTACATGGACCAGCTCACGACGTCGCTGCCGCACATCAAGTCCGGCAAGCTGATCGGCATGCTGGCGATGAGTCCCGACCGCGTGCCGCAGCTCCCCGACATGCCGTCGCTGAAGGACATCGGCAGCAAGCCGTTCGATGGTGGCACGACGGCGGGGCTTCTGGCCCGCGCCGGAACGCCGAAGCCGATCCTCGAGACCCTGAATGGCGCGGTCGTCGGTGCGCTCAAGGAAAAGGCGGTGGCCGACAAACTCGCCGAACTCGGCGGCGTTGCCCGGCCCACGACGATGGACGAGTTTGCTGCCTATATGAAGGACCAGGAAGTAAGCGTTAGCGAACTTGTGAAGTCGGGCCTGTTGAAGCCCGAATGAGCGGGTGCCATCGTCGATGGCATGAATCGTGTTCGTTCCTTGGTCTTCGTCGCGATCACGTTGCTGGTCCTTGCGGTGAGCGGCTGCAAGACACTGGATCCTAGTCAGCCCAGCGGCTGGCAGACCGGCGGTGGCTGGGAGAATTTTCGCGCTTAGCCCTCCTGATCGATACAACCATTGAGGGACGTGTCTCTCATCTTTTCTTGTCAACCATTGCGGGATACGCCATCGTCCCCGCCGAACAACGATGTCGGGGGGCATCGCAATGGGGAGAGACAAGAGTCGGGCGTGCGGCTGGCTGGCGCGCGTCACGCTTTGTGCAAGCATTGTGCTCTTGGGCGCCTGTAGCGACTTACGCAAAGACCTATATCCTGCAGAGCCACCGCAACCGAGTGCCGTATTCGACGACTATTCCAAGTTCCGTATCGAGTGGGCCAAACTCGGCGGCGACGATCTGGCCGGTGGGCAAACCGATGCCGTGAAGGCCTATGTCAGTCTCGGCTATGCCATGGCCGACAGAGAGTGCCTGAAGTTCTTCACGAACCTGCGCAAGCTGCGTAACGACACGGACTTCTCCAAGGACCTGGCGCGGAACCTGATGGCCTCGGCCGGTCTGATATCGGCGTTATCCAGCGCGCCGACGGCCGTGTTGGCAGGCCTGTTTGGCGCGACGGGCGTCGTGCCGTCCGTCGTCGGCGACTTCCAGAAGACATTCCTGTTCGCCGCCGCAGGCGACAGTCTCTATCCGCAAATCAGTACGGCCATGGCCAGATACCGGGCGATGTTTCCTGCGTCCGGCTCGGGGGCCACCGTCAATCGATTGACTGCCGACATGCGTGTGCGCCAACACGCGGCGCTGTGCTCGCTCCCATTCCTCACTCACGTGGTGAACACGGGGATCAAGGACCTGGAAGTCGAAGCTGGTGGCGATGCCAATCGCGCGGCGCCAAATCAGTTGCAGGTGGCGCCCGCACTGCCGTCGGCTGTCGGCGCAGCACCGACGCCGATACATCCGCCCAGTGCTCTGCCCTCCACGGCGCCATCGCGCGTCGGGACAACCACCATCGGCTCCATGGTGCTCAGATGAACGCACCCCTCATGATGTTCGTGCGCTGTGTTGCCATGGTGGCGCTAACCCTCGCAGGCGCGGGCTGTAGCGGCGGCTCGATCTCGGGCCTGACACCGTCGCCGCCGCCAACCTACGAAGGCATCGCGAAGGAATACAAGGAGTTTACGGATCGTTGGAATAGTGCGCGCCAGGGGCGGACGATCAGTGACGATCAGCTTGCTGTTCGATATGTCGCGCATGGCTACGATCTCGCTGACCGCGCCTGCCTGCAGTATTTCACGAGGCTGCGCGAGCTGCGCAACCGGAACAATTTCACCAGCAATACGCTGAGCGCGATTTTCGCGGCGGGCGGGGTGGTGGCCGGCCTTTCCGGCGTGGCATCCCCGATCCTGGTTGGCTTGTTCGCCGCGGGAGGTCTGGTGCCGAGCACTGTGGAGAGCTTCAACAACATCTACCTGCTGGCCGAAGTCGGCGATGATCTCTATCTGAAAATCTACGAAGCCATGGCGAAGTTTCGTGCCGAAAGCCCTCCGGATGGCTCGGGAAAAGTGGCGATCGACCGCTGGAATGCCGAGATGCTGGTCCAGCAATACGCCGCACTTTGCTCCCTGCCGTTCATGACGGCAGCGGTCAACCAGGGCGTCAGCAGCCTCGACATTCAGCCTAATGCAAACGGTGTCATCGAGATAAAGAAAAAGAAGAACTAGCTGGACGCTACGCTAGCGAACTTGTGAACCGGGGTGCGTTGAAACGCGGTCGATCGGGTGCCATGTCGACGACATGACCATTTTCCGATCCAAGGTGCTTGCGGTTGTCGCAACGCTGTTCGCCGCGGCGTTGCTTGCGGGCTGCGCCAATTCAGGCACACCGCAGGATGGGCGGTACCAGACCCACGGTACCGGCTGGGACAACTTCCGCGCCTGACCGTATCCTGATCGCTCAGGCGGCTGGCTGCAGGTCCTTCATTACCGACCACAGCTCGGCCTTGCGTTCGAAGCCGATGCCCGGTGCTTCGGGCATCGTCACGCGACCATCGACCACCGGACAATCGTCGGCAAAGCCGCCAAACGGCGCGAAGACCTGCGGATAGGATTCGTTGCCGCCGCATTGTAGGCCCACGGCGATGTTGAGTGCGAACTGGTGGCCACCGTGCGGCACGCAGCGGCGCGGTGACCAGCCGTTGGCCTTCAGCATCTCGATCGTGCGCAGATACTCGACCAGGCCGTAGGAGAGGGCAGGGTCGAATTGCAGGATGTCGCGGTCGGGCCGCAGCCCGCCGTGGCGGATCAGGTTTCGCGCATCCTGCATCGAGAAGAGATTTTCACCGGTCGCCAGGGGCGGCGCGTATTGGGTCGCGAGAGCGGCGTGCGCCAGATAGTCGAGCGGATCGAGAGGCTCCTCGTACCAGCGTAGGCCCATGTCTTGGATGGCGCGGCCGAATTCGATGGCCGTCGTCAGGTCGAACTTGCCGTTGACGTCGACCGCCAGCTTCTCGCCGCTGCCGACGAGCTTCAGCACCGCCTCGATGCGCTTCAGATCCTCGGCGAGCGGCACGCCGCCCACCTTCATCTTCACGCAGGAATAGCCGAGGCCGAGATAGTGCTTCATCTCATCCCGCAGCCCGTCGAGATCCTTGCCGGGGTAGTAGTAGCCGCCGGCGGCATAGACCCAGGCCTTCGCGTCGGCCTGGCCGCCGTTGTAGCGATCGGCCAGCAGCTTCCAGAGCGGCACGCGCTTGGCTTTGGCGACGGCATCCCACAGCGCCATGTCGAGCACGCCGACCGCGACCGAGCGTTCGCCGTGCCCGCCAGGCTTTTCGTTGGCCATCATCGCGGCCCAGCACTTGGCGGGATCGAGCAGGCCTTCGGCATCGACCAGCGAGTCGGGCTTGGCCTGATTCAGCCTCGGGATGAAGCGCTCGCCCAATAGGCCGTGCTGTGCGTAGCGGCCATTGGAATTGAAGCCGAAGCCCACCACCGGCTTGCCATCGACCTTCACGTCCGTGACCACGGCTACGACCGAGGCCGTCATCTGGCTGAAGTCGATATAGGCGTTGGCGATGTTGGATCGGATCGGCGAGACAATGTCGTGAATGGCGACGATACGCATGATGGCCCCTCAGGCGTAGACGTTGCGGCGGCTCTGGCGGAACAGCAGCCACCAGGCGACGACGCCGTTCAACAGGTTCCAGGCGATCCCATTGATGAAGGCGGCGCGGTAGGAGCCGGTCATGTCGAACAGCACGCCGCCCATCCAGCCGCCCAGCGCCATGCCGACCAAGGTCGACGATATCGCGATTCCCACCCGGAAGCCCGCTTCCTTGGGCGGGAAGTACTCGCGCACGATGATGGCGTAGGACGGTACGATGCCGCCCTGGAACAGGCCGAACAGGGCGGAGGCGACGTAGAGCGAGTTGAGCGAATCGTCGATCAGGTAGAAGACCAGCGCCACGCATTGCAGGGTGGAGCCCAGCAACAGCGTCTTGATGCCGCCCACTCGGTCGGCGATCCAGCCCGAGGCGATGCGGCTGATGATGCCGAAGCCCAGCATCAGCGACAGCATCTCCGCGCCGCGGGCAACGCCGTAACCCAGGTCGGCGCAGTAGGCGACGATGTGGACCTGCGGCATCGACATGGCGACGCAACAGCCGATGCCGGCGACGATCAGGACCGCCTGCAAAGCATTAGGGGAGAGGCCGAGCGCCCGCGGCGAGTGGGCGGCAGCTCCGGCGCTACCGTCGGCGGCATGCTGCAAAGGTGGCGGCCGGTGCAGCACGAAGGCCAGCGGGACCATCACCAGCAGGCAGATCACCGCGGCCATCCAATAGGCGGCACGCCAGCCATGGTCTCGGATCAGGAATTCGATGATCGGCGGCCAGATCGTGCCGGCCAGATAGTTGCCTGAGGCGGCGATGGCGACGGCCATGCCGCGGCGCTTCTCGAACCAGTGCGAGACGTCGGCGACCAGCGGCGCGAAGGTTGCCGCCCCGCTGAACCCGATGAGTATTTGCGCGGCAGCGAAGAGAGGGAGCGTCGTGGCGGCCGGCGCCACTGCGAAGCCCACGGACAGGCCGATCGCGCTCAGCACGGCCGTGAGAACGATGCCGCGCTTGTCGACGAGCTTGCCCATGACGACGCCGCCGACGAAGAAGCCGAGCGTGTTCAACGTGTAGGCAAAGGAGATGTCGGCGCGCGACACGCCGAGGTCTTGTTGCACCGAGGGCAGGGCGACGACCAGGCACCACATGCCGATGCCGCCGACCGTGCTCAACGTGACGCTGGCGACGAGACGCCACCAGGCGTAACTCGAATCTACTCCGGACATGGATCTAACGACGCTCCCGAAACCGATTAACCACCCAGCGCGCCCTGGGTGTTGACGTAGAGCGCGTAGAGCGAGTGGCTCGCCGTCATGAACAGGCGGTTGCGATAACGTCCGCCGAAGCAGAGGTTGGCGCAGCGTTCCGGCAGATCGATATGACCGATCGGCTTGCCGCTGGCATTGAAGACACGCACGCCGTCGAGTTCGGGCGAGCCCATGCCCCAGCCGCACCACAAGTTGCCGTCGACGTCGACACGGAAGCCGTCGGGCGAGCCGCCCGGCCCGGCATCGATCAGCACCGAGCCCTTGCCGAGCTTGGTGTCGTTGCCGTCGCCCAACACGTCGTACTTGAGGATGGTGCGGTGCGGCTCGGCGCGGGAGGCCACGACGTAGAGCGTCTTCTCGTCGGGCGAGAAGGCGAGTCCGTTGGGGCCGGGAATATCGTCGACCATCATGGCGAGCTTGCCGGTCGTGGGATCGAGGCGATAGACGGCCGGCTTGTTCTCGCTCTCCGCCTTGTGGCCCTCGTAGTAACCCAGGATGCCGAAGGTCGGATCGGTGAACCAGATGGAGCCGTCGGACTTCACGACGACGTCGTTCGGCGAATTCAGTGGCTTGCCGTTGTAGGAGTCGGCCAGCACCGTGATGGCGCCGTCATATTCGAAGCGCACGACCCTGCGCGCATCGTGCTCGCAGGCGATCAGACGGCCGCGGCGGTCGCGTGTATGACCGTTGGCGTTGTTCGACGGCTTGCGGAAGACCGAGACGGCACCGGTCTCTTCGTCCCAGCGCAGCACACGGTTGTTGGGAATGTCGCTCCACAGGAGATAGCGCCCGTCACCGAAATAGACTGGCCCCTCGGCCCAGCGACAGCCGGTGTAGAGACGCTCGACCGACGCCAGCACCAGCCGGTACTGGTTGAAAGACGGATCGAGCACGCGCACCGCCGGATCGGGGTAGCGCTCGCTGGGCTGCCACATCTGGGTTTCCTCTTTTCCCTTTGAGGGGAAAGACTACAGCCTCGGCGTCGCAGCGAGGGACAAATTTTTCTGGCAGCGGCCCCTACGTCAATCGTTCTCGATGCCGTAGGCCGTTTTCGCCTGCTCCGTGCTGACGAGACCCAGTCTGACGTCGCGCTTCACGGCCTCGCGGTCGCGCTTCTTCGGGTCGCCGAAACCGCCACCGCCTGGCATCTCGACGACCAGGCGTTCGCCCGCCGGAATGGTCTGGAAGCCCTTGGCCTTGAGTTCCTGACCCGACGCCAGCGAGAGGCGGCCGTTGCCGCCCGGTTGGCCGCCATCGCGCCCGCGCGCCGGATGCTTGACCCGCTCGAAGGTGGCGAAGATGCCGAAGGGAGCGCCCTCGCGATGCTCGACCTCCATCACCTGGCCGAGGCCGCCGCGCTGCTGGCCCGCGCCGCCGGAATCCTGGCGGTATTCCTTCTTCCAGATGACCACCGGCGCGATGGTCTCGGTGATCTCGACCGGCACGTTGCGTACGCCGGACGGGAAAGGCGTTGCCGACAGTCCGTCGAGCGTGGGGCGTGCACCGGCGCCGCCGGAATGGAAGGTCGTCACCATGAAGGGCCGGCTGTTGCCGATGGTTCCGGTCATGCCGTGGCCGGCGCCGAGTTTCAGGTTCCAGAGGTTGCTGGTGCCTTCGGCCGGCACTTGGCCCGGGATCACCTGGTGCAGCGCATCGAAGCAGACATCGGGCAACATATGGCCAATCGTGCTGCGCGCATTCACGGCGGCGGGAAACAGCGCGTTGACGATGGTGTTCTCCGGCGCCGTAACCAGAATGGAGTCGAGCGTGCCGGCATTGTTGGGGATGGTTGGCGCCACGACGCATTTGATGCCGAAGGCGGTATAGGCCTCCGTGTAGCACATGGGCGAGTTGATGCCGTAGATCGACGCGCCCGACGTGCCGGCATAGTCGACGGAGATATGGTCGGCGTGGATGGTGACGG
>JAFKFK010000050.1 GCA_017307275.1 Alphaproteobacteria bacterium | reverse complement strand
TCTCGGCCGCATCGTCGAGCGCCAGCCGACCGAGACGCTGTTCCGCGCGCCCGAGCATCCCTACACGAAAGCGCTGCTCGCCTCGGTGCTGACGCCCGAGCCCGGCCTCGGCGTGCCCGATGTCGGGCTGGGCGACATCATGCCCGATCCGGCCAACATCCCGCCGGGCTGCCGCTTCCATCCGCGCTGCCCCGTTGCCGAGCCGCGCTGCTCAAACGAAACGCCGCCGCTCAAGCCGAGGCCTGGCGGCGGCGTGGAGTGTTTGCTGGTGCCTTGAGCTTAGGCGCGCGTTACTTCCACTTCGCGAAGTAGAAGCGCGGCAGCTCGTCGGGGAAGGTCTTCATCTCGAGCTGCTTGGAGAAGGCGTAGATGTTCACGTAGGTGAACAGCGGCAGCCAGTAGGCCTTGTCGGTCATCAGCTTGACCGCGGCCGAGTAGTTCTTCTTGCGCACCGCGGAGTCGGCGGTGCTGCCACCATCGGCCACCAGCTTCTGCAACTCGGGATCGCGCGCATAGTCGTCGCCGCCACCGCCGTACATCACGGGGAAGATCGCCGACACGTCGTTGATCGAGTAGCTGCCCCAGCTGCCGTGATAGAGCGGGTTCTCGCCCTTCTGCGCCTTGGCGATCGCCGCCGCGACCTGGAGCTGGGAGATCTTAGCCCGGATCCCGACTGCCTGCAGGTAGTTCTGGATGGCGGCGCTCCACGTGGTCGGCTGGACGTAAGTCACGAACTCGATGTCGAAGCCGTTGGGGAAGCCCGCCTCGGCCAGCAGCGCCTTGGCCTTCGCCGGATCGTAGGCGTACTTCACCGCGGCATCGGCGTCGCAGCCGAACTGGGTCGGGAAGCAGGGTGCCGGCGGCACGCGGCTGCCGTTCTGCACCAGCTTCTCGGCCATCTCCTGACGGTTGATGGCGTGCCAGATGGCCTGACGCACCTTCTGGTTGGTCAGCGGATTGCCGGCCCCGGTGCGGCCGGCGGCGTCGATCGAGAGATAGCCGATGCGCATCGACTCCTGCGGCACCGCCTGCAGGTGCGGCATGCGGTTCACGTCCTTGGCCTGATCGGGATTGATGTTCCAGATCCAGTCGGTACGCTGGGCGAGCAGCTCGGTCATGCTGGTGGCGAGATCGGGCACGAAGCGCACGTGCAGCTTCTTGATCGCGGGCTTGCCCTTGGGCGAGCCGGCCCAATAGTCGTCGAAGCGCTCGAAGACGATTTCTTTGGCCTGCTCGTTCTTGACGATCTTGTAGGGGCCGGCGCCGACCGGTTTGGCCGCGAAGCCCTCCGGACCCACCTTCTCGCGATAGGCCTTGGGATGGATCGGCGTCACCATGGCGAGGTATTCCAGCGCCGCCGGCGTCGGCCGCTTCATATGGATGCGCACGGTCCAGTCGCCGGTCTTCTCGGCCTTGTCGATCCAGGCATAGTTCGACGGCGTCGCGAGCTTGTTGTCGGGATTGGACGCCATGTTGATGGTGTAGACCACGTCTTCCGGCGAGAGCGTGCTGCCGTCGTGGAATTTCACACCCTGGCGGATGGTGAGATCGAGCGCCGTGTCTCCGACGAACTTCCAGTCGGTAGCGAGCGAAGGCTTGATCTCGAAGGTCGAGGGGTCGCGATGCACCAGCATGTCCCAGGCCTGGTGCGCCAGGATCAGGCCGGTGCGCTGGCTGTTGAAGTACATGTCGACGTTGGGCACTGCGTCGGTGAAGATGATGCGCAGCGTATCGGCGGCCTTTTGCGCCGACGCAGGCGCGGCCACCGCAAACGATGCGGCAGCGAGAAGCAGAGTTCGACGTAACGAATTCACGGAAACCTCCTATTGGTTGGCCAACCCTAGGCCGCCCGCCGGGAATGAGGCAAGCTTCGCGCCATATCAGGAGAACGCAGATGACCGACAAATTGACCGGCGACGCCCGCAAAACGGCCCTCGCCACGCTGAAGGACTGGAAGGAAGTCCCGGGCCGCGACGCCATCCAGAAGAGCTTCAAATTTGCCGATTTCAACCGGGCCTGGGGGTTCATGACCCGCGTGGCGCTGGCCGCCGAAAAGGCCGACCACCATCCCGAATGGTCCAACGTCTATAACCGGGTCGAGATCGTCCTCTCCACCCACGATGCCGGCGGACTCTCGGACAAAGACATTGCGCTCGCCAAGGTGATCGACTCCGCCGCCTGAGCGATCGCCGCTCCACGGCATCAATTCGAAGATCGGTCGGTCTCACAAGTTCGCGAGCATCCATTGAGCAGCGACGTCCGCACGTCGCGAGCGTGTCGATGATCGGTCGACGATCATCGGCGTGATGGCAGGACACCCCAACCGACTGCAAGCGCTGCTATCACGGAGATAACCTCGATCTGTCGATGCGATGACGGGCAGATCGCCAGCGCCGATCATCCGACTGCCCGCTCCAGTTGTTTGCCTGTAGAGATCACGCACCGGAAGGCGCAGGCATCGCGCGGTCATCTTTTTGACATCTGACCACAGCATCAGCTCTGGCAATTGGCCGGCTCGCTTCCCAAATGCAGCGCCGGAGAAAGACCATGATCAGTAGCTTCAGCCCCCGCGCGTTCCTTCTTGGGATGCTCACGCTCCTTGCCTTGTTCGGCCCCTTGCACGCGATGTCGCTATCGGCATCGGCGACGCAGCCCGGCTTCTTCGGTGATGCCGCCGACAGCGACACCGCGGCCGCGGCGACGGCAACCGATGAACGACTGGTGCGTGGCAAGGTCGTCGCCGTCGATCCGACGCGTAACCGAATTACGCTCGAGTACCGCCCCATCCCGCAGCACTTCCTCGAGGGTGGCACGCGCATCTTCGACGTCGCTCAGACGGTGGCTCTGAAGGGTCTCAGCGCTGGCGACAATGTCCGCTTCGACGTGGAGCGCGACGGCCGGCGCTACATCGTCATCCGCCTGGAAAACAGCAACTAACACGCAAAGGGCGGTCGCCGGGCCAAACCAGCGACCGCCCTCAGCTACCTTCTTTCGCTTCGCTACATGCCTTTGCCGCGCTCTTCGGCGCCCTGATTGTGCTCGCCTCCGGGCTGGGCAATGTCGCGATAGGCATTGCCGACGCGTCGGCCATCCGCTTCGTGCGAAGCCACGTCGGCCAGCGAGAGGATGCCGACCAGCCGCTTGTCGCGGTCGATCACCGGCAAGCGG
This sequence comes from Alphaproteobacteria bacterium, assembly GCA_017307275.1. Lineage (GTDB taxonomy): Bacteria > Pseudomonadota > Alphaproteobacteria > Reyranellales > Reyranellaceae > Reyranella. The sequence goes on along the minus strand of JAFKFK010000050.1, from coordinate 30,956 downwards.
CGAAGCTGTTGCTCGCCCATGTTCTTCGCGACGTGCGCGGTGTCCTCGTCGACGAAGCAGTATTTCACCTCCTGCGTCATGACCTCACGCACCGCCGTCTCGGGGCCTTTGCCTTCGGCAATCGCGCGCACCGCGATATCGCGGTCGGTAATCATACCGACCAGCCGGTCTTCAGTGCCGACCGGCAGGAGGCCGGCATCGACCGCCAGCATCATGCGCGCGGCATCCTCAATCGTGTGATCAGGTCGTACGACGCAGACTTCGCGCGTCATGGCATCACCTACTCGCATGGCCAAGTTCCTCCATTGACTTGAGGGTTCAGTCGACGAACGCCTCCTTTCCGAAGCGGTTGCACACGGCATCGGGGAACTTTGCTCATCCTCGAGACGTTAGCCCTCATGGAAGGCGCGATCGATTGGGTGGAACGGATCACCCCCTGGGTACCTGATTGGCTGATCGCGCTTGCCTGCCTCGTGATCGCCGCGACTTTCGCCGTCACCCTGCACGGCGCGGCGCTTCGACTGCTGCGGCGGATCGTGCCGGGATCCCATGATTTTCTTCATTCGTTGATTTCAGCGACCCAGGCGCTGCTGCGTGTCGGCCTCGCTGCCTTCGCCATCGCGCTCGTGCTGCCGGTCATACCGCTTGAACGCGAGATCCGTGCCGTCATCGGCCATTGGCTGGTCATCGTTTTCATCATTCTGCTCGGCTGGAGCTGTACGGCCGCCATTACCCTCGCCTCCGACTTCTATCTGCGCCGGCCAGGCATAGATTTCAGCGGCGATCCGCTCGGCCGCAAACACCTGACCCAGGTTCGTGTGCTGCGCCGTGTCGCCTCGACGGTCGTGGTACTGGTCACCGTCGCCGCGGCACTGATGACATTCGAGTCGGTAAAGCAGTACGGCGTCAGCCTCATTGCCTCTGCCGGCGCTGCCGGCCTCGTCGTGGGCCTCGCGGCGCGACCGCTGCTCACGAACCTTTTCGCCGGCATCCAGATCGCCATCACCCAACCGATCCGAATCGGCGACGCCGTGATCGTCGAGAACGAATGGGGCTGGGTCGAAGAGATCACGAGTACTTACGTCGTCATCAAGATCTGGGACTGGCGGCGCATGGTGGTGCCGCTCTCCTATTTCCTCGACCGTCCCTTTCAGAACTGGACACGGCAATCCTCCGACCTCATCGGCTCGGTGATGCTGTGGGTCGACTATACGGTGCCGGTCGCCCGTATCCGCGACAAGCTCGAAGAGCTGGTGAAGGCATCGAGACTGTGGGATGGCCAGGTGGTCAATCTGCAGGTTGTCGACAGCAGCGAGCGTGCGCTGCAGCTTCGCGCCCTGGTAAGCGCCCGCACGTCTCCCGAAGCCTGGGACCTGCGTTGCGAGGTGCGCGAGAAGCTGATCGCCTTCCTGCAGGACCAGTATCCCACCGCCCTTCCCAAACAGCGCGCCGAACTGATCCCCGCCGAGGTCGCCGGCCTTCCGGGCCGCGAAAGAGCCAACTCGATTTGATTGGCGTCCCGACAACTCCGATCCGATGCTTTTGCCGCACGCCCGTAGAAGGCGCAGGCAGAAGCATGACGGAGGAAGCATCGTGACATCCAAACGGCGGACATTCCTGGCTGGTCTTGCGGCAGCGACGACAACGCTCACCAGCGCGCGCGCCTGGGCGCAATCCTTCCCATCGAAGCCGGTCCGCTTCATCGTCCCCTTCGCCGCCGGCGGCAATGCCGATGTCACCGCGCGCCTCGTGGGCGAAGGCATGTCGCGAAAGTTCGGGCAGCTCGTGGTCGTCGACAATCGACCTGGCGCAGGCGGCGTCGTTGGCCAGGAGCTCGTCCTCCAGGCACCGGCCGACGGCTATACGATGGTCATCAGCGCCTTCGGGCCGCTCTATGTCTCGCCGCTGATGGCCGGCAAGCCGTCGATGATCCCATCTTTCGCGCCGGTCGGCATGTTGAGCACGGTCCCGATGATCGTCGTGGTGCCGGCGACCAGTCGCTTCGCCGACTGGCCTGCCCTGTTGGCGGCAGCGAAGGCCAAGCCCGGCACGATCAGCCTCGGCCACGCCGGCAACGGTACGCCCAACCATATCGACATCCTGCGCCTGCAGGAGAACGAGAAGGTGAGCTTCAGCGTCGTGCCCTATCGCGGCTCAGGCGTTGGCCTGAACGACGTGCTGGCCAGCCAGATCGACGCTTATGTCGACCAGCTCACGAGTTCGCTGCCGCATATCCAGTCGGGAAAGCTGCGCGCCATCGTCGTCATCGGCGAGAAGCGCATTCCCGAGTTGCCCAACGTGCCCACGTTGGCCGAAACCGGCTGCACGCCGTTCGATGGCGGTACGACCTTGGGCATCTTCGTGCGCACCGGCACGCCGCAGCCGGTGATTGCCGCCCTGAACGCAGCCATGGTCACGGCCCTCGACGACCCGGCCGTGAAGCAGAGACTGGTGGAACTCGGCGCCAGCGTGCGACCCTCGACTCCTGAAGCGTTCGCCGCGGCCCTCAAGATCGAGGAAGCCGGCATCGGCGATCTTGCGAAGAAGGGTCTGCTCAAGCCGGAATAGGAGCAGCGCTTCGGACACAAACAAGTCAGACGGCGAAGCCGGAATGTCGCCGTCCGCTAATGCAGTCGGCGGGGCCTAGCGGTCGAGGCCCGCTTCCTTGAAGTAACGCACGACGCCGGGATGCAATCGTCCGGCTGGTGTCACGGCGAGCGTATTCTTCGCCGTCGTGTCCGCAAGCTGACGCGACGGCTGGGCCTCGGCTGTGTGCAGCGCCTTGGCCAGGCGATAAACGATGGCCTCGTCGAGGCCAGGGCGCGCCAGCACGAAGCTCCAGGAGCCAACCGACGGGATTGCTGCTGCCTGACCGGGGAAAGCACCGGCAGGCTGAGTTACTTGCTTCAAGAAGGGGTGCTTGCCCAGGATGCGCTGGATCTCTGCAGCATCGGGCGCGATGAAGCGTGCGCCGTCCTTGCTGCTGGCCATGGTCATGAAGCCCGGCCAGCCGGCGCCGCCACCCCACAGGGCGGCGGCTCGCCCGTCGAGCACCATGGCCGGCCCGTCACCCGCACGCTCCAGATAGATCGGCTGGAAATCCTTGGCCGCGTCGAGGCCGATACCGTCCATGGCATAGCGCCCGAGAATCACCAGCCCCGACCCCTGCGCGCCCCAGGCGATCGGCTTGCCCTTCAGATCGGCAATGGTGCGGTAGGGCGAATCGGCCCGGACCACGAACATGCCGGCGGTGGGATACATCGCCGTCAGCACCTTGAGATCGGCCGGCAGCCGACCGATGCCTTGCAGGGATTCGTGCACCACCTCGCCCTGCACCAGGGCGATATCGAGCGTGCCCGCTTCGAGCCTCGGCACGTTCTCGGTGCTGCCCTTGGTGTTGATGGCCTCGATCTCCAGAGCAGGATCGACGCGGCGCACCGCCTCGACGAAGGCGGCGCCATAGACCGGGAAGCCGCCTCCCGGCGTCGCGGTGCCGAGCCGCACCTTCACGGTCTGCGCCCTGGCCGGAAACGCGGCAAGCATCGGAGCTGCCAGCACGAGACGTCGCGAGACATGCATCACCACCTCAATGCTTGCCGTGGCACTGATGGACCTCGACCGTGACATGCGAGAGGCCCGGGATGTCGGACAGTCGCGCCTTGTAGGTCTCGACCGGCTGAGGATGATCCACGACCAGCGCCACGATCGCCCCATGATGACCGGGGCCAAGGCGCCAGACATGGAGGTCCGAGATGCTGTCGTGACCGCGTTCCAGCCGGGCGCGGATCTTCTGCACCAACGCCGCATCGGGCGCGGCATCGAGCAGCACGGCGCCGGCATCGCGGATCAGCCGCCACGACCAGTGGGCAATGACGATGGCGCCCAGAATGCCGACCGCGGGGTCGAGCCACGTCCAGCCATAGGCCCAGGCCGCCAGCAACCCGACGATGGCCAGCACCGAGGTCAGCGCATCGGCCATCACATGCCAGAAGGCCGCACGCATATTGTGATCGGCGTGGCCGTGGTGGTCGTGATGATGGTCGTGCCTGTGATCATGCCCGTGATCATGTCCATGATCGTGATCGTGTGCATGGCCATGTGCGTGATCGCCGCCCAGCAGCCAGGCGCTCGCCAGATTGACGATCAGGCCTGCGACGGCGATGGCGGTGGCTTCGGGATAGTGAATCGGAACGGGCTGGAAGAATCTCAGCGCCGATTCCCAGCCGATAGCCAGGGCGACGAGTGCCAGCACGACGGCGCTGGCGAAGCCCGCAAGATCGCCCAGCTTACCGGTGCCGAAGGCAAAGCGCGGATCGTGCGCGTGCCGACGGGCGTAGCGATAGGCAAAGGCTGCAATGGCGAGAGCGCCGGCGTGGGTCGACATGTGCCAGCCATCGGCCAGCAGGGCCATCGACCCAAAGAACATGCCGCCGGCGATCTCGACGACCATCATGGTCGTGGTCAGGCCGACGACGGCCCAGGTGCGCCGCTCGTTGCGCTCGTGCGCGGCGCCCAGAAAAACGTGCTCGTGCTGCCAGCTATCGAGCGTATGACTGTGCATGCCTCATGCCTTTTTCTCGAGATAAGGCTCGACCTTGCCCTTGAGCTTGACGGTGAGCGGATTGCCGCGGCGATCCACGGTCTTGCCGACGGCAACGCGGATCCAGCCCTCGCTCACGCAATACTCTTCGACGTTGGTTTTCTCTTGCCCGTCGAACTTGATTCCGACACCGCGCTGCAACAGCGCTTCGTCGTAATGGGGGCTCTTGGGATTGGTGGAAAGGCGGTCAGGGAGTGTGTCGGTCATGATGCCCTCTATAGCATCAATGCGTAGACGATGCCGGCGATCGAGCTGGCCAGCAGGACCGGCACCATCCCGAACTTGAACCGGAAGATCGCAACGGCGCAGCAGGCGGCCAGCGCAACAGCCGGCAGGCTGGCCGAGGCCAGTACCGGCAGGTCGAAAGTAGCCCCCAGCACGCTGACCGGCCGCAACTCGGCGAACAGGACCTGCAGGCCGAACCAGACGGCGAGGTTCAGGATCACGCCGACCACTGCCGCGGTGATGGCGCCGAGCGCACCGGCCAGCGCCTTGTTGGCGCGCAACGCCTCGACGAAGGGCGCACCGACGAAGATCCAGAGGAAGCACGGCGTGAAGGTGACCCAGGTGGTGAGCAGACCGCCCAGAGTGCCGGCCAGAAGTGGATTGAGTCCGCCGGGATCGCGCCAGGCGCCGAGGAAGCCCACGAACTGCGTCACCATGATCAGCGGCCCCGGCGTCGACTCCGCCATGCCGAGCCCGTCGAGCATCTCACCGGCAGTGACCCAGCCGTAATTGTCGACCGCTTGCTGGGCGACATAGGCCAGCACCGCATAGGCACCGCCGAAGGTGACGATCGCCATCTTGCTGAAGAAGACCGCGATCTGCGCAAAGACATCGTCCGGGCCACGGCCGAACCACAACAGCGCCACCGGTATCAGCCATAGCGCCAGGAACAGCGTGCCGATTGCCAAGGTCCAGCGCAGGTTGGGCCGGGCATGCGCCGGCGTTTCCTCGCCCAGCAGCGACTGCGCGTCGGCGAGCTGACCGGGTCCCACCGCGCCATGGCCGCCGCCACTCAGGAACGGCGCCCAGCCAAGCTTGGCGCCCACGAACCCGATCAGGCCCGCAACGGCGATGATCAGGGGAAAGGGCACGCCATAGAAGAAGATGGCAATGAAAGCCGCGGCGGCCAGCGCCCGCATGACGATGTTGCGCAAAGCCCGCTTGCCGACCCGCAGCACGGCCTCGATCACGATCACCAGCACGGCCGCCTTCAGGCCGAAGAACAGGCCCTGGACCAGCGAGATCTTGCCCAGCAGCACGTAGACCCAAGACAGGGCCATGATGCAGGCAAAGCCCGGCAACACGAATAGCGTGCCGGCAACCAGCCCGCCCGCCGTACGATGCATCAGCCAGCCGATGTAGGTCGCCAGCTGCTGCGCCTCGGGACCGGGCAGCAGGGTGCAATAGTTCAGCGCCTGCAGGAACCGCTGCTCGCCGATCCACTTCTTCTCCTCGACGATGATGCGATGCATCACCGCGATCTGTCCGGCCGGCCCGCCAAAGGAGAGGGCCGCGACGCGAGCCCACACCTTCATGGCTTCGCCGAAGGGAACGCCGTGCTCTTTCATTTATTGACCTGCTTGCCTGAAAAGGACCGGTAGAGATCGTCGAAGACGGCAGCACCGCGCTCCAGACGTTGGTTGTCATCGTTATGAGAAGAAGCGATCCCTGCGATCAGGGTCCGTATACCTGCCGCTTCCTCGCGCCCGTACTTTCTATCCTTGAGGTCGATGTCGTGGACGATCTCCCCGATGGCGGCCAACGCCGGATCGTCGAGAGCAGCCTCCGCCAGCAGGACCTCGAAGCTGCAGCGGTCGCCGCGATGGGTGAACTCGCCTTCGAACATGTCGAAGCGCAGTTCGCCAGGCTGCGCCACATAACCTGTGCCCGGCACGAACTTGAAGCGGGCTTGTCCGTCGATGAAACGACGAATCAACCAGGCCGAGGCGATGCGATCGATCTGCACGCCTTGGCGCGTTACCCAGACTCGGTTCTGCAATTTTCCAGCAGGCGGGCTTTGGCTACCTTCAGCGCTCATAGCCTCCTCCTCTTGCTGCAAATCGGCTTCCAGACCCGACACGAGACCTTCCGTCGGCTCTCGCCCGTCGGCGCCGAAGAAGTCGATGGCGACGATTTCATCGAGTTGCTTGCGCAGCCGGGCGACCGGACCAGCCAACTCGGCGCGACTCGAACTGGAGTACTTGGCCGCCAGCTCGCGAGCCGCCGCGGCGACCTCGGCGTAGTCTTCGTCGCGCGCGATGCCAAATAACGCCCGGACCTCGCTGTCGTTCAGACCGTCGACAAGTGTCGCCTCACAGACGAAGCCTTCGCCCCCCAGCTCGGCGATCTCCTTGATCAGCCAGGCGAAGTCCTCGCGGGTCTCCACGCTGCTGGGCAGGGCATAGACCGAATTCTTCACCGTCACCGCGCCCAGCCCCTTCAGGCGTCGCCAGATCTTCACCCGCGCGTAGGCCGGCTTGGTCGGCAATTGATGGATCAACAGCAGCCATCGCACGCCCTCGAAGATTTCATCATTTCCCATAGTTCACTCGTATCTACTATCACAATAAAAATGAAACGTATGTATCATTTTCCTATTGCGCGCCCTATCGGACAGCGGTATTTCTCCCTTGATACGAGTGTATCATCGACGAGGGCCCGATGTCTTTCCACGCCCGTCCCATCTCCTTCAAGCCTCCCAGGCTGAATGGCCTCTCCGCCCGGCTGATCGCCAGCCACTACGAGAACAACTATGGCGGGGCCGTCCGCCGGCTGAACGCGCTTCGTGGCGAATTGTCCGCTCTCGATCCGGCCACCGCTCCCGGATTTCGCCTCAACGGGTTGAAACGCGAGGAGCTGATCGCGATCAATTCGATGCTCCTGCATGAGATCTATTTCGAGACGCTGGGCGAAGCGGGTGGTGGCGATCCCAGCGGCACCCTGGCTGAGTCGATCGTGCGCGACTTCGGATCGCTGGCACGCTGGCGCGCCGAGTTCGTGGCGCTGGGCAAAGCGCTGGGTGGCGGTTCAGGCTGGGTGCTGCTGACGCGCTCGCCGCGCGACGGCACGCTGTCGAACGTGTGGGCCGCCGACCATACGCACGGCCTTGCTGGCGGCACGCCGTTGCTGGCGCTCGATATGTACGAGCATGCCTATCACATCGACTTCGGCAGCAATGCCGCGGCCTACGTCGATGCTTTCATGGCCAATATCGCCTGGCCACGCGTTGCCGCCCGCTTCGAAGGCACGTCGGCAGAGCCCAAGCCGCACGTTGTCCAAACGACCGCCGCACAAGAAATGCTCGAAGCCGACCCCGATCTCATCGTGATCGATGCCCGACTGGCCGACGACGCGACTTCCGTCCCGGTGCGACTGCGCGGCGCGCGCCGGGCGCCGCCCGACAAGGTCGACGAGATCGCGGCCTCGCTTCCCCGCGGCGCCAAGGCGCTCGTCTATTGCGCCTGGGGTTTTGAGATTGGCAGCACCTGCGCGGCCAGGCTGCGCGAGCACGGCATAGATGCCGTCACGGTCGCCGGCGGCATTGGCACCTGGCGTGCCGACGGCCTGCCGACCGAACCGCTGAAGGAAGGAGAACAGACATGAAGTGGGTTACTCGCGAACGTCCCAAGGTCGACCGCATTGCCTGTCCATGGCTGATCCAGCGCTTCATCGAGAAGGAGCCGGAGTTCCTCTACGTCCCTGCCGATCGCGTGCTGGCCACTGCCAAGGAAACCGGCGCCGTGCCGTACGACATTCCCGACGTGAAGTTCAGCCATGTCGGTGAGAAGTGCAGCTTCGACGCCTTCATCTCCGAGTATCGGCTCGATGCACCGGGCCTCGCCAGGTTGGCCGACATCGTGCGCGGTGCCGATACATCGCGCCTCGACCTGACGCCGCAATCGGCCGGGCTGTTCGCCATCTCGCTCGGTCTCAGCCACGTCTATCAGGACGACCATGAAATGCTGAAACACGGCATGGTCCTGTACGACGCGCTCTACGCCTGGTGTCGCAGCCTCACGGGCGAGACACACAACTGGCCACCGAAGATGTGACGCCGGGAGGACGCCGCCATGCCGTTGGAAATGGCCCGAGCCATCACGATACCGGACAGTATCGGCTCATCGTTCGATCATGGCGCCTTCGACGCCACGACCCGACGGGTCTTTGTCGCCCATACCGGCCGGGATCGTGTCGAGGTCATCGACCATGAGCGCGGCTGCCACATCGCCACGCTTGAGGGGTTTCCGCACGCCGCGGGTGTCGTCGCCGACGCAGGCCAGGTCCTCGTCACCAATCGTGGATCGGCCAGTTTGGCATGGCTCGACGCCGATACGCTCGAGACAAGGGGCGTGTTCGACACGGCCCCACGACCAAACGGCGTGGCCCTTGTCGCGGCTCTCGACCTGGCGATCGTCGCCTGCATCGGCGACGAAACCCACCACGCCGAACTACAGACCATCGATCTCAGGACACGAGAGCGCCGGACGATCGGCCTGCCTGGACGACCACGATGGTGCGTGACCGACGCTGCGGGCACCCGCGTCTTCCTCGCAATCCGCGATCCCTCGATGGTTCTTGTCGCTCGCCTGCCCACTCTCGACGACGTGCATCACTGGCCGCTTCCGGTCTCCGGTGCCCACGGCATCGACATCGACCATTCCGGCCGGAGACTCTACGTCGCTTGCGACGAAGGTGCGCTGATCGAGATGGGCGCGGCGCAAGGGCAGGTCCTCAATCAGTGGCCACTCGCCGGTTCGCCCGACGCCACTTTCTTCAATTCGACGCGCGGCCTCGTGCATGTCGCGATCGAGGCCCCCGGGCTGGTCCAGTCAATCGATCCAAGCACCGGCTTCACCACTCGGTTCGTTACCGCCAGCGGCGCCAAAACGACGGCACTGGTCCCGCCCGACCGCCTCTATGTGTTCTCGGCAAGCCACACTGGCGCTCTCGACCTTCTGGAGGAACCATGAGCAAGAAGTTCATCGCGAGCCCCCGTCGCCACACCCTGGCGATGTTCGGGGGTGCCCTCGCATCCTGTCGGTCGTTGTCGGCCCAGGTCCAGACCGTGATGCACCTCGACTTCGAGAATATGGCTGTCGGCCAATTGCCATCCGGCATGACGATGGCGCTGACCGGTGGTGGCGGTCCGGTGAACTGGACTGTCATCGAAGACAAGACTGCGCCCGCCGGGATGAAGGTGTTGGCGCAGACCAGCGTCGACCGCACGGACAATCGGTTTCCGCTAGCGATCCTCGACGCCACGACACCGGCCAACCTGCGCATCAGCGTGCGCTTCAAGCCTGTGGCCGGTTCTGTCGATCGCGCCGCAGGCATCGCGCTCCGGCTCCGCGATGCAAACAACTACTATGTCGTGCGCGCCAACGCGCTCGAGGACAATGTGCGGCTGTATCGGGTCGTTGCAGGACGCCGCATCCAGTTTGAGGGGGCCAACACCAAAGTACCGTCGGGCATTTGGCAGGAACTTGCCATCGAGGCCCGCGGCTCACGGTTCGACGCCTTCCTGAATGACAAGAACCTGTTCACGGCGACGGACACGACTTTCACCGCACCGGGTCGCGTTGCCCTATGGACCAAGGCCGACAGCGTTACCTACTTCGACGATCTGCTTGTCCGGTCCTTGACCTGATTGCCGATGGCTGCCGACCCCGCTCCTCCATAGGCGCAGGTCCTGATGCAGCAACCCCACGATCTCTCGGCGAGAATGGCGCTTCTCCGAGCTGTGCTAGTAATGCTGCCGTTCGCTGGCGCTGCATTGATTGCGCAAGGGCCGGGCAATATATAATTGCATTGCTTGCGCGATAACATGTGGATAGGTTGCCGCTGGCGTCGCACGTGGGGGAATCATGAAGTTGGGTCGTCTTCTTTTGTTGGCCGTTCTTTGCGTCGGTGCCGTCGCCGCCTGCAGCTATACGATCCGCCCCGTTCAATCGACAGCCCAGATCAAGAAGGCCTACTGGGGCCTGCCCCAAGCCGGTCCCGCAGCGGACGTAACCAGCCTGGTCACCTGCCCGGGCGGCTATCCGTGCGACGTGCTGGCGAACGGCCCGACCTTCAACGACACCCGTGCCGACCTCAACAAGAAGCTGACCGTCATCTGGACCTGCCAGCCGCAGAACTTCGTGCTGGCCGAGGTCGCGCCGCCCACCTTCAAGGTACACATGGCCTGTGTCGGCGAACGCCCGGTCCAGCCGCGCCGCATCGACATCATCGACGCGACCTGGGGCGGACCCGATGGCCGCCAGGTCGACGTCACCCAGCTCGTTCGCGACATCTGCAGCGACGGCCCCACCCGCTGCCAGGTCCCGGCCATGGCTTACATCTTCGGCATGCCGGATCGAGGCACCAAGACCCTGCGCATCCGCTACACCTGCAACGGCGAGCGTACGCCCGCGCGCATGGCGACGGAAAACAGCGTTGCCGACCTGCGCTGCGAGCGCATCAGCGATCTCAGCTATCCGACTTGAGGTCGCCTCGTGAGCCGGAGCGCCTTAGCGGGCTGACGCCGGTGCGTTGGGCGGCGGTGCGCTGCGCCGGCACTCGCCATGCAGGATGCCGCCATAGGTGTTCTCGACCGGCGTAATGCCGAGCGCCCCGTCGTTGCGGTTGTAGATCACCACGAATGGCGGGAAGCGTGTCCGTATCGACTGGAAGTTGATGGTCGTGCTGGTCCCGTCGACCAGCGTCGCGCCGTCCCACAGGGCCGCGACGTTGCGACGGTCGTCGAACATCATCATGAACGTGGGCGTCTTGCCCCGGCCATCGTTGAACTTGCAGGCGAGCCAGCGCGGCTCAGCCAGTGCCGGCGAGGCGACAGTAACCACCATCGCCAACGCCAGGCCGAGCTTCGCTGTCACTTCGGGGCCATCCGGATGGCGCCGTCGAGACGGATCGTCTCGCCGTTCAGCATGTGGTTCTCCACGATGCTCATGGCGAGCTGGGCATATTCCTTCGGGTCGCCCAGCCGCGAGGGGAACGGCACCTGCGCGCCCAGGCTCTTCTGCGCCTCGGCCGACAGGCCCATCATCATCGGCGTGAGGAAGAGACCCGGCGCGATGGTGCAGACGCGGATGCCCATGCTCGAGAGATCGCGGGCGATGGGAAGCGTCATGCCGACGACGCCACCCTTGGAGGCCGAGTAGGCCGCCTGGCCGATCTGGCCGTCGAACGCCGCGACCGACGCCGTGTTGATGATCACGCCGCGCTCGCCGTCGTCCATCGGCTCGGCCTGGCTCATCGCCCAGGAGGCGAGACGGATCACGTTGAAGGTGCCGATCAGGTTTACCTGGATGACCTGGGCGAACATGCCGAGATCGTGCGGGCCGTTCTTGGAAATGGTGCGAGCGGCGCGGCCGATGCCGGCGCAATTGACCGCAACCCTCGGGGCGCCCAGCTTCTCGACGACCGTCTTCACCGAAGCCTCGGTGTTGGCGGCGTCCGCGACGTTCGTCTTGACGTAGAGGCCGCCGATTTCCTTGGCCTTCTTCTCGCCGAGTTCATCCTGCAGATCGAAGATCGCGACCTTGGCGCCTGCGGCCGCCAGTGCCGACGCCGTGGCGCCGCCCAGACCCGATGCGCCACCGGTGACGATGACAGCCTGACCCTTGACGTTCATTGGTATCCTCCGTGGTTGGGCGCTTTTAGCACGGCCACCCCCCTTGCCAAGCGGGCCAGTCATGCCAACGTTTCCGCCCATGAGCGATACCGCAGAGCTGGCCCGGAACGAGGCGACGGTACGTCGCGGCTTCTGGGAAAAGGCGCGCCGCACCCTGGGTCGCGTCCCCTTCACCGAGGATGCCGCCGCGGCCTTCTATTGCGCCACGGACAGCGCCACGCCGCTGGCGATCCGGGCAACGCTCCTGGGCGCCCTGGCCTACTTCGTCCTGCCCTTCGATGCCGTCCCCGACTTGCTGCTGGGGCTAGGCTTCACGGACGACGCCGCCGTGCTGGTTGCGGCCTTCACTGCGGCGCGCATGCACATTACCGAGACGCACCGCGAGCGGGCGCGCGCCTGGCTGCTCAAGGCCCAGGCGAATCCGTCGGCGGTTTGACCGCCGCCACCGCCGCTCGCCGCCGTTCGCGTGCGAGCTGGTGTTCGCGGTGGGCGATGTAGAGCGCCGAGGCGATGACGATAGCCGCGCCGACATAGGTCCAGACCACCGGCATCTCGCTCCAGATCAGCCAGCCCATGAAGACGGCGAACGGCAGGCGCAGATACTCGAACGGCGCCACCGCCGACATCTCGCCCGCCTTGAAGGCCTGCACCCAGAAATACTGGCCGATCGTAGCGCTGACGGCGATGCCGATGGCCAGCACCCAGCCCCACAGGTCGGGCCAGCGCCAGACCCAGAGCGCCGGCGGCGCCAGGAACAGGGTCGAGAAGATCGCGAACTGGGTCAGGATCATCAGCGGCGCTTCGGAGTCCGAGAGGCGCTTCACCAGATAGATCGAAATGGCGACGCAGGCAGCATTGGACAGCGCCACCAGCGCACCGAGCTGCAGGCTGCCCTCGCCCGGCCGAACCATTACAAGGACGCCGATGAATCCCACGATCGTCGCCGTCCAGCGACGCCACCGGACCTTCTCCTTGGCGATGACTGCAGCCACGACGACGGAAAAGAGCGGCTGGGAGAAGGCGATGGCCGTGGCGTCCGCCAGCGGCAGCATGGCGACGGCATAGAAGCCCAGCACCATCGACGTCGTGCCCATGAAGGTTCGCCAGAAATGACCGGCGATGCGCTGGCTCTTCCAGGGCTTCACGCGGCCCGTGGCGATGTACGGCAACAGCAGCAGGAGGCCGATGGCGGCGCGGAAGAAAGCCGTCTGGACACTTTCGATCTGCTCCGACAGGAGGCGGATCATCACGCCCGTGGACGTGAAGATGAAGCCGCCACTCACCAGCCACAGCGCCCCCTGAACGTTGGGCGGGAGACGCCGCAGCGAGTCCAGCATCAGATTTTTCGCTCGTGGCCGGCCCAGTAAGGCTCGCGCAATGTCTTCTTCAGGACCTTGCCGACGGGGCTGCGCGGCAAGGCGGCGATGAAGTCGACGGACTTCGGCGCCTTCACACCGCCGAGCTTTTCCTTGGCGAGCGCGATCAATTCGTCGGCGGTTGCCGTCGCACCGGGCTTCAGTTCGACCACGGCTTTCACCGACTCGCCCCACTTCTCGTCGGGCACGCCGATCACGGCGCAGTCCTGCACCGCGGGATGCCCCCACAGGACCTGCTCGACCTCGCTCGGGAAGACGTTGAAACCGCCGGAGATGATCATGTCCTTCTTGCGATCGACGATATAGACGAAGCCATCTTCGTCGATAACGCCGATGTCACCTGTATGGTGCCATCCGAAAGCCGATGCTTCGGCCGTGGCTTCGAGGTTGTTGTAGTAGCCCTTCATGACAAGAGCGCCACGCACGACGATCTCGCCGCGCTCGCCACGCGGCAGGATGTGGCCCTGGTCGTCCATGGTTTCGAGTCGGACCAGCGGCGAGACCTTGCCGCAGCTCGCGAGCCGATGGCGCTTGTTGGTCTCCAGCGCCGCCACATGATCCTCCGGCGAGAAATAGGTGCAGATCATGCAGGCCTCGGCCTGGCCGTAAGTCTGCGTCAGCACCGGCCCGAACACGTCGATCGCCTCGACGAGCTTGTCGACCGACATCGGCGCGGAGGCATAGACCAGATGCTGGAGCGAGCTGTAGTCGTATTTGCGCGCGTCGGGATGGGCGAGCAGCATGTAGATCAGGGTCGGCGGCATGTAGATGTGCGTGACCTTGTGCTTCTCGATCGCCGCCAAGATTCCGCCGGGATCGGCCGTCCCCATGAAGATGTTGGTGCCGCCATAGGCCAGTAGCGGAAAGGAGCAGACGCCGGCCGCGTGCGTCATCGGCGCCACCATGAGATGCACCGGCTGCGGCTTCACGGGCATGCAGGCCCAGAAGATCGAGTTCATCGCCTCGATGTTGCGGTTGGTGATCTGCACTCCCTTCGGCCGGCCCGTGGTGCCGCCCGAACTCGCCAGGAAGACGACGTCGTCGGGGCCCTCGGGAAGATCCGGCGCAACTGCTCCCTGCTCGGCCAGCCAGGCTTCGAACGAGGGCTGGTCGATGCAGATGAATTCTCGGATTGCCGCACAGGCCTCGCGGATGCGCGGCAGGTAGGCCTCGAAGCTCGAATGGTAGAACAGCACCTCAACATCGGTGTTGTTCAGAATGTAGAGGTTCTCCTCCAGAGCATTGCGCGCGTTCACCGGGGCCCAGGTGACGCCGGCCCGCACGATGCCCAGCAGGCAGGCATAGGCCGCGGCATGGTTGGGGCTGTAGACCGCGGCCTTCGAGCCTCGGCCCAGGCCCAGCGCCAACAGCCCGTTGGCGACACGATGCGTCTGCCCGCGCACCTCGGCATAGGTCCAGCCGCGCGTGCCGTCGTGCAGGCAATGCCGCTCGGGATAGAGATCGGCGCCGCGGTCGAAGTAGTCGATCAGGCGCATGGCGTCAGCTCCGCATTGGAAGGTTGAGGTCCTCGGGCGCCACCGTATCGCCCGTTCCCAATGGTCGCTGCATCAGCACGCTGTCGAGCCAACGACCGAATTTGAAACCGATGCTCTTGAAGGTGCCGACCATCTCGAAGCCGCAGGACTCGTGAAGCTTGATCGAGGCGACGTGCTGGGAATCACCGATGATCGCCACCATCTGGCGGCGGCCGGCAGCGGCACAGAGATCGATCAGCGGCGGCAGCAGGGCCTTGCCGACGCCCAGCCCTACGGCATCCTTGTCGATGTAGACTGAGTTCTCGACCGAGTAGCGATAGGCCGGGCGCGGGCGATAGGTGCCGGCATAGGCATAGCCCAGGAGCCGGCCCTCCTTCTCCGCGACGATATAGGGCAGACCGAGATCGAGGACGGCGGCGCGGCGCTTCTTCATCTCGGCCAGATCCGGCGGCGTTTCCTCGAAGGAGGCCGTGCCGTGCAGCACGTGATGTCCGTAGATTTCTGCGCACCGCGCCACGTCGGCCTCGGTCGAGGCCCGCACGATCAGTCCGTTCACGTTCTGCCGTCCCCACGCCTTGTCAGGCGCAGGTTATAACGCCTCAGCGACCGCCGCGACGAATAATGCTGGCGTCGGGACCGTCGAACTTGAAGAGCGAATCGGCGAGCTGCACACCGGTTTGCAGGCCGTTCAGCGAAACGTCGACTCGCTGGCCGCGATTGTCGATGATCGTCCAGCCGCGCAGCACCATCGGGTTCTCGCCGAGTCGCACGATCACCTTGCCTTCCTGCGGCTTGCGGGCCTGGCTGAGCGTGAGCTGCAGCATGCCGTCGGCGCGCTCGACCTTTTCCACGGCGAGCTCGCCGCCCTGCAGGACCATTGGGTCCTTCACCAGGAACGAAGCCGCGGTCCAGCCGATGGGCCACTGGCCGAAATCGCGATTGGCGATGTCCCACATCGTGACCTGGCTGCCGTCGGCCACGATCTTGAGCTGCGAGGGCGGATCGTATTCGAAACGCATGCGGCCGGGCCGTCGCACCGAGAGGGTGCCCTGCACGACGGTGCCGCCGGGATTGGATTGCACGAACCGTGCCTGCATGGTGCGCAGACCGTTGAAGTACCGCTCGACCGCGGCCACGTCGGGATTGGCCGTCTGCGCGGAGGCAAAGGAGCCGGTGAAACCTGCAACCGAGGCTGCGCCAAGGCCCGCGAGAAACGTACGCCGGGAACGGATGTTCATGGGCGGGATATGACGGTCGAATACGGCGGAATCAAGCATTCGAGGGGGCTTTCCAATCATGTGAACGGCCGTTTACCATAGTGAAAACCAACGAGGGGAAACGCTGTGCACACCGGAATGGCTGCAGTCTTTCAGAACACGGGCCGGGCAGTTACCGATCGGCAGATCTACCTGAACGAACTGGCGCTGGCCGACATGGCCGAGCCGTTGGGTTTCGATTCGATCTGGTCGGTCGAGCATCATTTCACCGACTACACGATGTGCCCCGACGTGGTGCAGTTCCTCTCCTACATGGCCGGCCGCACCAAGAACGTCCGGCTCGGCTCCATGGTGGTGGTGCTGCCGTGGCACGATCCCATGCGGGTCGCCGAACAGATCTCCATGCTCGACCACCTGTCCGGCGGGCGCATGATTCTGGGTCTCGGCCGTGGGGCGGGCAAGGTGGAGTTCGACGGCTTCCGCCTCGACATGGGCGACAGCCGCGAGCTGTTCGTCGAATACGGCGATGCCCTGCTGAAGGGTCTCGAGACCGGCGTGATGGAATATCAGGGCAAGCACTACAAGCAGCCGCCCGTCGAGATCCGCCCCGCCCCCTTCAAGAGCTTCCGCGGCCGCACCTATGCCGCCGCCGTCAGTCCGGAGAGCGCGCGCATCATGGCGCGGTTGGGGGTCGGCCTCCTCATCATCCCGCAGAAGCCGTGGCGCGAGGTCGAGAAGGAACTCACCGAGTACAATCAGCTCTATCGCGAGATCAACGGCACCGACGCGCCACAGCCGATCTCGGCCGGCTGGACCTTCGTCGACGAGAGCGCGGAGCGGGCGCGCGAGATGGCGGTGAAGTATATCGGCGGCTACTACCGCACCGTGCTCGACCACTACCAGTTTGCCGGTGCTCACATGAAGAACCAGCGCGGCTACGAGTACTACGCCAAGATGAACGAGAAACTCGCCGTCTACGGCGACCAGAAGGCGATCGAGTTCTTCGCCGATCTTCAGGTCTACGGCACACCCGAGCAGGTCTACGAAAAGATCATGGCGATCCACAAGCAGACCCGGAACTGTGGCTACGTCGGCGTCTTCTCCTATGCCGGCATGCCGCACGAGGAAGCGGCACGGAACATGACCATGTTCGCCAGGACCGTGATGCCCGAACTGAAGAAGTTCGATGCCGGTGCGCCAATCGACCGTTCGACGATGCTGCCGGATCTGCGCTTCGCCGCAGCGGCCGCGGAATAGGCCGGCCTCGGACGGGACTTGCTTTCCCGTACCGGCTGACATCCTTTGCGCCGGATGCGTGCAGGGGAATCACGATCGGACATGATGCTGCCGGCAGGCGCTATCCTGCTGTCGGCATTTCTCCTCTTTCTCGTGCAGCCGTTGATGGGGCGGCTGATCACGCCCTGGTTCGGCGGTAGCGCGTCCGTTTGGACCACCTGCCTGGTGTTCTTCCAGGGCGCGCTGGTCGTCGGCTACGGCTACGCCGCGCTCTCCATCCGGCTGCTCTCGCCCAAGTGGCAGCGCCTGCTCCATCTCATCCTGCTGGCGGCCAGCCTGCTCGCCTTGCCGATGCTGCCGGACGCGAACTGGAAGCCGGCCGATCCACACCATGCGCTGATTCAGATAGGCGGCCTCCTGCTGGCAAGCGTCGGCGCACCCTACATGCTGCTGGCAGCGACCGGCCCCCTGGTGCAGTCCTGGCACGCTGGCGGCGGGCACGTGCCGTGGCGGCTCTATGCCTTCTCCAATCTGGCGTCGATTGCCGCGCTGCTGGCCTATCCCTTCGCGATCGAACCCTGGTTCGCTCTCCACACTCAAGCGCTGGCGTGGAGCGCCTTCTATCTGCTGGCTGCCCTCCTGATCCTGGCCCTCGCCTGGCGCACGCGGCGACAGCTCCAGCCGGCACCCGATTCGACTGCCATCCCTCCGAAGAGGGCCGACATCGCGACATGGGCGATCCTGGCCGCCCTGCCGACAGCGCTGCTGGTCGCGACGACAGAATATCTCACGCGCGACGTGGCACCGCTTCCCCTGCTCTGGATTCCGCCGCTTGCCCTCTATCTGCTCAGCTTCGTGGTCTGGTTCGACGGCCGGATGCGTTTCCATCGCCTTTTCTGGATGTTGGCAGCGACTGTCTTCATCGTGGTGATGGCGCGGGTCATGACCATGGTCCGCTTCAGGTTCGAGCCGACGGTGCTCGCGCCGTTGTTCCTGGCCGGTCTCTTCGTGGTCTGCCTCTATTGCCACGGCGAGCTGGCGCAACGGCGGCCCGAGCCGCGCCGGCTCGGCTCCTACTACTTTGCTCTCTCGTTGGGTGGCGCGCTGGGCGGGCTGATGGTCGCCGTGGCTGCCCCTCTGCTGCTGACCGCGCACTACGACATGGCCATCCTCCTGGCCGCGACTTCGGTGCCACTCGCCCTCGGCGCTTTCGCCTTCGCCAGACCGCTTTTCAAGGGCGCAGTGCTTGTCTGCACGGGTCTGGCGTTGGCAGCCGGCCTCTACGGTGTCCGCCACGTCTACCGGGTCGATCGCGACATACTGGTGTCGCAGCAACGCAGCTTCTACGGCACGCTTCACGTGGTCGAGGAAGACATCGGCAAGCCCGACCATCGGCGGGAGCTCATGCACGGCATCATCCTGCATGGACTGCAATACATGGCGCCCGAACGCCGACGCGAGCCGACCGAGTATTACCGTCCTCAATCTGCCGTGGGGCTGGCGGTTGCCACCCTGCCCGAGCGGCCGCGTCGCATCGCCGTGATCGGATTGGGCGCCGGTACGATCGCAGCCTACGGTCGACCGGGCGACACGATCGTGTTCTACGAAATCGATCCGGCAATCGAACGGATCGCGCGACGCGACTTCACCTTCCTGGCCGAGTCCGACGCGGAGATCGAGGTCGTCCTGGGCGATGCCCGCCTCAGCCTGGAGCGCGAACCATCGCGCAACTACGACCTGCTGGTACTCGACGCCTTCTCCGGTAATGCGCCGCCGCTCCACCTGCTGACCGTCGAGGCGTTCGGCATCTACATCCGGCACCTCGCGACCGACGGGCTGATCGCCGTGCAGGTGTCGCACAAGTTCCTGACATTCGATCCGTTCGTGCTCGCCGCCGCGGTGGCGCATGGCTGGACGGGCGGCCTCGCCACCGATCGCATGACCAGCGAATGGATCGTCGCGACACGCGACAGGGCACGTCTCGCTCAAGCACCTCTCGGCGAGGCGCTGAAGCCTCTCGATACGACAGGTATCCGCCCCTGGACCGACGACTTCATCGATATCCTGCGGGCGCTGCGGGACGGCAGCGACTCAGAAGCGGGCAGCGATGGCGTGAGCGGCCAGGCGGAACGGCCGCGTGATGCGGTAGAGCGGCCATAGCGACGACGGCAACGGCATGGCGCGGTAATCGCTGGCCGTCGGCGTCAGCGCCAGCTTGACGCTCGCGGCAATCCTGTCCAGGCGCCGGTCGCAGACGTCGATATCGGCGAGGTTGCGCACCACATTCGGCCCGCGTTCACCGTGATGCAGCTCATCGATCAACGCCGAAGCCAGCATTTGGACACGCGTGCTTCGGCCGAGCGGCCGCGCCAGCACTTGCGGCACGGCGACACCCAACAAGCGTTCAGCGAGCGTGCAGGCCAACAGTACGGTGTCACCGCAACCCTGCGCCTGGGCGCGGGTATGGATCGCCACCCAGTCGAGATCGCCTTGGCGTTCGACCAGCACGGCAAAGTCGACAACCCAGCCCAGGCTGCGCCAACGCTCCTTGGTGCCATGACCGGCCAGCAGCAGCGCGAGATCGGCGCCGGCGATGGCGGGGATGCGCCGCTGTCCGACTTTCACTTCCTCAAGCGCACCCCAAACGTCCGCCGCCGACAAGGGAAACGGCAGATGGCGGCCGGTGAAGTCCCAGTGAAGATCGACCGTGGCCTGATTGGGATGGGTGAAGGCAAATTGCCGCTGATATCCCTGGAAGGCATGCCGGAAGTGCCGGTCGCTGTGATCGTTGACGTAGCCCAGCGCTTCGACGGCATCCTCGGCAGCGTCGAGCGCTTCGGCCGGGACAATGAGATCGACGTCCGTGTATTCCCGCGCCGACAGATCGCCATACAGGATGATTGCGAGGGTCACGCCCTTGAAGGCGGCAAAGCGAACGCCGCGAGTGGCAAACGCATCGGCGATCCGGCCGAGCTGTTCGGCGGCCGCGAGCGACACGGCGCTGTGAAGCTGCTGGAATCTCTCCAGCGACAACCGCCCGGCCGGTGGCACCTGCGCCCAGCCGAGTTCAGCCAGCGACCGGATGAGCTGGGGCTGCAGCGAATGTTCCTGCGCCATCTGCAGGAGGTCCATGAAGTCTGCGCCATCGTCGAGGAGCTTCCGTGCGCGGTCGAGGTCGGGCCTCGGTCTTACCAGCGCGCAAAGGAGATCGAAGGTGGCATGTCCGGATCGACTGTTGCGCAAGGTCTGTTCCTCGCCGGCCGCAATACGCGCCGCGATCAGGCCTTGACCGTTTCGATCAGGCCGGCTTCCGACAGACTGTCGAGAAATCCCATGACGTCGCGTTGGCAGACATCCGGCGGCACATCGAAATTCGCCAGAACGTCGTCGCAGATCGCAGCGACCGAGCGCGGCTCCTCCAGCCTGTCCCAGACATAGGCGCCGACACCCTGCAACCCGAAGTAAAGGGCGCGCTCAACGTTCAGCACGGCAACTTCCTCGTTGAGGACGCACGACACCTGGGCGGCCGACTTCTTCACCACGCTGGACAGGTCGAGCATAGGCACTCTCTACCGACCCCTCCGGGCACCGGCAATAGGGTCCGGTCAGCTGGACCGGGACAGCCAGTGATCGAGCGCATGGACACGTATCAGCCGATCCACCGCCACTCCCGCCGAAAGCCTGTTCGGCAAAGCACTCACGTCGACGTAGCGTGCAAGCTGTGGGGCGCCCGACAGGGGCGGCAGGCCTCGAGCCGCGACCAGATCGCCCAACGGCGCGCCGGCCAGGGGCGTCTTGCGGCGGCCCAGCACGGCGTCGGGTAGCCGGCCCCGCATGGCCAAGCGCATCAGGAGTTTCTCCCGGGCCCACGGCACCGGGGGCACGGAGAGCAGGAAGCCGAGCACGCGCAAGTCGAGGTACGGGTGCCGCCAGACCATTGGCGCCAGCCTCTCGTCGCTGTCGAAATCGTCGAACAGGGCGGGCCAGATGGCATCGGAAAAGGAGGCGACGGCCTTGGGTCGCCAGGAATGCCCCGAACCATTGGCACCGCCACCCAGCCGGCCGAGGCGCTCTTCCTGGCCAAGGCGTTCGACCAGCCCCCGATCGAGCCAATTCGGGACGTCGAGTTCATCAGCCAAGGTTGCGTCATGGCCGGTGTAGCGGCGCAAGGTCTGGCCCCATCCACCGATTCCCTTAGCCTTGAGATAGAGCAGCGCCGCATGACCGAAACGCAGCCATTCGCCGCGTCGGGCCAGCCACGAGAAATAGGCGTCGCGTTCGAACGTCAGCGCATTGTCCGGCCCTTCGCCGAAGAACCAGACCGGCGCGCGCTGCGCCTGTTCGAGAGCCATCTGCCGGTCGGGATGGCGGGAGACGATACCGGTCGAAGGTTCGGCCTCTCCACCCGATCGGTCTCGCCAGCCGGGATCATAGATGAAGTCGTCTATCGCCTTCACCTGGAGATCGATCCCGAGCTGCTTGGCGGCGAGCCTCGCAAAGGACGCTTCGTCATCCGGCATCAGCCGCTCGAAGTGCGTGCATTCGGCAACGACACGCGAAGGATCGCCCGTGGCCGCGATGGTGCAGACGGCAAGCGTGGTCGAGTCGATCCCGCCGCTCATGGAGATGCCAACCTGGCCCGCCGGCAAGCGATCACCGATGGCGAGCGACATCAGCTCGAGGAACCGCTCGGCATAGGCCGCCCCATTTCGAAGATAGAGCGGCTCGCCGAGGTCGAGGTGCCAGTAGCGGCGAGTGGCCACGGCACCGTCGGAAATATCCAGCAGATGGGCGGGCGCCAGTCGCTTCACGTCGCGATAGACCGTCCGCTCGACGTCGAGACTGGAGCCGGCCGTCAGGAAATCGGCAATCCATTGCTCGTCATGTTCACGATCGATCGGGCCGGCCGCAGGCGGCGCCGCGACGATCCAGTCGAGCGAATCGCCGACGACGAACGCGCTGCCGCTTCGAGCATGGAACAAGCTGCGCACGCCAAGCTGGTCGCGCACGGCCAACAGCCGACGACGTTCGCCGTCCCACAGGATGAAGGCAAAGTCGCCGGCCAGATGCTCGACACAGCGATCCCCCCAGGCGGAATAGGCCTGCAGACAAAGCGCGCCGTCGGTCGGCGCTGGGGCTGTTCCCTCGGATTGATTTGCCAGTCGTGCCGCAAGGTCACGACGCGCATCGAGCCGGATGCGGCCTGCGATCCAGTACCGGCCCTGCAGGGTCGTGCAGCCACGCCACTCGCCGTCGAAACTCTCGCTCGAATGGACGAAGGCGAGCTGCGGCACATCGGACGGACTTTCAACGACGAGGCCCGCTTGCGCCAGCGCCCCACGGTCGACGGGCCGGCCTGATGTATCGTAGATCGCCGCAAACAAGATCAGGCCGGTTTCGAAGGCCAGGCGACGAGCTGCGTGAAATCCTCGTGCTCTTCCGCACCGATCACGATCTCGCCGCGGTGCGTGAGCCAAGCATGGGCGGCGAAGGCCTCGGCCTGCCGGGCGACCCCGATGTGCAGTTCGGAGACGAGGCCCTGCTGCGAGAGGAGGCGCTGCAGGGCGAGTGCCGACGCAAGGCAGCTTGTGCCGGGCAGACGCCGCGAAGCGACCCGCACGGCCCATGCAAGCTGATCTGCTGGAATATCGCCCGCTTTCGCTTGCTGCGCCCAGGTTTTCAGCCGCTCGATGGATTGCAGGCGCAAGCCGGCGCGAACCCTAACGATCGTCGCCAGGGCCCCGAGCAACAGCCTACGGTCGGAACCGGGCAGAGCGAGGAATGTCGCGACAGACCTCATCACCCCTTATCATAGCATCCGAAAACGTCATGATGTACCGGCAATGAAAATCGACTGCGGCGGCTTCGCCGACATCGGCGCACCGCCCGACCTGTTGGCACAGACCGAACCGGTGCGGCTCGCCTACGACCATCTCGTGAAGGATGGCTACGTCGTCCTCGACCGGGTGCTGGCGCCGCCAACGCTCGCCGCTCTCGATGCAGCCTTCGCGACACGGCACGGCACGCCTGACGACCGCTTCAAGGTCGGCAGCCGGCGCTACGCCCTGCCGGTCGAACTCTCCGGCCCCTTCGCCGATCCGCTGGTCTATGCCAATCCCGCCATCGCCGCGATCGTGCGCGTGGCACTCGACCGCAGCGCGATCCTCAAGGGCTTCGGCGCCGAAGTTGCTCTCCCCGGCGCCGCCGCCCAGCATATCGACCGCGATGGCCGGCCCCTGTTCGATGCCAATCTCTCGCCCCTTCTGCCGGCGCATGCCCTCACCTGTCGCCTGCCGCTCGGCGAGGCGCACAGCGTCGCCCTCTGGCCAGGCAGCCACCGCTGGAAGACGCGCAACGAGGACGCCGTCCCGGAGCTGGTCGAGATTGCGCCGGGCAGTGCGGCGATCTTCGACTCACGCCTGCTGAATGGTGCATCCGCCAACCGATCGGACCGACCACACCCCGTGTTGCACGCTGTCTATGCCCGGCGCTGGTTCCGCGACACCAGCCATGGGCAACGTCTTGCCGGTGCGCGATTGGACATTGGGCCGAACTTCCTCGCAGGCGTGGCCGAAGTCGATCGCGGCTTGTTTGCCCATATCAGGAAGTAGACTTGAAGAAGCTGATCATCCTCGACGATGTCTTCGATGCCGAAACCGTCGCCGCTTTTGGCAACTTCGACTATGGCGAGGGCGAGCAGTGGTACGAGTTGGGCACCAACCCGGCGCATGAGAAGATCCTCGATCTTTGCGCCCAGCATTTCGACCTGAGCGCGATCGTGGGCTACGAGATGTGGCGTAACGACAGCAATCCCGGCTGGCATGTCGACAAGGACGAGCGGCTTTTCCAGGAGCGGAAAGAGTATCTCTTCCCCCAGTGCAGCGCCGTCTACTACAGCCATGTCGGCGAAATGAGCGGCGGCGAGTTCTTCACCGACGACGTTCGCTATTTTCCCAGGACGAACCGCCTGGTGATGTTCTCGCCCGGCATCTTCCATGGCGTCGCCGCCTACACCGGCCAGCGCTTCGCCATCAGCCTCAATCCGTGGAACCAGAGGGTCAGGAACCCGTGAATTTGAAGGCGACCGACAGCCGGGCGGCAAAGCAGCTCCGCGCCGGCACGCCGCCGCGATGCAGGATGTTTCCTTCGAACACCGCCAGCCGGCCGGGCTTCGGCGCGAGGGCGTGCCAGGGTTCGCCGTTCGGCGCGTAGAAGATCGTCTCGCCCTGCCAGTCGCTCTCCCATTCGGGATTGGCGTAGTAGATCGCCGTCACGCCGGGATCGGCATCGATGTGCGCGTGCTGATGGTCGCCGAACAGATGCGCATTGGCGTGAACGCGGTCGAGGACCAGCGCGCTGCCGGCGAACAGTTCCTTGGTCTTGGCGACGACCGCATCGTGCCAGACCTGCAGAAGCGGGTTGGCCGCAAAGAACACCGGCGGGAACTCGCTCTTCCAGTGGCGGACGCGCTCGGTTGCCTCGGTATCGTAGTCGGAGAGGCTGAACGACTGACGCAGCAGCATCACATGCAGGGTGCGCACGAAATCGGACTTGAACAGCCCGTCGACCACGAACAGGCGTTGCCCTCCTACGGGGCGCGCTTCGATGGTGAGCGGGACGTTCATGTTGCGCGCACGATACCGCGAATTTCGTCGGCCACGCGACCGAGCCGCTCGTAGTCACGGGGATAGACAAGAGCATGGACGGGCAGGGTCCGCGCCACCCGCTCGGCAAAGCGAAGCTGTCTGGCGAGGCGCGGCGGGCTGTAGTCGCGGATGTTCATGGCCGACGAGGTCAACACCCGCATGAGTTCCATCCCGCCGAGGCGCACCGCGCTCACCTCGCCAATCGCGGAAGGGCCGGCCGGCTGCTCGTCGCCCAGCCAGAAGAGCGCCGTCAGCGCCTGCGGCGCCCGGCGGGACCCAACGGCATCCTCGGGCTGCACCATGAGCTTTCCGCTCAGCGTGTTGAAATATCCTGCCGCAATCGAGCCCGGCAGCAGACGCTGCGCCGGTTCGTCGAGCAGCTTGAGACGATTGGGCCCGTAATGGGCGTAGCCGCGGCCATCGGAGAAAGTGAGCCGCAACATGTCGTCGGTAATCAGCCGCGCGCCCTGGCCGATCAGGAAGGCCGCAAGCGTCGACTTGCCGGCGCCGCTCGGCCCCAGGAGTGCGACCGCATGCTCCTCAAGGGCGAGTACCGTGGCATGCAACGGTTCCTCGCCCTGCTGGGTGAGCGCCGAGCTCAAGACGAAGTTCAGCAGATTGGCCTCGAACGACCCCTGGTCGGCTTCATCCGGTCGCCGACAGGCGACGGATCGCCCGTCCGCGGCGACAATCGCTTCGAAGATGCCTCTGATCTTCATGTGGATCGAGCCGTCGTCCAGGACGGCATGCCGGATCCAATCCTCGGGATCGCCCGAAAGGCCCGCAACCCTCTGCCGGAAATGCTCGAGCGGCGCCGACGTCAGGCGGATCGCGGTCTCGGTCCCTTCGTCCGGCACTTCGTCAATCGAGACGAGCGGGAAGTCGCTTTCGAGGGCGAGGCCATAGACGAGATGCCGATACGAGCCGTCCCCCTGTGCGGGGCTGCGGTACTGAGAAGACTTGGCAACCGCTCTCAATTACGTCTCTTATCGCGAGGCACGAAAATCCATGATCCGAATAGATTGCACGCAGATATCCCAGGGGCTTCCTGGAAGCGACCTGACCGACAGCGAGCCGGTCCGGCAGGCCCATGATTGCCTCGTCAAGAACGGCTATGCAATCCTCGATCACGTCCTGCCCACGGCGCTGGTCGCCACCCTGAAAAGCGCTTTCGAGGCGCGCTACGCTGCGTATTTCAGCGACGAGCCCAGCGAAGAGAAGCTGGCGGTCGGAGACCGGCGGGCGCTGCTGGCGCTGCACATGGCCGATGGCTTCGGCGATCCGCTGGTCTATGCCAACCCCGCGGTCGTGGCGCTGGCGCGGCTGGCGCTGGGCCACGACGCCATTCTCGAAAGCTATGGCGCGGTCCTCTCACTGCCCGGCGCGGCACGCCAGCATGTCCATCGCGACGGGCCGCCCCTCTTCGACTCGGCGATCTCCCCGCTCCTGCCGCCGCATGCGATGACCGTCGCGCTGCCCATGGTCGAAATGAACGAGATGCACGGCACGACCACGCTGTGGCCGGGCAGCCACCGTTGGCCAAAACTGGACGAAACGGCACCTTCGATCTCGCCGGTTGTTCCCGTGGGCTCCTGCATGCTGTGGGACTTCAGGCTCTATCACTGCGGCACGCCCAACCAGTCCGCTCACCGCCGGCCCTTCGTCTATGCAACCTATGCGCGGCGCTGGTATCAGGACCCGATCAACTTCGAGCAAGGCACCCACGAACGCCTGGCTTTCGACGGCGATTTCCTGGGCGGCGTGCCCGAGGGCACCCGCAGCCTGTTTGCACATCTCTGACTCACTGTTTAGGTACCGTGAAGCGGCGAGATGGCCCACCCGGGCTGGCCCGACGCGTGCTAGGTAGGCATCGTCCGGCCGGTGGTTAGGAGCGAGGGAGAGACGCGACATGGCGATTAAACGAGTGTCGACCCGCCCTCCGTTCGAACGGACCGCCCTGCTGCTACAGGGCGGCGGCGCGCTCGGCTCCTATCAGGCGGGCGTCTACCAGGCCCTCGCAGAAGCCAATCTTCACCCCGACTGGGTCGCCGGCATCTCGATCGGCGCCATCAACTCCGCTCTGATCATCGGCAATGCCCCGGAACAGCGGGTCGAGAAACTGCGTGCCTTCTGGGAGCAGGTCAGCCGGCCGCCGCTCGGGATTCCCTACTTCGAGAAGCACCAGATCAAGAGCGACCTGCAGCATCAACTGATCAACCAGTGGCGGTCGTGGGGCACTCTGATGTGGGGGGCGCCGGGCTTCTTCCAGCCGCGCTTTCCGCCGCCCCTGGCGTTGCCGGCCGGCAATCCCGGCAACCTCGCCTACTACGATGTCTCGCCGCTGCGCAGCCTGCTCGAAAGCCTGATCGACTTCGACCGTATCAACGCCAAGAAACAGCGCTTCAGCGTCGGCGCGGTCAACGTGAAGACCGGCAACTTCGTCTACTTCGACAACCAGACCCACAAGATCGGCGCGCAGCACATCATGGCCAGCGGCGCGTTGCCGCCCGGCTTTCCCGCCATCGAAGTCGACGGCGAATTCTATTGGGATGGCGGCATCGTCTCCAACACGCCGCTGCAATGGGTGCTCGACGCGATGCCGCGGCAGGACACGCTCGCCTTCCAGGTCGACCTGTGGAGTGCGCGAGGCGAGCTGCCGCGTGACATGATCGAGGTCGATGTCCGGCAGAAGGACATCCGCTACTCCAGCCGCACCCGCGCCGGCACCGACCAGTTCAGGCAGATGCAGGCGTTGCGGCGTGCCGCCGCCAAGCTGCTCGACTCCGTACAGCCGGAACTCCGCCAGACACCGGAGGCCGAGCTGCTGGCGCAGGCGGCCGACGACAAGGTCTACAACATCATTCACCTGATCTATCACGCCCACAAATACGAGGGTGCCTCGAAGGACTACGAGTTCTCGCGCCGCACGATGGAGGAGCACTGGAAGTCCGGTTACGAGGACATGGCGCGGACGCTGGAGCATCCCGAAGTGCTGCAACGCCCCCGTAGCCCGGATGGCGTATTCACCTTCGACCTGGCCATGCAGGGCCGCGAGTAGGACAAGCAGGAGACGATCGCGATGAAACTGGCCGATGTCCGCAAGAACGCTTTTGCGATGCCCCTCAACAACCCGGCCTACCCGCGCGGGCCGTACAAGTTCTACAATCGGGAATTCGTCGTCATCAGCTACCGTACGGATCCCGAAGTACTGCGCGCGCTCGTTCCCGAACCTCTCGAGGTCGTGGGCGATACGGTGAACTACGAGTTCATCCGCATGCCGGATTCGACGGGCTTCGGCGACTATACTGAAACCGGACAGGTGATCCCGGTCCGCTTCAAGGACAAGAGCGGCGAGGTCCAGGAAGGCGGCTACGTGCACGCCATGTATCTCGACGACAATTCGCCGATCGCCGGCGGCCGCGAGATCTGGGGCTTCCCCAAGAAGCTCGCCACGCCGCGCGTCACGCACGAGAGCGAGACCCTGGTGTGCACCCTCCACTACGGCTCGGTGCTCTGCGTCAATGCCACCATGGGCTACAAGCACCGCGAGATCGACCATGCGCCCCTGCTGAAGAGCCTCGCCAAGCCCAACTTCATGATCAAGATCGTGCCGCACGTGGATTGCACGCCGCGCATCTGCGAGCTGGTGCGCTACTACACCGAGAACGTGACGCTGAAGGGCGCCTGGTCTGGACCGGCGGCGCTGCAGCTCTTCGACCATGCGATGTGCGACGTCTCGCGCCTGCCGGTGCGCGAGGTCCTGTCGGCCAGCCATTTTGTCACCGACCTCACGCTCGGCCTCGGTGAGGTCGTGTACGACTATCTCAAGGACTGATTGTCGGAAGACGCGGCGTTCAAACGGAAGGAGTTTCTGCCATGTCACGTTTCAAAGGACGTATCGCCATCGTCACCGGCGCCGCTTCGGGCATCGGCAAGGAGATCGCGCTGCGCATTGCGGCCGAAGGCGGCACGCCGGTGATCGCCGACCTCAACCTCGATGCCGCCAATGCGACCGCCAAGGAGATCGCCGCCAAGGGTGGCGAGGCCTTCGCTGTCGCGATGAACGTCACCGACGAGGCGCAGGTCGAGAAGGGTGTCGCCGATACGGTCGCCAAGTACGGCAAGATCGACATTCTCGTGAGCAATGCCGGCATCCAGATCGTGAAGCCGATCGTCGACTTCCCGTTCGCCGACTGGAAGAAGCTGCTGGCGATCCATCTCGACGGTGCATTCCTCACCACCAAGGCCTGCCTCAAGCACATGTACAAGGCGAAGTATGGCCGCGTGGTCTACATGGGCTCCGTGCATTCCAAGGAAGCCTCCAAGCTCAAGGCACCTTATGTCACTGCCAAGCATGGACTGATCGGACTCGCCAAGGTGCTTGCGAAGGAAGGTGCGGAATACAACGTCTCGGCCAACGTCGTGTGCCCTGGCTTCGTGCGCACACCATTGGTGGACAAGCAGATCCCCGAGCAGGCCAAGGAGCTGAACATCACCGAAGAGCAGGTGATCAAGAACGTCATGCTGAAAGATACAGTCGACGGACAATTCACCACGACGGATGAAGTTGCCGATGCCGTGCTTTTCTTCGCAGCGGCATCCAGCACAGCATTTACAGGCCAATCTGCAGTGGTCAGCCACGGTTGGTTCATGCAGTAAATCTGCGAGACTGTTGCGTTATCGCCACGGCAATGGAGGAGTTCGACCTCCATTGCCCAGGTGGCGGCAACTTCGCCTCATTTGCCCGCGTAGATGGGATGCTTCCCATCAACGAGGGTACCGCACATGAAAAAGATTCTTCTCGCTGCAGCAGCTTCCCTGCTCGCTCTGCCGGCGGCTGTGAATGCGCAATCCATGTTTTCGCCGGGCCAAGCCAATCCCGGCATCTACATCGGCGCGCAAGGCGGCCTGAACTGGCTGCTGAATAACAACAGCTATCAGATGAACACCGGCTGGGCCGCCGGCGGTGTTGTCGGTTACGACTTCGTCGGTCCCAGGATCGAGTTGGAAGGCACGTACCGTTCGAACAACGGCACCGGCAATGTCGCCTTCCCGACCGGCTACGCCAACGTCTACGGCAAGGTCGACCAGCTCTCGATCATGGCGAACCTGCTCTATGACTTCATGCCGGGTGCCACGATCACGCCGTATGTCGGTGCGGGTGCCGGTATCGCCTTCGTCGACTCGACGATCCAGGGCTGCGGTCTGTGCTCCACGCAGTTCGCTTATCAGGGCATCGTCGGTATCGGCTGGAATGTCACCGAGAGCCTGCGCGTCAATCTCGACGGCCGCTACTACGGCACGACGAGCCCGAACGCCTACAACAACAACAACATCACCGCGATGCTGGGCGTGACCTACAAGTTCGGCCAGCCGGCGGCTGCGCCCGCCGCACCGCCGCCGGCCGCTGCTCCGGTCGCGCCGCCGTCGTACATGGTGTTCTTCGACTGGGACCGCTCGAATCTTTCCGAGCAGGCACTGGGCACGATCCGTCAGGCAGCCCAGGCGTACAAGACCAAGGGCAATGCACGCATCACGGCGACGGGCCACACCGATACGTCGGGCTCGGAGCAGTACAACATGGCGCTGTCGCTGCGCCGCGCGAACGCCGTGAAGGACGCTCTGGTGCGTGAAGGCGTGCCGGCGACGGCCATCGCGGTTATCGGCCGTGGCGAGCAGGGCCTGCTGGTTCAGACGGGCGACAACGTTCGTGAGCCGCAGAACCGCCGCGTCGAGATCGTGGTCC
>JAFKFK010000049.1 GCA_017307275.1 Alphaproteobacteria bacterium | reverse complement strand
GCCAACGGGCAAGTCCAGCATTCGGGCAATGCGGTCGACGATGGCAAGCCCCAACCCCAGCCCCCGCTCCTCACGCGGCCTGTCGTCCTCGGGATGCAGACGCACGAATTCGTCGAAGATGATCGTCTGCTTATCGGGATCGATGCCCGCCCCGTTGTCGCGCACTTCGATGCGCAGTTCCTCGCCGGCGCGACGGCAGCCCAGCAGGACGCGCGCCGCGCGGCCTTCGACCTGACCGTAGCGCAGCGCGTTGGACAGAAAGTTCTGCAGGATGCGGCGCAGAAAAGCCGGATCGGTGTCGACGAAGGCGCGAGTTGGCACCACCACCAGTTCGACACCGTGACGGGCGGCCAACGGCGCAAAGGCAGTTGCGAGCGATTCGAACAGCGGCTGCAGAGCGAAGGCGCGTTTTTCCGGCTTGAAGGCGCCGGCATCGAGCTTGGAGATGTCGAGGAGTGCATCGAGAAGCGACTCGACGGCGCCCAGGCTCGCATCGATCTTGCCGCTGAGGTCGTTCTCCGGGGCACGATCGATCAGGGCGGCCGTGAACAGCCGCGCGGCATGCAGTGGCTGGAGGAGATCGTGGCTGGCGGCGGCGATGAAGCGCGTCTTGCCGAGATTGGCGGCCTCCGCTTCGGCGCGGCTCGACTCCAATTCGGCCGTGCGCTCGACGACACGCTGCTCGAGCGTTTCCTTCGATTGGCGAAGCTGGCGGTCGCTGTCGCGCAGCGCCTCTGCCGTCCGTACACGCGCCGTCACGTCGTTGCAGGTCGCGACGAAACCATCACCGGGCAGCGGATCGAGCCGCAGTTCGATCACGCGGCCCTCGCGGGTGGCGATCTCATGCGTCTGCGGCGCTCCAGGTCGGCGCAGCAACGCTACGACCTCGGCAGTGGCGCCGAACTCGCGTGGCGCCGCGCCGACGGCGACGGCATCGTCGTCGAGCGACAGCAGTGCGGTGAAGCGGTCATTGTAGATTTCGAGCCGGCCTTCGCGATCGAAGGCGGCAATACCCATGCCGACATGGTCGAGCGTATTGCGCAGGATTTCGTAGTTATAGCGGATCGCCTCCGACGCCTCGTCGATGATGGCGCGGGCGCTGCGCGGCAATAGCCGTCCACGCCGGCTGACCGCCGCAACGATGACGCGCGCCGACGCCGCGCCCAACGTCCCCGACAACACGCGCTCCGTTCTTGTCAGCGCCCCTTCGATCGAAAGCTGTTCGCCGGCGAGCGCCCGGGCGGCCCGCTCGACGCCGACGAACCGCGCGAGAAGCTGGCGCAGTTCCTCGATGCGCGCCGCATCGGCTGGCGTCTGCCGCGCCGGCAATTCGGGTTCGCCTGCGATGTCCGCTCCCAGGACGAAAGCGTCGGCCTGCACGCGGTCACGCGCAATAGGCCTGGCCAGCAGCGACACCGCGATCAACAAGGCCGTGTTGACCAGGATGCCGACGATGAATCCCTGGCTCACCGGGTCGAGTTCGGCGAGGAAGGGAGGCAGATAGGCCTTGAGCGGCACTTCGAGACCGCTGCCCGTCTCTTGCTTGAGCGTCGGCAGCAGCAGCGCATAGAGCCAGACGACAAAGCCTCCAACCAGGCCTGCGACCACGCCAAAGCGATGGGCACGCCGCCAGTAGAGACCCAGGATCAGCCCGGGCGCGAAGTTGGCGACGGCGCAAAAAGAAATGAGCCCGATCGAAGCAAGCGGCAGGTAGCCCGAAATGATGCGCTCGTAGGCATACGCCGCCATCAGGATCAGCACGACCGCGGCGCGACGCACGAAGACGACGAGCGGCCCCATCTCCCGCGCCTCGCCGGCCCGCCGTCTCAGGAGATAGGGCATGACCAGTTCGTTGCCGATCATGCCGGAGAGCGCCATGCAGGCCACGATGACCATCGATGTCGCCGCCGACAGGCCGCCGATGAAGACGAAGGCCGAGAGCCAGCTCTCGCCATGAACAAGCGGAAGCTGCAGCACGTAGAGATCGGGACTGACCTGCGGCCCGAGCAGCAGCAAGCCGCCCGCGGCGATCGGCACGACGAAGAGATTGATCAGGATGAGATAGGCCGGAAACAACCAGCGAGCCGTGCGCAGGCTCGCCGGATGTCCGTGCTCAACCACGGCAACATGGAACTGACGCGGCAGGCAGAGGAAGGCCATGCCGGACAGGATCGAGGTCACGATCCAGGTGAGCGGCGAGCCTTCGCGCGTAACCCGTTCCGCCAGCGCCGGTTGTTCGGCAAGGCGGCTCATCATGTCGGCCGCACCGTCGAACAAGAACCACAGCACGAATGGCCCGACCGTCAGCAGTGCCAGCAGCTTCACCACCGATTCGAACGCGATCGCCACCATCATGCCGCGGTGCTGTTCGGAGGCCTGGACGTTGCGCACGCCGAACAGGATGGTGAACAGCGCCATCAGCGCCGCCACGATCAACGACGTGTCCGCGTGGACGACGCCGGTATGGCCGCCGCCCGAAGATGCCGGGGCGGCGATGGTACGGAAGGAGGACGACACCGCCTGGAGCTGGAGTGCGATGTAGGGCAGCACGCCTATCGTGGCGAACAGCGTGGCGGTAACACCGACGGCCCGGCTCTTGCCGTAGCGCGAGGCCAGGAAGTCGGCAATCGAGGTCACATTGTGCTGCTTGGCCGCCCGCACCATCTTGGCGACCAGCGGATAACCCAGGGTCACCACCAGGGCCGGGCCGGTATAGATCAGGATGAAGTCGATGCCCGAGGTCGCCGCCCGGCCGACCGCGCCGTAAAAGGTCCAGGAGGTGCAGTAGATCGCCAGCGACAGGCCATAGACCGCGGGCGCCACCGAGCTTGCCGACCAGTCGCGCGCGTACCGGTCACCGAAATAGGCCACGGCGAACAGCAGGCCGAGATAGGCCAAGGACAGGGCCAGAACAGTGGGTTCTGCCAGCATGCGTGCGCGTTTCCCCCACTGTCATTGAACAGAAACTGCCGGGCCGCTACAAGGCTCGCCTTCCCTGTCCGCCACCGTCCGCCCACCAGGAGCGCTTCCAATGGCTGCGTATCAGTACATCTACGTCATGAAGGGTCTGAACAAGACCTAGCCGGGCGGCAAGCAGGTGCTGAAGGACATCTGGCTGTCGTTCCTGCCGGGCGCCAAAATCGGCGTGCTGGGCCTGAACGGCTCGGGCAAGTCGAGCCTGCTGCGGGTCATGGCCGGCCAGGACGACAATTTCACGGGCGAGGCCTGGGCCGCCGAGGGCGTCAAGGTCGGTTTCCTCGAACAGGAGCCGCAGCTCGATCCGAAGAAGGACGTGCTGGGCAACGTCATGGACGGTGCCGGCGAGATGGCCCAGATGCTGGCGCGCTTCGAGGAGGTGTCGAACGCCTTCTCCGATCCCGACGCCGATATGGACAAGCTGATCGCCGAGCAGGCCGACCTGCAGGAGAAGATCGACGCGGGCAACGGCTGGGACCTCGGCCGCACCGTCGAGATCGCGATGGACGCGCTGCGCTGCCCGCCGTCGGATGCCGCCGTCGACAAGCTCTCGGGCGGTGAACGCCGACGCGTCGCCCTCTGCCGCCTGCTGCTCAGCAAGCCCGACATGCTGCTGCTCGACGAGCCGACCAACCATCTCGACGCCGAGTCAGTGGCCTGGCTGGAGCGCCATCTCGCGGAGTTCCCCGGCACCGTCGTGGCCGTGACCCACGATCGCTACTTCCTCGACAATGTCGCCGGCTGGATTCTCGAACTCGACCGCGGCAGCGGCATTCCGTGGGAAGGCAACTACTCCTCCTGGCTGAGGCAGAAGGACAAGCGCCTCGAGCTGGAAGAGAAGACTGCCGACGCCCGCCGCCGCACCATGCAGCGCGAGTTGGAATGGATGGGCACCAGCCCGTCGGCGCGGCGCTCCAAGAGCAAGGCGCGTATCGCGGCCTACAACCAGATGGTCGAAGAGGACAAGCAGGAGACGCTCGACCGGGCGCAGATCGTCATTCCGGCCGGCCCGCGGCTCGGCGATCACGTCATCACGGCCGAAGGCGTCTCCAAGGGCTTTGGCGACCGTCTGCTGATCGACAACCTCTCCTTCAACCTGCCGCCGGGCGGCATCGTCGGCGTGATCGGACCCAACGGCGCGGGCAAGACCACGCTGTTCAAGATGATCACCGGCCAGGACAAGCCCGACAGCGGCACCTTCTCGGTCGGCCCGACGGTGAAGCTCGGCTATGTCGACCAGAGCCGCGAGACGCTCGATCCCAACAAGACGGTGTGGGAGGAACTCTCGGGCGGCCTCGACATCATCAAGCTCGGCAACCGCGAGATCTCCAGCCGCGCCTATTGCGGCTCGTTCAACTTCAAAGGCGGCGACCAGCAGAAGAAGGTGGGCCAGCTCTCGGGCGGTGAACGCAACCGCGTCAACCTCGCCAAGATGCTGAAGTCGGGCGCCAACGTGCTGCTGCTCGACGAACCGACCAACGATCTCGACGTCGATACCCTGCGTGCGCTGGAAGAAGCGTTGGTCGACTATGCCGGCTGCGCCGTCATCATCTCCCATGATCGCTGGTTCCTCGACCGCATCGCCACCCACATGCTGGCTTTCGAAGGCGACAGCCATGTCGAGTGGTTCGAGGGCAACTACCAGGACTACGAGGCCGACAGGCACCGCCGCTTCGGCACGGATGCCGACCAGCCGCACCGCATCAAGTACAAGCCGCTGGTGCGCAGCTAGACGAAGGCTCTCCCAAGAGCATGGCGAGTGGCCTCGACGCCCTCGCCCGCGACGTCGGCTGCATCGCGCGCCCAATGTGCAGGATTGGGCGCTTCGTAGCTTAGATAGCCGTCGTAGCCTTTAGCGGCGAGCGACTGGAAGAGGTCACTCCAGCGCACGATACCTTTACCGGGCGGCAATCGATCGGTCGGCGGCACGCCGTTGGGCGGCGCGTCGGGAACGTCGCTGAACTGCACGTAGAAGATCTCCGAACCCGGCACCTCGTCGAAGCCCCGTCCAGGCCGACCGCCACGTTGCAGGTGATAGGCATCGAGCAGCAACCCCACGCTCGACTGGCCGGCGCGGGCGATGAGGTCGCGCAGGATGTCGAGGTTGCGCACAATCGGATGCTGGAACTGATATTCGAGCGCCAGCCGGAGGCCGTGGCGCGCGACGATCTCGCCGGCGCGCCGGACATTCGCCACGCCTTCGTCGAACGGCGCAGCCCCAGGGCCAATGCCGCTCATCACGGTCGTACAGCCAAGGGCGACGGCGTTGCTGCAGGCCTCCTCCAATGACGCGAACAGGCGTTCGCGATCGTCCGGGGCCGAGAAAGTCCAGCCATACTCCGCACCGACAGCACTGACTTTCAGGCCGCTGTCCCGCACCAGGCCGAGGACGGAATCGTTCGATTGGCCGCGCTCGTGGCAGCGTTTGAAGTCGACCCGCCGCAGTTCGACGGCATCGAAGCCCGCCACCTTGGCAGCCTTGAGAGCCGCGTCGAATGGCGTGGTGTCGACTGTCCAGAGGTGAAGCGCGAGGCCCGCGAAGCTGTTCGCCACCTTGTCCCCCAACGCCGGATCAGATCCGCTGATCCATCTCCAGCGCCGGCTCCGGCACGTCGACGCAACCGATGATGCGCGCGGGCACGCCGGCGGCCGTGCAGCCAGCCGGCACAGGATCGAGCACGACGCTGCCGGCGGCAATCTTCGCGCAGGCCCCGATCTCGATATTGCCCAGCACCTTGGCGCCGGCGCCCAACAGCACACCGCGGCGCACCTTGGGATGGCGGTCGCCGCGCTCCTTGCCCGTGCCGCCCAGGGTCACGCCATGCAGCATGGAAACGCCGTCCTCGACGACAGCCGTTTCACCGATCACCACGCCAGTGCCATGGTCGATGAAAATGCTCTTGCCAATCACGGCGCCGGGATGGATGTCGAGCCCGAAGAGTGCGCTCGCGCGGCTCTGCAGATAGTGGGCGAGCGCCCGCCGGCCCTGCCCCCAGAGCCAATGAGCAACGCGGTAGGTCTGCAGAGCATGATAGCCCTTGAACCAGAGCAGCGGGTCGAGATGAGACGTGCACGCCGGATCGCGCTCGGCAACGGCCACGATGTCGGCACGCGCCGAAAGTCCGATGCTCTGGTCCGAGGCCAGTGCCTCGTCGAAGGTCTGACGGATCAACGCCGCCGGCACCTCGGTCGTGCCCGTGAGCCGGGCCAGATGATAGCTCAGCGCATTCTCGAACCTGGGCTGGCTCAGGATCGTGGCATGAAGGGTACCGGCCAGGACCGGCTCGGCGGCCGCAGCCGCGAGGGCCGCCTCGCGAATCCGATCCCAGACCGGATCGACGGTCCTCAACTCGGCCGAATTGGTGGCCGCATTCTTGGCAACTGCGCTGTCCATGGCGCTCTCCTTCGCTTCGCGACCATCCCGATGGCCTGCAAAGCGATCGATTACGCCTCCCTTGGGAAGACTACGTCGAACGCACTACAGACGCAAATTCGGCCCTAAACTCCGACCTGGCCTCACGGCAATCAGCGGGCGGCCCGGGTTTCCAGCTCCTGGACCAGGGCGTCCACTTTTCCGCCATGGTTCTGGATGTAGGAATTGAAATCCGAACGTCTAGTCATGACCATGCTGACGCCCTCGACCTTCACGTCGGTGATCCGGTCGTTGCGGACTTCCCACTCGAGCTTGATCGGCTGACCGCTGGTCTGGTTCAGCCGGCTGTCGACGATCGTCACGCCGTTGGCGCGCGGTGTCACCTTGCCGACCGTCAAGGTCTGGCCGCCATACTGGCCGAACCGCTCGCTGTAGGCGCGGGCTTCGGCGATGGCGACGGCCTTGAGGAAGCGCGTGCGCTGATCTTCGGTGGCCTGGTTCCAGTGCGTGCCGAGCGCAAAACGACCCATGGCCGGCAGATCGAACTTGGTCTGCAGCACCTGCAGGATCGCCGCCTGCCGATCGGCACCGGTCTTGGTCTTTACGATGTCGATCACTTGCTGGGCTGTGCCCTGCACCAGTTGCGCAGGATCGGCAGCGAGGGCGGGCAAGGCCGCGCCCGAAACAACGGCAGCGGCGGCAAGGCGAAAGACGACACGACGACAGGCGAGCAGTGGCACCGTTCGCTCCATGGCAGGATGAGGGGAAGAAGTCTTAGCCCAGACGCGGCTTCGACGCACCAGCGCCGCTGCCGCCCGCTACTTCACCAACGAGAGGTTTTCGCGGCGCTCCAACTCGCTCTTGGTATCGGTCTTCTCGCGCTTCTGGCGGATCGCATCCGCGCGATTCTGCGTGTAGGCCGAACGAAGTGCCGCATAGTAGTCGACACTGTTCCTTTCGAGATCGTCCAGCGCGAAGATCGTACGCGAGCGATAGTCGACCACGTTGGCGCCGTAGCGCGCGGCCTGCCAGGCATCCCAGTTGTTGCCGGCCAGGTTGAACGTGAGGATGCGGAACGGATCGACGAGATAGTCCATCATCATGCCCGTACTGTCGCGGGCGTTGGACGGACCAACGAGCGGCAACATGAGATAGAAGCCGCCATTCTCCGGTTCGACGCCGGCCCACATGCCGATCGTCTTGCCGCCGTCTTCCTTGGTGCGCTCCAGCCCGAAGCTGGTGGCGACATCGAACAGACCGGCTAGACCGATGGTCGAGTTCACCAGGAAGCGCGCCACGGTCGTGGCAGCACGGCTCGGATCGCCCTGGAAGACTTCGTTGATGGCAGTCACCGGCTCGCCAAGATTGTCGAGCGCGTTGCGGACAGACGTCTGTGCGCGATCCGGCACAAAATCTCGATACATAACCGCGAGCGGCCGCAGCGCGATGATGTCGACGGCGCGATTGATCGAGAAGATAAAGCGGTTGGGCGTTTCGATCGGGTCCCAGACCTCGGCGGCACCGGTATCGCCGCTCGCGCAGCCCCCGACGAGACCACCACACAGGGCAAGCGCAACAACCGATCGGCGGATGCTTGCGGCCATGGCTCTCCTCACACCGTCGATCATACACACAACCCAGAGTTCATTCCGTTAGCCCCAAGGCACAGGCCCTTGGAGCGGAGGCGGTACAGGGAACCGCTTTGGCGCGGAGTGTTGCACACGCCCGCTACGCTTTGAAGGCCCCCCAAAAGACACAGTTGTATCGTGACGCCTGCGCCACACTTTTCCACCCAGTCGCGATCAACACTTTTTGACGTTGCAGACATAAAGATATGCTTATATTCTTCACCCTATGGATCATCTGCTTTCCCTGCTGCGCGCGGCCGCCGAAGACACGCGGCTGCGCATTCTGGCGCTGGCAGCCCGCGAGGATCTGACGGTCAGCGACTATGTGCATGTGCTGGGGCAGAGCCAGCCGCGCGTCTCGCGCCACCTGAAGCTCCTGGTCGAAGCGGGCCTGCTGGAGCGCTTCCGGGAGGCCCAGTTCACGCGTTTCCGGCTGGCGCCGAGTGGCGAGGACGCCGCCCTGGTCCATGAGTTCGTCCGCCGCCTCGATCCCAAGCACCCCCGGATCGCGGCCGACCGCGCCCGGCTCGATGCCCTGCAGCAGCGCCGCCAGACCGCCGCCGTACGCTTCTTCCGCGACAACGCCCAACGCTGGGACGAACTGCGTGCCCTGCATGTCGCCGACCGCGAGATCGAGAGGGCCCTCGCCCATCACCTGCCGCTCAGCGCCCGCCGCCTGCTCGACATCGGCACCGGCACCGGCCGATTGCTCGAAGTGCTAGCCCCCAAGGTCGAACAGGCCATTGGCGTCGACCAGTCGCGCGAGATGCTGGCACTGGCCCGCGCCAATCTCGCGCGTGCCGGCATCGACAATGTCGATATCCGCCAGGGCGACATGTACGCCCTGCCCTTCGAGGCCGACAGCTTCGATGTCGTGACCATCCATCACGTGCTGCACTACGCCGACGATCCAGCCGCTGCCCTCTCCGAGGCCGCGCGCGTCGTGCGTCCGGGCGGCACGGTGCTGGTGGTCGACTTCTCGCCGCACGACCTCGTCGAGCTGAAGCGCGAGCACGCGCATGTCCATCTCGGTTTTGCCGATAATCAGGTGCAGGGCTGGCTACGCAGTGCCGGCCTCAATCCGCTGGAACCGATCCACTTTCCCGGCCGGCGTCTGATGACCGGCATCTGGCGCGGCGAGCGCGAGCTGCCGGCCCGCACCGCGGCACGCCCCACTACCCTTCCTACCCATGGAGTTTCCCGATGAGCCCCGACACGGGTCCGCTCAGCACGAGCGCCAATGTTGCCGAATTTCCCGCACGGGCACCGCAGCGGCTGAAAGTCTCCTTCGAATTCTCGCCGCCCCGGACCGAAGCGGCGGAGCGCACGCTTTGGGAAACCGTGAGCCGGCTGACGCCGCTCCATCCCGCCTTCTTTTCGGTGACTTACGGCGCGGGCGGATCGACGCGCCAGCGCACGCATGAAACGGTTGCCCGACTGAAGTCCGAAACCGGCATCGATGCAGCCGCTCATCTTACCTGCGTGGCCGCGACCCAGGGTGAGATCGACGATGTCGCCCGCGCGTATTGGGATGCCGGCATCCGCCACATCGTCGCGCTGCGTGGCGACCCCCCCGGCGGCATGGGCGGCAAGTACAGTGTCCATCCCGGTGGTTATGAGAATGCGGCCGCCCTGGTCGCTGGCCTGAAGAAGATCGGGCCGTTCCAGATCAGCGTCGCGGGCTATCCCGAGAAGCATCCGGATTCGGCCGACGCCAAGGCCGACCTCGAAAACCTGAAGCGCAAGGTCGATGCCGGCGCCGACCGCTGCATTACCCAGTTCTTCTTCGAGGCCGACGATTTCCTGCGCTTCCGCGACAGCGCCGCAGCGGCCGGCGTCCATGTGCCGATCGTGCCCGGCATCATGCCGGTCTCGAACTTCCAGGGCATCACCAAGATGGCCGGTCTCTGTGGTTCCAAGGTGCCGAGCTGGCTCGCCAACCTGTTCGACGGTTTGGACGACGATGTCGAGACGCGCCGTTTGATCGCCGCCACGGTCGCGGGCGACCTCTGCCGCCGCCTGCAGAGCGAAGGCGTCGAACAGTTCCACTTCTACACGTTGAACCGTGCGGATCTCACCTTTGCGATCTGCCATCTGCTGGGAGTACGTCCGCGATGACACGGGAAGAGAAGGCCGAACAGCTGCGCGAAATCGGCAGCGAACGCATCCTGATCAAGGACGGGCCCTATGGCTCGATGATCCAGAGCTATCGCCTGGACGAGGCAGGCTATCGCGGCGGCCCGCAGTTCAAGGACACGCTCGGCAATCACGACCAGAAGGGCAACAACGACCTTCTGAACCTAACGCGCCCCGACGTCATCTCCGAGATCTGCAACGCCTATCTCGATGCCGGCGCCGATATCGTGGCGACCAACACCTTCAATGCCAACTCGATCAGTCTTTCGGACTACGGCATCAGCGGCATGGCGCGCGAGATCAATCTTGCAGCCGCCAAGCTGACGCGCGCCTGTGCCGATGCGGCGACCGCCCGCGATCCGGCGAAGCCGCGCTTCGTCGCAGGCGCCCTCGGCCCGACCAACAAGACGCTCTCCGTCTCCCCCAACGTCAACGATCCCGGCTACCGCGCCGTGACCTTCGACGAAGTGAAGGACATGTACCGCGAGCAGATCGACGGCCTGCTCGACGGTGGCGTCGATTTCATCCTGGTCGAGACCGTGTTCGACACCTTGAACGCCAAGGCGGCCCTCGTGGCAGCCGACGAAGCAGGCGAAGCGCGCGGCGAAGTGCTGCCGGTGATGGTTTCCATGACCCTGACCGACCTCGCAGGCCGCAACCTCTCGGGCCAGACGGTCGAGGCCTTCTGGCACTCGGTGCGACATGCCAAGCCGATCACCATGGGCCTGAACTGCAGCTTCGGCGCGACCGAACTGCATCCCTATGTGCAGGCGTTGAACCCGCAGGTCGACAGTATGCTCTGCGTCTACCCCAATGCCGGCCTGCCCAACGAGCTCGGCGCCTACGACGAGCCGCCGGAGATGACCGGGAAGCTGGTCCGCGGCTGGGCCGAGAACGGTTGGCTGAACGTGGTCGGCGGCTGCTGCGGCACGACGCCCGGCCACATCAAGGCGATCGCCGACGCAGTCAAAGGCGTGAAGCCGCGCAC
Organism: Alphaproteobacteria bacterium; assembly: GCA_017307275.1. Classification (GTDB taxonomy): domain Bacteria; phylum Pseudomonadota; class Alphaproteobacteria; order Reyranellales; family Reyranellaceae; genus Reyranella. Next base: position 24,662 of record JAFKFK010000049.1, on the reverse strand, counting down.
GTGGCAGGTCCTGCCGCCGGCGTTGCGCCTCTCCGGAATGGAAGCAGCGAGTTTCTTCTGATGTCCCAAGATAACACCCGAGACAATGATATCGAGGCCCCGACGGGGCCGCGCGCCACCTTCATCAATATCGGTGAGCGCACCAACGTCACCGGATCGGCCAAATTCAAGAAGCTGATCCTGGAGGGCGACTACAACGCCGCCATCGAGGTCGCGCGCCAGCAGGTCGAAAGCGGCGCGCAGGTCATCGACGTCAACATGGACGAAGGCCTGCTCGACGCCGAAAAGGCGATGGACACCTACCTGAAGCTGATCGCTTCGGAGCCCGACATCGCCAAGGTGCCGATCATGATCGACAGCTCCAAGTGGAGCGTGATCGAAGCCGGCCTGAAGTGCGTCGCCGGCAAGCCGATCGTGAACTCGATCTCCATGAAGGAAGGCATCGAGCCCTTCATCGCCCATGCCCGCAAGGTGCGCCGCTACGGCGCTGCCGTCGTCGTGATGGCGTTCGACGAGAAGGGTCAGGCCGACACCAAGGAACGCAAGGTCGAGATCTGCGCCCGCGCCTACGACATCCTGGTGAACCAGGTCGGGTTCCCGGCCGAAGACATCATCTTCGATCCCAACATCTTCGCGGTCGCCACCGGCATCGAGGAGCACAACAACTACGGCGTCGACTTCATCGAGGCCACGCGCGAGATCAAGAAGCGCTGCCCGGCCGCCAAGATCTCGGGCGGCGTCTCTAACCTCTCCTTCGCCTTCCGCGGCAACGAGCCGGTGCGCAAGGCGATGCACTCGGTGTTCCTCTACTATGCCATCCAGGCAGGTATGGACATGGGCATCGTCAACGCCGGCCAGTTGGAGGTTTACGACCAGATCCCGCAGGAACTGCGCGATGCCTGTGAGGACGTGATCCTCAACCGTAATCCTAATGCGACCGAACGGCTTCTCGAATTGGCCCCCAAGTACAAGGGTACGGGCGAGGTCGTCGAGACACAGGATGCGGAATGGCGTAGCTGGCCGGTCGAAAAGCGGCTGGAGCATGCGCTGGTCAAGGGCATGGACCAGTTCGTGGTCGCCGACACGGAGGAGGCCCGGCTGCAGATCGCGCGGCCGATCGAGGTGATCGAAGGCCCGCTGATGGCCGGCATGAACGTCGTTGGCGATCTCTTCGGTGCCGGCAAGATGTTCCTGCCGCAGGTGGTCAAGAGCGCCCGCGTGATGAAGAAGGCCGTGGCGCATCTCCTGCCCTATATCGAGGCGGAGAAGTCGGAGGGCGCTCGCTCCAAGGGCAAGATCGTCATGGCGACGGTCAAAGGCGACGTCCACGACATCGGCAAGAACATCGTGGGCGTGGTCCTCCAGTGCAACAACTTCGAGGTCATCGACCTCGGAGTCATGGTGCCGTTCCAGGACATCCTGAAGTCGGCCAACGACAACAAGGCCGACATGATCGGGCTCTCGGGCCTGATCACGCCGTCGCTCGATGAGATGGTGACGGTGGCGGAAGAAATGACCCGCCAGGGCTTCAAGGTCCCGCTGCTGATCGGTGGCGCGACGACGTCGAAGGTCCATACGGCACTGCGTATCGCGCCGCGCTACGAGGGCACGACGGTGCATGTGCTCGACGCCTCGCGCGCCGTCGGCGTCTGTCAGGCGCTGGTTTCCGACTCGGGTACCCAGGCAAGCGAGTTCGCCCAGAAGGTCGCCGCCGAATACGAAGCGATTCGCGTGGAACGCGGCGACAAGCAGAAAGACAAGGTGGCGACACTCGAAGCGGCGCGCGCCAACAGCTACCAGATCGACTGGTCGGCCTACACGCCGCCCAAGCCTGCGATCACCGGCACGCGTGTCTTCGCCGAATATCCCCTGCATGAGCTGATCGAGCGCATCGACTGGACGCCGTTCTTCCGCGCGTGGGAGCTGGCCGGCACCTATCCGTCGATCCTCGAAGACAAGGTGGTGGGCGAGAGCGCCAAGAAGCTCTACGCAGACGCGCGCAAGATGCTGGACCATATCGTGCGCGAGAAGTGGTTGACCGCAAAAGGTGTCGTGACCTTCTGGCCGTGCCGCCGCGACGGCGACGATGTCGTGCTCTACACTGACGAGAGCCGGACCAAGGAGCTGTCGCGCCTCTACTTCCTGCGCCAGCAGATCGAGAAGCGTTCGGGCCGCGCCAACATGTGCCTGGCCGACTTCATCTCGCCTGAAGCCGACTGGATCGGTGGTTTTGCCGTGACGGCAGGCCATGGGATCGAGGAGCACCTCGCCCGCTTCCGGGCCGACCATGACGACTATTCGGACATCCTGCTGAAGGCGTTGGCCGATCGTCTCGCCGAAGCCTTCGCAGAGCGTCTGCACGAGCGTGTGCGCAAGACCCTGTGGGGTTACGCACCCGACGAAGCCCTCGGCAACGACGAGCTGATCCGCGAGAAGTATCGCGGCATCCGGCCGGCGCCGGGCTATCCCGCCTGCCCCGACCACAGCCAGAAGCCCGAGCTCTTCCGCCTGCTGAATGCCGGCCAGAACGCCGGCATGACCCTGACCGAGAGCTTCGCGATGATTCCGATCTCGGCGGTCTCGGGCTACTACTTCGCCCATCCCGAGGCGCAGTATTTCGGCGTCGCCCGTATTGGCGCCGATCAGGTCGAGGACTATTCCAAGCGCCGCGGTGTCACGATTGAGCAGGCACAGAAATGGCTGAGGCCGAATATCGGGTACTGATCGTCGCCGGGAGCCTGCTCCCGGGATGTTGACCTACGCCCTCGTCCTTGCGGTCGGACTGGTCGCAGGGATCGTCAGCGGCATCGTCGGCACCGGCGCTACGGTCATCCTGCTGCCGGTTCTGGTGTTCGCGTTCGGTCCGCGCGAGGCCGTACCGATCATGACGGTCGTGGCGCTGATGTCGAACTTCGCCAAGATCACCGCCTGGTGGCGCGAGATCGATTGGCGCGCCTGCGCCGCCTATGCGCTGGGCGGCATTCCGGCAGCGGCACTTGGTGCCCGTACTCTTCTGGTGCTGCCGGAACAGACAGTCGACCTGGCCCTGGGCTTCTTCTTCCTGGCAATGGTCCCCGGCCGCCATTGGCTCGCCGCCCGCAACATCACTCTGGGATATGGCGGCATGGCCCTGGCCGGCGCCGTCATCGGCTTCCTCACCGGCATCGTCGTCTCTACCGGGCCACTCAGTGTTCCCGCTTTCGCCGCGCACGGGCTGGTGAAGGGTGCATTCATCGCGACCGAGGCCGCAGGATCCCTCGCGCTCTACATCAGCAAGGCCATCACCTTTCAGCACTTCGGCGCCCTGCCCACGGACATCCTGATCAAGGGCCTGATCTCGGGATCGTCGGTCATGGCCGGTACCTACATCGCCCGCATGGTCGTCGAACGGCTCAGCACCAGGGTCTTCCAGCGCCTGCTCGACATCGTGATGGCCGTGGCTGGGCTGGTCCTCCTGGCATCGGCCTTTCGCTAGGCCGCCCAGCGCGCCATATCGTCGAAACGGATACGGAAGACCGCGCCGGGGCGCCCATCGCGCAATTCGATCTGGGCGCGATGCGCGCTCAAGACCTCGCGCACGATATAGAGGCCGAGGCCGGCGCCGGCCGAACCTTCGCTCGCCCGCTGGAACGCCTCGAAGATGCGCTCGCGGGCTTCGACCGTGACCCCCACGCCGCCGTCAGCCACGACGATCGAGCCATCGACGTCGATTCCCACTTCCACGCACACGCCGCGTCCGCCGTGCGTCAGCGCATTGCTGATCAGATTGAGAAGAACACCGCGCAATGCCTGCTCATCGCCCATGACGTTGAGCTGCCGCAGCGCGCTTCGGAAAGCCAATATCCCACCGCTGTCGACAGCGAGGGGTCCGGTTTCGGCCACGACTTCCCGAGCGAGGGCCACCATGTCGACCCTGCGATCCCGCTGTGGCCCGCCGGAATGATGCAGCCGTTCGAGATCGAGGAGCTGGTTGGCCAGCATCGTCAGGCGCCGGACATCCTGGCGCAGTCGCTGCTTGGTTTGCCCCTCTGGCAGTTCGTCGAGCCTGATGCCCAGGATGGCGATCGGCGTGCGCAGTTCGTGCGCGGCATTGGCGATGAAGCGGCGCTGGCGGCTGTGCTCTCTCTCCAGCCGATCGAAGGCGGCATTGGTGGCGCTGACCAGAGGCAGGATCTCGACGGGTACGCCGGCCTCCGGCAACGCCGGCACCTGCTGCCCTGGTTGCAGTGCTGCCGCAGCACGCGCTGCCGCCCGCACCGGGCGCAAGAGGAGCTGGACCAGTGCAATGGTAACGACCGCGACGCAAACCGCGACAACGATCAGCGTAAACAACCAGCGGCGCAGGCGATCTCCCAGCCAGACCCAGGCACCTTCCAGCAACTCGCCATGCTCGCCTCCCAGCATCAGGTTGACGCGTCCGACTTGGGTCTCGAGTTGGAACATCGTGCCCTGCCGCGGATCCTTCCGCACGCCATCCGGCCCACGCTCGAATATCGGTTGCTGGACGCCGCCGCGGATCAGCTCGGTGCCGTCGGTTATGTAGAACCAGAACTCGGGCGCCGCGGCGATATAGGCCAGCATGTCGGGCGTAGGTTTGAAAGTCAGCTCACCGGCAGCATTGCGGTCGACGGAAACGGAGACCAGTTGCGCGGCTTGCTCCGCAGCCAGCCATTGACGCAGGGACAGCCGGCCTGATGCGATCGGCTCGGCGAAAATCTCCAGCAATCCGACAAAGGCCTGAAAGGCGACGAGACCCAGGATCATCCGTCGTGCAAGCGAGGGCGCTCGACGCCGTGCCGGCCACCACCGCATCTACTCGGCCTTCGCCATATAGCCAACGCCACGCAGCGCATGAATGGCGACACCGGCGCCAGCATCCGACAAGCGACGACGCAAGCGCGACACATGCGAATCGAGCGTGTTCGAGGCGGGCGCATCGTCGAAGCCGAAGAGCGCCGCCTCGATCGTCTCACGCAGGACCACTCGGCCAGCACGGCGCAGCAGAACATCGAGCAATGCGATCTCCCGTCGTGGCAATTGCAGGGGATTGCCGCTCACCTGTGCCTCTCGATGCACCGTATCGAAACTGAGGGCCCCCAGTGTCAAAGGCTCGACGGCAGCGCCGGCGCGACGCCGAGCTACCGCGCGTAACCGAGCCAGCAGCTCGTCCAGCTCGAACGGCTTCACGAGGTAATCGTCGGCGCCGGCATCGAGTCCCTCGACGCGCTCCATGGTCTGGCCGAGCGCCGTCAGCACGATCACCGGTGGCGGATCGGCCATCGCTCGCAGGACCGGCAGGAGACTTAGCCCGTCGCCGTCCGGCAGCCGCCGATCCAGCAACACCGCACGCAGGCCCGGCTCCTTCAGCGCAATGTGCGCATCCTCGAGGGTCCGCACCCTGTCGACCACGAAGCCCCGGCGGGCCAGTGCGGCGCGCAGCGCTGCCGCCATCTCGATTTCATCTTCCACCAACAGAATGCGCATCGGGCTCTACTATTCGCTCCGTCGCGATGCTCTCACGGCTGCATTGCCGCAACCTGACATGCGTCGGCAAAAGATTGCGGCGCCGACTCGGCCGATACCAGCTTATGGCAATGTAGTGCGCCTAGTCAGTCTGAGCACCGGGTCCCTCCGGAGAGTCATTGCTCAGAGGACAAAGTACATGATGTCGAGTGACAGTCGCCCGGCCACGCGCTGGCCGCGGACGATCGGCCAAGTCGTCGCGGCGTTGGCCATCTATCTCACCGCTCTGTTGGCGATCAACCTTCTGATCACGGGCAGAGCCCACGGCCAGGCAACCGAAATGGAATTGACCGCGCCCAAGCCCTCCACACTCGCGACAGGCCGATGGTCGGTGCGGCTGGGTGCCGGCGGGCTGATCGCGCCGGTCTATCCAGGCAGCAATTCCTTCATCGTAGTACCTGCCCCGCTGCCCGATATCTCCTATCGGGCCGGCCTGCCGGTGCTCGACACGATCTACGTCAACGGCCGTGATGGTCTGGGCGTCGTCTTGTGGCGCGGGGGCCCTCTCTCCTTCGGCGGCGCCGTGGGCTACGCCGTCGGCCGATGGCAGAACTGGGCGCCACGTCTGAACGGTATGGGCGATATCAACCCTACGGCCCGGGGCAGCCTGTTCCTGCGGGCCGATTTCGGCGGCCTTGGCCTTTCCCTGCAAGGCGACCGCGCGTTTGGTCAACAGAACGGCACGACCGTGACATTCGAGGCCAGCTACCGCCGCCGCCTGACCTCGCGCGTCATGGTGATCGGCCTGGTCGGGACGACCTGGGCCGACAGCAACCACATGCAACTGTGGTTCGGTGTCGACCCGCTGCAGGCGAGCAACACTAATTATCCGGTTTTTCAGCCAGGTGCCGGTTTTCGCAGCATCTCCGGCAGCCTGTCCGGCGTCTTTGCCCTGTCCAGCTCATGGAGCGTCAACGCGACCGTCGGGTTTTCACAACTGCTGGGGAATGCCGCGATCAGCCCGATCGTCGAGACGCCGACACAACCCTTCGGACTCCTGGGGCTTTCCTACAAATTCTAGAATCCGGGTTGCATATCCCCATCGGACGACGCCGAAGCGAGCAGCATTGCAACGGCGTTCTGTGCCATAGTCTTCTCCGTAAGGAGACCTCATGAACAGACTTGTAACGGCCGCCACGGCGGTAACTCTCGCTTTCACCGCCGGCGCCTGCATGCAGCAGTCGTCCCCCCAGCAACTCAATACGACCAACGCCAATTCCCGTATCTACATCGGCGCGCTGAGCTGCAACGTTGCCGGCGGCACGGGCTACGTCCTGGGCTCGAGCAAGACCATGGAGTGCGTCTTCCTCAGCAAGGATGGCCAATCGGCCGAATACAGCGGCACGATCAACAAGGTCGGCATCGACATCGGCTACACCAAGGCCGTGCACACGGTCTGGCGCGTCTACTCGCTGGGCTCCGACCGGAAGGCCAACCAGTTGAGCGGCACCTATGTCGGCGAGCAGGGCACCGTCGCAGCAAGCAGCCAGGCCGGCGGCAACTGGATCTATGGCGGCCCCAACGCCGAGATCGGCATGGTGGCCTCGGGCATCGTGAAGGACGCGGGCTACAACCTCGCGACCGGCATCGCCGAGATGTCGATCAAGCTCAAGTAAGCAAGAGCAGGCGTTCCCCTAACGCGTCTGCACCCCGAGCAGCAGCAACGCGATCGAAAGCGTAAAGACGCTGGCTGCCGTGGAAATAACAACGGCGTTGGTCGCCCGGCCAACGCCGACATTGTACATCTGGGCGATCAGATAGACGTTGGCACCCGCCGGCAGAGCGGCATTCAACGTCGCCACCATCAGCCAGAGCGGATCGAGCGGGAAGACATAGCGCCCGATCAACCAGACCAGCACCGGCAGTACGGCGAGCTTGAAAGCCGCCGCGACGGCGGCCGGCTGCCAATGGCCCTTCAGCCCGACATGCGCAAGCGACGCGCCGACCATGATGAGGCCGCAAGGTGGCGCCGCTGCCGCAAGCGCCGCCAGGATGCGGTCGATGACGGCGGGCGTTGCGAGGCCCGTGTGGGTCGTGATCTCGCCCCAGAGCAGACCGGCGAAGATCACCGGGATGACCGGGTGCTTGAGCATTGAGAAGGCCGCCCGCCCGAGCCGTGCCGCGAGGCGACCACCGGACTCGCCGGGACGCCCGTCCATTTCCATCAGGAAGCAGGAGAGGGTCAGCAGGATCACGGAGTGCACGCTGATGATCATCAGCAGAGGCACCAGCCCGTTCTCCCCAAAGGCATAGGTGATGAACGGGATACCGATCCCGACGCCGTTCGAGAAGGTGCCCGACAGCGCGAACATGGCGCGATCGCCGAGCCGCAGCCCCTGCAGCCGGCCGAGCAGAAGCATCGCTGCATATAGCAACAGTACGCCGCCGAAGAAGGCAGCCAGGATCGCGGGCTCGAGCGTCTCGATCCGCACCTTCGCCATCGATCGGAAAAGGAGCGCCGGAAACAGGGCGTAGAACGTAACGGCGGTGAACCCGCGCAGGCCCTCGGCGCTCAGGAGCTTGCTGCGGCCGATCAACCAGCCAACCAGCACCATGCCGAAGACCGGCACGATGATGTCAACGATAGCACTCATGGATTGCAGGGGGCGCGCCGGCCTTCCGGCACGCCCCCGGCGCAGTCTTTGATCACGCCGCCATGGCGAGGTTGCTGTAGCGGGTCAGGTGATGCTGCTGGTTGCCGAACATCAGGTCGATCATGGTCAGCCGCTTGAAGTAATGGCTGACCGAGAGCTCGTCGGTGACGCCCATGCCGCCGTGCATCTGCACTGCGCTCTGGCCGCAGAACTTGCCCGACTTGCCGATCTGCACCTTGGCGCCGGAAGCCGCCTTGGCACGAACCGTCGGGTCCTTGTCGTCGATCTTGAGCGATGCCATCAGCGTCATCGAGCGCGCTTCCTGGGCATTGGTGAAGCAATCGACCATGCGATGCTGCAGCACCTGGAACTTGCCGATCGGCACGCCGAACTGCTTGCGGGTCTTGATGTACTCAAGCGTGGCCGCGTTGATGGCGTCCATGCAACCGGTGGCCTCGGCGCAGAGCGCGACGATGGCGCGATCGACCGCTCCTTCGACGACCGGGAACGCCTCATCGACCTTGCCCAGCACGGCGTCGGCGCCGACCGAGACCTTGTCGAAAGTGAGTTCCGAGGCGCGCAGCGCATCCTGGGTGGGATAGTCGCGGCGGCTGATGCCCTTGGCCTTGGCGTCGACGATGAAGAGCGTCAGGCCCTTCGGCTCGCGCGCCGAGCCCGCAGTACGAGCGAGCACGATGATGTGGTCCGCCGACGGCGCGTTGTAGACGACGCCCTTGTGGCCCGAGAGCGACCAGCCGGCACCTTCCTTGGTGGCCTTCAGCGACACGTCGGCCAGATTGTAGCGCGACTGGCGCTCCAGCCACGCCAGGGCGAACTGCTTCTTGCCTTCGATCATCGGCGCCAGCAGCGCTTCCTTCTGGGCCTTCGACCCGGCGCTGGCGATCATGCCGCCGCCCAGGACCACCGTCGGCAGGAACGGCTCGAGCACCAAGCCCTTACCGAACTCTTCCATGACGATCATGGTTTCGATCGGGCCGCCGCCGTATCCGCCATCCTCTTCCGAGAACGACATGCCGAGCCAGCCCAGCTCTGCGAACTGCGCCCAGTTCTCCGGCAGCCAGCCACGCTCCGTGGCCGCGATCTTGCGACGGTTCTCGAACGTGTACTTGTCACGAACGAAGCGCTCCGCGGCATCCTTCAACTGCTTCTGTTCGTCGGAAAGGGACAGGTCCATTTTAGCTCCTCCGGAATTCTTCCTCGGACTTATAGCCCGAGGACCATCTTCGACACGATGTTCTTCTGAATCTCAGTACTGCCACCATAGATGCTGGTCTTGCGCATGTTGAAATAGCGCGGGGCCGCCGGCGGCGCGTGATCGGGGCCGATCGGCGTTTCGTTCGTATCCTGAAACAGCATGCCGGGCTGGTAGGGCTGGGCGTATTCGCCCACCGCTTCCATCGTGAGTTCGGCGATGCGCTGCTGGATTTCCGAACCGCGGACCTTGAGCGTCGAGACCTCGGGGCCGGGCGCTCCGCCCTGCGCCATGGTCGAGAGCACGCGCAGTTCGCTCATTTCCAGCGCCTGCACCTGCAGGTCGATATCGGCGATCTGCGCCGTGAACGCCGGATCGTCGGCCAGCGTGCGACCATCCTGCGGCTCGCTCCGCGCGATCTGGCGCAGCACCGAGACGCCGCGCTTGGAGGCCGGTACCTCGGCGATGCCGAGACGTTCGTTGGCCAGCAGGAACTTGGCGCAGGTCCAGCCTTCGTTCTCCTTGCCGATCAGATTCTCGACGGGAACCTTCACGTTATCGAGGAACACGTCGTTCACGTGATGAGCGCCGTCCGTCATGATAATCGGCCGCACGGTGACGCCCGGCGTCTTCATGTCGATCAACAGGAAGGAAATGCTTTCCTGCGGCTTGGCGTCCGGGTTGGTCCGTACCAGACAGAAGATCCAGTCGCCCCAATGGGCGAACGAGGTCCAGGTCTTCTGGCCGTTTACGATGTAATGGTCGCCTTCACGCACCGCGCGCGTGCGCAGATTGGCGAGGTCGGAGCCGGCGCCCGGCTCGGAGTAGCCCTGGCACCACGACACTTCGGAAGAGCGAATGCCCGGCAGGAAGCGTTCTTTCTGCTCGTCGGTGCCAAAGGTGTAGATCACCGGACCAACCATCTTGGGCCCGAACGGCAGGATGCGCGGCGCGCCTTCCTCGGCCAGCACGTTCTCGAACAGGAAGCGCTGCGTCACGTCCCAGCCCGGACCGCCGTACTTCTTGGGCCAAGTGTAGGCAAGCCAGCCCTTCTTCCCCAGCGCCTGCTGCCAGACCATATGGTCGTCACGGCTGTAGTGTTTGCCGGAGAAGGTCTTCTCGCGCGTTGCAGGGGAGAGATTGTCGCGAGCAAAGGCGCGAACTTCGTCGGCGAACGCCTTGTGCTCGGGCTTGAGTGCCAGATCCATTACAGCCCCAATACCATTTTGCTGATGATCCCTTTCTGAATCTCGTTGCTACCACCGTAGATCGTGGTCTTGCGCGTGTTGAAGTAACGCGGTGCCGCGAGGTGGGCATAGCTCGGCCCGACCGGCTCCTCGTTCGTGCCCTGCCACAGCAGCCCCGGCAGATACGGCGCAGCATACTCGCCGACCGCTTCCATGGTGAGCTCCGTGATGCGCTGCTGGATCTCCGAGCCACGAATCTTGAGGCCCGAAACTTCTGGGCCGGGCTGGCCGCCATGTGCCATCTGCGACAGCACGCGCAGTTCGGTGAACTCCAGCGCCGTCACCTGAATCTCGAGATCGGCAATCTTCTCGGCGAAGCTCTGGTTCTCGATCAGCGGCTTGCCGTCTTCCCGCTCGGCGCGGGCGATATCCTTCAGCGCCTCGACGCCGCGCTTGGACTGCGGCACGGCCGCGATTCCCAGCCGCTCGTTGGCCAGCAGGAACTTGGCGCAGGTCCAGCCCTCGTTCTCCTTGCCGACGAGGTTCTCGACCGGAACCTTCACGTTGTCGAAGAAGACCTCGTTCACCTCGTGGCCGCCGTCGGCCATGATGATGGGCTTCACCGTAATGCCCGGCGTCTTCATGTCGATCAGCAGAAAGGAGATACCCTCCTGCGGCTTGGACTTGGGATCGGTGCGGACGAGGCAGAAGATCCAGTCGGCCCAGTGCCCCATCGTGTTCCAGGTCTTCGACCCGTTCACGATGTAGTGGTCGCCGTTCTTCTCCGCCTTGGTGCGCAGGCTCGCGAGATCGGAACCCGAGCCCGGCTCGGAGTAGCCCTGACACCACCACACCGTGCTTTCGCGGATCGCCGGCAGGTACTTCGCCTTCTGCTCCTCGCTGCCGAAGGTGTAGATCACCGGCCCGACCATCTTGGTACCGAACGGGATGATGCCCGGCGCATATTCCTCGGCGCAGATGTTCTCGAAAATGTACCGCTGTGCTGGCGTGAAGCCGGGACCGCCATGCTTCTTCGGCCACGTATAGACCAGCCAGCCCTTCTTCCCGAGCGCCTGCTGCCAGCGCATGTAATCGTCGCGGATCAGGTGCTTGCCGTTCTTCACTTTGTCGCGCACATCGGCGGGCAGATTGGCCCGGACGAAGGCCCGAACGTCGTCGGCGAATTTCTGTTCTTCAGGCGTGAAAGCGAGGTCCATCTGGCCCTCCCGGGGCGGAATTTGATTTGGCCGGAGTTTAGCGACGAGCCCCGTCCGGACAAGCAAAACGCAACCGGATAGCGGCTGATTCCGCCGCGAAGCGGAACATCTTTACGTGGAATTTTCTGGCGTCAAGGACGAGGCCGGATCTCTACGCGCTCGCTGCTTACCCAGCAGTTGCGGCGCTCGGGTCGAGCAAATTTCTGCCCGGATTGATCAGGCCCAGGCTGTATCGGCTGCCAGAATACTGCCGCGCCGCACGAAGACGAAATCGCCCTGCCGCAAACGGCCATCTCGCGTACGCCCCGCCAATCCGACGATGTCGAAAAGGTCGAAGCCCTCCTCGTCGAAGAAACCGACAATCTCCGGGATGGTCGGTGCCCCCTGCTGAAAGAATGAAACTTCGACCAGCGCGACATCGATCTTCGCCAGCGAGGCCGCCGCTCCTCGCAGCGCCCGCAACTCATGTCCCTGCAAGTCGAGCTTGAGCAGCGCGTGATGTTCGAAGGTGAGGCGTGCGTCGAGCAGCGAATCGATCGTGGCGGCCGGAACATCTACCGTCGCTTCTGCAGTCGTCGCGATATAGGCCCCGGTACTGGGTTTCACGTCGCAAGCCATGCGAACCGTGCCTGTGTGGTCGCTCAGCGCGCAGGCATGAAAGACCCAACCTCGCTGGCGTGCCAGCGCTTCGAGCGGCGCGCGGCAGGCCGGCTGCGGTTCGATGAGGTGGATTTCGGCCTCGGGAAAGGTGACATGCGCCGCTTCGGAAAAAGCACCGAGGTGGGCACCGCCGTCGATGATCAGCCGCGGCACGTAGCCCAACTCGCGCAAATGAGGGAGGCAGCTATGGGTCGCGTCGAAGCGGTTCTCGCGCCGACGCGATACCCGATAGGGTGTCAGCGCCATCAACCGCTTCGCAAGGGAGGTGATCATCTCCACCGGACGCTAACAGCCCGCAGCGTTGTCGAAAAGCCGCTGGAGGTGACGACAAGAGCCATGGACCGCCCGGCCTACGGGACGATCAACGCCTTGTCGGCCTTCAGCTTCTCGATAGCGGCATCGCTCAAGCCAGCCTCACGCAGCACCTCGACACCATCGCCCCCGACCAATGGAGCATGACGGCGGAACTCGACCTTGGTCTTCTCGAAGTCGAGCGGACTGGCGAAAGTCGTGATCGGACCTTCCGTGGGATGTTCACGCTCCGTGAAGAAGCCGGTGGCTTTCAGGTGCGGGTCGTCCAGCAGCTCCTCCAGAGTGCGCACCGGCATGGCGGGGATATCGGCCTTGTCGAACATCTCCAGCCACTCTTCGGTCGTGCGATCCTTCAGGAGGGAGTCGAGTATCTGGTACAGTTCGCTGAAATGCTTGGCGCGTTCCATACGGTCGACAAAGCGCTTTTCCTTGGCGAGATCGGGTCGACCGGCCAGCTCGAAGAAGGTAACCCAGTGCTGGTCGGTATACGGCAGGGCGCAGATGTAGCCGTTCTTGGTCGGGAACGGATGGCGGAACTTGTTGATGATGCGGTCGTAGCCCATGGCGCCACGCTCGGGCTTCCAAGTCGCGCCGAACAGATGCTCGGTCAGCCAGAACGACGCCAGGGTTTCGAGCATCGGCACCTCGATCATCTGCCCCTCACCCGTCGCCTTGCGATGGTAGAGCGCCCCCAGCACGGCGATGCAGAGATGAAGCCCCGTGGTCTTGTCAGCGATCAGGCTCGGCATGAAGCGCGGCGGCAGGCCGTCGACCCTGCTTTGCAGCGAAGCCGCGCCACTCACGCCCTGCACCAGGTCGTCGAAGGCGGGCTTGTGCCCGTAAGGTCCCTTGCGGGCATAGCCGAGTGAGTAGGCGTAGATGATCGACGGATTGATCTTCTTCAGATCCTCATAGCCCAGCCCCAGGCGCTCGATTGCCTGCGGCCGGCTGTTGTGAATGAAGAGGTCGGCCGTCTTGACCATGTCCTTCAGGACTTCGCAGGCCGCGGGCTTCTTGAGATCGAGGCAGATCGACCGTTTGTTGCGGTTGGCGGCCATGTAGATCGGGCCCATGCCCTTGTCGCGGCCCAGGCTGCCGCCCGACGCACGCAACAAGTCGCCTTCCGGCGGTTCGACCTTGATCACATCGGCGCCCATGTCGGCCAGGTGTTGCGTGGCGAACGGCCCCAACAATACGGCCGTCAAATCGATCACACGCACGCCCTGCAACGGTCCCGGCATTTCCTCTTCCTCGCTCCTTGTTCATCGACCGACACACTATGGCATACCCGAGCCGGCTGAGGCATGTTGCGGGCCCTGAACAAAGAGAAGGTGAGCAATGTCTGGAGCGCTGGACGGTCTGCTGGTGGTGAGTGTCGAGCAGGCAGTTGCCGCGCCCTATTGTTCAGCTCGCCTGGCGGATGCCGGCGCGAGGGTGATCAAGATCGAACGGCCCGAAGGCGATTTCGCACGCGCCTATGACGGCTATGTCCACGGGCTTTCGAGCTATTTCGTCTGGCTGAACCGCGGCAAGCAGTCCCTCACTCTCGACTTCAAGCAGAAAGACGATCTCGCCCTGCTGCATCGGCTGATCGGCAAGGCCGACGTGCTGATCCAGAACCTGGCCCCAGGCGCCGCCGAACGAGCGGGCTTCGGCTCTGCCGCGATGCGGATGGCGCACAAGAAGCTGATCACCGTCGATGTCTCGGGCTATGGCGATCACGGGCCCTACAAGGACCGCCGCGCCTACGACCTGCTGGTGCAGGCCGAGAGCGGGCTCGCCTCGATTACCGGCACCGAGCACGGACCGGGACGGGTCGGCATTTCGGCGACCGATATCGGCACCGGCATGTATGCCCATGCCGCCGTTCTCGAAGCGCTCCTGGCGCGCCACAAGACCGGCGAGGGCCGCGCCATCTCGGTATCGCTCTTCTCGTCGATGGCGGAATGGATGACCGTGCCGCTGCTCGCCATGGACTATTCGGCCTACGAATGGCCGCGGCTCGGGCTCACCCATCCCTTCATTGCGCCCTACGGTGTCTACCAGACGGCCGACAAGGTGCCGGTGTTGATCTCGATCCAGAACGACCGCGAATTCGAGCGGCTCTGCCACGGCGTGCTCGACCGGCCTGGCCTGGAAAAGGACCCCGACTACGCCACCAACAAGACGCGCAATGCGCGGCGCGACGCCACCAACGCCATCGTGCAGGAGAGCTTCGGCACGCAAACCTTTGCCAGCCTGGCGGCGCGGCTCGACGCTGCGCAGATCGCGTGGGCCAGGGTCAGCACCGTCACGGATCTCTCGCAGCATCCGCAGCTTCGCCGCACAGCGTTCCCGTCGAGCGGCGGCGACATCTCGATCCCCGCCCTCGCCGCATCCTACACCGGCGAACCCGAGCGGTTGGGCGAGGTGCCGACGCTCGGCCAGCACAGCGAAGCGATCCGGCGCGAGTTTGCCATCTAATGTCCAAATGGCTGACGGGCCTTAGGCTCGCAGCCTATGGCGGCGCCTATTTCTTCGCCGCCGGCGCGTTCATGAGCTACTGGCCGGTGTGGCTGCGCGATCGCGGCGTCACCGACACCGAGATCGGCACGCTGTTCATGTCGCGCCAGATCGTGGCCGTCATTGCCACCCTGTCCGTTGGGTGGATCGCCCATAGGCTGGGCGGCACCCGCGGCGTGATGGTGACTCTGGGCCTAGCCACCGTCGCCATGGTCGGCGCCTACGAGCTGTCCTATTCGTTCCTGGCGATCTTCGTGGTCACGATGGTCTGGGGCTTCCTGTGGTCGCCACCGATGCCCCTCTATGACGGCGTGCTCGTGACGGAAACCAGGAAACACGGGCTCGACTACGCGCGCGTCCGCATGTGGAGTTCGGTGGCCTTCATCGCCGGCACGTTCATGTGCGGCATCGCCGTCGACCGCTACGGGCCGCCCTGGGTGCTCTATGTCGGCCTGGCCAGCATCATATTCCTGGCACCTTTTGCCCTGCTGCTTCCCGCGGCGGAGCCAAAAGCTGCCGTAGCAGCCCGCGGCCATGCTCCCATTCGCATCGGCGAACTGCTGCGCCAGCGACCGTTCCTCCTCTTCTTGATGGCCTGCGGCCTCTGCCAGGCCAGCCACTCCGTACTCTACAGCTTCGGCACCCTGACCTGGCGCGCCGCCGGCATCGACGATGTCACCATCAGCCTTCTCTGGGCCGAGAGCGTTGCCATCGAAATCGTGCTGATGCTGTTCGGTGGCTGGCTGCTGCAACGGCTGGGCGTCTGCGGCTTGATCGCGCTCGGACTTGGCGCCGGCATGGTGCGCTGGACCGCCATGGCCTTCACGACCGAGCTATGGGCGCTCATCCTGCTGCAGGCCCTGCACTCCTGCACCTTCGCCGCCTGCCATCTCGGCGCTATGGCTTTCCTGCAGCGCGCCCTGCCGCCGCACGGCGCGGCGATCGGCCAGAGCCTCTACTACGCGCTCGGTACCGGCGCGACGCAGGCGCTGGTCTTCCAGTTCTCCGGCCTGCTCTACTCGGAGTATGGCCAGCACGCCTTCCTCGGCATGACCGTCGTCAGCGCCCTCGGCATGGGGGCACTGCTGTTGCTGGCCCGCACCTGGAAAGGCCAGATGCTCGTGGGCCAAACCTAACGCGCGTAACTCAGCGCGAGCGTCCGCGCCCCGTCACCGGCCAGATCTCGACGAGCGTGTCGCCCTTCACCACGTGGTAGCTCTCGTAGAGATTGACGGTCGGGTCGCAGTGCGGCGGCGTCAGGATGACCTGCTCGGCCAGCGCCGGCGCGGCCTTGCCTTCGGGTGCGATCACCGCGAGATGCTCGTCGCCCATGAAGCGGGTCGTGGCGCCATCGACGGCGCCCTTCAGGATCACCGGCGGGCCCTTCTCGGTCGCCATCGCCTTCAGGCCGGCATCGACGGTCGCCATGCCCGGCTTGTTGGCACTGACCACACGGGCGTCGATCTGCAGGGCCTGCTCGAAGGTCGGCTTATCGAGACCACGCAGGTCGCAGACGTTGTAGTCGTGATCCATGAAGACGTAGGACCCGACCTGCAGTTCGGTGAAGACGCCGAGCTTGGCATCGATGTAGTGCGTGCCGGTGCCCGACCCCGTGATGATCGCGGGCTTGAACTTTGCCGCGTCGAGCTTGGCAAGAATGCCCTTCAGGTACTCCGTGCGCTCCTCGATCTCTGCCTTGCGCTGGGCGAAGTCGACGATGTGCTGGTGGCGGCCGCAGTAGAACTGCACCCCGGCATACTTCAGCGACTTGTGCTTCACGATCTGCTGCACGAGTTCGACGGCCGCATCGGGGCTGGCCACGCCAGTTCGGTGGATGCCGGGATCGATATCGACGATGACGGCGAGCGGCTTGCCGGCCTTGGCCGCGGCCGCCGCCAGCGCCTCGACATTGGCGGGGTGATCGACCACCACCATGAGGTCGGACACCTCGCCGTTCAGCTTCATCAGGCGGTCGATTGCCTGCGGCGTCACCACCGGCGAGGTGATGTGCAGGCTCTGGATGCCCGCCTCGCCCAGCGCCTCGGCTTCACCCAGTTTGGCGCAGCAAACGCCCAGCGCACCGGCCGCGATCTGGCGACGCGCGATGTCGGCCGACTTGTGAGTCTTAGAATGCGGACGCAGCTTCACATTGTGCGCTTTGGCAAAGGACGCCATCTCCGCGATGTTGCGGTCGAGCATCTCGAGGTCGAGCACAAGCGCGGGCGTGTTCAGCGAACGTCGCGAGCCCTGCTGGCCGATCAGATGTCCGTGCAGTCGTTGCGCTTCGCTCATTTCCGATTGTCTCCAGGCTGAAGAGTGCGGACGACCATGGCTTCGCCGGTCGTGCCGCGATTGACGCCGGCGCTTTTCATGAAGGTGCTGTCCCGGCCGGTCCCCCAGAGCGCTACGCCCTGGGCCAGCAGGCCACCATCCACCTTGATGGTTTCGCCAGTGATGAAACGAGCCTCGTCGGAACACAGGAAGGTCGCGACATCGGCGATATGCTCAGGCTCGCCGCGATCAGGCCACGGCTGCTGGCCGAATTGCTTCTCGTACTTTTCCGGGTGCCCGCGATGGACCAGCGGCGTGGAGATCACGCCGGGGGCAATGCCGACGATGCGAATACGATCCGGGCCAAGCTCGGCCGCCACGTTCTCGATCAGGCTGATGCAGGCAGCCTTGGCCGCCGAATAGGCGTGACTACCGCCGCCACCGACCATGCCGGCAATCGATGCCGTCACCAGGATCACACCGCCGTCTCCATGCTTCTTCATCGCCAGCGACGCATGCTTCATGCCGAGGAACACGGATCTCGTCAGAACGGCAAACGTATAGTCCCAATCCTCGACGCTGGTTTCGGCAATCGGACCGAAAGCGCCGCCGACACCGGCGTTGAGATAGGCAATGTCGAGCCGGCCGAAACGCTTCTCCGCCTCGGCCACCGTCGCCGCCACGTCGGCTTCCTTCGCGACATCGCAACGCGCGAAGGCGATGCTATCGCCATGGCCCTGCGCCTTTGCAACAGCGAGCGTCTCCTGGCCGTTCGCCTCGTTGAGGTCGGCGACGACCACCTTCGCGCCTTCACCCAGGAAACGCATGACGGTCGCGCGACCCATGCCGCTCGCGCCGCCGGTCACGATCACAACTTTGCCTGCCAGTCGTTTCATCCGCGTTTCGCCCTCCGATGCCATGGTGGTGTTGCACACGTCGCCGGGCAAGCCTAGCGTTTCGCAAAATGCGCGGGAGGACGCGATGAAGTTCGGCCTGTTCTACGAGATCTCGATTCCACGTCCCTGGACGCCGGAGAAAGAGCGCACCGTCTACAACAACTGCCTAGAACAGGTGAAGCTGGCCGACGAGCTGGGCTTCGATCATGTGTGGGCGGTCGAGCACCATTTCCTCGAAGAGTATTCGCACTGCTCCGCCCCGGAGCTGTTCCTGACCGCCTGCGCCGTGCTCACCAAGCGCATCCAGGTTGGACACGGCATCGTGGTCTGCGTGCCGGAGTTCAACCATCCGATCAAGATCGCCGAGCGCACCGCCACGCTCGACCTGCTGTCGGGCGGCCGCCTGCATGTCGGCACTGGACGGTCTGCGACCTGGACGGAGCTCGGCGGCTTCGGCGCCAATCCCGACACGACCAAGAAGAGCTGGGACGAGTTCGTACGTTGCCTGCCCAAGATGTGGATGCAGGAGACCTTCTCGTATCAGGGCGAGTTCTGGTCGATGCCGGAGCGCACCATCCTGCCCAAGCCCTACCAGAAGCCGCATCCCCCGATGTGGGTTGCCGTGACCAGCCCCGGCACCGAGATCGACGCCGCCGACCGCGGGCTGGGCAGCCTCGGCCTCTCCTTCGCCGGCTTCGAGGAGCAGGAGAAGAAGATCAAGGAGTATCGCCGCCGCATCCAGAGCTGCGAGCCGGTCGGCGCCTTCGTGAACGAGCAGGTCGCCACCACCAACTTCCTGTTCTGCCACGAGGACGAGAAGACCGGCGTCGAGATGGGCAAGAAGCTCGGCAACACCTTCAACTATCTCGCCACGCAGCTCATCTCCACGCGCGAGGTCTACTCCTCGCCGTCCTACCAGTCGCTCGGCCTCCTGCCAGCGCTGCGCCGCGCTGCGACGGGGCCCGATGCCAATGAGCAACAGACCGAAGGCATGGCCTATGGCGATCCCGCGCGCATCATCCGCGCGGTCAAGAAATGGGAATCGCTCGGCGTCGACTGCATCAACTTCATCCTGAACGCCAACGAGGTCGTGCCACAGGATCAGGTGATGGCCAGCCTGCGCCTGTTCGCCAAGGAAGTGATGCCGCACTTCGCCAAGAAACCCGGCCATGTGGCCGCCGCGGCGGGAGAGTAACCATGCCCCTCTACGGATCGCTCGACATCACGCAGTCGCCCGCCCGCCTGCCGACGCTTGCCAACCTCGACACCGAGGCCTGGACCTTGCCCAAGGCCGAGATGATACAGCTCCTGATCGAGGTGCCGCGCACGACGACCGAGAGTCTGTTGCCCAAGGCGATGCATCCGGCGCTGCCGTCCTACGTGGCTCTCGCCGTCACGAAGTATCCGGAGAGTCCGGTCGGCCCATTTAATCTCGCGGTGCTGCGTCTCGGTAGCCGCGCCGGCGCCCATCCGCGTGGCTTTCTTCTGGGTGCGGTCGCAAGCAGTCCGGCGGCGGCCGAGGCGCTGCGCACACGGTGGGGCTTCCCCGTCGAGGCTGGCGAAGTGAAGTTCCTGCGCCGTCACGACCGCATCATCGGCACGGCAAAGAAGGACGGCAAAACGATCCTGGACTGCGCGCTGGTCGATCCGCAGCCGGTGGCCGGCAACGACGTGCAGTACATCAACTGGGTGACGGCAGCGAATGCGCCGCTCGACGGCCAGACCCAGCCGATGCTGATCCAGGTCGATCCCAAGTACACCTTCTACAAGGCAGAGCGTGGCAAGCCGCAGGTCTCGGCCTTCGATGCCGCGGCATGGCATGCACCGAACGTAACGCTCGCCGATCCGATCATCGGCACCTGCTGCACCGTCGACACCGACCTGCCGCGGATCCGCTTCGTGATGGATCCGCTGAAGCCGGTGTTTCAGGGCACGCGTCGGATCAGGGAATCACGGGCCGACGAATAGTCGGCCGCCCCATTCCTAGATCACGATCACGCCCTCGCCGCCGGCATAGAGCTTGTCGACCAGCGCCTTCCGCCGCTCCAAAGTGGCGCGCTGGTTGAGATAGCCCTTGTCGGTCATCTCGTTGCCGTCGACCGAGGGCGGCTCGACCATCAGCAGGACGCGCTTGACCTGCATCGAGGAGCCGCCGCCCTCGGCGTTCATCTTCGCGAGCCCGGCCTTCAAAGTGCCGACGACAGCGGGGTGCGCCAGCAACTCGGCCGTGGTGAGCCGCGCCTCCTGGTCGGCCGCAAGCTGGCGGCAGGCCGCGATGTTGGGGAAGCCCAGCAGGCCGACATACTCGCGGTCCTGACCACAGACGACGGCATCCTGCAGCACCGGCGAGGCGGCCGCGATCGCGGCCGTACGCAAGGTGCCGACCAGAACAAACGTGCCGCTCATCAGCTTGAAGTCCTCGACCACACGACCATCGAAAATCAGGCCGAGGCTCGGATCGTTGGCGTCGACGAAACGGCCGGCGTCGCCGATCTTGTAGAAGCCCTCTTCGTCGAGCATCTGCGCCGTGAGGTTGGGCTGCTTGTGGTAGCCCGGCGTCACGATCACGCTCTTGAGCCGCAGCTCGTAGCGCCCCTCCTCCCCGGTCGGCACCATCTTGAGCTGCACACCGGGATACGGCAGCCCGACCAGGCCGACGCGCTCCGATGCCCAGTGCACCGTGGTTGCCGTGGGTGACGTCTCGGTCGAGCCCCAGCCGGTGACGAAGGGCAGCCGATAACCGGTATACTTCACCGCCAGCGCTTCCATGCGCTGATAGAGATCGTCCGGCAGAGTGGCGCCGCCATAGGCGAGCGAGTTCAGGTTCTTGAAAAAACGCTTGGCCAGGCCTTCGTCGTTCTCCAACGCCGTTGCCAGCATCGCGTAGCCCGCAGGCACGTTGGCAAAATAAGTCGGCGAAACGTCACGCAGGTTGCGCAGCGTCTCCTCGAACAGGCCGGGCAGCGGTTTGCCATCGTCGATGTAGGTCGTGCCGCCATCGGCAAGGTTGCCCTGGAAGGTCGCGTTGCCGCCCATCGTGTGGTTCCACGGCAACCAGTCGAGCATCACGGCTGGTGGATCGCTGGCCTTGCGGGTACGCGACATCTGGCCCATCGCCAGGTTAGCGCACATCATCTCCTGCGTGTTGATGACGGCCTTGGGCATGCCGGTGCTGCCCGACGTGAAGAGGAACTTGCCTGTCGTCCTGGGCTCGATCCGTTCGATCGACGCCGCCACCGCCGCGGTAGGCTGGGTGGCAATCAATTCGCTCCAGGGCAACGACTGCATCTGGGGCAGCGCCTTGTCGACATGGACCAGCAGCACACCCTCAAGATCAAGGGCCGCCAGCGCACGGGCGTAGATCTCCCCATTCTGCACGAAGATCAGGCCGGGCTTGATCAGGTCGAAGACGTAGCGGAGCTTGGCGTGATCCTGGCTCATCACCGAATAGGCCGGCGACACCGGCGCGACCGGCGTCCGTGCTTGCATCGCTGCCATGGTCAGCAACGCGAACTCGATGGAATTCGACGACAGGATCATCACCGGCTTGTCCGGCCCGAAACCGCGATCGAGCAGCGCCTGCGTCACCGCATCGACCTGCTTCTTGGCTTCGGCATAGGTGACCTTCAGCCACTCCCGATCGGGACCGCGACGCTGCGCCAGCCAAACCCGATCCGGCGCCTCGGCCGCCCAGCGGGCAAGGAAAGCGGGTACGTGCTTCTCGTAGGGCTTCAGCTTGTGGTTCGACTGCAGCACGATCGTGCCGTCGCCCCGCCGCTCCAGGTTCACGTCGCGGCTGAGGAAGTCGATGGGCTTGAACGGTGCTTGCATAACGCTGTCCAACGCGTTTCTCCCTAAATCGTCATTACCGACGATTTAGGGATGCTATGCCGCCGCCGGCAAGAGGCGTCGTTATCTCGGCGTGCGTATCGAGCAGGCTTTATGCGCGCACGATCAGAGCCAGCACCTGCTCAAATGCCTGGTCCGCCAGAGCCCGCATTTCGTCGTCGGTGCGGTCCTGGATGGGATGCGGGACGTAGACGACGCCAGGCTCGAAGCCGAGCGACTGGGCCTGCGCCTCACTTGCTTCCACGAACACCGATGAGGCGACGTAGCCGCCGGGAATGCCTTTGTCGTCGAGGGTCTTGATGTCGTGCAGACTGCACGATGTGCAGGACCCTCAATCCGCCAGGCCTTCGATCACCAGGTCGACCTCGCTGGCGATCTTCTGCGACAGGTCGTTGGGCGCGGGCCGCGTGAAGGTAGGCTTCTTGTAGCGCTTCACCGTCACGCCCTTTTCCGCCAGCCGCTCTTCGATGCGGTCGAGGAAAATGTTGCCACGCGGCTTGGAGATATCGAGCAGGCCTACGGTCAGGCCGGCGATCTTGTCGGGCGGTGCCTTGCGGGCACGCCGTACGGGCGAAATCTCTGATGTCGGGTCGAGCAGTTCCATTCGTGTTTCCTCCTCAATCCTTGATGGCGACGGTAACCGGCGTGCTGCCGACCGGCCCCGAGGCGCCCCAGCCGGCGATCACGGCCGAGAACATGCCGGCGTCGCCGCCAGCCCGCACGATCAATAGTCCGCCCTTGCGGAACTTCGGGATCGTCTTGCGCTCGCCCAGCGCCGCGGCCGGCACGCCCTCGGCGATACCGCCTGCTCCCCGCACGACCTCACTGGCCGGCAGTTCGAGCAAAGTGTCGAGTTCCTGGCGCAGGCGCGCCTTGTCCCAGCCTGCCGCCTTGAAGGTACGTTCATGCTCGGGGCTCACCACCAGGATGGCGTCGGCGCCCTGCGCCAGCTTCCAGTGGTTTACGCCGCGCAGGCTGAGGGCGAAGGTGCGCGCCAGCGATTCCGGCGTACGCGATTGCTGATCGACGATGCCGTGCACCCCGTCGCCTGCGAACAGGGTCACGGTGTTGCTGTCCTTGGCGAAGCCGCGTTCGACCGACAATGGCTCCCAGAACGAACCGGCCTCGTCCTCGGCAAAGCAGAAGGTGTATTTGCCCGGCGTTCCCAGGGTCGAGCGGTCAACGCCCTGTGGCCGGCCGCCGCCGACATTGCGCACGCAGAGCTGCAGGGCACGGCCGATGGTGGCATTGGCCCGGTTGCCCTGCCCCAGCGCATTGCCGCGGCTGTTCATGCCGATGGCCCGGGCGATCGGACCGTTCACGATCATGATGGGACCGCAGAACATGGTGGTCGCCAGCACGCCGTGCATGTTGAAAGGCTCGGACAGGGCGGCCTCGACCGCGCCGATCACCACCGGCATGTACTCCGGCGCACAGCCGGCCATGACAGCATTGATGGCAACCTTCTCGACCGTGATCGGCTGCAGGTCGGGCGGCAGCAAGCCCAACACGTCCTCCGGATCGCGATTGGTGCCCTTCAGCATGCGGTGCACGCGCAGCCGCGTCGGCGGTACCGTCGGCAGACCGTCCGACCAGCCGCGTGAATACATGGTCTCGAATTCGTCCTCGTGCTCGCCGACCTCGATGCGCCGCGCCTGGAACGGCACGTTGCCATACTTGATCTCGAGTTCGTCGACGACACCGGGTTCGACCGACTTGGAGCCGCAGCCCGGCCGCCACGCCGGCAACCCCTCGCCCAGCGAATTGACGCCGGTCAACGCCCGCCACTCGTCGCGTTGCCAGCCGACCACACGCTCGACCTCGCGGCCGCCTTCGAGTCGGATCAGGGTCGGCACGGTCTCGATACCGAGGCGGAACGACACTTCCAGCGCGCGGTCGTCGCGTACGCCGGCCACCCCTTCGGGAAAGGTCGGATCGTCCTGGCTGTAGACCGCAAGCGGCCGCCCTCCCACCGCGAGTTCGCGCACCACAGGCTGGACCAGTTCGCAGGTCTGGCAGTCGCGCTTGGCGACCAGCACGAAGCCCTCGTTCATTCCGACAAGGTTCACGGGCGTTCTCCCTCAGGGGCGGATACTAGCCTCTCCACGGCACATACACTCGCAATGAGGACCGGCCGTGTCCGCGATCCGAAACCGCGACAACTGCGGCGTCGTGGGTGGGGTCTCCGACCTGAATGCCCGTTCACATTGACGGTGTTTTCGGCCAGAGTGCGCCGCAGCACAAAGGGAGAAAGAGCGATGGATTTCGAATATTCGGATCGCACCAAGGCGCTTCTGGAGAAGCTCAACAAGTTCATGGACGAGGTCATCTATCCGGCCGAACCCGTCTATGAGGAGCAGATGGAGAAGGCCAAGGATCGCTGGCAGCTCCCGCCGATCATCGAGGAATGCAAGGCCGAGGCGAAGAAGCGCGGCCTG
>JAFKFK010000048.1 GCA_017307275.1 Alphaproteobacteria bacterium | reverse complement strand
CGCTTCTCGGCCTGGTCGAGCGACGCGAGACCCGCGCCCTTCAGGAAGCCCTGGACGGCCTGGTCCGGCGCGCCCACGCGTGGTCCGCGCTTTTCCTCGCTGACGTCGTCGCGCGAGGCCGGAATGCCGTCGATGACCAAGGTCAGCCGGCGCGGCGTCACGAAGGCCCGCGCCTGATCGAAGCCGATGCCCGCGCCTTTCAGCCCATCGCAGATCAGGCGCTTGAGATCGCCGGCAGCGCGCGTCTGCATGCGCGCGGGAATCTCTTCTGAGAGCAGTTCGAGAAGAAGCTCGGCCATCTTCAGGCGGCCTTCTTCTGGGTCGCCAGCCACGCTTCGCAGCAGGCCTTGGCGAGATCGCGCACGCGCAGGATGTAGCTCTGCCGCTCGGCAACGCTGATCACGCCGCGGGCATCGAGCAGGTTGAAGCTGTGCGAGGCCTTGATGCACTGCTCATAGGCCGGCAGCGGCAGCTTCTTCTCGATCAGCCTGCCGCATTCCTTCTCGGCGTCGGCAAAGTGACGGAACAGCATCTCGGTATCGGCGTGCTCGAAATTGTAAGCTGACTGCTCCCGCTCGTTCTGCAGGAACACGTCGCCATAGGTCAGCGGCACATCCGAGTCGGCCCGATTGAAGGGCAGCTCGTAGACCGACTTCTTGTCGAACAGGTACATGGCCAGACGTTCGAGCCCGTAGGTGATCTCGCCGGCCACCAGATCGACCTCGATGCCGCCGACCTGCTGGAAGTAGGTAAACTGGGTGATCTCCATGCCATCGCACCAGACTTCCCAGCCCAGGCCCCAGGCGCCGAGCGTCGGGCTCTCCCAATCGTCCTCGACGAAACGGATATCGTGCAGGGACGTGTCGATACCGATCGCTTCCAGCGAGCCGAGATAGCGCTCCAGAATGTCGGGCGGGGACGGCTTCAGGATCGCCTGGAACTGATAGTAGTGCTGCAGCCGCATGGGGTTCTCGCCGTAGCGGCCATCGCCCGGCCGACGCGAGGGCTGCACATAGGCCGCGTACCAGGGCTTCGGCCCCAAGGCGCGCAAGGTGGTCGCCGTATGGAAGGTACCGGCGCCCATCTCCATGTCGAAGGGCTGCAGGATCAGGCAACCCTGACGCGCCCAATACTCCTGCAGAGTCAGGATCAGTTCCTGGAAGCACGTCGGCTTGGCACGTGCTGACGAGGGGTCCGGCACAGTATTCCCCGAAGCTCAGAAGGCCTTGTCTTTCCGCGACTTAAGGCCGTTTTTGCGGTGCGGCAAAATAAGTGCGCCCCCTAACCCGGTCAAGCTTGGCCCCGGGCCGGAGCCGTGATGCGGCCTTATGGCCGCGGACGACCGCAATGGCCGCATTTTTCAGCAGCGGTCGAAATATAGGCACCGCAGCCCGCACACTGGACCGTATCCTCCACCACCACTTTCCGCGCGGGGGCCGCAGGAGGCTGCGGATTGGGAGGAGCCTGCGGCGGTGCCGGAGGTCGCTGCGGCGGCACTTCTGGCTTGCCGACGAAACGATCGAACAGGCCTTTCCAATGCCGAAACGTCTTCCACAGGCCGTACAGCGCGACGCCGAAAAGGATGATTTTAAGCAGAAAGCCCATGCGGCCTTTTGCGGTTCCTGCGAAATTCGGTCAAGCGGGCTATATATACGCCATGAATGAAACGGGGGACCGTCCGCTCGATCTGTTCGTGGTCGGGGGCGGCATCAACGGCGCGGGTATCGCCTGCGACGCAGCGGGACGGGCGCTCAAAGTTGGCCTTTGCGAAATGAACGATTTCGCAAGTGCCACCTCTTCCAAGGCAACCAAGCTCATCCACGGCGGCCTGCGCTATCTGGAACAATACGAATTCCGGCTGGTGCGCGAGGCACTTCAGGAACGCGAGGTGTTGCTGGCCAAGGCGCCGCATCTTTCCTGGCCGCTACGTTTCGTGCTGCCGCACGAACCGCATCTGCGGCCGCGCTGGATGCTGCGGCTCGGCCTCTTCCTCTACGACCATCTCGACTGGCACATGACCCTGCCCAAGTCGATTGCCGTCGACCTGCCGACCTCCAAGTTCGGCGTCGGCCTGAAGCCTTCCTTCCAGAAGGGTTTCGTCTATTCCGATGCCTGGGTCGACGATGCCCGGCTGGTCATCTGCAACCTGAAATCGGCGCGCGAGATGGGCGCCAGGATCTTCGCCCGCCATCGCTGCGTATCGGCCCGGCGCACGGCGGATGGCAAGCTCTGGGACATCACGCTCGAGGGCCCCGGCGGCGTGCGCGTGCAACTCCAGGCGCGTGGCCTGGTGAACGCGGCAGGCCCGTGGGTAAAGCATTTCCTCGATGAACAGACCGAGGTGAAGACGAACAAGCGCGTTCGCCTCATCAAGGGCAGCCACATCATCGTGCCGCGCCTGCACGAAGGCGATCACGCCTTCATCCTGCAGAACAGCGACAACCGCATCGTTTTCGTCATCCCCTACGAGCGGTCCTTCTCGCTGATCGGCACGACGGACATCGCGGTCGATTCGGGCGAAGCGCCCGTCTGCTCGCCCGAGGAGATCGCCTATCTCTGCGATATCGCCGGCCACTACATGCAGAAGCCGGTGCGGCCGGAGGATGTGGTCTGGACCTATTCCGGCGTGCGTCCGCTGTTCGACGACGGCGACGACAATCCCTCGGCCGTGACGCGCGACTATCATCTCGAAGTCGACGGCGCGGTCGGTACGGCGCCGCTGCTCTCGGTGTTTGGCGGCAAGATCACGACCTACCGGCGGCTGGCCGAGCATGCGCTCAAGGATCTGGAGCCTTACTTCCCGCGGATGGGCGGGCCGTGGACCGATTCACGGGCTGTCTACGACGGCGAGATGGCCGATGCCCCGACTTTCGAGGAAGCCTTCGACCGTTTCGTTGCCGGCGCCGCGGCTACCTATCCCGGCCTGCCGAAGGATCTCGTACATGTGCTGGCGCGCCGTCATGGCTCGGGCCTCGACGATCTGCTGGAGGGTGTGAAGAGCGTCGCCGACCTCGGCCGGCACTTCGGCGGCCATCTCTACGAAGCCGAAGTCCGCCACCTGGTGCGCGACGAATGGGCGGTCGAAGCCGAAGACGTGCTGTGGCGCCGGACCAAGGAAGGCCTGCACATGACCGAGGCCCAGCGCATGGAATTCGCACGCTGGATGGACGAGCAGCGGCCAAACTTTACATAAATTAACCAACCTGCCGGGGACGTCCGGCGGGACTGGTCCGTATCATCGGAGCACCCTCTTCTGTCGCATGAGGTTTCCGATGTCTTTCCGTTCCCTTCTTGTCGGCGTTTCGGCTGCCGCGGTTCTCGCCACAGGCTTGGCCGTTGCCGGCCCGGCCCTGGCGCTCGATACCGATGGCCCGGTGGAACTGGCGCAGGCTGCTCCCCCGCCGCCGCCCGCTCCTGGCGCACCAGGAGCACCCGGCGCCGACCGGATGATGCGGGGCGAACGCAATGTCTCCCCACGCGCCGTGTGCCTGGACATGACCGCCCGCCGGATCGGTGACCGTGCCTACATCAAGGCCCGGCTGGAACTGAAGCCCGAGCAAATGGCTGCCTGGAATGCCTTCGAAAAGGCGGCCGACGAGGCCAGCTCCAAGTCGATGGCGCGCTGCGCCACCCTGCCGACCGAGATGAAGGAGCGGCCGGACTACATCCAGCGCCTCACCATGGAAGAGGAAGCGATGAAGGCCCGCGTCGCCACCATCGAGGCCGTGAAGCCTTCGCTCACGGCGCTCTACAATACCCTCACGGCCGACCAGAAGGCCGTGTTTGATCGTCCGCGCGCGATGATGGCCGGCATGGGCGGCCATCATCGCCACTAGGCGCCGCCTATTCCGGCTTGAGGCCGGCGGCGTCGACGATCTTCTTCCAGCGCACGGTTTCCGCGCTGATGTGCCGGGCGAGTTCTTCGGACGAGCCCGGCATCGGGATCGCGCCGACCGACCGCATCTTTGCCTGCACCTCGTCGGATCTCACGCCGCTGGCGATCTCGTCGCTCAGGAGCTTCACGATCTCCGGCGGTGTCTTCGCCGGCGCCGCGACATAGAGCCAGACCACCGCGTCGTAGCCCGGCACCGCCGCCTCGGCGATGGTCGGCACGTCCGGCAGGTCCGGCGCCCGCGTCGGCGACGTGACGCCCAGCGCCCGCACCGCACCGCTGCGGATATGCGGCAGATGGATCGAGATGCTGTCCATGGCAACCGGGATACGGCCGGCCAGCAGGTCCTGCTGCAGCAGCGCGCTTCCCTTGTACGGCACGTTCTCGATCTGCATGCCCGTCTCGGTCTTGAGCAGCTCCATGGCGAGATGCGTGGAGCTGCCGAGACCGGCCGCGCCATAAGTCATCTGACCGGGCTTGGACTTCACCAGGGCGACCAGCTCCTGGATCGTCTTGGCCGGCACGTCCTTGTGAACCAGCAGGGCGTTGGGGACGCTGGCGACAAGCGCTACGGGCGTGAAGTCGTTAGCCGTGTCGAACGGCATGTTGGCGAAGATGAACTGGTTGGTGACGGCAGTGCCCAACGCGCCGAAGAACAGGGTGTAACCATCCGGCGTCGACCGCGCGACGGCCGCCGCACCGATGTTGCCGCCGGCGCCAGGCCGGTTGTCGACAATCACCTGGGTCTTGAGCGCCGCCTCAAGCCGGGCTGCCGTGAGCCGCGCCAGAATGTCGGTGATGCCGCCGGGCGCAAACCCCAGCACCAGCTTGATAGGTCCCTTGGGATACTTGTCCTGCGCAAAGGCAGACCGGGCGAGGAACGGCGTGGCGAACGAGGCGGCGGTTGCACCGAGCAGCGACCGCCGGCGAAGAGCGTGAGTCATTTCTTCAATCTTTCCTGAGTTCAGCCGCCGAGGAGTTCCATGGCGCAGTCCAAGGTCACGACGCGATCGTCGAGCAGCGCTGCTGTCATCGCATCTTCGGCGCGATGGTCGGGCAGGCTGAACGGATCGGCATTGCCAAGCCGGTGGTCGATGACCAGGCGGGACAAAAGCAGGCGACGGGCGTCGCCACCCTTCTCGCCGAGGCGGGCGCCCTCAGCCGCCATTAGCGCTGCGCTGGTCGCGTGGTAGAGGCCGCTGGCAGCCTTGCGGCACGACGCCTCCGCTTCGGGCTGCTTCGACACCCTCTCGGCGAAGTCGACCGCGCGGTCGACCAACTGGGCGACGCGGCCGCGGAACTGGCCGGGGATCGGTGCGCTCTCGATATCCTTGTGCAGGGCGGCGGCCAGCGCCTCGTGAGCGCGTTCCTTGCCGACGGCACGGCGCACGATGTCGAGGGCATTGACGCTCGACGTGCCCTCCCAGAGGAGGCCGAGATGGGCGTCGCGCACCAGCTTGGCGTTGCCCCAATCCTCGATGAAGCCGTTGCCGCCGCGCATCTCCATGGCGCCGGTCGCGACCGTGATGTTGTCGCGGCTGGCGCGATACTTCAGCATCGGCGTCAGGATGCGCAGCTCGGCTTCGTTGCCCTGCGTCATCGCCACGGCCGCGGCGAGGCCCACCGACAGCGCCTGCTCGGTCGGCAGCATCAGCTTCAGGAGCTGGCGCCGCGCCATCGGATGGTCGATCAAGGTGCGGCCGAAGGTGGTGCGATGGCGGGCGACCTGCAGGGCCTCGTTGAGGCAGCGGCGCATCATGCCGGCGGCGCGGAAGCCGTGGCTGAGCCGCGACAGGTTCACCTGGTCCATCATGTGCTTCAGGCCGCGGCCTTGTTCGCCCATCAGGTAGGCGACGGCGCCTTCCATGATGGTCTCGCCGGCGGCCATGGAGCGCGAGCCCATCTTGTCCTTGAGGCGCACGACCCGGTAGCGGTTGCGGCTGCCGTCATCGAGACGGCGCGGCATGGCGAAGATCGACAGGCCGGCATTGCCGGCGGGTGCGCCCTCGCAGCGCGCCAGCAGCAGGATCACGTCGTGATCGACACAGGAGCAGAACCACTTGTCGCCCCACAGTTCCCAGTGGTCGCCGACCTTGCGGGCGGTCAGGGCGTTGCCCGAGACGTCCGAGCCGCCGGCCTTCTCGGTCATGAACTGCGCGCCCTTGAGGAGCTGGCTCATGTCCTGCGTGATCATGCGGTCGACGAAACGCTTCTTCGTCGCCTCGTCGCCGTACTTCTGGATCAGCATGGTCGAGGTGTCGGTGACGGAGAGCGGGCAGAGCAGCGCGAACTCGGCCTGCGCGAAGATGTACTGGAAGGCGTACTTCACCAGCGGCGTCACCGGCTCGTGCCAGCCCAGCACCGGCTTGTGCGACATGGCATGCAGACCGAATTCGCCAAAGCCGATCTGCTCCATCTCGCGATAGGCCGGGTGATACTCGACCCAATCCTCGTCGCGCCCGAAGCGGTCGCGGAAATGCAGGATCGGGGTGCGCTTGTCGGCCTGCAGCGCCAGCTCGTCGAGCCGATTGCCGGCGATCCCGCCCAGCCGCTCGAAATGCGGCGTGAAATGCGCCAGGGCGGCCGGATCGAGATGCAGGGACAGGAGATCCTGTACCGAGCGGTCGACCGACCAGAAGTTGAGGCCACGGCAATCCGGTGCGATCAGGTCGGAGCGCGACATCGGCCGCTCGAACGTCATCTTTGTCAGGGTGTTCATGCGCATTCCCTCCAGAAATCCGAAAGGAAACTGCGCCATAAACGGTGGTTCACAAATCGACTTATCGGTAATCTGGAGTTGACTATTCCTCAACTCAAGACCTGCCGATGATCCCCCGCCTGCCCCCTCTCAACGCCCTGCGCGCCTTCGATGCCGCAGCCCGCCGCCTGAACTTCGCCCGTGCCGCGGCCGATCTCGCGGTGACGCCGGGCGCGGTGAGCCGGCAGATCCAGGCCTTGGAAGCGGCGCTCGGCGTCCGCCTGTTCACGCGCGGCAATCGCGCGGTCGAATTGACGGCGCGCGGCCAGGTCTATGCCCGACAGGTGCAGGAGGCTTTCGACCGGCTCGGCCTCGCGACCGAACAGTTGCGCGGCCGCGACCCGCAGGGGCCGCTGGCCATCTGCGCCTATCCCACCTTCGCCATGCGCTGGATGATGCCGCGCTGGCGGCGCTTCCACGACATGCACCCGGCCATCGACCTGCAGCTCACCACGTCGCTGGCGCCGGTCGATATCGCGCGCGACGGCTTCGACGCCGCCGTCCGTATCGGCGACGGCGACTGGCCGGGCCACGGCGCGGTCTGGCTGGCGGCCGTCGAGGTCTTCCCCGTCTGCAGTCCGGCCCTCGCCGCGCGGCTACGCGACGCCGCCGACCTTCGCCACCATGTCCTGATCCACTCCGATCCACGCCCCGACGACTGGCCGCGCTGGCTACAGGCCGCAGGGGCTACCGGCGTGAACGGCGCGCGCGGCCCCCGTTTCGAGACGATGAGCCTTGCTTTCCAGGCGGCCATCGAAGGTGTCGGCGTGGCGATGGGCGTGGGCTGCCTGGTGGCGGAAGATCTGGCGCTCGGCCGGCTCGTGCGGCCGCTCGCCTTCACCCATCGCAGCAAGCGCGAGTTTCATCTCGTCTACCCGCTGGCGCGCGCCAGCGATCCCAGGCTCGCGGCCTTCCGCGCCTTTCTCGCTGCCGAGGCCGAAGCCGAAGCGACGACGTAGAAGCTCCGGCTACCAGTCGCTGGAGCGCACCATCTTCATCAGATCGTCAGCCATGGTGAGCGCCGTCAGCACGCCGGTCTTCGGGTTGTCCGGCATGGCGCGGCCCAGACGCTCCAGCTTCAGCTCGCCGGAATCGGCCACGACCTCGAGACGGCTTCCATTGGTGCCGGGCGGCAAGGTGGGATCGGCCACCAGCTCGATCTCGGTACGGTCGAGCCCGGCGCCGCAGAGCGCCACCGTCACCGCGAGATTGGCGTTCTTCGGGTAGAGGCGGCCGGCGTCGGCAGGCTTGCCGCGGAAGATGACCGTCGGCTCCTTGATCGCCGGCAGGTCGAATTCCTTTTCCGCCGGTGTGCCGCTCCAGGCATGCGGCGGCTTGATCGAGATGTATTTCACGCGCTCCAGCTTGCCGAGCCGCATGGCCAGCAGGCCGTCCAGGCCCGCGATGGCCCCCGACGGCAGGCGCAGCCGCGCACCGCTCTTCTCCGCCGCTTTCACGTGCTTTCGCCACAAGACCGGGTCGCCATAGGCGCCGGTCGCGATCACCATGAAGTCGATCCCCTTCTTCAGGATCTCCTCGCCCCAGTCCCGCACCGCCTGCTGGCTGGCGGCCTCGACCACCACATCCGCCTTGAGTTTCAGGAGCGCCTTCAGCGTGTCGACGACGGCAACCTTCTTGCCGACGGCCTTCTGCGTCGCCTTGACCCGGCCGGGCCGGACCAGCACGCCGACGATGTCGATCGGCGGCTTCTTTTCGCGAAACACGTCGAACAGCATCTGGCTGATGGCGCCATAGCCGATCAGGGCGATCTTCAGTCGCTTGGTCTTCGCCATATTCTCCCCCAGCCGGCGTCGATTTGCGCGACTATAGCGGCCCGGCACGGCCCTTGCGACCGCAAGGGGCGGCAGCTATAAACCCGCCCTCGCCGCGCGGGGTGTCTCCGTTTCTGACGGAGTGTAGCTCAGCCTGGTAGAGCACTAGCTTCGGGAGCTAGGGGCCGGAGGTTCGAATCCTCTCACTCCGACCAATCCGATGCCGATACCATCAGCATCAGTGGCGAGACACGCGGCGGGCAGTAATGCCCGCCGTTAGTCTTTCAGGGGATCGGTTCGGTCGGTATTCTCCGTCAGAGATCAACACGACGCGCGCAGATTTGGGCACGCGCTTCCCTGGTGGCCTGGAATTAGCTCGATCCCGAGACACAGGAAGGAAGGTGTTGCCTAGCTGCAGCCTGGGAGTTTAATCCCCAGACAGAAGCCGACGGCCGGCGCCTTTGTTCTGACGCTGGCCGGCTCGCTAGTCCTAGACCTCGAGCGTGAGGTCTAGGGTAAACGTGCTTGGCTCTAGGCGCCGGTAGTCACCGCGCTTGGTAAAATCGAGGCCGGCTTCCTTGGTCACCGCCTTGGGCAACACCCCTCCCAATGACAGTCGTTCGTTCAACGTCAAGTACTAACCGAGGCTCACCTCCAGCAGTTCCACGGCGTCGTCGCCGTCGCAGGCGGGAGCCATCACCCGCACGTAGCTGTCGAACGGGAGGACGTGTGGAGAGGCTGGGTTGGAAATGGGGACCGCCGGCTGACGGGCGTGAATGGATCGTGGAGCGGCGCACTTCGAAGTAAGACCGCGGAACAGGCCAATCATGAGCGCAGCGATCAAACGCGAGAAGGATGGAAGCCCGCAGGGCGGAGACGCGCGTAGCGTGGCTCCGTTCGCGACAGGTCGGCCCGCGGCTTGTCATCAAGCCGCTTGTGGAGCTCACACTACTCTTCATGCCAAGCGCGGGGCGCTACTATTGAAACCTGATACGCTCTACCCTGGGATGCAAAACGAAGAGCTTGCGTCCGTTACTGTCGCCCTGTCCAACGAGACAAAAACAGTTTGGGGAGAAACATGACACCCGAAGCAATCCGGGAAGTAGTACCACTTGGCGTCGCTGGGCTTGCGATCCTTGCAGTGGTCGTCATTGCCGCATTGAACCTCAATCGGTGGTGGACTCTTGCGATCCCACTGGCGGCGGTACTCGCGTTAGTAGGTGTCGACAAGCTGTATCCCAACGCAACATTCGAGCCAGCCGGTCGTGCGAGTCCCGCCCTCTCCGGCACAACATCAGCAATGGCCTGGGTGGACACGGGTATGAAGGCGGATTGGGCGGGACGAGATTGGGCCTACACGTCGGGGAGCCTACCAAGATACGCGGCGCCCAATTCAACCAGCGGCGCCCCAGAGCCCCTTTGCGATGCGAATCACGCCTACTACATTGCCGTATGCTGGGAAGCGCGGCCCGGTGGTTATCCGCGGGGCGTCACAGTGACTGATATCAAAGCGGGCGCGACGCCAGCGCAGTGGTGCACCTACAAGACTGCCAATATCAACCTCGGGACACGGCTTGATGGTGGTGCGCCGGCCGGCCGAGTCTATATTTGCGCGCAGGCGGTTCCCCGATAAGGAGGCCGAATCGAAATGCGGCGCGCTCGCCTGCGGCTCGCGCGACGCTTTCGTGGGGCAAAAGAACCTAGCAGGCACCCTGAAAGTGCCTGCCGGACGGTTACATCTTGGGGAGGATGGCAATGTCAGTCACGGGGCCGCCGATGCCGTCGATCTTGGCAACGGGCGTGGCCTTGCCGGTTGCGAGATCGACCGACCAGAGCTGGTCGCCCGTCATCGCCCAGGCCTCGTTCTTGGTGCCGTCGGACCAGATGTCGAAGGCGATGGTGTCCACCTTGGCGCCCAGCGTCCCGACGGTATTGAGGATGCCGTCGTTCGGCGGCGCCTGCTTCACCAGCGCGCCGGTCCCGGCATCGATGTCGAACAGCGCGGTTTCCTTGGTTCCCTTCACCGAGTTGGTGTAGGCGCCGGCGACCACCTTGGGCTTCACGCCCTTGCTGGCGTCGGTCTCGGCGAACTTCAGGCTGCCATCCTTCACGACCTTCCCGTCGTCGACGTTGACGCGGAGGCTGGTGCCATCGCTGCCGATGACGCGAAGACGATCCGCCACGGGATTGAAGTCCACGGTCGCCACCACGCCGGCCGGCAACATGGTCTCCAGCTTGGACTTCTTGGTCGCCTTACCATCCATCCCGATCGTGTAGAGCGTGCCATCGGCGGCCAGGGCGTAGAGCATGCCGTCAGCCGGGCGGACGTCGATGCCGAGCAAGGGGCCGGAGACCCCGGAAACCTTCATGCGCTTCGTCGTCTTCTTCGCCGTCGTATCGACGATGGCGATGGTGTCGTTGCCGACCAGGGCGGCGACGTCGGCGGCCTGCGCTGCGGTAGTCAGCGTTACGGTGACCACCGAAGCGGCCAGAAATGCCTTCACAGTCATCATCATCACTCCCGGTTCGTTGCAGACCCAGCAGCGGGTCATGCTCCGGCTACCGACCGGGAAACGGCTTTGGATGCAGACTGGGAAAAAATCTCTCTTTCTCACCGGAGCGATGCATCCGAACGGGTACCTCCATCCGTATAGCAATCGGGGACATGGTCTTCGGATGGGTTTGGAGGCAAGGCGGATGGCGGAGGATGATCGGCACAGGTCGGACGCGGCAGGCGGTCGATGACGGCAGAGCCGGCGTCTCAGGACGAAACCAGCCGTCTTTCGGCTGCAGAGGCCGAGATTTCCGCCGCCATTGTAAGGTGCGCCTGCGGCGACCGGCTTGCGTTGCGGGTGATCTATGACCGCGAAGCTGCCCGGATGGTGGGCGTGGCGATGCGCATCCTGCGTCGCAGGGATCTTGCCGAAGAGGCAACGCACGAGGCCTTCCTGCGCGTCTGGCGTGGTGCGCACGGCTTCGATCCGGCCCGAGGGACTGCGCGCGCCTGGCTGTTCGCAATCGTCCGTAACCAGGCCCTGACGGTCCTTCGCAACGAGCAGCGCTTCGACGCCGACACGCTCGACGAGAGCCACGAACCCGATCTTGGCGCGGCGATTTCGAGGCTGCCTGAAACGAGCGCGCTACGTCGCTGCCTCCAGCAGCTCGACACCGGCAGGCGCAGCGCCATCGTCCTGGCCTACGCCCACGGCTTCAGCCACGGCGAGCTCGCCGGGCGGCTCGGCGTGCCACTTGGCACCATCAAGAGCTGGGTTCGGCGCGGTCTTCGCTCCCTGCAGGAGTGCATGGGATGACGCCAGACCGCGACGACAGTCCCCTCGCCGCCGAGTACGTCATGGGCTTGCTCGACGCCGAAGCCCGCGCCGATGCCGAACGCCGGATCGCTTCCGACGCTGACTTCGCGCGCCAGGTCGAAACATGGCGTGCCCGGTTTTCCCAGCTCGACGACACCGCCGAGGAAGTCGCGCCAGCAGGCGATCTCTGGCAGCGGATCGAAAGCAGCCTCTCCAAGGAAGCACCCATCGCACAGGCTCCTGCTGTCGGCATGATCGGCCGCTTCTGGAGAAGCATCGCTGCGCTGCGGATCGCAACGTTGGGCAGCGCGGTTACGGCCATCCTGTTGGCCGTCGTTGCCGCGATGACCCTGCAACATGCGCAGCAGGTGGCAGCACGCAAACCAATCTACGTGGCGATCCTGATCGACGACGCGACCCGGCAGGCCGGCGCGGTCGTGAACGCCTTTGCCGACGGCCGCGTCGAGATGATCCCGCTGGTCGACATGAACGTCCCGGACGGTCGCGCGCTTCAGGTGTGGACACTATGGAACAGGGAGATCGGCCCTCGCTCGGTCGGCTTGCTTTCGCGAGCGAAGGCAACCCAGCTCGATCTCGAGAAGCTACCAGGCACGACCGCCGATCAGCTCTTCGAGATCACGCTCGAACCTGCGGGTGGTTCGCCGACCGGCCGTCCGACCGGACCGATCCTCTACAAGGGAACGACCGCCCGGACGCTATGACGGCAGGCAACCCGCGGAAGGCGACAGGCGACTTCCGATCGATGCCAAGATCGGCCGCAAGTCCGCGGCGAAGCCAGCCTACATACAATAGGCTTGGGCCGCGACGACGGCGTTGAGGCCTTGCATCTCCTGAGGCGACAGGTTCGACGGGTTCAGCAGATTGCCGCTGACGCTCACCGACTGGTTCGACTTGCGCAAGCCCAGGATGGCGTTCTCCCGCTGATCTGCCGGGATGCGCGCAATAATACATTCACACGTCTTCTGAGAGGCCGTGACCATGCATTCGCGCAAGAGGTCGTCGGCCCGTGCAACGGTCGACAAGCTCATCGTCAAGCCCGCGACAAGGGCAACACCGGCTAATGAGGCGATCACACGCATGGGAGTCTCCAAAGGAAGGAGCCCATCATACACGGACTGCCCCGGCGTTTCAGCCGATCAGCCAATGCCGGAGAAGGCCGAAAAGGCCGGTCGCGAACAGCATGCCGAGCGCCACGTTGCGGTATAGCCGCTCGCTGGCGAGGCCGTGGAACAACCGCCCGCCCGCCCAGGCCCCCAGCGCCATGACCGGAAACAACACGACCGCCCGCACCAGCGCATCTACGCCCGCTACGCCCGTTGCCAGCACGATGACGATCAACAGGAACTGCGTGAGGAAGTAATAAGTGACGATGTTGGCGCGATTGACCTCGGGCGGGTCCTTGCCGGAGAGCAGATAGAGCAGCACCGGCGGGCCGCCAACGCTGGTCGTGGCCATCATCGCGCCCGACAGGGAGCCCACGATCACCGTCGCCACGGTCGAGCGCTTGCCGTGATATTTCCAGCCCGTCCACATCAGGATGACGAAGGCCACGATGACGGCCGAGACCGCCGTCACGATCGTGTTCTTGTCGACGCTCGCCAGCAGCCAGACGCCGAGCGGCATGGCGGCACAGGCGGCGATGCTCATGGGCGTCAGCACCTTCCAGTCAGCATGCTTGCGGACCTGCGGAAAGAGCTGCAGCGAGACCACGAGTTCGATGGCGACCACGGTCACGACCATCTCGGCCGAGCCGAACAGGATCGCGAAGATCGGCGCCATCAGCATGGCTGAGCCGAACCCGGCAAAGCCACGCATCAGACCGGCAATGAGGGTAACGCCGATGGCGGTCCACAGGCCGGTCTCGGCGAACAACGACTGAATATACGGGAGCATGAAACAACAACTTCGAAGCGAGGGGCGGACAAACAGCAACAGACCTGCGGCTCCTCAGGAGCGGCGGGTCAGCACGTAAGTCGAAGTGTCGCCAGTCGTTTCATGCGGCGTGGACCTTCGACGATCTGCCGCACATGGTCAACAGCTATGAAGCTTCAGGCACGCTTGCCCTGGCCCTCGCCGGTCTTGTCGCGCAGGCGGCGCATGCCGCGCAACCAGCGGTCGCGATCGAGCTTGCGTGCCATGTAATCCTTCACTTCGGCATGCGGCAGGATCAGGAAGCGCTCCTCATCCATTGCGTCGATCACGCTCTGCGCGACGGCTTCGGTGTTGAGCACGCCGTCGACCGACGCAGCCGTGGCGCCCGCCATGCGCAGCATGTTGGTGTCGACAGCCTGCGGACACAGGACCGAGACGCGAATGCCGCGATCGCCGTACTGGATGGAAAGATGCTCCGCCAGCGCCACGCCGGCATGCTTGGTGACGCCATAGGGCGCGGAGCCCATCGAGGCCAGCAAGCCGGCGGCGCTCGCGGTGTTGAGCAGGTAGCCCTCGCCGCGCTTCAACATCTGCGGCACCAGCGCCCGCGCGGCATAGACGTGCGCCATCACGTGGATTGCCCACGAATCGGCCCAGTCCTTGTCCGTCGCATCCTCGTGACCGCCGCGGCCGATGCCGGCATTGGAGAAGAAGACATCGACCTCGCCGAACTTCTTCTCGGCTTCGGCGATCAAACGCTTCACCTCGGCTTCCTTGCCGATATCGCCCGCCACGGCCAGCGCGCCGATGTCCTTGGCAACCTTGTCGAGGCGGCCGGCATCCATGTCGGCCACGACGACTCCCTTGGCGCCTTCCTGCGCATAGCGCCGCGCAATCGCCTCACCGATGCCACCCGCAGCGCCGGTAACGACGCAGACCTTGCCTTTGACTTTCATGTCGGTCCCCGCTAGCCCCAGCTCTGCTCGATCAATTCGACATATTGCGCCTTGGTCGGCTGGCGCGGCGTCGAGAGATGGCAATGATCGCCCATCGCGCCGTCGGCAATCTTCTCGACCTCGCCCTGCGCCAGTCCCATGGCGCCCAGGCCCTTGGGAATGCCCAGCCGTTCGTTGAGCCCGGCGACCGCGTTCGCCACGCCTTCGGCGTTGCCCTCGCGCTCGGGCAGGCCCATGACCTGGGCCACCTTCTTGAACTTCTCGCCCACTGCAGGCTCGTTGAAGCGCAGCACCGCCGGCAGGTAGATTGCGTTCAAGGTGCCGTGGTGCAGCCGGTGGCCCTTGAGGCCACCCGTCGGATGGCTGAGCGCATGCACCGCGCCCAGCCCCTTCTGGAAGACCATCGCGCCTTCCATCGCAGCCATCGCCATGTTGTAGCGCGCCTCGCGGTCCTGCCCGTCCTTGGTCGCGCGCTCGACGTACTTCCACGCCTTCTCCAGACCATCGAGCGCGATCGAATCGGCCGGCGGATTGAAGACGTTTGCCAGGAAGCATTCGATGTTGTGCGTGAAGGCATCCATGCCTGTGCCTGCCGTGAGATGCGGCGGCAGGCTCAAGGTAAGTTCCGGATCGATCAGTGCCAGCCTCGGAATGAGGTACGGGCTGCCGATGGCGAGCTTGCGGCCGGAATCCATGATGATGACACCGCCGCGGCTCACTTCGCTGCCAGTGCCCGAGGTCGTGGGAATAGCCACGATCGGCGCCACGGCTGCCGTGATCTTGCCCGCCCCGCCTTCGACGAAGGAATAGGGCTGCAGCGAGGTGCCGGGATGGGTCGCCATCAGGGCGACTGCCTTGGCGAGATCCATCGGCGATCCACCGCCGATGGCGATGATGCCGTCGCAGCCTTCGTCCTTGTAGATCTTGAGCGCATCGCGCATCGCCGCTTCGGTCGGGTTTTCCGGCGTGCCGTCGTAGATGGTGAGCGGCATGTTGCCCGGAAGCTGATCTTTCACCTTGGCCCACAGCCCCGCCGAAATGACTCCCTTGTCGGTGACGACCAGCGGCCGGCGGACGCCGAGGAGTTGCAACTCGGCGTCCAGCAGCTTCAGCGCGCCGAAGTCGAACTGAATGCGCGTCAGGTAGGTGATCAAGGCCATCCGTTATTCCCTCTCGATTTTGCCGCGAGCCTACGCGAGAAGAAGCGGATGAGCGACATTCTTGTCCTGCGCGCTGCAGTTCGCGCCGATGCGGCAGAGATCGCGGCCACCATCGCCGCGGCCTTCGAACAGTATCGCGGCAAGTTGATTCCGGAATCCGGGGCGTTCGGGGAAACCGCGGAAGCCATCGCAGTGGAGCTGGCCAAAGGCGCCGGCGCCATCGTCGCGGAGCGAAACGGTGAGATGGTGGGTTGCGTGATGATCCACGAGTTGGAGGGCGACCTCTATTTCGGCCGGCTCGCCGTGCTGCCGGCGGCGCGCGGTACGGGGCTCGCGCGACGGCTGATCGACGCCGTGGAAGCCGAAGCCCGGCGACGCGACCTGCCCGGTATCCGTCTCGGCGTCCGCGTCGTTCTCACCGACAATCAGCGCCTCTTCCAGTCGCTCGGTTACCGCGAAATCTCGCGCGAGGCGCATCCCGGCTTCGACCATCCGACGTCGATCAACATGCGTAAATCTCTAGTCTAAACCTCTTGCGCGAGCCCGGGGTCGGGGAGGATAAAATCGCTCCCATGAGCACCCCTGCTAACAATCGCACCCCCCTCACAGGTCCTTCCGTTTGGCACGGCAAGGACATCAAGGATTCCAGGCGCTGGATCCGCGACCTGCCGCCCGAGGTTGGCGAGGAATTCGATGCTGCGCTCAAGGGACTGCGCGGCCTGGAGTGGTCGGAAATCAGCTCCGGGGATGTCTGGCTGCCCAGCCTGGACGAACTGTGGGACGATATCGCCGACGAGCTCGAGAATGGCTGCGGCATCGTCAAGCTGCGCGGCTTTCCGGTCGATCGCTACAGCGAAGAGGACCTGCGCCGGCTCTACTACGCCATCGGCACGCATATCGGCACGCCCGTCTTCCAGAATCGCTCTGGCGAGCTGATGCGCCTCATCCGCGACGAGGGCGCGCATGTCGGCCGGACCTACGGCGAAACCAAGGACGATAAGGGCACGACCTTCCTCTCCTCCTACGCCCGCACCCTGACCAATGGCGGCCTGCGCTTCCATACCGACCGCACCGACGTGGTCGGTCTGCTCTGCGTGCGTCAGGCGCTGGCCGGTGGCGTCAGCAAGCTCGCCAGCACGCCGGCGATTCACAACGCCATCCTCGAGCGCCGGCCGGACCTGCTCGAAGTGCTGTTCCAGGACTACTGGCGCAGCCGCTTCGGCGAGGAAGGCACGACCAAGGACGGCGAGGGGACGACCAAGGAGACCGCCTATCCGCTGCCGATCTTCGGGCTGCGCGACGGCAAGTTCACTTCGCACTATTCGTTGACCTTCATCGAGGCCGCACAGCTCGCACCCAACGTGCCCAAGCTCACCGACGCCCAGCGTGAAGCGATCGATCTGCTGATGCAGACGGCCGAGGAGCTTTGCTTCGAGATGACCCTGGAGCCGGGCGACCTGCAGTTGATCAACAGCCACGTCACCTATCACGGGCGCACGCCGTTCGAGGACAATGCCGCGAGCGGCAACGACCGCATGCTGATGCGGCTCTGGCTGACCATGCGCAACAACCGGCCCCTGCCCAAGGGCCACGAAGTCCTGTGGCAGGAAATCGAAGCCGGCCGCCCGCGCGGCGGTATCCGGCAGGTCGCGGGTTAGCCGAAGTTGCCTTCGTCCATGCCGCGACGACATCGAGGCCGTCGCAGCGGGTAGATGAACGCGGCGTCGCTCAGCCGGCGTCGCTGGTGATCACGTTGCCGAACAGCTTCCAGGTATCGCCCTCAAAGCGCTGCAACTGCATCGACTGGATGGGATAGAAGTCCGTCGCGCTGGTGTTGAGCTTGATGCCTGGCAACAACAGCGGGATATCGACATCCTTCATGCTGGCGACCTGCTTCATCAGGTTCTCGCGCGTCAGTTCGTTGCCGCAGCGCTTCAGCACTTCCTGCATCGTTGCCGCGACGGCATAGGCGTAGGTGTAGAAGGCATCGCTCTGGTTGGCCCCCGGCATGTACTTGTCCATGAAGGCCTTCCATTGCACGAAGTCCGGCGTCTTGGCCCACTGTGGATCCGTCGGATCCTTGTAGTAGGCCGCCGTGATGATGCCCTGGCAGTTCTCGAAGCCCGCGGGCTTCAGCACCGAATCGACCGAGATCGATACGTTGACGAGATAGAAGGCCGGCTTCCAGCCGATGTCCGCCGCCTTGCGGATCGCCTGCGACGCATGCTTGGGCGTGGCATGGCAGAAGAAGACCGTGGCGCCGGAGCTCTTGAGCTGGATGATCTGGCTTTCGACGGTGGGATCCGTGACCTCGTAGCTCACGTTGGAGACGACCAGCTTCTCGTTCTCCTTCCCGAGACCCTTCATGAAGCCCGAGACGTAATCCTTGCCGGAGTCGTCGTTGAGCCAGAGGATGCCGATCTTCTCGCCCTTGTGCTTGTCGAGGATGTGCTTGGCATAGATGGCGCTTTCGGTGACGTAGTCGGGCTGCCAGCCGATGGTCCAGGGATACTGCTTGGGATTGCCCCACTTCGACGCGCCGGTGCTGACGAAGAGCTGCGGCACCTTCTTCTGATTCATGAACTTGTGGATGGCGGTGTTGCACGCCGTGCCGAGCGTCTGGAAGGTCGCGAAAACCTTGTCGTTCTCGACGAGCCTGCGCACCATCTCAACCGTCTTCGGCGGCGAGAAGCCGTCATCGTAGGTGATGAAGTTGACCTTGCGGCCGTTGATGCCGCCCTGGTCGTTGACCATCTTCCAATAGGCTTCGATGCCCTTGCCGATGGTGCCGTAGGCCGAAGCCGGGCCGCTATAGGGTCCGGTGTGGCCGAGCTTGATCTCGGTGTCGGTGACACCGTCGGAATACTTCTTCTGCGCGAATGCTGCCTTGGTGCCGGCAAATCCTGCTAACGCTGACGCACCGCCTACGAAACTACGCCTATTCATACTCACGGACGATTCACTCCCATGGTTGAGATCGTTCGAAAGCTTGTCGGGTATCGGCAGCGAAAAGAAGGTCGATCGCGTACCGCCTTCCACGATACGAGTAGACTCGCCCAGGTAGGCTCGCGCTGCGGTGCGTGCGCTAGGTCCGGCCTTCGAGCAGCGGCCGTTCGCGCTGGAACAGGTCGATGACGGCGTCCATCACGGCGCGCACCCGCGGCAGCGCGCGCAGATCGCGATGGACCAACAGCCACTGGTCAGCGAACACATCCGTAATGACGCCGCCCAGCCGCTTCAGGGCGGGATCGGGATCGCCAAGGTAGCAGGGCAGCACGGAGAGGCCGGCGCCGGCGCGCACTGCGTCCTGCAGCACCAGCCAGTTGTTGACCCGCACCACCAAGCGCCGATTGCCCAGGCGCTCGTGCAGCCAGGACTGGCCGGGAAAGTAACCGTGATCCTCGTCGAAGCCGAGCCACGGCTGGTCGAGGAGGCCCGCCATGGGATCGCCCTTGGCGAGGCGTCCGACGGGGAAGTCTCGAGCGGCGTAGATCGCGTACGCAACGCGACCGAGCTTGCGTGCCACGATGCCGCCCAGCTCCGGGACCTGCTCGCGAATCAGGAGATCGGCTTCGCGGCGCGACAGGTTGGCGAGCGTGTGGCTTGCCACCACCTCGAACTCGATCTGCTTCAGCTTTCCGCGCAGCTCGGCGAGGTGGCGCGCGATCAAGGCCGCCATCGCCTCGCCTGCCGAAAGCCGCACCGTGCCACTTACCGTGTCGCTGAGGCCGGCGCTGCGGCGGTGGATCGAATGGGCGGCCTTCTCCATCGCCTGG
The DNA here is from genome assembly GCA_017307275.1 of Alphaproteobacteria bacterium. Classification (GTDB taxonomy): domain Bacteria; phylum Pseudomonadota; class Alphaproteobacteria; order Reyranellales; family Reyranellaceae; genus Reyranella. Next base: position 16,363 of record JAFKFK010000048.1, on the reverse strand, counting down.
GTATCGGCCAGCAGCTCCTCCCCGGCGCTGGTCGGCACGAAGCGATCCGGCAGCCGCTCGAACAGGCGGGCGCCGATCTGCCTTTCCAGCACGGCAACCCGACGCGACACGGTGGGATGGCTGACGCCCAGCGCCTTGGCCGCCGTGGTGAGCGTGCCTTCGCGCGCTAGAGCCAGGAAAACGCGCAGATCGTCCCAGTTGGAGTCCATGTACAGAATTGTACAGGGACTTTTCCAATTTGTGGACTGACGAATAAGGATGTTCGCCCTAGCATTTGCCCATGCACATCGAACCACGCCTGCTCGTGTTCACCCGGGGCGTCCGCGCCCGTATCGCCGCCACCGTCGCCGTCGGGCTGCTGGGCGTCGGGCTCGGCATCGCCCGCCTCGCCCTGCTGGGCTGGCTGATCGGCCAGGTCTTCGCGGGCAAACCTCTGCAGGAACTGGTGTTGCCGGTGGTGCTGATCGCCATCGTCATGGTGCTGCGCGGCGCGGCCGAGCATTGGCGCGCCGTGATGGCGCACGAGACGGCAGCGCGCGTGCAGAAGACGCTGCGCCGGACGCTCTACGACAAGGTCGCGTCGCTCGGACCCGGTACGGTCGGCCGCCAGCGTTCCGGCGGCCTCACCCTTTCCATGATCGACGGCGTCGAACAGCTCGAAACCTATTTCGGCCAGTTCCTGCCGCAGTTCATGATCGCGCTGCTTTCGCCCTTGCTGATCTTCGTCGTCGTCGCCTTCATCGACCTGCCGGTCGCGACGGTAATGCTGGGCTTCGCATTGCTGGCGCTGTTCGCGCCCGCGCTCTGGCACAAATGGGACGTGCGCGCCTCGATCGCGCGCATGACGGCGTACAAGTCCTTCGCCGCCGAATTCCTCGACTCCATCCAGGGCCTCGCGACGCTCAAGGCTTTCGGCCAGGGCAAGGCGCGCGCCGACAAGCTCGAAGTCGAGGCACGCGATCTCTTCCGCCGCACCATGTGGGTGCTGGGCACCAACTCGCTGGCGCGCGGCATCACCGATACGTCGATCGCGGGCGGTGCGGCCGCAGCGCTGATCTATGGTGCCTCGCGCGTGGAAGCCGGCGCCATGTCGCTCACTGCCCTGCTGGTCATCCTGATGCTGGGCATCGAGATCTTCCGGCCGATGCGCGAGCTGCGCTCGGTGCTGCACCAGGGCATGGTCGGTCTCTCGGCAGCGCAGGGCATCTATCGCATTCTCGACGACAAGGCCTCCGTGGCCGATGCGCCGCCCGCGACGCTCAGCACCGTGCTGGCACCCACCATCACTTTCGAGAATGTGCGCTTCGCCTATCCCGGCACGCGCCGCACGGTGCACGACAATCTCACCTTCACCGCGGCGGCCGGCGAGCGCCTGGGTCTGGTCGGTTCCTCGGGCGGCGGCAAGTCGTCGATCGTGCGCCTCCTGCTGCGCTTCTACGATCCCGACCAGGGCCGCATCCTGCTGGGCGGCCACGATCTGCGCTCGCTTTCCTTCGCACAGATCCGTTCCCTGATCTCGGTCGTGAACCAGGACACGTTCCTGTTCCACGGCACGGTCGAGGAGAACATCCGGCTCGGAAAGCCGGGCGCATCGCAGGAGGAAATGGAGGACGCGGCACGCGCCGCCAACATCCACGAGTTCATCCTGAGCCTGCCGCAGGGCTACCAGACCGTGATCGGCGAGAAAGGCATCAAGCTCTCGGGCGGCCAGCGCCAGCGTCTGGCGATCGCCCGCGCCCTCTTGCGCGACACGCCGATCCTGGTGCTTGACGAAGCCCTCTCCGCCGTCGACGCGGAGAACGAAGCCGTGATCCAGGAAGCGTTGGACCGCCTGATGCAAGGCCGCACGACGATCATTCTGGCGCACCGCCTGTCGAGCGTGATCGATTGCGACCGCATCCTGGTGCTCGACCGTGGCCATGTCGCCGAGGAAGGCAAGCATGGGCCGCTGATGAACCGGGGCGGCGTCTATGCCCGGTTGATGGCCGAGCAGGCACGTGAGCAGCAGGTCACCACAGCCGCCGACATGATCGACGCCCCGGCCCGCGCCGAGACCGTCGCCAACACGCCGGGCGGTGCGGTGAAGCCGGTGACCGAAGGCATCATCAAGGCCGAGGGCCTCACCTGGTATCAGGTGGTCGCGGCGCTGATGAAGGTGATCATGCCGTGGAAGGGCAAGCTCACCGCCACTTTCATCCTGGGCGTGCTGAGGGTCGTGGCCTTCATCGGCATCGGCGTGCTGTCGGCGCTGATCGTGCTGGCGCTCAAGAACCACGAGCCCTATGGCGGGCTCGCCATCGCTCTTGCGATCCTGGCACCGCTCTCCGGCCTGCTGCACTGGCTGGAATCCTGGCTGGCCCACGACATGGCCTTCCGCCTGCTGGCCGAGATGCGCATCGACGCCTTCCGCAAGCTCGATGCGCTGGCGCCGGCCTATCTCACACGCCGCCGCACCGGCGACCTGATGGCGCTGGCCACCCACGACATCGAGCTGGTCGAGTACTTCTTCGCCCACACCGTAGCGCCGGCCTTCGTCGCGATCCTGGTGCCGGCCGTCGTGGTCGCTGCCCTCGCCACGGCCAACGGCTGGCTGGCCGTCGCGCTGGTGCCGTTCCTGCTGGCGGTGGGCCTCAGCCCTTTCCTGATGCGAAAGCGTGTCGACAAGCTCGGCAGCGAGGCGCGTGAAGCGGCGGGGGAACTGGGTGCCTTTGCCGTCGACTCGGTGCAAGGGCTGGGCGAGATCGTCGCCTTCCAGCAGGAGAACCTGCGCGGCGACAAGCTCGACCAGCTTTCGCAGCGCCACATCTCGCTGCGTCTGCCCTTCTTCAGCGAACTTGCGCTCCAGCACGCGATCCTCGAAGTGCTAACCGGGCTCGGCGGTCTGGCGGTCGTCGTAGTCGGCGCCGTCCTGTCGACACAGGGCGCGCTCGATCCGGGCTTGTTGCCGCTAATGACCATCCTTGCCATGGCAGCCTTCCTGCCGGTCTCCGAGATCGCACAGATCGGCCGCCAGCTCGCCGACACGCTGGGAGCGACGCGTCGCGTCTATGCGCTGGCGAACGAGCCGATCCCGGTGCGCGACGGCCCCGGCGTGCCCGTCACGCGAGGGGCCGCCGCCCTTTCGCTCGACAAGGTGACGTTCACCTATCCCGGCCAGACGCGCCGTGCGCTGAGCGATGTCAGCTTCGACATTCCTGCCGGCAAGACCATTGCCCTGGTCGGAACGTCGGGCGCCGGCAAGACGACGACCGCGCAGCTCCTGATGCGCTTCTGGGATCCCGACTCCGGCCGCATCCTGCTGAATGGCGCCAACCTCAAGGACTACAAGCTCGATGCCCTGCGCGGTCTCGTGGCCCTCGTCGCGCAGGATACCTACCTGTTCAACGACACGCTGCGCGCCAACATCCTGATCGCCCGGCCCGACGCCACGGAAGCCGAACTGCAGGCCGCCATCGAACATGCCTCGCTCAGCGAACTCGTCGCCGCTCTGCCCGAGGGTCTCGACTCGCCGGTCGGCGAGCGCGGCACCAGTCTCAGCGGTGGCCAGCGCCAGCGAGTCGCCATCGCTCGTGCCTTCCTCAAGGATGCGCCGATCCTCATTCTCGACGAAGCGACCTCGCATCTCGATGCGGTGAACGAGCAGGCCGTGCGGCGCGCACTCGACGTGCTCAAGGCCGATCGCACCACCATCGTGATCGCCCATCGCCTCTCGACCGTGCGCGATGCCGATCTGATCGTGGTGCTGGACGAAGGTCGCGTAGCGGAAAGCGGAACGCATGCCTCGCTTCTTGCGCGTGGCGGACTCTACGCGCGATTGGTGTCGCGTCAGCTTGCCGCCGTCTACGCGCCCGCGGCACAGTGAGAGAATGAAGCGACAGCTCCACCTCAATCTTTTCATTCAGAGCCGCGGTCATCACGAAGCCTCGTGGCGGCATCCCGACTCCTCGGCTCTGCCGCTGACAGACGTCGAGTATTTTCGCGATCTCGCGCAGCGTGCCGAAGCCGGTCTGTTCGACTCGATTTTCCTCGCCGACACCTTGGCGTTGATGGACACGGTGGCGCACGCCGCCAGCACCTGGCTCGAGCCGATCACGACGCTCGGCGCCATCGCCGGCTCGACCAGCCACATCGGCCTGATCGCGACGGCTTCCACCACTTACTCCGAGCCCTTCAACCTCGCCCGTCAGTTTGGTTCCCTCGACCACATCAGCGGCGGCCGGGTCGGCTGGAACATCGTGACCTCCTGGCTGGCCGCCGCCGCACGCAACTATGGCGGCGAAAGTCTCGTCAGCCACGACGAGCGCTACGAGCGCGGCGAGGAGTTCGTTCAGGTCGTGAAGGCCCTGTGGGACAGCTGGGCGGACGACGCCGTGCTCGACGATCGGGCGAGCGGTCACTATGCCCGCGCCGATCGCATCCGGCCGATCAACCATGAGGGCAAATATTATCGCGTTGCCGGTCCGCTCAACATGCCGCGCGGACCGCAGGGCCGTCCGGTGTTCGTGCAAGCCGGTTCGTCCGATACCGGACGCCGCTTCGCTGCCCGCCATGCCGAGGCGGTCTTCACCGCGCAGATGGAGAAGAAGACGGCGCAGGAATTCTACGCCGACTTGAAAGCGCTGGCGGCTGCCGAGGGACGCAAACCCGAGCACGTGTTGATCCTGCCCGGCCTCAGCCCGGTCATCGCCTCGACCGAGACCGAAGCGCAGCGCCTGGCGCGCGATCTGAACGAGCTCACCGACCCGGAGGTGGGACGCAAACGGTTGAGCGGCCGCTTCGGCGGTCACGACTTCTCTCACCTGCCGCTCGACCGCCCGCTGACGGCCGAAGACTTTCCCGATCCCGGCACTGTGCAGGCGGCCCGCAGCCGGACCGAAGTGATCGTGGGTCTGGTCCGTCGGGAGAAGTACACACTGCGCCAGCTTCTCGCTTACCTGGCCGGCGCGCGCGGCCACTTCACCACGGCAGGCACGCCGGAGCAGATCGCCGACTTGATCGAGGATTGGTTCAACGATGGCGCCGCCGATGGCTTCAACCTGATGCCGCCGCTGCTGCCATCGATGCTTGACGTCTTCGTGACAGAGGTTGTGCCACTTCTTCAGAAGCGCGGACTTTTCCGCAGCGCCTATGAAGGTAGGACGCTACGCGATCATTTCGGTTTGCCGCGTCCGAATACACATCGTTGAAGCGTCAATGTCTTGCCGCGGACATGTGACCTGCGGCATCCTCTTGGAGTGGTGACATCGACGAAGCCTCTTCTCCGCCGGTCGATACTCGGGGCTGCACTTGCCGCTCCAGTTCTCGCAAACGCACAGACGAGCCTGCCCGATCGGGCGCTGCGCATCGTCGTCGGCTTCGCAGCGGGAGGCGGGTCCGATGTCATGGCCCGGCTGATTGCCACTGCCCTCGAACGCCGCGTCGGACGCAGGGTTACCGTCGAGAATCGTCCGGGCGGCACGGGGGCCGCTGCCGGCGAGGCGCTGAAGTTCGGCGGCACCGACGGCAGCATGGTCGCGTTCATGCCGAGCCCGTCGCTGGTCGCGAAGCTCTTCACGCCGTCTTATCCTTTCGATCCGGCAACCGACCTGGCGCCAGTCACGACCGCCGGCACCTACATCGACGCCTTCGCCGTCTCGCCCAAGGTCAAGGTTTCGACCGTGGCGGAGTACGTCGAGTGGTTGAAAGCCGGCGAACCAGGACGTAACAAGATCGGCGCCACGGCAAGCGACGCCATGCTGCAGTTTTATACGCGCCTGCTTGGCCGCGAGTTCGGTGTGCCCATGGAAGGCCAGGCCTTTCGTGGAACCGCACCGCTCGTCGCCGACATGGAGGCCGGCAAGGTGCCGGCAGGTGTCGCGGGGCTCACATCCTTTCTCGTCGCACATCGTGGCAACCGCATACGCATCCTTGCGACGTCCGGCTCCAAGCGGGTTTCCGTGGCGCCCGACCTGCCGACGGCGGCGGAGACAGGTTATCCAGGCCTGACGATGGAGGAATGGTACGGCTTCTTTGCCGCCGCCAGCACGCCGCCAGCCTTGGTCGATCTCTGGAATCAGGCCCTCGTCGCCGTGCTGAAGGACAAGGAAGTCCGCGAGCAGCTTGCCCAGCTCGGCCTCGAGGTGGAGACTTCCACCCCGGCCGCCTGCGAGGAGCGCCTCGCCACCCACATGAAGAAATGGCAGGCGACCTTGCAGGGTCTCGGCATGAGGCCGACGCTGTAAGCGCGTGAATGCCAGGAGGGGAGACTAAGGATGTTCAGCCACGTCACGATCGGCAGCAACGATCTCGCCAAGGCGAAGCTCTTCTATGACGAGCTGCTGAAGCCGCTCGGCCTGGTCCGTCATCTCGATTTCCCGACAGCGGTCGGATATGGCCCTCCCGATGGCCGGCCGCAGCTCTGGGTGTTGAACCCGCTCGACGAGAAAGCAGCCACGGTCGGCAATGGGGTCACCATCGGTCTGGAGGCCGATAATCGTGGCAGCGTAGACGCTGCGCACAAGGCAGCCATGAGCGCCGGCGCGAAGGACGAAGGCGCGCCGGGCCTCCGGCCGCACTATCATCCCGATTACTATGGCGCCTATGTGCGCGATCTCGACGGCAACAAGATCTGCGTGGTCTGCCACAAGAAGCCCTGAACCGGAGGACAAGCCATGACGGAACCGCTGAAAGTCTTCTGGCAGCCCGGTTGAACGAGCTGTCTGAGACTCAAGGAGTTTCTATCGGTCCGTGGGATCGACTTCGTTTCAGTAAACGTACTCGAGGATCCAGCCGGCCTGGCTGAACTGCAGGCGCTTGGCGTGAGGTCCGTGCCGGTGCTGTCGCGCGGCAAGGAGTTCGTGTTCGGCCAAAGCCTGCCGCAGATCGTGGCCTTCCTTGGCCTTACCGAAAAGGCAGGCCCTCCCCTTTCGGCGGACGAACTCTGTCGGCGCCTCGACAAGTTCATGAGTTCGGCCCTCGCACTGTTGCCGCTGATGCCGGCGGAGCGTCTGCATGTCCATGTGCCTGGCCGGCCGCGCAGTTACCGCGCGCTGGCCTTCCATCTCTTCAAGGTCGTCGACGCCTTCCTCGATGCCGAGCAGGGCATCACGCTGGTGCAGGCGATGTTCCGGGAAGAACCGGCGCCCGACGCCAGCAACGAGGCGCTCGTCGACTACGGTACGGTCATACGGGATCGCTTCCGTGCCTGGCGCTCGGACGGCGATACCAATCCGGCCCGTTCGCTCGCCACCTACTATGGCGCGCAAAGCCTGCATGAATTGCTCGAACGCACGACTTGGCACTCGGGCCAGCATGTTCGGCAATGGATGATGCTGCTTGAGCGCGAAGGCGTGAGCTTCCAGCGCCCGCTGGTCGACACAGATTTCGCGCGCCTGCCGATGCCGGCGAACGTCTGGGACGGCTGACCGGTCACCCCCGCGACTGCAACCTCCGCCCCTGTAAAGCGTTTTGTCACCGAGAATGCCCAACCTGCAGCCTCGGAGGACCTGACATGCGTACAGCCAGCCACAACGGCAAGGACCTCGCCAAGGAAATCGCCCTTCTGAAGTCGCAGCTCGAAGAGCTGACGGACTCGATGAACGGTGCCGGCCAATCGATCGCGGCCCGCGGCGAGGAAGCAATAGAGGAAACGCTCAAGTCGGCGCGCGCGCTGATCGCCAAATATGGCGACACGGCCAAGGCCGTCGCCCAGGACACGATCAACCTGAAGAACAAGGCGACCGATACCCTGATCGAGCAGACCGAGACCCGTCCGCTGACGACCGTGGCAGCGATCATCGGGATCGGCTTCCTGGCAGGTTATCTTTGTCGTCGCTCTTAGGAAGTACGCCAAAAGCAACAAGCAACCTTCCGCGCAACCTTCCATGATCGCCCCTCTCCTGCGGGCCGCAGCGACGTTCTCTGCGGCCCGCTCGTTGCGCGCGGCCGCCGACCACGCGATCAACCGCGTCCTGTTGACGCTCGGAATCGGCGTCGCGCTGGTCGTGAGCAGCGCCTGCTTCACCTTCGCGGCCTTCGTCGTGCTCGAACGCCAGCTCGATGCCGCGAGCGCTCTGGCCATCGTCGGCGGCGTGTGGGGTGCTGCAGGCGTCGCAGGCTTCGTCGCCCTGCGCCGCTGAAACTCCGCTGATCGACACGGATTTTCAGCGCAGACTTCGTTTCCGAAAATCCATTCCTCCCTGCGGGACCGGACGTTTGCCGAAACCGCGCCGCCACCCGTAGGTTCGGCGCATGTCGACTTACGCCAATACCGTTCCCGTCATGGAGCGACATCGCTTCGATATCGCTTCGCTCGATCGCTATTTCACGGCTCATCTCGAAGGCTATCGCGGCGGTCTGGACGTTCGGCAGTTCGACTCCGGCCATTCCAATCCGACCTTCTTCGTCTCGGCCGAAATGTCGACCGGCAAGCGCCAGGACTTCGTGCTGCGCAAGAAGCCGCCAGGCAAGCTCGTGGCCTCGGCGCACCAGGTCGATCGCGAATACCGCGTGATCTCGGCCCTTGCCGATACCGATGTGCCCGTGGCACGCGCCCGGCTGCTTTGCACCGACGACTCGGTCATCGGCCAGATGTTCTACGTCATGGATGCCGTCGAAGGCCGCATCCTCATCGATCCGTCGATGCCCGGCCGGACTCCTGCCGAGCGCGCAGCCATCTTCGACTCGATGAACGACGTGCTTGCCCGCCTGCACAAGGTCGATCCGGTGAAGGTCGGCCTTGGCGACTACGGCCGCAGCGGCCAGTACATCGCCCGCCAGGTCGGACGCTGGAGCAAGCAGTACGCCGAGCTCAAGACCGAAGACATCCCGGCGATGGACAAGCTCTCGGCCTGGTTGCCCGAGAACATTCCCGACGATGGCGATCCCACGGGCGTCGTCCATGGCGACTATCGCCTGGGCAACCTCATCGTCCATCCCACCGAGCCGCGCATCGTCGCCGTGCTCGACTGGGAGCTGTCGACGCTTGGCCATCCGCTTTGCGACATCGCCTACAACTGCCTTGGCTATCACCTGAAGGAGCCGCCGCACGGCTATGCCACGGTGGACTTCGCCAAGCTCGGCTTGCCGACGGAGAACGAATACGTCGCCGCCTATTGCCGGCGCACAGGTCGTACCTCGATCCCGCACTGGAACTACTACCTCGCCTTCTCGCTGTTCCGGCTCGCAGCGATTGCCCAAGGCGTCTACCGCCGTGGGCTGGGCGGCAACGCCGCTAATCCCGAATCAATCAAGATGGGCAGGGCGGCGCGCGAACGCGCCGAACTCGCCTGGAGCCTCGTGTCCTAGGAGTAAACGCATATGACGAAGAAGCTGATCACCCGCCGCACCTCGCTGCTGATGGCGGGTGCCGCCGCTGCTGCACCACTTGCCTCCGTGAGGGCGCAGCAGACCGGCCTGCCCGACAAGCCGCTCAAGATCCTGGTCGGCTTCCCGGCCGGCGGCGGTACCGACGTGATGGCGCGCTATCTGGCCGAGCCGCTGAAGCAGCGCACCGGCCGCAACGTCCTGGTCGACAACAAGGCCGGCGCCTCGGGCACCATCGCCATCGAGACCCTGAAGAACTCAGCCCCCGACGGTACGACCATCGCCTATGTGCCGAGCGCCACGATCATCCAGAAAATCACCATGCCCGGCGTGACCTGGGACCCCGTGACCGACATCGCGCCGGTCGCCCAGGCCGGCACGGTGCAGACGGCGTTCTGCGTCTCGCCGACCATCGGCGTGAACAATCTCAAGGACTACATCGAGTGGCTGAAGAAGAACCCCGACAGGCACAGCTTCGGCACGACGGCGCTGGGCTCCTCGACGCATTTCTTCGGCGTCATGGCCGGCAAGGAAATCGGCATCCCGCTTGAGCCGGTGCCCTATCGCGGCGCAGCCCCGCTGGTTGCCGATCTGCAGGGTGGCCACATTGCCGCTGGTTGCGGCGGTATCACCGATTTCCTCGAGCATCATCGCGCCGGCAAGGTGAAGGTGATCTTCACGTCGGGCGTGAAACCCACCACCTCGGCACCGGACATCCCCACCATCAGCCAGCTCGGCTATCCGCAGCTCGCTTCGCTCGGCTGGTACGTCTTCTTCGCGCCCGCCAAGACGCCCAAGCCGTTGCTCGATGCCTGGAACAAGGAGCTGAACGCGGTCCTGGCCCTGCCCGAAGTTCAGAAGAAGCTGGTGGAACTGGGCCTCGACGTGGAGCCGGCAACTCCGGCAGAATTCACGGCGCGCCTGGTGAAGGACCTCGGCGACTGGAAGAGGACCGTCGACTCGATCGGCTACAAGCCGCAGGGTTGACGCCCAAGGGGAGAGACCGATGCCGATACTGAAGAGGCCCGATGCCGAGATCTACTACGAGGTCCATGGCACGGGCTTCCCGCTGCTGCTCTACGCACCCGGCGGGCTGAAATCGCAGCTCGGTCTCTGGAAGGAGAGCCCGGCCAATCCGGGCCAGCCGGCCGCGTGGATGAATCCCATGCAGGCGCTCGCCGATCGCTTCACCGTGATCGGCATGGACCAGCGCAACGCCGGCAAGTCGGTGGCCGATGTGAAGCCAGACCATGGCTGGCACACTTTCGCCGCCGACCATGTTGCGCTGATGGACCATCTCGGCTTCGGGAAGTTCCACGTCATGGGCGGCTGCATCGGCGGCAGCTACTGTTTCGAGGCGATCGAGCAGGCGCCCGATCGTGTGGCCGCGGCGGTACTGCAGAACCCGATCGGCCTGCACGAGAACCGCGACACCTGGGACGCCGCCGTGAAGGGCTATGGCGAGACGGTGCGGGCGCGCGATCCGAACATTTCCCAGGCCACCATCGACTCGTTCGGCCACAACATGTTCGGCGGCGACTTCGTCTTCTCCGTCACGCGCGATTTCGTCAAGAACTGCAAGACGCCACTTCTCCTCCAACCCGGCACCGACAAACCGCATCCGGCCAAGACCAGCGACGAGATCGCCGCGCTGGCGCCGAACATCGAGGTGCAGACGGACTGGCGTGGACCGACCTACCTGCAGGAGTCGATCCAGCGCGTCCGCTCCTTCCTGGAGAAGAACACGCCATGATGAAGAAGGCAGCGATCCTGCTGGCGGCCCTGTTCGCGATGAACGCGACCGCCGAGGCCCAGGAAGTGTGGGGCGCCGTCGCCAGCGACGGTCAGAGAAACTTTGGCGTCGCCGTCGGCATGGCGACACGCGAGGCCGCCGAAATCTCGGCGCGTGCCGAATGCGGCGGTGGTCCGACCTGCGCTATCCGCCTTGCAGCGCCCGCCCGGTGTGTCTCCTACGCGCACAGCGGCAACGGCGAGGCCTCGGGCTACGGCGCCGGCCCGACCAAGGATGCGGCGGAGCAATCGGCGTGGAGCGAATGCAACGCCCGCGTGGTCGCCGATTCCTGCACCATTCGCAGTGGCCGCTGCTTCGACTGACGCTTCGTCACTAAAGCGGGAGCTTCGATTCCAGCAACCACCTGCGCGCCTCGTGGATGCTGCGGAAGACCTCGACCGGCCGCTCGTCCGAGGTCATCGACATGAAGAGCCGCGCCAGGTCGCCGCGCTTGTGATCGGCGACAATGGCGAGTGGCCCGCGCGGTCTCAGAACCGGCGTCGTGCGTAGCCGTTCGGCAATCACCGACAGCTCGTCTTTACCGATGCTCGACGTTGCCGACGTGATATCGATGATCTTGCGATAATGCAGGACTCCGGCGGCAATCATCTCCTGCACGAAGGCCGCGAGATCGGCGGTGGAGATATCACCACGCGCGACCCCCACGACGATCCGGTCGGGCGCGAAAATATCGAGCTTGAACGGCATGTCCCCAACTTGAAGTCAGCGAAGGATCCTAGGTCCTACGCTACCTCGGGGTCGTTGGATCACGCGACGGCATACCCTTGCAGTAATGCCGCAATTAGATCGCCTCAGAGCGTTCCCACCGGCTGCTGCTCCAGCCATTTCCGCGCCTCGTGCAGGCTGTGGAACACCTTCACGGGCCGCTCGCCTTCGGTCATCTTGGCGAACCTCACGGCCTGGTCGGCAGCCCTCCCAGGACTGATCAGGAAGGCCACCGGCCCCCGAGACGCCGCATTGGGTTGGGATCGCATGAAAATGGCAATTCTCTCGATATCTTCTTCACTCATCGGCGACGATGGTGAAGAAATGTCGACAAGCTTGCGATAATGCATTGCGCCGCTCGCCAACATCTGGCGAATCCCCTCGGAGATATCCTCACCGGTAACGACGCCGCGGGCCACGACGACAGCCAGGCGGGCGGGGTGAAAGAAATCGATGTGGATAGGCATAGGGGCGTTCGTTCGCCTGCCTACATTTTACCGCAGCCCTGCGCAAGGATTGGTCGCCGTCGGACCGCGTGAACCCGGAGATTGTTAGTGGAAAAGGTTGCCATCGTCGTCGCCATCACCCTCGCGGTGGCCGCCATCGTCCACCTGTTCGGCCGTGCCCGACCGGCGGCGCAGCAACTCAAGCGCACCACAATTGCAGCCATCGCGGCGGCCATCGCCGGCAGTGCGACGGTCTATGGTCTGGAATACCTGACCGGCAGCGATACCGAACTGGTCGACCAGGCCGTAAGCGAGGCTCGCGCCCTTCCGCTGGTCGGACTTGTGCTGGACGACGTGCCGGATGCCGAGGCCCGGCTGCGCAAGTCGTTGAGCGAGGAGTTGCGCAACCCGACGACCCAGGGGCCGCCGCGGCCGCTCGCCTTGATGACCGAACTGCGCGCCACCCAGATCGTGCCCGCACTTAAAGCCACCGACGCGGCCGACGCCCAGGCGGTCCTCGCGGCGCGGCTGGCGTTGATGCGCCACCTCAAGAGCGTCGACCCGGCCACGTGTCGCGAGCTCGTCCTGATCGGCATCCAGCGCGGCGAGAAGCTCGACGCCACGGCGCAGAAGCTGATGCGCGACATGCTCTCGGCCATGGAGAAGGCCTATCGCGCCGGCCGCGCCGCCCTCAAGGCGAATGCCACGCCACCGCATGCTCTCAGCGACGCCGACGTCGCCGTCGTCCTGGGCGAAGCCGGATTGACGCCGGCCGATTTCGACAAACTGCGTACCTTGCAGCGCCTCTCCAACGAAGAAGCGTGCGATCTCGGCATCAAGCTCAACGAGGCGCCGGGCAAGCTGCCTGCCGACAAGGCAGGCTCGCTGGCGCGCTACCTGGCCGCCGCGCAGTAACCGTAACGGCGGCTACATCGACAAAGGCTACGGACCGGCTTTCGCCGCCTGCAGCGCCTGCCAGACCCGCGACGGCGTCGCCGGCATGTCGAGGCTCTGCACGCCAGCCGGACGCAGCGCATCGAGAACGGCCGCCATCACCGTCTGTGGCGCGCCGATGCATCCTGCCTGACCCGAGCCCTTTACGCCCAGCGGATTGGCAGCGGTCGGACGCTCGATCAGGGCGATGTCGAACGACGGCAGGTCGTCGGCGCGCGGCAGGGCGTAGTCCATCAACGAGCCGCTGAGGAGCTGGCCGGACCGCGGATCGTAGACCGTGTGTTCCAGCAGGGCCTGACCGATGCCTTGCGCCACCCCGCCCTGCACCTGGCCTTCCGTCAGCATCGGATTGATCAGCCGGCCATAGTCGTCGATCGCCGTATAGTCGACGAGCCGGATCGCGCCGGTCTCGGGATCGACCTCGACCTCCGCGACATGGCAGCCGCTGGGAAAGGTGAAGACGTCGGTGATGTTCAGCACATGCTCGCCGAGGCCGTTTCCCGGCGCCATCCCATCCGGCAGGTTGGCCGGATCGCCGGCACTCCGGGCGAGCGTGGCGAGATCGATTGCGCGGTCGCTGCCGCGGACGGTGAAGCGCCCCTGCTTGTAGTCGAGCTCGTCGGTCGTCGCCTGCAACAGGTGCGCGGCGAGCTGGCGTGCCTTCGCGAGTGCCGCCTCCATCGCCTTGACCAGTGCCGCGCCGCCCATGTGCATCGACCGCGCGCCGCCATGGCCGGCGCCGCTGCGCACCGCGCGCGTATCGGCCTGCACGTATCGGAACGCCGCGATGGGCAGGCCGAGATGCTCGGCCGCGATCTGCGCGAAGGCCGTCTCGTGCCCCTGCCCGTTCGACTCGGTGCCGACGGCAATGGTCACAGTGCCATCGCTCTCGAAGCGCACCTCCGCGCCCTCGTTGGGCGCGCCGCGCGACGTTTCGAGGAAACACGCCACGCCGATCCCGCGCAGCAGCCCCTTGGCCTGCGATTCCGTGCGTCGTGCTTCGAAGCTGGTCGTGTCGGCACGCTGGATGGCCGCTTCGAGATTGTCGGCAAAGGCGCCGGAATCGATCGCCATGCCCATGGCCGTGCGATGCGGGAAAGCAGCGATCAGGTTCTGCCGGCGCAGATCGGCGGGATCGCGCCCAATCGCACGCGCCGCCGCCTCGATGGCGCGCTCGATGATGTAGTTGGCTTCGGGCTTGCCGGCACCGCGATAGGCGTCGACCGGCACGGTGTTGGTGAGCGCGCCGCGGATATCGACGGCGATGGCCGGGATATCGTAGACGCCGCCCTGCGCGGTCGAGGCCGCGACGACGGAGGCGCCCGGCCCGTTGCCCGAGAGATAGGCGCCGAGATTGGCTACCATCGCCACGTCCAGCGCGAGGAAGCGGCCGCTCGCATCGAGCGCAAGCTTTGCCCGAGCCTCGATGTCGCGCCCCTGCGCGCCGGTCACGAACTCCTCGGCGCGGTCGGCGATCCAACGGACCGGCCGACCCAGCCGACGCGCGGCCCAGAGCAGCAGCACCCATTCGGGATAGAGGAAGTTCTTCATCCCGAAGCCGCCGCCGACATCGGGGGCGTGAAGCTGAATGCGATCCAGCGGCACTTTGAACACGAACTCCGCGAGCTGACGGCGGATGCCGTGCAAGCCCTGCCCCGTGAGTTCGAGGTCCATGACATCGCTGGCGGCGTCGTAGCGGGCGATGCCGGCGCGAGGCTCCAACGGCACGACCACGACGCGGTTGTTCATCACCTCGACTTCGACAACATGCGTAGCGTCCTTCAAGGCACGCTGCACGGCGTCATGCTCGCCGCGCTGCACATGATAGGCGAGGTTGCCCGGCGCCTGCTCCCACAATGCGGGCGCGCCGGCCGCAAGGGCCGCGCTTCCGT
Organism: Alphaproteobacteria bacterium; assembly: GCA_017307275.1. Taxonomy (GTDB): domain Bacteria; phylum Pseudomonadota; class Alphaproteobacteria; order Reyranellales; family Reyranellaceae; genus Reyranella. The sequence goes on along the minus strand of JAFKFK010000048.1, from coordinate 1,250 downwards.
CGACGACGGAGGGCAGCGGCTCGTACTCGACCTCGATCAGTTCCGCGGCTTCGCGGGCGATGTCGGCATTGTCGGCGACGACGAACGCCACCGGATCGCCGACATGGCGGACGCGTCCCTCGGCCAGCGCCGGCCGGGGCGGCACGATCAGGGGCTTCACGGCCGCCATGCAGGGCAGATGCCCGAGCCCGTCGGCCGCAAGGTCTGCCGCCGTTGCAATCAAGTGCACGCCGGGCAACGCGGCGGCCTGAGCGGTATCGATCCGTCGGATCAGGGCATGAGCATGCGGCGAGCGCAGCACATGCCCGGCCAGCGCCGTCGGTGCGGCAATGTCCTCGAGATAGCGCCCGCGGCCCAGAAGGAAGCGCGCGTCTTCGAGGCGGCGGATCGACCGCACATCCATATTCGTATCTGGCATCTCAGGAAGCTTTCACCTGGCTATTGGCCATCGGGCCCGGTTGTCCATCTTGGTCGAGCAGGACCTGCACGAGTTTGCGGAACTGCGTCGGTCCGGCATCGAGGCTTGTCGGCAGCATACGGCGCGACGGATCGAGGTCGATCAGTTTCTGCTGCGCCTCGATGATCGCCTTGTCCTCGCCGAACGCCGCCTCGACGATGGCGAACAGCCGCCCCACCCGATCGGCGTCGATATCGGCACTCCGGGCGCCAGCCGCGTAGAAGTACCGCGCCGTGCGGTCGCCGATAGGAGTCACCGCCTGATCGTCGTAACGCAGGAAAAGCGGCGCTTCGTCCGGTTCCTTGCGATTCAAGCGGTCGGCGGTACCGACCGGATAGAAGGCGGTGCGCAGCAGGAAGATCCCCGGGAACAGAAAGTCGTAGCTGTTCCACAGATCGAGCACTTCGCCCCAACGGCGCATGAAGCCGCGCGACGGCTGGTTGCGCAGCCAGCGCTGCACGCGCAGGCCGCGCTCCAGCGGCTGAATGCGCGGCCGCTCGTCGGCCCATTGCGGCATGTCGAGGCCTAGCGTCTTCTCGTGCGCGAAGGTGAGGTGCGAGAGGTCGAGCAGATTGTCGTCGATCAGCAGATAGTGCGCGGCGTAGTCCATCTGTCCGCTGCGCATGCAGTAGGCCGGATCGTCAAGCCGCACCGAGCCGGGGATCGACGTCGGATCGGCCGCCGCGGCCTCGCCCATCCAGACCCAGATCCAGCCGCCGCGCTCCTCGGCGGGATAGCGTCGCACGCAGGCCGATTGCGGGATCAGCTTCTGGCCGGGGATTTCGATGCAGCG
>JAFKFK010000068.1 GCA_017307275.1 Alphaproteobacteria bacterium | reverse complement strand
CTGGGCTCGGTGCCGGCGGTCAAGAACGTGGCTGTGAAGCAACTGGAGTCGGATCGCGCCGAACTGCGCCTCGATTACTTCGGCACGCCCGAAGAACTGCAGCGCATCCTGGCGCAGGCGGGCCTTCAGCTCGACAAGGACGCCGACCAGTGGCGCCTGCAACCTCGGTGACCACGTCGGGCCGCTGGCGCTTCTGGGTCATTGCGGCCGCCGTCTTCCTGCTGGTCCTGTGGTTGCTGAACGACATCCTGCTGCCGTTCGTCGTCGGCATGGTCGTGGCCTATTTCCTCGATCCCGTCGTCCTGCGCCTGCAGCGCATGGGCCTGTCGCGCACCATGGCGACGACGGCCGTGACGATCGTGGCCGCCCTGCTGGCCGTCGGCGTCTTCATGGCGATCCTGCCGCCGCTTTTCGGGCAGGTGCAGGCGCTGATCGTCAAGGCGCCGGAATACATCGTGAAGGTGGCGGAGCGTATCCAGCCGCTGGTCGAACCGTTGCGCGAGAGATTCGGCCTGTCGCCGCTCACCCTGAGCGATCTTCAGACCGAGGCCACGCAATGGGCCGGCAAGGCGTTCGCGGTCGCGGGCGGCATTGCCGGTACCGTCGCGCAGCGCGGCGTCGCCATCATCAACCTGCTGGGCCTGCTGTTCATCACGCCGGTCGTGACCTTCTACCTGCTGCGCGACTGGGAGAAGGTGCTGGCGGCCATCGACAGCGCCCTGCCGCGCGACCATGCCGATACAATCCGCAAGCTGGCTCGTGAATCGAACGCAGCGATTGCGGGCTATGTGCGTGGCCAGGCATTGGTCTGCCTGGCGCTGGGCTCGATCTACGCAATCGGCCTGTCGCTGGTCGGCCTGCAGTTCGGCCTGGTCATCGGCCTGATCGCCGGCGCGATCTCGTTCATTCCCTTTGTCGGCACGTTCGTCGGCGCAGTGATGGCGCTCGGCATGGCGCTGGCACAATTCCCGCCGGACTGGATGGGCGTCGCGAAGGTCGCGGCGGTGTTCCTGGTGGGCCAGACACTGGAAGGCAACGTGCTCTCGCCCAAGCTGGTGGGGGATCGAGTCGGGCTGCATCCGGTGTGGATCATGTTCGCGCTGCTGGCGGGCGGCTCGCTGTTCGGCTTCGTCGGCGTCCTGGTGGCCGTTCCGGTGGCCGCTGTGGCCGGCGTGATCGTGCGTCATCTCCTGGCACGCTACCGCGAGAGCGACATCTACCGCGGGACCGCGAGCTGATCGGCCAGCCGGAACGTCATGGCGAACCAACTCACCTTCGATCTCGCGCTTCCGCCGCCGACCTATGCGCGCGAGGACTTCGTCGTGGCCGACGGCAATCGCGAGGCGCTGGCCTGGATCGATCGCTGGCCCGACTGGCCCGCGCCGGCTCTGTCGCTGAGTGGCCCCACGGGCTGCGGCAAGACCCATCTCGGCCGTATCTGGGCCGTGCAGAGCGGGGCGGTCGCGATGGAAGGCACCGACCTCGACGGCAAGAGCGTCGCCGACCTCACCGAGCTTTCGGCCGCGTCGCCCGCGATCGTGATCGAAGACGCGCAGCACGCGCCGGAGCGGGCGCTCTTTCATCTCTATAATTTGATGCGCGAACGCCACGGCTGGCTGTTGCTGATCTCGCCGGAGCCGCCGGCGCGTTGGGCCATCGCGCTTCCGGACCTTGCCTCGCGGTTGCGGGCCGCACCGGCCGTTGCCGTGGCGCCGCCGGACGACGAGCTTCTGGGCTCGATCATCCTGAAACAACTGGCCGACCGGCAATTGCACGCGGGCGCGGGTGTCGTGCAGTATCTCGTGTCGCGCATGGAACGCTCGGCCGAGGCGGCCCGCCGGGTCGTCGCCGCGCTCGACCGGCGCGCCCTGGCGGAGCGACGCGAGATCGACCGCCGCTTGGCAACCGACGTGCTGGCCGAACTCGGCGGCGCGTCGTGAGGGGAGAGAAGGCGATGAAGAAGGCATTGGTTCTGTCTGTGGTGCTGGGCTTGCTGGCCTCGACGGCTTCGGCACAGCAGGGCGTGGCAGGAACCTGGCTCTCCGCTTCGGGCGTGGCGCAGATCAAGATCGGGCCTTGCCCCGATGCGGCGAACGGGCCGATCTGCGGCTTCGTCAGCAACCTCATCAATCCCAAGGGACCGGACGGTCAGGTCGTCGCGCCCGACGTTGCCAACGACTATCGCAACGAGAATCCTGCCCTGCGCAGCCGCAAGGTGATCGGGATGCCGTTGATCTGGGGCTTCAAGGCCACGTCCGATCCCAACACCTTCGAGGACGGCAAGATTTACAACGGCGAAGACGGCAAGACCTACAGCGCCAACATCAGCCTGCAGCCCGACGGCAAGCTGCGCCTGCGCGGCTACGTCGGCACGCCGATGTTCGGTCAAACGCAGCTCTGGACGCGCGTGAACTGACACGCGGCTTATTCTCGTCGCGCGCGGGGATGGTCCTGCGCGAGGCGACAAAGAAGAATCTGACCATTTAGAGAGGAACGCGTCATGGACATGGGTATCAGAGGCCGCAAGGCGATCGTGTGTGCGGCCAGCAAGGGCCTGGGCAAGGGCTGCGCGATGGCGCTGGCGGAGGAGGGCGTCGATCTGGTGATCAATGCCCGCACCAAGTCGGAGCTCGACGCGACAGCCGACGAGATTGCCAAGAAGTTCGGCGTCAAGGTGACGGCGGTCGCCGTCGACGTGACGACGGAAGCCGGCCGCAACCAGGTGCTCGCGGCCTGTCCCGAGCCTGACATTATCGTGAACAATGCCGGCGGCCCGCCGCCGGGCAACTTCCGCGACTGGAA
>JAFKFK010000047.1 GCA_017307275.1 Alphaproteobacteria bacterium | reverse complement strand
TCCAGCGCCGATACCGGCTCGTCGCAGAGGATCAGCGACGGCTCCAGGGCCAGCGCGCGGGCGATGCCGATGCGCTGGCGCTGTCCGCCCGAGAATTCGTGCGGATAGCGGTCGGCCATGTCGGGCAGCAGGCCCACCATGTCGAGCAGCTTGGCGACCTTCTCGCGATAGGCGGCGCGGCCGCCGGGCAGGCCATGGACCTCGAACGGCTCGCCGACGATCTCCGACACCTTCATGCGCGGGTTCAGCGACCCGAACGGGTCCTGATAGACCATCTGCATGCGCCGCCGGATCGGCCGCATACGGGCACGGTCATGCTTGGTAATGTCCTCGCCTTCGAACACAACCTGGCCCGAGGTGATGTCGAGCATCTTGAGAACGGCGAGGCCGGTCGTGCTCTTGCCGCAGCCGGACTCTCCCACCAACCCCAGCGTCTCGCCACGGCGCACGGTGAAGGAGACACCGTCGACGGCCTTCACGCTGCCGACCTGCTTGCGCATCACGGCGCCGGCCATGACCGGGAAATGAACCTTGAGGTCGCGGACCTCGAGCACGGTCTCGGAGGACATGGGTTCAGGCGCTGAGCTGGGCATGGAAATGACAGGCGGAAAGATGTTCAGGGGTCGTCTGGACCAGCGACGGCCGTTCGCGGCGACAGATGTCGGCGGCGCGCTGGCAGCGCGGTGCAAAGGCACAACCGGGCGGCAGATTGGCCAGGTTGGGGGGCTGGCCCTCGATCGGCACCAGACGCTGGCCAGCCTCCTGGTCGAGACGCGGGATCGAAGCCATCAGGCCGATCGTGTAGGGATGGCGCGGCCGCGCGTAGATCTCGCGCGCCGGGCCGGCCTCGACGATGCGGCCACCGTACATGACACAGACGCGATCGGCATAGCGCGCCACGACGCCGAGATCGTGGGTGATCAGGATCAGTGCCGAGTTGGCGGCTCTCGTCACTTCCTTGAGCAGCGCCAGGATCTGCGCCTGGACGGTGACGTCGAGCGCCGTCGTCGGCTCGTCGGCAATAATGAGCTGCGGCTGGCAGGCCAGCGCCATGGCGATCATGGCGCGCTGACGCATGCCGCCGGAGAACTGGTGCGGGTAGGATTTCACGCGGCTCTTGGCGTCGGGCAGACGGACACGGGCCAACAGCTCGGCAGCCTTGTCCATCGCGGCCGCCCACGGCGTCTTGCGATGCAGGTTGATCGGCTCGGCGATCTGCAGACCGACCGTGAGCGAAGGATTCAAGGAGCTCATCGGCTCCTGGAAGATCATGGCGATGCGATTGCCGCGGATCGCCCGAATCTCGTTTTCGTCGACCTTCAGCAGATCCTGGCCGTCGAACACGACTTCGCCCGACGTGATGCGACCCGGCGGCTGAGGGATCAGCCGCAGGATCGACATCGCCGTGATGCTCTTGCCGGACCCAGATTCGCCCACGATGGCCAGCGTTTCGCCGGCCGCCAGGTCGAAGGAAACGTCGTCGACCGCCTTGACCGTTCCGCGCTCGGTGCGGAACTCGGTCGACAGGTTCTTGACGCTCAACAAAGGCGTTCCCATCAGGCACGCCTCCCTACGCGTTTCACCATACTCAGTGACCCAACTTCTTCTTGAGGTCCTGATCGACCCAGATGCGGGCATAGATCGGGCCGGGCCGCAGCGAGCCTACGCTCATCTCGCCGCCATAGTTCTTCACCCATGGCCACCAAGCTGCATAAACATACGGCGTGGGCAGCCACAGATAGGGAGCCGCATCCATGATCTCGACGGTCATCTCGCGCAGCAGCTGCTTGCGCTTGGTCTCGTCGCGGGTCTTGTAGACCTCGTCCATCTTGGCATCGAACTTGGGATCCGAATACATCGACGGGTTCCAGGTCTGACCACTGACGAAGCTCTTGCGGATCGAGGTCGTCGGGTTGGTGTGGCTGCTGTTCATCAGATAGCCCGCCTCGTGTTTGCGGGTCGTCATCGCCGACAGGAACGCGCCGTACTCGGTGGGCTTCAATTCGACCTTGATGCCAACCTGTTCGAGATAGGCGGCGATCAGCGGCGCCAACTCGGAGTGATCGGGCGAGCAGGAACAGAACTGCATCTTGAAGGTGAAGCCATTGGGATAGCCCGCCTCCTTCAGCAGTTCCTTCGCCTTCTTCGGATTGTAGGTGTAGAGCTCCTTCACCGAGGCCGGCATCTTGTCGAGTGAATCGTAGTAGCCGTCCCAGTCGGGATACATCGGATAGGCATGCATCTCGGCCTCACCGGTGTAATGGGCCTCGATGATCTCCTTCTTGTTGACCGCCATGTTGATGGCACGCCGCACGCGAATATCGTCGAACGGCTTGGTGTCGGTCCTGAACGCCATGAAGGATCCCAGGATCGACAGGCGCTTGGCGAACTGGAGCTGAGGCGCACTCTTCTTCAGCTCTGGAATATAGCGGGCGTTGATCGTCTCCAGCAGATCGAGCTTGGCGGTGCGGATGGCCGCAAGCTGCGTCGCCTCATCCTTGATGGTGCGGTAGATCAGCTTGTCGACGAACGGTAGCTTGTATTCCTGCCCGCCCAGCTTCTCCTTGTCCCAGTAGATCGGGTTCTTGGTGTAGGTGTTGGAGTTGCCGGCGACGAAGTCGGTCAGCATGAACGGTCCGGTGCCGTTGACATTCTTCCAGTTGTTCGGCCCGGCATCGACCACCTCCTTGGGCGTGATCGTGGTGTAGAAACCCCAGGCGAGCCGGTAGTCCCACTCGGCGTTGTATTCCTTGAAGTTGAACACGACGGTGTACTTGTCGCGCGCCACGACGGAGCCGACGAAGTCGTAGTAGCCGCCGATATGCTTGGGGCTCGAACGCAGCCGGTTGAAGGCATAGGCCACGTCTTCAGCCGTGAGTTCGCGCGACGGCATCACGCCCGGCTTCTCCGGAAACATGATGCCCTTGCGCAGGGTGAAGACCACGGAGAGCGGGTTGTCTACCAGCTCCCACTTCTCGGCCAGCTCGCCGCGCTGGGCCTCGGTCGCGAGATAGGCGTCGGCGACGAAGGGATGCTTGCCGCCCTTGCGGACGCTCTTGTCGAGATCGCCGGCGATGAGCTGCTCGTAGAACTGGCCGGTATCGTGGTTCAGCTTCCAGTTCCAGTCGTGCGGGTCCCACGAGAGAGCCGACAGGGTCACGAACATCGTGCCGACTTCGAGGGTGCCACCATACTGGGGCTTGGCGTTGTCCTGAGCCTGAACACCGCCTACGCATAGCAACGCTGCCGCCGCGCCGCCCAGCAGCGCCCGCCTGAAGGTCGTCATGATCATGTGCGTCCTCCTCCTTCTCGCTTTTCCCCGACACCTCCCCCAATGACGGGGGAGGAAACTAGAAGCCCATCTTCTTCTTGAGGTCCTGATCCAGCCACATGCGGGCATAGATCGGCCCGGGACGCACTGCACCAGAACGCAACTCGCCCGCATAGTTCTTCACCCACGGCCACCATGCCGTGTAGACATAGGGCGTCGGCAGCCAGATGTACGGGGCGAGGTCGAGAATCTCGACCGTCATTTCACGCAGCATCTTGATGCGCGTGGCCTCGTCTTTGGTGCGATAGACCTCGTCCATCTTGGCGTCGTACTTAGGATCGCTGTAGCCCGACGGGTTCCACTGCTGGCCGGTCGTGAAGCTCTTGCGGATGGTGGTCGTCGGATTGGTGTGGCCGTTGTTCATCATGTAGCCGACCGACAGCGTGCGCGAAGTCATGGCGCTCAGGAACGCGCCGTACTCCATAGGCTGGATTTCCATCTTGACGCCGACCTGCTCGAGATAGGCGGCGACCAGCGGCAGCAGGTCCATATGGTCGGCGCTGCACGAGCAGACCTGGACCTTGAAGGTGAATCCCTTGGCATGGCCCGCTTCGGCCAGCAGCTTCTTGGCCTTGGCTGGGTCGAACTTGAACAGCTCTTGGACCGAGGCCGGCATCTCGGCGAGCGGCTGGAAATAACCGACATAGTCGGGATGCATGGGATAGGCGAAGAGTTCGGCATTGCCGTTGTAGTAGGCCTTGACGATCTCGTCCTTGTTCACCGCCATGTTGAGGGCGCGCCGGACGCGCACGTCCTTGAGCGGGCTGTCGACGTCGACACGGAAGGCGAGGAACGTGCCACTCATGTTGAGCCAGCGATTCCACTTGAGCTGCGGTGCGCTCTTCTTCAGCGATTCGACGTTCTGCCAGCGGATCGACTCGAGAATGTCGAGCTTGCCGGTTCGCAGTGCCGTGATGAACGTCGCCTCGTCCTTGATCGTGCGGTAGGTGATCTTGTCGATGAACGGCAACTTGTGGTCCTGACCGGCGATCTTGTCCTTGTCCCAGTAGTCGTTGTTCTTGGTGTAGACGTTGGAATTGCCCGATACGAAGTCGGTCAGCATGTACGGCCCGGTGCCGTTCACGTTCTTCCAGTTGTTGGCGCCAGCCTCGACGACTTCCTTGGGGTAGATGCCCGAGAAGTAGCCCCAGCCGAACCGGTAGTCCCATTCGGCGAAGTAATCCTTGAACTCGAAGACAACCGTGTGCTTGTCCGGCGCATGGGCCTTGGCAATGTGGTCGAAGTAGCCCTTGATCTTGCGCGGGCTCTCGTCGAGGCGGGTGTAGGCGAAGATCACATCGTCGGCCACGAATTCACGGCTCTTCATGACGCCGGGCTTGTCCGGCCACATGATGCCCTTGCGCAGCTTGATCTCGATCCGGAGCGGGTTTTCCTTCCACTCCCAGCTCTCGGCCAGTTCGCCGCGTATCGCGTCGGACGGCAGCCAGGCATCGGCAACGAACGGATGCTTGCCGCCCGCTTTCACGCTCTTGCTCAGATCGCCGGCAAAAAGCTGTTCGTAGACCAGGCCCGTGTCGTGGTTGTGCTTCCAGTTGAAATCCTGGGCATCCCACGACAGCGCGGACAGCGTCACGTAAACCGTACCGATCTCGACGCTGCCACCATACTTCGGCTTCTCGTCATTGGCGCGTGCGCCACCCGCCATGGCCAACGCCATCGCACCGCCGAGCAGTGCGCCCTTGAGTATCTTCATTGCTTCCTCCCTGAGCTTCGGTGGGCGGTCAGTGGCCCATCTTCTTCTTGAGTTCCTCGTCGATCCAGATACGCGCATAGACCGGGCCGGGGCGAACGGCGCCGGCACGCAGTTCGCCACCGTAGTTCTTCACCCACGGCCACCACGCCGTATAGATGTAGGGAATCGGCATCCAGACGTAGGGTGCCGCTTCGAGAATCTCGACTGTCAGCTCGCGCAGCATCTTGATGCGCGTGGCCTCGTCCTTCGTCCGGAAGACCTCGTCCATCTTCGCGTCGTACTTGGGATTGCTGTAGCCCGACGGGTTCCACAACTCGCCGCTGATGAAGCTCTTGTGGATGGTGCGCGTCGGATTGACGTGGCCGGAATTCATGAAATAGCCCGGCGCGTGGGTGCGCGAACTCATCGCGCTCAGGAACGCGCCGTACTCCATCGGCTGGATCTCGAGCTTGACGCCGACCTGCTCGAGATAGGCGGCGACCAGCGGCAGCAAGTCCATATGGTCCGGGTTGCAAGAGCAGACCTGGACCTTGGTGGTGAAGCCCTTCGGGTAGCCCGCCTCGGCCAGCAGCTTCTTGGCCTTGGCCGGATCGTACTTGAACAGCTCCTGCACCGAAGCCGGCATCTCGGCGAGCGGCTGGAAGTACGGGCCGTAGTCGGGATGCTGCGGATAGGCGAACAGCTCGGCATTGCCGTTGTAGTAGGCCTTGACGATCTCGTCCTTGTTCACCGCCATGTTGAGGGCGCGCCGGACGCGCACATCCTTGAAAGGTCCGTCGACGTCCATGCGCATCGCCATGAACGTGCCGCTCATGTTGAGCCAGCGATTCCACTTGAGCTGCGGTGCGCTCTTCTTCAGCGATTCGACGTTCTGCCAGCGGATCGGCTCGAGGATATCGAGCTTGGCGGTGCGCAACGCGGTGATGTAGGTCGCCTCGTCCTTGATCGTGCGGTAGGTGATCTTGTCGACGAACGGCAGCTTGTAGTCCTGGCCGCCGATCTTCTCGGTGCCCCAGTAGATCGGGTTCTTCGTATAGGTGCTGGAGTTGCCCGAGACGTAGTCGGTGAGCTGGAAGGGGCCGGTCCCTACCGCGTTCTTCCAGTTGGTCGCACCCGCGTCGACCATCTCCTTGGCATAAATCGGCGAATAGTAGCCCCAGCCGAACCGGTAGTCCCATTCGGCATGGAAGTGCTTCATGTAGAAAACCACCGTGCGCGGGTCGGGCGTCTCGACCTTCACGACGTGATCGAAGTAGCCTTTCTGCTGCTTGGGGCTGCTGATCAGACGATTGAAGCTGAAGGCCACGTCCTCGGAGGTGAGTTCGCGGCTCTTCATCACGCCCGCCTTCTCGGGAAACATGACACCCTTGCGCAGCTTGATTTCGACCCGCAGCGGATTGTCCTTCCACTCCCAGCTCTCGGCCAGTTCCCCCTTGATCGCGTCCTGCGGCAAGTAACCATCCGCCACGAAGGGATGCGGGCCGCCGCGGCTGCGGGCCTTCGACAAGTCACCCTGGAAGAGCTGTTCGAGATACTGGCCGGTGTCGTGGTTCAGCTTCCAGTTCCAGTCGTGTGGATCGAACGACAGCGCCGACAGCGTCACGTAGACGGTACCGATCTCGAGCGCTCCACCGTACTGCGGCTTCTCGCCATCGGCGCGTGCCGCGCCACCTGCGACAGTCATTCCCGCCAGCATCATCGAGCCCGCCATGAGCGCGCCCTTCAGTGACTTCATGCCCATCCTTCTTCCTCCCAGTCCCAGCCCCCGTTTCCGTCTTTTTGTCGTTCAGCGGCTGCCCCGCATGCGCGGATCCAGGAGATCGCGCAGCGCGTCGCCGAACACGTTGATGGCGTAGACCACGATGGTGATGCAGAGGCCGGGCGCTAAAGCGAGCCACGGCGCGAGATACATGAACGAGCGGCCGGAGCCCGACAGCATGCCGCCCCAGGTCGGCGCCGGCGGCGGTACGCCGAGACCGAGGAAGGCGAGGCCCGACTCGGCCAGGATCACCGCGCCGACGCGCGTGGTGAAGAGCACGATCACCGGCGCCATGACGTTGGGCAGGATGTGCCGCCACAGGATGCGCGGCAGCGACGCGCCGGTCGATTGCGCGGCGTGGACGTAGGCGTTCTCGCGCACCGACAATACGGCGCCGCGTATGATGCGACTGCCGGCGATGCCGTAGAGAAGCCCCAGAATGATGATGACTGGCCCCATGCCCGGCCCAACCACCGAGACGACGACAATCAGGATGATCAGGTCGGGGAAGCTCATCCACGCATCGACGAAGCGTTGCATGACCATGTCGAACTTGCCGCCGAGATAGCCCGAGACGATGCCGATGAAGACGGACACCACAGTGGCCAGCGCCGCCGCCGACAGGCCGATGATCACCGAGAGCTGCGCGCCGTAGAGGCAGCGCGAGAGCATGTCGCGGCCGAGATTGTCGGTGCCCAGCCAGAACTTCTCGCTGGGCGGCTTCAGGCGGTTGATCGGGCTGATCTGATTGTAGCCGTAGGGCGCCAGCACGTCGGCAAAGATGCCGCAAAACAGGAAGATGGCGCAGATGACAAAGCCGAAGGCGCCGAGCGGCTTGTCTCGGAACAGGCGGCCGATGAAGTAAAGCGTGCCGGCTGCCGGCTTGCGACGCGGCGGCGGGACGGTTGTTTCGGCGACGGCGACCATCAGCGGTACCTCACCTTGGGATCGAGCAGCCCGTAGCTGAGATCGACCAGCAGGTTGATGAAGACGACGGCGACGCCCACGATCAGGAAGACGCCGGTGATGATCGGATAGTCGCGCTGGCCGACTGCTTCGAGCAGCAGCAGGCCCATGCCCGGAATGACAAAGATCTGCTCCATGATGACGGCGCCACCGAACAGCACCGGCGCCTGCAGCCCGACCAGCGTGACCACGGGGATCAACGCGTTGCGCAGCGCATGGCGGATGATGGTGGTGCGTGGCGCCAGACCCTTGGCGAGCGCGGTGCGGATGTAATCCTGGCGCATCACCTCCAGCATCATGGTGCGCGTGAGCCGCATGGTGACGGCCGAGAAGGCCTTGCCGAGGATCAGGGCCGGGATCGCCATCTGGGCGAGGTTCTTCAGCGGATCCTGACTGAAGGGCGTGAATTTCACCTCGGGCGACCAGCCCCACCATATCGAGGGAAAGACCATCACCAGGGTACCGATCCAGAAGCCCGGCAGAGCCAGCGCCAGGATGGCGAAGGAACGCGTGACATAGTCTCCGACCGTGTCCTGCGCGACGGCGGAGTAGACGCCGATCGGGATGCCGACCACCAGCGCCACGATCAGCGCCATGATGCCGAGCTCGAAGGTGATCGGCAGGCGGTGCAGGATCTCCTCCATCACCGGTGTGTTCTGCCACAGCGACTTGCCGAGGCTGCCTTCGAACAAGATGGCCCCCACCCACCGGAAGTATTGCGTCACGACAGGCTGGTCGAGGCCGAGCGCGGCTTCGAGCTGCTCGCGGCTCTTCTTGTCGGCACCGATGTCGTTGCTCGACAGCATCAGGTCGATGATGTCGCCGGGGATCAACCGCACGGTGATGAAGACGATCAGGCTGGCGAAGATCAGGGTCGGAATCAGCGCCAGCACGCGGCGGATGATGTAGGCCTGCATCAGGCACTTCCTCCTGCTTGGATCGCCGCGGGATCGGCTGGCTCGGCATAGAGCCGCGCCACTTCCGCCGCCCGGGTTTCGAGAACGCGACGGCCGTTGATCGAACGCTTGTCCGTCACTTCGCCGTTAGCCACAGAAGGCGGCGCTTCGAGCGGCAGCAGACGCAGGACGCGCGCGCTCGATCCACCGGCCCTGCTGTTGAATGCCGCGAGACGTTGCGACAGCGCCGACTGCCAGTGCGCAGCGCCGGCTTCCCGGCACGCCGTTTCGTCCAGCCAGACCAAGGCGCCGAGCCACGGCCTGTCGGGCGCAGCGACCACCAGATCGCGCACGTAAGGCTGCAGGGCGTCGATAAGCTGGCTGCGCAGGGTGGTGGCCTGCACCCAGGTTCCCGACGCGAGCTTGAACTCCTCTGAGAGGCGACCGGCAAAGGCAATGCCCGCCTCGGGCCGGCTTTCGTCGACCCAACGCACGGCATCGCCAGTGCGGAAGAAGCCCTCGTCGTCGAATGCCGCGGCCGTGGCCGCGGGATCGCGATAATAGCCAGGCGTGACGTTCGGGCCCTTCACGCGCAGCTCATAACGATCGCCGGCCGGTACCAACTTGGCCAGCATGCCGGGCTGCGGCAGGCCGAGCACACCGGCACGATCGACGCCGCCGGTGGCCATCAGGCCGGTGCTGGTAGTTTCCGTCATGCCCCAACCGCAGTCGAAGGACAGCCGAGTGCCGCGGTGACGCGTGGCGACATCCTGCAGCCGGTCGAAGTTTTCTTGGGGTAGCAGCGCGCCGCCATAGCCTGCGCTTTGCATATTCTTGAAGAACTTGGCGCGCAGATCGGTGTCTCTTTCGAGAGCATCGAGCAACAAGGGGAATGCGGCTGGAACGCTGGCGAAGCTGGTCGGTGAAAGCTCGCGCAGGTTCTCGAGCGTTTCCTGAAAGCGACCCTCGACCGGCCGGCCGCCGTCGATAAACAGCGTCCCCGCAATGCGCACGATGCTGCCGAGAACGGCATTACCACCCCAGGTGTGATGCCAGGGCAGCCAATCCAGCGCGACGGCGACGTGCTGGCTATCGACTGGCTCGCTGACCGCATGGATCATCTCGGCCGACGCGGCGAGATTGCCGTGCGTGTTCAGTACGCCCTTGGGAGTGCCCGTCGAACCTGACGTGAACAGAATCTTCGCGAGAGTTGCGGCCGTAATATGCTGACGACGCTCGGCAACAGCAGCATCGACCGAGCAAGCCGTCAGCGCTGCGAACGCAACCCCTCGCCCACCATCGACAGTGACCAGCCGCGCTGCTCTTTGCGCCGCATGATCGAGTGCGGCACCGTAGGCTTGCGAGTCCTGAGCGAAGACCAGCGCCGGCTGGACGATGTCGAGCACGTGGTCGAGGCGAGCCAGATCGGTGGCCTGCGAATAGTTGGGCGAGACCGAAGCAACAGGAACACCGGCCCGCATTGCCCCGAAGAGAAAGAGCGCATTCTCCAGGCTGTTGTCCGACAGAATGGCGACAGGCGCAGAATGGGGACCGAAGCCCTGCGCGATCAACCAGGACGCGATGGCGCCTGTCGTCGCCCATGTCTCGGCGTAACTAAGATGCTGCCAGTTACGGCCGGGTCCGCGACGTTCGGCGAGGAAAGTGACATCGGGCCGCCGCAGCGCCGCGCGTTCCAGCCAATCGATCATCAACGGCAGATTCTCTGCGAGCGTCTGCTCGGCAGAAAGCACGAGCGCGCCATCGGCACGACGCTCGAGGCTCACTGCCGGCTTCGGCCGATTGGGCACGCGAATAGGCGCTAGGTGGCTCACCCGCTTTCATCCCTCCGAGTCGTTTCCTCAATTACTCGCTTCAGCGAGTATTCTTGTTAGCGACAAGCTCGGGGATTGCACTTCGACTGTCAATTAGAACAGACGAACTCAGGGTAAGTTGAACTTCCGGCTGACGGCACGGGCGACGAGTTCGTTGGTAAATGCGTTGGGATGGCCGTCGTGCGGGATCATGATCTTCGCCGCATTCATCCCGTCGGTCAGCGTATCGACGCGGATCATCGGTGCGTTGAGTGCGCGCACGCGGAGAAGCGTCGAGAGCAGGATGGAATGCGCAACGCCCGTATCGCCATCCTCCACCTGCGACTTTTCGTCTGGCCAGGAATAGACGATCATCAATGGTGCGTTGAACTTCTCGCGTGCCAGCACTTGCAGTCGCGCCATCATCGCCACGAACAGATCGCTTTGCTCTTCCTGGCGCTGACGCATGCCGATGGCGTCGATGAAAGCGAACTGCTGGCCCAGCAGGTACTTCGCGCCGGCAATGGGATTGCGCCAGCGATACTCATTGAACGATCCGGTCCAGCGCAGTGTCCCGTTCTCCAGCACGTAGCGCGGCGAGGAGCCGAGCCACGAACCATCGCCCGTGGTGCGCGCGAGCTGGGCCGGGATGATCCAGGTTACGACCGCCTTGACCTTCTTGTCCTTGTAACGATCGAGCAGGCCTGCCTCGAAGAGGCGGATCAGGTGGTTCGGCGCATAACCCGGCACACCGAGATTGACGCCCTGCACCTTGAGATTGCTCATCTTCGTGAACTGCGCCGCCAGCGCCTCGTCGTCGGCCAGGCCCTGACCGAAGATGAACGAATCGCCGAGGAAGAGATAAGTGTTGGCATCGGCTTCGGCGGCCGGCGTAACGCGCGCCACCGTCGAGTCGAAGCGATAGCTGACCCGATAGACCAGCTCGTCGCCAAAGGTCGCGGTCGCAATGACCGTCGAATCGGGCTTGGGCCGAAAGCCGAGGATCGGATCGGAGGGCGGCCACCATTTTGGATCGGTCATCCGCACCAGGCCGCGGCCCATGGGCGTCGGCGAGATGATGCCCGCGAACGTATCGAGGATGGCGAGGCTGACGGCCATGGCCGCCACCAGCAATGCGCCGGTACGCCAGCGATTGCCTCGGAACAGGACGACGCCCGCTATGGCGAGAAGAGCCGCGACAACGCACGCCCACACCGCCGATTTCAGCGCGACGGCGACGAGACCAACCGCCAGGAGAAAGGCGCCGCTCAGCCAGAGATTACGAAAGGTACCAGCCATTGACCTGAAGGCACTCCGCGGGGGTAGGCTGGGGTGTAGGCGTTCGAAAGGAAAACATCAATGAGCGGGCAATTACCGCTGCAGGGTCTTCGGGTGCTGGATCTGGCGAGTTTCATCGCCGGCCCAGTCGCAACAACGGTGATGGGAGATTACGGCGCGGAGGTCATCAAGATCGAACCGCCGGGCGAGGGCGACCCTCAGCGCAAGCTTGGTCAAGCCCACTCGGTTCCGCAGCATCCGGTCAACTTCTGCTGGCATCTGGTCAACCGCAACAAGCGCTCGGTCGTCCTCGACCTCAAGCATCCCGATGGCCGCGCGGCCTTCGACCGGCTGCTCGCGACGGCCGATGTCATGGTGGTGAACTTTCCCTTGAAGGTCCGCGAGCGCCTCCGCATGCGTTATGCGGATGTGAAGCACGTCAATCCGAGGCTGATTTATGCCTCGATGACGGGCTACGGCGAAAGCGGCCCCGATGCCGAGCAACCGGGCTTCGATTCGACGGCGTTCTTTGCACGGTCCGGGCTCCTTGACGGACTGACGTACGAAGGCGGCCCGCCGGCATTTTCCCTGCCGGCGCAGGGCGACCAGATGACCGGCATGAATCTCTTCGCCGCCATCACCATGGCCTTGCTGCATCGTGAGCGCACCGGCGAAGGCAGCGAAGTCGGCACCTCGCTGCACGCGAGCGGCCTGTGGTCCAATGCGATCCTGGCGCAAGGCGCCCTGCTCGGCTCTTTCGTGTCTCCGCGGCCACCGCGCACCACGCCGCGCAGCGCGCTGGCCAACCAGTACCGCACGGCCGACGGCCGCTGGATCCAGCTCACCATCGTGCGCGAAGACAAGCTGTGGCCCGAACTCTGCCAGGCGATGGAACGTACCGACCTGCTGGACGATCCGCGCTTCAAGACACTGGAGAGCCGGCGCACGCATGCGACGGAACTCGCCGGCCTTCTCGATCCGGTGTTCGCCAGCCGGCCGTGGCTCGAATGGCGCGAACGACTGCGCCGTCACGAGATCACCTTCGGGTTACTCGGTATCCTGCGCGACGTGCCCGACGATCATCAGGCCGTCGCCAATGGCGCGGTGGTGCCGAGCGCGCAGGCCGATATGCCGCGGACCATCTCTGCCCCTATCCGGCTCTCCTTCGCGCCCGAGCCGGTGACACCTGGAGCAGGTCCCGACTACGCCGCGCACACCGACGAGGTGCTGACCGAGTTGGGCTACGCCCGCGAAGAGATCGACAAGCTACGCGACACCCGCGCGATAGGCTGACGATCAGGCCGCTTCGGCGAGCGCGCTGCCTTTGCCGCCGCCAAGATGGCGGCGGATGTCGGCGACGATGGCGGCATCGGCATCGTCGTCGCGACGACGGGGCCGCGGCGTATTGATCACGTGATCGGCAACGGTCCGACCGGGCGCTCCGGCTAGCACGACGACGCGGTCGGCGAGATAGGTCGCCTCCTCGATATCGTGCGTGACGAACAGGATGGTTTTGCCCGTCACCTGCCAGATGCGGGTGAGTTCGTCCTGAAGGCTCTCGCGCGAGATGGCGTCGAGGGCAGAGAAGGGCTCGTCCATCAGCAGCACCTCGGGCTCGACGGCGAGCGCGCGGGCGAGCGCCACGCGCTGACGCTGGCCACCCGAAAGCTGATGTGGCCAGCGGCGGGCGAGATGGGCGAGACCCACGATGCCCAGCGCATCGAGCGCCTTGGCGTGACGGTCGCTGCGCGACAGACCGCGCCCTTCGAGGCCGAACGCAACGTTGTCGATCACCCGGCGCCACGGCAGCAGGCGCGAGTCCTGGAACACCAGCGCGACCGGCTGGCGCTGCGCGGAATGGGTGTCGAGCGTCACCTTGCCGGCGCTTGCTTGAGCGAGGCCGATCAGCACGCGCAACAGGGTCGACTTGCCGACACCGGAGGCGCCGACGATGGCAACGAAAGCGCCACGGGGAATCGCGAGATCGAGCCCGCGCAGCACTTCGGTGCGACGGCCGTCGCGCTCGAAGGTGAGGCCGAGCCCCTGGATGTTGATTACGCTTTCCATCGCAGCAACCAGTTCTGGAGGAGCAGGAACAGGGAATCGAGCAGGCCGTAGAGCGCGGCCATCGTCAGCATGTAGACGATGACGATATCGGTCGCGAGCAGCGCCGATGCCTCGATCATGCGGTGGCCAAGGCCGGGCACGCCGAAGATCTCCGCGGCGACGACGGCCATCCACGCCTGACCCAGCGCGGTGCGCAGGCCGACCAGGATGCCGGGCATTGCCGCCGGCAGGTAGATCTTGAAGAGCTTCTCGTGCGCGGCGCGAAAGCCGAAGGCCTCGGCCACTTCGAGCAGGTCGCGGTCGACGGCCCGTACCGCGCCATGAGCGGCGAAGAACACGATCCAGAAGACCGAGATGGTGATGATGAACACCGCAGCCGAAGGCGTGACGCCGAACCAGATGATGGCGAAGGGCGCCCATGCAAGACCGGGGATCGGCCGCAGCACGCGCACGACCCACGCGGTCAGGTCTTCGGCAACACGCGACATGCCGGTGAGCACGCCGAGCGCGATGCCCAGCGCCGAGCCCGCAACAAGGCCCAGTGTGTAGTGGCTCAGGCTGCCGGTGACGGCCGAGAACCACATGCCCGAGGCGAGTTCGCTCTGGAAGGCCGCCGGAATAGCGAGCGGGCCCGGCAGCATCATCGGATTGACGAGGCCAAGCGACGGCACGGCCTGCCAGATCAGCAGGAAGGCGAGCAGGCCCGCCGCGCCCAGCCCGACCGAGCTGAACGCATTCAGCCGGGCGCGCCGTGCCGCAGGAACGGCCGGCAGGGCCGCAGTTTCGGTGAGCGCCATCAGCCCGGCCGCCGCGCCTTCTCGAAGAAACGCACGTCGAACAGCTCGTCGAGGTTGGCCGCTTCCTTCAGGGAGCCGAGCTTGACCTGATAGGCCTCCATCGCCTTGGCCGGACCGATGACCTCGCGCGGGTCGATGACGAACTTGGTGGCGGGCGATTTCAGCGCCGCCTTGATGATCTCGAGATCGACGATGCCCTTGGCGAGCGTTGCCGCAACGGCGGGCGCCGCGCGATCGGGATCGCGCTTCAGCAGATCGCCGGCGCGCACCAGCGAGTCGACGAGGCTCTGGACCGCCGCGGGATGCTTGGCAAGAAACGCACCCGACACGCCAACGACCGTGCCGGGTTGCCCCGGAAACAGCTTGTCGCCGACTTCGATCAGCTTGATACCGGGATTGTTCTTCTGAATGATCGACAATGCCGGTTCGCGCACCGTCGCGCCTTCGACGGCATCGGCCAGCACGGCCTGCTGTGTCGCGTCGATGCCCATGGCGACGACCTCGACATCCTCGCGGTTGGCCTTGATCACTTCCCAGAGCCAGTACTGCAGAGTCGTGTTCGGCACAGAGCCGGCAGGCTGGGTCGCCAACCGGGCCGGCTTGCCGGTCGCCGAGCGATAGCGCTTGAACGCCTCGGCCGGCGCGACGCCTTCGGCGAAATGCTGCGCGAGCCGCGGGCTGCCGACGAAGACGTTCTCACCGGTCGCGGTGGCCGCCACCACCTTCACGTCGATGCCGCGCGAGCGCGCGACACCCAGCGGGGCGATGCCCGCGACATAGACATCGACGGTGCCCGAAGCCAGCGCCTGGATGGCGTGCGGCCCGGACTGGAAGGTCGTGAAAGCGAGATCGAGACCCGCTTCCTTCGCCCAGCCCTCCTTGTCGGCGACCAGAATCGGCGCGACGCCGATGATCGGGATGTTGCCGACGCGGACGGGCACGCGGGCCCCCTGGGCGGCTGTGGTCCGCGACAGGATCGCGGGCGCAGCGAGGAGTGACGCGCCGCCGGCAATGAAAGCGCGGCGCTGGACGAAGGTCGGGATCATGATGCTCTTTCCTGAAAGGCCAGTGTCAGCGCGCGTTCACGCGTGCCGGACTGAGGCGTGCCGCCGCCAGTCGGGCGTGGCCCGGCGTGGTGAACTGCGTGCCGTCGAGTTCGAAGAACGGACGGGCAGTGGCGTGGAAGCGAAAGGCGTTGCCGTCGCGCAGGACAATGCCCGCGGGCTCGCCCCAGATCTCGACGATGAATGGCTCGGACATGACTAACTCCTTCGAGGCCCCTTGTTCATGGGGCCGTATTCGACTCTGAAAACTGTCGTCTTAGGTCCTGCGGCACATGCCGCATCGACAGGTCGAGCGAAGAAGGAAAATCGGGCGAGTCATTGTCGTCTCTAGGTGGCGTCTTGCGACCCTGCTGAAATGCCCTCGATTAAAGACACAAACAATGGAGGCAGTTGCCGAATTTCACGGGCAAACAGAAGAAACTCCATTCCCAAGCAGGCTGTAGAGAAAAATTCTTCTGCCCGAACGAAAACGCCCGGTCCTTGAAGACCGGGCGTTTGTCGTATCGGATCGCAGGCGGCGTCAGGCCGCGACGGCAAGGCCCGTGGTTTCGTCGACGCCGGTCTTGAGGTTGATCACCTGCACGGCGGCGCCCGACGCGCCCTTGCCAAGATTGTCGAGCGACGCCACGACCAGGATGTTGCCTTCGGCATCGTTGCCGTAGACCGCAAGCTCCATCGAGTTGGTGTCGGTCAGCCGGTCGGCGCGCAGGAACCGGTCGCGTTCCAGCCACTTGCGGTCGGCGAGCGGCCGCACCGTGACGAAGGTCTCGCCGGCATAGTGGCCAGCCAGCACCTCGTGCACGTCCTTCGCCGTCACCGCCTTGGCGGTGATGTCGCGTGTGATCGGCACCATGACCAGCATGCCCTGGGCGTAGTGGCCGACCGACGGCACGAACAACGGCGCATGCGTCAGGCCGGAGTACTTCTTCATCTCCGGCACGTGCTTGTGCGTCAGCTCGACACCGTAGATGCCGAACGGCTCGACATCGGGCGTCCCTTCATGGACGGCGATCAGCTCCTTGCCGCCGCCGGTGTAGCCCGAGACGCCGAAGACGGCGGGCGTCGCGTCCTTGCGGATGACACCGGCTTCAACCAGCGGGTTCATCAGCGCGATGCCGCCCGTCGAGTAGCAGCCGGGATTGCTGATCCGGTTCGAGTCCAGCAGCTTCTGGCGCTGCGTCTTGGTCATCTCCGGGAAGCCGAAGGTCCAGCCATCGGCAACGCGATGCGCCGTGCTGGCGTCGATCACGCAGGTGTCGGCATCGCCGACGGCCACCATCAGCTCCTTCACCGCCGCGTCGGGCAGGCAGAGCACGGCGATGTCCGCCGCCTTGGTGATCTCGACCCGCTTGGCCAGATCCTTGCGGTCGGCCATCGGCAGTTCGAGCAGCTCCACGTCCGGCCGGTCCTTCAGTCGCTCGTGGATCTTGAGCCCGGTCGTGCCGTGCTGGCCGTCGATGAAAATCTTGGTCTTGTTCGTGCTCATGCTGGGCTTCTTTCTCTCGAATTCAGGGCCTTTGGAAACTCGGCCAACTGGAGAAGAAGGTGATGGGAAGCCGCCTGATCCTCTCCAGCGGCTTCACGATACGGCGCGCCTGTTACGCGCGCGCGTCTTCACGCCGCTTGGAAAAGCGGCGACGTCGCGACCGGAAGGGAGCGGACCGTTGGATCATAGTGGGGCGGATATTTCATCGGGGAGCCCCCCTGTCAAGATGGCGAGGACCGGCTAGGCTCGATTCTTCCCTGTTGGAGGCAGCCATGAGCCAGTCCCCCCATTCCGCCCCTCATCCCGAGGGCCTGTCGATGCTCGAGAAGCGGACGATCGAGGCCGAGATCCTGAAAGAGGTCTACGAGACCCTGAAGGCGAGCCATGGCGAGGCCGTCGCCAAGAAGACCATCGAGGACTCGGTGCGTCGTTCGGCCATCGAGCAGGCCCGCCAGTTCGCCGCCGCCGCTCCCGGGGGCACCTCGCTCAAAGCCTTCCAGGACGTCATGCCGCTCTGGACCAAGGGCGGCGCCCTCGAAATCGAGGTCAAGGAACAGAACGACGAGAGCTTCACCTTCAATGTCGTGCGTTGCCGCTACGCCGAGACCTACAAGGCGATGGGCCTGGGCGAGATCGGCCATCTCCTGTCATGCAACCGCGACGGCGCCTTCTGCGAAGGCTACGACCCCAAGCTCAAGCTCGACCGCACGCAGACGATCATGCAGGGCGCCAGCCACTGCAACTTCCACTACACGTACGAGAAGTAGTTAGTTCAGGAACTCGGCCACCACGACGTGGCCGTCCTTGGCTGGCCAGGTCCGGGTCGGCACGGTTTCGTTGTTGAACACCGCCACGACGGTGCGCGCCGGCGAAGCATCGAAGGAGAGCCTGCCGGTCGATGCGCCCGGCACGCCATCGTTGATGCCGGGCGGTACCTTGCCGTCGAGCGTGAACTTGTCACGGCCGACGCCGAAATAGCCGCGCGGCCGACTCATGATCGTGACGGCGCCGGCACCTTCGTCCGCCTTGATGAACGGCTGGGGCCGGAGATGCACGACGTCGCTCGACCGCAGGAAGGGCGACCGATAGGTGTGCGTCGTCGGCTGGCCCTGCATGTGCAGCACGAATTCGTAGTAGGTATCGGCGCGGCCGATGAAGGGCCCCCACACGCCGTCTTCGCCGGTGGTCTTGCGATGCAGCGCCACCGCACTCACCCGGTCGCCGGTGCGGGGGTCGACCTCGAAGATCTCGACCTCTGCGCCGCTCGCGGCGACGTTGGTGTAGGCACCCTCGGCGATGCCGGTGACCTTGCCGTTCAGCACCGGCCGCGGCTCCTGCGCGATGAACATGCTGCCGGGCGCCTTACCGGTGATGTGTTCGTACATCGCGGCGAAGGCGAGCTTGTGGAATGCAACCTCGCGATGGTCGAGCCCGTCCAGGATCACGTTCTTGGCGCCACGCAGTTCGGAGGCGTCGTAGCCGACGCCGGTCGGCTTGCCGGGCGCGCCGACGAAGCGGCCATCCGGCTGCGAGTATTTGTCGTTCTTGTCGGAGCGGATCGCCATCAGCTCGACGCCGGCAATGAGATCGTCGGTGCCGGCGTTCAGTCCCTTCAGGAACGGAAAGGCGCCGTTGAATTCGCTGCCGGGCAATATCGTGTCGGAGATCACGATGCCCTTGTTCGGCGTGCCACAGAGAACCGCATGGCTCACCTGCTCCGCGCCGCCGCCGTTCTTCAGGAAGCTGCGGATCGCATTGCCACCGCGCGACGAGCCAACCAGCGCCACCTTGCGCCGGCGCGTGGCCTTCAGCACCTGCGCCACGAAGGCCGCCAGCTCCTTCATCTGGTCTTCGGACGACGACCGGAACGGCTGTGGCTTGGAATCGTCGCTGCGAGCGTTGGGGTAGGCGAAGTCGATGGCGAAGAGCTGGTTGCGCTTGTAGCCGTTCGCTTCGAAGCGCCAGAGATTGTTGATCCAGAGCGCGCTCGAATCGCCATTGCCATGCACGAACACGACCGGCGGCGGACCGGCCTCGGCCGGCGCCTGACGTCGCGGTGTCCCCTGCGTCTGGGCGAGCGCCATCGAAGGCAGCAGCAAACTTGCGCCACCCAGGAACGCGCGTCGACTGGGCCCCCCAAACGAGGATCGCAGGCCCTTGCTCATCACTCCCCCTGACATTTCCCCCATGTTGGCAAATGACGACGCCGGACGCTACGCTCGCAAGATGTCAATTTGTTACGTCACGAGCCCGGTCGGCAGGCTGGCGATCGAGGCCGACGAGGACGCCTTGACCGGCCTGCGCTGGGCCAGCGACGGCGAACATGCACGTGATCAGGACGCGAATCCCGTGCTGAAAGAAGCCGTGCACCAGCTTGAGCGCTATTTCGCGCGCAAACTCAAGCATTTCGATCTGCCGCTCGCCGCGCGCGGCACCGACTTCCAGAAGAGCGTCTGGAAGATGATGAGCGAGATTCCCTACGGCGAGACTGCGACCTATGGCGGCATGGCGACGGCGTTGGGCTCCGGTCCGCGGGCGATCGGCATGGCGTGCGGGCGCAATCCCATCCCGATAATCGTGCCCTGCCATCGTGTAATGGGCAGCGGCGGCAAGGAAGGCGGCTTCTCCGGCGGCCAGGGCTTGCCGACCAAACGCAAATTGCTGGCGCTGGAAGGCGTCGTCCTCCTGTAGTTTCTCTGTCGTTGCGTCGGCGGGAAGCCCCGGCTACGGAGACGTGATGCGCGTGCTGATCACCCGGCCGGAACGCGAGGCGACAACGCTGGCGGCAGCGCTAAGCGAGCGCGGCCATGTGCCGGTGATCGCACCGCTGTTCCATCTGCAGATCCTGCGGCCACCTGCGGGGTTCTCCGCAGCCCTCGCGGCTGCCCAGGCAATCCTGCTGACCAGTGCCAATGGCGCGCGCGCGCTCGCCGAGGCAAGCGATCAGCGCGGCCGGCCGATCTTTGCCGTCGGCGACACCACGGCCTCGACCGCCGAGGGGCTGGGCTTCAGCGCCGTCACCTCGGCGTCGGCCGACGGGCTCGCGCTCGCCGAACTGGTGCGCAAGGAACTCGATCCCAAATCGGGGCCGCTGCTGCATGTGTCGGGCGTCGATATCGCGCTCGACTTTGCCGAAGCATTAAAGGCCGACGGCTTCGAGGTTCGCCGCTTCGCGCTCTACGAAGCGCGCGAAGAGACTGCCTTGCCCGATTCGGCTCGTGCCGCGATCGAAGGCCGTGCCCTCGACGCCGCGACCTTCTTCTCGCCGCGCGCCGCCGATCTGTTCGTGCGGCTGGTGCAGAAGGCGGGCGTGTCGAGCGCCCTCACGAATGTCACGGCGATTGCCATCAGCCCGGCCGCCGTCGAGCCCTTGAGGGAACTGCCCTTCAAGGCAACGGTCGCGGCGACGCGGCCGACCCGTCAGGCCGTTCTCGACGAAATCGACCGACTTGCCGCCGCCGGCGTAGAAGGACCGAGCATCATGAGCGATACACCTTCTTCTCCCGATCGTGCTTCTGCCGATCCCACGCCGCCCGTCGCCCCCACCCCTCCGCGTCCCGTCCCGGTACGCCACGGCATCGGCGTGGTCGGCGCTTTCATCACCGGCATCGTGTCGTCCTGCCTCGTCCTGGCGGGTGCGCTGATCTCGTTGCCCTACTGGCCTGCGGAGATCCGTAACCTGTGGCAGGGCAATGCCGCCGTACCCGCGCCGACACCGGCACTCGACCTGCAGGCCGTCCGTCAGGATGCCGCCGCAGCCGCGACGGTAACCGTCACGGCGGCGCGTGCCGAAATGATGGTCAAGCTCGACGACCTGGAGAAGCGGTTGCGCGCCCTGTCGGCGACGGCCGCCGAGCGGCCTGCCACAGCAACGCCCGCGCCGTCATCGCCGGATCCCGCCATCGCCGAGCTGCGTCGCAAGGTCGAGGCGCTGGAAAGCCGTCCCGCGTCGGCGCCCGCCCCCGACCCCGCTCCTGCCGCACCGAGTGTGGCGGCGCCGAACCCCGACCAGGAAAGGGAGATCTCGTCGCTGAAGCTCGAGATCGCCACCCTGCGCAATGCCTTGCAGTCGCTCGACCAGGCGGTGTCCGGTCAACGCGATCAGGCCAAGGTGCTGGCCGATGCCGTCGACAAGGCGCGCAGCGAAGCGAGCGCACGCGGCGCTGGCGAGCAGAAAGCCCTGGCCGCCGCGAACGCCTCGGCCGTGATCGGCATCGCGGCCCGCCTGAACGCCGCGCTCGATTCGGATCTGCCTTTCGCGGCCGACCTCAAACTGTTGGCGCCGCTCGCGCAGAACGATGCCAAGCTCGGCGAGATCGTCACGGCCCTGCAGCCTTACGCGCAGTCCGGCGTCAGCTCGCGCACAGCACTTGGAGCTGCCTTTCCAGCGATGGCCAAGGCGGCTCTGGCCGACGATGTCGCCGACGATTCGTTCGGCGAACGGCTGATGGGCAAGCTCCGCAACCTCGTCTCGCTGCGCCGTGTCGGCGCCGACGTCCAGGGCGACAGCGTCGAAGCCAAGCTGGCGCGCGCCGAAGCCGCCGTCGAAGCCGGCGATCTCGGCAAGGCGGTGGAGCTGGTGAAGTCGATGCCGCCACAGACCGCGCGGGCAACGGCGGGATGGCTGTCGCGCGCCGAGGATTACCTCGCGGCCAAGCGCGCGATCGACCAGCTTGCGGCGCAGGCTGTAGCCCTCCTCGGCGCGACGCGGTAGCGGCCAATGACCACCCTGCGCACGCTCATCTGGTTCGTCCTCGCCGCGGTCGCCATGCTGGGCGCGGTGTGGCTCGCCGAACGACCGGGCAACCTGACCGCCGAATGGCAGGGCTGGCGCCTCGACACCAGCGTCGGCGCGTTGCTGGTCACGATCGTCGTACTGATCCTGCTCAGCATCGGCGGATGGCTGCTCTATCGCTGGATCGTCGGAGCGCCCGGCGCCCTGCTGGAAGGCTGGGGCGAGAGCCGCCGCCGTCGCGGCTATCGCGAATTGACTCAGGGCCTCGCCGCGGTGGCCGCGGGCGATGGCGTGGAAGCACAGAAGCACGCGCGCAAGGCCGAGCAGCTCCTGTCGGAACCGGCATTGACGTTGCTGCTGTCGGCGCAGGCCGCACAGCTCACCGGCGATCGCGACGGTGCGCAGCGTGCCTTCAACGCCATGCTCGAAGACGAGCAGATGGCTTTCCTCGGCCTGCGCGGCCTGATCGGTCAGGCGCTGCGCGACGGCGACCAGTCCAAGGCTCTGGCGTTGGCCGAGCGCGCCTTCAAGCTGCGGCCGCAGACGCCGTGGGTCGTACATTCTCTGTTCGACATGCAGGCCCAGACAGGTCAATGGCGGGAGGCGCAAGCGACTCTGGAGTCCGGCATCCGTCGCAAGGTGGTGACGCAGGAGAAGGGCCGGGCGCTGAAGGCGCTGCTCGAAGTCGAGCGAAGCCGCGAAGCCGAAGGCGAGGGCCGCACGAGCGACGCGCTTGCGCTGGCACGCGAGGCGTTCGGCCTGGCGCCGGAGCGCATTGCCGCCACGCAACGACTGGCCGAGCTGCAGATCAAGACCGGCGACAAGAAGAAGGCGATGCGCACGATCGAGCGCGGCTGGGCCGTGGCGCCGCATCCCGATCTCGTGCCGCTCTACCTCGAAGCCTCGGGCGAAAGCGAAGCGCTGAAACGGATCGGCGTGGTGCGCAAGCTGGCCGACCAGAACCCGGACGATGTCGAAAGCCACATTGCCTTGGCGCAGGCCTCGCTCGACGCGGGCCTGTGGGGCGAGGCACGGCGCCAGCTCGAAATCGCCGCCGGCACCAATCCGCCAGTGCGCGTCTGCCGCCTCATGGCCGAGGTCGAGGAGCGCGCGCAGTCCGATCCGGCGAAGGTCCACGACTGGCTGGCAAAGGTCGCCGACGCGCCGGCCGACCGTAGCTGGCGCTGCTCCTCGTGCGGTGCCCATCACGAATCGTGGCGGCCGGTCTGCGAGAGCTGCGGCGCCTTCGGCACCCTGCAGTGGCGCGCGCCAGGCACCTATGGTCACATCCTGCCGCCGGAAGCGCAGCCTGCACCTGCTCTTGCTTCTCCGACGCCAACGTTGCCGGTGCCCTCTCCTTCCACGGGGTCCTAGATGTTCGAAACTACTCTCGCCGGCAGCCTGCCCAAGCCGGCCTGGCTCGCCACACCGAACGTGCTGTGGGCGCCCTGGACACTCTCCGGCACACCGCTCTTCGAAGCCAAGGACGACGCGACATTTTTGGCGATCCGCCGCCAGGAAGAGGCCGGGCTCGACATCGTGAGCGACGGCGAGCAGGCGCGGCAGCACTTCGTGCATGGCTTCCTGGCCGAGGTCGACGGCGTCGACTTCGACAATAAGGTGCGAATGGGCATCCGCAACAATCGCTACGACGCCGACTGCCCGACCGTGACGGCACCGCTCAAGCGTCGCCGGTTCGTGCACGAGCGCGAGGCGCGCGTCGCCCGCGCCGCGACGTCGCGCAAGCTCAAGTTCACCCTGCCCGGCCCAATGACGCTGATCGACACGCTGGCCGACGGCTACTACGGCGACCGCGTGAAGATGGCCTTTGCCTTCGCCGAACTGCTGAATCAGGAGGCCAAGGAACTCGAGAAGGTCGGCGTCGACGTCATCCAGTTCGACGAGCCCGCCTTCAATGTCTACCTGAAGGAGACCGTGGACTGGGGCGTGCCGGCGCTCGAGAAGGCGGCGGAAGGCCTGAAGTGCACCACCGCCGTGCACATCTGCTACGGCTACGGCATCGAGGCCAACATCAAATGGAAGGAAACGCTGGGCGAAAACTGGCGCCAGTACGAAGAGACCTTCCCGGCCCTCGACCGCAGCTCGATCCAGCAAGTGTCGCTGGAATGCCGCGAGAGCCACGTGCCGCCGGAACTGATGAAGCTGCTCAAGACCAAGACCGTCCTGGTCGGCGCCATCGACGTTGCCTCGGAGACAGTCGAGACACCCGAGCAGGTCGCCGAAACGCTGAAGCTCGCGACGAAGTTCGTCGATCCCGAACGCATCCAGGCCTGCACCAACTGCGGCATGGCGCCGATGACGCTGGGCGTCGCCTACGGCAAGCTGCGCGCCCTCGCCGAAGGCGCTGCGCTGGCACGCAAGGCTTTCTAGCTAAGGCTTGCTCGGAAGCCGTTGGCGGAGCGCATAGAGCACGTCCAGCGCCTCGCGCGGCGACAGCTCGTCGGGATTGACCTCGGCCAGCGCCTTCTCGACTTCGGATTCCTTCGTCCTGCCCGAACCGCTGGCCGGCCGGGCCGGAGCGGCTGCGAAGAGCGGCAGGTCGTCGGCGAGCTTGGTCACCGCGCCCGACTGCTCGCCCTTCTCCAGCACCGCCAGCACTTCCTCGGCGCGCGTGACGACGGCCGCCGGCAAGCCCGCGAGCTGGGCGACATGGATGCCATACGAACGATCGGCGGCGCCCGGCGCCACTTCGTGCAGGAACACGACCTCGTTCTGCCACTCCTTCACGCGCATCGTGTAGGGCGCCAGCGCAGCCAGCCGCTCCTTGAGCGCGCCCAACTCGTGGTAGTGCGTGGCAAACAGCGCGCGGCTCTTGTTGACGTCGTGCAGATGTTCGAGCGTTGCCCAGGCGATCGAGAGACCGTCGAAGGTCGCGGTGCCGCGGCCGATCTCGTCGAGGATGACGAGGCTTCTCGCCGTCGCTTGGTTCAGGATCGCAGCGGTCTCCACCATCTCGACCATGAAGGTCGAGCGGCCGCGCGCCAGGTCGTCGGCGGCGCCGACGCGGCTGAACAGGCGATCGACGATGCCGATGGTCGCCGTCCGGGCCGGCACGAAGGAACCGGCCTGCGCCATCACGACGATCAGCGCGTTCTGGCGCAGGAAGGTCGACTTGCCGGCCATGTTGGGGCCGGTCAGCAACCAGAGCCGCCGCTCGGTGCCGAGGTCGCAATCGTTGGGCACGAAGCCCGCGCCGCCCTGCTTGGACAAGGCTGCCTCGACCACGGGATGGCGTCCGCCTTCGATGGCGAAGGACGGCTCGTCGGTGAGCATAGGCCGCCCGTAGTTGCTGGAGACGGCAAGCTCTGCCATCGCCGCGGCAACGTCGAGGGCAGCGAGGGCGCGGCCGGCGGCGGCGATGGCCGTCGACACGGTCATCACCCCGGCGACGAGTTGCTCGAAGATCGCAAGCTCCAGCGCCAATGCCTGATCGGCGGCGCGGCCGATGCGGGTCTCCAGATCGGCAAGCTCGGCCGTGCTGTAGCGCGTCGCATTCGACATCGACTGCCGCCGCGTGAATCCGAGCGCGGCGATATCGAGCTTGTCGGCGTGCGTCGCCGTCACCTCGATATGGTAGCCGATCATGTTGTTGTGGCGGATCTTCAGCGAGGGGACGCCGGTCGAAGTCCGATACTTGGCTTCCAGGGCCGCGACGGTCTTGCGGCTGTCGTCGCGCAGGGTGCGCTGTTCGTCGAGTTCGGTGCGATAGCCCTGCCGCACGAAACCGCCGTCGCGCACCAGCAGCGGCGGTTCGTCCGCCAACGCTTCGGCAAGAGCCGCAACCGTGGCCTTGTGGCCCGAGCAATCCGCCACGATGGCTGCGAGCGGCGCAGGCGGTGGCGCCAGCGCTTCGGGTTCGGCCTTCAGCGACTCTGCCAGCGTCTCTCCCGACTCAAGCCCGTCGCGCAACGCCGCGAGATCGCGCGGACCGCCGCGGCCGACGCTCAATCGCTGCAGCGCGCGCTCGACGTCCGGTGTGCGCCGCAGCGCCTCGCGGACACGCTCGCGCACGGCCGGCCGCTCGACGAAGAGCTGCACCAGGTCGAGGCGACGCTCGATCTCGGGACGTTCGGTCAGTGGCGCCGCGATACGCTCCGCCAGCAGGCGCGCGCCCGGTCCCGTCAGCGTCCGGTCGATGGTGGCAAGCAGGCTGCCGTCGCGCCGGCCATCGAGGCTGCGCACCAGTTCGAGGTTGCGCCGCGTTGCCGGGTCGATCTCCATCGTGCCGTCGGCGCGTTCGCGGCGCGGCGACGACAGCGCCGGACGCTTGCCGGCCTGGGTCAGCTCCACATAGTCGAGCAAGGCGCCGCATGCCGCGATCTCGGCCCGGGAGAAGCTGCCGAAACTGTCGAGGGCGGCGACGTTGAACGCCGTCTGCAGGCGCTTGCGCGCATTGTCGCTGTCGAACCGCGCCGAGGGCAGCGGCGTCAGGACCGAATTCCACTCCTCCAGCGCGGCTTTCAGAGGCTCGCGCGCCAGAAGACGATCCGGCACCAGCAGTTCGCCCGGCGCCAGCCGGGCCAGCGCGGCCGCGACCTGGCCCTGTTGCAGCGGTTGGGCCGCGAAATCGGCCGTCGACAGATCGAGCCAGCCCAGCGCCAGCTCGCCCTGCGCTTCAGCAAGGGCAGCGAGGTAGTTGTGGCTGCGTGCATCGAGCAGCGCATCCTCGGTCAACGTGCCGGGCGTGATGACGCGCACGACGGCGCGCTCGACCACCGACTTGGCGCCGCGCTTCTTGGCTTCGGCCGGATCCTCGACCTGCTCGCATACTGCAACTTTGAAGCCGCGGCGGATCAGTCGCGACAGATAGGTTTCGTGGCTGTGCACCGGCACGCCGCACATCTTGATGTCTTCACCGAGATGCTGACCCCGCTTGGTCAGTGCAATATCGAGCGCCGCCGAGGCCTTCACCGCGTCGTCGAAGAACAGCTCGTAGAAATCGCCCATCCGGTAGAAAACCAGATGGTCCGGATGCGCAGCCTTGATCGCCAGATACTGGCGCATCATCGGCGTGGCGTCGGCGGGAATGGCGGAACTGTCCGGCACGAAACTCCTCCGCGCCCGGTCTAGCACAGGCGGCCGAATGGGCCATGTGGACGAGAGGTGGACCATATCTTGGGCAGTGAACGCCGGTCAGAAAGAGTGGCGTTGCAGCGCGGCATGGCCTGCTGGCACAGACCTTGGATTGCCGCCAATATGATACCCCAACCGGGAGAGAAACGAATGGCGAGCAGCGGCTCGGAAGCAATGGTCAATGAAATGGGCGATCTCGACGGCGATTCGCTGCGCATGCACCGCGAAGGGCGGCCCGGGAAGATCGAGATCATTGCCACCAAGCCCCTGGTCACGCAGCGCGACCTAGCTCTGGCCTATTCCCCGGGCGTCGCCGCTCCCTGCCTGGAGATCGCGAAGAACCCGGACACAGCCTACGACTATACGGCCAAGGGCAATCTGGTCGCGGTGATCTCCAACGGTACGGCGGTGCTGGGCCTGGGCGATCTGGGTGCGCTGGGCGGCAAGCCGGTGATGGAGGGCAAGGCCGTCCTCTTCAAACGCTTCGCCGATGTCGACTGCATCGACCTCGAAGTCGACACCAAGGATGTCGACCAGTTCGTGAACTGCGTGCGCTACCTCGGGCCGACCTTCGGCGGCATCAACCTCGAGGACATCAAGGCGCCGGAGTGCTTCATCATCGAGCAACGCCTGCGCGAGCTGATGGACATCCCGATCTTCCACGACGACCAGCACGGCACGGCGATCGTCTCGGCGGCCGGCCTGATCAATGCGCTGCACCTCACCGGCCGCAACATCAAGGACATCAAGATGGTGGTGAACGGCGCCGGCGCCGCGTCCATCGCCTGCATCGAGCTGGTCAAGGCCATGGGCCTGCCGCACGACAATGCCATCCTGTGCGACACCAAGGGCGTCATCTACCAGGGCCGCACCGAGGGCATGAACCAGTGGAAGAGCGCCCACGCGGTGAAGACCAAGGCGCGCACCCTCGAGGAGGCCATGAAGGGGGCCGACGTGTTCTTCGGCCTGTCGGTCAAGGGCGCGGTGACCAAGGAGATGGTTCAGTCGATGGCGGCCAAGCCGATCATCTTCGCCATGGCCAATCCCGATCCCGAGATCACGCCGGAGGACGTGAAGTCGGTGCGTGCCGACGCCATCATCGCGACCGGCCGCAGCGACTACGCCAACCAGATCAATAACGTGCTGGGCTTCCCCTACATCTTCCGCGGCGCGCTCGACGTCAGGGCACGCACCATCAACGAGGAGATGAAGATCGCCGCCGCCGAGGCGCTGGCCAAGCTCGCCCGCGAGGACGTGCCCGACGAGGTCGACCGTGCCTATTCCGGCCGCCGCCTGCGCTACGGGCCCGACTATGTCGTGCCGGTGCCGTTCGATCCGCGCCTGATCTCCTACGTCTCCTGTGCAGTGGCGCAGGCCGCCATGGATTCCGGCGTGGCCCGCAAGCCGATCCCCGACATGGCCGAGTATCGCCGCTCGCTGTCCGGTCGCCTCGATCCGACCAGCCACTGGCTGCAGAGCCTGTTCGAGCAGGTCAAGGCCAACCCGCGCCGCATCGTCTTCGCCGAGGGCGAGGAGGAACGCACCATCCGCGCCGCCGTCATGTTCCGCGACAACGGCTACGGCACGCCGATCCTGATCGGCCGCGAGGAGCAGGTGCGCGACACCATGAAGTCGCTCGGCATCAACGACGATTCGGGCCTCGAGATCCACAATGCCCGCCTGTCGACCCGCAACGCGCCCTATACCGAGTTGGTCTACAAGCGCCTGCAGCGCGACGGCTACCTGCGCCGCGACGTGCAGCGCATGGTCAATCAGGGGCGCAACGTATTCGGCGCCTGCATGGTGGCGATGGGCGACGCCGATGGCATGGTGACCGGCATCACGCGCCGCTTCCCGGAATGCTACAGCGACATCAAGCGCGTGATCGACGTCGAGCCGCACAAGGTGCCGATCGGCTACTCGATCGTGGTGTCGCGCCACGGCACGGTGTTCCTGGCCGACACCTCGATCAACGAGACGCCGAGCCCCGAGCAGCTCGCCACCATCGCCAGGCAGATGGCCAACAACGCGCGCACCATGGGCCACGATCCGCGCGTCGCCTTCCTGTCCTTCTCCAATTTCGGCAGCCGCGAGATCGAACGGATCGACCGCATCCGCAAGGCGATCCGCCTGCTCGACGCCGAGGAGGTCGACTTCGAGTATGACGGCGAGATGCAGGCCGACATGGCGCTCGACTACGAGCTGCTGCGCTCGACCTATCCGTTCTGCCGCCTCACCGGCCCGGCCAACGTGCTGGTGATGCCGGGCCTGCACTCGGCGCACATCTCCTCGCGGCTGATGCAGTCGCTGGGCGGCGTCACGGTGATCGGCCCGGTGATCGACGGCCTTCAGAAGCCGGTCCAGGTCGTGCAGATGGGCGCGACGGTCAGCGACCTCGTGAATCACGCCGCCCTGGCCGCCTACGGTGCGCTGAGCAACGGCCGCCGCTAGAGCCGTGGCGTAAGGCGATGGCGCTCGAGACCTGGTGGCTCTATCTCGGCGCCGTCGTGCTGATCGCCAGCACGCCGGGCCCCAACGTGCTCTACGTCACCACCCGGAGCATCCGCTTCGGGTTGGGACCGGCCTTTGTTGGCATGACGGGCTGCCTCGTGGCGCTCGTGCTGATGCTCACGGGGTCGGTCGCCGGCTTGAGTGCGCTCCTGCTGGCACTGCCGACCGCTTTCGATGTCCTGAAGATCGCGGGCGCCGCCTACCTGGTCTATCTCGGCATTCAGCTTTGGCGCGAGCCGGTCGAGCCCGATGCGGTGCCGTCGCCGACGGGCACATCGAAAGCGGCACTATTCCGCGACGGATTCCTGGTCGGCATCAGCAATCCCAAGCTGCTGATCTTCGCGGCGGCCTTCTTCCCGCAGTTCATCGACCCCACGAGCGCGTGGCTGCCGCAGTTCGCGCTGATGGTCGCGACCTTCATGGGCGTCGAGCTATTCTTCTACTCGATCTACGCGCTCTCCGGCCGCAAGCTGGCGGACCGGCTGATGCACGGGATCTGGCGGCGCCGATTGAACCGGGCCAGCGGCCTGGTCTTCATCGGCTTCGGCGCCGCCTTGCTGCGCTATAAGCCCTGAGAAAGAGGGCCCTGAATGAGGGCTACTGCTGCACCTTCACGACCGTGAGCTGGTGCTTGCGGCCGTCGCGCGCCGTCCAGGAGATCGACTGGCCGACG
Source organism: Alphaproteobacteria bacterium (assembly GCA_017307275.1). GTDB lineage: Bacteria > Pseudomonadota > Alphaproteobacteria > Reyranellales > Reyranellaceae > Reyranella. Next base: position 8,040 of record JAFKFK010000047.1, on the reverse strand, counting down.
GCCAGGCCGATCAGCGCGGCGCCGACCGGCGTCATCACCGAGATCTTGTGATGGGTGCTGTCCTCGTCGACCGGATAGACCAGCGTCTCCGTGCGCTCGCGCCCGTCGTCGGAGCGGAACGTCACGGTCGAGCCCATGCGCACGACATCGGCCGGCACACTGCCCTCGGTCACGATCTTGGCGCGTTCCATCTCGTTCAACAGCTCCTCGGCGACCTCGGGAAGGCGCTCGAGCGAGGCGGTGGCGAGATCGGTGAGCCGCTCGTAATCGGCAGCGCTGACGACGATGTTGGGAACCGACCGGTTCCGCACGACTGCGGGCATCGCTGATGCTCCTGCTTAGTGAACCCAAAATTTAAGAGAACTGTCGGCAATCGCGCATAGGCGATTCAGTGCCCCGACGCCGGGACACGAGGAGCCGGCTCGGGGACTACGCTTCCGCGATCGGATGGTTCCGTCGCGGCACCAGGGCGAGAATGACCGAGAAGTTCATACCCAAGACGTAAGCCTCGGGGCGCGCGCTTTCAAGCCCGTTCGCAGCGTGACGGAACAGGCCAAAGGCCCCGCCGGCCGGACGCCCGGCGGCGGCCCCTGCTTGGTCGGCCCTGCTTGATCGCCCTACTTGGTCGCCCTACTTGGTCGGCCCTACTTCGTCGCCTTGCCGAGCCCGCCGCGGTCGCGCCGCGCCTCGTAGGCCTGGACCACGGCATAGGCCGTGCGCAGATGCGGCGCCGTAATGCCGTGCTTGCGCGCCCGGCCCAGCATGTCGCCGATCACGTGCCGGCCCTCGATCGCCCCGCCCTTTTCGAGGTCGCCCAGCATCGAGGCCGCAAAGCCCGAGCCGCGCTGGGTCAGGTAGGTCTTGAGGTTGGCGATGCCCTTGTCGCCCGGATCGAAGCCTTCGGCGGCCGCCACCTTGCGGCACTCCTCGACGGTCTCGAGCATCAGGCCCTCGCCGTCCTCGGCCGCCATGATGTCTCCCGTCGTGCCGCGCAAGGTGCAGCACATGGCGGCGAGCGAGGTCAGCATGATCCACTTGTCCCAGAGATCCTGGTTGATGCGATCGTTCAGGCCGCCGTCGATGCCGGCCTTCTTGCAGGCCGCGTCGAGGTCCTTCAGCGACGGCCGCGCCGGCTGGCCGGAACGCTCGCCGAAGGACACACCGGCGAACGGGCTGGTGTGCAGCACCTCGCCGTTGGGGCCCAGCATGCCGCCGATGCGCGCCAGGCCGCCCGCCACCTTGTCGGCGCCGAACTTGGCATCCAGCACGCCGAAATGGGCGTGCCCGTTCAGCATCGGCACGATGGTTGTGTTGGCGCCCACCGCCGGCGCGATCGACTCGATGGCCGAGTCGAGGTCGTAGGCTTTGCAGGCAAGGATGACGACGTCGTAGGGCCCGCCCTCGCCGCCCTTGGTCACGACCTTGACCGGCAGCACGGCATCGCCCTTGGGGCTCTTGATCACCAGCCCCTCGGCCTTGACCTTGGCGGCGCGCTTCTCGCGCAGCAGGAACGTCACGTCCGCGCCGGCCTGATGGAGACGGGCGCCGAAATAGCCGCCGACCGCACCGGCGCCGAGGATCAGGATCTTCAAGACTTGGAACTCCTTTCCGCCAGCCAGCCGGTGAGCCATGTCGTGAGGTCATCGGTCTGGTGATGGATGTGGCTGAGATCGGTATCGACGGCCCGCTTCACGCTCTCGTCGGTGCGGATCCACACCGTACGCATGCCCATGTCGTAGGCCGGCTTGAGGTTGACCGAGATGTCGTCGGCCATCGCTGCGCGCGCCGGATCGACGCCATGCAGGGTGACCAGCTTGTCGTAGATCTGGCGATGGGGCTTGGGCCAATAGTCGCCGGCGGCGACGTCGAAGATCGCCTCGAAGTGATGCGCCACGCCCAGCCGTTCCAAGACCTTCTCCGCATGCGGCACGTCGCCCGCGGTGAAGATGATCTTGCGTCCCGGCAGGGCGCGAAGCGCGGCCTCGAGCGCCGGATTGGCCTCGACCGGCGAGTAGTCGATGTCGTGCACATAGTCGAGGTAGTGCTTGGGGTCGACGCCGTGCAGGCTCATCATGCCGCGCATCGACGTGCCGTGGTCGCGCCAGTACTGCTTCTGCACGCGCCGCGCTTCCTCGGCATCGACCTTCAGCCAGTCGGCGATGTAGCGCCCGATGCGCACATCGATCTGGGCGAACAGGTTGCAGCGCGCCGGATAGAGCGTGTTGTCGAGGTCGAACAGCCAGACATCCGGATCGGGCCCAAGGATATTGGGACTGCGGGGGTCTTGTTTTTGAGCCATGGCACGGTTGGCTTAGCCGCCAGCCGTGCGCTTGTCGAGGCGGCGGATTATAAGGGGCCCAATGGATACGCTGACGATCGTCCTCCTCGCGGCCATCGGCCTGCTGGTCCTGATCCTTGCCGCCATCCTGCTGCGCCAGAGCGGCAGCACCCGCGATGCCGAGCAGATGCGCCAGCAGCTCGGCCTGGCGCTCAGCCAGCAGGTCGAAACCGTGCAGCGGGTCGAGCGTTCGCTGCGCGAGCAGGAACAGGCACTGAGCAAGGTGGTGCACGAGCGGCTGGACCGCACCGAGAAGGCCACCGGACAGATCGTCACCGACCTGCGCGAGCGCCTGGTGCGCATCGACGAGGCGCAGAAGAAGATCGGCGAGCTGTCGACCCAGGTCGTGAGCCTGCAGGAAGTCCTTTCCAACAAGCAGGCGCGCGGCGCCTTCGGCGAGGTGCAGCTGAACGACCTGGTGGCCAGCGCGCTGCCGCCCTCGGCCTACGCCTTCCAGGTGACGCTCTCCTCAGGCGTGCGCGCCGACTGCCTGCTGAAGCTGCCGCATCCGCCAGGCCCGATCGCCATCGACGCCAAGTTCCCGCTGGAGAGCTATCGCGCGCTGCGCGCCGTAGCGCCGGGCGATGCCCAGGCCCTGCAGGCTGCGCAGCGGGCCTTCCAGCAGGCGATGCGCAAGCACATCGCCGACATTCGCGACAAGTATGTCGGCGTGCCGGGCGAGACCGCCGAATCGGCGCTGCTGTTCCTGCCGTCCGAGGCGGTCTATGCCGAGCTGCATGCCAACTTCACGGCGATCGTCGAGGAATCGTACAAGGCGCGCGTCTGGATCGTCTCGCCCACCACCATGATGGCCACGCTCAACACCGTGCGTGCCGTCCTGAAGGACGTGCGCATGCGCGAGCAGGCGGGCGAGATTCAGAAGACGGTCGGGCTTTTGCTGGACGACGTGAAGCGCCTCGACGAGCGTGTCGAGAAGCTCAAGTCACACTTTGCGATGACCGAGAAGGACCTCCGCGACGTCGATATTTCCGCTGACCGCATCACCAAGCGCGGTCAGCGCATCCTCGACGTCGACCTGGGCGACGATCCGCCGTCCTTGCCGAAGCTTTAAGCTTAACCCCCAAGCTTAACCCCAGGGGCCGCGACCCGAATCCTGCGGAGTGGAGCCCCAGGGGCTGCCCGTCTGCGGGATGCTCGACCGTGCCGGACGCGACGCGCCGGCCGGCCGCGGGCTGTAGCCGCCGCTCGCCGCCATCGCCTGCAGGCGCGCGATGCGCTCCTCCATCGGCGGATGGGTCGAGAACAGGCTCGACATGCCACCGGCGGCGGCCAGCGGGTTGGCGATGTACATATGCGCCGTCGCCGGATTGCGTTCCGCCGCCTGATTGTGGATCTGCTGCGTGCCGGCGTGCAGCTTGGCCAGCGCCGAGGCGAGCCACATCGGCTGGCCGCAGATCTCGGCGCCCATGCGGTCGGCCTCGTACTCGCGGCCGCGGCTGATCGCCATCTGCACCAGCATGGCCGCCATCGGCGCCAGGATCATCGCCGCGATCGCCACGATCGGATTGACCATCGGCCGGCCTTCCGAATCGCGGCCGCCGCCCATCAGGCCGCCGAAGCTCGCCAGCATGCCGAGCGCGCCCGAAAGCGTCGCCGCGACGGTCATGATCAGGGTGTCGCGATGGCGGACGTGGCTGAGCTCGTGCGCCATCACGCCCGCGATCTCCTCGCGCGACAGGTTGCGCAGCAGGCCGGTGGTGGCCGCCACCGCGGCGTGCTCGGGATCGCGGCCGGTCGCGAAGGCGTTCGGCTGGTCCTCGTCGATCAGGTAGACCTTGGGCATCGGCAGGTTGGCGCGCTGGGCGAGCTGCTGGACGATGCCGAAGAGTTCGGGGGCGGTCTCCGGCCCGACCTCCTGCGCGTTGCTCATGCGCAGCACCATCTTGTCGCTGTTCCAGTAGGCGAACAGGTTCATGCCGAGCGCCGCGACCAGCGCCAGCATGAGGCCGGTATGGCCACCCAACAGATAGCCGATGACCAGCACGAAGCCTGTCAGCACGGCCAGGAGGAGGGCAGTCTTGAAGTAGTTCATGGCCGGAAAGATGGTTTCCAACTGTGGCGAAACAAGGCGGGCCGGCGCATCATGACAGCATGACCGAGCCCAAGAAACCCACCCCGCCCGAGCCATCCAAAGCGGAGCCGGCTGCGCCTATCCCCTCCGAGAAGCCCAAGAAGGTCGAGGAGATCGGCGGCCCGCCCGGTCCCGAACCGACCCGCTACGGCGACTGGCAGTTCAACGGCAAGGTGACGGACTTCTAGGATGCGCAGCGACATCTTCCACCCCGAGTTCAAGGCCCAGCCCTGGTGGTGGGAGGCGTGGACGCCCAACAACACCCTGTCGCAGGACCCGCCGGCGCGCACCGACGTGGTGATCGTGGGCGCCGGCTATGGCGGCCTCTCGACCGCGCTCGAACTGCGCCGCAACGGCGTCGACGCCGTCGTGCTGGAGCGCGGCGATTTCGGGGTCGGCGCCTCGACGCGCAACGGCGGCATGATTTCGGGCGGCACCAACCTCGGCAAAGGGCTGGGCGGCAAGAGCCCGATCGCCGAGGAGTTCGAGCGCCTGAAGGCCGAGCTGATGGGGGCCGGCGCCGACTCGCTCAGCGTGCTGGAAGACATCATCGCACGCGAGAAGATCGACTGCGGCCTGCATCGCAACGGCCGCTTCGTCGGCGCCTGGACGCCGCGCCACTACGACGATATGGCGACCAAGGTCGAGACCTACAACAAGTACGCCAATGCCGGCGCCGCGATGGTGCCGCGCGAACGCCAGCGCGAGATGATCGCCTCCGACTATTACTTCGGCGGCATGTATGCCAGCCGCGCCGGCCATCTCCATCCCGCGCTCTACTACAAGGGCCTGCTGGAGGCCGCCCATCGCGCCGGCGCCGTCCTCTCAGCCCGCGTCGAGGCCGAGCGGCTGGAGAAGACCGCGACCGGCTGGCGCGTGCTCACCGCCAAGGGGCCGATCGAGTGCCGCGAGGTCGTGGTCGCGACCAACGGCTATACCGGCGATCTGACGCCGCGGCTGAAGCGCCGCGTCGTGCCGGTGGCCAGCCACATCATCGCGACCGAGCCGCTGCCCGAGCCGGCCAGCAAGCTGATCCCCGAGATGCGGGCGATCGGCGACACCAAGCGGGTGCTGACCTACTACCGGCCCTCGCCCGACGGCACGCGGCTGATCTTCGGCGGCCGCGCCCGCTTCACCGCCGCGCCGCCGGAAGTGAGCGCGCCGGCGCTCTACCAGTACATGATCGACCGCTTCCCGCAGCTCGCGGGCATCCGCATCACCCATGTCTGGACGGGCAACGTCGCCTTCGCACTCGACTACATGCCGCACATGGGCACCGACGAGGGCGTCCACTACCTGCTGGCCTGCAACGGCAACGGCGTCGCCATGATGACCTATCTCGGCACCGAGACCGCGCGCAAGATCGCCGGCGGCCGCAACGTGCCGGTCAATCCGCTGGACGGCCGCGCCTTCCCCGAGCATCCGCTCTACAACGGCGATCCCTCGTGGTTCCTGCCGATCGTCGGCGCCTGGTACCGAACACGCGACTGGCTCGACCGGCGCCTGGCGGCCTAGGCGTTCGCCTCGACGGTGGTCGCCTGTCGCTCTCTGGCGTCTTGTGATACAATAATACAACTTAAAAGTGTATAACCGCAGGCCGAAGAAGGTCGAGATGAGCTACCACGAGATTTCGGGCGCAAGGGTCCCCATCAAGGCCTGGACCAACGGCGTTCCGGTCGAGGAGGCGGCGCAGAAGCAGCTGCGCAACGTCGCCAGCCTGCCGTTCGTCTTTCCGCACGTCGCGGCCATGCCGGATGTGCATTGGGGCCTGGGTGCCACGGTCGGTTCGGTCATCCCGACCAGGACGGCGATTATTCCGGCGGCCGTGGGCGTCGATATCGGCTGCGGCATGTGCGCAGTCCGCCTGGCCGGCCTCACGCCGTCCGACCTGCCGGACAACTTGGCCAGGATCCGCGCCGAGATCGAGCGCGCCGTTCCGGTCGGCCTCGCCCAGCACCGGGAGGCCGAGCCTGGACTCGCCGTATTGGGCGACGGCGTCCATGATCTCCTCGCCTGGCTGCGCGAGCGGCACCCCAAGATCGGCGAGCGGCGCAAGGACAGGCTCGACACGATCATCGGCAGCCAGCTCGGCACCTTGGGCGGCGGCAATCACTTCATCGAGCTTTGCCTCGACGACAAGGACGGCGTGTGGCTCATGCTGCATTCCGGTTCGCGCGGCATCGGCAACCTGATCGGCCAGTATTTCATCGAGGCCGCCAAGAAGGATTGCGAGCAGCTCAGCATCGAATTGCCGGACCGCAACCTCGCCTATCTCCGCGAAGGCACGGTCCTGTTTGACGACTACGTCTACGCCGTCGACTGGTGCCAGCGCTACGCCGCCCGGAACCGCGAGGACATGGTGCGGCGTGTGCTGATCGTGCTGCGCCGCCACCTGCCGCCGTTCGATCACCAGGTCGAGGCGATCAACTGCCATCACAACTACGTCGCGCGCGAGACGCACTTCGGCGAACAGGTATGGCTCACCCGCAAGGGCGCGGTCGATGCCAGCACGGGCAGGATGGGCATCATTCCGGGCTCGATGGGCGCGAAGTCCTTCATCGTCGAAGGCAGGGGCAATCCGGAGGCCTTCAACTCCTGCTCGCATGGTGCGGGCCGCAGGATGTCTCGCACGCGGGCCAAGGAGGCGATCTCACTCGCCGATCACGTCGCGGCCACCCAGGGCGTGGAGTGCCGCAAGGACGAAGGCGTGCTCGACGAGAGCCCGGCCGCCTACAAGGACATCGATGCCGTGATGGCGGCCCAGACCGATCTGGTCGAGATCAGGTACACGCTGCGTCAGGTTTTGTGCGTGAAGGGCTAGAACAATGATGAAGGTCGCCATTGTCGGAGCCGGTTCGATCGCCTTTGCGATGGCCGCGTTTGTCGAACAGCAGGGCCATGCCGCGACCCTGTGGTCGCCGTCCGGCGCGCGGACCAGGGCCCTGGCCAGGGGAGAGCCGCTCGTCGCGTCCGGTGCCATCGAAGGCTCGTTCCGCCCGGCCGTGGCGGACAGCGCCGAAAGGCTCATCGCCGGGGCCGAGGCGATCGTGGTCGCCCTGCCGGCTTACGGCCACCGGCACGTTTTCGACCGCATCGCGCCCTTCGTCGCATCGGGCCAGACGGTGATCGTGAGCTCGCATGCCTCGTTCGGTGCCCTCTACCTGTCGCGCCTGTTGTCGGGGCGCGGCATCGCGGCACCGATCGTCGCCTGGGGCACCACTTTGCTCAGCGGCCGGCAAGCCAGCAGCACAGAAGTTCGCGTCAACACGGTGCGCCAGAAAGTCGATCTCGCCACTGTGCCCACGGCAGCAAGCGATCAGGGTCTTGCCCTCTGCCGCACCCTGTTCGGCGACCGCTTCGTCGATCGCGGCAGCCTGCTTGCCATTGCGCTCAGCAATCTCAACCCGCAGAACCACATGGGTATCGCGCTCGGCAATATGACGCGCATGGAACGCGGCGAGGCCTGGGGTCAGAGCCAGAACGTGACGCCCAATGTCGGCCGCCTGCTCGAGGCGCTCGATCGCGAGCGAATCGCCATCGCCGATGTGCTGGGCCTCCAGGTCCGCACGATCTTCGACCACTTCCATCTGTCGTTCGGCGTGCCGGTGGG
>JAFKFK010000046.1 GCA_017307275.1 Alphaproteobacteria bacterium | reverse complement strand
CCACGCTCCCCCACCGGAGTGCAGCTCTTCTGTAAGGGAGAGGTTATGATGACTAAGCCGAACATGCGTCCGGCGCGTCCCGATTTTTCATCCGGACCCTGCGCCAAGCGTCCTGGCTGGACGCCCCAAGCTCTCAACGATGCCGCCACAGGGCGGTCCCACCGATCCAAGCTCGGCAAGAAGAAGATTGTCGAAGCGGTCGATCGCACGCGCAGTGTACTGGGCATTCCGGCGGACTATCGCATCGCCATCGTGCCGGCGTCGGATACCGGCGCGGTCGAGATGGCGCTGTGGTCGCTGCTCGGCGCGCGGCCCGTCGACATGATGACCTGGGAAAGCTTCGGCGAAGGCTGGGTCACGGACGTCGTGAAGCAGCTCAAGCTCAAGGATGTGCGCACGTTGAAGGCGCCGTACGGCCAGATCGCCGATCTCAAGGCGGTCGACTGGACGCACGATGTCGTCTTCACCTGGAACGGCACGACCTCCGGCGTGAAGGTGCCGAACGGCGACTGGATCGCCGACGACCGCGAAGGTCTTGCGATCTGCGACGCGACCTCGGCCGTCTTCGCCATGGACCTGCCATGGCAGAAGCTCGATGTCGTGACCTGGTCTTGGCAGAAGGTGATGGGCGGCGAGGGCGCGCACGGCATGCTCGTGCTGAGCCCGCGCGCGATCCAGCGTCTGGAAAGCTACACGCCGGCCTGGCCGATGCCGAAGATTTTCCGCCTGACCTCGGGCGGCAAATTCTCCGAAGGTATCTTCAAGGGCGAGACGATCAACACGCCGTCGATGCTCTGCGTCGAGGACGCGATCGACGGTCTGCGCTGGGGCGAGAGCGTCGGCGGGCTGAAGGGCCTGATGGCGCGTTCCGAGGCGAATCTCGGTGTCCTCGAAAAGTTCGTCGCCGACCGCACGTGGGCCGCGTTCCTCGCAGCCGACAAGGCGGTGCGCTCCAACACCTCGGTGTGCCTCGTCATTTCCGCGCCATGGTTCACCGCTCTGCCGGCCGATAAGCAGGCGGCGGCGGCCAAGAAGATGGCCGACCTGCTCGAGACCGAGAAGGCGGGCTACGACGTCGGCTCGTACCGCGACGCCCCGCCGGGCCTGCGCATCTGGTGCGGCGCCACGGTCGAGAAGAGCGATCTCGAAGCCCTGCTGCCGTGGCTCGACTGGGCCTACGGCGAGATCGAGCGCGAGTTCGGTAAGGCTGCGGCCTAAAAAAACACCTCACCCTTCGAGACGCCTCGCTGCGCGACGCATCTCAGGGTGAGGTTCCCTTCTCAGGAGTCCCAAGCAATGGCCAAGCCTAAAGTTCTCATTTCCGACGAGCTTTCCCAGCGCGCCGTCCAGATCTTCTCGGAGCGCGGCTGCGACGTCGATTTCAAGCCGGGCCTGAAGCCCGCCGAACTGCGCGCCATCATCGGCAACTACCAGGGTCTCGCGATCCGGTCGGCGACCAAGGTCACGGCCGAGGTGCTGGCCGAGGCCAAGCAGCTCAAGGTCGTGGGCCGTGCCGGCATCGGCGTCGACAACGTCGACATCAAGGCCGCCACCGCCAACGGCGTGGTGGTGATGAACACGCCGTTCGGCAACGCCATCACCACGGCCGAGCACGCGATTGCCCTGATGTTCGCGGTCGCCCGCCAGGTGCCCGAGGCCAACACCTCGACCCAGGCCGGCAAGTGGGAAAAGAACCGCTTCATGGGCACCGAGCTCAGCTTCAAGACGCTGGGCCTGATCGGCTGCGGCAACATCGGTTCGATCGTGGCGGAGCGCGCCATCGGCCTGAAGATGCGCGTCGTGGCCTACGATCCGTTCCTGAGCGACCAGCGCGCTACCGAGCTGGGCGTGGAGAAGGCGACGCTCGACCAGGTGCTGGCGCGGGCCGACTTCATCACCGTGCACACGCCGCTCACGGAGCAGACCAAGAACATTCTCAGCCGCGCCAACCTGATGAAGACCAAGAAGGGCGTGCGCATCGTGAACTGCGCGCGCGGCGGACTGGTCGACGAGCTGGCGGTGCGCGACCTGCTGGTCTCCGGCCATATCGCCGGTGCGGGCTTCGACGTCTTCGTCGAGGAGCCGGCCAAGCAGAACGTGCTGTTCGGCACGCCCAACCTCGTCTGCACGCCGCATCTCGGCGCCTCGACGGTGGAAGCGCAGGAGAACGTGGCGCTGCAGGTCGCCGAGCAGATGGCCGACTATCTGCTGACCGGCGCCATCACCAACTCGCTCAACATGCCGAACGTCTCGGCCGAGGATGCGCCCAAGCTGGCGCCGTTCCTCGACCTCGCGGAGAAGCTGGGCTCGTTCGCGGGCCAGCTTACCGACACCGACATCAAGGCCGTCTCGATCGAGTACGAAGGCCAGGTGGCCGCGCTCAACATCAAGCCGCTCTCCCAGGTGGCGCTGATGGGCGTGCTGCGCCCGCAGCTCGACACGGTGAACATGGTCAACGCGCCGGTGATCGCCCGCGAGCGCGGCATCGAGGTGGCCGAGGTCAAGCACGAGCGCGACAGCGATTACAACTCGCTGATCCGTCTCTCGGTCACGACGGAGAAGTACACGCGCTCGGTGACGGGCACGCTGTTCGGCGGCAAGCATCCGCGCATCGTCGAGATCAAGGGCATGGAGATCGAGGCCGAGTTCGCCCCGCACATGCTCTACATCACCAACGACGACAAGCCGGGCTTCATCGGCCGCCTCGGCACCATCCTGGGCGAGAACAAGGTCAACATCGCGACCTTCCATCTCGGCCGCGACAAGCCAGGCGGATCGGCCATCGCGCTCGTCCAGGTCGACCAGCCGATCTCGAACGAACTGATCGGCAAGATCAGCGCCGTCGAGGGCGTCGTCCAGGCGAAGGTGCTCGGCTTCTAGGAAAGTCGCGTCGCTTCACATCATGTGAAGTGACGCGCCCCGGCAGTCTTCGAATCCACTCGTATCGAATCGAGTGGAAGATCGTTCAGCTCCCGCTATCCTCGGTGTAACGAAAAGAAGATCACCGGGGAGCGACGATCGTGGGGAGCGATCGGGAAGTCGAAGCCATCGGTCTGCTGTATGACGCCACGCTGGGGCATGTAGCCTGGAGCGATGTCGGGCGTTATCTCACGTCGTTCTTCGACGGCGCGACATTCACGCTGACGACGCAGGGCGCTCCCGACAGTCCCGTCGACATCGTCGACATGCAGGGGATGATCCCGAAGGTCGTCGAGCTCTACGGCGCCCACTACTATACCGTCGATCCCTGGCGCATGGCGGCACTCGAACGCCGGGTCTTCGATCGCGCGGTGCTGGGCACCGACCTCGTCAGCAACCTTGAATGGCAGAACAGCCGCGTCTACAGCGAGCTGATCCGACCCCACACCGATGTCTTCCACGGCGTCATGGCGAGCGGCACTTTGCCCGGCGGCGGCGTCTATGCGTTCGGCATCCATCGCGGTCGCCGCGCCGCGCCCTTTGCGCGCGAGGCGACCGAGGTGTTGCAGCGCCTGCTGCCGCATATCGGCCGCGCGCTGCAGGTGAGGGCACGTCTCGGCGCCGGCCATCGGTCGGGGATCGTGGCGACGGCGGCGCTGGACCGTCTGCCGTTCGGCGTCGTGCAGCTCTCCGCAGCCGGCCGGCTGGTCACGGCCAATCGCGCGGCGCTCGCGATACTGGGCGAGGGCGACGGGCTTCTCCTCACCGCGGCCGGCGTGCATGCAGCACTTGCCGGCGACGACGCGAAGCTGCAACTCGCAATCCTGCGGGCAGCGCAGACCACCGCGGGCGACGTCGGATGCGGGGCGGGCGACTACCTGCGCATCCTGCGGCCGTCGGGCCGCCGGTCCTACACCGTGGTCGCGACGCCGCTCGGCCTGGACCGCGGCTTCGACCGCAGCGTGCTCACGCAGCAGCACGCGGCCGTCATGCTGATCATCACCGACCCCGAGGCGCCGCCGCGGATCGAGCCGCGGGCGCTGTCGACGTTGTTCGGGTTCACGCCGGCCGAAGCGCGTCTGGTCGGCTTGCTTGCGACGGGAGTGCCGCTGCCGGCGATTGCCAAGCGGCTGGGCGTGAGCTTCGAGACTGCGCGCACGCAGCTTGCGAGTGCGCGCGCCAAGACCGACACCGCCTCGCAGGTCGATCTCGTGCGCCTAGTGCTGACGGCGCTGGCGCCGGTCGTGTAGGGTCGCCGTCCTCGGCAATTTGAGGTCCTGCAACCTGAGGAGCGTGTCATGCCCCGCGTGAGTGAGATCGAGGAAGACGGTGGCGATCCGACGTTGAAGCCTGTGTTCGACAAGGAACGCGAGATCTTCGGCAATCTTTTGAATCCGACCAAGGTGATGGCGCATTGCCCGCCGATCCTGCGCGCCGCCAAGATGCTCGGCGCATCGATCGAGCAGTCGGGGCAATTGCCGAAGGACCTGCCGCCGCTGATCTACCTGCGCGTGGCGTCGATCAACGGCTGTCCGTTTTGAATAGACATCAATTCCGTCCGTGTGACGGAGAATGAAGGCGGACTGGAGAAGGTCGCGGAGGTCCTGAACTGGCGCGACAGCAAGTTGTTCAGCCCGAGCGAACGGCTGGCGTTGGAATATGCCGAGCGCATCACCTACACCGACCAGCATGTCGACGACGCGTTCTTCGCCGAACTGCGCAAGCACTTCACCGAAGCACAGGTGGTGGAACTGACGGCCGCGATTGCGATGGAGAACTTCCGCTCGAAGTTCAATCCGACTCTGGGTGTCGAAGCGCAGGGCTTCTGCATGGTGCCGCAACGGAACAAGGGCTGAAGAACGGGAGTTGATGGCGGCCCCACCGGAACATCGGCGGGGCCGCGGGACTTCGCCAAGCCAGGGCGTTGCGGCTAGTATTCGTCGTCGCTTCAGGAGACCAATCCGAGGAGGGGCCCATGGCAAAGACGATGAAGGCCGCGGTCGTCACGGCATTCAAGAAGCCGCTCGTCATCCGCGAAGTTCCGGTTCCCGAGGTCGGTGCCAACCAGATCCTCATGAAGGTGGAAGCGTCGGGTGTCTGCCATACCGACCTCCATGCCGCGCACGGCGACTGGCCGGTCAAACCGTCGCCGCCGTTCATTCCGGGCCACGAGGGCGTGGGCTTCGTTGCCGCCGTGGGGCGCGATGTTAAAGGCGTCAAGGAAGGCGACCGCGTCGGCGTGCCCTGGCTCTACACCGCCTGCGGACATTGCCCGCACTGCCGCACCGGCTGGGAGACGCTCTGCCACGAGCAGCAGAACACCGGCTATTCGGTCAACGGCGGCTTCGCCGACTATGTGGTCGCCGATCCCAACTACGTTGGAAAGCTCCCGGCGAGCCTCGACTTCGGGCCGGCCGCGCCGGTCCTGTGCGCCGGCGTTACCGTCTACAAGGGACTCAAGGAAACAGAAGCGCGGCCCGGCGAGTGGGTGGCGGTTTCCGGCATCGGCGGACTCGGCCACATGGCCGTGCAATACGCCAAAGCGATGGGCCTGCATTGCGCAGCCATCGACGTGCACCCCGAGAAGCTTGAGCTGGCCACGAAGCTCGGCGCCGACATGGCGATCAACGCCCGCGAGGAAGATCCCGGCCCGGCGCTGCACAAGGCGATGGGCGGCGTGCATGGCGTGCTGGTGACGGCAGTGTCGCCCAAGGCCTTCGCCCAGGCACAGGCGATGCTGCGGCGGCGCGGCACGATGGTGCTGGTCGGCTTGCCGCCGGGCGACTTTCCCTTGCCGATCTTCGACACCGTGCTCAACCGCATCACGGTGCGCGGCTCGATTGTCGGCACAAGGCAGGACCTGGTCGAGTGCCTGGAATTTGCCGGCGAGGGCAAGGTGAAGCCCCATTTCTCGTGGGAGCCGCTCGACGCCATCAACGACATCTTCGACCGCATGCAGCAGGAGAAGATCGATGGCCGGATCGTCATGCGCCTCTGAGGCGCACGACGTCGACCGCCGTCGGATTGCGACGGCCGATTACTCCGCCTGGATGTTCAGCGCCTTCAACTTCTTGCCCCAGAAGGCGTGTTCGTCCTCGACGTACTTCGTGAACTCCGCGCGGCTGCGCGCCGGCGGCAGTTCGAGGCCGTCCTTGGCCAGCGCCTCGGTGTACCTGGTGTCCTTCATCGCGATCGCCGTTTCCTTGTGAAGGCGATCGAGGATGGCGTCGGGCGTCTTGGGCGGCGCGAACAGGCCGTGCCAGCCGGTGACCGCGACATCGACACCTTGCTCCTTGAGCGTCGGCACGTCGGGCAGGGAGCTGACCCGCTTGTTGCCGGTCACGGCCAGCGCCTTCAGCCGTCCACCCTTGATCTGGCTGACGGCCGGCGGCAGCGAGGAGAAGTTCATGGTGATGACGCCCGAGATCACGTCCATCAGCGCCGGCCCCGTGCCCTTGTAGGGGGCGTGGGTGATGTCGATGCCGGCGGCCTCGGCGAACAGCGCGCCCGCGAGGTGGTTGTTGCCGCCCACGCCCGACGACGAGAAGGTGAGCTTGCCCGGCTCCTTCTTGGCGAGCGCGATCAGCTCCTTGACGTTGTTGGCCGGCACGTTGGGATTGACCGCCAGCACGTACTGGTAGTCGGTGGTCTGGATGATCGGCACCAGCCCCTTCAGCGTGTCGATCGACGCCTTGAGCACATGCGGGTTGGTCACGACGTTGGTGCCGACGGCGTAGAAGATCGTGTAGCCGTCGGGCTTGGCATTGGAGACGAAGCGCGCGCCGATGGCACCCGCCGCGCCGCCCTTGTTCTCGACGATGACCTGCTGGCCGAGCAGCGGCGTCATGAGATGCGCCAGCTCGCGGGCTACGATGTCGGCACCACCTCCGGCTGCATAGCCGACGACGAAGGAGAGCGGTTGCGTCGGCCATGTCGCCTGCGCCCGAAGCGCCGACGGCACGAGAAGTGCGCCGCTGCCAAGCGCCAGGGCCGAACGGCGGGAGAGGGTGGTCATCGTTTCCTCCACTTTTCTCAGTTCTTGCCGGAAACGTAGCGTCCCGCGCCGTCGCCCGCCAGCTTGCCGAGCACGGCGCCCGACACCAGGCCCGTGCCGCCGGGGTAGTTGTGATAGAAAAGCCCGCCCACCAGTTCGCCGGCCGCGAACAGGCCGGGGATGGTGTGGCCGTCCGTGCTCTCGACCTCACCCTCGGTGGTGATTTTCAACCCGCCGAAGGTGAAGGTGAGGCCGCAGGTCACCGCATAGGCCTCGAACGGCGCCTGGTCGATGGTGTTGGCCCAATGGCTCTTAGGCACGGCGAGCCCGCGCGTGCTGCGGCCGTCCTTGATCGCCGGGTTGAACGGCACCTCGGTCATCACGGCCGCGTTCCATTCCTTGATGGTCTTCAGGAACGCCTGCGGGTCCACGCCTTCGAGCTTGCCCGCCAGTTCTTCGATCGTGTCGGCGCGCACCTTGGTCACGCGCTTGATGCGATACTCGTCGCGCAGCTTGTCGAGCACCTTGGAGTCGAAGATCTGCCACGCAAACTGCTGCGGCTGCGACAGGATCACCGCGCCATACTTTGCATAAGTGTAGTTGCGGAAGTCCGCGCCCTCGTCGACGAAGCGCACACCGTTGGCGTTGACCATGATGCCGAGCGGATAGGAATGCTTCTGGAAGTTGTCGCCGACGTCGAGGTCGCCGAACTCCGGCGCGTTCATGTCCCAGCCGACGGCGTGGCCGCCCGACCAGTTGCCGTGCGGCTTGGCGCCGATCGCCAGCGCCATGTTGATGCCCGCGCCGGTGTTGAAGCGCGTGCCGCGGACCTTGGCGAGGTCCCAGGTGGGCCCGAGATAGCGCGTGCGCATCTCGGCGTTGCTCTCGAAACCGCCGCAGGCCAGCACGACGGCCTTGGCGCCGATCCGGACCTTGCGGCCCTTGTGGCGGGCGATGACGCCGCGCACCACGCCGTCCTCTTCGATCAGCGACACCGCCGCCGTCTCGTAGTGGATGGGGATGCCTGCCTTGACGGCAGCCTTGTGCTCGAGATCGACCAGGCCCGGCCCGCCGCCCCAGGCTTCGACCGCCAGGCCGCCCCAGAACTTGTACTTGCCGTTCACCTTGAAGGCCTGCCGGCCGTAGCTCGGCTGGAAGCGCACGCCCTTGGCGCGCATCCACTTCATGGTCTCGAAGGAGCGGTTGATCAGGATGTCGGTCAGTTCCGGGTCGCAGCGGTAGTTGGTCACGCGGCCCATGTCGTCGAGATACTCGTCGGCGCTGTAGCTGCCGAAATCGACGTCGCGCTTCTCGTCTTCGGTGAGGTCGTAGAGCTGGACCAGGTCGTCGACGCCGCTGAAGACCACGCGCATGGCGCCGGCCGTGTAGGTGCTGTTGCCGCCGCGCTCTTCCTCGGGGGCCGCTTCGAGCATGGCCACGGACGCGCCCGTCTCGCGTGCCGCCAGCGCCGCGCAGGCCGCGGCATTGCCCGCACCGACCACCAACACATCGACCTGGAAATCGTCCACTTGGCACTCCTTTTGCATTCCACGAACCCGGGAACGCCAAAATAGCGCTAAAATAGGGCCATGGGTGATCGTTTCGACCGTCTAAGTGTCCGGCATGTCAATGTCGAGACTTTGCTGCGCCGTCCGGGCATCGGCCACAACAATGGTCCGACCTTCGACATGTCGTGGGAAGCCTGGGTGTGGCGCCGTGCCTCGGCCAAGGCGTGGAAAACCCCCAAACCGGAAGTCGCGATGCTGCGGCTGAAGCGGGCGGAGCGGCTGGGCATCACCTACAAGGAACTGGCCTCGGTCATCATGGATTCGGGCGCCCATCTCGGCGGCGCCGTGATGCCGCTGTCGCTGGCCGCGCGCGTCCGCCGCGGGCCCAATCGCGAGATCATCGTCGAGCCGCGCAATTCGGTGGCCGACCTCGTCGCCAAGTTCCGCGGCCGGCTTTTCATCCTGGGCGACATCGACGCCGTTCCCGCGCTCAGCGAAACCGAGCGCGCCGAGTTCCTGGCCACCCTCAACCGTGCCTTCGACGGCAAGGTCGAAGCCATCGGCTGGGGCCACGATGGGCCGGCGATCCGCGCGATGCTCAAGGCCAACGCGCTGCCACACCAGGAGGCCTTCATGGTCGGCGCCGGCATGTCCCACCGCGTGCTGGCCGAGACGGCGGGCCTGCCGCTTACCAAAGACATCGACACCTGGTTCGCGTGAGTTCTTCTCAGGCGTAGGGCGCTCCTCGACCGCATTCGGCGCTTGGCGGACCCCCGGCGACACGCTTACCGTGTCCGGCCGCTTGGGATTGCCACCTCTCCTCGAGGAGACAGGACAGCATGGTCCATACGCCACGTCGCCACGCGCTCGGACTGATCGGTGCGCTCGTTGCCTCCGGTGCCGCTTCCGCCGTGCTTCCCGCCAGTGCGCAGACCGCTTCTTCCTTCCCGTCGCGTCCGATCAAGCTGATCGTGCCGCACGCGCCCGGCGGCAACTCCGACACGTTCGGCCGTATCCTGGCACAGAAGCTCGGGGATCGGATCGGCCAGCAGGTCGTCGTGGAGAACCGTCCGGGGGCCGGCGGCACGCTGGGCAGCGCGATGGTCTCCAAGTCGCCGCCGGATGGTTACACGCTGGTGGTCGCCGACAACGGCACGCACGCCATCGCGCCCACGCTCTACGGCGCGAAGCTGGGCTACGACGTCTTCAAGGACTTCACGCCGATCACGCTGGCGGCGACCTTTCCGACGGTGATCATGGTCCACCCCTCGGTGCCGGCGCAGAACGCCAAGGAGTTCGTGGCGCTGGCCAAGAGCCAGCCGGGCAAGCTCACCTATTCGTCGGCCGGGACGGGCAACGGCTCGCACCTGACCGTCGAGCTGTTCCGTGTGGCGGCGGGTGGATTGGACATGGTCCACGTCCCCTATAAAGGGGGCGCGCCGGCAGTGCAGGCGTTGCTGGCCGGCGAGGTGCAGCTCTCGTCGGTGAGCGTCAACACGGCGCTGCCGCACATCCAGGCCGGCAAGGTGCGGGCGCTGGGCATGGCGTCGATGAAGCGCTCGCCGGCGCTGCCCGACGTGCCGACCTTCGCCGAGAACGGCATTCCCTTCGAGGCCGATAGCTGGCTCGCCATCATGGGCCCGCCCGGCATTCCGGCCGATGTCGCCGCCAAGCTCAACCAGGAGATCGCCGCCACCTTGCGCGAGCCTGAGACGCAAGAGCGGCTAGCCAAGCTCGGCCTGGTCGTGGTCGCCTCGCCGCAAAGCGGACTGACCGACGTCCTGCAACGCGACGTCCCGAAGTGGGGCAAGGCCGTCAAGGATTCCGGCGCCGTCTCCGACTAGCGCGCCGGTTTTGGCTTGGCTGCATGGGCGGCCGGGGTGAGGTAAGGAGAGGGCATGACCTCTTCTCCGACCTCCGCCATCACGCCGCCTCTCAAGGGCATTCGCGTCGTCGAACTCACGCACACCATCCTCGGGCCGTCCTGCGGCATGATCCTGGCCGATCTCGGCGCCGAGGTGATCAAGGTCGAGCCGGTCGACGGCGACCGCACGCGCAAGCTGCGCGGCTTCGGCGCGGGCTTCTTCGGCTACTTCAATCGCAACAAGAAGAGCCTCGCGCTCGACGCCGATGCGCCGGAGGGCAGGGCGGTGCTCGTCAAGCTGCTGGAGTCGGCCGACGTGCTGATCGAGAACTTCGCGCCGGGCTCGATGGCCAAGCGCAAGCTGGGGCCGGCGCATCTGGAGAAGATCAATCCGCGCCTCGTCTACTGTTCGCTGAAGGGCTTCCTGCCCGGCCCCTACGAGAAGCGGCCGGCGCTCGACGAGGTGGTACAGATGATGGGCGGGCTCGCCTACATGACCGGCCCGTCGGGACGGCCGCTACGGGCGGGCACCTCGGTGGTCGACATCATGGGCGGCATCTTCGGCGCCTTCGGCACGGTGCTGGCGCTGAAGCAGCGCGATCGCACCGGCAAGGGCGGGCTGGTCGAAAGCGCGCTGTTCGAGTCGGTGGTGTTCCTGATGGGTCAGCATCTCGCCATCACGGCGATGAACGGCGGTGCCGCGCCTCCGCCGATGCCCGAGCGCGTCAGTTCGTGGGCGGTCTACGAGATCTTCAACACTGCCGACGGCCAGCAGGTCTTCATCGGCATCACCAGCGACAGCCAGTGGAAACGCTTCTGCGAGATCTTCGGTCAGCAGGAGCTGGCGAACGACGCGCGGCTCGCCACCAACAACCAGCGCATCGAGGCCCGGCCCTGGCTCGTCCCGGCGGTGGCCGAGGTCTTCAAGCGCCATGACCGCGCCGCCCTCGAACAGCTCTGCCTCGACGCCGACATCTCCTTTGCGCCGGTCGCGCGGCCGCAGGAGCTGTTCGACCATCCGCACCTCCTGGCCAACGGCTCGCTGGCGCCGACGACCCTGCCGGGCGGCGTGCAGACGCGCCTGCCGCTGCTGCCGTTCCAGATGATGGGCTGGCGTCCGCCGCTGGTCAGCGATCCGCCGGAGATCGGCCAGCACAACGACGAGGTGCTGGCGGCGCTGGGCTACGATGCCGCCGGCATCGCCAGGCTCAGGACCGGAAAAATGCTCGGACCAATCTGACGTTTGCACAACCGACGGTCGATTGCGCGTCGGAGAATGCTCTCATAAAGTGTGAATAGGTAGAGCATTCTACCTATAGGAGAGTGACGTGCGATTGATCGTTCTCGTAGCGTTGATGGCAGTGCTGGCCGGTTGCGCCACGCGGGCTCAGCTCGAAATGGCGCGCCTTATGAACTCGGTCGAAAGCGGGAAGGCGGCAAGCGAAGCCTGCATCGCGAAGGTCAAGGAGACGCCGGAGTATCGGCTCCTTGCACCTTACCTGCCCGAGGGCTCGGCGTCGCTGGCGGCGCAGGCCAACCCGGCCAAGGCAACGCCCGCGGAGATCAAGGCCGTGTTCGTCGTGCAGGAGGCGGGTGCCGAATGCCGCAAGATCAACCTCGAAGGCATGGGCAGTCTCAATCCGGACATGATGGCGCTGCTCGCCCAAGCCTACGCGAAGGTCGATGCCGGCTATCTCGGAATCGTCGAGCGGAAGATGACGTGGGGCGAATTTGTCCGGGTTCGCGAGGCCGCCCGCACCGAGTTTCTCGACCAGGCGATGGCGATCGCGCGGCAGATGGATCGCGAGCTGCAGGCTGCGCACAAGGCCGAGGTCGATGAGTACAAGGAAGCCGCCAAGGCCATCCTCATCTGGTCGGAGCAGCAGCATGCGATGTATCAGCGGCAGAAATTGATCGAGGCGATCAACCGCCCGCGGACCACCAACTGCCAGTACATCGGCAAGCGGGTGACTTGCACGACCTTCTAGGAGAAGGCCGGTTGGCACGTAGGCGGTTGTCGTCGCAGATGCGGCGCGATCTGTGGCCATGCCTGCCGGCCGAGCGACTGCCAATGCTGGATCACCTGTGGGGGAAGGGCGCCGATGGTCTCGCGCCACGAGGGTCGTGCCTTCATGCGGTCGTACCAGCCGGCGAGCGCGGGGCGGTCCGCGCCGTCGATCAGCGCCAGCAGGCCCATTTGCTCCAGCCGCGCGACGTACGGGAGCGCCACCAGATCGGCGTGGCTGACCTCGTCGCCGATCAGGAAGTCATGGTCCGTCAGGCTTGCATCGAGGGCATCGAGCATTTCCTCCTGGGTGCGCACGGCGTCGGCGAACTCCGGCGCCTCGACGCCCTGCCGCGCGGCGGCGGCCCGCAGCGCGCGGTCGCGCCGGTTGGGCATGGCCTGCAGCATCGCCTCCAGCCGTTCCGGCGGCAGCGCCTGCAAGGTCGCTCGGCCCAGAATCGCGTAGTGCATCATGCCGTTGGCGGGATGGTGCACGTCGTCGAGGCGGCGCACCCACGACCGCATGCGCTGGCGTGCCACGGAATAGCGCGGCCGCAGCGCCGGTTCGGGAAAGACATCGTCGAGATATTCGAGGATGGCGGCGCTCTCGATCAGCACCGCGCCGTCGTGGATCAATGTCGGCACGACGCCGCGCGGGTTGAGCGCGCGATAGGCGGCGGAGTGCTGTTCGCCCGCCTGCAGGTCGACGGCGACGCTGTCATGAGCGAGGCCCTTTTCGACCAGAGCCAGCCGCACTTTCTGCGAGGAGGCGGAGAAGATGCTGTGGTGCAAGCGCAGTGTCGTCGGGGCGTTCATTGGTTCAGATTGCGGATGTCGGGAATCACCGGCAATTGCCTCCGAGGTAATTGCGGGACCTGAGAGGAGCGACGGACGGATGGTGCAGCGTGCGTTTCGAGAGAGCGAAATCGTGGAGCAGCTCCGTGCGCTCGGCGTCGAGGCGGGCGGGGTGCTGCTCGTACACACGTCGTTTCGCGCGCTGCGGCCGATCGAGAGCGGCCCGCTGGGACTGATCGCGGCGCTGCGCACCGCGCAGGGGCCCGACGGCACGCTGGTGATGCCGTCATGGACCGGCGACGATGCAACGCCCTTCGATCCGGCGACGACGGCCGCCGCGCCCGATCTCGGCGTCACCGCCGACCTGTTCTGGCGCCAGCCCGGCGTCGTGCGCTCCGACCATGCCTTCGCCTGCGCCGCCATCGGCCCGAAGGCGGAAGCGATCGTGAAGACGGCGCTGCCGCTGCCGCCGCACACACCCGACAGTCCCGTCGGCCGCGTGCGCGATCACGATGGTCAGGTTCTGCTGCTGGGCGTGGGGCACGATGCCGACACCTCGCTGCATGTCGCGGAGCTGCTGACGCCCGTTCCTTATGGCGTGCCCAAGCACTTCACGGGGCGCGGCGACGATGGCCGGCCGGTGCGCATCGACTATCGCGAGAACGACCATTGCTGCCAGCGCTTCGCCCTGGCCGACGACTGGCTGCGGACGCGAGGACTGCAGGCCGAAGGCCCGGTCGGCCACGGCACCGCGCGCCTCGCACGAGCGCAGGACATCGTACGCCTCGCCGTCTGCGCGCTGCGCGACGAGCCGCTGCTGTTCCTCCACGGCGCGGAGGAGGGCTGCGCCGAATGCGACGAGGCGCGGGCCAGCGTGTCGGCAGAGCGCGTGCCCTAGCTCAGTTCATCCCCTTGGTGGGATAATCCATGGGGAACATAACTAGAACTTGTGTCAACAACATTAGTTGTTTCAGCGGGTTAAATGTTCCGTTGCGGTATGGAACAAAAGGCGTACATTTGCATCCTCCGAGGCGCGGTCCGAAGCGCTACGGGGCGGCGGACTTATCCGCATTGCTGCTCCTGACAGGGGCGTGGGAAGAAGGAGAAAGCCAATGTCGGCAGTCCTGAAAGTGGTCGAGAAAGACGGCATGGAAAACAAGAGCAAGGCCCTGGATGCGGCGCTCGCGCAGATCGAGCGCGCCTTCGGCAAGGGCTCCATCATGAAGCTCGGCCAGCGCGAGGCGCTGGAGATCGAGGCGATTTCGACCGGCTCGCTGGGCCTCGATATCGCGCTCGGCATCGGCGGCCTGCCCAAGGGCCGCATCGTCGAAATCTACGGCCCGGAAAGCTCGGGCAAGACGACGCTCGCGCTGCATGTAGTGGCCGAAGCCCAGAAGAAGGGCGGCGCCTGCGCCTTCGTCGACGCCGAACATGCGCTCGACCCGGCCTATGCCAAGAAGCTCGGTGTCGATATCGACAACCTCCTGATCTCCCAGCCCGACGCCGGCGAGCAGGCGCTCGAGATTGCCGACACGCTGGTGCGGTCCGGCGCCATCGACGTGCTGGTGATCGACTCGGTGGCCGCTCTCGTGCCCAAGGCCGAACTCGAAGGCGAGATGGGCGATTCGCTGCCCGGCCTGCAGGCCCGCCTGATGAGCCAGGCACTGCGCAAGCTTACCGCGTCGATCTCCAAGTCGAACACGCTGGTGATCTTCATCAACCAGATCCGCATGAAGATCGGCGTCATGTTCGGCAGCCCCGAGACGACGACCGGCGGCAACGCGCTGAAGTTCTACGCCTCGGTCCGTCTCGACATCCGCCGCATCGGCGCGCTCAAGGACAAGGACGAGGTTGTCGGCAACGCCACGCGCGTCAAGGTCGTGAAGAACAAGGTCGCGCCGCCGTTCAAGGTCGTCGAGTTCGACATCATGTACGGCGAGGGCGTGAGCAAGGTCGGCGAGCTGATCGACCTCGGCGAGAAGGCCGGCGTCGTGGAGAAATCGGGCTCCTGGTACTCCTACGATGGCCAGCGCATCGGCCAGGGCCGCGAGAACGCCAAGAATTTCCTCAAGAACAATCCCGAGGTCGCGCAGACCATCGAGAACAAGGTTCGCGCCAATGCCGGCATCCTCGCGGGTGCGCTGATGGATGGCGGCAAGGAAGACGACGAGGACGACGATGAATAGAGGCGGCCAATAGAGGAGCCCGTATCCCCTGTCTCCGGGTTCCTTACCGGGCGGTGCCGCACCCCACGCGTGGCACCGCCCTTTCTTTTGCGCAAAGCGCAAAAGAAAGGGCGGTGGGCGGGCGGCAGCGCATTCTGATGCGCGAGAGCCCGCACGGTTCAGAACGAATCCCGTTAGCGCGACCTACCTTCATGTCATCCTGAGCGAAGCGAAGGATCTCATCGCCGCTGGCCATTGGTGGCAACCGCCATGAGATCCTTCGCTTCGCTCAGGATGACAGAGGAGGCTCACCCCGGTCGCGAACCGATCCCCTTCAAAAACTTCTGTATCCATTCCGGCCCCGTGCGCTTCACACCATGGCGGGGCCGCGTCTTCGCCCAGTCCATCAGCATCGCGAGCGGAAACCAGCTCTCCTGGTCGTCCTGCAGGCCGCGGGCGGCGAGGGAGACCTTGGGCACCGGCACAGGCGTCACGCCCTCCTGCTGCGGGCCGGCGCACAGCTCGGCAGGCGAGGTCACGAGGTATTCGCGGCAGACCAGCGGCCGCTCGGGATGGATCGAGCAGCTTTCCTCTTCGAGGAAGGGGCAGGGGATGCCCAGCGCGAAATAGCCGACCGACAGCTCGCGGTCGGCACGGCCCGCCTTCGCGTCGAGGCCGGCCGCCTTGATCGCCGTCGCCGCTGCCGCGAACCGCTCCTCAAGCGCCCGGCGCCGTTTCGCCGGCATCGCCTCGATCACGCCCAGCAAGCGTTCAGCCTCCGTGCGCGAAACCGGCACGAGCTGGCGGCAGCAGGCGCCGCAGCCCTTGCGGCAGGAGATTTCCGCCCCGGTTTCAGCCAGCTTCGTCTCGGCCGCGCCGACCACGGCATTCACCAGCCCCTGCAGGGCCGGCACGACGGCCGAGGCGCGGACGGAACCGCTCGGGACGGTGACAGGATGGACCACCCGGAGATCGCCCACGGTGAGCCGGAGAGTGGCGGTAGAATGGGCCTCGGCGGCCATTATCTGCAGGTTCCCTGTTCTGGACTTGGCTGGCAGGCGCACGCTACAAGGCCCGCATGCAAAGCGTCAGCGAAATCCGCCGTACTTTCCTAGAGTACTTCCGCAAAAACGGCCACGAGGTCGTGGACTCGAGCCCGCTCGTGCCGCGCAACGACCCGACGCTGATGTTCACCAACGCCGGCATGGTGCAGTTCAAGAACGTCTTCACCGGGTTGGAGACGCGGAACTACAGCCGCGCCGCGACCTCGCAGAAGTGCGTCCGCGCCGGCGGCAAGCACAACGACCTTGAAAACGTCGGCTACACCGCGCGTCACCACACCTTCTTCGAGATGCTGGGCAACTTCTCGTTCGGCGACTATTTCAAAGAGAACGCGATCGAGCTGGCGTGGAACCTGCTGACGAAGGATTACGGTCTGCCCAAGGACAAGCTGCTGGTCACGGTGTTCCACACCGACGACGAGGCGGCGAGCCTGTGGAAGCGGATCGCGGGCCTGCCCGACGACCGCATCATCCGCATCCCGACCTCCGACAATTTCTGGGCGATGGGCGATACCGGCCCGTGCGGTCCATGCTCGGAGATCTTCTTCGATCACGGCGAAGGCATCCCCGGCGGACCGCCGGGCAGCCCCGACCAGGACGGCGACCGGTTCATCGAGATCTGGAACCTGGTCTTCATGCAGTTCGAGCAGGTGACGAAGGAAGAGCGCGTCGCGCTGCCCAAGCCCTCGATCGACACCGGCATGGGCCTGGAGCGGCTGGCGACGGTCCTGCAGCACAAGCACAACAACTACGACATCGACCTGTTCCGCGCGCTGATCGAGGCGGTGGCGCACGTGACCAACGTCGATCCCGACGGCCCGCAGGCGGCCTCGCACAAGGTGATCGCCGACCATCTGCGCGCCACCTCGTTCCTGATCGCCGACGGCGTACTGCCGTCGAACGAAGGCCGCGGCTACGTGCTGCGCCGGATCATGCGCCGCGCGATGCGCCATGCCCACATCCTCGGCGCGCAGGACCCCGTGGTCTACAAGCTGGTGCCGACGCTGGTGCACGAGATGGGCGATGCCTATCCGGAGCTGACGCGCGCGCAGCCGCTGATCACCGAGACGCTGAAGCTCGAGGAGACGCGCTTCAAGAAGACGCTGGGCACCGGCCTCAAGCTGCTCGAAGACGAGACCAAGGGCCTCGCCGCCGGCGGCACGCTGAAGGGCGAGGTCGCCTTCAAGCTCTACGACACGTTCGGCTTCCCCCTCGATCTCACGCAGGACGTGCTGCGCGCGCGCAACATCGCCGTCGACACCGATGGCTTCGAGAAGTCGATGGAGGAGCAGCGCGCCAAGGCCCGTGCGGCGTGGGCGGGCTCCGGCGAGACGGCGGATCAGGCGATCTGGTTCGACGTGCGCCAGAAGGCCGGCGCCACCGAGTTCCTGGGTTACGACACCGAACGCGCCGAGGGTCAGATCAAGGCGATCCTGCTCGACGGCAAGGAAGTCTCCTCGCTCAAGGCCAACCAGACCGGCTGGATCATCACCAACCAGACGCCGTTCTACGCCGAGTCCGGCGGCCAGCAGGGCGACCAGGGCCAGCTCATCAGCGGCGCCAACCAGGGCGACGTGCTCGACGTGCAGAAGATGGTGGGCGATCTCCATGCCCATCACACCAAGGTCGAGAAGGGCGAACTCAAGGTCGGCGACGATCTCGTGATGACCGTCGATCCGGTCCGCCGCGCCCAGTTGCGCGCGCACCATTCGGCAACGCATCTGCTGCACGAGGCGCTGCGCCGTCATCTCGGCGAACCTGTGACGCAGAAGGGCTCGCTGGTCGCGCCCGACCGGCTGCGCTTCGACATCAGCCACACCAAGGCGGTCTCGCCCGAGGAGCTGAAGCGCATCGAGGACGAGGTCAACGACCGCATCCGCCACAACTCGGCGGTCCTGACGCGGCTGATGACGCCGGAAGAGGCGATTGCCGCCGGCGCCATGGCGCTGTTCGGCGAGAAGTACGGCGAGGAAGTGCGCGTGCTCTCGATGGGCAGCGACGAGGGTGGCGACAAGTACTCGGTCGAACTCTGTGGCGGCACCCATGCCAAGCGCACCGGCGATATCGGCCTGTTCAAGATCGTGGGCGAGGGCGCGGTTTCTGCAGGCGTTCGCCGCATCGAGGCGCTGGCCGGTCACGCGGCCGAGGCGCATGTGCGACACCAGGCCGAGCTGCTGGCCGAGGCGGCGGCGACGTTGAAGGTGCGGGCGGAGGATCTGCCGGCACGTCTCGCGGCACTGGTCGATGGCCAGCGCAAGATCGAGCGCGAACTGGCCGAGGCGCGCAAGGCGCTGGCCCTGGCGGGCGGCGGCGGTTCGGGCGCTGGCAATGCGGCCGACGAGGTGCGCGATGTTGGCGGCGTCAAGTTGATCGGCCGCGTGCTGAACGGCGTCCCGGGCAAGGACCTCAAGGGCATGGCCGACGAGTTCAAGAAGAAGCTGGGCTCGGGCGTCGTGGCGCTGATCGGCGTCGAGGACGGCAAGGCCTCGGCGGTGGTCGGCGTAACCGAAGACCTGTCGAAGAATTACAGCGCGGTCGAGCTGGTGAAGGCCGGCGTCGCGGCGCTTGGCGGCAAGGGCGGCGGCGGCCGTCCCGACATGGCGCAGGGCGGCGGCCCCGATGCCGCGAAGGCGCCCGACGCGCTGAAGGCCATCGAAGCGGCCTTGGCGGGGGTCAAGTGAAGCGCGCGCTCGTCGTTCTCGCGGCGGGCCTGCTGGTGGTCGGCTGCGCGCCCAAGACCTTCACCAAGGAAGGCAAGCAGGACGCCACCATGGCCGAGCAGTATGCGCGCGACGAAGGGCAGTGCCGCGCGCAGGCGAAGAACGTTGCGGGCCAGGAGCGCAACATCGAGGACCAGCGCCGCGCCGTTTTCTCCGGCGAGCGCGACCGTTTCGGTCAGCAGGACCTCTACCGGACGATGGACAACCAGGGCTACCAGAACAACTTCGATCGCCTGGTGGCGCGCTGCATGGAAGCGCGCGGCTGGACGCCGAAGAAGACCGGCCCGATCCAGATGCCCAAGCTGAGCTGGTAGCACTGTGCCGGAAGGGTTGGGGCTGGGGGGCTATGTCCTGCTGTTCGTCGCCTGCGGCATGGCGACGATTCCGATCTCCATCATGGTGCTGAAGTTCTTCACCGGTCCGTCCTGGGCCGACCGGCTCGACAAGGTGCTGTCCTGGTCGATGACCGGCTGGATCCTGGGCGTGATGATCTTCTATGCCGGCATGGTCCTGCTGGAACGTCAGCGCCCCTGCGAGATGCAGCGCACCAACCAGATCACGCAGGCGTGTAAGGACTATTTCGACTCGCTGCCGCGCTAGGCTGGAGCGGCGCGCTTCCAGAGCCTAGACTCCCGGCATGTCCAAAGCCGGGCTTCTTGCCACAGCGTTAGCCGTCGCAACGCCAGCCCTCGCCACATCGGCGCTCGCCGACGAACCCTGTCGCGCGCGGGCGGAACAGGCCTGGGCGCGTGCGGGTGCAGGCTATCTTGTCGAAGCGGTGGCCGACGGGCCGACCTGCCGCAACGCGGTGATCGTCCAGGTCGTGCGCCGCCCCGACGGCGTGCCGGTGTGGAGCGACGTCGTGCTCGCCGACTGGCGTTTCCCCGACGAGGCGCCGCGCGACAGCACCGCGATGGAGAAAGCGCTGGCGCAGATGCTGGTCGAGGGCCTGCGCAGCGTCGCCGGCAGCGAGCAGTTGCCGGAATGGAAGCAGGGCGAGGAGGGCACGCTGCGCCGCGGCGACACCGTCTGGTATGCCGAGGCCGGCGTCGAGCGCGCCGCATGGAACGCGCTGCGTGTGGCAAAGCGGCCGGTCTTTACCTATCTGCAGGGAACCGACAGCATCGGCGTTCTCGTCCTGGGCGCTGATGGGTTGATGACAAAGGTCGGCTACTTCGTGCCGTGATTTTTCGGCCGTGATGTTTTTGGAGGTCGACATGCCTCGCAGGATTTCGGCGGCGATGGTTCTTCTCCTGCTGACGATGGCCGGCTGCGCGACCAAGGAGGAGCGCGAAGCCGTGTTCGACAATCGCCTGCGCGAGATGGCGGGCACGCCGGAGGCCGGGCTGCTGACCGGCATGGGCCGCATCCCCGACAACAGCTACCAGCTCGAAGACGGCAGCAAGGTGCTGCAGTGGCGCTGGGACACGTCCTACATCGATCCCGGCATGCCGCCGCTCTACTACGGTCGCTATGGCGGCTGGGGATGGGGGTGGGGCGGCCGGATGTGGATGCCGATGGGCGGCTTTCCGCCGACCCTGGTACGCCAGGGCTGCATCGTCGAATGGACGATGGTCGGCGGTTCGGCGCAGGGCTATCGCTGGCAGGGCGCGGGCTGCGCCAAGGTCTCGCCCTGATCCGCGATCAGAGGAGCGTCAGCGCTCGGTTTCGCTCTGGCCGCGTTCCTTGCGCAGGCGTTCGGCCAATGCGCTCATGAGTTCTTCGTAGGTCGGCGCGGCGGCGAGGGTCGTGGCGCGGGGCAGCATGCTGTAGCGCTGGCGTCCATCGGGCGTGAGCTGCAGACGGTCTTCCGTCATCTCGACGAGCGACAGCGTCTTCAGCCGCATCAGATCGCGCTGCGGCAGGTCCCGTGCGCAGGAAATTCCGAGCGCGACCCGGCGCAAGGTGATTTCCTCGTTCGGACTAAGCGGTGCATCGAGACTGCGTGGCATTCATCCTCCCGCGGTCACTTCTCCATCTTTCGATTGGTGCAGCAAGGCAAACTGCCAGCATGACCGCTGCGGTTTGAGGATGAATTGTTTGTCGTCGAACGACGCGCGAATCGCCTGTACCGGCGATGGTTCCAGCAGGGGCGGCGATTCTCGTCCGCAGCGGAGGAGCGATCGAGTTCCCTGCAGTGGCGGTGACTTATCTGTGACCGGAAGGCCACAGGTAGAATTTCTTGTCGAAAGGCCGGACCGCAGCCTGCCCTTCGCCCCATTTCCTGCGTTGAGTCGGGGTGCGTTGGAGGACTGTCATGAAGTTGACGAAGGTTGCCCTGGCGTTTTCGCTCTGCGTGCTGCTCGCAACACCCGCCCTGGCAGACAAGGACAAGGATAACGGCCGCGGGCCGGGCCAGAACCAGGGGCAAGGCAAGGGTCGGGACAAGGATCGCGACGCGGGCAATCCGTCGGTCGTCGTCGTGCCCCAGGGCAATGCCGCGCCGGTCAACATCGTCATTCAGGAGCGCGATCGCGGCGCCGTCTATTCCTACTATCGCACCGAGTATGCGACGGCCGGCTGCCCGCCGGGGCTCGCCAAGAAAAACAATGGTTGCCTACCGCCGGGTCAGGCGAAGAAGATGTGGGCGATGGGTCAGCCTCTGCCGGCGGCCGTCGTCTTCTATCCGCTGCCTGGTGTGTTACTGGCCCAGCTCAGCCCCGCCCCCTCGGGCTACCAATACGTTCGTGTTGCCAACGACATTCTGCTGATGGCGATCGGTACGCGCCTGATTGCGGGTGCCATCGCAGACCTCAGTAGTCTTTGAAGACGAGGGTGCCATGACACGTGCAATGATTGCAGCGATGGGCGCCGTGCTGGTGGTGGCCGGCGTGGCGAGCGCGAGTGTCTTTTCGTCCACCTCCGATTCGTCGACGCGCGTGACGGCCGTGCAGTCGCAGCCGCGGTCGACGCTGCCGCCACCGCCTGTGATCGCCAAGACGCAGGCGCCGATTGCGGTGACCAAGATCGCAACCTCGTCGGCGCCGGAGCTTCAGCGTCCACCCGTGCCGCTGCGGCACGCTCCGCGACCGCCGGTGCCGATCAAGGAAGACGTCGCCGGCAAGTCGGCCGACGGCAAGCCGACCGACAAGGCAATCGACGGCAAGTCCGACAAGCCTGTCGATACGGCGGCAGCGACCGCGCCCACGACCGAAGACGCGGAAGGCGCGCGTCTCGCCAAGTCCGCGATCGAGCGCGACGGCTACAAGAACGTAAGGGTGGTCAGCAAGACTGCCGATGGTTCGTGGCGCGGCCGTGCGCGGCGCGGGCAGACCGAGGTCGGCGTGACCGTGGATGCCGGCGGCAACGTCCGCGTCGACTAAGGCAGCCACGACCGACGGGCACGCCTCGCTCGAACAGCTCCTTATCCTGCTCCCGCTTGAGCTGCTGGACGGCGCTCGCCGGATCTCTGCGCACGAGCTTCGCTTCCCATCGACTCGGTCCAGTGTGTCCTTCTCGTCCTCAGAAGGGCGCGTGGACAAATATCCCGTTTGATCTCAGGCTTGGGTCGATCTGGGGGAGCATGGAATGGTTGTGCGTTCTGCCTTTGGTAGCCTTGCTGCGATCTTGGTTGTCGGGATGACCGGTCACGCCAAGGCAGACGAGAAAGTTCTCCGGGCAATGTCGTCGTTGATTTCGGCGGCACCGCCATCGCAGCCACTACCCGGCACCATCGTCAACGGCAGCCTGGTCGTCGAGAATCGATCGGACAAATCGTCGTTCGTCGGCGTGTTCGCTCCTGGGCCCGGCCTGTGCATTGTTCGTCTTCACAGTCTCAGGCAATCGGAGAAGGACTGGGCGGAATCCGGCACTCTTTCGTTCGATTTCACGAAGATCAAACAGGTACGTTGGCTATCCGACACGGACGATCGTGCGTCCGCACCATCCCGGCCAAAGGATGCTCCCGAAGTGCGAACCGTCGCCATCGATGCGGAAACGCCCTGGCTGTGTCGCGACGTCGTTCATCTCGCGACGGCCAAGCCGGCGTTCCAATCGAGCTGCTACAAGACATGGACGGTTGCCGTGCCGACGCCCGCAGACAGGGTGGCTGCCGCCAAGGCCATCGAGCTTGTCGAGAAGTCCTGCGTCGCCGCGAAGCGGTAGCGCGGGATCACGGCGGCTCTCCGGGCCGGCCTTGCGGTCGCGATGGTGAATCATCGCACGAGAAAATGACCGATGCGCAATCCGACGCGCAAACTCGGCTGTGCGCTGATCGCCCTTGGCGCAGGCGCATTGCTGTTCTGGCTTGCGATCTCCGAGCGGCTGGGTCCGGAAGAGTCCGCGCTTACGATGGGCGTCGGCGTGATCGGCTTTACCCTGCTTCTGGCGTCCGCGTATTTCGTTCCGGCGACGCTGCTCGCGGCGCGGGGGCGGGCGGCATGCTGGCGGGCACGGATGTCGTCGCGCGCTGGTCTGTAGGCGCCGCCGACTGGGAGCGTTACTGCGCGAGTACCCCGAGGCGGTCCCGTTTCAGGCCGCGCCGCCGACGCTCCTGACCGCTGTCGGCGTCCTCGTCGTCGGCTGGGTCCAGTTGCCTCGGCGGACGAGATGAAGGCGGGCGGCATGCTGGCGGCGCTGGGTCGCGACCTCGACCAACACGCCGCCGGGCACTGAAAGCCGGTGTCGAGCGCCACGCGGTCGAACGCGCCTGCGCGCAGCTCGACGTCCAGATGCCGGGACGAAGTATCTAGGGAGCCTTACGCGGTGGCAGTTCGATGTCGCCGGCCAGCACTTCCGACACGGAAGCCTCGATCAGTTCGCCGATGACGTCGGTGCCCTGCACAACGCCCTCATCGACAGTGCTGTGCTCGACCGAGCCGACGGCGGCGAGATGGTGGCCGTCTTCGTAGACCCAGGTCGTCCAGTTTTCGTCGCTGAACACCACCCGGATTTCGAGCGCGCGCCCGTCGTAAGTGAAGCTCTGGCGCCGCGAAGCTGGTGAGGTCGTCATGGGGCGGCCAATATGGGGGTGGCCAACATGGGGATGGCCAGCATGCCAGCCACGACCGGCCGTCGGCTACTGCGGCGATGCAATCAGCGGCATGTAGGGCAGGGGCGCCTCGGCCGGCTGGCCCTGGGCCGTCAGCGGGGCGGGCGCCTGCACGGCAGGCTGCACGGGCGGCTGAGCCACGGCCGTGGGGCTGCTGGTGGCTGCCGGGCGGGCGAGGCTGGCATAGCGCGTCGCCCTGAATTCGGAATCCTGGTGGATCGCCGCCGTCACCGCGGCATCGCGATGCGGGTTGGTGACGCTGTCGAGCTTTCGGATCTGCGGCTGGCAGGCGGCCGCCGCGGCGTGCGCATCCGAGCCGTTGCCGTTCACCTGCGCGGTCAGGCAGGCATCGCGGTCCTTGTAGGCCCGGTTGATCGCCTGGTTGGTCGGGTTCTCGATCCCGAAGGGCGCGAACTCGTAACCAGCGCAGGCCGACAGGCCGAGGGTGAGCAGGCCAGCCGCCAAGACCGAGTACCGAACCGATGCCATCGAAAGTCCTTCTGGCGAAAAGCTGAGGTCGAAAGGGCCTACAGCAAGTAAGCCCACCAATCCACACCAAATCCGCGCGGCGGTTTCGAGGCAAGACGGTAGCTATGTCATGGAATCTAGGGAGTTACGCCCAATTCCTCACCTCTGCGGGTAAT
The DNA here is from genome assembly GCA_017307275.1 of Alphaproteobacteria bacterium. Lineage (GTDB taxonomy): Bacteria > Pseudomonadota > Alphaproteobacteria > Reyranellales > Reyranellaceae > Reyranella. Next base: position 14,161 of record JAFKFK010000046.1, on the reverse strand, counting down.
CTTGTCCCTGAGAGATTGGTAACTTCTTGCAGAAACAGTGTCCTGTACGGGCGTTTGCACGATGACCAATGAAAGCCCGGAGTTGCTGCTCTTACATGCGCTGCCGCTGGATGGTTCCATGTGGGCCAAACAGATGGAACTCCTTCCGGAGGGCGCAACTTATGCACCAACGCTTTACTCCCTGGGCGATCGCATCGAGGCCTGGGCGAGCGAAGCCCTGAAACTCGTAAAAGGTAATCGCCTTATCGTCGTTGGCTGCTCAGTTGGAGGATCGTGCGCCTTGGAGGTCGCGGCTCTTGCACCCAACCGGGTAGCTTCTCTGGTCCTTATCGGAACTAAAGCCAATCACAGGCCCGATCCCGATCTTCACGCCTCTGCTCTCGAAATCATCCACGAAAAGGGCTTGGAGGCAGCATGGCGAAATCTATGGGAGCCGCTGTTTTCCAGGAAAACCTCTTCCCATGTGATCAACGAAGCAAAGCGTATCGCGCTTCTTCAGTCGCCCGACGTCGTCGCTCGAGGTGTAACCGTTTTCCATAGCCGCCCGAGCCGCGACCAGTTCCTTTCGACTTTTTCTCGGCCGGTCATCGTGGTCACTGGTTCAGAGGACACAGCTCCCGGCCCCGGCACGAGCGCCAAGCAAGCTGATCTAGCCCCACATGGCCGTCTTCACGTCATCCCTGAGTGCGGCCACTACGTACCTTTGGAGAGACCGGAAGCATTGAATTCCATTCTGCACGAAGTGATAGCGGAGCATTGGCGATGAGTGTCTGCAACGCATCGCCGGCTGCAGCGCCATAATCACTCCGCTGCCGCCTTCATCGCTTCGGGATTGCGCCACTGGCCGAGCAGCTCGGCTTCCTTGCGCTTGGCCTTGGCGAGGTTGGCGTCCTTGATGTGGCCGTAGCCGCGGATGTCGTCGGGGATCGCGGCGAGCTTGATCGCGAGCGCGTGGTTCTGCGGCGTAAGGCTCTGCAGCAGTTCGTCGATCAGCGTTTCGTAGTCGGCGATCAGGCGGCGCTCCGTCTTGCGCTCCTCGGTGCGGCCGAACGGATCGAAGGCGGTGCCGCGCAGGCCCTTGAGCTTCGCCAGCAGGCGGAAGGCCGGCAGCATCCAGCTCCCGAACTCCTGCTTGATCAGGTGGCCGGTCTGCGGATCGCGCTGGGCGAACAGCGGCGGGGCGAGGTGGAACTTGAGCTTGTAGTCGCCCTCGAACTGCTGGCCGAGCTTCGCCTGGAACGCCGCCTCGCTGTAGAGCCGCGCCACTTCGTACTCGTCCTTGTAGGAGAGCAGCTTGGCGTAATAGCGCGCCACGGCTTCGGCGAGACCAGTCTTGCCGCCACCCTTGAGCTGTTCGGCGACGCGCACCTTCTCGACCAGGGCCGCGTAGCGCTGGGCAAGGGCTGCGTTCTGGTAGCCGGTGAGATGCTTCGTCCGCGCCGCCACGATCTCTTCGAGCGTCGTCGAGAGGCGCGGCGCGAGGCGCACGACATTGTCCTTGTCCTTGGGCGCGACGAGCAGCTCGACCGACGCGCGGTCGGCGGCGGCGCGGCGGCCCCAGCGGAAGGCGGCGAGGTTCATCGGTACCGCCGCACCGTTCAGCTCGATGGCCTGTTCGATGGCGGCGTGGCCCAGCGGCACCAGGCCCTTCTGGTAGGCATAGCCCAGCACGAACATGTTGGTGGCGATCGAATCGCCCATCAGGCCCGTGGCGATGCCGGTGGCGTCGAGGAAGTCCACGGCATCGGCGCCGGCCGCGGCCTCGACCGAGAGTTTCAGCGTGTTGGCCGGGAAGGCGAGGTCGGGACGGCGCGTGAATTCGCCGGTGATGGTCTCGTGCGTGTTGACCACGGCCTTCGACAGGCCGGGCTCCAGCCGTGCCAGGGCATCGGCGCTGGCACTGACGACGAGGTCGCAGCCCAGCAGCAGGTTGGCGCCACCGGCGCCCAGCCGCATCGCATGCAGCACTTCGGGCGTGGCGCCGATGCGGACATGGCTGATCACCGCGCCGCCTTTCTGCGCCATGCCGAGCTGGTCGAGCACCGTCGCGCCCTTGCCCTCGATGTGCGCGGCCATGCCCATGATGGCGCCGATGGTGACGACGCCCGTGCCACCGATGCCGGTGATCAGCACGCCATAGGGCTTCGCCTCGACCGACGGCAGCGACGGCGCGGCCGGCAGGGCCGGTTCTTGCGCTGGCTCCGCGGTCTTCTTCTTGGCCGCGACCTTGCCCTTGCGCAGGCTGCCGCCCTCGACCGTGACGAAGGAGGGGCAGAAGCCTTTCAGGCAGGAGAAGTCCTTGTTGCAGGACGACTGGTCGATGGCGCGCTTGCGGCCGAACTCGGTTTCCTGCGGCACGACGGAGAGGCAGTTCGATTGCGTCGAGCAGTCGCCGCAGCCCTCGCACACGGCCTCATTGATGAAGGCGCGGCGGTTGGGATCGGGGAAGGTGCCGCGCTTGCGGCGGCGGCGCTTTTCGGCAGCGCAGGTCTGGTCGTAGATCAGGACCGACACGCCCTTCCATTCGCGCAGCTCGCGCTGCACGTCGTCGAGCTGGTCGCGGTGATGGAAGCTCACGCCCGGCGCCCAGTGGGTGCCCAGCGGATACTTGTGCGGGTCGTCGCTCACCAGCGCGATGCGGCGCACGCCCTCGGCATGGACCTGCTGGCTGATCGTCCAGGGATGCACGTCGCCGTCGTGCGGCTGGCCGCCGGTCATGGCGACGGCGTCGTTGTAGAGGATCTTGTAGGTAATGTTTGTGTTGGTCGCGATGGCGTGGCGCAGCGCGAGATAGCCGGAATGGAAATAGGTGCCGTCGCCCAAGTTCTGGAAGACGTGCGGCATGTCGGTGAAGTGGCTGGCGCCGACCCACGACGCGCCCTCGGCGCCCATGTGCGTGAAGGTCTTGGTATTGCGCTCCATGCCGATGGCGAGTGTGTGGCAGCCGATGCCGGCCATGCCCATCGAGCCGTCCGGCAGCTTGGTCGAACTGTTGTGCGGGCAGCCGGAGCAGAAGTAGGGGACGCGCGCCAGCCCCGCCTCGTTGCGCACTTGGCGAGCGGCGCGGCGCTTCAGCGCCTCGAAGCGTTGCTTGGTGGCATCGCCGAAGGCGTCGAGGCCGAAGCGCGCCACGATGACGGCGGCGATCTCGGCTGGCGACAGCTCGCCTTCGAGCTTCAGGAGCTTCTGGCCGCGCTCGTCGACCTTGCCGACGACGACGGGGCGGCGGTCGGCCGGGGCGTTGAACAGCGCGTTCTTGAGCTGCTGCTCGATCACCGGCTGCTTCTCCTCGACGACGAGGATCTCGCGCTTGCCGGTGGCAAAGGCCATCGCGCCTTCGGTTTCGAGCGGCCAGACCATGCCGACCTTGTAGATGGCGAGCCCGATGCGCTCGGCCTCCGCGTCGTCGATGCCCAGCTCGTCGAGCGCCTGACGCACGTCGAGATAGGACTTGCCGACCGTCATGATGCCGAAGCGCGCATCCGGCCGGCCCATCATCAACCGGTCGAGCTTGTTGGCACGCCAGTAGGCGAGGGCGGCGGGCTGGCGGATGTTGACGACGCGGCGCTCCTGTCCCGCCCAGTCGTCGGGCCAGCGGATATGCAGCCCGTCGGGCGGCAGCACGAAGTCAGTTGGAATCTGCGTGACGATGCGGTGCGGATCGATATGCACCGAGGCCGAGGAATCGACCGTCTCGTTCAGCACCTTGAAGCCGATCCACAGGCCCGAGTAGCGCGACATGGCGAAGGCATGCAGGCCGAAGTCGAGATACTCCTGCACCGACGCCGCGTGCAGCACCGGAATGCCGGCCGCGATCAGCGCCGGCTCGCTCTGGTGCGCCGTCGTCGAGGACTTGGCGATATGGTCGTCGCCCGCCAGCGCGACCACGCCGCCATGCTTGGACGTGCCGGCATAGTTCGCATGCTTCAGCGCATCGCCGGAGCGGTCGACGCCAGGCCCCTTGCCGTACCAGATGCCGAACACGCCGTCGTAGCGCGCGCCGGGGAAGAGATGGATCTGCTGCGTGCCCCACAGCGCGGTCGCGGCCAGGTCCTCGTTGGTGCCGGGCTGGAATTCGATGTGGTGTTTCTTGATGAACTTCTTGGCCTGCCACAGCGCCTGGTCGAAGGCGCCGAGCGGCGAGCCGCGATAGCCGGAAATGTAGCCTGCCGTGTTGAGGCCGGCAGCGAGGTCGCGCTGTCGCTGCATCATCGGCAGGCGCACCAGCGCCTGCGTGCCGGTGAGATAGACGCGACCGCTTTCCAGAACGTACTTGTCGTCCAGGGTCACCGCTTGGGGCATGGCAACCTCCCTGAATTCTTGGTCTCAGACTTCTTGTCGGCGAACGGTAACGAAAGTTACTTGTCACTGCCAAGCAGCATCGCAGGTGGCCGATAATAAAGACGTTTTCCGCTGTCCGCTGCGGCCTTTCGCGGCGAGGCGTTTCACGGTGTCAGGTTTAGGCGAAATGTTGTAAGCGTCGCCCCGCATGTCCGTTCTCGTCACAGGTGTCGCCGGTTTCATTGGCTCGCAGGTCGCGCAGCGTCTGCTGGCGCGCGGCGAGGCGGTGGTGGGCGTCGACAATTTCAGCCCGTACTACGATCCGGTGCTCAAGTTCGCGCGGCTGAAGCCCTTACGCGAGACGGCGGGATTCACCTTCCTCGATGCCGACGTCGCCGACCGCGACGCCATGGCGGCGCTGGCCGAACAGCATCCGGATGTCGACCGCATCGTGCATCTCGCGGCCCAGCCCGGCGTGCGCCATTCCAAGGTCGATCCCTACATCTACGTGCAGACCAACGTGATGGGCCAGCTCGTGATGCTGGAACTGGCGCGCGGTCTGGGCGAGGGGCTGAAGAACTTCGTCTATGCCTCGTCCTCGTCGGTCTATGGCGGCAATTCCAAGCTGCCGTTCTCGGCCGACGATCCGGTGAACCATCCCGAATCGCTCTATGCCGCGACCAAGCGTGCCGACGAGCTGATGGTCGAGACCTATGTGCATCAATACGGGATGCGCGCGACCGGCCTGCGCTACTTCACGGTCTACGGGCCGTGGGGCCGGCCCGACATGTCGCCGTACATCTTTGCCCGCGCGATCCACGAGGGAAAGACGATCCCGCTCTATCACATGGGCAAGATCAAGCGCGACTTCACCTACATCGACGAGATCGCGACCGGCACGATTGCTGCACTGGATCATCCGCCGGCAGAGGTCGCGCACCGCCTCTACAATCTCGGCGCCACCAGAAGCGTGGACATCCGCCACATCATCTCCCTGTTCGAGCAGGCGCTGGGCAAATCGGCCAATATCGAACTGAAGCCCGGCGAAGCCGGCGACATGCAGGAGACAGCGGCCGACATCTCCGCCACCACCCGCGACCTCGGCTGGTCCCCCAAAGTGACGGTGGAAGAGGGCATCCCGCTCTTCGTGGATTGGTTCAAGAGCTACAATCGTCTGTAGCGCCTTCTTTTGTCGTCCTGAGCGTAGCGAAGGACCTCATCGCCGCTTGCCACGGGCATGAGATCCTTCGCTGCGCTCAGGATGACAGAAAGGCAATGCTCGCGCCCCCAGCGGTTCCTTGACGTTGCCGCATTGCACCCCGATATCGGAGGGGATCAAGGAGTCTTGCCGAATGAACGCTGTGCTGGGCGATCTGCCGACCTGGAACCTCGCCGATCTCTATTCGAGCCCGACCGGGACCGATCTCGACGCCGATCTGAAGCGGGCGGCGGACGAGGCGGCGGCCTTTGCCAGGGAATATGAAGGCAAGATTGCGGCGCTCGACGGCAAGGGGCTGGGCGGGGCCATCGCGCGCTACGAGCGTCTGTCCGATCTGATGGGCCGCATCGGCTCCTATGCCTCGCTCTACTATGCCCAGAACATGGCCGACGCCGAGCGCGGCCGCTTCTCGCAGAACGTCTCGGAGAAGCTGACGGACATCGGCTCGCAGCTCGTCTTCTTCCGGCTGGAGATCAACAAGCTCGAAGACGCCGACCTCGCGGCCAAGATGAAGGCGCCGGAGCTGGCGAAGTACGAACCGTGGCTGCGCGACCTGCGCGTCTATCGCCCGCACCAGCTCTCCGACGAACTCGAAAAGGCGCTGCACGAGAAGTATGTCGTCGGCCGCGCCGCCTGGTCGCGCCTGTTCGATGAGACCATCGCGCGGCTGCGCTATCCCTTTCGCAACGAGGTGCTGAGCGAGCCGCAGATCCTCGACAAGCTGTCGAACAAGGATCCCGAAATCCGCAAGGATGCCGCCAAGTCGTTCGGCAAGGTGCAGGGCGACAATATCGCGATCTTCTCGCTGGTGACGAACACGCTGGCCAAGGACAAGGAGATCGACGACCGCTGGCGCAAGTATGCGCGGCCGCAGTCGGCGATGAACCTCGCCAACGTCGTCGAGGACGAGGTGGTGGACGCGCTCGCCAAGTCGGTGAAGGCGGCCTACCCGAAGCTCGCGCACCGCTACTACAAGCTCAAGGCCAAGTGGTTCGGCGTCGAGACTATGCCCTACTGGGACCGCAACGCGCCGCTGCCCGAGCACGACGACCGCACGATCCCGTGGCCGGAGGCCGAGAAGATCGTGCTCGACGCCTATCGCGCCTTCTCGCCCGAGCTGGCCGACGTGGGACAGAAGTTCTTCGGCACGGGCTGGATCGACGCGCCGGCGCGGCCGGGCAAGTCGCCGGGCGCCTTCGCCCATCCCACGGTGCCGTCGGCGCATCCCTATCTGCTGCTGAACTACCAGGGCAAGGTGCGGGACGTGATGACGCTGGCGCACGAGCTGGGCCATGGCGTGCATCAGGTGCTGGCGGCGGGGCAGGGCCCGCTGATGGCTGACACGCCGCTGACGCTCGCCGAGACGGCCTCGGTGTTCGGCGAGATGCTGACCTTCCAGTCGCTGCTCAAGACCGCGCCCGACAAGGCCACGCGCAAGGCGATGCTGGCCGGCAAGGTCGAGGACATGCTGAACACGGTGGTCCGCCAGATCGCCTTCTACGATTTCGAATCGCGCCTGCACATGGCGCGGCGCGAGGGCGAGCTGACGCCCGATGCGATCGGCGAGATCTGGATGGCGGTGCAGAAGGAGAGCCTGGGTCCGGCCTTCACCTTCGACGACGAGTACAAATACTACTGGTCCTATATCGGCCACTTCATCCATTCGCCGTTCTATGTCTACGCCTACGCCTTCGGCGATTGCCTGGTGAACTCGCTCTATGCCGCCTACCAGGCCGAGCCCGAGGGCTTCCAGGCGAAGTATCTCGACATGCTGAAGGCGGGCGGTGTGAAGCGTCATAAGGAACTGCTGGCCCCCTTCGGCCTCGACGCTTCGGACCCGGCCTTCTGGGACAAGGGCCTGGGCGTCATCTCCGGCTTCGTCGATGAACTCGAGAAGCTTTAGCCGCTCTTGTCGTCCTGAGCGTAAGCGAAGGACCTCATCGCCGCCTGCCATCGGTGGGGCAATCGCCATGAGATCCTTCGCTACGCTCAGGATGACAGAAGATCGCCCATGACCGATGAATCCGACTCCCTCGGTGGCCGCCTTGGTCGCTACGCCAAGGTCGGCACGTCGGTGGGCGGGCTGGCGGTCAAGCTGGCGGGGCAGCGCTATCTCGGCTTCGGGCTCGACCGTGACAAGCATGCGGGCGAACTGAAGGCGGCCCTCGGCGGCCTCAAGGGCCCGCTGATGAAGGCCGCGCAACTGCTCGCCACCATCCCCGATGCGCTGCCGCCGGAATATGCCCGCGAGCTGTCGCAGCTTCAGGCCAACGCGCCTGCCATGGGCTGGGCCTTCGTGCGCCGGCGCATGGCGAGCGAACTCGGCCCCGACTGGCAGGCGAAGTTTGGCTCGTTCGCCAAGGAAGCGTCGTTCGCGGCCTCGCTCGGCCAGGTGCATCGCGCGACGTTGAAGGACGGCACCCCGGTCGCGGCCAAGCTGCAATATCCCGACATGGCCTCGGCGCTGGAGGCCGACCTCAACCAGCTCAAGCTGGTCTTCGCCGTGGGCCAGCGCTTCGATCCCGCCATCCGCACCGACGAGATCCATGCCGAGATCACCTCGCGGCTGCGCGAGGAGCTGGACTATCGCCGCGAGGCCCGCCACGTCGCGCTCTACCGCCATATGCTGCGCGACGAACCGCAGGTCCATGTGCCCGACGTCGTCGCCTCGCATTCGACCGACCGGCTGCTCACCATGGGCTGGCTCGACGGCGAGCCGCTGCTCAACTGGAAGACCCGTTCGCAGGAGGAGCGGGATGCGCTGGCCATCGCCATGTTCCGCGCCTGGTACGTGCCGTTCTATTACTACGGCGTCATCCACGGCGATCCGCATCTCGGCAACTATTCTGTGCGGCCCGACGGCTCCGTGAATCTCATGGACTTCGGCTGCGTGCGCATCTTCCCGCCGCGTTTCGTGCGGGGCTCGATCGAGCTTTACCGCGCGCTGATGACCGACGACGAGGCGCGCGCCGTCGCGGCCTACGAGGATTGGGGCTTCACGGGCCTCAGCCGCGAGATGATCCAGGTGTTGAACCGGTGGGCGGCCTTCCTCTACGGGCCATTGATGGATGATCGGCCGCGCCGGCTCACCGAGGGCATGGCCGAGGGCTACGGCCGCGAGATGGCGCAGAACGTGTTCGGCGAGCTGCGCAAGATGGGCGGCGTACGGCCGCCGCGCGAGTTCGTGTTCATGGACCGCGCCGCCATCGGCCTCGGCTCCGTGTTCATCCACCTTCGCGCCTCGATCAACTGGCACCAGCTTTTCGAGGGCATGATCGAGGGCTTCGATGTAGAGGCGCTGACCGAGCGTCAGGACGTGGCGCTGAAGGAAGCGGGCCTGCTGTGAACATCCTCGTAACGGGCTCGTCGGGCTGGCTCGGCCAGACCCTGGTGCCCCGGCTCGCGCGCGACGGACACAAGGTGATCGGGCTCGATCCCGAAGCGGGGCCGACCACATCGGTCGTGGGTTCCGTCGTCGACCGCGCGCCGGTCCGACGCATCATTCAGGACGAAGGCATCGAGGCGATCGTCCATGCTGCCGCGCGCCACAAGCCGCACATCGAGACCCACGACAATTCGGAGTTCGTGGCGGTGAACGTGCAGGGCACGCTGAACCTGCTGGAAGAGGCGGTGGCGCCGGGCTCCAGGGTGGACCGCTTCGTCTTCACCTCGACCACCTCGCTGATGATCTCGCAGGAGATCCGCGACGGAAAGGCGGGCGGGGCGAAGGAGGCGGTGTGGATCGACGAGACCATGACGCCGCTGAAGCCCCGCAACATCTACGGCGTCACCAAGCTCGCGGCCGAGGAGCTGTGCCGTCTGTTCAACCACCTGCACAAATTGCCGGTGCTGGTGCTGCGCACCTCGCGCTTCTTCCCCGAGGAAGACGACATGGCGCATGCCATCGCGCAGTCCGGCGAGAACACCAAGGCCAACGAATTCCTGTTCCGCCGCCTCTCGGTCGAAGATGCCGCCGAGGCGCATGTCGTGGCGCTGGCGAAGGCGAAGGAGATCGGCTTCGACACCTTCATCGTTTCGGCCTTGACCCCGTTCCGCCGCGAGGATTGCCGCGCGCTGATCGCCGACGCACCGTCGGTCGTGGCGCGGTATTTCCCCGACTATCGCAAGCGCTACACGAGCCGCGGCTGGACGATGTTCGACACCGTCGACCGCGTCTACGACTCCTCGAAGGCGGCAAAGGTGCTGGGCTTCACCTGCCGCACCAATTTCAAGGAAGTGCTCGACGCGCTGGAGTAGCGTCCGACCGGCGATGCTGCAATGGTGGTCGCCATGACTTCCATCCGCAACCATCCCTTCGTCGCGCGGCTCGATCGGTCGATCCGCCTCGACGGGGAGGATTTGGCGGCGCTCGACCATCTGCTGGGCTACCGCACCGTTGCCAAGAAGGCGAAAGACATCATCGTCGAAGGCTACGAGTACAAGGCGCTGCACGTCGTCGAGCAGGGCATCGCCATCCGCTACAAGCTGCTCGACAACGGCAAGCGGCAGATCGTGAACGTGGTGCTGCCCGGCGACATCATCGGCTTTCCCGCCTGCTTCTACGAACATGCCGTCTTCTCGGTCTCGGCGGTGGACCGCATGAGCCTCAGCCACGTGCCGCTCGACGCGTTCACCGCGCTCTGCCTGCAGCGCGCCAACATCGCGACGGCGCTGGTCTGGTTCGCCGCGCGCGAAGCGTCGATCTATGCCGAGCACATCATCGGCGCCGGCCGGCGCGAACCTTTGCCGCGGCTGGCGCATTTCCTGCTCGAATTGCTGACGCGTCTGCAGGCCGTCGGCCTCGCAACCGAAACGACGTTCGTAATGCCCTTGTCTCAGGAGGGGATTGGCGATGTTGTTGGCCTGAGTGGCCCGCACGTCAATCGCATGATGGCGGAGCTGAGGGGCAACGGCCTGATCGCCGTCGACGGCCACGAGATCACGGTCCTCGATCGGGCGGGGCTGCAAGAGCTCGGTGAGTTCAGGCCAGCCTATCTTGCATCCTCGTAACCGCGCCCGCGCTTTGAGCTAGCGCAAAGCGCGACTGGCCGGGGGTGCTACCGATCGGCCGTCGAAACCGAGAGGAGGCCATCATGGCGGACAAGTCGCCCAAGCCGAACCGCGTCGGGACGTGGGCCGTGATTGTGTCCCTGCTGGTGATCCTCGTCTTCTCGCTGGCCATGCTCTACGTCGGCTGGGGCATGGGCGGCGACCATCCCGAGAACGCCGTAACGACATCGGGCTATACCGCTATGACCATGGGCATCATCGCCACCGTGGTGCTGGGCGTCGGCCTGATGGCCCTGCTTTTCTACAGCCATCGCAGCGGACGCGACTGACGGAGCACAACCTGCTCGCCCTGCAGGCGCCGTCATAACGCCGCACACGACTTTGCGTGCGCGCAAAGCAGGCCTTTCTGGCGGTGCTACCGATCGACTGTCCAAGTCGAGAGGAGGCCGCCATGGCAGAGCAGCCCTACAAGTCGAACCGCGCCGGAATGTGGATCGTGATTTCGGTCCTGCTGGTGATTCTCGTGTTCTCGACGGCCTTCCTCTATGTCGGCTGGGGCATGGGCGGCGACCATCCCGAGAATTCGATGACGTCTGCCGGCTACACCGCCATGACCATCGGCATCATCGCCACCATGGCGCTGGGTGTCGGCCTGATGGCGCTGATCTTCTACAGCAGCCGCAGCGGACACGACTGATGGAACACGACCTGTTCACCATGCAGGCGCTGTCGTCGCTGGCGGCGATCGTGCTCATGGACCTCGTGCTGGCCGGCGACAATGCGCTGATCATCGGCCTCGTGGCGCGCGGCCTGCCGAAGGAGACCCAGCGCAAGGCCATCGTCTGCGGCACGCTGGGCGCCATCGTGGTGCGCGCCGCCATGGCCGTGCTGGTGGTCTATATCCTGGGCGTGCCGGGCTTCATGGTGGCGGGCGGGCTCGCGCTGGTCTGGATCGCGCGCAAGCTGGTGAAGCCCGCGCCGACAACGCCGGGGGATTCTGCCGTCAAGGTATCGGCAACGACGTTCGCCGGCGCGCTGCGCACCATCATCGTGGCCGATGCCGTGATGGGCGTCGACAATGCACTGGCCATTGCCGGCGTGGCCGACGGCCATGCGCTGCTGGTCGTGCTGGGACTGGCGATCAGCGTGCCCATCGTGGTGTGGGGCAGCCAGCTCGTGATCTGGCTGGTCGACCGCTTCCCGTCGGTCGTTCTGCTGGGCGCCGCCGTGCTGGGCTGGACCGCCTATTCGATGATCCTGCGCGAGCCGCTGCTCGCCGACTGGTTCGCGCACCACCGCGAAGCAGGATTCGCTGTCGCGGTCGCCATCCTGCTGCTTTGCATCAGTCCGCGTTTTGGCTGGGGGGCGTCCAAGGCCGCTCGAAGGGTGGACACGGGCGTGGGCAAGGAACCAGTGCCCGTCGTCCATCCTTCGAGACGTGCTCCGACGAAACGTTAGGGAAGCAGGCCGCGGACCGTGTGCAGGTCTTTCGCGATCAGGGTGCAGAGGCCCCTGATCTCGTCGGTGGGGTCGAGCAGGTCGGGCACCATGATCGTCATCATGCCGGCGGCCGAGGCGGAGCGAACGCCGTTGTAGGAATCCTCCAGCGCCAGGCAGAGGCCGGGTTCGACGCCCAGGCGTTTTGCGGCCATCAGATAGGGGTCGGGCGCGGGCTTGCCGGCGGCATAGTCGCCGCTCGCCACGACATGGTGGAAGCGTCCCACCAGATTGTGGAAAGCCAGATGATGCTGCGCCGTCTTGTGCGACGACGAGGTCGCGATGGCGCGCGGCAGCTTGTGTTCGTCGAGGCAGTCGAGCAGTTCCACCACACCCGGCTTCAGCGCCAGGCGTGTCTCGACAATGACGTTGAAATGCCCGCGCCAGATCTTGGCGAAGGCGTCGACGTCGAAGGAGGGGCCGAAGTGCTTCGTCAGCATCGCGCCGGTGGCGAGCCAGGGAAGGCCGACCATGCTGCGGAAGAGTTCGGGCGTCATCTCAAGAGCGAGGTCTCGCGCCGCCAGGGCGCCGGCTTCCTGATAGAGCGTCTCGGTGTCGAACAGCAGGCCGTCCATGTCGAAGACGACGGCGACGGGCTGGCGGGGCAAACTCATGATCGGGCGGACTCCTTCGGGCAACGGGTAGCCTGTCCTCTCCCGTGCGTCGAGACTTGCTGTCCGCCCGTCCGGCTTGCCATGATGGCGACGACGGCATCCGGCCCGAAAAGGCGAGGGTGCGCAGGCCCAGGCAGAATGAAGGATCGGATATGCGTCGTGTTTCAGCGGGCGTTTCAGTGCTGGTTGGATTTCTCCTGTTCCTCGCTGCCTGTGCCCCACCGGGCGTCCCCGTGGCCGATCCGAACTACGACGCGCAGGGCAAGAGGTTCGAGGCGCCCTCGCAGGGCATGGCGGCGCTCTACATTGCCAACGTCAACCGTCCGAACAGCGGTGCGCCGCCGCTCACGGTCAGCATCGGCCCGCGCCAGCTCGGCAGCCTCACCAACAGCACCTGGTACCGGGTCGAACTCGCGCCGGGCACCTACGACGTGCGCGCCACCGACAACAACAGCGCCGGTCGGCACTATGTCAGCCTGTGGCCGGGCGAGATGCGGTTCCTGATCGCCTATGTGCGGGCGGGGGGCGCCGTCGACGTCGGTCAGGTGTCGAAGGAAGAGGGGCGCGACTATGTGCTGGGCGGGCAACGCGCCCGTGCGAGCGAGTAAGCGGGGGCAAACACATGAAGGTATCGTTGCGGGTCCGGCGGGGAACATACGTGCGCGGCGCGCTGGTCGCGCTCTCGGCCGCAGCGGCCTTGATGGCCGGCACGGCGGCTCGTGCCGCCGACAAGCTGCTGGAGGAGACGGTCGGCTTCGCCGGCGCGGTGCTGTTCCTCGATAGCAAGGTGCCGGGACTGGTGATCGGCGCGGTGCGCGACGGCCAGACCGCGGTGTTCGGTTTCGGCGAGACAACGAAGGGGTCCGGCAAGACGCCCGACGGCAATACGATGCTGCGCATCGGCTCCGTCACCAAGGCCTTCACCGGGCAGGTGCTGGCGGCGCAGGTGGCGCGCGGCAGCGTCCGCTTCACCGACCGCCTGCAGGACCGCATCGGCTGGAGCGTCAAGGTGCCGGAGAAGGACGGCAAGCAGATCCGGCTGATCGATCTCGCCACCCACAGTTCCGGCCTGCCGCGCGAAGTCGAGCGCAAGGAAGGCCCGCCCAACGATCCGTTCAGCACGCTGACGCGCGAGGCCTACATCCTTGGGCTTCAGTCCGACCCGCTGGTGTTCGCGCCGGCAACCGGCTTCCTCTATTCCAACTTCGCCTTCGACATGCTGGCCGTGGCGCTGGCCAACTCCGCCAACAAGCCCTACGACGCGCTGCTCAAGGAGACCGTGCTCGATCCGGCGGGCCTCAAGGACACGGTGATGACCTTGCGTTCCGGCGATGCGGCGCGGCTGATGCAGGGCCACAATTTCGACGGCTCGCCGCTGCCCGACGCGCGCGCGACCGACGTGATGGCCGGCGCCAGCAGCCTCTACTCGACGCCCGACGACATCCTGCGCTGGCTGACCTGGCATCTCGACCGCTTCTCGCCCAACGGTGCCGAAGTGCGGTTGATCGACCATGCCGCCTACGTGCCGCGCGACGGCATG
>JAFKFK010000045.1 GCA_017307275.1 Alphaproteobacteria bacterium | reverse complement strand
TCTTCCTGGAACTGCTGCATCTGATAGATGAAGCCCTGACCCGGCTGGCCGATCGTGTAGCGCACCGGCACCCGGACATCGTCGAGGAAGGTCTGCACCGTATCCGAGGCACGCATGCCGAGCTTGTCGAGCTTCTTCACGATGGAGACGCCCTTGGTCTTCATCGGCACGACGATCAGCGACTTGTTCTTGTGGGCTTGGCCGTCGCCGGTATTGGCCAGCAGGCACATCCAGTCGGCTTGGGCGCCGTTGGTCGTCCACATCTTGCCGCCATTGATCACCCAGTCGCCGCCGACGCGGTGTGCCGTCGTCTTGATCGAGGCGACGTCGGAGCCCGCGCCGGTTTCCGAGACGCCGAGGCAGGCGACATAATCGCCGCTGATCGACGGCGCCAGGAACTCCTTGCGCAGCTCGTCGCTGCCGTAGCGGGCGAGCGCCGGCGTTGCCATGGAGATCTGCACGCCCGTCGCCATCGGGATCGAGCCGCCATTCACCATGCCGAGCGATTCCGCGCAGATCATGGCGTAGGAGAAATCGAGGCCGGAGCCACCGAACTCGACCGGCTTGTCGACGCCGAGCAACCCGGCATCGCCCATCTTCTTGAACAGCTCGTGGGCAGGGAACTGGCCTTCCTGCTCCCAGCCGTCGACGTAGGGATTGATCTCGCGATCGATCAGCGTCTTCCAGGTCTGGCGCAGCGCCTCGTGCTCGGGGGTAAACTTCATTTCGCTACATCCTCGCAACGCCGAAAGTGATGGGATTGAGGGGCCGCACGATCGACTCGCGGGCAATGGACAGGGTGAAGGCCAGCACGCGGCGCGTGTCGCGCGGATCGATGATGCCGTCGTCCCAGAGATGCGCCGTGCCGTAGAGCGCCGTCGATTCGCGTTCGAACTGGTCGACGATGCTCTTGAACATCTTGTCGATCTGCTCGCGCGGCGGCTCCTTGCCCTCGCGCTGGAACTTCTGCTCCGTGACCGTCTTCATCACGCCGGCCGCCTGTTCGCCGCCCATCACCGCCGTGCGGCTGTTGGGCCAGGCGAAGATGAAGCGTGGATCGTAGGCACGGCCGCACATGCCGTAGTTGCCGGCGCCGAAGCTGCCGCCGATGACAATGGTGATCTGCGGGACGGTCGCGTTGGCGACGGCCTGGATCATCTTGGAGCCGTGCTTGACGATGCCGCCGCGCTCGGCCTCCGTGCCGACCATGTAGCCTGTGGTGTTCTGCAGGTAGACGATCGGCGTGCCCTGCTGGCAGCAGAGCTGAATGAACTGCGCGGCCTTCACGGCGCCCTTGGTCGTGATCGGGCCGTTGTTGCCGATCAGCGCCACTGGTTCGCCCTCGATCTCGGCCCAGCCGCAGATCGTCTGCTGGTCGAACAGGCCTTTGAACTCGAGGAAGTCCGAGCCATCGACCAGCCGCGCGATGACCTCGCGCACGTCGTAGGGATCCTTGTGCGAGGGCGGAACGACGCCGCAGAGTTCGTCGATGTCGTAGAGCGGGTCCTTGAAGGGCTTCGTCCGGCACGGCGGCAGCTTGTCGTTCCAGTGCCACTTGGCGATCACGTCGCGCGCCATGCGGATGCCGTCGGCGTCGTTCTCGGCCATCCATTCGGCGACGCCGGAGACGGTGGCGTGCATTTCCGCGCCGCCCAGCTCCTCGTCGGTGGCGATCTCGCCGGTCGCCGCCTTCAACAGCGGCGGTCCGGCCAGGAAGACCTTGGCCTGGTTGCGCACCATGATGACGTAGTCGGAGAGGCCCGGCAGATAGGCGCCACCCGCCGTCGACGAGCCGTGCACCACCGTCACCTGCGGGATGCCGCGCGCCGACATGCGTGCCTGGTTGGCGAAGCCGCGGCCGCCGGGAATGAATATCTCCGCCTGATAGAGGAGGTTGGCGCCGCCGGATTCGACCAGGTTCACCACCGGCAGCTTGTTCTCCATCACGATCTGCTGGACGCGCTGGCCCTTGCGCTGACCGGAGGGCGCGACGGTGCCGCCTTTGATGGCCGAGTTCGACGCCGTCACGATGCAACGCACGCCCTCGACATAGCCGATGCCCGCGACGGAGCCGCCGCCGGCGCTCGACCCATCCTTGTCGTCGTGCATGCGATAGCCGGCCAGCGGCATCAGTTCGAGGAACGGCGCGCCGCGATCGAGCAGCAGAGCAATGCGCTCCCGCGGCATCAGCTGCTTGCGCTTGGCGAACCGTGCACGCGACTTCTCGGACGCGGCGTGCACGCTCGCCTCGGCATCGCGAAACTCCTGGATCGCCGCCAGCATGCGCTCGCGGTTCTTCTTGAACTCGTCGCCGTTGCGGTCGACCTGGCTTTCGATGATTGGCATGGGTCTCAGCCGCCCAACACTTTGGGCGTCTTGGCGAGGTGGAAGCCGTTGAAGGCCTGGGACTTGTCGGTGGCAGGCAGGTCGACGGACCGGTTGGCCAGCGGCACGCCGCCGTCGATGCGAATTTCCGTGCCGGTGATGTAGGCCGAGGCATCGCTCAGCAGGAAGCAGACGGCGGCCGACACCTCGCTCTCCGTACCGAGACGGCCGAGCGGACAGTAGCCCTTGAGCTTGGGGATCTGTTCCTTGAACTCGCCGGTGTAGGTGTCCATGCCGGAGGAGGCGATCCAGCCCGGCGCGACGGAATTCACCCGCACGCCGGCCACCGCCCATTCATAGGCCAGCGTCATGGTGAGGTTCGCCATGCCAGCGCGGGCGGCGCCGGTGTGGACCATGTTAGGAAAGCCGTTGCGATAGTCGGCTGTCATGTTGACGATCGAACCACCGTGGTTCTGCATCGACTGGGTGAAGACCTCGCGGCTGACGAGAAATCCGCCGGTGAGGTTGTTGCGGACCACCACGTCGAAGCCCTTGGCGCTGAGCGCCGCCGCCGGCGAGGGGAACTGGCCGCCGGCATTGTTGAACAGGCCGTGAATGCGGCCGTTCCTGGCGACCATGGCGGCCACCGCATCCTTGACCTGGGCTTCCTCGCGGATGTCGAAGACATGCGTCTCGCAGGAGCCGCCGGCCGCCTCGATCTCTCCACGGACGGTGTCGAGTTTTTCCTGCTTGCGGCCGCAGATCGCGACATGGGCACCGAGGGCCGCGATTTCGTGTGCGGTGCAGCGGCCAATCCCACTGCCGCCGCCGGTCACGACAACGGTCCGGCCGTTGAACAGTCCCGGCGTGAAGACCGAGCGATACGACATGTTTCCTCCGCCTTTGACCCGGCACTTATCGGCCGTCCGCTGGTGCATCCAAGCAGCTTGTGATGTGCGGTTCGTTACTCGGGCTGTATTTGACGTTTACGTAAAGGTCAAGTAAGCCGAGCCGGGTCATTTCATTGGGCAATTCGACCTGGGAGCAAGCCATGACGTTGCAGGAAATCACCGCGAAAATGCAGGAAGGGGCTTCCAAGAAGTCGGCCTTCGGTAACTCCGTCAAGTTCGCCACGGATCAGGGCGTCGTCCACATCGACGGCAACCAGAACCCGCCGTCGGTGAGC
This sequence comes from Alphaproteobacteria bacterium, assembly GCA_017307275.1. Lineage (GTDB taxonomy): Bacteria > Pseudomonadota > Alphaproteobacteria > Reyranellales > Reyranellaceae > Reyranella. The sequence goes on along the minus strand of JAFKFK010000045.1, from coordinate 36,109 downwards.
AACGAGGACAAGGCTGCCGATTGCACCATCAAGATGGATTTCAGCGATTTCGCCGACCTGATCGGTGGCAAGCTCGATGGCATGACCGCGTTCATGACCGGCAAGCTCAAGATCGAAGGCGACATGGGCGTCGCCATGAAGCTGCAGAGCATCCTGCGCTAGCAGGCTCTACAAGCTCGATACAGTAGTCAGGTACAGATCAAGGGCCCCTCGCGGGGCCCTTTTTGTTGGGAGGCTTACGCCTCCCGGCTCTTGTGATAGTGCCGCTTGGCCTTTGCGCGGTTGCCGCAGCTCTGCATCGAGCACCAGCGCCGCTTGCCGGCGCGGCTGTCGTCGAAGAAGAGCCAGCCGCATTCGGGATTGGCGCAGCGGCGCACCCGGTCGAGCCGCGGGCCCGCCAGCAGATCGCCTGCCGACCATAGGACGGGCGCCAGCATCGCCAACGCCGTTCCCGACCGGATATCGACATCCCAGCCGTAGAGGCCACGCTCGCGACGCAAGGTCGTGCGGGCGGGGGCCTCGGCCAGTGCTTGGTTCAGCGCTTCGAGGTCGCGCGTGGCGGGCGTCTTGTCCTGCGCCTCGGCATCGAACAGTCGGTGGATCAGCTCGCGCAGCTCGATCGCCTGGTCGAACTCCTTGCGAGCGAGCGGCTTCGCGCTCTTCGGGCCTCCGTTAGCGGTGCTCCAGGCCGCGAGGTCCTCGGGTTGATTCAATGTCTCCGTCGGCGTTGCCTGGCCGCGCCAATAGCGCGTGTTCACGAATTCCAGGCAGAGGTCGGGGCGGTTCATGGGCGGGACTTACTAACCGGTTGACTGGTTGACAAGCCGGTTGGCTCGCCATAACCATATAACCAGTTATATAGTTAAGCAGGAGGAAATACCATGTTCGACCATGTTTCCATCGGCGTTGCCGACATTGCCCGCACCCGGAAGTTCTACGACGCAGCGCTGAAGCCATTGGGCTACACGCTGTTGAGCGATGGCGAGAGTTCGCTGGGGTACGGCGACAAGGCGGTGGGTCTCTGGATCAGTGCGACGGGCAAGCCCGTGAAGGCCGACATGGAGTCGGGCCTGCACTTCTGCTTCGTCGCCAAGGATCGCAAGGCGGTCGACGCTTTCCATGCGGCGGCGCTCAAGGCCGGCGGCAAGGACAATGGCAAGCCCGGTGTCCGTGCCGATTACAGCGCGAACTATTATGCGGCCTTCGCGATCGACCCCGACGGCTATCGCGTCGAGGCTTACTGCGGAAAGTAAGCGGACCTTGCCTTGCAAGCGGCGCCTTCGGGACCATCTTGAAGGCGATCGCATCCAGCAGGGCAGCCATGACCGCACACACCGTCAAGTCCGCAACGCCTGCTGAGATCGCGGATGTTGCGGATCTGTTGACGCTCGCCTTCAGTACCGATCCGGCTGCGCGGTGGAGCTGGGCCGATCCTCGCGTTTATCTCGCAAGCTTCCCTAGGTTTGTCCGGGCATTCGGTGGCGCCGCTTTCCAGTGCGGTACGGCACATGTCACGGAAGGCAACAAGGGAGCGGCGCTCTGGCTTCCGCCCGGTGCCGAGCCGGACGAAGAGGCAATGGGCATCCTGATGCAGGAGACCGTGCCGGCGCATATCGGCAAGGACGGCATCTCCGTCATGCAGCAGATGGCGAACTACCATCCCAAGGAGCCGCACTGGTATCTGCCCTTGATCGGCATTGATCCAATGCACCAGCGCAAGGGCCTCGGCGGCGCCTTGATGCGGCATGCGCTGGTCGAGTGCGATCGCGACGGCAGTCTTGCCTATCTCGAATCGAGCAATCCGCGGAACGTGCCGCTCTATCAACATCTCGGCTTCGAACTGCTGGGCACCATTCAGGCCGGTTCGTCGCCCGAGCTCTTCCCGATGCTGCGCAAACCGCAACGGAGGACGTGATGCTGAGAGGCCGCTGCTTCTGCGGTGCCGTCCGCTACGAGACTGCGGCCAGCCCGTCGCAAGAGACGGCCTGCCATTGCTCGATTTGTCGACAGACGACAGGGGCTCCGTTCGTCGCCTGGTTCACCGTACCGCTCTCGTCGTTGACGATCTCCGGCGACACGACGACGTTTCAATCCTCGGCCACGGCTTCGCGCAGCTTCTGCCCGAAGTGCGGCACGCAGATCACGTTTCAGTCGTCGCATCATCCCGATCTGATCGACCTCACCACCTGCTCGTTGGAAGATCCAGAGCAGGTGCCGCCAATCGATCATACTTTCGATGACTCGAGACTTGGCTGGGTGAAGCTCGCGGACGAGCTTCCCGTCTTTCCGAAGGCTCGCCCGAGCTAGAAGCCGACGGCCGCGCCGTCGCGGCGGCTTTCCGACGCGCCGAGGTAGGGACCGCCGTCGGGGTAGCGCCAGATGATCTGGCTGGAGCCGAAATCGAAGCTCGGTGCCTTGGTGCGCGTGAGCCGGTGGCCACGCTTTTCCAGCCCTTCGAGCGTCGCGGTCGGCATGTGCTCCTCGGTCCAGACCGTGCCGTCGGTCTCGTGAACGCGCCAGCGCGGCGCATCGATCGCGGCCTGCGGGTTCTGCCCGTAGTCGACGATGCGCGAGAAGACCTGCATGTGGCCCTGCGGCTGCATGGCGCCGCCCATCAGGCCGAACGTGGCAACCGGCTTGCCATCCTTGGTGATGAAGGCGGGGATGATCGTGTGGAACGGCCGCTTCTTCGGTCCGACTTCGTTGGGATGGCCCTTCGTCGTGACGAAGCCCGTGGCGCGGTTCTGCAACGCAATGCCCGTCCCCGGCACCACGACGCCCGAGCCGAAGCCCGTGTAGTTCGACTGGATCAGCGACACCATCATGCCGGACTGGTCGGCGGTGCCGAGATAGATCGTGCCGCCGTCCTTCGGCGTACCCGGGCCGAAGTCCTTGGCCTTCTTCGGATCGATCAGCTTGGCGCGGCTCTTGAGGTAGTGCTTGTCGAGCATCTGCGCCGGCGTCACTTCCATGAAGCGCGGGTCGGCAACGTAGCGGTAGATGTCGGCAAAGGCGAGCTTCATCGCCTCGATCCGCAGGTGAGCGACCTCCGGCCCGTCGCAATCGTGGCCCGCAATCTCGAAGTTCTCGAGGATGCCGAGCGCCATGCAGGCAGCGATGCCCTGGCCGGACGGCGGGATCTCGTGCAGCGTGGTGCCGCGATAGGCGAGGCCGATCGGATCGACCCAATCGGGCTTGTGCGCCGCGAGATCTTCCTTGCGCAGCGCACCGCCGGTTTCGCGCGCATACTTGTCCATCGCTTCGGCGAGTTCGCCGCGATAGAAGGCCTCGCCCTTGCTCTCGGCGATCTTGGTCAGCGTCTTCGCCTGATCGGGGAACTTCCAGAGTTCACCCGGCGCCGGTGCGCGGCCGTTCGGCAGGAAGGCCTTCACCCAGCTTTCCTGGCCCTTCAGCCGGTCGATGGCGCGATCCCACTGTTTTGCGACCATGTAGGAAACGCGGAAGCCGTCATGCGCGTACTTGATGCCGGGCTCGAAAAGATCGGCGAAGGGCAGCTTGCCGTAGCGCTTGTGCAGTTCCATCCAGAGCGACACCGCGCCCGGCGTCGTCACGCTGCCCCAGCCGACATGGGGCATCTTGTCCTGGCCGGCATACTGGTCGGGCGTCATCAGCGCCGGCGAATGGCCGGACGCGTTGAGGCCGACGAGCTGCTTGCCGTCCCACAGGATGCAGAAGGCGTCGGCGCCGATGCCGTTCATCGTCGGCTCGACCACGGTGATGGCGATGGCGCTGGCGATGGCGGCGTCGACGGCGTTGCCGCCCTTGGCCAGCATGCGCAGGCCGGCGGTAGCGGCGAGATGCTGGGAGGAGGCGACGACGTTGTCGGCGAAGACGGGCAGCTTCTTGGTGCTATAGGGAAAATCGTACGTAAAAGACGGCACCCCGAAATCCTTTCTACTTCTGTTTCGAGGCCGCGAGGGCCTCGATGCGCGCGACAAAGCGCGGCGTCTGCAAAAACTGCCGGTGTTCGGCGGCACTCTTGCCGAGAAGGCGGGACAGGTCGAACAGGCCGGAACCCGCGATCTCCCCCATCCGCCCGGAGAGCATCACGCGTTCGCCAAGCCGCAGGGTTTTTAGCGCCGCGATGGCCGCTTCGGAAAGGCCCGGCGGCGGCGTAGCACGCGATCGTGTGGAGAAAAGGTCGGCGACGGAGCCGGCAAAGGCCAGAGCCCAGTCGTTGAACGCGTAGAGCGAAACCTGACGGCCCACGTCGATGGTCACGGCCACGTCCTGCGCATTGCCCTCGATCTTGGTCAGCGTCCCGCACCAGTCGGTGAACGTGCCGGTCTTGCTGGCCAGGGCAAGGCTCTGCTTGGCGGCTTCTTCGATCTGCAGCGGATTGTTGGAGGCGAGGGCCGGCTTGGCCAGCACCTGCAACCCGTCGAGGAAAGCCTTCTGGTCGGGATTGCGCTCGTGGCAGGGCCGGTCGAAACAGCCGCCCAGGACGAGGCCGGCACCACCAAAGAGGATTGCTCTGCGCTTCACGCCCTCATCTTAGCCCTCCCCGGCCCATGGATTGAAGGGCAGGGGATTGAAGGGCGGGGAGGCAGAAGGTGATCACGCCGCCTTGGCCTGGGCCTTGGCGCGCTCCTCCTCCTTGAGCTCTTTCTTGGAAAGCTTGCCGACCGGCGTCTTCGGCAGCTCGGCGCGGATTTCGAGCGCGACGGGCATCTCGTGCTTGCCGACGCGCGTCGCGAGGTGGGCCTTCATTTCGTCGAAGGTGAGCGACGCGCCGGGCTTCAGCTTCACGAACACCTTGGGCGCTTCCTGGCGATAGGGATCGGCAATGCCGATCACGATGCACTCGTCGACCGCGGGATGCTCGTACATGGCCTCTTCGATCATGCGTGGATAGACGTTGTAGCCCGAGGAAATGATCAGGTCCTTGGAGCGATCGACCAGAAACAGCCAGCCGGCTTCGTCCATGTAGCCCATGTCGCCGGTGCGCAGGCCCATCCAGTTGCTCGCGGGATGGCGGAACAGAACCTTCTCGCTTTCCTCCGGCTTCTTCCAATAGCCTTTCATGACCTGCGGGCCGATGATGCAGACCTCGCCGACATGTTCCTTGCCCGGCGGCAGGACACGGTCGGGATTCTCCATGTCGCGGATTTCGATGATCGTGCCCGGCATCGGCACGCCGCACGAGCCCACGCGGCGCACGCTCTTGTCGACCGGGCAGATCGCGCCGGTGGGCGACGTCTCGGTGAGGCCGTAGCCTTCGATCAGGGTAGCGCCCGTCAGTTTCTCGAAGCTCTGCTGCACTTCGACCGGCAGCGGTGCGCCTCCGGACATGCAGATCTTGAGCGACTTCAGGTCGAGACCTTGCGCCTTGGGATGCTTGTTGATCGCGGTGTAGAGCGTGGGAACGCCGGGCAGGAAGGTCGGCTTCTTCTTGCCGAGATCGTTCACGATCATGTCGATGTCGGGGCGCGGATAGAGGATGAGCTGATTGCCGTTGCGCACGGCGCCCAGCATGATTCCCGACAGCGCATAGATGTGGAACAGCGGCAGCACGCACACGACTTTCTCGGTGCCGGGTGTCGTATAGGGCGTCGTCCAGGCCTGGCCCTGGCTCATCGCCGCCATGATGCAGCCGTGGGTGAGCATGGCTGCCTTCGGCAAACCGGTCGTGCCGCCCGTGTATTGCAGCAGCGCGACTTCGTCCCAGAGGTTTTCGCTGGCCGGCTTGTGCGGCGTGTACTTGCCGTCGTTGGCGAGGAGGTCCTTGAACGCCATGTGCCAGTCGTCGCGCGGCCAGACCGACAGCTCCTTCTTCTTGGCGATCGGGTAGAGCCAGTTCTTGGGCCAGGGCAGGTAGTCGGCAATCGATCCGACGATCAGCTTCTTCAGCCGGGTCTTGCCGCGCATCGCGGCCATCTTCGGATAAAGCGCGGCGACGTCGAGTGTCACGAGGATATCGGTCTCGGAGTCACCGATCTTGAATTCGAGTTCGCGGGCAGCATCGAGCGGGGAGTAGTTCACCACCTTGCCGCCTGCCTTCAGCACGCCGAAGAAGGCGATCAGGTAGTGCGGCGTGTTGGGGAGGTAGAGGCCGACATTGACGCCGGGCTTCACGCCCAGTTTCTGGAAGCCGGCGGCGGCCTTGTCGGACGCCTCCTTGTACTCCTGGAAGGACATCACCTTGTCGAGGAAGTCGGTGAACGGCCGGCTGCCGTACTGCGCGCAACACTCGTCGAAGATCTGGTGAATGGTCTTGTTCGGTACTTCGAGCTCCCACTTCACGCCCGGCGGATAGCTCTTCTCCCAAGGATAATTGGCCATTCTTTGTGTTCCTCCCTGCATCAACTATGCGAGGGCGGCGGCGGCAGGGTCAAGGCGAGGGTGTCACGCCGGCGGCAGCCAGTAGCTGTAGGCGTAGACCGTACGGAAACCCTGGGCTTCGTAGAGGGGCAGGGCCGCGGCATTGGCTTCGACGACCTGCAGGTAGGCGAAGCGGGCACCCTGTTGCCAGGCCCAGGCATAGAGGCTCTCGGTAACGCGGCGGGCCAGTCCCTGGCGTCGTGCCTCGGGCATCACCAGCACGTCGAACAGGCCCATGTGATCGCCTTCGACCGCGCCGATCGCCATGGCCATCGGACGGCCGTTGCTCTGTACGAGGGCGAAGCCTTTGGGCGCGGCGATGGCGGCCAGCATCTTTTCCATCGTCTCGCGATGCTCGGGCCGCACCGGGCTGTGGGCGCAGAAGGCCTCGATCCAGGCAGGCGTCGGTTGAGGCTCGATCTCGACCACGGGGTCGGCGGCAAGGCCCTCCTGGAGAGGGCAGCGCTGGACGAGGCTGCGCTCGATGTTGCTGTAGCCGCGCGCCGCCAGCAGCCCTGGCATGGCCGGCGGCGCCAGGGGACTCAACCGCCACGCCGGGCGCTGGCCACGGGTCCGATAGGGCGCCTCCAGAGCTTCTATTTCGGTCGAAGCATTATCGTCTAGAGCGTTGATAGAATTAGCTCTTTTTGTGTATCCGCCCGAGAAGCGCAGGCGCCATCCCGCGATGTCCTGGCTCTCCAGGGCAGGCCAGCTGCGAAAAGCCAACTCTTCCAGTCGGCGAACTTCATCCAGTTTATGAGGAGGTGACATTGGGCGTCCGCTGTGATAAATTAATAACCAATAATAACAATCGTTTATTTTTAATCCTGTAAGTTAAACATGAAGTTCGACCGCCCCTTCGTCGACTTTTGTGTTTGCTGGCAGTCGCCCTTTCGCCATTCCTCCTCCGCGATCGGTCTCCGGCTGCCAGCGATCCTTCCAGTCGTCCTTTTGCTCTGCCTGGCGCTTGCCGGCTGCGGAAGCTCCGGCCGTTCAGGTGCGGGCTATGCGGACCGGCCGCCCAGCGACCGGGTTGCCCTGACTGCCTGGCAGGAGTGGACAAAGTTCGGCCGTGCCACGGTGGTCTATGGCGGGCAGGCTGGAGGGTACATCAACCGTCCCGGCATTACCGAGCGCAGCGAGCCTCTTGCCAGCCGGGTCGGTGACTATTGGGGCGCCTGCGGCCGACCTGAATGGAATGGGCGGACGTCGAACAGGCCCTGGTCGGGCGCCTTCGTCACCTGGGTGATGGCGCGGTCCGGCTACAGCGCCTCGGCCTTCCCGCGCGATGGTCGCCATGGCGCCTATCTCTCCGCCCTCTACGACCGTGAACGTGCCTCGCGCAGCGCCCCCTTCCGGCTGCATGCTCCCAACGAGTACGCCCCCAAGCCTGGCGACCTCGTCTGTACCGGCACCGCCGGTCCAACGTGGCGCTTCAGCGATCCCAGGACGGCCCATCGGCGCCTCGACAATACGGCCAACCACTGCGACATCGTCACAGACGTGCGCGGCGGCTATGTCCAGGCAATCGGCGGCAACGTAAAGAACAGCGTGGCCATGAGCCTCTATCCCGTCGATTCGCGGGGGCGGCTGGTGCCGGTTGGTGGCCGGTCATGGCTTGTGGTGGTGGAAAAACGTTCCTAGTCGTCGACCTAGAAGGCCCACGCGCGGAACGAAACATTTCTTAACGTTAAACTTCCGGCAATATCCCGGACGAAGAGCCGTGTATTAGATTTTGGGGGCCCTGCGCACCGATGGGGCCGCTTCGGAGAAAGGCGCGTTGAGTGGCGGGGATAATGCGGCCTCCTGTTATTGGGGATCCACGGTCTGAATTGGCGAAGGTCTTGGCGACGTGCCGGTCGTCGTATGCCGGCGTCGCGGTGTTCACGGCCATCCTGAACGTCCTCTACCTGACCGGCTCGTTCTTCATGTTGCAGGTCTATGACCGGGTGCTGCCGAGCCGCAGCGTGCCGACCCTGGTCGGTCTCTGCGTCCTGGCGGGCGTGCTCTATGGTTTCCAGGCGCTGCTCGACATCCTGCGCAACCGGGTGCTGATCCGCATTGCCGGCGGGTTCTCCGAGCAGCTCGATGCCCGGGTCTACCACCTCCTCGTCAAACTGCCGCTGCGCGCGCCGGGCATGGGCAACTTCGAGCCGGCCCGCGATCTCGACCAGATCCGCGGCTTCATGTCGGGCGGCGGACCGGCCGCGCTCTTCGACCTGCCCTGGCTGCCGCTCTATCTCGGCATCTGCTACCTGTTCCACCCCCTGATCGGCGTCACTGCCACAGTGGGTGCCATCATCTTGGTCATCATTACGGCCCTGACCGAGATCAAGGTTCGCAAGCCGTCGATCGAGGTCTCGGCGCTTTCCGCGCAGCGCAACAGCCTCGCCGAAGCGAGCCGCCGTAATACCGAGGTCCTGCACGCCATGGGCATGGTCGGGCGTTTCTCCGCTCTGTGGGCGGAGAGCGGCCGACGCTATCTCGCCGTGCAGCAGCAGGCAGGCGACATCACCGGCGGCATGGGCGGCCTCTCCCGCGCGCTGCGCATGATGCTGCAGTCGGCGGTGCTCGCCGTGGGTGCCTATCTCGTCATTCACCAGCAGGCTTCGGCCGGTATCATCATCGCCGGTTCGATCCTGTCGGCGCGTGCGCTTGCTCCGGTCGAGGTGGTGATCGCGCAGTGGCGTGTCTTCGTCTCGGCGCGCCAGAGCTGGCGTCGTCTCAACAACCTGCTTGCCCGCATGCCGGTCGAGCCGGCGATGATGGAGTTGCCCAAGCCGCGCAACACGCTCGCCGTCGAAGGCATCAGCGTGGCGCCTCCGGGCTCCAACACGCTGGTCCTTCAGGATATCGCCTTCAACCTCAAGGCCGGGCAGGGGCTCGGCATCATCGGACCGAGCGCGTCGGGCAAGTCGACCCTGGTGCGGTCGATCGTCGGTGTCTGGATGATCGCGCGCGGCAAGGTACGGATCGACGGCGCATCCCTCGATCAATGGTCGCCCGACATGCTGGGGCAGCATATCGGCTACCTGCCGCAGGACATGGAATTGTTCGCAGGCACCGTCGCGCAGAACATCGCACGACTCGACCCCGAGCCGCCGTCGGACAGGGTCATCGCAGCGGCCCAGGCTGCCGGTGTCCACGAGCTGATCCTCGGCCTCTCCAATGGTTACGAAACGCAGATGGGCGAGGGCGGTGCCGCTCTTTCGGCCGGTCAGCGGCAACGTATCGGACTGGCGCGCGCCCTCTATGGCGATCCCTTCCTGGTCGTGCTCGACGAACCCAATTCGAGCCTCGACCACGATGGCGACGAGGCTCTGACGCGCGCCATCATGGGGGTTCGTGCTCGCGGCGGCATCGCGATCGTGGTCGCGCACCGTCCCAGTGCGCTGGCGGGGGTCGATAACCTGCTGGTCCTGCGTGCCGGGCGACAGCAGGCGTTCGGCCCGAAGGACACCGTGTTGCGGGAAGCGATGAAGGCTGCAGGGCCTGCCCCTGGGGCCGCCCCTGCACCTGCACCCGCACCGATGATGGCTCAGGGCGCTGCACCACAGCCGCTTCGCGTTCCTGGAAGGACACCCTAATGACCGGCCCGACGAACGTTCAGCATTCGACGCGCAAGCCCCTGATCCTGGGCTTCGTCGCCGTTGCCCTTCTCGTGGTCGGGATCGGTGGCTGGGCGGCCGCGACGCAGATTTCGGGCGCGGTGATCGCGCCGGGCAAGCTGGTGGTCGACAGCAACGTCAAGAAGGTCCAGCACCCGACGGGCGGTGTCGTGGGCGAGCTGTTGGTCAAGGAAGGTGACCGGGTACAGCAGGGCGATGTCGTGGTCCGGCTCGACGGCACACAGGCCCGTTCAAGCCTTGCTGTGGTCAACAAGGCGCTCGACGAGCTGGCCGCACGGCAGGCGCGTAATGAGGCCGAGCGCGACGGCGACAAGTCGGTGACGTTCCCGGCCGACCTCGTCGAACGCAAGGACGATCCTGAAGTGGCACGCCTGATGTCCGGCGAGCAGCGGCTGTTCGAGATGCGCAAGGCGGCGCGCGATGGGCAGAAGGCCCAGTTGCGCGAGCAGATCCAGCAGCTCCAGCTCCAGATCGAAGGCACGCAGGCTCAGGAGGCAGCCAAAACCAAGGAAGTGAAGCTCCTGATGCAGGAGCTCGAAAGCGTGCGGGTGCTGTGGAAGCAGAACCTCGTGCAGATCAGCAGGGTCACGGCGCTGGAGCGCGATGCCGCTCGCCTCGAAGGCGAGCGGGCGTCGCTGGTCGCCGCGATAGCACAGGGCCGCGGCCGCATCGCCGAACTCGAACTCAAGATCCATCAGATCGACCAGGACCTCAGCACCGAAGTCGGCAAGGAACTGGCCGAGATCCGCGCCAAGAAATCGGAGCTCACGGAGCGGCGCGTGTCTGCCGAGGATCAGCTCAAGCGCATCGACCTCGTGGCGCCTCAGGACGGCAGGGTCTTCCAGCGCAATGTGCATACGGTGGGTGGCGTCATCCAGGCGGGTGAGCCGGTCATGCTGATCGTGCCGCAGACGGAAGCGCTGATCGTCGAGGCCAAAGTGGCGCCGCACGATATCGACCAGATCCATATCGGCCAGCATGCCGTCCTGCGCTTCGCCGCCTTCAATCAGCGCACGACACCCGAACTCAACGGCGAGGTGATCCATATCGGCGCCGACGTCGCGCAGGACGACAAGGCAACGGAGCCTTACTATTCTGTGCGTGTCCGCGTCAGCGACGGCGAGCTTGCGCGCCTCGACGGACTGCAGCTTCTTGCCGGCATGCCGGTCGAGGTCTTCATTCAGACGACGCCGCGTACGGTTGCGTCGTTCCTCGTGAAGCCGCTCACGGACCAGCTTGCGCGCGCCTTCCGCGGCCGCTGAGGATCCTCGTAACGGCTGTCTTCAGGATATCGTCGACGTCATCGTGGGACGTCGACGCTGCGCGAGCACGCGCCGTCAGCTCGTCGATATTCTGCAGGGCTTGCAGCACGGCCGCGGCGACGTCGGATGAACCATGCTGCGGGATCTCGACTCCCCAGCCGGCCTCGAATGCAGGTTGGGCGAAGCCGCATCCCTTCGTGGCAATCACCGGAATGCCGAGTCGGCGAGCCTCGAAGAACACCCCCGAGCCTCGCGTCTTGTAGACCTCGGGATCGTAGGGCAGCAGGACCAGATCGGCCCGACTGAGGCGCGCGAGATAGTCGGACTGCGACAGGACCTCGGTGCTGACCGTCACGCGAGGTCCAAGTGCGGCAAGCGCCTCGAAGACGGGGGCCTGGTCCCGTGCATCGGAGCCTTGATAGAAGCCGTGGATCGTGAAGCGTACGTCGTGGTCTCGGCCGATCACCTCGCGCACGGCCTCGGGAAGAAGTCGATATCCTTTGGCCTCGTTGGCGAAACCAATACAGCTCACAACAGGAGCGCCGCCCTGACGTTGACCGCGCTTTCCGCTGACCAGACCGGGCCCCGAGGCAACGCCGATCTCGAAGCTCGTCAGGTCGCGATAGATGTCTGCCATCTGCGGCGTCTCGCAGAAGGCCGAGATGCGCTGGAGGCCAACGATTCTCTGGAGTGCCGCGAAGGCTTCGCGCGTCTCGCGCCGCAGGGAGATCGTTGAGGGATCGTCGAACGGCTTGTTGTGATGCGGGGCGTACAGCGTCCAGATCACGAGATGGGGCGCCGGCCTGAATCGAAAGTATCGCGCCAGGGCAAACGCGAGGACCTGATCGCAACAGGGCAGGATAATGAGGTCGAACTTCGGCCGCTGCTTCAGGGCGAGCGAGAGTTCCTTCAGGATCGTCTTGACGCGCTGCTCGAATTCTTCCGGCGTTTCGTAGGTGCGGCCGTAGACGGCCTGGGTGAAGCAGGGGGTGCAGCCGAGGTCGCGAACCGTCTGCGCGTCGGCATTGGCCGATCCGAGGCAATCGTGTTCGATGCCGAGCGCCGACAACTTCACTCGCAGCGCGTGCGTCGCGTTGTAGTGGTGTCCCCCCATAGAGTGCAGGGCGGGATCGATGATGAGGGCCTTCACCGCTTGTCCTGCAACAGCGCGTGCCAGGGCGGTCTGACGCGCTCGGCCAGAAGTCGCAACTGCATGCGCAGGCGCCAACGCAGCGAGAAATCGTCAGGACTGTACAGATGCTGCCGTGGTGCCTGCACGATCAGCGACGGCAGGATGTGAAGCTGGCCGCCAGCCTCGCGGATAGCCGTGTTGAAGGCGACATGCTCGGAGACAGAGCGATCCTGCGGATCGATGCCGGAGTAGGTACCCAGGCAGGCAAAGGGCATCTTGTAGAGGGCGAGCCCACCGAAGGCCGACTGCACGGCGATTGGCGGCATCGTCGAAGGCAGGACGATCTGACGAAACAGGGATTCGCGAAACTTTGCCGCCTCGAAGCCCTCATCGGCCGACCGTCCCCAGATCGCATGCCAGCAGTCGCCTGGACACCAGCTCTCGTGGCGCAAGGCCCAGATGTCGTAGTAGCGCGGCGCGGCATTGGCGAAGACGCCGGCGCGTTCAGGCGCGGCGTCGAGCCAGTCGGCGGCTTGCTTCAGGGCTTCGATTGCAAGGTCGCCGTCGAGGACGTCGTCGAGATCGACCACGATCAGATGATCGAACTCTGCGGCGATCGACCCGCGGACAGCATCCAGACAGGCGTTGCGGGCGTGTGCGATACGGGCCGTTCGTACAGGAACAGTGGGCTCGAGAGTGCCAAGATCGAGGACGCGGCCGTTGCGGCCGTTCGCGATCCACGTTTCGAGCTGGCTGAAGGTGTCGTCGGTGGAATCGCTGACGGCGAAGACGAAGAATGTCTCCGCGTAGGTTTCGGCAATTCGCTCGAGATTGTCGAGAACTCTCGGCAGGTGCCTGGCGCAATCGCGTGCAGCGCCAACGATGGCAGCTCTTCGCCGGGGACGCGCCACGTCGGCAGCGCGGTTCATGGCTGCGTCCCCGGCGATGCCCTAATTGGTCAGACCCTGCTCGTGCATGATCGCCGCGGTGCGCTCGGCGATCATCATGCTGGGTGCGTTGGTATTGCCGCCAATCAGGGTCGGCATGATCGAGGCATCGACCACCCTCAGCCCTTCGAGGCCATGCACCAGGAGCTTGTCGTTGACGACCGCCGTCGGATCGGTGGCAGGGCCCATCTTGCAGGTGCCAACCGGGTGATAGATCGTCTCGCACTTGGCGCGGATCCACTGCTCGATCTCGGCATCGGTCTTGGCCGCTGCGCCAGGCTGGAACTCGTCGGCGCGGTAGGGATCGAGGCCCGACTGAGCAAAGATTTCCCGGCCCATCTTCACGCCCGCGATCAGCGTGTCGAGATCCTGCTTCTCGGCGAGATAGTTCGCGTCGATCAGCGGATGTTCCTTGGGATTCACGCTGCGCAGCCGGATCGTACCCTTGCTCTCCGGCCGCAAGGTGCAGATGTGCAGGCTGTAGCCGTTCTTCTTCATCTTGGTGCGACCGTGATCGACCACCAGCACCGGCAGGAAGTGGAACTGGATATCGGGCGCGGCAAGGCCAGATCGCGTGCGCGCGAATCCGCCCGACTCGGCGATCGGCGACGTGCCGGGGCCCTTCTTGTTCATCACATACTGGTAGAGCGACACCAGCTTGTTGGCGTTGTCGTAGGTGTCACCTGTCTTGCAGAACTGCAGGAGCGCGGCATCGAGATGGTCCTGCAAGTTGCCGCCGACACCCGGCAGATCGTGGATAGGCTTGATGCCGACCGACTCCAGATGTGCGGCCGGTCCGACGCCCGAGAGCATCAGGAGCTGCGGCGAGTTCACCGCGCCGCCGCACAGGATCACTTCGCGCGTCACGCGGGCGACCTCGTCGCGGCCGTTCAGCGAGTAGCGCACGCCCATGGCGCGGCCCATGTCGAAGATGATGCGCTCGGTGAGGGCGCCGGTGATCACTTCGAGGTGGGCGCCGCTGTTTTCGACGGCCGGGCGAAGATAGGCGCTGGCGGCGCTCCAGCGCCGCTTGTCCTTCTGGGTTACCTGGTAGAGGCCGACGCCATCCTGCTCGGCACCGTTGAAGTCGGCGACACGCTTGTGGCCGGCCTGTTCGGCGGCCTTCAGGAAGGCTTCATTAAGCGGGCTGGGGTCGACCTGGTCGGCGACGTTCAGCGGACCGCCGGTGCCGTGGAAGGCGTCGGCGCCGCGCTCGTTGCTCTCTGCCATCTTGAAGTAGGGCAGGACGTCCTCGTAGCTCCAGCCCTGGTTGCCGAGCTGGCGCCACTGGTCGTAGTCCCAGGCGTGGCCTCGAATGTAGAGCATCGCATTGATCGACGAGGAGCCGCCGAGCGTCTTGCCGCGCGGCCAGTACATTTGCCGGTTGTTGCAATGCTTCTGGGGCGTGGTTGCGTAGTTCCAGTTGTAGGGGGAGTTTTCACCCAGGCTGGCGAAGCCGGCGGGCATCTTCAGCATGAACGACTTGTCCGGACCGCCGGCTTCGAGAACCAGGATCCTGAGCTTGGGGCGACCCCAGGCCAAACGTGCAGCGAGCGCACAGCCGGCCGAGCCGGCGCCCACGATGATATAGTCGTACAGCGAAGACATGGTCCTTCCTACGGTAGTCGATTTTCGATTACGGCGAAAAATGGTCGCCCGGATAAGGGCGATAAAAAGCCGTTCGCGTCCAGTGGAAAGACGCTGCGTGTAACGGAGTCGCCCACGTTGCCGCCGATGGCGAAGACCTGACCGGGCCGTACCTCGACGACGATGTCGCAATGGCCGGCGCCGCGATTGAGGTTCTGCAGGGTCGTGCCACTGCCGTTGCGTGAGGCGCAGATGAGGTCGCCGACCTGCGGCGCTCGCTCGCTCGGTGCGTGCGGAATGAACGCAGCGCCCGGCTTCTTTGCCCTTTCGACGATCCTCTCCACATAGATTGTGTGGGTAGGGTTCGGACAGAAGAGGTCGCGCGAAACGCCGGCGCTTTCGATGTCCCAGGAGATGAAGGCGGCCGACCACGGAATGTCGTTGAGGCCGGTGCGGCCGTACACGTCGACGGCGTTCCAGTAATCGCCGATGCGTTGTGGCGCGTCGCGTTCCTTGATGCCGAGCTGTTCGGTACGCGGCGGCGCATCGTTGGAGTAGGTGATGACCTGCTTGCCGAAGCGTCCCCATTCGCCGACCGCCAGCAAGATCATCGACGTCTTGGGACTGGCCGTCGGCGGTGGCGCTTCCGGCTTCCAGAAAGATGCCGGGCAGGGGCCGAGCGGCGGCAGGTCAGCAGCCGATACCACGCGCTTGGGTGTCGTCGGCGCTTCGGCGCAGGCGGCCACGGTCAGCAGAAGGACGAGTGCTGCGAGCGCGCGCATGGCCGACCCTACCAACGACCGATGCCACCGATCACAATGGTCGGCACGCCTTCCGTCCGATCCTTGACGGTGAAGACCTGGCTGCCCGGTCGGCGGCCGTCGCGCGGCTCGGAGACCTCGATGCCGGCGGCCTTCAGCCGGGCATTGGCCTTGGCAATGTCGGGCACGCGCCAGGACAGTCCCCAGAGGTGATCCGGCCCTTCGGAGACGCCCTTCTTCAGGTCGTGCGCGATCTCGACGACGAGATCGCCGCAACGGAAGAAGAGGAGCCGCGCGCCCCACTTGGGATTGCTGCGGTCGAGGCGCAGGTCGAGTCCCAACCTGCCGGCATAGAACGCGATTGCGCGCTCTGGATTGGGGGTACGCACCACCACATGGTCGAGGCCGGAAACGCAGGCCGCTTCGTCGTCGGTGAAGGGCGAGGCCGCGTCGGCCGATGCAGCCGCGAGCTTGAGCGGGACACCGTGTCCGGTGAAGGTTAGCGTATCGCCATCGCGTGCGACAGGCACGGCGCGCCGCTCAAGCAAGGTCGCGGCCTTGCCGAGGTCAGGCGTCGCGAAGGTCATCGACTGAAGCCCGGCTATGCCCTGCGAGAAAGTAAGCCCGACATTGCCGGTGCGCAGCCGCCCACTCGTGGCACGACGGCCCAGCAAGGTTTCGTAGACGGCAGCGGAGCCGCCTATTTCCAGATGATCGAGCGCAGTGATCATGTTCGTGTTTCTGTCAGGAAGCCGTTACCCGATGCGCTTGAGGTTCGCCTTGTAGTTCTGGCCACGCACGACGTAGCTCTCGGCGCTCATCTTGAGGCGAGTGGCATTTTCCTCGTTCAGCTCGCGCACGACTTTGGCGGGCGAACCGAAGATTACGGAGCGGTCGGGGAAGGTCTTGCCTTCGGTCACGACGGCGCCGGCGCCGACCAGGCAATCCTTGCCGATCACCGACCGGTTCAGCACCACCGACTGGATGCCGATCAGCGAGCCGTCACCAATCGTGCAGCCGTGCAGCATCACCTGATGGCCGACCGTCACGTTCTTGCCGATGGTGAGGGGAGCGCCCGGGTCGGTGTGCAGCACGCAGAGTTCCTGGATGTTGCTGTCGTCGCCGATCACGATCGGCTCGTTGTCGCCGCGCAGGACGGCGCCGAACCAGATGTTCACGTTCTCGCCCAGGATCACCGAGCCGATGATGGTGGCTTCCTCGGAGATGTAGCAGGACTTCGGAATCACCGGCACGCGGTCGTTCAACTGATAGATGGCCATGTTTCTCCCTTCCGTTTACGTTAACCTGCATTGACGTTTACGTAAACGTTAACTAAGACTTCGTCACCATGTCCGTCGCCGCCTCATCTTCCGCCAAGAGCGCCGTGCCGCGTGACACACAGCGCATCTATAGCATCGCCGAACTGTCACGCGAGTTTGCGATCACGGCCCGTACGATCCGCTTCTACGAGGACGAGGGCCTGATCAAGCCGCGCCGCCAGGGCATGACGCGCCTCTACAGCGTCGGAGACCGCACGCGCCTCAGCTGGATCTTGCGCGGCAAGCGGCTGGGCTTCTCGCTCGCCGAGATCCGCGAGCTGCTCGACCTCTATCAGGTCGACCGCACCGGCGTGCAGCAGTTGCGCGAGCTTCTGCGCCGCAGCCAGCTCCATATCGCCGATCTCGAGCGCAAGCGCGCCGATCTCGATCAGCACATCAACGAGTTCCGGGAAGTCGAAAGTCAGGTGAGCGCCGAACTGCGCCAGCGGGGCGTCGATCCTGAGAGTGACTAGGCTGAAAAGCGACTGAGGAGGAAGCAATGGCCGTCTACAAGGCCCCGATCAAAGACATCCAGTTCGTTCTGAACGAAGTGCTCGACGTTTCGTCGCTCGCCAAGCTGCCGGGCTACGAGGAAGCGACGCCGGACACGATCCACGCCATCGTCGAGGAAGCCGCCAAGCTCTGCGAGAACGTGTTGTTCCCGCTGAACCGCACCGGCGACGAGGAAGGCTGCCACTACGAGAACGGTGTGGTGCGCACGCCCAAGGGCTTCAAGGAAGCCTACAAGCAGTTCGCCGAGGGCGGCTGGACGGCCGTGACCTGCGATCCGGAGTTCGGCGGGCAGGGACTGCCGGCGACCGTGGGCTTCGCGTTGCAGGAGATGTTCACCGCGTCCAACCAGGCCTTCGCGATGTATCCCGGCCTGAGCCACGGCGCCTACGAAGCGCTGTCGCGCCACGGATCGGACGACCTCAAGAAGAAGTACCTGCCCAAGCTCACCGACGGCACCTGGACAGGCACGATGTGCCTCACCGAGCCCCATTGCGGCACCGACCTCGGCATGCTGCGCACGCGCGCCGAACCGCAGGCCGACGGCAGCTACAAGATCACCGGCACCAAGATCTTCATCTCGGCCGGCGAACACGATCTTGCCGAGAACATCCTCCATCTCGTGCTGGCACGCCTGCCGGATGCGCCTGGCGGGACCAAGGGTATCTCGCTCTTTCTCGTGCCGAAGTTCCTGCCCAAGGCCGACGGTTCGGTCGGCGAGCGCAATGGCATCCGCTGCGGAGCCGTCGAGCACAAGATGGGCATCAAGGCCAACGCGACCTGCGTCATGAACCTCGACGGCGCGACCGGCTGGCTGGTCGGCGAGCTGAACAAGGGCATGCCGGCCATGTTCGTGATGATGAATGCCGCCCGCCTCGGCGTCGGCATGCAGGGCCTCGGCATTGCCGAGACGTCCTACCAGAGCGCCGTCGCCTATGCGCGCGACCGCCTGCAGGGCCGCTCGCTCACCGGCCCGAAGAATGCCGGTGGTCCGGCCGATCCGATCATCGTACACCCCGATGTGCGGCGCATGCTGATGATCCAGAAATCGTTCACGGAAGCCGCCCGTGCGTTGTCGCTGTGGGTCGGCATGCTGATCGACGAGGCGCATTCGCATCCCGACGCCGACAAGCGCGCGGCGGCCGACGATCTCGTCCAGATGCTGACGCCGATCATCAAGGCGCATTTCACCGACATGGGCAGCGAGTGCGCCAACCTCGCGGTGCAGACCTATGGTGGCCACGGCTATATCCGCGAGAACGGCGTCGAGCAGCTCGTGCGCGATGCTCGCATCACCCAGCTCTACGAAGGCACCAACGGCATCCAGGCGCTCGATCTGGTCGGCCGCAAGCTGCCGATGAAGGGTGGTGCTGCCGCGCAACGCCTGCTGGGCGAGATTTCGTCCTTCGTCGCGACCCACAAGGCCGACGAAAAGATGAAGGAGTTCGTCGAGCCGCTGGAGAAGGCGCTGGGCCGCGTGCAGGACTCGGCCCTCTTCCTGATGCAGAACGCCATGAAGAACCCCGACGAGGCGGGTGGCGCAGCGAGCGATCTGCTGCGCCTGATGGCGCTGACGGCCATGGCCTTCATGTGGAATCGCATCGCGGTTGCCGCCCACAAAGGCCTGGCAGCGGGCAACGACAACGCGTTCTACGAAGCCAAGCTCGTCACCGCGCGTTTCTACATGGCGCGCGTGCTGCCGCAGACGGTCTCGCTCAACCATCAGATCAAGGCGGGCGCCTCGACTCTGATGGCTTTGCCGGCCGAGGCCTTCTGATGCAGGGGGCTCGCCCCCACGAGCCGTGCTGACTTCACGAGAGTTGCTGGCGCTGCAGGCGTTTGAGCTTGCCGCGCGTACCGGCTCGTTCAAGGCGGCTGGCGAGGAGCTTCACATCACCGCCTCGGCGGTCAGCCACCGCATCGCTGGCCTCGAACGCCAGCTCGGCGAGAAGCTGTTCGAGCGCGGCCCGCGCGGCGTTGTGCTGGCGCCGGCCGGTCGGCAACTCGCCGGCACGACGGGCCGTGCTTTCGGAGAGCTGGCCCGGGCGATGGCGCAGCAGGGCGAGGGTTCGCGGCGGCTGCGCGTCTCGGCCGTGCCGATCTTCGCCTCGCACTGGCTGCTGCCGCGGCTCGGCCAGTTCCTCGACGCCCACCCCGCCATCGAACTGCAGGTCGAGGCGAGCCCGCGCATGGCCGACATGGAAGCGGGGCTGGTCGATGTGGCCCTTCGCTACGGCGATGGCAGTTGGCCCGACGTCGCGGCCGAAAAGGTTCTGGAATTGCGGGCGGTTCCGGTGACGTCGCCGGCATTGGCACGGCGTCTCAAGCTCAAGACGCCGATCGATCTCCTGCGTGCCCCGCTGGTGCGGGTCTCGCCCTTCGGCATGTCGTGGACCGAATGGGCTAAAGGGGCGGGGCTCGCATCGGACAGCTTCGCCGAACGCCGCGGCGGCACCAAAGGCGTGCAGGTCGACGGCATGGGGCCCGCCTTGCGCGCCGCCATGCATGGCCTAGGCGTCGCCCTGGCCTTCGATCCGTTGATCGAAAGCGAGATCGCGTCAGGGGCGCTGGTGCGCGTCG
Source organism: Alphaproteobacteria bacterium (assembly GCA_017307275.1). GTDB lineage: Bacteria > Pseudomonadota > Alphaproteobacteria > Reyranellales > Reyranellaceae > Reyranella. The sequence continues at coordinate 16,040 of JAFKFK010000045.1, read as the reverse complement.
GGCCGCAGGTGCCGACACAGGGGCAGATCTGGTTCGTCTGCCGGTCGCGCGAGCGATCGGTGCCGACCATCCGCGCCTTGCGTCGCTGGCTTGTCGCGGAAATCGCTGCCATGACAACGGCAGCATGAAATCTATCCTCGCCTATGTCGGTGCGGCCTTCCTTGAGATCGCCGGCTGCTTCGCCTTCTGGGCGTGGCTGCGTCTGGGCGCTTCGGTTTGGTGGGTGGTGCCGGGTGCCGTGGCATTGGTGCTCTTTGCGTGGCTCCTGACCTTCATCGATTCCGATGCCGCCGGCCGCGCCTATGCCGCCTATGGCGGCGTCTATATCGCCGCGACGCTCGTCTGGCTGTGGCTGGTCGAGGGAACGCGACCTGACCGCTGGGATATCACCGGCGCCCTGGTCTGCCTGATCGGCGCCGGCATCATCCTGTTCGCACCTCACCGCACGCCGGGTTGAATCCCATTCACGGCGAACGCCTGCCAAAGCGTTTGTCGCTGCCGTTGTGTCGCGGTGGACTGGCGGCATGGATCTCCTTCTCGCCGCGCGCGACGGCGTCAAGCTCGCCGCCAGCCTCTTCGAGCCTGCTGCCCCGAACGGCGGAGCCGTCCTGCTGAACAGCGGCACGGGAATTCCACGCCAGTTCTATGCGGCGTTCGCCCGACATCTCGCCGAGCGCGGCTTCGTTGTCCTGACCTACGACTATCGTGGTCTCGGTGGATCGGACAAACCACGCGACGCGACCATGGAGCAGTGGGGCAGGGTCGATCAGGCATCGATGATCGACCATCTCGCGGCACTGGCACCCGGCTTGCCACGCGCGGTGATCGGCCATTCGTTTGGCGGCCAGGTACTGGGCCTTGCCGATAATATCGGCGGCCTGGATGCTGCCGTGCTGATTTGTAGCCAGAGCGGCCATTGGCGGCATTGGCCGGCGGGACGCCGCCGTCTGCGCATGCTGGCCTTGTGGTGGTTCCTGATCCCGGGCCTCACAGCCCTTACCGGCCGTTTCCCCGGAGCGTGGATCGGCACGGCGAATTTGCCGGGCGGGGTGGCGCGGAACTGGGCGCGCTGGGGTCGGTCGCGCCACTATGTTTGCGACGCACAGGGGGCGCCCCTGAGACCTCACAATGCGGACGTCTCGTTCCCGTTGCGCTGGATGAGTTTCACCGACGATCCCATTGCACCGCTGGACGCAGTCGAAGCGCTGCGGCCCTATTATCCGAACGCTGCGGTCGAGCGTCTTCATCTCGCGCCGGGTGATCTCGGAACCGATGCCGTCGGTCACTTCGGCTTCTTCCGCAAGTCGATGCCGCGACAGTCCTGGGATGAAATTGCCGATTGGCTCGGCACTCATTTGGGGCAAACTGGCCGGACATCATCACTCGAGGAAGTATCCGCATGTCCGCACCGCACGTTCTCGCCGAAGTCAAAGACGGCATCGGCTGGCTGACGCTCAACCGTCCGGACTCGCTGAACGCGCTGTCGATGGAGATGCGCGATCTCCTGGTCGAGCATAGCGCGTCGTTCGAGAAAGACCCGAAGGTGCGCTGCGTGGTGATCCGCGGCGCCGGCACGCATTTCATGGCGGGTGGCGACATCAGGGGCTTCCACAAGTCCCTGACGACGGAGAAGGAGGCCCACCTCGCGGGCTTCGAGATGCGCGTCGTGAAGGCGCACCAGGCGATCTACCAGATCCGCCGCATGAACAAGCCGGTGCTGGCTTCGGTGCAGGGTGCTGCCGCCGGCTTCGGCCTGTCGCTGATCCTGAATTGCGATCTCGCCATCGCCAGCGACGATTCCTTCTTCACCCTAGCCTATCGCCATATCGGCCTCTCGGCCGACGGCGGCGCGACCTATTTCCTGCCGCGCGTCGTGGGCGAGCGGAAAGCGTTGGAAATCGCGCTGCTCGGCGAACGCTTTACGGCCCAAGAAGCCAAGGCCAACAACATCCTGAACTGGGTCGTGCCGAAGGATCAGCTCGTGGCCGAAACCGAGAAGATGGCGCGCAAGCTTGCCGACGGCCCGACCTTTGCGCTGGGCGTCGCCAAGAAGCTGATCCGCAACTCGTTCGACAATTCCTGGGACGAGCATTCCCATCGCGAGGCCGAGGGCCTTGCCGCTTGTGCGGCGACCGAGGACCATTTCGAAGGCCTGAACGCCTTCCTCGAGAAGCGAAAGGCCAACTTCAAGGGGAGGTGAAGGCCATGCAGGACCGGCTGATCGGCGACGTTCGCGTCACGCGCATCGAGGAGCAGATGGGGCCGGGCTTTCCGGCCAAGGACTTCTTTCCCGAGTTCGACGCCGACACGTTCGCTGCCGAGCAGCATTGGCTAGCGCCGAGCTACTTCCAGCCCGAGAGTGGACGGCTGATCGCGTCGATCCACTCCTGGCTGCTGCGTACCGGCAAGCACACGATCCTGGTCGATGCCTGCAGCGGCAATCACAAGCCGCGTCCGGGCATGCCGCGCTTCGACATGCTCGACACGAAGTATCTCGATCGCCTGCGCGAGGCCGGCGTTCAGCCCGAAGAGATCGACTTCGTGATGTGCACGCACTTGCATGTCGATCACGTCGGCTGGAATACGCGGCTGGAGAACGGCAAATGGGTGCCGACCTTTCCCAACGCCAAGTACGTGATGTCGCTCATCGACCACGACCATTGGGCGGCGATGGCGAAGAAGGCCGACACCGACGCCTACCAGATCAACACCTACAACGATTCGGTACTGCCGATCGTCGAGGCCAGGAAGGCGGAGTTCGTGTCGGGCGAGCACGGCATGTGTGACTGCCTGACGTTGAAGCCGACGCCTGGCCACACTCCTGGCCAGATCAGGGTCGACCTTGCCTCTAGGGGCAGGCGCGCAATCTTTGCCGGCGATGCTCTGCACAATCCGGTGCAAGTGCCATTGTGGAAGTGGAACAGCCGCTTCTGCGAGGATCTCGACCTTGCACGTAAGTCGCGCCACACCCTGCTGGCGGATTGCGTGGAGCAGGGAGCGCTGCTGATGCCGGCGCATTTTGCGCCGCCGCACGCCGCCTATGTGAAGGCGAACGGCGAGCGCTTCGAGCTTGATTGGGATTACGACAACGCCCGAGGCCGAGCCTGAGACGCCGGCCCGGGCGTAGCGGATTCACTGCGTCGTGATCTTCGCGGTCTCGACGATGCTCTTCCACTTCGGCACTTCGGCCGCGATCATCGCTGCGAACTCCTGCGGCGTGCTGGCCGTTGCGATGCAGCCATAGCCCATGAACTTCTGCTGGATATCGGGCTGGGCCAGCACCTCGCGGATCGCCGCGTTCAGGCGGGCGACCACGGGCGCAGGCGTGCCGGCGGGGGCAAGGATGCCGAACCACACCACGGTTTCGTAACCCGGCAAGGATTGGCCGATGGTCGGAGCGCTCGGCATCAGCGGCGAGGGCTTGGGCGTAGAGACGCCCAGCAGCTTGAGCTTGCCCGACTTGACCGCCGCATCCTGTGTATCCGACGAGGTCGTCAGCAGCAGTTTCACTTCGCCGTTCAGCACGGCCATGGTCGATGGCGCCTGTCCCTTGTAGGGCACATGGTTGAGCTTGATCCCGGCTTCCTTGCCGAACAGCTCCGTCGATAGATGGCCAAGCGAGCCTGCGCCCGCGGTGGCGTAGTCGACGCCGCCGGGCTGCGTCTTCGCCCAGGCGATCAGTTCCTTGACGTTGGTGGCGGGCACGCTCGGATGCACCACGAGGGTGAGCGGTGCGATCGAGACCAGCGAGACCGGAGCGAAATCCTTGACCGGATCGTAGCCCACGTCCTTCTGGATCAGCGGAACGATGGCGCTCGGCCCGTTGTTGCCGAAGATCAACGTATAGCCATCGGGCGGGGACGTCGCGACCTGCTTGGTGCCGATGGCGCCCGCGGCGCCCGCCTTGTTGTCGACGATCACCGGCTGTCCCAGCGCCTTCGACAATGGCTCCTGCAGGGTGCGCGCCATGATGTCGGTCGTGCCGCCGGGCGAGTAGGGCACGATCAGCTTGATCGGCTTGTCGGGATACTGCGCCATCGCCGCGGCGGGCAGCAGCGTCATTGCTGCGGCCAAACTTAAAAGCGTCCTCCGTCTCGTCCTCATTGTTTCCTCCCTTTGCTTGTTATTTGAAGCGCGCCAGCACCTCTTTCGTGTCGGCGTCGAGAGCGGGAACCGCAGGTTCGACGCCCACCGATCCGTCGGCGAACTTGAAAGGCGGGTTGGGTACCCGGAAGTCGCCCGCACCGTCCGTCACCGTCGCAAGCGAGCCGCGTGCGGCAAGCTGTGGATCGGCCATGGCTTCGGCCATGGTGAGGTAGCGCGAGCAAGGCACGCCGGCCTTCATCAACTTGTCCTCGCACTCCCGCGCGGCGCGCGCCGAAGTCCAGCCTTCGACGGCCTCCATCAACGCATCCCAGTGCGTCGTGCGCGCCGCGACGGTCGCGAAGCGCGGGTCGGTCTTCCATTCGGGATGGCCGGTGGCGTCGGCGAGCTGTTCGAAATTGCGCTGATTCACCGGCGCCACGATCACGAAGCCGTCGCGTGCCCGCATCGGCACATAGAGCGGCCGGCGATCTTTCGACGGGAACTGCGCTTCCTGACACTCGAAAACCAGCAGGTTGATCATCGAGTCCATCAGCGCGACGTCGATGAACTGGCCGTTGCCGTGACGCAGCCGTCCTACGAGAGCCGTTTGCACGGCGCCGAAGGCATAGACCGCGGCCAGCACGTCGGCCACGAAGATGCCGGTCTTGGCTGGCCGTTCCTGGCCGTCCTGGTAAGTGAACTGCACATGGTCGAAGCCGCTGGCGGCATGGACGACCGGAGCATAGGCCGGCTGCTCGGCGCGCGGACCGGTCTGGCCGAAGCCGGAGATCGAGCAGTAGATGAGGTCGCGCTTGGCAGCGGCCAGTGTCGGATAGTCGAGGCCGAGCCGCTTCATGACACCGGGCCGGAAGTTCTCGACCACCACGTCGCTGCTTGCTGCCAGTCGTCGAGCGGCCTCGCGGCCTGTATCGCTCTTGAGGTCGAGCACGACGCTCTTCTTGCCGGCATTCAAGTGGCCGAAATAGGTGCTGTGGCCATCGCGCAGCGGTGGGCGGGTGCGCATGTGGTCGCCGTGCGGCTCCTCGACCTTCAGCACTTCGGCGCCGCAATCGGCCAGCAGGCGCGTGCAATAGGGGCCCGCGATCATGCTGGTGAAATCGAGCACACGCATGCCGGCGAGTGGTTTCATCGCTGTGGCCGTGCCTTCATGCGGTCGCGATAGCGGACATGGAGGCTTTCCAGATGCTCGGTCATCTCGGCGACGGCAGCGTCGGCATCGCGAGCGCCGAGCTTGGCAAGGAAGCGGCGGCGCGCCTTGATGGTGAGGTCGTGGCGCTCGCCGCCGGCGGCATGGGCGAAGTCGCGCATGACGTCCATCAGCGCGCCCATCAGCATGACCATGACGGCGTTGTGCGTGGCGCGGGCCAGCAGATTGTGGAACTCGACGTGGATGTCGATCTTGTCGTCGTAGCGCTTCGCCAGCAGCAACCGCTCCGCCTCGTCGACATTGGCGGTGAGGGCGGCGAGATCCTTGTCGGTGGCGCGAGCGCAGGCGATACGCGTGATCGTCGTTTCCAGCCACAGCCGCGCCTCGGTGAGCGCATCGAGCGAGACGCTGCCCAACTGATAGAGGTTGCGGAAGCTGTCGCCGATCAGGCCGGGATCGCCTTGGCCGATGAAGGCGCCGCCATGTGCGCCGGCCTGCAGGGAAATGAGGCCCGTGCGTTCGAGGCTGCGCAGTGCTTCGCGGACGGCGCCGCGGCTGACGCCGAAGCTCTCCGCCAGCTCGCGCTCCGGCGGCAGCTTGTCGCCCGAGCGCAGCTCTCCAGCGGCGATGCGCGCCTGGATCTGCGTCGAAACCTGATCCGACAGTCGATTGCGTTTGAGTGGCGCGAAGGCCTGGGTCACGGCGCCGCTCCGCCCGAGGTCAACGCAGCCAGGGCTTGCGCGCCGATCTTGTCGCGATAGGCAGGCTCGCCACCGCCATTGCGTACAAACGTATCGAGATAGGAGTCGAAGGACTTCTGGTCACGGCTCGCGGCGACATAGGTCTTGAGGTGCGCCTCGTCCTGATCGTAGAGCCCGGGGCTGCAGCCGGGATGCGCGCCGAATGGCGTCACCACGATGGCATCGACGAAGGCCGATGGAATCTTGGTGAGCCGCGCCGACTGCCGCACCGTGCTCGTCGGCACGATGCGATCGACGGAGCAGATGACGTGCTTGGCGGCCTGCGCCATCAGCAGGTCGAAATAGCCCGCGCCGAAATACTGCACGTTGCCTTCCTCGTCGGCTTGCTGGCCGTGGAGCAGCAGCACGTCGGGTTTGATCGCCGGCACTTCGAGCAACGGCCGGCTGCCTTCCTGCACGCGGGCCTTGCGATAGCCGTTGGGATTCACCTTCGGCAGGTCGGTGCCGAGATCGGGGATCAGCCCGTAGGGGAGGTCGCAAGCGCCGGCACGCAATCCGCCCGCGATGCCCGGCCCATCCATCTCCAGCACCTTCACCGTCCCAGACTGTGCGGCCCGGCGGAAGTTGGGGGCGAGGCCCAGATGTTCGAAGCTGATGAAGACGCAGGCCGTCTCCTTTACGCAGCCTGCGCCGATCAGCATGTCGGGCGCCACGCTGCCGGGCGCAGGGACCAGGGTGAGGTCGCGCACGCCACGGGCGATCAGGCCACGGATCAGCGCCATCGGCTGGCCGTGGAAGATCCAGCCGCCGATGCCGACGGTCATGCCGTCTTTAACGACAGAGAGGGCGGTGGCGAGGTCGACGATCTTGCCGGAGGAGGTCTTCATGGCGTCAGTTCCGCAGCATGTGGCGGGCGATCACCAGACGCTGGATCTGGTTGGTGCCCTCGAAGATCTGATTGATCTTGGCGTCGCGCATGAAGCGCTCGACGGGGAAGTCGCGCATATAGCCCGCGCCGCCGAAGATCTGCACGGCGTCAGTCGTCACCTTCATGGCGGTGTCGCTGGCGTAGCACTTCACCATCGACGCCTTGGCCGAAAAGCCGTCCCATTCCTGACGGTCGGCCATGCGCGTGCAGTCGTAGAGCATGCAGCGCGCCGCTTCGGTCTGCATCTGCATGTCCGCCAGCATGAACTGGATACCCTGGAACTCACCGATGGGACGGCCGAACTGCTGACGCTGGCGGGCGTAGTCAGTGGCGGCGTCGATCGCGCCCTGCGCCAGGCCGACCGCGGTTGCGCCGACCGTCGGGCGGTTGAGATCGAGGATGCGCATGCAGGTTTTGAAGGCCTGCCCCTCCGGTCCGATCATGTTCTCGGCCGGCACGCGGACATTGTCGAAGAAGATCGGCACGTTGGGCACACCGCGGATGCCCATCTTGCGATCCTCCTTGCCGAACGAGAATCCCTTGGTCTTGGTATCGACGATGAAGGCGGAGATGCCGTTGGCACCCTTGCCCTCGCTGGTGCGCGCGAACACGAGGATGAAGTGCGCGACCGAGCCGAAGGTGATGTAGATCTTGCCGCCGTTCAGCACCCAGCTCTCGCCATCCTTCACCGCGCGCGTCTTCATCGACGAGACGTCGGAGCCTGTGTTGGGTTCGGTGATGGCAACGGCGGTGAGGGTGCGGCCCTTGGCCGACAGGCCGAGATAGTGCCGCTTCTGCTCCTCCGTGCCGAAATTGAGGATCGGCAGGATCAGGCCGAAGGAATTGTTGGCGGCGAGGAGGGCGGCCGATTCGGAGACCTTGCCGATCTCCTCCTTGACCAGACAAACGGAGGTCAGGTCGCCACCCGGACCGCCATACTCCTGCGGGACCCAGAGCTGGAGCAGGCCCATGTCGCCGAAGATCTCGACAAGTTCTTCGGGGAAGCGGTTGTTTTCGTCGATCTCCGAGGCGATCGGGGCGACATGCTTTTGCACCATCTTGCGCACCTGATCGCGCAGCAGCAGGTGGTGTTCCTCGAAATGATAGTTGTTCATCGGGGCACTCAATTGGCTTTGGGCCAGGGAAACTTGGCAGGCAGGACGCCCGTCGTGTCGACCGCGCGGCGCAGGACGAAGAGCTCCTCGGCATCGGGTGCCAAAGTGCGTTCGATCTTGTCCGGCACGAGAAGGTCGAAGCCGGTGTTGTCGCGGACCTCGTCGATGGTCACGCCTTCGTGCAGGGAGCGCACGCGCATCGCCTTGCTCGCCGGCTCGAAGTCGAAGACGCCGAGCGGTGTCACGACCAGGCGCGGGCCGCCTTCGGGCAGGCCCGCATCGGTGCGCGAGCTGCCGCCGGTCATGTGTCCCGCGCCGCAGACGAAGTCGACCTTCGGCACGAAGGCCCCGCGGTCGTGGCGGGTCATCATGATGTAGAAGCGCTTGGAGAGGCCGCAGAGGGCGCTGATGCCCACCGTGCCGGGGCCGCGCAGCCGCGGCTTGGCGTGGTCGCCGACGCAGACCGTATTGATGTTGCCGAATCGATCCGTCTGCAGCGCGCCCAGGATCGCGAAGTCGAAGAAGTGAACCTGCCAGTCGATGAAATCGATCATCAGCGGCAGGTCCATCACGGCCTGCGCAACGGCGATGTTCTCGGCGTCGGCTGCGGGGCGGATGATGCCTTCGGTCGGGTTGGTCATGCCGCCAGGACCCGACACCCACCAGAGATGAGGGGCGTGGCGCGCCCGCGCCAGATTGCAGGCGGCGACCTGGATGTCGGAGTTCGTGCCGACGATCGCCTTCTCGCCGTCGGCCATGTCGCGCGCCAGCAGTACGGCCAGCATTTCGCCCATGGCGAAGCTTTGCGGGACGACGGGCATTTCCTCTCCTTCGTTGTTCTGCTTCTTTATTGGTCCGGATTTTTATTGGTCCGACCAATAGAGTCAAGCGCCGACCTAAGCCGAGTAGCGCGGGATGTCGGCAGTCCTCAGGTAGTGGGGCGAGCTGCCTGGGCGCGTCGGCTGGCGAGCAGATCCCAGACGCCGACCAGGCCCTTGGGCCACAGCAGCAGGATCGCGGCCAGCACGGCGCCCAGAACGATCTTGTCGCCGTCGCCGCCGATCGAGAAGAAGTTCTGCTGCACGATGATCAGTGCCGTGCCGACCAGAGGGCCGAGGATCATGCGACGACCGACGATGACGATGGCCGTGAGCATCAGCACCAGGAAGTAGCTCTCGAACATGTCGGTGCCGACATAGGCGCGCTGGTAAGCATAGAGCCAGCCGGCCAGCGCCGAGATGGGGGCCGAAGTCACGAACACCGCCAGTCGTACGCGACGTGCGTCGACGCCGAGGGCGGTGGCGAGATCGGGATTCATGTGAACCATCAACGCGCTGATGCCGAGGCGCGAGCGGCGGAAGCGGTGGATGAAGAGCAGGGTGACCATCAACAACAGCCAAGCGATCAGCCACAGCTCGTCGTTGGTTCCGCCGCCCAGCTGCCAGCCGAACAGCGGCAGGTCGAGCGGCGGCACGCCCACGATGCCATCGGAGCCGCCGAGATAGGACCAGTTGAAGGCGATCTCCATGGCGACCACGGCAGCGGCGTAGGTCACCAGCGAGAAGACGAACTCGCGCGTGCGCAACGTTGCCAGCCCCAGCAGGCAGGCGAAGATGATCGCCACTACGATAGCACCGCCGGCCGTCGCCCAGCCGTTCCAGCCGTAGTTGACCGACAGCAGAGCGGCCGCATAACCACCGGCTGCCCAGAAGACGGTGTGACCGAGGCTTACCTCACCGAGATAGGAGAGGATGAGGTCGGCGCCATAAGCCATTACGGCGAGGATGGCGATCGTCGTGCAGGCCGTGTAGGCGGCCGGCGCCCCTCCGGCCACGGTGGGCACGAAGTAGGCGAGTCCTGCCAGGACCAGCGCAAAGGATGTGGAGTGACGCTTGATCATTTCGCCGCCAATCCACCGGGACGCAGAACCAGCACCGCCAGCAGCACGAAGAACGCCGCGGCCGTCGTGTGGGCCGGCGAGACGAGGGCGCCGAACAGGGCGGTGAACATGCCGAGCCCGAAGCCGGCGAGCAGGCTGCCGCCGACGCTGCCGATGCCGCCCAGGACGACGATGACGAAGGTCAGGATCACCTCATCGAAGCCCATGCTGGTCAGGATCGGGCTGCGCGGCGCCACCAGGCCAGCGCCGAATGCGACAGCGGCGCATTCGAAGACGAAGACACCGATATAGACGAGGGCGGCATTGATGCCGAAAAGCTGCGCGAGTTTCGGATCCTCTGCGACCGAGCGCACGATTGCCCCCGTGCGCGTGCGGTTCAGCACCAACCACAACACGGCGAACAGGATTAGTGTACCAACGAGTGTGACGACGTCGGCCCAGGTGAACCAGACATCGCCGAAGCGGATGCTGGCCGCCGTCAGCGGGCTGACGAAGGCCTGCGGATCGCCGCCGAAGATCTTCGAGGCGCCGCCCGTGAACACATAGCCGAAGCCAAGCGTGACGATCATCAGGCTGGTGAGGTTCTGCTGCATAACCAGCGGCAGCATCATGACCTGTAGCAGAACTCCAAGCAGGCCTACCGTCAGCACGGCGAGCGGTACGGCGAGATAGTAGCTGAAGCCGAGCTTCTGCATGATCGCCCAGGCAACGAAGGCGCCCAGCATGTAGAGCTGGCCGTGGGCGAAGTTGACGAGCCGGGCCGCGCCCAGCAGCACCGTCCAGCCGATGGCGATCAGAGCGTAGCCTGAGCCCAGGACCAGGCCGTTGATGAGCTGTTGCGCGAGATTCATGGGCGCCCGGTCATGATGCGGTGAGGCTTCCGAGATAGGCTTCGAGGATGCGCGGGTCGTTCTTCATGCTGGCGGCAGCGCCCTTGGCGACCACCTTGCCGCGTTCCAGAAGATAGAGTTCGTCGACCAGTTCCAGGGTGGCGCGCACGTTCTGCTCGACCAGCAGCAGCGACAGGCCGCGATTGACCAGGCTGCGCATGGTCGTCAGCAGCTCCAGCACCAGCCGCGGGGCGAGGCCCGCAGATGGCTCGTCGAGCAGCAGGACCTTTGGCGCCGCCCGAAGCGCGCGGCTCACCGCCACCATCTGCCGCTCGCCGCCCGACAGCATGCGGCCCTTGTGGCTGCGGCGTTCGGCAAGGCGCGGGAAGAGGTCGAAGATGTCGTCCATCGTGAAGGCGTGCCGGCCCGTCGTGTCGAGCGGCGGACGCACCAGCGCGAGATTTTCCATCACGGTGAGCTCGGCGAAGATGCCTTTACCTTCCGGGACCAGCACAAGTCCGTGATGGGCGCGGCGATGCGGGGGCAGACCATCCATCGACTGTTCGCCCAGCCGTACGGTGCCGCGCACCGTCGGCGTGCCGCGCGACCAGCCGGCCAGCGCATTGATCAACGTGCTCTTGCCGGCGCCGTTGGCACCGACCATGCCGACCATGCGACCGGCTCCCACCGTGACGTCGATGCCGTCGACCGCGAGATTGCCGCCGTACCGTACGGTGAGTCCTTTGGCGTCGAGGGCGGCGGTCATGCGGCGCGTCCCAAATAAGCTTCGAGGACGGCCTCGTTGCGCTGGATCTCCGCCGGTGTTCCCTCAGCCAGCTTGCGGCCCTGGTCGATCACCACGATGCGGTCGGCAATCGCCATGATGAGATCCATGTGATGCTCGATCACGACCACGGCGACACCGCGGCGGCGCAGATCGACCAGCAGGTCGACAAGGCGTTGCATGTCCGTGCCGCCGGTGCCGGCCGCGGGCTCGTCGATCAATAGCGCGCGCGCACCGGCGCCATAGGCTAGGACGATGGAAAGCAAGCGCTGCGTGCCATAGGCGATATCGCCCGGACGTTTGCCATGTTCGGAGGCGGGGATGCCGAACGACGAGAGCAGCTCGGCAGCGGCAGCTTCGGCGCGCCGACGAGTTGCCGCTTCACGCCAGGGCAGGGCGAGCGATTGGCCTAGTGACGTCGAGTGCTCGCGCAGCATCGAAGCGGCTGCGTTCTCCAGCAACGACAGCTCGCCGAAGAACGCATTGTGCTGGAACGTGCGTCGCAGGCCGAGGCGGGCAAGTTCATGGGTTGGCAAATCGCCGACATCGCGGCCGTCGAGCCGCACCTTGCCCTGCCGGCGCACGGCGTTGGTCACGGCTGCAAAGCATGAACTCTTGCCGGCGCCGTTCGGCCCGATGATGCCCAGCACCTCGCCGCCGGACACCTGCCAGCTCATGTCCGACAGGGCCGTCAGCGCGCCATAGCGCACGGTCAGGCCTTCAACGGCGAGGTGAGGGCGCTCGCCGCTGCTTGTCGCCGCGGCAACCAACTACTTCAGGACCTCGATCTTCGCCGTCTTGCCGTCGACGACCTTGATGACGGTTTCCTTGTGCTGCGCCTGGCCGTTCGCTGCGAAAGCGAGGTTGCCCAGGATAGTGCCGGGCACCGTCTTGCCGCGGATCGCTTCGGCGACAGCCTTGCGGTCCAGGCTCTTGGCCGCGTTGGCGGCACTGGCCCAGACTTCGAGGGCGGCGGCACCCAGAGCGGCGCCCTTGTCCGGCAGTTCGTTGTGCGCCTTCTTGTAGGCCGCGACGAACTCGATGTTCTCCTTGATGCCGTCGAACGGCGGCAGGTCGGGGAAGTAGATGTCGGCGGAGACCACGCCCGTCATCGCTTCGCCTGCGATCCTGAAGACAGTCGGCAGGATTGTGCCGACGGCGCCAACCAGCGTGCCTTCGATGCCGGCCTGGCGATACTGCTGGATCAACGCCGGCATGCCCGAGGATTCCGCGGCGTTGATCGCCACGACCGCATCCGGCTTGGCCTGCTTCACGTTGGCGAGGCTGACTCGGAAGTCCGTTTGCTTGAACGGGAACTGTTCCGTGACGACCTTTTCCCACGGCTTGCCGAGCTTGGTCATCTCGGCCTCGATGACGGCCTGCGCGCCGTTGCCGTAGGCATCGTTCTGCGTCAGGAAGCCGATCCGCTTGGCCTTGAGCTTGTTCAGCAGGATGTCGGCGATCACCAAACCATCCTGGCCGTTCGAGCTGTTGATGCGCACGGCATAGGGGTTGGCCTGGCCGGCCAGGATCGGGTCGGCCTTGGAAACGGCCGTGATATCGAGAACGTTGGCGCGCGCCAGCACGGGCTGCATGGCAAGCGTCACCGGGCTGTTCCAGCCTTCGATGACGACGGCGACCTTCTCTGCCACCATCTCGTTGGCGCGGGTGACGCCGACCGCCGGCGTGCTCTCGTCGTCCTTGCTGACGAGGACGATCTTGCGACCCAGCACGCCGCCCTTGGCGTTGATCATGTCGGCCGCGATCTTCACGGCATGGGTGACGGCCTGGCCGTTGGGACCCGCGGGACCCGAGAGCGGGAAGATCGTGCCGACCTTGATCGACTGGTCCTGGGCGCGCACCAGCGACGGCAGTGCGAGCGTTGCGACACCCGCCGTCGCGCCCATCGTGATTTGACGCCGCCCGATCAGCTTCGAAGACATGACGTTTCCCCTCATCAATGAGCGTTTATTTAGAAAACGTCATCATCGATGAGGGTTTGCAAGTCAACGCGGCCCGGCCGCTGTGCAAATCCAGCGGCGTTTCTGCTTAACGACCCTTCCAGTTCGGCTTGCGCTTCTCGGCGAAGGCCTTCGGTCCCTCGACCGTGTCTTCGCTGTGCGCCATCGCGATGAAGGCAGGGTAGTGCTGGTTGCGCATCGAGATCTCGAGCGACGGGTTGTCGAGCGAGCGCATCACGACCTGCTTGGTGGCGCGCACCGACATGGGCGAGCAGGCAAGGATGTCGTTGGCCCAGCGCTTGGCCGAGGCCATCAGCTCGGCGTGCGGCACGACTTCCGTGACGAAGCCCAGATCGTAGCCTTCCTTGGCCGACACGTGACGGCCGGTCAGCATCATGCCCATGGCCTTCTTGAGCGGGATCATCCGCGAGAGGCGCTGCATGCCACCGGCACCGGCGGCAAGGCCGACCTTGGGTTCGGGCAGGGCGAAGGTTGCCTTGTCCGACGCAACGATGATGTCGCAAGCCAGCGCGATCTCGAAGCCGCCGCCCATCGCGACGCCGTTCACGGCGGCGATCACCGGCTTGTCGAGATCGAAGCGGTTGGCGAGTCCGCCGAAGCCCTTGGCCGGATGGACCGGGCGCTTGCCGGTCTTGGCCTGGGTCTCGGCGTGATACTTGAGATCGTTGCCAGCTGAGAAGGCCTTGTCGCCGGCACCCGTAATAATCGCGACCCACAGTTCGGGGTTGGTCTGGAATTCGTCGAATGCCTCGACCAGTTCCTGGTTCGCCATGGGATGGCAGGCGTTATAGACCTCGGGACGATTGATCGTGACGATCATCAAGCGGCCGTCGGTCTCGACCTTGCTGAACTGGCCCATGCAATTTCCTCCACAAAAATGGTGAATGGCGATTTACCGCAGAATCGGTTGCAGGGGCACCCAAAATGCCGCGGTGAAAAGTCAGGCGAAATGCACCATCTGCTAGGTGAAATGAAAACTTCAGTCATCAGACACGCCGCCGCGATCACGGCAGGGGCGTTGGCCGTATTTTTGGCCGGGGCGGCCCCGGCAACCGCGACAGAGCCGTCGTCACCACCGGTTGTGTCGGCTCCGGCCACCGCACTTCCCCCCGCCGCCCGTCCGCGACCTGCCGCCAATGCGGCGGTCAAGGCGCCTCCGCGCTCATCGCTCACGCCGGCCGAGACCCAGCCGACCGGCGCCGAAATTGTGGGTAAGTTGTTGTCGCCGGGGGCCTCGGACCCCGATGTGCCGCTGCCGCATCCCGATCTGGCGGAAAGGTCGGACCCGGCACCGGAGTCGCTCAGCGGTCCGAAACTGTTCGGGCGGCGCGAGTCCGGCGGAGGCGTCATCGGCCTTAGAATGCCTATTCCGGTTGATCGGAGCGGGGCAACGGCCGCTACAAGATCTAGTGGCTCTGGCGCGCGCAATCCCTTACCTTCACAAGGGCTGCTAGAGGCCCGATAACACGGGACTGTTGCCTCGCCGCCACAGGACTCTGATGACCGAATGACGGCCGCTTTGCCTTGGTTGCGCCTCACCAGAGCTGGTGTGTATATAGGCCCATGAGGTTGGCTCCAACCCAGCCCACCTGAACTCGATATGAAGTTTCGGTTTCGACCAGTTTTTGAATACGAGGGGAAGTACTCATGAAGAAGGCACTTCTGGCTGCCGCCGCGGTAGTTGCTCTGCCGGTTATGGCGCAGGCGCAGTCGCCGCAGCCCGGCATCTATATCGGTGCGGAGGGCGGTCTGAACTGGCTGCTGAACACCACGATCGCCGGCGTGAACGTCTCGCCGCAGACGGGCTGGGCAGTCGGTGGCGTGATCGGCTACGACTTCGTGGGTCCGCGCGTTGAGCTCGAGGGTGTGTACCGCCAGAACAACACGAACCTCTGGATCCCGGGCGCTGCCATCAACGGTCAGAACGGCCAGCTCGGCATCCTCGCCAACCTGCTCTATGACTTCATGCCGGGTTCGGTGATCACGCCGTACATCGGTGCCGGTGCCGGTATCGGCTTCGTCGACAGCAACGCCTCGCTGAGCAGCACGGTGTTCGCCTATCAGGGCATCGTCGGTGTGAGCTGGAACGTCGACACGAACTTCCGCATCAACCTGGACGGCCGCTACTACGGCACGTCGAACCCGACCGTGAACACGGCTTGGGGCAGCCAGAGCTGGAACAACAACAACTTCAGCGTGATGCTGGGTCTGCAGTTCAAGTTCGGCTCGTCGCCGGCCGCACCGCCGCCGCCGGCTCCGGCCGTCGCGCCGCCGTCGTACATGGTGTTCTTCGATTGGGACCGCTCGAACCTGTCGGCCCAGGCTCTGAACACGATCAAGCAGGCTGCTCAGGCCTACAAGACCAAGGGCAACGCGCGCATCACGGCGACGGGCCATACGGATACGTCGGGCTCGGAGCAGTACAACATGGCGCTGTCGCTGCGCCGTGCGAACGCTGTGAAGGACGCTCTGGTGCGTGAAGGCGTGCCGGCGACGGCCATCGCGGTTGTCGGCCGTGGCGAGCAGGGCCTGCTGGTTCAGACCGG
>JAFKFK010000044.1 GCA_017307275.1 Alphaproteobacteria bacterium | reverse complement strand
AGCCCGGGAAACGGCCGAAGCATTCGAACTCCCGACGCAGACGGACGAAGTGACCTGAGGACAAGGCAGACCCGGCATAGGCGCCGGCCGACGTCCCGACGATCATCTCAGCCACGTTGAGATCGACGTCGAGCTCGTAGAGCCCATGGATGAACCCGCAATACCACGCGACGTAGTACTCTCCGCCGCCGCCCAGCACGAGCGTGCGGTCGAGGCCTTTGGCGAGGTCCGACACCGTGGGCTGCTCCGGTATGGGCCGAACCAAGCCATCATGCGCGAACAAGCGCGCCGAAATCTCCGCCGCCATCGCACTGGCGTCGTAGCCGGCCGGCTGAGCCTGGGCCGCGCCCGCCAAGGCCCCCGACGCCCCGAGTGCAACCGATTGCATAACGTATCGGCGAGGCAATCCTGTCATGGTCTCACAACTCCAATCCGTGAGCGATCAGATCAAGCATCGGCTGACCGCTTTCTCAAGAGCGATGACGGACCACGCGATGGGCGGACGCAAGGCGGGTTGCAAGCAGCTTGTCGATGCGACGGCCATCCATGTCGAGCACTTCAAAGCGCCACCCTTGCACGTCCACCACTTCGCCAACGCCCGGAAGCTTGCGCATGGCACTAAGGATCATGCCGGCTGCGGTGTGGTAGTCCGCCGTCCGTTGCGTCGACAGGCCGAGCAGCTCGGCCAGCTCGTCGGCCGGCATGCTGCCCGATATCAGCCACGACCCGTCGTCGCGTTGAACGGCATCGGGCTCGGGCGGTCCTTCACCGGTATGAAAGGCCCCCGCGATTGCCTCCAGGATATCGGCGGGCGTGACGACACCGACAAAGTGGCCATACTCGTCCTGAACGAGCGCCATGGGAACCGGCGAGTCCTTCAGAATGTCAAGTGCATCCAATGCCCTCATGGATTCGAGGATGATAGGTGCTGTTCGCACGAACTGGCGCGGATCCGGCCTTGCGCCTTCGATGTAGCTGTCGAGCAAGTCCTTCGCGTGCACGATGCCCACGATGTTGTTGTCGCTGTCGAGGGCCGGCAACAACGCGTGGACACTGGCGCTGACACTGGCGAGGATCGCATCGCCACCGCGCGTGATATCGACTGCGTCCACATCGAACCGCGGCGTCATGAGGGCTTCGACGGTACGAGTGCTCAACCGCATCACACCGCTGATCATTCCGCGGGCGCGCGGTTCGAGGGTTCCGGACGTCTCGGCTTCGGCGATCAAGACCTTGATCTCGTCGGCCGTTACTCCCGGCTCGCTCTCTTTCTGGCCGCCGAGGAGACGAAGAACGGCCTTGCCGGATACTTCGAGCACCCAAACCAGCGGGGCCGCTATCCTTGCCAGCATCGTCATGCTCGGAGCAACGGCAGCCGCGACAACGTCGGCGTTACGCAAAGCGATTTGCTTGGGAACCAGTTCGCCGACAATCAGGGAGAAGTACGTGATGACGGCGACCACACTCGTGTAGGCGATCGGTTCGGCGAACTGTTCGGACAGTCCCGCATCGATCAGCACAGTCGAGAGGCGCGCCCCGAGGGTAGCACCGGAGAAAGCGCCTGCCAGAATGCCGACCAGCGTGATGCCAATTTGCACCGTCGACAGGAAGCGCCCGGGATTGTCTGCAAGTACCAGGGCCGAGGCTGCCCCGCTCGAGCCATTATCGGCCATGGTCTTGAGCCGGCCCCGCCGCGCCGACACGACGGCAAGCTCCGACATTGCGAGTAGTCCATTCACGACGATCAATATGACGGCAATCAACAGCTCGAAGTAGATCATGGCACCGATGTTAGTATGGGAAGCCTCGAAACGGATAGATATATGAGGACCTTGCTCGCTCGCGTTGAGACAACTGACCTGCAAGTGCAAGAACAGGAGCTGCTTGCGACTTGACGCGACGCCATTACAGGTTGACGACGTGAGTGAAATCGCCAAGCTGGTCGTTGCATCGATCGAGTGGGATTGATCATGCAACATGGGAATTGGGAGGCTGCGTGAACGACAATAAGGACCAGAGCCGCCCTTCGATGGATGGGCAGGCTGGGAACGACTCGTCTCACGATGAGCCGACGCAATCGAGGAGGCCCTACTCTCCTCCGGCACTCGTTGTGTGGGGAACGTTGCGCGACATCACTCAATCCGTAGGTAGCTCGGGCCGCAGGGATGGCGGTAGAGGCCGGCAACGCCGCACGCGCTGGTAATTCTCTTCGAAGCAGAAGTCCGGATCTGAGGGTGACGCCTCAGGCGACATTTTTAGCAGCAGGCATCGTCGCAACTCGACGCGACCGTGCAAACGCGCCAGGAGAGCAGCCGATCCTCCGGCGAAAGGCCGTACTGAACGCACTGGCGGACTCGTAACCCACTTCTTGCGCGAGACGGTCAAGCGACGTGTCTCCTCGGCTCAGTGCATCTTGAGCCAACGTCATCCGCCAGCGCGAAAGGTATTCCATCGGCGCACAGCCCAGCGTCTCCGTGAATCGTGCCGCGAAGGCTGATCGCGACATCCCGGCGAGCTTCGCAAGTTCAGCCACCGTCCATGGCGCCCGTACCTTGGAATGCAGAGCATTCAACACCCTGGCCAAGGCTGGGGTTCGCAAGCCAGCCAACAATCCTGCCGGCAAGTCGTCCTCACCGAGGCCGCCCGAACGCAGGCACTCCATCATCATGACTTCCAGGAGTCTCTGTAGAATCATCTCACGGCCCGGAGCGTCGGCAGCGCACTCCTCCATGAGGAGGCCAATGATGCGGCCGAGACGCAGCGCGTTCTCTTCGGTCGAGCGAACGTGGATCATCTTCGGCAGCAGCGCGAGCAGGAGCGGTGCATTGACCGGTTCGATCTCGAAAGTCCCTCCAAGCATCTGGAAGTCGGGCTCGCCCATCGGATCGCCGTGCCGAAGGGCCTCGTAGGACGGCTCCACCAGAACACTTTCGGCATCCGGCTGGCTCAAGAGCGAGAAGGCCGGCGTGGACGGCAGCAGCACAAAGTCTCCTTGGTCGATAGGCACCGGCTCCGCCCCGTCGACCGCAAGCCAGCACCGGCCCGCAAGAACGAGGGCGAAGCCGGGCAGACCATAGGCCGAGTAGCGGACGCCCCACCTGCCCCGCCCCGTGATCGGCTTCGAAAAGGCGGCGTGAGGCCGGAGCAGAGCAATGATATCGCTTAAGGGATCCATCTATGGACGATCCATAATCTTTGTAGGCGTTCTGATTATAGATCGTCTCCAGGGATTGTCTATTTAGGGCGCAAGCAGAATGGAGCCCTGAATGACGAAGACAGTGCTGATCACCGGAACATCGTCCGGCTATGGCAAGGCGATCGCCGAGTTCTTTCATGAGCGCGGGTGGAATGTGATTGCCACCATGCGGCGCCCCGAGCCGAGCGTATTTGCGGCATCTACCAATCGACTGAAGGTGCTTCCCCTCGACGTCACCAATGCAGGCAGCATCGACAATGCCATCGCCGACGGGGTCGCAGCGTTTGGCGCCCTCGATGTGATCGTGAACAATGCCGGCATTGGCCTGGCGTCGATCGTCGAAGCCACGCCGGATCATATCGTCCGTGAGGTGTTCGAGACGAACACCTTTGGCGTTTTCGCCACCTGCCGTGCCGCGATCCCGCAAATGCGCAGGCAAGGTCACGGCACCATCATCAACGTTACGTCGAGCACCAGCATCGGCCCCATGCCCCTGGCCGCGATCTATGCCGCCAGCAAGTGCGCCGTCGAAGGCTTCACTGAATCACTGTCCTATGAGTTGCAAGCCTTCAACCTCAAGGCCCGGCTGGTCGAACCCGGCTATGCGCCAACCACGAATTTCACGGCGAACGCCGGCGCCCGCCTCCAGGGTTTGATTCCCGACGACTACGGTTCGTTCGCGCAGTCCTATTTCCAGAAGTTGGCAAACTACCCAACCCCTTACTGTACGGAGGCCGAAGTAGCCGAGGCGACCTTCATCGCGGCCACCGATCATGGCGACAGGGTCCGCTATCCCGCCGGCCCCGACAGCAAACTCCTCGCGGAGCTGCGCTGGACCACTTCGGAAGATCACTACCTGGCAAGAATGCGCGACATGTTCGCGCCGATGTCGACTTCCGGCTAGGTCGACCGCCAGCCTGTCGCAGTCGAGCGCAACTCCTACGTGAGCCGGTACTGCCTCTGAAAAAACGCCGAATGCAGTCCGCCGTCGGGTGGTCTGGCGGCGATATGCTGGGTGATCTGGGCATTCTCCGAACCGTTTCCGGCGACCATCAACATCACATGATTCACTGGAATGGTTTTGAGCGCCCCTCGCTTCAACAGTTCATCGAGAATGGCTTCCGGCTCACCCTCGGGAACAGGAACCCAGTACCTCAGAGCCTTAAGCATACTCTGCGTTGCTGGATCATACGCCTTGTAGTCACCAGCAACGTAGTGCGTCCCTAGGGTTTCAATCCTGGCGATACAGATTGGTTCTCCCTCGCTATCCGGGTCTTCTGCGCTATGGTCGGTATGCAGGCCATGCGGCTCGGGAACCGTAAATCTGCCGTACGCATAGTGCTCTTTGCGATAGCGCGCCGACGGAACGAGCACGTTCATCATTTCATCAACATCGTCATTATAAAGACGTACGTAGTCCGCCATTACGTCAGGCGCCCCGTCGGTAAAGTTTTCTACAAGCCAATTGTCGTCGACGTTCACCGTCTTGACGTCGGTGAACTGCTTCGCATGCTCATAGATCGCTTTCCTTGCCGTCTCGCGAAAGCGGGCAATTAGCATGGGCAAGTGCGTGTGCGCTTCGCGATCGTTGAAACTCACGTGCATCCGTTCAATTAGAGCCCATTGGTGAGAAGAGAATTGCACCGGGTCCAATATTTTCAGTCTGGGCCCCAAGGTCGCCCATGCCCGATGAAGAGATGTCATGATCTTTCACCCGATAACTTCCGCACCTGCTTTGTCGTGCGCAAGTGGAAGTAAAGTTCATTCCCGCTAACGCCGGAGAGCGTGCACCGATCCCCGCGAGCCTGCCAGAAAAACCGCTCCGCGTGTTTCCCATACCGACTGCCCGAGCGATTGTCGTGATCGCACCGGTGGAATATCGTCTGCCATCGACGTCGAGAGGGTCCGCATGCCCGACATCAATACTCAGTCTTCCGAGATTGCCGCGTCAAACCATCCGCTCGACCCACTGACTCCGGACGAGATCCGTCGGGCCGCCGCGGCCGTAAGGGCAGCGCATGATCTCGGTCACGGCATGATGTTCGAGACGGTCACTCTGCGGGAGCCGGACAAGGCCGTGGTGCGGGATTTCCAGCCAGGAGCCGTTGTTCCACGAGAGGCATTCGTCTGCGCCTTCGATCGCACGAACGGCAAAGTCTACGAAGCCAGGGTCGACCTCCTCACCGATATGGTGGTCGATTGGCGCCATGTGCCGGACGTGCGGCCGCGCATCCTGCTCGACGACATCACTCTGGTCGGCGAGGTGGCGCGGGCCGATCCGCGCTTTCGCGCGGCACTGGCCAAACGCGGCATCACGAACATCGACAATGTTCAGGTCGATCCCTGGTCCGCAGGCAACTACGGCCTTCCGGATGAGGAGGGCCGGCGGCTCTCCCACACTTTCTGTTGGTATCGAAGCGAGAAGAACGACAACGGCTATGCCCATCCCATAGAAGGGCTCTGTGCCGTGATCGATCTCGATCGTGCCGAGGTTCTGCGAGTCGACGATTACGGCACAGCTGACCTGCCCTTGCAGGATCGCAACTACGCGACACGTTTCCGGAAAGTCTTCCGGGACGACGTCAAACCACTGGAGATCGTGCAAACCGACGGACCGAGCTTTGTCGTCGAGGGTAACGAAGTGCGCTGGCAGAAGTGGCGCTTTCGGGTGGGTTTCAACGCCCGCGAAGGATTGCTGCTCCACGCGGTCGGTTACGAGGACGACGGCCGGCTACGGCCGGTGCTGCATCGGGCGGCCTTGTCGGAGATGGTGGTCCCCTATGGGCATCCCGGCGGCGGACATTTCCGCAAGAATGCTTTCGATGTCGGTGAGTATGGAATTGGCGTGCTGGCCAACTCCTTGACGCTGGGATGCGATTGCCTCGGCACCATTCGATACTTCGACGCCTGGCTGGCGGACAGCAAAGGGGCGCCCTACAAGATCGAAAGCGCGATTTGCCTGCACGAGGAGGATTTCGGAATCCTCTGGAAGCACACCGACCTCTTCACCGGCGAGGTCGACGTACGCCGCGCCCGTCGACTGGTCGTCTCCTCGATCTCGACCGTCGGCAACTACGAGTACGGGCTGTTCTGGTATTTCTACCAGGACGGCTCGATCCACTTCGAGATAAAGGCGACGGGCATCCTGAATACGGCAGGCATCAAGGCCGGCGAGGCCCCGACCTATGGCACGATCGTGTCGCCTGGCGTCTACGCGCACTATCATCAGCATATCTTCAATATGCGCCTCGACATGGCGGTCGACGGCGAACGGAACCGCGTCGTCGAGGTCGATACTGTGGCGGTGCCGGAAGGGCCCGACAATCCCTACGGCAATGCCTTTACCATCCGCGAGACCGTTCTGAAGACCGAGCAAGGCGCACAGCGCAACGTCGACTTCAATGCGGCCCGTTTCTGGAAAGTTGCTAGCGCCGACGCTCGCAACGGGCTGGGCCAGCCTACGGCTTACAAACTGGTGCCCTTGAGCCCCGTCCCCACATTCTCGAGCCCGCAGTCGATGGTCGCGAAGCGGGCTGCCTTCATGACCCGCCAGCTTTGGGTGACCGCCTATCATCCCGACGAGCTGTATGCCGCCGGTCGCTATCCCAACCAGAGCAGCGGCGGCGACGGGCTGCCCGCGTGGACAGCGGCGGATCGATCACTGGTCGATACGGACATCGTGGTTTGGCACAGCTTCGGCCTGCACCACATTCCTCGCCCCGAGGACTTCCCGGTTCAGCCGGTGATCACGGCGGGCTTCGCCCTCCATCCTGCCGGGTTCTTTTCCGAGAACCCCGCCCTCGACGTCCCACCCGCCAAGAGCAGCATGAGTTGTTGCGTCGACTAGGCAGGCTATGTGCGGACAGAAGAAGTCTTAGCAAGCGAACCGTGCGGCTCGCTTGATCTGCGGGTCGAGTTTCCCCGCTGGCGGTTCTGAACTGCCCTGTTCGGTCTGCACAACTTCCCAGGGCGCTGTTTGCCGCCCCGGGAACCGTGTTTCGAGCGAATAGCCTCCGGCTATTCCGGCTTGAGGCCGATTTCCTTCAGCACCGCCAGCATGATCTCCGTGTCGCGCTTGAAGCGGGCGTTGGTGGCCTCGAAGCTGAGGGGGCCGATGATCATGTAGTTGGCGAGAAGCTGCTTCACCTTCTCGTCGGTGCCGGCTTCGATCAGCGTATCGGAGAGCTTCTTGACGATGTCCTTCGGCGTCGCCGAGGGGACGGCGAAAGCAGCGAACGCCCTCGTCTCGTAGGAGCTGCCGACCGCGCCCTGCTCCGTCATCGTCGGCACGTCCGGATAGGCCGGCAGGCGGTCGCCCACGACGGCGATCATCTTGCCCTTCCCGGACGTAATCACCGGCGCCGCCGCGGCGGGGCTGCCCGACGCACCATCGAGCGCCTGGGAGGCCACGTCGGCCCACATCGCCGCCTCACCGCGATACTGCACCACCTCGAACTTCAGCCCGTACTGCTTGGCCATGGTCTCGATCAGCACATGCGGGGTCGAGCCGGGGCCATAGGAGCCCCAGTTCAGCTTGTCGACCTTCTTTGCATACTCGACGAACTGCTTGAGGTTGGTCGCGCCGGTCTTCTCGGCCGCGATCACTGGCCCGCCGAGGCTGGTCGTCATCGTCAGATAGGTGAAGTCCTTCTCCGGATCGTAGGGCAGGTCCTTGATCGTCACGCGATTCTGGATCAGCGAGGAGGAGATGGTGCAGAGGATCGTGTGGCCGTCGGGCGCCGCGCGCTTGACCTCCGCAGCACCAATGGTGCCGCTGGCGCCGCCCTTGTTATCGACGATGACCGTCTGGCCGAGCTTGCGCGACAGGTAGTCGCCAAAGGAGCGCGCAATGCCGTCGGTCTGACCGCCGGCCGGGTATGGCACGACGATGCGGATCTGCTTCGACGGGAAGGTGCCCTGCGCCGATGAAGTGGTGAACAAGGCGGGTGTCGCAAGGACGCCCGCGCCAGCCGCGATGATGCGGCGCCGCGTCGGATTCAATATCGTCTCCCAATTACCCACGAGACCACCCGAGGCCTCAAAATCGGGCGGACCCTAGTTCAGGAGGTGTGATGCCAGCAAGCGACAGCGGCGCGCAGGTGGGCGATTGCGAAACTTCAGCCTCCGCCTGTTTCGGCAGGTGATCCACGCACGGTGCGGCCGCCGCCGGGCCTACGCGGCCTCTCTCCTGCAGAGGCAAGAAGCGCGCACAGGCACTTCGGCACGGGCGAGCGCCAGGTCGAGGCGGGACTTGATGAGCGGCGCCTCGACAGTCTCGCCACGTCGGCTCAGACATTCGTGCAGCCCGTGGAGGCTCCAGACATTCTCGGGATGCCAGCAGGCGCGGTTGGTCTTGCCGTCAAAACCGAGATCGGCGCGGTAGACCGCCTCCGCTTCGGCAAGATGGCCTTGCTCCAGCAGCAGCGCGCCGAGCGCGTGGCGCGTCGGCTGCATCCAGCCCCACGGCTCGTCGTAGGGCAGTGAAACGTCGAGCACGACGGCGCGGCGCAGGTGGGCGAAGGCCAGGTCGAAGTTGCCGCGGCGGTATTCGAGCTCGCCGGATAGCATCTCGTCCGCAATCGCCAGCAGGTCGATCATCGTATTGTTGTTCAGCCGCCGCGACTCCGGCACGCGCGCCCGGGCGGCGCGGAAGGAAGCGCGCGCACGCTCGGCCGCCTCGATCTCACCGAGAACCGAATGCGCCACCCCCTTGGCGTAGAGCATCATGGCCGTGGTCGAGCAGTAGAGCTCCGGATCCTTCGGCAGCTCCTGGGCAATGATCTCACGCCATTTGCCGAAACGCACCAGCACGTGCTGCTTCACCGAGAGATAGCTCTCGACAAAATCGGCCATCGGCGGAGAGGGCATGTGCAGCACCTCCTCGGGCATGGTGTCGATCAGTTCCTGCGCAGCCTTGAGCGCCGGCGTGTACTGGCCGAGGAACATTGCACCGTAGACCACGAAGTGATGATCGTGGCAGCGGTAGAGCGTGTAGAAGTTCATCGCGCCCTCGCGCGCGAGGAACTTCGCGTCGGCCACCACGGCCTTCTGATTATAAACGACGACGTCGCGATAGTTGCCGCACAGCACGTCGATATGGGTCGGCATGTGGATCAGGTGACCGGAGTCCGGCACCAGGTCGCGCAGACGGTCCGCGGCACGCAGCGCACGCTGCGGGAACGGCGACATCTCCATCAGGTGAATATAGAGGTGCAGCAGGCCGGGATGGTCCCAGCTCGCCGGCAGGTCACGCAATGCACTCTCCAGCACCTCGACCGCCTCGTCCGTCCCGGCGCCCTCCGTGGCGCGGCCGGTCCGGAGATCCCACATCTGCCAGGGCATCTCGTTCATGATCGCCTCGGCAAAGACCGAGCGAACTTCGAGATCGTCGGGCCAGGCTCGGAACAACTTGCGCATCTCGACCGTGAAGGCCTTGTCCCAGGGCGCCTGATCCTCGATCGCGTCGCGCTGCGGGTAGCGCGCCTGGAGTGCGCGGATCAGCGCCTGCTCGACCGGCGTCGCGTTCACCGCCGCAGCAAGCGCACGCTGCATGGCGTCGTAGGACTCGCGCAAGGCCTGTGCCTTGCCCGCCGGATCGTAGAGGATCCATGGCAGGTTGTAGTTCGGGCCGGAGGCATAGGAGACGCCCCAATGCGCCATGGCGCAGTCCGGATCATTTTCCAGTGCCTTGGCAAAGCACGCGATCGCCTCGGCGTGGTTGAACCCGTAGACCCAGTTGAGGCCGCGGTCGAACCAGAGCTGCGCCTGAGGCGAGGAGGTCGTGATAGCGCGCCCGTAGGTGCCGAGATCGTAATAGTCGTCCATTGCTCGCTCCCCCGCTGCAGTTCCTCATATGGTGCCGCGGGGAACGGACAGACTGCAACCGTCGCAGCGCCTTTTGTGCGGGCTGTACGATGCCATTGGCTGGCAGGGGACGATTGCCTCATGACCGCTTCCTGCGAGCGCAGTTCGTTGCCGAGACAGGGGTGAGTCTGTTCCGCAGGCGCCTTCCTCTATCTCGACGCCCTAGGCGGCAAGCACCGCCCTTACCTTGGGATCATGCCGGCTCTTCGAAGTGGCCCGACCGGAAGAAGCCGCCAAAAGGACCTGGAAACAGAGGGATCGAGGCACCACTCGCCTCCAGTCAGCACGACGCATCACATACCTGAACGCCACTGTTTCCATCAGACCAAAGTACAACTGCCGTTCAACTCGTGAAGCGAGAACAATATGGCACCGCTACCACCGAATGGTCACAGCTGGTCCATCAAAACCCGGAGCGCGCCCACTTCCGACCACCTAAGTTCTGCCTAGGTCAAACAAGACAGCGCGTCCACGTTGCAAAAAAAGATAAGGGAGGGACACCTATCATGACCAGTTCTGCGAATCACTCGTTGCACACAAAAGAGGGGCTCTCCCGCCTCATGACGACAAAGTTTGCTGCCCTCCGCAAAAGCCCGAACACGCCGCCTCCCATCTCCGATGGCGAGCTGATCCAGCGGATTTACAAGGACCTCGAACGCTCTATTGGAGAGATGGAATACTCTCGCCATCCCTTGCCGACCGAGGTCCCGTGCGCCGACGAGACACCTCCGCGTACACTGAGCTAGCAGCGAGTATCTACGCTGAACATCAGGACGCGCCGCTGCACATCGGTCTCAGACCTGCGCGCGGGCCTTCCAGCGGCGACTGGCGGAGTCCAGCCAGTCATGGGCCTTTTGGTGCATGAAGTCTTTCACCGCCCCGCTTGCAAGCGGGGCCAGCGTCTTCGCGTCATCACCGCTCGCGAAACGCTCTGCTCATCTGGTCGGTGAATGGCTTGACGAGGTAGGAGGCGGCCGTCCGCTCATCGGTCGAAACAAACACCTCGGCCGGCATGCCGGGCACCAATCTCATTCCATTGAGTTGGGCCACGGCTTCCTCGGCAAGCTGTACATTGGCGACGTAGTATTCCTGACCGGTCGACGGATCGCGTGCAGACGCCGGCGAAACCATCGACACTCTTCCCTTCATTTCCGGCGTCGTATTGCGGTTGAACGCTGTCAACCGGAGGCGCGCTTGCTGCCCCTCTCTCACCTGGTCGATGTCCGCAGGTGTAATTCTGATCTCGAACAGTAGTTCCGCATTCTTGGGAACGATCGTCGCGATCTTCGCTGCCGGCGTTATGACGCCGCCAATCGTGTGAATGAACAGCTCGTTGACGTAGCCGGCGATGGGCGCCCGGATCGCCGTGCGAATAAGGCGATCCTCGACCGCCAGCATGCGCTCGCTCAGCTCGCCGATCCTGGCGTCGACAGTGCGGAGCTCGCGTTGCGCCTCGGTTGTGGCGTTCTGGTCGATGGCGATGATCTGAACCCGGATCTCGCTGGCGCGCACCTTGGCACGGGCAATGCCCGCTTCGATTTCACCCTTCTCTCCTGGAATCCTGGCCCAGTCCTTGTGGGCCGAATACAGGCGCGTGTAGTCAACGAGCTTCTTCTCGAACAATTCGAGGAGCTTCTCCCGTTCGGCCTTCACAAGCTTGATTTCCTCGACCTTGGCCGTGAGCCGGGCCTCCATGCCGTTGATCTCTTCACCAGTCTGGCTGATGCTGAGTTCGAGCTGCTCCTTTTGGCTGTCGCGGCCGACCTTGTTGCCGGTGAACAGGCGGGTCTCGCCATGGACGATGAGATCGGCGGCGCTCGACAGGGTGTTGATCTCCTCCGGGAATGCGATCGACGCGAGATTGTCACGCTCGGCAATCAGACGCGCCCGCCGTCCAAGTGATTCGGCCAGCTGCGACTTGACGATCAGCAGTTCGGCCTTGATCTGGACGTCGTCGAGTGTCGCCAGGATCTGGCCTTCCTCGACAAGATCGCCCTGCCGCACGGCCAGGGCTTTAACGATCCCGCCGTCCCTGTGCTGCACTTCCTTGAGGTTCTGATCGACCTTCACGGTGCCTGTCGTGACCACGGCGCCCTCGAGGCGGGCCACGGCGGCCCATCCGCCACATCCCAGGACAAGCGTGGCAGCAAGGGCAAAACCGAAGGCGACCCGTGACCAGATCGGAAACGAGGCGCCGGCTTCTGAGGTTTCGTGTTTCTGGGTAGCTTTCATGACACATGCTCTGGTGCTGAGACGGCAACCGTGAACTGCAGTTCGTGGTGGCCATCGAGTTCGATCGAGTAGAAGTCCTCCGAGTCTTCTCTGTCGTGCACCTCGACGAACGTGCGTTCCTCGTCGTCGAGTTGTTCGAAGCGGAAGCGAATCGGACGCCGATCCGTGTTGTCCGAGAGATAGATGTCGTCGAAGAGGTCTTCTATCTCGTCGTCCATGTCCTCACCGTCGCGATAGCGAATCTCGTAGCGGGCAGCGATGATGCGATCTCCGACCGTGAAGTCCGTGATCTTGCGGACCAGATCGGGCTGGTGATCGTCATCCGTTCTCTGGAATTCGAACGTGTCGTTGCCTTCCCCTCCGGTCATGATCGCCGACGTGTTGCTGGCGGTGAGGCGATCGTCGCCGTCGCCACCGATGATCCTCTCGAAACCCTCGATCAGGTCGCGCCCGATATCGGTCCCTTCGGCCGTCCCCGCACCGACGTCGACCATGATGTCGAGAAAGGCGGATGAGTAGTCGAGCGTATCTTCGCCGGCATCGCCGGAAAAGGAATCCGCATTGCCGTCGGCAGCCGCCACGATGTGATCGTCGCCATCGCCGCCTCGAACCTCGTCGGCACCAGCACCGTCGGACAGCAGATCGTCGCCCTCGTCGCCAAAGAGCTGGTCATCTCCGGCCCCTGCCAGCAGAACGTCTTGCTCGCTACCGCCATGTAGCTCGTCGTCGCCCTCGCCGCCGTCGAGAATGTCCTTGCCGGCGTCGCCATGCATCGTGTCGTCTCCGCCCCCGCCGATCAGGACGTCCTCTTCGTCGCCACCACTAAGTTTGTCGTTCCCCTCGCCACCATCGAGAGTGTCGTTGCCAGCGTCCCCGTGCATCGTGTCGTCGCCGTCCCCACCGATCAGGACGTCGCTGCCGGCGCCACCGGAAATGCGGTCGTCGCCCTGCTCGCCATGTATCGTGTCGTCACCGTCCTCGCCGAAGAGACGATCGTTGCCGGCGCCACCGAAAACGACGTCGTTCCCGGGTCCGGCCAGGACGATGTCATCGCCAGCGCCGCCGTAGACGACGTCGTCGCCGGCACCGGCGACGACATGATCGTAGCCGTCGCCGGCGAGAATCGCGTCGTTGCCTTCGCGGGCGTCGATGTTGTCATCGCCGCCGCGGCCATCGATCAGCTCGCCGCACCGTGTCCCGAGCAGATTGTCGTCCCCGTCGGTCCCGATGATCGGCAGCGCCTCCACGACATTGAAGAAGGCTTCCTGCTCGATCGAAGTCGTGCCATCGCTGATCTGGTATTTCAGCGTCACTTCGCCAAGCCAGCCCCGCTCTGGCGTGAACATCCAGCCCCCGCCCTCCACGGGCGTGAGAGTGCCCGTCGATGCCTCCAGATGGACTGGCTTCAAGGTGTCGCCATCCGCGTCCGTAGCGCCTGCCAGCAATGCCAGCAGAGGAATCAAGTACGCATTGCAGCCGACGAGATCCTGCAATCGGACAGGACCGTTGATCTTCGGTGCGCGATTGGCGACCGGGTCGGAGCTGCTCCGGCTTGGAGGGTTGCGGGTGTCGTCGTGCCGTCGCTCGCCCTCGTCGTCCCCGCCACCACCACCGCCGCCGCGACGGGTGACTTCGTCCAGGGGCGCCTTGGCAACGGCCGGCGGGCCTCCACGCTGGTTGTCGTTGCTGGCGCTTCCCTGGTCCGGCCGTCCAAGGGATCCCCCTCGGGAAAAGTCGATCGGACGCGAATCGTTAGCCAGGAAATTGTTGACCGCCTCCTGCGGCAACAGCTTCTTGGGTGTCAGCGGCACGATGTTCTCGGAATCCTTTTCAGGCTCCTTGCCTTCGTTGACCGCACCCGCGCCCAGCTCTTCCGAGTCTCCGCCGGTGCCACCCGATTTGTCGGCCTCTTCCGTCGGCCGCCGCTTGGGCTGCGGTGCAGCCGCAAGCTCGGTGGGCATGAAGCTCTTCAGATAAACCGCCACTCCCGCCAGGAAGACGAAGAGGGCATGAGGAAGGAGGCTGGGCTTGGTGTTCTCGGCGAGAACATACGTCTCGCGCGAGGGCTGGGTGGCCTGCGGAGCCTCCCTTGTGGCCTGGACTTTGATCATGCCGGCCGCCGTATTGGTGTCTGGAGCATTGCCACCGCGGGCCTGGCCGTGGGCGGAGCAGTCGGAGTCATGATCTCCTCCTTCTTGCCAAATGCCGTCAGACGGCCCGCCTGCACGATGGCGACAAGGTCCACGGCAACGAGGGCGCTCGGCCTATGTGCAATAACGATCGCAATGCCGCCTCGAGCCTTGATGCCGTGGATTGCCTGCGTCAGCGCTTCCTCGCCTTCGCCGTCGAGATTCGAATTGGGTTCGTCCATGACGACCACAAAGGGATTGTCGTACAGTGCACGCGCCAGGGCGACGCGTTGCCTCTGCCCCGCCGACAAGGCCAGGCCTTGCGGGCCCAGTTGGGTCCGATAGCCTTCGGGCATCTTCACGATCATGTCGTGAACGCCGGCCGCCTGTGCTGCGGCGATGACCTTCTTGTAATCGGGCTCGGGCTCGAAGCGGCAGATGTTCTCCTCGATCGTCGCGTCCATCAGACCCACTTCCTGGGGCAGATAGCCGACATGCTTTCCGATCTCCTCTTCGCGCCACTGCGTGAGATCGGCTCCATCCAGACGCACATTGCCGCGCAGGACCGGCCAAATGCCGGTCAGAGCGCGAGCCATCGTCGTCTTGCCTCCCGCACTGGGTCCAATGATGCCCACCGCCTGGCCAGCGAGGAGTTCGAACTTGATCTCGCTCAGAACGACTTGTCCCGTGCCGGGTGCGGCAACGGTGATCTTGTCCACGATGAGGCTCTGCTTCGGAGCGGGCAGTTGCATCGGCGGCTCCACCGAGGCCAAAGCAATCACCGTCTCGCGCAACCGCTCGTAGGCTGTCCGCGCCGCGACAAAGCCCTTCCAGTTGCCGATCGCCAGATCCACGGGCGCCAATGCGCGTGCCGCCGCCACAGAACAGGCGATGATCGCACCGGCCGTCAGCTCGCCCTTGATCGTAAGGTAGGCGCCCAACCCCAGAAGAGCCGACTGCAGCAGCATCCGCAGGACCCGCGATATGGCCGCAAACGTCCCGCTGATGTCGTTGGCCTTGGTCTGCAGTTCCAGGTGCTCGCCATTGGCGTCGTTGAACCGGTCGACGGCCCGGCCCGCGAAGCCCATGGCTCTTATGACTTCGGCGTTGCGGGCATTGGAATCCGCGATGGTGTTGCGGACGACGGCCGCCTTGCGCGTCGAGCCATGCAGTCGCTTGGTCATGATCTCGCTGACGATCGTAAGGACTGTCAGCACGAAAGCACCGGCAAAGGTCAGCGCGCCCAGCAGGGGATGAAGGAAGTAGATGAACGCCAGATAGATCGGCATCCATGGCAGATCGAACAATGCGGCCGGCCCCTGGCTGCCCAGGAACCCGCGGACGGTGTCGACGTCCCGTCCGCGTTCCAGCGCCTCCGACGTCGAGAAGCCGAAACGCGGCATGTCGATGGCGACGCGATGGGCCAGCGGCGCGATCTTCTTATCGAGCCGCGCGCCGACGCGGACGAGAATCTGCGAACGGACGACGTCGAAGCCGCCCTGGAACATGTAGAGGCCGATGGCGAGGGCCGACAGGACGAGAAGCGTCGGGATGCTTCCGCTGGTCAGGGCTCGATCGTAGATCTGCATCATGTACAGCGAGCCGGTCAACGCGAGTAGGTTGATGAGGCCCGATATCAGGAAGAGAAACAGCACAATCGAGCGAAAACCTCGCGTCAGTTCCGCGAGGTTCTTTCGCTTTGCCGGGGTTAGCTCCTTGGTTTTAGCCATACGCTTGCTGCCCTGTCGCTTGTTTCAGCGGTTCAGGCGAGTTGGGAGTGGGCATTCGCCCACTCCACTCCCCGTCCCCCGCCCCCTCAGACGGTCACATTCGAGTTGTTCATGTTGTGGTGACCCTCGATCTGGATCTTGAAGTCCGCGGCCGTGTCGCCATCGATATTGCCTTGAAGGATGGTGAACTCCCCGTCGGCCCGTGTTTCGTAGGTCACGGCCAACTGGCCTGCCGCGGTCAACTGTCCGTTGTTCACCAAGGTGAAGGCCTGATCGCCGCCAGCCCCGATGTTGGCATCGATGCCGGACAGATCGACCCGGTCGCCTGGCTCGAAGAACAGGATGGTGTCGCCATCCGCCGCCGTCACCGACTGGAACTTGAAGGTATCGTTCCCAGCTCCACCGTTCATGACGTTGGAAGAGTTGCTGGCGATGATGGTGTCATTGCCAGAGCCGGTGTTGACGTTCTCGATACTCCAGATCGTGTCGTTGCCGGTCTGGCTGCTCGACACGCTGCCCTTGCTGTTCGGACCGGTTCCGAGGTTGACGGTGACGGCCACGGTCGCCGCGGAGACGTCGAGCGTATCGCCACCCGTGCCGCCGTCGCTGTCGTCGCCGAAGTAGACGTCATTGCCGTCGCCGATCTCGGCCACGATCAGGTCGTCGCCCGCTCCGCCGAACACGGTGTCGTCGCCGGCACCGGCCACGATCATGTCGGCGCCGCCATCGCCGAACAGTCGGTCGGCCCCGGCATCGCCGTAGATCACGTCCGCATGCTCGCCGCCGAAGGCCTGATCGTCGCCGGCACCGGCGAAGATCACGTCCCGGCCCTCGCCGCCGCGGACGAGATCCGCACCTTCGCCAGCCACGATGACGTCGGCCCCCGCACCGCCGATGGCAACGTCATCTCCGGCCTTACCGACGATGTCGTCGGCGCCGTCCGTCCCGACGAGGACGTCGTCCCCGGCAGTACCGTTCTTGACCGCACCCGAAGGCGTTTCGCCGTCGGTCGGCTCCTCGTCCACCGGCTCTTCGTCGGGCCCGTCCGAGATGAATTGCGGCGGCACCACGCCCGTGAAGGTGACCGAATGGGTCCCGTTCGAGAAGGTCTTGGTGCCGTTCCCATTGTCGGTAAGGGCATAGGTCGAGAGATCCGCGCCGTCGGTCATCTCGATCACGTCCTCTGCGCGCAGCGCACCGATGATGGTGTCGTTGCCGCCATTGGACTTGAAGACGATGCGGTGCGCCGAACCGAGCGACGAGATGTCGATCGTGTCGTCGCCGGCATTGCCGTCGATGGTGATCGTGTTGAGCCGCAGGCTGGTCCCGGAGAAGTCGCCGATGACCTGGAAGGTATCGCCTCCAGCCGTGCCTCCAGGCGCGTTGGGGTCGACGCTGTTGATGCGGATCTCCTCGACCTCGCGCAGTTCGGCGATCACCGAGTTTGCGAAGTCGGTGTTCGGCCCGCGCGTGATGACGATCTCCGTGGCCGCGTTGAGGCTATTGCCGTTGTTGCCGGCAAGTGCATCCCAGGCCGCCCGCGTATAGATGCGGTAGGTCTCGGCAACCGCCGCGTTGCCGTTGATCACGAAGGTGTCGCCGGCAGCCCCTTCCGTGCCGCCGTTGACGATGTCGCGACCGTCGGAGTTCGTCAGCGAATTGGCTAGGGCAGTGTTGGCGCTCCACACGAAGGTGTCGTCGCCCGCATCGCCGTTGACCGTATCGTTACCCGTGCCGCCCACGACCGTATCGTTGCCGTCGCCGGCATTGACCGTGTCGTTGCCACCCAGTGCGTTGATCGTGTCGTTGCCGGCCGTGCCGTTGTGGGTCTGGCCAGCCGCGCCACCGTTGATCACGTTGCCGGCCGTAGACAGGACGAAGTCCGTGGCGGTGATGTTGGTGAACTCCAACTCCTCGATCCGGATCGTGCCCAGCGCATTCCCAACGGCATCGTTGACCGTGATCAACGTGTCGTCCGTGGCCCCATCCTCGATGTCCTGGATGATGACCCGAGTGGCAAAGTTGGCGGCCGTGACCCCCAACGCGCTGAGGTTGATCAGATCCTGCGTGGCTGGCGTGCCGCCAGCGGCGTCGAAGTTAGTGACGATGTCGGCGCCGAACCCGCTGGCATTGTAGACCAGCACGTCGTTGCCGTTGCCGACATCGATCGTGTCGTTGCCGGCACCGCCGATGATGGTGTCGGCGTCGCCGCCCGCACCGCCATTCAGGATGTCGTCACCTTCACCGCCGTCGATAATGTCGGCGCCATCGCCGCCATTGATGTTGTCGGCTCCACCGCCGCCAAGGAGCAGATTGGCGGCGTCGTTGCCGTTGATGACGTTGGCGAGGGCGTTACCCGTGCCATCGACCGCGCCGTCGTTGAGGTCGAGATTCTCGACATTGGCGCCCAGGACGTAGGAGATCGAAGCTTCGACCCTGTCCGTACCGCTGGTTGCAAGCGCAGCCTCCGTCACCGTATCGCCGGCGTCGTCGACGACGTAGACGTCGTCGCCGTCGCCGCCGGTCATGGCATCCGCACCCAGGCCACCGACCAGAGTGTCGTTGCCGCCGAGGCCACTCAGCGTGTCGTTGAGATCGCCACCGGTGATCGTGTTGTTGAGCGCATTGCCCGTACCGACGAACTGATCGGCGTCGATTCCGGTGTAGGTCAGGTTCTCGACGTTCGCGTACGTCTCGATCGAGAGCGCCGCGAGTTCGGTGTTGACCGTGTCCGTACCGGTGTTCGCACCAGCTGCTTCGACGATCACGTCGGCAGCATCGTCGACCACGTAGGTGTCATTGCCGTTGAGGCCAACCATCGTATCGGCACCAAGCCCACCGTCGAGCAGGTCATTGTCGCCGTTGCCGGAGCCGCCGACGAGCAGGTCGTCGCCGTCGCCGCCGGCCAAGTTGTTGTCACCCGTGCCGCCGAAGATGAGATCGTTCAGCGCGCCGCCGATGATCTCATCGTTCGTGCCGTCTTCGCCCGCTACGAAATTGTTGCGCGCGTTCGTGGTGGCGTTGGTCGCCAGATTGACGCCACCGTCGTCACGGTTACCTGGATCGGAGCGGTTGATGAAGTAGTCACCTTCAAGCAGGTAACCATTGAACGTGGCGCCGTTGAAGTTGATCAGCTCCACACCCGTCTGGGCGTTCGTCCCACTGAAGTGCCCGTTCACGGTGACCTGCTGACCTTCATAGCTGATCACCAGGTTGCCGTTCTGCGTGCCGCCGTTGGTGTCGGCCGCGTTCAGGCTGCCGATCACCGGCAAGCCGGACACGAGATCGATCACGTTCGAGAGGATCGAGATGCGATCGGCCGCACCACCGTTCGCCCCTTCGTTGATGATGTCGTTGCCATCGCCGAACGTGAACGAATAGGTGTCGTCGCGACTGCCACCGTTGAGCGTCTCGACCGCGGAGAACGCGATCGCCAGGTTGTCGATCGACAGACCTTCGGTGGTCTGGTTGATCGCCGAGCTGACGAAGCGGATCGCGGCAGTCGCCGAGAACGGTCCATTGACGGTGTAGGACCGGTCGACGTTGCCACCGTCACCGGTGTAACCGTCCAGGGTGACGAAGTTCACGCCGTCGGCAGCGAACTGCACCTGGACATACTCGCCTGTGCCGGTCTGTGTCGCCGTGTTGTATGTGCCGTCAAGACCATCAGCGTTCGAGGTGAAGGTGATGGTTGCCGTATTAGCGGCGGACAGGTCCACCACTCGGGTGATCTGCGCACCGTCACTTGTGGCACCACCGATGACGCGAAGGGTATTGTTGTTGGCGTCGTCGATGCGGATTTGGCCGTTCGCAACACCGCCGTTTGCACCGGCAATGTCGTTCAGTTCGACCCAGTCCGGACCCCAGTTCGTGGTCC
Source organism: Alphaproteobacteria bacterium (assembly GCA_017307275.1). Taxonomy (GTDB): domain Bacteria; phylum Pseudomonadota; class Alphaproteobacteria; order Reyranellales; family Reyranellaceae; genus Reyranella. The sequence continues at coordinate 20,111 of JAFKFK010000044.1, read as the reverse complement.
CGGTCGAGTTGCCGAGGCCCTGGTTGTTGAAGTTGTCGGCATACTGCCCGCTCGTTGCCGGACCGTTGGGGCCGCCAACAAGGATATCGTTGCCGTCGCCGCCGTTGAGGATGTCGTTACCACCCAGGCCCAGGAGGAGATCGTCCTGCGCGGTGCCGTTGATCACATCGTTCCCGGCAGTGCCGACACGGATGTTGAGCGCCCCACCGTCGAGGAACTGTGCCTGCTCGATGCCGCGGAGGCGATCCGACCCATCAAGCGAGTCCTCGACCGCGTGCGTGACGATCACCTGTCCGTCGGCCGTCGCGGAGAAAGCGTACTCACCGCGATTGCCCTGGAACACAGCTACGTCGGTATCACCGGCCGTCGTATCGGTCAGGATCTCGCGGATGATCTTCAATTGCCCCGGATTGTAGGTGCCGTTGAACATCAGCGAGGAGAGTTCGGTCATGCTCTGGTAGGTCGCGATTAGCGGACCTGTCCCGAGGCCAGCCGGCGTGTTTTCGTACACACCGATCGACACCGAGAGATACTTATCGCCGTCGATGATGTCGTCGCCGGCGTTGCCCTGGATCCTGTCGCTGCCGTCGCCGCCCAGGATGATGTCGCCGGCGTCAAATACGACCGCACCCGCGGCAAGAGCCGCGACCTGCGCATTGGTCAGGCCGAGCACCTGCTGGAGACCCGCAATAAGAGCGATGCTCTCCTTGGTGAGCTGGCTGCCGCGATAGCCCTCGGCGCCATCGCCGCCCTGCGCGACCGGCAAGCGGTCCGCCGCGACGATGTTGGAGCCGCCCAGCACGTCGTTGAACCTCGAGCCCGAAAGCCCTTCCATCGACTGGTATTCGTCGAGCGCGGCGTTCGCGGGAAGCGTCGGCGCCTCGTCGAAGACGATGGGACGCGAGAGGTCCGCATTCACGGCAGTGGCACTGTCGAAGTAGGTCGCCCAGTCGAAGCCGGACATACCCGCCATCTTTCCACGGCCAGGGCTGCCGACCATGATGTCATCGCCACCTTCGCCGATGAACTCATCGAAGCCGCCGTCGCCCCGGAAGACGTCGTGACCGTCGATATTGTCGTGTGCGAAGATTTCGTCGAAGTTGTCGCCCGGCGCGCCGTCGAAGGTGCCGGTTTCGATCCAGTCGTCGCCTTCGTTGCCGAGGATGCGTTCGGCGTTCTTGTTGCCGTAGATGAAGTCGTTACCTTCGCCGGCGAACACCTCCGAACCCATGTCGGTGCCGAGGAAGATAAAGTCCTGGCCACGACCGCCCATGACGAGGTCGAGGCCGCCGCCGGCGTGAACAACGTCGTTGCCGTCGCCGGCCTTCACGTTGTCGTCGCCGCCCATGTCGGTGATGATGTCGTCACCGGCACCGGCGTTGAAGATATCATTGCCCAGGCCACCTTCGAGACGGTCGTTGCCGCCATCGCCATAGAGCGTGTCGTCACCGATGCCAGCGATGAGAATGTCGTTCCCTTCGGTACCGCCGAGCAGAACGTGGTCGCCACCCGTGTAGCGCAGGTAGTTGGTATCGGGTCCAACCGTTGCCGGGTTGTCGCGGATGACGATGCGCGTCAGCAGGCCGCCACCTTCGGGATCGGTGCTTTCGAGCGTGCCGTCGCCGTCGAGGTCGTTGAACTGCTTGGTCTGATCGACCTCGAGTATGAGGCCAGGAGTCGAGAACACGTCCGACGGCAGGTGGGTCGCATCCGTGTTGCGCATGATCATCGACGCAAAGGAGTTGTTCTCCATTTCGCCGAAGAGATGCAGACCGTCGAGACGCTGCAGGTAGTAGAAGCGGTCGCCGCTCTGCAGGTTCTCCATCATGCCTTCGAAGACGAAGTTGAAGGTCGAACCCAGCATGCCGCCGAATGGCATGATCTGCTCGGCCAGACCGCCGATCCACAGATCGACAAGCTCAAGGCCGCCCAGGTTGGCCGCATAGGTGCCCAGGCCGTTAAGGAAATCTAGCGCGTCAGGTGGCACTTCGAGGCCGCCGACGGATTGACCAAGGATGATGGTCAACGCAGCGTCACGCTTGCCTTCCACCGTCGTTTGCGAGGTGATCAGCGGGTGCGTGCCGTAGGCAGCAACGAAGTTGATGATCGAGGCCTCGTTCTTCAGGTGGCCAGCGAAGTCGACCCAGCTCTCGTAGGGCTTGAGGAACGCGTTTTCGTTGGACAGTTCGTAGAATTCACGACGCGCGGCATTCAGCCCGGGCACGCCAGTATCGCGGCCGCGCGCCAGGTTGATGGTCGCGAGGTCGAGGGGCAGGCCCAACAGATTGTTGCGCAGTGCGCTGGTGACGAATTCGTCGATCTCGTTGCCGACTTGGCGGGTCATGCCGCGGACGATCGAACCGGCCATCTCCTCGGAACCGAGCGAGGCGAACTCGATCGGGTTGAGGAAGCCTTCGATGAGGCCGATGCTGCCATCTTGGAATGCCGGATCGAAGCGATCGATCGTCTCGGTCAACATCGAGTGGCCGAACCGATACACGACGTGCGCGAACTCCGCGACGATGGTCGGATCGAGGGTAACGTCGAAGCCGTCCGGCACCAGGAACACGTTGATGTTCGGCTGGATCTTGCGCGCGAATTCCTCGAACACGAGATGCTGGTACTGCATCTCGGTGCCGAACTTCGCCGCCTGGAAGAGCCGTTCGCCGTCCCAGTTCAAGGTTGCTGCGAACGTCATCAAGCCCGCATCGTCTGTCGGCATGGCACTGACTTGCGCGGCGGTGAGATCCGCGTCGAGCCACTCGTTGATGAATGCCACGTCGCGCGTCTGCAGCGTGACGAGCATCGTGTGGTCCATTAGCCGGTTGTGTTCCGAGTGGAAGACGTGATGAACCGCCGTGAGGCCGATGTTTTCGTTGCCGCGGCCGTCGCCGGTGATGAAGTGCGAGTCGAGCAACTCGTTGTCGTACTCGGTGCTGCCGTTGCCGGGGTTGCCGAGGCCGACCTCGGTGTCACCGTCGGCGATCTTGCCGACTGGGACCGCCGTGTGTGCGATGTCATCGAGGAAGGCGTGCCCGGTGCGGACGGCGAGATGCGTCACGTCGGGGAGAGTGTCCTGATCCGGACCATCCGGAGCCACGGAAACCATGCTCAGCGGGTTGGCCGGCGTGCCCGAGGCCAGCGTCTGCGGCGGCCCGACCATGACGACCTGCGGGAATCCGGTCGTCGGATTGGGAATGAAGTTACCGTAGGCGTCGGTCGCCAGCAGCGGCAGGTTGCCGACATGGTAGTCGGTCAGGTCGATGCCCAGCATCTCGCGGGCCTGGGCCTTCACTTCGCCCCAGGTCGGCAATCCCCCATTGGCGCCGTCGAGCAGCTTGCCGGTCGATTCCGGCCTTCCGTCAACGAGCGTGTATTCGCGCAGGAAGACCTGATGCGAGGGATGCGAGGTATAGGTCTGGTTCTGGTCGACGAAGGAGGTCGTCGAGTTCACGGGCTTCACGTCATCCGACGTGCCCCACACCCCGTCGGTGCCCGGGCTGGTCGTGGCGCGCGTCAGCACCATGAAGTTCGTGGGGCTGGTCGGATCGTAAAGCGGATCGTCCGCCTGCAGCGGAATGAACACGGTGCCGCTGCCGCCCTTGCCGACGAGATCGAGACCGTGATCGAAGAACTGTCCGAACAGCGTGAACCAGGAGTTGAACGACGCCGAGAGGCCTTCGTCAGGCGCTACGTTCGTCAGCTTGATATTGTCGCCGTCCATCTCGATCCCGTTGGCGGCGAGCATCCCGTCCAAAGTCACACGGTTGGCGGCCAGCGCGGCATCCGCGGCATCGGAGGCTGCCTGGGTAGTGGCTGCTGCTGCAGTCGCCGCATCCAAGGCAGTCTGATTTTCAGGCGTCGGATCTGTATCGTATGCTTGCTGAGCTGCGACCAGGGTCCGCTGCGCGGCCGTGTTCGCCAGATGCGCCTCCTCGGCATCTTCGAGGTAGGGCTTCACGACCTGGTATTCAGTCTTGATCGTCTGCGCGATCGTCAACTGCTCCGTGGCAGTTTCGACACCGGCACGCGACAGTGCGACCATGATCGCCGCGGTGTTGTCCAGCGTCTGATCGACGATGAGGTTCGAGATCGTACGCAGGCTCGGATCGATGACGACGGAATTCGGGTTGTTCGACGGATTGTAGTTAGGCTGCGTCGGGAACGACGGCGCCGGGCCCGGGCCGTCCGGATCCAGCATGCCGCCCTGCGCGGGCCGATACTCCGGAGCGAGGATCGACGGGAACGGGTGATCGGCCGCGCCCCATGTCGGATGCAGCAGGTTGTTGTAGCTGCCGTCGACCGTGCGCAAGCCCCACGAAAGATTGTAGGTGGGGATGAGGCCGCCCGGCCCGAACAATGGCTGACCTGCCGCGTGCGCTTCGGCGATCTTGATCTGAGCCAGGATGAAGTCCAGATCGCTCCTGATATATGTGACCATGACGTGCCTCGCCCCGTGTTTCAGTCAGCGTCCCGCCTAAATCGCGCGGGATGCCCATTGATGGATGTGCGGAGGCTACGCAGGAGGCAGTGTGCCCTGTAGGGGACAAGGTCCCAGGATCTGCCAGACTGAGGACCGTGATCGGATGGACCAAGGTCCTAGGACCTTGGTCTGAATACGCCGCGAGAACCACTCGGTAGGTTGGCAGCCTCCGAAGTTGGGTCGACCAAAGTCAGCAGTCGAAGCACGCGTTATGCGAGAGAATGGCATTCTCCGGCACAACGCCGTGGCATCACGAATGGCTTTGAAAATTGAGCATTCTGTCAGTTTCTCTTCTGGAGTCGCGGATGGCCAGTTTCCGCTCGTGGTGGCCTGCGCTCAGCCTGGCCCGGCAATTCACCCTGGCCAGCTCAGCCCTCGTCCTGGCCGGGCTGGGCGTGTTGGGCTTTTGGGTGGCCCAAAAGATCGAATCGGGTGTCAAGGCTCACACGGCGGCGCGGACCGCCCTCTATATGGAAAGCGTCGTCGCACCTTACCTACAAGAACTGGGGTCGCAGCCGGAGTTATCACCTGAGAACAAGGCTGCTCTCGACACCGTGATCGGCAAGGACGCCGCTCGCCTGCGCGTCGTGGCGGCCAAGATCTGGACGCGTACCGGCGTCATCCTCTACGCCACGGAGAAGACCCTCGTCGGCCACAAGTTCCCGCTGACTCCCCTGCTTTCACGCGCCTGGGAGGGCTATGTCGAGGCTCAGTTCGACGCCCATCATCATGGGGACGATCACGGGACCAGCACGCCCGGAAAGGAGCCTCTGCTTGAGATTTACGTCCCGATTCGCCACAGTGTGACCAATGAAATCATAGCTGTTGCGGAATTTTACGAACTCACGTCGGAGCTCAATCGCGAGCTCGTTCGAAGCCAGATAAACAGTTGGCTCGTCACGGCAATAGTAAGCTTCACGATCATAGCCGGGCTCTACACGATCGTGGCGAATGGAAGCAAGACTATCGAGACCCAGCGTGCAGCGCTGGCAAACAGAATCAGCGAACTTTCCGGACTTCTGCAACAGAACGAAGAGTTGGGGCAACGGGTACAGGGGGCGTCGCGGCGCGCCGCGGAAGCCACAGAACTACAACTTCGCCGTTTAGGCGCGGACCTGCACGATGGCCCGGCCCAGTTGCTCGCGTTGGCGTTGTTAAAGTTTCCGAGCGTAACGGACGTCGGTGCTCAAGTGAGCGAGCGGCAGATCTTGCGGGGTGTTCTAGAGGACGCCATGGCCGAAATCCGCAATATCTCCAGTGGTCTAGCGCTTCCCGAGATTGAGAAACTCAGTCTCACGCAAGCGCTGATGGTCGTCGCGTCGGAACATGAGCGGCGCACCTCGACTACCGTCGCCTGCGAGTTTGCGAGCAAACCGATCGACCTCTCGCACCCGACGAAACTCTGCCTCTGCAGGTTCGTTCAGGAAGGCCTCAGCAATGCCTACAGGCATGCTGGCGGCCAAGGCCAGGCTGTTACCCTTTCCTGGTCCGACAGCTTCATCATCGTCGAAGTGTCAGATCGGGGGCCAGGCATCGAAAGAGGCACCCGCGAAAGAAAACGTCCCACACTCGGGCTCATCGGGCTTCGCAATCGGCTGGAGAGCTTCGGTGGTCACCTGACAATCAGCAGCGCGCCCGGATCGGGTACGCGCCTGACAGCCTATCTGCCGACTGGTGCGTGAGGTACATCACTATGGATACGCGAATTCGTATTGCCATCATCGATGACCATCCGCTGTTCCGGGCGGGTGTTATTCATATTCTCAGCGCACGCCCCGATCTGGACATTGTCGGCCAAGGGTCGTCGGCATCGGATGCGATTGCCGTCGCTCGCAGCGAAAGCCCCGATCTATTGATACTCGACGTAAGCATCCCGGGCGGCGGGTTGACCGCTCTGGAGTCGATCGTCGCCCACTGTCCGCAAACCAAAGTCATGATGCTGACGGTATCGGTCGACAAGCCGGATGTTCTCAAGGCCCTTCGGCTGGGTGCCCGCGGCTACGTCGTCAAAGGCGTAAGCGGGGCGGAACTTGTCCAAGCACTCCTGATCGTCGCCCAAGGCGACCGTTATCTTTCGCCTTCTCTTGGAGCGATGCTGCTCTCCGACTTCGATCATACCAAGACGGCAACGAGAGGCAGGGCTGTCGACGATCTCAGCCATCGGGAAGGCGAAGTTCTCGACCTGGTAACGCAAGGGCTCAGCAACAAGGAAATCGGGAGCAAGCTCAATCTGAGCGACAAGACGGTCAAGCACTACATGACCAGCGTTTTCCAGAAGCTCCATGTCCGCAACAGGCTCGAGGCGGCCCTGCTCGTGCGCAAGCCTGTGAACGTCCATACGAACGACCTTTCGAGGAGCGTAGAGAATCGGTCTCCGAGCGGAAATTGATAGCGCTCCACGGAGCGCTATCTCATTGCGCCGGCTCGGCGCACTTCTTCTTGAGCGCCTCGAACAGCATCTCGGTGGCCTCGCCCGTCGCCGGCTCGTTGCCGGCAAGCTGGAACCTGCCGATCGCCGCACGCGTCGCAGGCCCCATAGTGCCGTAGGTGGTGCCGCTGTAGAAGCCGAGATCGCGCAGGAGGATCTGAACGACCTTGACCTGGTTCGTTCGATCAGCGGGCCAGACGCGGGTATCGGCCTTGCATGAGGCCGTCGGAGGCTCAGGCTTCTTCGTCGGCGAGGCTGCCAGCTCCCTGCTGTTCGCCTCGGCTTGTGGTGACGGCGGTACTGCAGGCTCCTGTGCGGGCTCCATCCTGGCGGGTGCCGCTTCCTTGGACTCGACCGGACGCGGCGGCAAATCCAGTCCGGTCGTCGGCAACTCAGGCTTTTCTGTCGACAGGACCACCAGATCCCCGTTGCGCGCCTCGGTTGCCGGCGGCGGCGGCACCGCGGGCTCCCGTGCGATCTCCGCCTTGGCAGGTGCCGTCGCTTCGGGCTCTACCAAAGACGGTGACGGTTCCGGTCCGTTGGCAACCGGTGTCGATTCAATCTGTGCCGTTTCCGTTTTGGCGGGAAGTGTGCGTTCGCTTCCAAGCACCCATGGAAGGCCACCCCGTCCGTCAATCCAGTAGGCAAGGCCTGCCCCACCGAGCAGCGCAAGGACAACGGCGTACGCTACGAGTATTGCGAGCCATCGCTTGCTCTGCTCGTTTCCGGAAGCCATCGCCATGAGATTGCTTTCGCTTCGCCCGACCTCTACCTGTGGACGCTAGCGAGAAACCAGCCCTGCCTCAACGGCCTCGGGATTCCCCATTAGGGTTAAGTCCCTCAACTCGGCAGAAGCGACGCTCGCGTGCCAGCACAACCACTGAACTACGTATCGCCAGCGGTTCGCCCGTCTTACAAGAGCTGTCTGACACAGAGAGTGAAGGTGGGGCCTCCGTGCTTCTGCAACCGCTGTGTACTCGGGGCAATCAGCGAAGCATTCCTCAACCGGCAACGGCCCGTCGTTAAGCCGCTCGTAAGTTTGATACTGCAACGTAAGACGATGCTGTTTCTCGTCTTCGCCGGCGGCCTGACAATGAGTTTTGCCGGCGCCATTCTTCTCGCTCATCGCACCACCGCCGAAGCCTGGCGACGCAGTGTAACCGAGCTAACGCCGGATTGGAGATGGATAGGCTTTCTACTATTCGTTGGCGGTGGCTTGATATTGCTGGGTGCCACAGCCGCCGAACTCGTCGAGTGGTCGACGAGAGTGCCTTTCCCCGTGGACCTCGACGGCGCTTGATTCCACCATCAACGACCGCCCTTCGTATCCTCAGGTCGGAGCGTCCCGCAGCAAGCGCTCCAGTTTCTCGGCCTCGAGCTTCAACATCGGTATCAGCTCCCGGCGGCGGGTTTCATCGAGGCGATCTTCGATGGCGGCAAGCGACACGGCATAGACCGGCCGCCCCTGTGGGTCGCACACGGCGACGCCGATGCCCCAGGATCCCTTCATCAAAAGACCGGGGTTGAGGGCATAGCCTTCCTTTCGGGTGCGCATTACGGCACTCCGAAGGCTCGCTGGCGAATAGGCCGGATACTTTTCCTGGATGATCCCGGTGTTGGCCGCGATCACACGATCGACTTCGTCATCCGGCAAGGCCGCCAGAACGGCGAGACTGCCCGCGCCAATGCCCAGCGGATGCCGGTCACCCGCCTGCAGCACATGACTGCGGATGGGAAACGGCCCCTCCTCCCGGTGAAGGCAGACGATGTGAAGGTCACGCCGCACCGAGAGGAAGGCAGTGTCCCCTGTCGCCTGACTGAGGCGCGTGAGCCCGTCGATTGCCCGGGCGTGAATGCCGAACCGCGGCGCCGCGAGCATGCCGAGAACGTAGCTCTCGGCACCGAGATGGTAACGCCGGCTCGTCTCGTCCTGATCGAGTAATCCCGCCCGAACCAGAGCACCCAACGCTCTGCGCGCTGTCGGCTTCGCGAGCCCGGAGCTTGTCACGAGATCAGTCAGCCGTGCGCCGTGCTGATCGGCGCGTCCGACGTCGAGCAGCAACCCGAGCGCACGCTCGATGCTTTGCGTTCCGCCACCAGTCGCTTCCGTCACGTCGGCCTTTATCGTTCGTGTGCGTTTCATCACATATGGTCCACTATATGATACAGCTATACTGATTATTTTCTTCACTATTTCGACATTTCGAGTCAAACATCAAATCACATCATGATTATATGGTCCACTATATGGACTTCCCAATCATCATTCAACTGCATCGAGGCAAGGAATGTCTTTCACATCAGCGGTATTCGAGAAGGAACATATCAAGCTCGGCAACACCGAGGAGTGGATCGTGCGCGGAGGCCGTCACCTGTTCGCGCGGCTGCCGGAAGCGCTGAAAGGCATTCGGCAGATCGGAGTCATCGGATGGTCTTCGCAGGCCCCGGCCCAGGCCCAGAACTTCCGCGAGTCCCTCGCAGGCAGCGACATCAAGGTGAAGGTGGGCCTGCGGACTGGCTCGCCCTCTTGGGCGGCCGCAGAGGCCGTCGGTTTCACGGCGGCAAACGGCACCCTGGGTGAGATGTATGACGTTATCGCCCAATCTGACCTGGTGCTGCTGCTGATCTCCGATGCCGCCCAGGTCGAGAACTACGACAAGATCATCGCCGCCCTGCGGCCGGGAACGACGCTCGGCCTCTCGCATGGCTTCCTCCTGGCGCATCTCGACAGCGCCGGAAAGACCTTCCCCCCGAACATCAACGTCATCGGTGTCTGCCCCAAGGGCATGGGACGATCGGTTCGTCGCCTCTATGAGCAAGGTCGCGACGTCAACGGCGCCGGCATCAATTGCAGCTTCGCCGTCCATCAGGACATCGACGGCCGCGCCACCGATCAGGCCCTGGCCTGGGCGGTCGCCATCGGCTCCCCCTGCACCTTCGAGACGACACTCACCCAGGAATACAAATCCGACATCATGGGCGAACGTGGCATCCTGCTGGGCGCCGTGCATGGCATCTCCGAAAGCCTCTATCGCTGGTTTCGTTCACAGGGAATGGAAGCCGACGATGCGTTTCTTGAATCGGCGCGCAGCGTAACGGCCGCCATCAGCAAGGAGATCTCCCGCGGAGGCCTCCTGGCCGTCTACAAGTCGCTCAGCCCGCAGGATCAGAAGCTCTTCGAGAAAGCCTATAGCGCGAGTTACGGCCCCGCGGCCGATCTGCTGCATGAAATCTATGACGAGGTCGAAGGCGGCAACGAGATCCGCAGCGTCGTCAGCGCCGCGCGCCGTCTGGAACGCTTCCCCATGCACGAGATTGCCGACACCGAGATGTGGCAGGTGGCGCGCCACCCCAAGACCAACCGCGAGGCCGGGGTGAACCCGGTCACGGCCGGCATCTATGTCGCGACGATGATGGCGCAGGCCGATCTACTGCGCGAGAAAGGACACCCGTATTCGGAGATCGTGAACGAGTCGATCATCGAAGCGGTGGATTCGCTCAACCCCTACATGGACTACCGCGATGTCGCCTACATGGTCGACAATTGCTCCACCACGGCACGGCTTGGCGCCCGCAAATGGGCGCCGCGCTTCGACTACGCCGTAACGCAGGTGGTGCTGCCGACCATGGATGGTGGCGCCAAGGCCAATCCCGCCCTCTTCCAGGACTTTCTCGACAGCGACCTGCATCAGGCCCTGTCGGTCTGCCTGGCCCTGCGGCCGCCGGTGGAGATCGCCGTTCTCGGCTAGATCGACCGTCCGAACAGGCAGGGCGTCAGCTCGACAGCCACAGATCGCCCCAGGTTGCGGCGAGGAAGTCGGGGTCCTTCGAGTGGTTCTGCACCCGGGTACTGGCCACCGTGATCGACTCGATCTCGACCAAAGGCAACAGCACCGCCTCGAAGGTCATGATCTTCTGAAACTCGGCGACCAGGGCCTTACGCCCGGCTGGATCGGTCTCGACCCTGATCCGGCCAACCAGCGCATCGACGTCCGGATTGGAGTAGCCGGAGGCGTTGCGGAAGGGCACGCCTTTCACGATGCCGTCGGTTGTGAAGAACTGCGTCGTGGAGGGTACCGGCTCCGAGGGATTGGCCTGGTTCGAGATCGCGAGATCGAAATCGTAGTCGGTGTAGAGGCGCTTGAGCGAGGTCGAGCGATCCGGCACCGAGAGGTTGATCGCGATGCCGACATCTTCCAGCGCCTGCTTCACATAGGCGCCGACCTTGCCGTTCTCCGGAAACCAGCCGGCTGCCAGCAAGCCCAAGGTGAAGCGCTTGCCGTCGGCTTTCTTCGGATAGCCTGCTGCATCAAGCAAGTCCGCCGCCTTCCTGGGGGAGAAGCCGGTCTTGTAGATGTCGGTGGTGAAGAATGCCTTGTTGGGTGAATAGATCGGGCCGACGCCGGCTCGTGCATAACCGTGATAAACCGTCCTCGCGATGGAATTGCGATCGATGGCCTGGAAGATGGCTTGCCGGACCTCGCGCTTGGCGAGGATCGGATTGCGCATGTTGCACTCCAGGGTGGTCGACCAGACCGCTTCGTCATAGCCATTGGCAGTCGCCACGAACTTGCCTGTCGCCGTGAGCCGCTTGATCTCGGAGTGGGTAACGGGATTGAACACGCCGATCTGGATGTCTCCTGCTTCCATCGCTGCAGCACGGCCGTCCGGATCGCGCAGGTAACGCAGGATCAACCGGTCGAGGTAAGGCAGCTCCTTGCGCCAGTAGGCCTCGTTCTTCACAAACTCGAAGTGGCTGCCGCGCATCCACTCCTTGAAGGTCCATGGCCCGGTGCCAATCGGCGCATCGTTGGCCGGGTTGGTGAGTGGATCGGAGCCCGCATAGATGTGCCTGGGAAGGATGAAGCTCGCGGGCGCCGACAGCAGGGCAGCAAAGAAGAATTCCGGCGTCGGCTTCTCGAACTTCAGGACCACGGTGTCGCTGTCGGAAGAGTCGATGCCGATGAAGTCAGCCAGGGCGGAGACGGCCGCGTACTTCTTCCAGATCTCGGCAACAGAGTAGACGACGTCGTCGACCGTCATGTCCCTGCCGTCGTGGAACTTCACGCCCTTACGGATCTTGACCGAGTAGCTCTTGAAGTCGGCAGCTGGCGTCCAGCTTTCAGCGAGTTCGCCTTCAAACTCGCCATTCAGCCGGCGTCGGCCGAGTCGCTCCAGCAGCTTCGAGGCCGTGAAGATCGAGCCGTAACCGCCGCCGGACGGAACGTAACAGGCTTGTGGCTCGCCGCCGCCGAAAGTGGCAACCAGCGTGCCGCCATGTCGAGGCTCGGCTTGCGCCAGGGACGAACGCGCAGCGGCAATAGCGAGCCCGGTTGCCAGTGCACCGGCACCGAAGCGGCGACGGAGCATATCGTTTGCCATCACGCCCTCCCTGCCCGTTCTGCTCAGCGCCTCGCGCGATGGGGTGGGGCGAGGATCAGGCTATTTCTTTTTCGCCTTCTTTGCGCGCTCGATCGCTTCGGTGATGAGGCGACGGGCCTCGTCGACATCGCCCCAGCCCAGCAGCTTCACCCATTTACCGGGTTCGAGATCCTTATAGTGGATAAAGAAATGCTCGATCTGCTGGCGGGTGATCTCGGGCAGGTCGGTATAGGTCTTGATGTGGACGTAGCGTTTCGTGAGCTTGGGCGAGGGCACGGCGATGATCTTCTCATCCCCGCCTCCATCGTCCTCCATGCGCAAGACACCGATCGGTCGCACATTGATCACAGCACCGGGAATGATCGGCCGGGTGTTCGCCACCAGCACGTCGATGGGATCGCCATCATCAGACAGCGTGTGCGGCACGAATCCGTAATTTCCCGGATAACGCATGGGTGTGTAGAGGAAGCGATCGACGACCAGGGTGCCCGCTTCCTTGTCCATCTCGTACTTGATGGGCTCGCCACCAATCGGCACTTCGATGATGGTGTTGACGTCTTCCGGCGGGTTCTGGCCGATCGCGATGGCGTCGAGGTTCATGCAGCAATCCTGAACGTTGGCCGCCAAAAGCACAAAAAGAAACCGGCGGCTTCTGAGAAGCCGCCGGTTCTTTCACGTTGTCCGGGGACGATCAATCGTCCGCGTAGATGTTGCGATCCTTGGTCTCAGGCACGAACAGCAGGCCGATGACGAAGGTCATGCCGGCCACCACGATCGGGTACCAGAGGCCCGAATAGATGTTGCCGGTTGCCGCCACGATGGCAAAGGCGGTCGGCGGCAGGAACCCACCGAACCAGCCGTTGCCGATATGGTAGGGCAGCGACATGCCGGAGTAACGGATGCGGGTCGGGAAGAGCTCGACCAGCATGGCCGCGATCGGGCCATAGACCATCGTCACGTAGATCACGAGGACGGTCAGGATCGCGATGACCATCGGCATGTTGATCTTCGCCTTGTCGGCGGTAGCCGGGTAGCCGGCGGCGCGGATGGCCGCGGTCGCCTGCTCGTTGAAGGCCTTCTCCTTGGCTGCGCCCTCGGCCCCCGCCGCCTTCTTGTCGAAGGAGGTGATCACCTTGTCGCCGATCTTGATCTGCGCCGGCGTTCCCGCCGGAGCGGCCTCGTTCGAATAGTTCACGGAGTTGCGCGCCAGGAACGACTTGGCGATATCGCATGACGTGGTGAAGCTCGCCGTGCCCGTCGGATTGAACTGGAACGAACACTCGCTCGGGTTGGCGATGACAACGACCGGCGACTTCTGGATAGCCTCTTCCAGCGCGGGGTTCACAGCCTTGCTGAGGGCATGGAACAGCGGGAAGTAGGTGACGACCGCGAGCAGGCAGCCGGCGAGGATGATCGGCTTGCGGCCGATCTTGTCCGACAGCCAGCCGAAGAGGATGAAGAACGGCGTGCCGATCGCGAGTGCGACGGCGATCACGATGTTCGACGTCGTCGCGTCGAGCTTCAACGTCTGGGTGAGGAAGAACAGGGCGTAGAACTGGCCCGTGTACCACACCACCGCTTGGCCAGCGGTGCCGCCCAGCAGGGCGAACAGCGCGATCTTGGCGTTCTTCCAGACACCGAAGGCTTCGCGCAGCGGCGTCTTGGACCCCTTGCCCTCGGCCTTGATGCGCGCAAACGCGGGCGACTCCTGCAACTGCAGGCGAATCCAGATCGAGACGCCCAGCAGGATGATCGACAGCAGGAACGGCACGCGCCAGCCCCAGGCTGCGAAGGCTTCGGTCGACATCGAGAGGCGCAGGCCGATGACCACGATCAGCGACAGGAACAGGCCGACGGTGGCCGTGGTCTGGATCCAGGACGTGTAGAAGCCGCGGCGATCCTGCGGCGCATGCTCGGCGACGTACGTCGCGGCACCGCCATACTCGCCGCCCAGCGCCAGGCCCTGCAGCAGGCGGCAGACGATGAACAATATTGGGGCGGCAATGCCGATCGAGGCGTAGGTCGGCAGGATACCGACCACGAAAGTCGCAATACCCATCAGGGTCATCGTGACGAGGAAGGTGTATTTGCGGCCGATCAGATCGCCCAGGCTGCCGAAGAACAGCGCGCCGAACGGGCGGACCGCGAAGCCGGCGGCGAACCCCAGCAAGGTGAAGATAAAGGCCGCAGTCGGGTTCACTCCCGAGAAGAAGGCAACGCTGATGTTCGCGGCCAATGCGCCTGCGAGATAGAAATCATACCATTCGAAAACAGTACCAACGGAGGAGGCAATGATGACCTTCCTCTCCTCGCGCGTCATCGGACGCTTCGAGTCACCGGCGACTGCCGTTGCCATTGTCATGTACGTTTCTCCCGAACTACAAGTCGCCTTACTGGCGACTACTTAAAGTCGGGTTTATGCCTTGCTTCGGAGTGCATGCAATTCGACCAAAGTCCGATTCGACCAAAGTCGAATGCCACAGCGCAACTTCAGACAGTGTGCACAGCCGTTAGCGAACGATCCAGACAATCACGGCACCGACGCACATCATCAAGGCGACGCAACCTGCCATCTCGGCGTATCGCAGATAGGTCTTGCGCAGCACTTCAAGGAGTTGGGCCGGCGGATAGTTCGGCGGCAGGTCGGCGCCCTTGTTGAGGAGCGTCCAGAGCTCGGTCGATTTGTGATTCCATTTCGGCGCATTGTAGGCAAAGAGACCAAGCACCGATCCATGCAGCGCTTCGAGAATCGCGCCCGACTTCAGACAGAGAAGAAGATCGTAAGAAAGACCGAGCATGACGGTCGCGATCGCCAGCAGCGCGAACCCGCAGCCGCGGCGCACGATCAAGTCGGCGAGATACTCAATGCGATCCATGAGCCCCTCCCACTCGATCCTATTGCATCGCACCAGACATGAGCAAGACGCGGACCAACGCGGGGAAACACAGTACCAATGCAACCGCCGCCCAAATCCAATTCGGGCCCGGCGCCTCGCGCGATGCCGGCACAGCCCGCTCGATCAAGGCCGCCGGAATTCCCGAAGCGAGGAGGGTCGTCGTCGCCACGATCAGGCTGGAGAAATAGAAGGTCACACTGGGTTCAACCGGCAGCCAGGGCGGTGCCCAGATCAGGCTGTAAGCCGCCACAAGATGGACGAGTGGCGAGAAGATACCGTTGAAGACGGCGAGCCCCAATACGAGGGCGAAGACCTGATGGCGCAGCATCTCAGCCTCCGCCCGAGAGTCGCGGCGTCAGGCCGGCCGATGCCATGGCGAAATAGAAGCCCGTGCGAATCCAGAAGAGCCAGAAGGCAGTGACGAGCGGCAGCCAACGTCCACCGATCGACGACGGCGTCACGAACGACACGGCCGCGATCGCCCACCCCGTGAGCCAGACAAAGGACCGCCAGATGTAGTTGTGCGGCTGTATTGCCGGCACGAAGAACGACAGCATCCAACGCCCGATACAGGCCCACGCCACGAGCGAGAGCCCATAGTTCACGATCCAGAAGGGCAGATAGCCCCAGAAGAAATCCGGCTGGTTCATTGCAGAATCGAAGAGGGGCAGAATCGAAGAGGGCGGGACCGAAATCCCGCCCCCCTCTGGATCAGCAGATCAAGATCGTCAATGCGCCGCCTCGGCATTCCTCACCGAGCCCGCGGGGACGCGGATGGAGTCGATGAAGTCCTGCATCTCCGCCGAGGCGGGCTTGCTCACCCAACCGGCGACCAGCATCGCGATGAAGGCTGCCGGGATACCGAAGATGCCGACCGAGATGTTGTTGATGCCCCAGATATAGGCGACATCGCGACCGCGGATCTTGACGATGTTGATGTCGCCCAGCCAGCTCATGCTCGCCTTGACCCACGGCCCGTAGAACTCGGTCGTGATCAGGAAGAACATGCAGAGGCCGAAGCCGACGATAATGCCCCACACGCCAGCCGCATCGCCGGCGCGTTTCCACCAGATGCCGAGTACCAGGCCCGCGAACAGGCCGGCAGCAGCAATGGAGAAGGCCCACGACACCAGGAACAGGATGTCGGCGCCCAAGGTGCCTGCCACGTAAGCTGCGACGACTGCCACCAGCGCCAGCAAGACACGGCTGATGATGAGGCGGCGCTTGGTGTCGGCCTGGGGGTCGATCATCTTGTAGTAGATGTCGTGGCTAAGCGCGTTGGCGATGGCCAGCAGAAGGCCATCCGCCGTCGACAAGGCTGCAGCCAGACCGCCGGCTGCGACGAGGCCAGAGATCACATACGGCAAGCCGGCGATCTCGGGCGTTGCCAAGACGACGGCGTCGGTATGCAGCCGGAATTCCGAGAGCTGCAGGATGCCGTCGCCGTTGCCGGTGACGCCCTTGCAGAGCGCGAAATTGATGGCCGCTTGCGCTGTGTCGCAAGCGCCGACCAGCCCGATGCTGCCCCATGAGGCAACCCAGGCTGGCAGCTTGGCGATCGGCTGGCCGATCACGTTCTGATAGACCTCCAGCTTCGCGAAGGCGGCATAGGCCGGCGCCGTGAAGTAGAGCAGGAAGATGAAGAACAGCGACCACGCCACCGAGTCGCGCGCCTGCTTGACCGACGGCGTCGTGAAGTAGCGCATCAGGATATGCGGCAGCGACGCCGTGCCGACCATCAGGCAGAGGATCAGCGCGAAGAAGTTCCACATCGCCGTCGGACTGTAGTTGCCGCGCGCATCGGTGAAGGCCGATGCGTAGGGCTGTGCGACGCCGAAGGTCTTCTCGAAGGCCTCGATCTTCTCGAGGGCCTGGCCGTACATGATCTGCGGGATCGGAATGCCCGTGACCTTGGCCGACAGCACGACGACCGGGATCAGGTAGGCAATGATCAGGATGATGTACTGCGCTACCTGCGTCCAGGTGACCGCCTTCATGCCGCCCAGCATGGAGCAGAGCAGGATGCCGAGGAGACCGACGAAGCAGGCGACCTGGAAGCCGATGTCGAGGAAACGGGCGGTGATGATGCCCACGCCGACGATCTGCGCCACCACGTAGGTAAAGGAAGCCGTGATCAAGACGATCACCGCCAAGCCGCGCGCGAGGTTGCCGCCGTAGCGTGCGCTGAAGAAGTCCGGGACGGTGAACTGGCCGAACTTGCGCAGGTACGGCGCCATCAGGATCGACACCAGCACGTAGCCGCCGGTCCACCCCAGGACGAACGCAAGGCCGCCATAGCCGCCGAAGTAGAGCGACCCGGCCATGCCGATGAACGAGGCGGCGCTCATCCAGTCGGCGCCGGTCGCCATGCCGTTGTAGAAAGCCGGCACGACGCGGCCCGCGACATAGTACTCGTTCACCTCCGCGGTGCGTGCGAGCCAGCCGATCAGGGCGTAGACGCCGAGAGTCAGGAAGATGAAGAGATAGCCCAGGATGCGGTTCGGCACGCCGAACAGCTCCAGGATGCCGATGAAGATGGTAAAGCCGACGAAAGCGCCGGTGTAGATGGCGTAGACCCGCCCCAGGTTGGCGAGAAACCCGCCCTGCATTGCTGCCATGGTCGTTCTCCCCTAACCCTTCATTCGTCCTGGACGCCGAATTCCCGGTCGATCCGGTCCTGCGCCTTGGCGTTCCAGACGCACATCAGGACGAAGGCGATCAGCGAGCCCTGGGCGGCCATGTAGTAGCCCAGCGGAAATCCCAGGATGCGGATCGAATTGAGCTGGGGTGCCCAGAAGTGGATGAGGAAACTGAAGACGAACCAGGCGGCGAGGATCACCAGCATCAGCCCACGGGTCTTCTCCCAGTAGGCGGCCTGTTGCTGGGCCGTCAGTTTGCTATCCGTCATGCTTACGTCCCTCCAAAGGTCACGTTTGGAGGCGCCGCCATGCACAAGCTGCCGCGATGAGCTGGGCTTTGGCCCGTTTGGTACGCTTACTCCCCCATCGCCCGCTTTCGTGGGGCGCCTTGCTTATTCTTTTCAGATACACGCATACCGTGCGAATATACACGCGTGGTGAATCACCGCCAATGCAAAGGGACCCCCTACTTTAGTCGAATAGAGGTTCACAGGTTGTCCTGAAGACTCAGTCGGCATGCTCTCCACGTTAAGAAACTACCTCTTCCCCGAGCGCGCCCGATCTCGCGCCGAGCTCGCCCGCTTCATCAGTGGCGAGGCGTCGTATGTCGCGCAGCGATCGACCTACGAGTTCTCGCGCAATACGCTCGCCTGGTACGGGCAAGCCGCGTTCGGCGATCCGAAATTCAACGAAGCGTTCGCCATCTGCCGTTGGGAGGCCTTCGCTGCACTGGCCGCCGACATGACGACGATCGTACGGTTCTTCCTGAACGCTGGGCCGGGCCTCGATCCGGCCTTGCTGCAGGTTCATGCCGACGTGCTGGGGGAGTATCCCGCCCCCGTTCACCGGCCAGAGGGCTGGGGCGACCGTCACGCGGCCCTGCTCAGCCGTTTCGCCGGCGCGCCCTCCGGCCACCGGCCGGACCTCAGCGCAATGGGCCACCGAACCGGCATTCTGATCCACGAATATGCTCCAGCTCGCTCGAAGAACGCCGAGGAAGAGCGTGCCGTCCTCGCGGCCGCCGTGACCTTCGGCTTGATCTCCTTCAACGACCGCCTTCCCAAACGGCTCGACCGCGAAGCGCTCCTGGCCGCATTGCACCACGCAGCTTGATTCTCATAGAGGCTGCGCCCACCCTTTCCCACATGGCCGACCCAGAACGATTTCTCGTAGCCGACGACCACCCGATGGTCCGCGACGCGCTTGTCTCGGTGTTGGGCCAGACTTTCGCGAAGGCGCAGTTCAACGTGGCCGGCACGCTGGAGCAGACAAAGGCAGCGTTGGACCGAGAGCCCGACACCGACGCCGTGCTGCTCGATCTCGACATGCCCGGCATGAACGGCTTCACCGGCCTCGCTCGCCTGCGCGCCGAGCATCCGACCGTGCCGATCGTCGTAGTTTCAGCACAACGCGAGGCAGCCGTCGTACAGCGTGCTTACGAACTCGGCGCTTCGGCCTATATCGACAAATCGGCCTCGCTCGAAGAGATCGTCGGCATCGTACGCGCGGTCCTCGATGGCGAGATCTTCACGCCACCCGAGGCCGTGGCGGGCGATACTTTTGCCCAACGTGCCGCGCAACTCACGCCCCAGCAGTGGCGCGTGCTGGGACTGATGGTCCAGGGCGACCAGAACAAGGTGATCGCCTACAAGCTGGGCGTCGGCGAGGCCACGGTGAAGGCGCATGTGACGGTGATCCTGCGCAAGCTGGGCGTCCGCTCGCGCACCCAGGCCGTCATCGAGGCGAGAGGTCTCGCCTTGCCACCTGCCGCCGAGGCCCTCAAGCCGTAAGACGGCCAGCAGCCGAACTGCGCAGTCTCAGTAGTGCGCGGAGCGATGCCGGCTTCACCGGCTTGTGCAACAGCTCGACCCCGCGCAGGCGCGCACGCAGACGCAAGGTCGGTTCGCGGTCGGCCGTCACCAGGGCTGCCGGCACGGCCTGGTTCCAGGCCTTGCGCAACGCCTCGACCACCTCCAGACCATCCGGCCCCTCGTCGAGATGGAGGTCGGCCAGGACGAGATCCGGCAACCGCTCGGCTTTGGCCACCACCGCCAGCGCTTCGGCCTGCGAGGCCGCCGTCACGACGCGACATCCCCAGCCACCGAGGAGGACGGCCATCGCCTCGCGTACACTTGCCTCATTGTCGAGACAAAGGACGAAGCTCTCGCGCTCGATGGACGGCGCCGGCTGTGGCACCGGCGGCGGGAGCGGCGCTGCCACGACGGCAGCGACGCGCGGCACAGTAACAGAGAACGTCGAACCCTCGCCCGGCGCCGACGCCA
>JAFKFK010000043.1 GCA_017307275.1 Alphaproteobacteria bacterium | reverse complement strand
GGTCACGTCGCCCATGATCGCCTTGATCATGGTGGAGCGCCCGGCGCCGTTGCGTCCCAGCAGGGCTACGATCTCGCCTTCGGCCAGCCGAAGGTCGACGCCCTGCAGGACATGGCTCTTTCCGTAGTAGGCGTGAACGTCCCGAAGCTCGAGCATCAGTCGTCGGTCTCCACCGTCCCGAGATAGGCCTCCTGGACGGCCTTGCTGGCCTTGATTTCGGCAGCAGTGCCGGTGGCGATGATCTCGCCGTAGACGAGGACCGAGATCCGATCCGCGAGATCGAAGACGACACTCATGTCGTGCTCGACCATGACCAGGGTCTTCCCGACGGTAACTTCGCGGATCAGCTCGATCGCCCGGCTGGTCTCGCTCCGGCTCATGCCCGCCGTGGGTTCGTCGAGCAGGACGACATCGGCGCCACCCGCGATGGCAATGCCGATCTCCAGGGCCCGTTGTTCGGCGTAGGTCAGGACACCGGCCAGCACGTCCCGCCGTTGCTTCAACCCGATCTGCGCCAGCACGTCTTCGACTCTTGCCGACACGTCGGCCAGGTTGTCTGCCCAGCGCCAGAAGCAGTAGCGATGGCCGCTCGACCAAAGCACGGCGCAGCGGATGTTCTCGGCCACCGAAAGACGCGGAAACAGGTTCGACACCTGAAAACTGCGGGCCAAGCCTTGGCGGTTGATCGCAAACGGCGAGCGGCGGGTGATGTCGCGGCCGTGCAGTGACACGGTGCCACCGCTGGGCGGGAAGCGGCCGCTGATCAGGTGGAAGAGCGTGGACTTGCCCGCGCCGTTGGGACCGATGATGGCATGACGTTCGCCTGCGGTGACGGAGAGGGAGACACCGCGGATGATCGATGCCTTGCCGAAATCCTTTCGGAGATCGGCGAGGACCAGCGCCGGCTGGGTCATCGCAGGTCTCCGGGCTGGCGGCTGTCGAGATCGTTCCAGGCATTGGCGACGATCGGCCAGGTGCGACGGAACAGGTAGAACCCGACCAACGTGACGATGATCGCGGCAACCCAGGCCATGGGCTGTCCGGTATCGACCTTCATCCAGAAGAGGCCGAGCAGGGGACCCTCATGCGCGTTGAGCGTGATGTGATAGTTCATTTCCAGCAGGGCGATGACGCCGGCCGCGAAGACGAGACCGGCTCCGCCGCTCAACAGGTACGGCGGGATCAGTCGATGCAGCATCCCCGCCCGAAGAGGCGGTATGTGCCGCTCGACCAATCCTGCAATGCCGGCCGGGGCGAACAGTACGGTGACGACGAACAGCAATCCCAGATAGAGCAGCCAGGCCGGCGTGATGTCACTCAGGGAAAGCTGGATCAAGCTGATCAGAATGGCGCCGATGATCGGCCCATAGAAGAAGCCCGCCCCACCGATATAGACCATGATCAGGACCGATCCGGACGCGGCCGTGGAGAGGTTGGTCGCCGTCATGATCTCATAGTTGATCGCGGCCAGCCCCCCGGCGATGCCGGCGAAGAATGCCGAGATGATGAACGACAGCAAGCGCACCATGCGGGAGCTGTAGCCGATGAACTCGGCGCGTTCCGGATTGTCTCGGACCGCTGCAGCCATGCGCCCGAGAGGCGTACGCGTATAGGCGTACATGGCGATGGCCGACAGGACTCCCCAGCCCACGATCAGATAGTAGACCTGAAGCTGCGACGCGAGGTCGATGCCGAAGAAAGCCGGCCCGTTGCTGCGGTCCGTCGTAATACCCGACTCGCCGCCAAAGAAGCTCTCCAGGATCAGCGACGACGCGGCGACGAGCTCGGCAATGGCGAGCGAAATCATCGCAAAGGCCGTTCCGTGCCGGCGGGTCGAGAGCACGCCGAAGAGCAGCCCGAAGAAAGCCCCCGTGATGCCCGCGAAGAGTGGCACGAGGAGTACGGGGATGGGAAGCTGATGTTGGCCGATCAGATTGATCAGGTGGATGGCCGTGAAGCCGCTCAGGCCGAAATAGACGGCGTGACCGAAGGAGAGAAGGCCGGTCTGCCCCAGGAGCACATTGTAGGAGAGCGCGAAGACGATGGTGATGCCGATCAGGCACATCTTCGTCAGCGCCGTCTTCGACGCAACGAGTTCGGGCAGCAGCAGCGCCAGAACGATTGCGGCGGCCCACACGATGCGTCCGGTGTGCCTGCTCGTGAAAGTCGATGTCATACGTCGCGGCTCCCGAAAAGCCCGCGCGGCCGGACCACCAGCATGACCAGAAGCATGAGGTAAGGCAGGATCGGCGCTATCTGGGCGACCGTCGTATGCCGGATGTCGCTGAAGACGCCCGTGGACGCTGCAGTGAACCCGGCAATCTTGAAGACGTCGTCGAGAGATACGTCGATGACGACGGCGAAGGTCTGGACCAGGCCAACGAGAAGCGAGGCCAGCAGGGCGCCGGGCAGCGATCCCAGTCCGCCGATGACCACGACCGTGAACAGGATGGCGCCAAGCGCGCCCGCCATGCTGGGAGAGGTAACGAAGATCGGCCCGCCGATGACGCCGGCGAGACCGGCCAGTCCGGCGCCGGCGCCGAAGACCAGCATGAAGACCCGCGGCACGTCGTGCCCGAGCATGCTGACCATACCTGGATGGGTGAGGGCGGCGCGTATGATCAGGCCGATGCGGGTACGCGAGAGGGCCGCGAACAATCCGAAGAAGATCGCAATGGCCAGCAACAGCACGAAGATGCGGTAGGCGGGGTAGGGCGTGCTGAACAAGCGGAACAGCGGAAAGTCGAGCGCAGACGGGATCCGGTAGGGAACGCCGATCCGGCCCCAGATCATCTGGACCGCCTCCTGGATCATAAAGGCGATGCCGAACGTGAAAAGCAGCTCGGAGACGTGTCCGTGTTGGTGGACGCGACGTAGACCGTATCGTTCGAGCAGGGCGCCACCGATGCCGAGCGCGAGCGGCGCCAGGATCAATGCCGGCAGGAACCCCAAAGTCTTGGATATCTGGTACCCGAGATAGGCACCCAGCATGTACATGGCGGCATGGGCCAAGTTGAGCACGCCCATCATGCCAAAGATGAGCGTGAGGCCGCTGGCCAGCATGAACAGCAGCATCCCGTAGATGACGCCGTTCAGAGTCGAGATGGCGAGCTGTTCCAGCAAGGTCTTCGTCCACGCGTAGCAACAAAGGAGCGGGGCGACGGATGTCGCCACCGCGGTCTCAAGGTCGATCGTTGCCGTCGGCTACGGCCGACGCATCTTGCAGGTCGTGGGGACCTCGGTTTCCTTGGCGGCAGACATGCCGACGGTCTTGAAGCCGAACGGAGTCTTTTCGAGCTTCTTGGGAACGTCATCGGCCATCACGGAAACGTAGAGCGGCTGATAGAACTGGTGATCCGTGGCGCGTACATAAGTGTCGCCCAGGGGAGTCTTGTAGGTCATCGTCTCGAGCTTCTCGGCGACAGCCTTGGGATCGACGGTCTTTGCCTCGTTCATGCTGCGCGCCAGCATCGCGATCACCGTGTCGAGCCGGTAGAAGAACATGTCGCGGTTGTACTTCTTGCCGAATTCGTCGGCCATTTTCTCGGTCGTCGGATTGGGCACGTTCATGTGCCATTCGCTGACGGCGAACACCCGACCGACGCCTGCCGCGCCGAGCGCCGTGACACCACCCTCGCCGTTGGCGAAGTAGGTGAACCACTTCACGGGCAGGCCGAGTTCTCCGCCGGTCTTGACCAGCTGATTGAGATCGTTGCCCCAGTTTGCGGAGATGACGGCATCGGCGCCGGTAGCGCGGATCTTCGCGATGTAGGGCGTGAAGTCCGTAACCTTCTGAAGCGGGATCAGTTCGTCGCCGACGATCTGGATGTCCGGGCGCTTCTCCTTGAGCATTTGCGTCGCCGCCGTGCGCACGGCCTTGCCGAACGAATAGTCCTGATTGAACAGATAGACCTTCTTGATCGACGGATCGTTCTTGATCTGATTGGTGATGGCGGCCGTCCGGATGTTGACGTCGGCATCGAAGCGGAAGTGCCAGAAGCTGCACTTCTCGTTGGTGAGCACCGGGTCCAGGGCGGCGAAATTGATGTAGAGGACGGATTGCTCGGGGTTACGCCGGTTGTGCTTCTCCAGGAAGTCGACGATGGCGGCGCCCACGGCGGAGCTGTTTCCGTGGAAGACATAACGCGCACCGGCGTCGATTGCCTTCTGCAACTGCACGATCGTTTCCTGCGGATCGAACTTGTTGTCGAAGGCGATGACGTCGAGCTTCTTGCCGCCGGCTACGCCTCCCGCCGCGTTCTGCCGTTCGGCGAAGAACTGCAGATGCTGACGCATGCTCTCGCCGATGAAGCCGTTCGGTCCCGACTGGCCGTCGATCAGCGCGAGCTTCACCGTCGAAGCGTCCTGAGCAGATACAGGGCCCGTCAGGGCCAGTGACACGAGCGCGACGCTCGCCAACTTATGCATGAAGTTCATGGATTTCCTCCTCTGCGCCGGCGTTGTGGCGCGTTGGCGCATGTGACTGCGCATTTTTTCCATTTCGCGGTTGAGGGCCGGGCCTGTCAAGGTTCTTGTGATCACATATCACAAGAATCAGAGGTGGGCGCTTGTCGATCCTGAGTCAACGGGCTTGCCGTTCCGGTAGGCGAGGCCGGCGATCTCGCGTTACGTGGCGGCAGCCTTCTGCTGCTTCGCTTCTTCCAGGAGATGCGACACGATCACTTTCTCGGCGCGCCGGATGTCCCGGGCAATTCCTGCACTCGCCGCCCGTCCGTTGCCGGATCGAAGGGCGGCAAGGACCTGACGATGCGGATGGTCGTCGCTCCTGATGACGATGCCGCCGTAGATGTCGCTGCGGACGACGTAGCTGAGTTGCGGACCGACCCGTAGCCAAAGGCTTTCGATCATCCGCAGGAGCAGCGCACGGCGTGCGGCCACATAGACGAGGTGATGGAACTCCCGATTGAGGCGGAGTGCCGTTTCGAGATCGCGGCGGTCGGAGGCTTCTTCGAGCGCCACGAGGACCCGTTCGAGCTTGTCCAGCTCGCGGGGCGTGATGCGGGTTGCCGCTT
Organism: Alphaproteobacteria bacterium; assembly: GCA_017307275.1. Classification (GTDB taxonomy): domain Bacteria; phylum Pseudomonadota; class Alphaproteobacteria; order Reyranellales; family Reyranellaceae; genus Reyranella. The sequence continues at coordinate 36,780 of JAFKFK010000043.1, read as the reverse complement.
CGGCTGCCGCCTTGCTTTCCAGGGCGACCCGGATGAGGCAGAGCTCTTCGTAGTCGGTCGGGCTGAGGATCGGCACGGTCAGCGTGCCACCCGCCGTGCCGACCAGTGCATTCTCGGCTTCCAGCCGGCGTAACGCCTCCCGTACCGGCATCATGCTGGTGCCGAGAGCACTTGCCAGCTCGCGAATGACGATGCGCTGGCCGGGCAGCATCTTGCCCGCGACGAGAGCATCCCTGATCCGGTCGTAGACTTTCTCGTGAACGGTGGAGTGGCTCACGGGCGTGAAATCGGGAAGATTCGTCGGCTTCTTCATTCTTCGTCGCTCTGCGTTTGGGTGTCGAGGGCGCACATCGACAGTAACTGCGCCTCCGCCTGCCTTGGATTTGCCCGTCGGGCGCGACCGTACTTCGCCTGATCAGTGATCACAAGTTTGGCTCTCCATAGGGGAGCAGCTCGGCGGCTCGCTTTCTCGCAGAACGGCCGGGGCAGGACCGTTTGTCAGGTTCGCGTAAGCATCGAGGGCTACCGTTGGCCTCTTGCAGAACAACTGCACGAAGAATGAACGCCAGCGGCGTCTTTGCTGGCGTTCAGGTCATTGGTCGGGGGGAACGACGGCGTGAATCGATATTTGAGTAAGGACTTCCTGTCCGGGCTGATGTTCGTCGGCTTCGGCGTGGCGACTCTCTACTTCGGACAGAAGCTGGCCATCGGCACGGCCGTGCGCATGGGGCCGGGCTACGTGCCGCGCATGCTGTCGCTGATCCTCCTGGGATTGGGACTCCTGATCTGCGTGCTCTCGCTGATCAATCCCGGCGAGCAAGTCGAGAAGCCGAAGTGGAAGCCGATCACTCTGGTGACCATCGGTATCGTCTGCTTCGCCCTGCTGCTGGAACGCGCCGGGCTCTTTCCTGCGCTGGTCGTGCTGATCCTGATCTCCTCGCTCGCCGGCGAGGAATTCAAGCTCGTCGAAGTGATCGGCAACATCGTGGTGTTGTCGATCCTTTGCATCGTCGTCTTCAAGCTCGGACTCGGCATGAATATCTCGGTCCTGCAGGGGGTGTGGTAAGATGGATCTGCTGCACAATCTTGCCCTCGGCCTGGGCGTCGCCGTCAGCCTGCAGAACCTGACTTACGCTTTGCTGGGCTGCATGGTCGGCACGCTGATCGGCGTGCTGCCCGGCATTGGTCCCGTGGCGACCATCGCCATGCTGCTGCCGATCACCTTCCACCTGCCGCCGACGGCTTCGCTGATCATGTTGGCCGGCATCTACTATGGCGCGCAGTACGGCGGCTCGACGACGTCGATTCTTGTCAATCTGCCCGGCGAAGCCTCGTCGGTCGTCACCTGTCTCGACGGCTACCAGATGGCCCGCAACGGGCGGGCGGGGGCGGCGCTCTCGATCTCAGCCGTGGGCTCCTTCTTCGCAGGCACCGTCGGCACCATCCTGATCGTGCTGTTCGCGCAGCCACTCACCCTGATGGCGCAGAAATTCGGTCCGGCCGATTACTGTTCGCTGATGGCGCTCGGCCTGATTGCGGCGATCGTGCTGGCCAGCGGTTCGGTCACCAAGGCGATTGCCATGGTCTTCCTCGGCCTGCTGTTCGGCCTGGTCGGCACCGACGTCAACACTGGCGCCCAGCGCTACACGTTCGACATCCCCGAACTCAGCGACGGCATCGACTTCGCACCGATTGCCATGGGTCTGTTCGGCATTGCCGAGATCGTGGTCAATCTCGAACGGCATCTCACGCGAACGGGAGCCATCAAGGTCTCCTCGTTGTGGCCGACCAGCGACGAAATCAGGCGGGCCATTCCTGCCGTCCTGCGCGGCACCACCTTGGGCTCCGTCCTGGGCGTGCTGCCGGGTGGTGGCCCGACGCTCGGCGCCTTCTCGGCCTATACGCTGGAGAAGAAGCTCTCGAAGACGCCGCAGATGTTCGGCAAGGGCGCGGTCGAAGGCGTGGCAGCGCCCGAGGCGGCGAACAACGCCGCGGCGCAGACGTCGTTCATTCCCATGCTGACCTTGGGCATCCCGTCCAACGCGGTGATGGCCTTGATGGTCGGCGCCATGATCATCCAGGGCATCCAGCCGGGACCCGAGGTCATGACCAAGAAGCCGGACCTCTTCTGGGGCATGATCGTCTCGATGTGGATCGGCAACGCCATGCTGGTCATCATCAACCTGCCGATGATCGGCATGTGGGTGAAGCTGCTGACGGTGCCGTACCGCTTCCTGGCCCCGGCCATCCTGCTCTTCTGCTGCATCGGCGCCTACAGCCTGCAGAACAGCACCTTCCACGTGATGCAGGTCGCCGTCTTCGGCGTGCTTGGCTACATCTTCGTGCGACTGGGCTGCGAGGGGGCGCCGTTCCTGCTGGGATTGGTGCTGGGACCGCAGATGGAAGAGTACTTCCGTCGTGCCATGCTGTTGTCGCGTGGCGATCCGATGGTCTTCCTCGAACGTCCGATCAGCCTCGGCCTGCTCATCGCGACCGCTGCTCTGCTGGTGCTGATGGCTCTGCCCAGCGTCAAGAAAGCCCGCGAGGAGGCTTTCCAGGAAGAGGGCTGAACACGATACAGGCCGGACTTCCGACCTTCACCCGGAGCCGCGTGGGCACAAGCATGCCCCCGCGGCCAACGCGGTATCCGACAATCGAATCGCTGCCTTGGTTCGCGACGTAGAGGAAGCGCTGGGCAGGATCGAAGGCGAAGAAGCGCGGTGTGCCGCCTTTCGTCGGAACCCACTGGCGTGGGGTGAGCGTGCCCTTGCGGGCGTCTATGCCGAACACGCCGATGCTGTCGTGGCCGCGGTTTGACACGTAGACATTGCGGCCGGCGCGATCGACCCAGATTTCCGCGCCGGTGCTGTAGCCGGTGAAGTCCGGCGGCGTCGACGGCACGGTCTGCAGCGGTGTCAGTTCGCCGCTGCCGCGATCCTGACGATAGGTCGTGATCGTCGAGTCCAGCTCGTTGATGACGTAGGCCAGCGCCTTGGTTGGATGGAAGTCGATATGGCGCGGCCCGGCGCTTGGGCGTGCGGCGACGCGGTTGGCTTCGACCAGCACGCCGCGTCTCTTGTCGAGACGGTAGCCGATCACGCAGTCCGATCCTTTGCAGGGCAGGTAGAAATAGCGGCCTTGCGGATCGAGAGGATTGTGGTGCGGCCGTACGTTCTTCTGCTCCACGCGATGCGGACCGAGCGGTGCGGTGACAGCCGTCAGAGTGCTGTAGGAGCCGAGTGCACCGTCACGTCCGATGGGCAGGGCCGCGATGGAGTCCGAGCCGTAGTTGCTGACGACCAGAACGCGGCCGGTGGCGTCGAAGGCGAGGTGGATGGGGTTGAAGCCACCGGTCGGCTGGCGATTCAGGATAGCGATATGGCTCGTTTCCGGATCGACGGTATACGATGTGGCCTCGCTGCGGTCGCCATGGACCGAATAGAGGCGGGTGCCCGCAGCGTTGAGCGCAAGGAACGAGGGGTTCTCCAGTCCGGCGAGGTGCTGGATGTGCCGGAAGGTACCGTTGCGTGGATCGACGCGATAGACATTGATGCCGTTCCCGCGGCCCTGACGCTCGGGCGTGGTGTAGCTGCCGACATAGGCGAAAAGCCGACTTGTGTTCATCCCGTCATTCTCGACGGTCGATCGAAGGGAGGTCAACGATGTCCGCGGGATTGGCCTCGCCCTGGCACGCGGGCATTGCCGCTCAACGTATCGTCGCAACGACCAGTGCGGCGCCCAGGACGACGAGAACGATGCCGGTGAGTTCCCGTCGGCTTACCGATTCACGGAAGACGCGGCGCGAGACAACATAGCTGAACACCACTTCGATCAGGATCAGGGTTCGTACTTGCGATGCCGAGGCGAGGGCCAGCGCCGTCACATTGGTAAGCGAGGCCAGGGCGCCGGCGACGCCGGCAAAGGACGAAATCCGCCATTGTCGGAGGGCTGCCAGGACGATCGTGGGACTACGCGCCAGCAACCAGGCGCCAAGCAGCAGCGTCTGCAAAAGCTGGCTCCAGAAGAGTGTTTCCGCCGCAGCGAGGAACGGCGAGGCGCCTTCGAGTGCCAGATTGGCGCCGCGATAGCTGACAGCCGAGATGGCGAAAGTCGCACCGGAGGCGAGACCGTTGAGGGCTGCGGCATCCGTCCAGCTTCGCGCGGTCGTCGCGCTGGTGTTGAGGCGAGGCGACAGGAGCACGACGCCAAGGGTGGCGAGGCCAACGGCCAGAGCCGTCGTCAGCGACAGCGATTCGCCGAGGAACAGGACGGAGAAGATCGCAACCTGGATGACCTCGCTCTTGGAATAGACGAGCCCTATGGCAAAGCTGCGCGCAGCCATTGCACGAAGGAGGAAGGCAGTGCCTGCCATCTGGCTGAACGCAGCCAACAGGACCCAACCCGCAAAGGTCCAGGTGAGCGTCGGCAGCTCGAAGCCACCCAGGACGAGCAGGATGCCAAGCCACAATGTCAGTACGGGCATGCCGTAGAGAAACCGCACGAGCGTTGCGCCGAGCGTCCCCAGCTCGCCGACCAAATGTCGCTGCGCGGTATTGCGGGCAGTCTGAGCAGCAGCGGCAAAGACGGTGAGGGGAATCCAGAGCCAGGAAGGAGGGATCACGTCCGCTGCCTGGACTCGTTGAGGCGTTTGACCATGTTGAACAATTGTTCATAAGATCGAGACAACTGGTCGTCGACCGTAAAAGTAAAAGAACGTTTGGGAGTGAATGTCATGTCATCGATCGACTCGCGTCGTACTGGCCGTCGCCAGCTTCTGAAAGGCGCAGGAGCGCTCGCCACAGCCGGCATCATCGGAACGCCGGCGATCGTCAAAGGCCAGAGCGGTGCCATCAAGATCGGTGTGCCAACAATCCTGTCCGGCCGCGTTGCCGTGCTCGGCCAGACCAGCGTCGGTGGCCTCAAGGTCGTGTTCGACAAGGTGAACGAGGCGGGTGGCATCAACGGCCGCAAGATCGAGCTGGTCGTTCGCGATTCCAAGGGCGCGCCGCAGGAAGCGGCCAAGGTCACGCGCGACCTGATCAACAACGACGGCTGCCAGATCATCATCGACGCCGAGGCGTCGAGCGGCGCCTTTGCGGTGCAGGAAGTGATCCGCGAGATCGGCGTGCTCTGCATTCACAGTAATTCGGAAACCTCGTCGCTGACGGCCGATCCGAAGCTGCATGTCCCGACGGCGTTCCGCACGGCCCGCCAGGGCATTCACGATGCCATCGGCGGTGGCGACTACGCCGCCAAGGTGGCCAAGGCCAAGGGGCTCAAGAAGTGGGCGACCTGCTCGCCGGACTATGCCTACGGCCGCTCGAACACCGCCGAGTTCATGGAATATGCCAAGCATTTCGACGGCAATATCCAGGTGGTCGAGGAATCCTGGCCGAAGCTCTTCCAGCCGGACTACACCGAGGTCGTGACCAAGGTGCTGAACGCCAAGGCCGATGCCATGTATTCGGCGCTGTGGGGCGGCGACCTGGTCGCTTTCATCGATCAGGCCAACCTCTACGGCCTGTTCGACAAGCAGGCCTCGTTCATGGTCAATCTCGGCGACTACGGCGTCGTCGATCAGGTCAAGCAGTTCCCGCAGGGCGTCTACTCGGGTGGCCGCTATAACCGCACGGTACCGCCGACCAAGGAAAACGAGGAGTGGTACCAGAACTACGTCAAGACCCAGAAGCACAAGCCGACCAACTGGTCGTGGGAGAATGACGTGGCGGCCCAGATGGTCGTCGAGGCGCTGAAGAAGACCAACGGCGACACCAACGGCAAGAAGCTCGCGGAAGTGATCAAGGGCATGACGATCAAGACGCAGTTCGGCGTCGGCGGCTCGGTGACCATGCGCGCGGAAGACAACACGCTGGTGAACTACATCATCGGCTACGGCCTCTCGCTCTCCAAGGAGCCGTTCATCGCGGACTTCCAGACGTCGCCGTGGGAGCCGATCTACGAACTCGAGAAGCAGTGGAAGAAGAAGCAGGGTTACGCCTGATCAACCTAGGCACTGCGCAATTGTCGCCAGCCCTCTCCGTTGTGTGACGGAGAGGAGCGATGAGGCGGATAAGAATATCTGGGAGTTTCCGTGGATCTTGACGCGTTGATGCGCTGCGTCGGAACGACGTCGTGCATCGTGACCCAACTTACCAGCGGTATGATCATCGGCATGCTGCTGTTCCTGATCGCGTCTGGCGTGACGTTGATCTTCGGCGTGTTGAACGTCATCAACTTCGCGCACGGCTCGCTCTACATGATCGGCGCCTACGCGGCCTGGACGTTCTACCAGCTCACCGGCAGCTACTTTGTCTCCGCCCTTGGTGCGGCGGTCGCGGTCGGCGTGCTGGGCGTCCTCTTCGAGCGCTTCTTGATGAGTAAGGTCTACGGCTCGAACGTGCTGATGCAGCTTCTCGTCTGCTACGCCGTCGTGCTGATCTCCGATGACTTGATCAAGATCATCTGGGGCCCAGTGTCGCTCTCGATGGGCATGCCGGTGGAGTTCCGCCTGCCACCGCTACGCTTTTTCGGAGGCGTCGTGCCGCCGTTCTATATCTTCATGATCGTAGCGGCGATGGCGATTGGCCTGCTGCTCTGGCTGGTGATCGCGCGCACGCGCTTCGGCAACATCGTGCGCGCCGCCGCCGTCAACGGCCCGATGGTGTCTGCGTTGGGCATCAGGGTGAACCTCTACTATGCCGCGGTGTTCGGCATCGGCAGCGCGCTCGCGGGCGCAGCTGGAGCTCTGGCGGCGCCCGTGCGCTCGCTGACGCCGGGCATGGGCTTCTCGATCCTGATCGAGTCCTTCATCGTCACGGTGATCGGCGGCATGGGCTCGATTGTCGGCGCCTTCGTGGCCTCGATCATCATCGGTCTTACGCGCTCCTTCGGCAGCATTGGTTTTCCGTTGTTCGTCGATGGCGTGATGTTCCTGATCATGGCGTTGGTCCTGATCTTCAAGCCGAGCGGCCTGTTTGGTCGCCCGCACAACAAGTAGGTCGGCCATGACTGGACGTTGGCGCGATCTCGCCTGGGCAGGAGCGGGGCTCCTGGTTCTTCTGCTGGTGCCGCTGTTCGGCGCTCCTCCCGCAATTCGTGACTTCATCATGTTCGGCATGGCCTACGGGCTGCTGGCCATGTCGCTCAATCTCCTGATCGGCTATTCGGGGCTGGTCTCGTTCGGGCATGCCATGTTCTTCGCCTCGGGCGCCTACGCCTTCGGCTTGGCCATGCAGTCGGGCAAGTTCTCGATTCCGGCGGCCTTCGCGCTGGCCATCGTCTTCACCGCCGTGCTGGCGCTGATCGTCGGTGCGATCTGCGTGCGACTGAACGAGATCTACTTCGCCTTCCTGACGCTCGCCTTCCAGATGCTGTTCTACAACGTCATCCTGGGCTGGGTGTCGTTCACCGGCGGCGACCAGGGGCTGATGGGCGGCATTCCGCGGCCGAAGTTCCTGGGTATCGATCTGGCCGACCGAACGCAGCTCTACATCTTCTGCAGCGTGGCCTTCATCGTCTGTATCGCCATCCTGCGCCAGCTCGTGACGTCGCCGTTCGGCTATACCCTGCGGCTGATCCGGGACAATCAGGAGCGGGCAGCCTTCCTGGGCGTCAACGTGCCTCTCGTGAAGCTCACCTGCTTCGTGATCTCGGCCTGTGTGGCAGCTGTCGGCGGCATCCTGCTGACCTTGTTCGTGTCCGGCGCCTATCCCAACTTCGGCTTCTGGACGACCTCTGGCGAAGCGATCTTCATGATCCTGCTCGGCGGCTCCAACGTCTTCCTGGGCCCGTTGGTCGGTACGGTCATCCTGCGCCTGCTGAACGACATCACCGTGACCTACACCAGCCACACCGAGCTGGTGCTGGGCATCGTGATCCTGATCCTGGTCCTGGGGCTGCGCAAAGGTCCGCTCGACCTGATCGCCGAGCGGCTGGAGAACCGGCGGCAGGCGGCCGCGCAAGCGGTGCGCGATGCTGCTGACGCCGGGGCCAACGGCACCGGGAAAGGTGGCTCCTGATGCTGAAGCTCGAGGGCCTCAAGAAATCCTTCGGTGGCGTCGCGGCGACCCGCGACGTGACGCTCGACTTCGCCGACGGATCGCTTACCGCCATCATCGGCCCCAACGGCGCCGGCAAGACGACGCTGTTCAACCTGATCACCGGCCGCTTCCCGATCGACAGCGGGCGCATAATGCTCGCTGGCGAGGACATTTCGAGGCTGTCGCGGCGCGAGATCGTGCGGCGGGGAATCGGACGTGCCTTCCAGGTGGCGAGCCTGTTCCCGACACTCACCGTCCGCGAGGCGCTTGCCGCCGCCGCGCAGGCGCATCAGCGCCGCGAAACCGCGATGCTGGTAGGTTTTCCCACAGGCGCGGCCATGAAACATGCCGACGAGGTCATGGAGCTGCTGGGGCTGACGCGCGTGGCCGGCATCCTGAGCCGCAACCTGAGCCATGGCGACCAGAAGCTGCTGGATATCGGCCTGGCGCTGGCGCTGGAACCCAAGGTGCTGCTGCTCGACGAGCCGACGGCAGGCATGGGGCCGGAGGAGCGCTGGCGCATGATCGAGACCGTGCAGCGCCTGTGGCGCGCCCGCGGCATGACCCTGATCTTCATCGAGCACGACATGGATATCGTCTTCAAGGTCGCTCAGACGGTGCGCGTGCTGTCCTACGGTTCGGTGCTGGCCGAGGGCACGCCGGAGGAGGTCCGGCGCAATCCGCAGGTCATCGAAGCCTATCTCGGCAAGTCGGCGCACGGCTCGGCGGAAGGAGCGGCGGCGTGAGCGCGGCGGAGATCCTGAAGCTCGACGGCATCGACGTCTTCTACGGCGCCAGCCAGATCCTGTTCGGCGTTTCGTTCGGCGTCGAGAAGGGCCAGTCGCTGGCGCTGCTCGGCCGCAACGGCGCTGGCAAGAGCACGACCATGAAGGCGATCATCGGTCTGGCGCCGCCCAAGCGCGGCGCGATATCGGTCCATGGCGTGGCGGTGCAGAAGTTCACGGCCGACCGGATCGCCCGTGAAGGCATCGGCTTCGTGCCGGAGGATCGGCAGATCTTCCCCGAGCATTCGGTCGAGGACAATCTCAAGATCGGCATCAAGACAGGTGTCGGCGGGCGTTCCGACTGGACCCTGGAGAAGATCTACGACGTCTTCCCGATCCTCGCTTCGATGCGTACCCGCATGGGCGGCCGCCTCTCGGGCGGCGAGCAGCAGATGCTCACCATCGCGCGCACCCTGATGGGCAACCCCGACGTCCTGCTGCTCGACGAGCCCAGCGAGGGCTTGGCGCCGATCATCGTCGAGAAGATCGGCGAGTTGATCCAGCGGCTGCGCGGCATGGGCATCACCCTGATCGTGGCGGAGCAGAACATGCATTTCTGCCTGGATATCGCGAGCCACGTGGCGGTGATTGACAAGGGCCACATCGTCTATCGTGGCTCGATCGACGAGCTGCGCGCCAACGACGACGTGAAGAAGCGCTACCTGGCCGTCTGAAGGACGACCCGCAGGCCGGGGCGGGCGTCTTCAAGCTTGATCGTAAGGCCGTGCAGGCCGGCAATGGCCTTCACCATGGCGAGGCCCAGGCCGCTGCCGGATGTCGAACGGCTGCGGTCGAGGCGATAGAAGCGGTCGAACACCTTGTCGTGCTCGACGGCCGGAATGCCCGGGCCATTGTCGGCGATCTCCAGCTCGAAGCCGGTTGCCTGCTTGCGCAGGCGCAGCGAGAGCTTCGTACCGGCCGGCGTATGGCGTAGCGCGTTCTCCAGAAGGTTGGAAACGAGCTGGGCGATGAGTTGGCGGTCGCCCGTCAACCTCACGCCGCTGTCGACTTGGACTTCGAGCGGATGCTCGGCGTCTTCGGCCACCGGTGTGTAGGTTTCGCCGAGGCTCGACAGCAGGTCGGACAGATCGAATTCGGCAAAGCCACTCTTCTGCGCGCCGGCTTCGACCTGGGCGATACGCAACAGGGCGGAGAAGGTTTCCAGCAGGGAATCGGCTTCCTCGATGGCCGCGTCGGTCGCCGCTTCGTAGTCGGCAGTCGAGGTGGCGCGTTCGCGGGCGTCTTCGAGTTGCTGGCGGAGGCGGCCGAGCGGCGTGCGCAGGTCGTGGGCGATGTCGCTGGACACCTGGCGCAGGCCGTCCATGAGCTGCTGGATGCGGGCCAGCATGGCGTTGAGGCTGGAGACGAGCTGGTCGATCTCGTCCTGCGTGCCGCGCACGGGGATGCGGGCGGAAAGATCGCCCTCCATGATGGCGCGGCTGGTGCGTGTGATGGTGTCGATGCGGCGCAGGAAGTTGGTGCCCAGCACGGCGCCGCCGGCGATTGCCAGCAGCAAGGCGAGCCCGCTCGACCAGAAGAAGGCGCGCACAATGGCGTGCTGCATGTCGGTGAGCCGCGTCGAATCCTGCGCCACCAGCAGGAACGACCCATCGGGCAGGGTGAGGCCGAAGCCCATCAGCTTCGAATGGTCGACATCGGCCTCGGGCGCCTCGCGCTGCGGGATGAAGTCGATCGAGCCTTCGACCGGCGGCATGCCGGGCAGGTTGCCGACGACGACCCGGCGGTTGGGCGCCTGCAACAGGTAGAAGATGGGGCCGCGCGTGCGGAAGTTGATGCGCCGTGTGATCTGGTCGGCGAGGCCGGAAAGGCCGCTGCGGCGGTGCACCTCGGCGAGCTGGTAGGCCTCGGAACGCAGCACCGCCGACATGTCGCTCTGCATTGCCGCCGTCGCCGTCCAGTAGACGGTGACGAACAACGCGCCGGCCGAGAGGATGAACAGGACGGCGTAGAGCAGCGGCAGGCGGAAGCTTGCCGAGCGCAGAATCCTAATCAGGCGCCCGGACGACATAGCCAGCCCCCCTGATCGTATGGAGCAGGGGCTTGTCGAAGCCCTTGTCGATCTTGGAGCGCAGGCGGCTGATATGCGTCTCGACGATGTTGGTCTTGGGATCGAAATGGAAGTCCCAGACCTTCTCGAGGAGCATGGTGCGCGTCACGACCTCTCCGGCGTGGCGGAGCAGGTACTCCAGGATCTTGAACTCCTGGGCCAGCAACTCGATGCGCTTACCGGCGCGCGTCACGGTGCGTGCCAGCAGATCCATTTCGAGGTCGCCGACGCCCAGCGAGGTCGTCGCCACGATCGGCGGCCGGCGGGCGAGGGCGCCGATGCGCGCACGCAGCTCGGCGAAGGCGAAAGGCTTGGTGAGATAGTCGTCGCCGCCGGCTTCGAGGCCGGCCACGCGATCGTCGACCCCGCCCATCGTGGTGAGGAAGAGGACCGGCGCCGTCATGCCGGAGGCACGGGCGGCCTTGACGAGGGAGAGCCCGTCCATCGCCGGCAGCATGCGGTCGACAATCAGCACGTCGTACTTCTCGCCGGTGGCGAGGTAGAGGCCATCGCGGCCGTTGTCGGCATGGTCGACCACATGGCCATGCTCGCGCAGGCCCTTGGCGATGTAGTCGGCGGTCTGTTTGTCGTCTTCAACGAGGAGGATTTTCACGACGCCCGTCTAACTGGCGCCGTGCCCCGGCGCAACGCTCCCCAACTATACAAACATTCAATCTGGCGGCCATCAGGACGCTACAGGCCAAAGCTCATATTCCGCGTGCCCCCAAGGAGGAGGTTTTAGATTATGAGCAAGACCAAGACCCGTATTCTGACTGCCCTGGCGCTGACGACTGCCCTGACGGCGCCGGCGCTCATCGCGCCGATGTTCACCGCTCCGGCAGCCGTTGCCGGCCAGCCAGTGGCCGCAGTCCAGGATTTCTCGGATCTGGCCGCCAAAGTCACCCCCGCCGTCGTGAACGTCGCCGTGACCATGAAGGCCGGCGCCGAGGATGGCGACGAGACCCGCATGTCGGGCAACGCCCAGCAGCAGCAGATGGAAGAGTTCATGAAGCGCTTTGCCGAGCGCTTCGGTCAGCCGATGCAGCCGGGCCAGCGCCCGGATGGCAAGCGTCCGCAGTCGAAGGAGAAGGCCCAGGCCGTCGGCACGGGCTTCATCGTCGACGCCAAGGGCACGATCGTCACGAACTACCACGTGGTCGGCAAGGCCGACTCGATCACCATCACCATGGCGGACGGCACCAAGCTGCCGGCCAAGATGATGGGCGGCGACGAGAAGACCGACCTGGCCGTGCTCAAGGTCGAGAGCGACAAGCCGCTCCCGTTCGTCACCTTCGGCGACGCCGGCAAGGTGCGCGTCGGCCAGGCGGTGATGGCGGTCGGCAACCCGTTCGGCCTCGGTGGCACCGTGACCACGGGCATCGTGTCGGCGCGCGGCCGTGACATCCACTCCGGTCCGTTCGACGACTACATCCAGACCGACGCGGCCATCAACCGCGGCAACTCGGGTGGCCCGCTGTTCGACATGGAAGGCAAGGTGATCGGCATCAACACCGCCATCTTCTCGCCGACCGGCGGCAACATCGGCCTGGGCTTCGCCATTCCGTCCTCGCTCGCCGAGCCGGTGGTGGCCCAGCTCAAGGACAACGGCCGGGTCGAGCGTGGCCTGCTGGGTGTCCAGATCCAGCCGATGAGCAAGGAGATCGCCGAGAGCCTGTCGCTCAACGGTGACAAGGGCGCCTTGGTGGCGATGGTCCAGCCGGACAGTCCCGCTCTGGCCGCCGGCGTGAAGTCGGGCGACGTGATCGTGAGCGTCGATGGCAAGAAGATCGAGAGCGTCAAGGAGCTGACGCGCATGATCTCCGCCATCAAGCCGGGCACCTCGGTGAAGCTGGGTGTGTGGCGCGACGGCAAGGACATGAGCCTGACGGCAAAGGTCGGCGACCAGAAGGAAGAGTCGGCGATCATCAAGGCCAAGGCCGACGGCAAGTCGGGCGAAGCTGCCAAGGCTCAGCCGCTGTCCTACGGCGTGTCGCTGGCGCCGCTCTCCTCGGAGGCGCGCAAGCAGCTCGGCCTCGACGGCGAGATGAAGGGTGTCGTGGTGGCCACGGTCGAGCCGGGCAGCCCGGCCGACGACCAGGGCCTGAAGGCCGGCGACGTCCTGCAGCAGGTTGGCAAGGACTCCGTCGACAGCCCGAAGAGCGCCGTCGAGAAGCTCACGGAAGCGAAGAAGACCGGCAAGCCGGTCCTCATGAAGGTGTATCGCGAGGGGATGACCCGCTTCGTCGCTATCTCTCCCCGCAGCGCCTGAGGTCGCTGGGACTCACTCAAGGGAGGCTCCAGTAACGTCTGGAGACTTGGGGGCGGGGTTGGTTTTCCGGGGCTATCTCTCCCCGGGCCTACGGAGGCCAACCCCGTTCACAGTTTTTAATCCAGTTGGGTGGAGGCCCCCGCCGCCACCCACTAACTACCGCCCTGCACCGCAAACTCATCCCCGGGTTGGTGTTGGGCGGTTTTTTTTGAGCGAACAGATAAGGGGGGAGGCAGCCGGTTAACGGCTGTCTTGGGAGGGGGGGGCTAGGTTGTGTACGTGCCTAGTGCCCACTCCTTTACCCGTTGCCGGCCTGCAAGGCAGGCATCACTTCTTTGGCCAGCAGCTCGACCGAGCGCGCCGATTCTTCGAACGACAGATCACCGAAAGCGAGCCGGCAGAGACAGTAGTTGATGCCGGCTGTTTCATTGTCGCGCTTCAGCCGGTCGCGCACGGTCGACGGCGATCCGGCGACGATGTAGCCGCCTTCGAGCGCGGCCTCGAATTCGGTAGGGATCATCTGCCGCGGCAGGCCGACACCGTGGGCGCGCCAGAGATGAATGAGGGCGTCGTACCACAATGCGAAGGCACGCTTGGCGGCCGACTGCGCTTCCTTGTCGGTGTCGCCGACCACGACGTGGCGGCTGAGCCCGATCAGAGGCATGTCTTCTTCGGCGCGGTCCAGCGCCTTCCAGGCGGCGCGGTAGCGGGCGGCGAACTGGCCGACACCTTCGGCCTTCATGCCGACCACTGTGTTGCAAGCCTGCTGTGCCAGCCGGTCGGCGCTCTCCAGCGAATTGGCGCCATACCAGAGTGGCGGGTGCGGGCGTTGCACCGGCCGCATCTCCATCGGCACGTCTTTGAAAGTGAAGTACTTGCCCCGATGGTCGAGACGCTCCTGCGTCAGGCCTTTGAGCAGGACTTGCAGCGCTTCGGCAAATCGCTCCGGACCCGTGGCGGGATCGACGCCGTAGTAGCCGACTTCGTACGGGGAGATACCGCGCCCGACGCCAAGCTCCAGCCGGCCGCCGCTCATCTGGTCGAGCATGCAGATCTCGTCGATCAGTCGCAGCGGATGATAGAGGTTCACGGTGTAGACCAGCGGTCCGAAGCGCAGCCGCTTGGTCCGTTGCGCCACGGCGGCCAGAAAGACACTGGGCGAGGGGGCCATGCCGAGCGGCGTCGCATGATGCTCGGCCAGATGGTAGGCGTGGAAGCCGGCGCGTTCGTAGAGCTCGATCAGGCGCAGGCGATCTTCGAATTGCCGGCCCAGGTCGGGGCCGGCGCGATCCATATGATCGAAGACACCGAACTTCATCCATGTTCCCCCGATTTCACGAGATGCTACAACGGCATCATGAAGAAGTATCTCTGCCTGGGTTGCGGCTTCCTCTACGACGAAGCGCGGGGACTTCCCGAACACGGCATCGCGCCGGGCACACGCTGGGCCGACATTCCCGATGACTGGGTCTGTCCGGACTGCAGCACGCCGAAGTCAGGATTCGAGATGGTGGAGATCCCGTACTGGCAGGAAGGAGCGCGGACATGAGCGTGCGCTTTCTGTTGCGCGCCGGTGAGCGCGGCTATTCCTATCTGCCATCGGCCGGTCCGAATGCGAGTTACGTTGCCGGCCACCCCGACGGGGCGATCACGCGCCATTCCAGTTTCAATTTCCATGAATACCAGTCGGGCCTGCCGGGTTTCGGGGTGATGAAGGTGTTCGGCGACGAGGTCTTCACGCCGAACGGCACCGGCTACAACATGCATCCGCACCACAACTTCATCATCATGGCCTTCGTCCTGGGTGGGGCGCTGACCCACATCAATACGATCGGCAAGGTCGATGAGCTGCGGAAGGATGACTATTACGTCTTTTCCGCCGGTTCGGGGGGCAAGCACAGCGAGCTCAACATCGGCGAGGAGGACCTGCACGTAATCTACGTGTGGATCCTGCCGGACCATCTCCTCACGCCGCCGTCCTACCTGCGCAGCCGGTTCGATCGCAAGGCTGGCAGCAACCGCATCACCTCGCTGGTCGGCACGGAGAAGGACGCCCTGCCGATCGGCCAGAACTTCAAGGTCTCGCGATTGCTAAGCGAGGCGGACCGCGAGCATGTCTGGCAGGCGTCCTCCGGCAATGGGCTCTATGCGTTCGTGCTCGAAGGCGAGGCGGACATCGCGGGCCACCGGCTGGGGCGCCGCGACAGCATCGGACTGGAAAGCGAGGAGCGGGTGAAGATCACCGCCCGGGCCGCCGATACGGACCTGTTGCTGGTCGAGACCGCGCTCTAGTTACAGCGCGCGTTTCTTCGACGAGATTACGCCGCTGGCGATGCCGTGCCACTCGATGGTACCGGCGAGGCGAGAATGCTCGATCTTGGGGCAGCGATTCATCACGACCTTGAGACCGGCCTTCTCGGCGCGCTCGGCCGCGGTTTCGTTCACGACCCCGAGCTGCATCCACACGACCTTGGCGCCGTGGCGGATGGCATCGTCGGTGATCGGACCGGCCGCCTCCGAATTGCGGAAGATATCGACCATGTCCGCCTTGGCCGGCAGCTCGTCGAGCGAGGCATAGACCTTCTGGCCCAGGATTTCCTGGCCGGCCGCAGCAGGGTTGACCGGGATGACCTTGTATCCCCGGTCCAGCAAGTATTTCATCGCGAAATAGGACGGTCGATTCCAGTTGGCCGAAGCGCCCACCATGGCGATGGTCTTGGTGTCGCGCAGGATCTTGCGCAGGTACTTGTCTTCGTAATGGTCGCTGAAGGCGGCTGGCATGGGGGGATTATACATGGCTCAGCCGAAGCTGTTCGAACCGATTTCGATCCGTGATGTCACCCTGAAGAACCGTGTCGTCGTGGCGCCCATGCACCAGTATTCGGCGGTCAAGGGCTTCGCCACGGATTGGCACCTGATGAATGCGGGTCGCTACGCCGCCGGCGGCGCCGGCCTCGTCATCATGGAGTCAACCAAGGTCGAGCGGCGCGGCTGCGGCACGATCGGCGATCTCGGCCTGTGGGACGATGCCTTCGTGCCCGGGCTGAAGCGTTGCGTCGATTTTATCCGGCTGCATAATTCGGTCCCCGGCATCCAGCTTGGCCATTCCGGCCGCAAGGCGCGGCGCTTCCGCCCCTGGGAAGGTGGGGCGCCGCTGAAGCCGTCG
This sequence comes from Alphaproteobacteria bacterium, assembly GCA_017307275.1. Classification (GTDB taxonomy): domain Bacteria; phylum Pseudomonadota; class Alphaproteobacteria; order Reyranellales; family Reyranellaceae; genus Reyranella. The sequence continues at coordinate 20,453 of JAFKFK010000043.1, read as the reverse complement.
GCCGAGATCGACGACTGGGATCAATGGGAGCTGGTGTCGTCGAGCGGCATCAACTCGCCGGATTCCGATCCGACACCACGGGCGCTCACCCGGGCGGAGATTCCCGAGGTGGTCGAGCGCTGGGGGCAGGCGGCCCGGCGTGCCCACGAGGCAGGCTTCGACGTGCTCGATGTCCATGCCGCGCACGGCTACCTGATCCACCAGTTCCTCTCGCCTTTCTCCAATGTTCGCAACGACGAGTATGGCGGCAGCGAACTCAACCGGATGCGCTTCTGCATCGAGGTGGTGGAGAGCGTCCGCGCCCACTGGCCGGCCTCGAAGCCGCTGTTCGTGCGTTTCTCGGTCGAGGACGACGCTGGCTGGGGCCCGGACCAGAGCGTTGCCCTGGCCAAGATCCTGAAGCCCAAGGGCGTCGACGTCATCGACTGCAGCTCGGGCGGCATGCGCGGCGCGCCGGTGGTGGGCTCGGGCCCCGTAACCTACGGCTACCAGGTGCCCTATGCCGAGCGGCTGCGGAAGGACGCCGACATCATGAGCATGGCCGTCGGGTTGATCGTCCATGCAGATCAGGCGGAGCAGATCCTCCAGGAGGGCAGGGCCGACCTGATCGCGCTGGCACGGGAGCTGCTCTACAATCCCAACTGGCCGATGGACGCTGCGCAGAAGCTCGGCGTCGACCAACAGTTCGGCTCGGTACCGCCGCCGCAGGCCTACTGGCTCGCCAAGCGCGCGCAATCGGTGAAGAGCGTGGTCCCGTCGACGTATATGAAAGGCATGAATGCCGGCTGAAGGCCGATACGCCGACACAAAGAACGGAGCGAGGGATGGATACGGTAGTGCACAGTCGCGTCGACATGAGCGAAGCCGAGTGGACCGCACGTTGCGATCTCGCGGCGCTCTATCGGATCACCGATCACTTCGGGTGGACGGACACGATCGACACCCACATGTCGGTGCGCATTCCCGGCGAACCGAACTGCTTCCTGATCAACAACTATGGCGACCTGTTCGACGAGATCACCGCCTCCAGCCTCGTGAAGATGGACCTGGACGGTAAGGTCTACGGCAAGGACGGCCGGTTCAACGCCGCGGGCTTCACCATCCATAGCGGCGTCTACAAGGCGCGGCCCGATGCCAACTGCGTGATGCACACACATACGCGCGCCGGCACGGGTGTCTCGGTGCTGAAGAAGGGCATCCGCCCGATCAGCCAGGATGCGCTCTCCGTGTACGACGACCTCGTCTATCACGAGTACGGCATGCCGACCTCGGACGAGGAATGCGAGGCACTCGGTGTGACCTGCCAGGGCGGCAACTCGGTCGTACTGCGCAATCACGGCCTGCTGACGGTGGGCGGGACCATCCCCGGTGCGTTGCGGCGCATGTACATGCTGGAACGTGCCTGCGAGGTCGAGGTGATCGCCCGCAGCCTCGACGAGGAGCCGGCGCCGATCGATGAAGATGTCGTGCGCCAGTATGGCGAGCGTGCCCGGCAGATGCGGGCCAATCCCGAATACGGTGTGACCTACTGGAACGCCGCGCTGCGCCAGGTTCAGGGCAAGGGTATCGACTGGCGCCAGTAAGGGCCTGAAGCCGGATGGCCGGCAGTGGAGAGGGCGCGCCTAGCGCCCGTTCCACTCCGGTTTGGGCTTCTTGTTCACGAAGGCGTCGATGCCGGCCTGGGCATCCTCGCGCTGGATCGCGCCCGCCATGAATTCGGTGGCATAGGCATAGGCCTGCCCCAGCTCCATCGTCATGTGGCGATGGAACATCGCCTTGCCTTCGGCGATCTGCTGCGGTGGCTGGGCGGCGATGCGATTGGCCAGCGCCATCGTTGCCGTGTCCAGTTCGGCCGGCGGCACGACGCGGCTCACCAGCCCGTCACGCAACGCCGTTGCGGCATCGACGAACTCGCCGGTGAAGAGCATGTCGAGGGCGCGCTTGGGTCCGACGTTGCGGCCCACGGAAACCGAAGGTGTGCCGCAGAAAAGACCGTTGTTGATGCCCGACGTGGCGAAGGTCGCCGTGCTCGACGCTACGGCGAGATCGCAGGCGGCCACGAGCTGGCAACCCGCTGCCGTCGCGACGGCCTTCACCTTGGCGATGACCGGCTGCGGCAGACGCTGGATCGACACCATCATCGCCGAGCAGCGCGTCAGGAGGCCGTGGTGGAAGGCGTAGTCGCGCGTCGAGGCGACCTCGCGCAGATCGTGGCCGGTCGAAAAGGCGCGGTCGCCCTGGGCCTCGATGATGACGCAGCGGATTTCGCGGTCCTTCGCGAGCCGGTCGAATTCCGCCTGCAGGGCGTCTATAAGCTCGCCCGAGAGCGCGTTCATGGCGTGCGGGCGGTTGAGCGTGAGGATCGCGACCCGGCCTTCGTCGCGGCGCAACAGGACGGGTTCGTTGGGAGCTGCGGTCATGGCGACAGTCTATGGGAAGAGGGGAGTTGCGTCATGCCGGTGATGTCGCCCGACGAATTGTTGAAGTTCCTCGACGAGCATTTTCCGCAATCTTCGCACCTCAACCTGTCCATCGAGCATCTCGACGACAAGATCATCCGGCTGCGCCTGCCGACCGACGAGCGAAATCTGCGGCCGGGAGGCACCATCTCGGGGCCGACTCTGATGTGGCTGGCCGATTGTGGGTTCTATCTGCTGATCCTGGCCCAGCTCGGTCCGGTGGCACTGGCTGTCACCACCAACCTCAACATCAACTTCATGCGCAAGCCCGAGCCGGGCGATCTGATCGGCGAGGGCCGTCTGCTGAAGCTCGGAAAGTCCTTGGCGGTGGGCGATTTTACGATGTGGAGTGACGGCAAACCCGATCCCGTGGCCCATGCCACGCTGACCTATGCAATTCCGCCTGCTTCAAGGAGTTAGGATGCGGTAAATTAATACCGCTATTCTAAGTCATTGATTCAAAGTAGATATTTTTGGCGATTTGACATCTCCCGGTTCTCTCCCCATAAGCGCGCGCTCATTGGAAGAAAGAACCATGCATACCCTTAGCAATCGTACTGTCAGTCTCAAGACTGCCGACGTGCAGAAGAAGTGGGTGCTGATCGACGCCGACGGCCTCGTCCTCGGCCGGCTCGCCTCGATCATCGCCATGCGCCTGCGCGGCAAGCACAAGCCGACGTTCACCCCGCACATCGATTGCGGTGACAACATCGTCGTGATCAACGCCGAGAAGGTGCGCCTGACCGGCCGCAAGGCCGAGCGGGAAGTCTTCTACTGGCACACCGGCCATCCCGGCGGCATCAAGGGCGAGACCCTGGGCAAGCGCCTCGAAGGCCGCTTCCCCGAGCGCGTCCTCATCAAGGCGGTCGAGCGCATGATCACCCGTGGTCCGCTCGGTCGTGCGCAGATGAAGAACCTGCGCGTCTTCGCGGGCCCCAACCACGAGCACGAGGCGCAGCAGCCCGAGAAGCTCGACGTTGCCGCAATGAACCGCAAGAATTCGAGGATCGGCTAACATGGCTACCGAACTTTCGTCCTTTGCCGAACTGAAGAAGGCGCCGGTCGTTGCCGGCACCCAGGCTCCGGCGCCGATCCGCGAGAAGGAAGTCGACAGCCAGGGCCGCGCCTACGCCACTGGCCGCCGCAAGAACGCTGTCGCCCGCGTGTGGGTCAAGCCCGGCACGGGCAAGATCACCGTCAACGGCCGCGACCAGACGATCTACTTCGCGCGTCCGACGCAGCGCATGATGATCCAGCAGCCGTTCGACGTGTCGCAGCGCAATGGCCAGTTCGACGTCGTTGCCACCGTGTCCGGTGGCGGCCTCTCGGGCCAGGCCGGTGCGGTTCGTCACGGCATCGCCCAGGCGCTCTCGAAGTTCGAGCCTGGCCTGCGCGGCGCCATGAAGACCAGCGGCTTCCTCACCCGCGACAGCCGCGTGGTCGAGCGCAAGAAGTACGGCCGCGCCGGTGCGCGTCGCCGCTTCCAGTTCTCCAAGCGCTAATCTGCGACTTGGTCTATCTTCGAAGGGCGCCGCAAGGCGCCCTTCTTCTTTGTGGAGTGGAGTAGCGATCCGATGTCCGGCCTCATCGTGCCCTTCAATGGCCTCGTCCCGAAGATCGACAAGTCGGCCTTCATCGCGCCGAACGCGACCCTGATCGGCAATGTCGAGATCGCCGCCAATTGCGGGATCTGGTTTGGCGCGGTCCTGCGTGGCGATGGCCCGCCGATCAAGGTCGGCGAGAACTCCAACATCCAGGACGGCTGCGTGATCCACATCGCCGCGCGGGGCGTGGGCACGACCGTCGGCCGCAACGTCACCGTCGGCCATCTCGCCCTGCTGCATGCCTGCGAGGTGCAGGACGATTCCTTCATTGGCATGCACTCGACCGTGCTCGACGAGGCCGTCGTCGAGACCGGTGCGATGGTGGCGGCGGGCGCCGTCGTCACGCCACGCAAGATCGTCCGCAAGGGCGAACTGTGGGCCGGCAATCCCGCCGTCAAGATGCGCGACATCACGGAGAAGGACCTGGAGTCCTTCCGCCGCTCCGCCGCGGGATATGTGCATCTCGCACAGGCCTATCGCGGCGATGTTCCGAAGGCCGCGGAATAGCCCTTACCGCTGAAGCTTCGTGCCGGCAGGCGACGAGGGCTGGGCGAGACCGGTGGGCGCAGGAGGAACTTCCATGTTCTTCTGCGTGAGGAGTTTTTCCATGGTCGCGACGGCTTCCGCCGGGTGGCCGTTGTCGCAATCGATGCGCGCGCCGATGCGGGTATGATTGCGCTCGCCGTCGGAGTTCTCGCCGCGGCTGGCGCCGTAGCGGTCGAAGTACGAGATGAGCTGATTGCAGCGTGCCTTGTCGGGTGACGTCTGGCTGGAGACGGATTGTGCGGAGACGGTGTTCGCCGCGCCGGCAGCAAGGATGACAGCCAACACGAACGATGAACGAAACGTACTTGAAAGCATTTCAGGCTCACGACTAAGCATGATCGCAACGGCCGGATCATGATCGGCACGAGCGTTTCCATCCGCGCCTGAAATGAGAGGCAGCCCAACGAACGGCAAGGCGGCAGCCATGCATGCCGGTCTTGCTATGGTAGGTGAGAGTGATGGTCGCTGGATGGCTTGCGAATCGCTGATCGATGCCCAGAGTCATAATCGCGAAACAAAAGTGAGATGAGTCTCGAGCAATGTCCAAAACGACACGCGCCACCGACCAGCTCAAGAAGTCCGGCGTCGCTTTCTCCGTTCATACCTACGACTACGATCCGAACGCGGATCGGATCGGCCTTCAGGCCGCGGAAGCTCTTGGGGAATCGGCAGAGCGCGTATTGAAGACGCTGATGGCGCTGGTCGACGACAAGCCTGTCTGCGTCATCGTTCCGTCGAACAGCGAGGTGTCGATGAAGAAACTCGCGGCGGCGTTCGACGGCAAATCCGCCCAGATGATGAAGCCGCCGGATGCAGAACGGATCACCGGCTACAAAGTCGGTGGCATCAGCCCGTTCGGGCAGAAGCGACAAGTGCCGACCGTCATCGACGAGCGGGCGCTCGCTCACGACCAAGTCTTCATCAATGGCGGTCAACGCGGCCTGCAGGTGAGGCTCGCGCCGAAGCTCGCTCTCGAAGTCCTCGCCGCGAGATCGGCGCCTTTGGCCGCCGATCACTGACGTCGTGAAAATTGTGCGCCGGGCCGGCTATTCGCCCGAGCGCACCTTCACATAGCTGCCGGGTGCATCCTCGATCGCGGGCAGGCCGCCTTCGCCTGGCACGCGCGCAGGAACCTTGGGGCCGGAGAGGGCGGAGAGCCACTTGTCCCAGTCATGCCACCAGGATCCCGGGAACTCCTTGGCGCCAGCCTGCCATTCGGCGAGGGTCGGCGGGTTCTTCGTCGTCTCGTTCAGCCAATGCTGGTATTTCTTGTTGCGCGGCGGATTGACGACGCCGGCGATATGGCCCGAACCCGCCAGCATGAAACGCACCGGGCCACCGTAGATCTGCGTCGCCTTGTAGACTGAGCGCGACGGCGCGATGTGGTCTTCCTTGCCGGCCTGCAGGTAGACCGGGATGGTGATTTTCCTGAGGTCGATCGGCACGTTGTCGACCACCAGGCCGCCCGGCTGGCTGAGCAGGTTCTTCTGGTACATGTTGCGCAGATAGTAGCTGTGCATCGCTGCCGGCATGCGCGTGGCGTCGGCATTCCAGTAGAGCAGGTCGAAGGGGAAGGGATCCTTGCCCATCAGATAGTTGTTCACGACGAACGACCAGATGAGGTCGTTGGCGCGCAGCATGTTGAAGGTCGTCGCCATCTCGGCGCCTTCGAGATAGCCCTTCTTGCTCATCATCTCTTCGATGCCGGCGAGCTGATCCTCGTCGATGAAGACGCCGAGTTCGCCGGGTTCGGTGAAGTCGACCTGCGCGGTAAAGAAGGTGCAGGCCACGATGCGGTCGTCATTGCGCGCGGCCATGTAGGCGAGAGTCGTCGCCATCAGCGTGCCGCCGATGCAGTAGCCGATCGCCGAGACCTTGCGCTGGCCAGTCGCCTTCTCGATGGCGTCGAGAGCCGCGAGCGGGCCCTTCTTCATATAGTCCTCGAACACGAAGCCCGAGAGACGCTCGTCGGGATTGACCCACGAGATGACGAACACCGTGTAGCCCTGTTCGGTGGCCCACTTGATGAACGAGTTCTCGGGCTTGAGATCGAGGATGTAGAACTTGTTGATCCACGGCGGCACGATCAGCAGCGGGACCTGATGAACCTCCGCCGTCGACGGTGCGTACTGGATGAGCTGTATCAGCTCGTTCTGGAAGACCACCTTGCCGGGCGAGGTGGCGACATTGCCACCGACCTTGAAGGCCTCCATGTCGGTCTGCCGGATCGCCAGCTTGCCTTTGCCGCGCTCCAGATCCGTCAGCATATTCTGCAGGCCCTTGAGCAGGTTCTCGCCCTTGGACTCGACGGTCGCCTTCACGACCTGCGGATTGGTCATCGCGAAATTGGAGGGCGACATCGCGTCGATGAACTGGCGCGTGTAGAAGTCGACCTTCTTGGCGGTCTTGTCGTCGACGCCCTCGACTTCCTTCACTGTGCCCTGCAGCCAGCGCGCCGTGAGCAGGTAGGACTGCTTCATGTAGTCGAAGACGACCTCGTCTTTCCACGCGGGATCGTTGAAGCGCTTGTCTCCCTTGGCCGGTTCGGCGACCGGGGCGACCGGCTGGCCCATCATCCGCTGCGCAGTGACCTGCCAGAGGTTCATGTACTGCTGCCAGAGCTCCATCTGGGCCTGAACCAGCCGGTTCGGATCGGCCAGCATCTTGGCCGTGAAGTCCATGAAGGTCTGGGTGAGGTGCAGCGGATCGGCCGGCTGAGGGCCGTCGGCCTGGTAGCGTTCCGAGAATTCCTGCAGCAGCTTTTGGCTGCGCGTGGCGATATCCTTGAAGGCAGACTGAAGTTTCTCGGATTCCTCTGGAGACAGTCCGGAAAGGGCCGTGGGGGCGGGCGTATCCGACATGCGTTTCCCCTTTTGATTCATTGCCTTTATGGCGTTTCTTGCGGTAATTTCAACGGCCCGGTACCATACCTTGTGTCATGTTCCCGGGTCGTGACCCGCCCCCAATTGGTAGGCTGCGACAACAGACGGGTCAATTTTCCTCTCGGGCTCCGCTAAACAAGGCCGGCGGCTAGGCCCAGCAACGGACAACAGGCGACAGTGGTGACGACAATGCAGCGACGACAGGACACGAACGGCAGAGGCCGCTGGCTCGGCCTGCTCGGTGTGTCCATGCTCGCCTTCGTGGCCGGCTGCGACTGGTTCGGCAGCTCGACGCCGGTCGGCGCGCCTCCGCGCCCGGGCGCCGATCGACAGGTGCAGCCGAGTGCAGCTTTGCCGGCGCCGAGCAGCCGACCCTACGAGCAGGGTACGGTCGCTGTCGACGAGACACGCGGCGGCGGCGCGATTGGCTCCATTGTGCCCGGCAAGGGTGGCCAGAAGGCACAGAAGGAAGCCATCGAGAAGGATCAGATCGAGCGCGACAAGAAGGATCGCGAAGCTCGTCTGGAGCGCGAAGCCGAGGATAAGGAACGCAAGGCCAGGGAAAAGGAAGCCGAGAAGGGCACGGGCGGCTCCGCACCTCCCAGTGCTGCGCCTGCCGGCGTAGCCCCGCCCAGCGCCGCACCGGCGATTGAAGCGGCGCCGTCCAACGCACCTCTGCCGGCCCCCGTTTCGACCACGCCAATTCCCGCACCGGCGCAGCCTGCGACGGACGCGGCGCCCCAGGCGCCGGCGGCTCCGGCCCCGGCAACACCTGCGGCTCCGGTCCCCGAGAAGCAGTCGGCCCTGCCGGCGGACACGCTCGTCGTCGCCGACCGGCGCGTCGAAATCTTCGCCACTATCTAAGGCGTCGAAGGAAGCACCTATGGACGACTCCGAATTTCACCGGCTGAAGCGCCTGCCGCCTTATGTGTTCGCGGAAGTGAATGCCATGAAGGCCCGCGCTCGTGGCGCCGGACAGGACGTCATCGATCTCGGCATGGGCAATCCCGATCTGCCGACAGCGCCGCACATCGTAGCCAAGCTCGCCGAAGCTGCGGCCAATCCGCGGGCCCACGGCTACTCTGCCTCGCGCGGCATCCCGGGCCTGCGCAAGGCGCAAGCTGCCTACTATTCGCGCCGCTTCGGCGTTGAACTGGATCCCGATTCCGAAGTCATCGTGACGCTGGGATCGAAGGAAGGTCTCGCGAACCTCGCGCAGGCGATCACCTCGCCCGGCGATACCGTGCTGGTCCCCAATCCCAGCTATCCGATCCATCCCTACGGCTTCATCATCGCCGGTGGTTCGGTGCGCCATATTCCGGTGCCGGGCTCGACCTCGATCGAGGAATTCCTGCCGGCCCTCGAGCGCGCCGTACGGCACGCCGTGCCCAAGCCGCTTGCTCTGGTATTGAACTATCCGTCGAACCCGACGGCGCAGGTGGTCGATCTGGATTTCTATGCGGCCATCGTCGACTTCTGCAAACGCGAAGGCATTTGGATCCTGTCCGACCTTGCCTATGCCGAGATCTACTTTGACGGCGTACCGCCGCCGTCGGTGCTGCAGGTGCCGGGCGCCCGCGACATCGCCATCGAGTTCACCTCGATGAGCAAGACCTATTCGATGGCCGGCTGGCGCATGGGTTTTGCGGCCGGCAACAAGACGCTGATCCAGGCCTTGACCCGCATCAAGTCGTACCTCGACTACGGCGCCTTCACGCCGATCCAGGTTGCGGCGACGGCGGCGCTGAACGGCCCGCAGGATTGCATCGTCGAGGCGCGCAACACCTACAAGGAACGGCGCGACGTTCTGATGGAAGGGTTGAAGGGGGCAGGCTGGGACCTGCCGGCGCCATCGGCCAGCATGTTCGCTTGGGCGCCGCTGCCCAAGGAGTTCGCCGAGCTGGGCTCGCTGGCCTTCTCGAAGTTGCTGCTCACGCAGGCCAATGTGGCGGTATCGCCCGGCATTGGCTTCGGCGAGCACGGCGACGGGCATGTCCGCATCGCGCTCGTCGAGAACAAGCACCGCATCCGTCAGGCTGTCCGCAATATCCGCCAGGTGCTGGCCGACCCCGGTCGGTCCATCGACCTTTACCTGCGTGGTGTTGGGGACAACATCACGCCGATCAAGGCTCGCGCCTGACCCCATCCTGTCGTATCAGGCGCCCCATGAATTCCGCTCTTAGAATAGGCATTGCCGGGCTCGGCACCGTTGGTGCTGGCGTGGTCAAGCTGCTGGCCGAACATGGCCGGCTTCTCGCGTTGCGCGGCGGCCGACCGTTGAAGCTGGTCGCCGTGAGCGCCCGGCGCAAAGCCAAGAAGCGCGACATCGATCTCTCGCAGGTCCGCTGGGAGAACGACCCGATGGCGCTGGCGACCGCGCCCGACATCGACGTCGTCGTCGAGCTGATCGGCGGTTCGAGCGGCGTGGCGCGCCGCCTGGTCCAGAAGGCACTGGCCTCCGGCAAGCACGTGGTGACGGCCAACAAGGCGCTGCTCGCTTTGCACGGCACCGAGATCGCCGCGGCAGCCGAGAAGAAGGGCAGCATCCTCGCCTTCGAGGCGGCGGTGGCGGGCGGCATCCCGGTCATCAAGGCACTGCGCGAGGGCCTTGTCGGCAACCGGGTTGGCCGGCTCTACGGCATCCTCAACGGAACCTGCAACTACATCCTGACGACCATGCGCGAGACCGGCCGCGACTTCGACGTCGTGCTGGCCGAGGCGCAGGCGGCGGGCTACGCCGAGGCCGATCCGAGCTTCGACGTCGACGGAATCGACGCCGCGCACAAGCTCGCCGTGTTGACCGGTGCGGCGTTCGGCGCCCGGGTGAACTTTGCCGGCGTGCATGTCGAAGGTATTCGCCGCGTCACCTCGATGGACATCCAGTTCGCTGAGGAGCTGGGCTATCGCATCAAGCTGCTGGGCCTGGCCCGTGAGACGCGTTTTGGTATCGAGCAGCGGGTTCATCCCTGCATGGTGCCGCTCGGCGCGCCGATTGCGCATATCGAGGGTGTGTTCAACGCCGTCGTGGTCGAAGGCGACTTCGTCGGCACGACCATGTTTCAGGGCCGCGGTGCAGGGCAGGGACCGACCGCCTCGGCCGTCGTCGCCGATCTCGTCGACGTGGCGCGCGGACGGCACATGCCGGCCTTCGTCGTTCCGGCCGATCGGCTGGCGGACAAGAAGGTTTCGCCAATGGATCGCCATGTCGGCGCCTATTACATGCGCCTGATGGTGCAGGACCGGCCGGGTGTCATTTCGTCGGTGTCCGGCGCGCTAGCCAAGGAGCGCATCTCGCTCGAGTCGATGCTGCAGCGCGGGCGCTCGCAGTCCGGCGAGGTGCCGGTGGTGCTGACCACACACGAGACGGAAGAGGCTGCGATGCGGCGTGCCCTCGCGCGCATTGCCAAGCTCGGCGCTGTCGCCGAGGAGCCTTGCCTGATCAGGATCGAAGCATTCTAGACGACGCCCTAGAAACGAGGCGACGGAGGAGACGATGGCAGAAGACGTGAAGCTCGACCGCAATCTTGCGCTCGAAGTGGTACGCGTAACCGAAGCGGCGGCGCTGGCAGCCTCCAAGCTGATGGGGCGTGGCGACGAGAAGATGGCGGACCAGGCGGCGGTCGATGCCATGCGCACGACGCTGAATTCGCTGGCCATCGAAGGCACCGTGGTGATCGGCGAGGGCGAGCGCGACGAAGCGCCGATGCTCTATATCGGCGAGAAGGTCGGCCTCGGCCGCGGCCCCAAGATCGATATTGCGCTCGATCCGCTGGAAGGCACCACCATCACCGCCAAGGGCCTGCCCAATGCGCTCGCCGTCATCGCGATGGCCGAGCATGGCGGCTTCCTGAATGCGCCCGACGTCTACATGGACAAGATCGCCGTCGGCGGCGGCCTGCCGGACGGCATCGTCGATCTCGACAAGACGCCGGCGCAGAACCTCGCGGATCTCGCCAAGGCCAAGAAGGTCGAGGTTGCTGATCTCGTGGTCTGCATCCTGGACCGGCCGCGCCATTCCGAACTGATCACCAAGGTCCGCGAGGCCGGCGCGCGTATCATGCTGATCGGCGATGGCGACGTGTCGGGCGTGATCGCGACCTCGACCGGCGATTCCGGCATCGACATTTACATGGGCTCGGGCGGTGCGCCGGAAGGCGTGCTGGCAGCGGCGGCGTTGCGCGCCATCGGCGGCCAGATCCAGGGCCGGCTGCTGTTCCGCAACGACGACGAGAAGGCCCGCGCCAAGAAGTGGGGCATCACCGATCTCAACCGTAAGTACTCGATGACCGACATGGCCAAGGGCGACGTGATGTTCGCGGCGACCGGCGTCACCTCGGGTTCGATGCTGAAGGGCGTGCGCCGCTTCCACAACGGCGCGGAGACGCATTCGATCGTCATGCGCTCCAAGACCGGCACCGTCCGCTGGGTTTCGGCGCACCATAACTTCGCGATCAAGACCGGCCTTCCCAGCTGGGCGTAATCGCCTCGCATCGGTCCTAGCCGCAAGCGGCCTGGAGGCTGCGCGGCGGGTTGGCAGAGCCACCCGCCCGTGCGAGCCTTCCGGGCATGCGCGGCGTTCTCGTCGCCCTTCTGCTGATGCCGCTCGGCCTCGCAGGGCCTGCAGCGGGAGGCGATGGCTGCGGCCGCTTCGGATGGCCGCTCACGCGCGAGATCGAACTCTTCTCGGACGGCTACATGCCGGCGGTCGAGGCCTCGTCGTGGTTGCCGCGCGAGGGGGCCTTCACGCTGATCCTGGCCCCGGTTAGCTCCGCGTTCTATCTCGTCACGCCGGAGCGCGGACGGGATGATGGCTTCGGCGGCATTGTCACCCTGCAATGGATCGCGGCCGGTCGCTACCAGGTCACGCTCACGGACGATGCCTGGATCGACGTGGTGCAGGACGAGCGCCGTTTGCCGGTCCTTGCTTCCGTCCGCCGGACAGACTGCCCGGGCATCCGCTTCAGCCTGCAGGTCGAGCTCGACAGCAAACCGCTCACCCTGCAGTTCGGCGGCGCCAAGGTGCGCCGCCTTGGCATCATCGTCCTTCGTTTGCCATGACGTGCGCCGTCAGAGTTTCTCGCCCGCGGCCTTCACCACGGACTCGACGTCGGTGATCCAGACGAGCTTGTGCTTCTTGATGGTCTCGAGCACGCGGCGCAGGGATGCCGCGCCCGCTGGCGTGCCAACGACGAAGGGGTGAATGCCGATTGCCACGACCGTGGCCGGGCGCTGAGGATCCGTCTCGGCCTCGCGCGCCAATTCGCCGATATAGTCGATCCAGAAACGCTCGAGATCGATGGGATCCTTGAGGCGCGAGAGGTAGCTTCCCATGTCGACCGTGACGGCCGGATAGGGAACCATCACCAGCTTGCCCGCAGGGGTGTCGAGGCGGGACAGCACGTCGGAATCCATACCGTCGAGCGTGTATTTGATCCCCGCGGCGGCGGTGGCAGGGAACGTCTCTACGTTTGGAAAGACGCTGGGGCTCGACCAACCAGTAGAACGGACGCCGGTGCTCTTCTCGATCCTGTCGAGTGTTTGCCGCACATAGGCTTTCTGTGCATCGAGTCCCTTGTCGAGCGGCAGCATCTCGGTCGAATTGTTGAGGCCGTGCGCCACGATTGCCGCCTTCGGGACGAGCGCGCGGAACTGCTTCCAGATATCGGGATGCTGCTCGGGGAACTGTGCATTGAGCGCAATGCTGAGGGGCACGTCCTGTTCCTTGAACAGCCGGCCGACCCGCGGCACGCCCCATTCGATGGCGTATTGTCGGAACGATTCGTCGACGACATCGGGCTTCCGGTCGGTCATGTCGGGCCGGAAATTCGGGCCATGATCCTTGCCCCAGACTTCGACATAAAAGATGAAGCAGATCGCAACCTTGCGGCCCTCGGGCCAGGATTTCACCGTGATCTGCTCGCGCGGGAAACCGGTGACCCAGTCTTTGCTTGTCTGCGCTATCGCCGACGGCACGAGCGCCATGGCTGCAAGCATTACGACGATGAACAATCTCAGCATCGAGTTCCCCACAATAGCCTGCCCAAAGCTAGCAGGGCTCGTGCGGTAAGTCGTCCACAGCGCTTTCGGGCTAAAGTGCCGTCATGTCCGATGGTGTCATATCCGGCGACGTGAGAGCCGAGCGTGCGGCGTTTCTCGGTGTCGAACGTTCGCTGACTGGGCGGCGCTGGGCGGCCCGGCTGGCTGACGAACGCACGGCGCTGGCCATCGGCCAGCGCCACGGCTTGCCGGACGCGATCTGCCGGTTGCTGGCGGCACGCGACGTGCCGCTGGAAGCGGTTCCGGATTTCCTCGATCCGACCCTGCGCAAATTCCTGCCCGACCCGTCGCATCTCAAGGACATGGATGCGGCGGTGGCCCGTCTGGTGCACGCTGTCCGCCAGGGCGAACGCATCGTCGTCTTCGGTGACTACGACGTCGATGGTGCGACGTCGTCGGCTCTGCTCTTGCGTTTCTTCCGGGCGGTCGGCGGCGATATCGGCGTCTACATTCCCGACCGCCGCAAGGAAGGCTACGGGCCGAACGCGACTGCGCTCGTCAAGATCAAGGAGGACGGCGCCTCGGTCGTCGTCACCGTCGATTGCGGCGTTACCGCCTTCGAGCCCCTGGCCGAAGCCAGGCGTGTCGGGCTCGACCTGATCGTGATCGACCATCACATGGCGGAGATCGCGCTGCCCGAGGCCATTGCCGTGGTCGATCCCAACCGGCTCGACGACGAAAGCCCCCACAAGCAGCTCGCCGCCGTGGGCGTAGCCTTCCTGCTGGCGGTGGGCATCAACCGCGCCCTGCGCGAGGCCGGCTGGTATGGCACATCGCGGCCGGAGCCCGACTTGCGGCAATGGCTCGACCTCGTGGCGCTGGGCACGGTTTGCGATGTCGTCCCGCTGGTCGGCGTCAATCGCGCGCTGGTGCGGCAGGGGCTGCAGGTCATGGCGCAGCGACGCAATGCCGGCCTGGCCGCGCTCGCCGATGTCGCGCGGCTGAAGGAGCCACCGGGCGCCTATCATCTGGGCTTCCTCCTGGGGCCTAGGGTCAATGCCGGCGGCCGGGTAGGGCAGGCCGATCTTGGCGCGCGGCTGCTCTCCAGCGACGATCCGCACGAGGTCGGCGCGCTCGCACTCCGGCTCGACGAATTCAATGCCGAGCGCCGCGCCATCGAACGCGAGGTGCTCGACCAGGCGATCAGCCGCATCGAGGGGCTCTATGGCCCCGACCGCAAAGGCCTGCCCTCGGTGCTGCTGGTCGAGAGCGAGGGCTGGCACGTCGGCGTGATCGGCATCGTCGCCAGCCGACTCGTCGAGCGATATGGCCGGCCGGCGTTCGTGATCGGCATGGATGGCGAGCTGGGCAAGGGATCGGGGCGCTCCGTGCGCGGCGTCGATCTCGGCGCAGCGGTGATCGCGGCCCGGCAGGCGGGCCTGCTGGTGAATGGCGGCGGCCACGCCATGGCGGCGGGCCTCACCGTGGCGCGGCAGGCGTTGCCGGAGCTGGCGCATTTCCTCGATACGCGGATTGCCCCGCAGCTTGGCGCAGCACCCGCCGTGCGCGAACTCGGCATCGACGCAGCTCTCGCGCCGGCTGCCGCGACCCAGGAGCTGGTCGACATGATCGAGCGGGCCGGCCCATTCGGCGCCGGCAACGCGCTGCCGCGCTTTGCGCTGACCGGCGTGCGGGTGAGCTACGCGCAGCCGGTAGGCGAGGGGCATGTGCGCTGCACCCTGGTCGGTGCGGAACGTGGCCGGATCGAAGCGATCGCTTTCCGGGCCAACCAGACCGCTTTGGGGCCGGCTTTGCTCGATTCCGCGCGGCCTGTGCTGAATGTTGCGGGGGCCCTGCGGATCGACCGTTTCGGCGGCAGGCAGAGCGTGCGCCTGCAGATCGACGACGCCGCCCCGGCGGCTGGCTCGGTCCTGGGTTGAGCCTACTTTGCTTGATTTGCCAGCCTCTTGCGGGTACACCCTGCCGCCGGCTTCAGTCCCCTTCGTCTAGAGGCCTAGGACACCGCCCTTTCACGGCGGCGACACGGGTTCGAATCCCGTAGGGGACGCCACCTACACGCAAGGAAGCCGCCATCTTCCGAAAAACGTTGCAGCACTTGAACCTTTCCTATCAGCAGAAGCTGTTAGTGCTGCAGCGTTTTGGAGTAGGGTTTTGGGGTAGAGGTAGGGTCTGAATTGTCCCCAGATTTCTGTGCTAGTTTCTCGCCCAGCGCAGAATGCTTACCCGCGATGAAATAGAGGCACTACCCGATGACCCTTATGAAGGGTTCGTCGCCATGGTGGATTTCTTAAACCAACGCCTCGAAGTGCTGGAGAGGTGGAACAATTGGCATGCTCGTCGGTATTTCGAGGCTATTAGCGCATTTCTCGACGAGCATGGTCTTCGGGGCGCAGAGCCCTTTGAGCGCCTGAATGATGATCCGCCAAACGGAGAGGGGCCGTTCTCCGTTTGGTGGACGGAATACTCAAACGCGGTGTCCTATGCGCAGGTTCGGATAAGCCTCCGTCTAAAGAGAGGTGGCAGCCTTTCAGTAATCCTAAACAACGACCATCGTAAAGAAATAGGGGCGCTGTTAACCAAGATACGGGCAATCGTACCCAAGCTGGAGGTTACTGACCGTAAGCGAGACGCCATCTATGCACGCATAGGCCAGCTCCAGACAGAGGTTGAGAAGAGTAAGACCAACCTAGAGGCCTTTTTCGCTTTGACCCTAGATACCGCAGATACTCTTGGGCAGGCAGGGACCAAAGCTAAGCCGTTCCTTGAGGCTCTGGAGCGGCTGAAGAAAATATTCTCTAAGGCGAAATCAGAGCAACAATCGCCGTCCTTACCCGCGCCATCAAAGCAAAAGCGGCTGGAGCCTCCCAAGCCATCCGGCAATGGGCTGGACGATGATATTCCGTTCTAAGTGGCTGCACTCATTTCAAACCGAGCCATGATAACAAGGCGCTAATCGCGGCATCAGCCAACCGGCCTATCGCAGCATTCCCAAAGCGGGCGCTGAGTTTTCTCAGCACCTCAACGCCATGAGCTTTGACATATCCGACTGAAATTTCCTTGGCAGTCCTTAGCCTCTCCTGAAGAGCCTTAAGGCTATCGAGTATTGTTGCGCGCTCTTCGGGGTACTGGGAAGCGTAGCCGTTGCTCTCTTCCACCTCCTTAACGGTCCGTGCGACCGCCGCTTCAGCATTCAAGAATTTCTCATTGGCCCGATCAATGGGAATTGGCTCCCAATCCAAATCGGGTGTCGCCAAATCTTGATCATTGATTTCAAGCTCTAGGTACTTGCTTGAAAGACTGCGAAGCGCTGCGAATATCCAAGCACGTCTGTCGCCAGCCAAGCCACTTTTGTAGAATGGGCTCGATTGATCTGCCTGGAGGCGTTCAATAACTGGAGCAATTCCAGCGCCCCGCTTATAGAGCGTAGGTCCAAACGGGTCGGAAACAACCTCCATCGCTTCCTGTTGCACCAAGCTTCCAATAGCGACGCCTAGCAACGTGTTGTTCTGCAGAAAGCTGTACTCGTCCTCGCCATCGTGATCGATATAGGCTCTCTGTAGTTCGCGTAAGGAGAAATACCCATCGCGTTCCCACACCTCTACTAGAACCGCCGCCTCGTAGTAGGCGGGCGCGAGCTTGATGAAATCTGTCTTATCCATTCTTGTCTCGCACTGGAACGCAGCAAAGTAGGCGACCCTTTATCCATAGCTAACATGGCCAGCCTGTTAATTGCCACGACCTCAAGCATCCAGATCAGCACGTACCGCTTGCGTGCCTTGGGGCAAGATGCAACCATTCCGAAGTAGCGTAGAAGAGAGTAACTACAACCTGCGATATTAAGGCAATGAATGCGCGACCTCAAACGCGCAGCAACTAATGCTTGAGGACTATTATGCCGGTTTTCTCGGTTAGCTTTCGAATTCATAGAGATGCTACCTACCAACACAGGTACGACACTTTCGTTGAGCAGTTAACAAGTGTTGGGGTGGGAAACTACTGGGACGAGACGACGTCTTATATGCTCGTAAGGACGCATGAGACCATTGGCGACTTCTGTACTCGGATTTATGTGCACTCTGGTTTCGATAGCTCAAAAGATGTCTACGTAGTTATGGACGTCGACGCCAAATCCGCCAGGGCTAGGGGAAAGATTGAATACCCAAACACACTGAAATCCTTGGTGCCGTATATCGTGCCTCTCTGACTTCCCCGATCTGGAGTGCGGTGCGTGTCAGATGAACCGCCGCTTCACTTCCTGCGAAGGCCTCGTCTGCCGGGGCACATCGGCCCATCCCGTCACGTCATCAAACACAACGGCCGGTGCCACAGGTTCGGGGATACCGCGCTCTAGCTGTCTCTTCACAATCTGGGCGGCCAGCTTCTGAGCCAGCGCCTCAAGCGCCTTCCGTGGCCCCAGCGGCTTCTTAGCCTTCCCCTTAGGCTGCCTTACGATGCCCATCCGCTTTGCCCTCAGACGGCACGACGCGCCAACCCTTCGGACGCGCATCGGCTGACGGGGATGGCGGAAGGGCCGTTATGGTGACGTTTAGGTCCGTATGGTCGGACGGATCAAGTACCTGAAGCTCAGCGAATTCGGTGCCCTCAGGGAGACGAAAGGTTGCGTCGTCCGTCAGCCGGTGCTCGCTGCTACGCTTGGCGATACGTGCGCGGCACTTGAGGATGACCACGGTGGGATCAGGCCCTTCCTCTTCAAGGACACGCCATTGCCCCGAGATAGAGAAGGTTGCCTTGCCTGAGACGGGGACGGGTAGGCCGACCTTGTGGGAGTTCCGATCAAGCCTAGCGCGGTAGACTTCCTGGGAAGCTGGCAGGGCGCAATTGGTGTTCATCTATAGATATCTCCAGATTGAAAACGCCTCCCCAAGAATGTGGTGTGTCTTAGGGGAGGCGTCGGTAGCTGTTAGCGAGGAAGGAAGGGAGTGCTTAGGCCGTCTTCGCTTCAGGTGCCGCGGGAGAGTTCACAGGGTCGCTAGGCATGGTGGTTACGAGCGCACCGTTACGAGTGCGATAGGCCCTCGACAGCTCGCCGCGTGCGACGCGTTCAAGGGCGGCTTCTAGCTCGGGGTCGTTAGAGAGAACCGGAGGCGGCGGAGCGCGGAGTTCTGAGCGGTCTTCCTGTCTCCGGTCCAGTTCCTTCTCGATGCGGTCTTTGAGATTTGCCATGGGTGTTGTTCCTAATGATTGAGTAATTGGTGTTGGGTTTAACTTGCCCACACGCCGGTATCGTCGTCTTCCGACGTGACGGTGAGGGGCAGGTAGGTCGGGCGAGCTTCGCGTTCACGCTGGAGCGCCCTAAGGAAGTCAACGACGTCACGTTTACCTAGCTCGCGGTGGATCGCGTGAAAGGGCGTGTCTGTTGAATAGTTGCGAAGGGGAAACGCCTTGGTGTCGAGCATGTCGATTAGGGCGTCCACGGTGTCGGGGAGGGTCATTGGGCCTATGGGATAGGGTAGAAGCGAAAGGCCCCTAGCGTGGTGGACCAGGGGCCTTGAAGTGACTGTTAGCGGCTCGACGGTCGCTTGTTTCTCTTGGTGTAGAGGTCATAGGCACCAAGTCCTGCGCTACCGATACCTAGCCCAAGGTCAATCACCGAAGGATCGCGTACAGGAGTGAAGTTGGTGCGTGAACGAAACTGAGCGTCCGCGGACTTCTTCTCTTCCTGAAGCTGGTCGATAGACATGTCGGTATTCTTGAGGTTGGCGGCATCAATCCGACCTTCCTCCCGAAGCACGCCACGAGCGACACTCTCGATGCTGTTGCCGTGGACGCCAGCTTCACCGGCTCCGGTGTCGCCAGTCGCCTTTGCCTTTGTGGCTCTGATCTGGCTGTCCATCAGGGCTTGGGACGTAGCGTCTACTTCCTGTTGCTGTCTCAGGCCAATCTGATTGTAGGTCTGATTGCGAGCATACTCAGCATTGTACGCTTCCTGCGCTTGGAAGCCCCGCATGGAAGCTGCGTCCTGCTGCTTACCTGCAAAGCTAGAAACTGACTGAGCAGCATTGATGGCGAAGCTGGTCGCGGCCATGCCTGCAGAAAGGGGGTCAAGACACACTAGAGTGCCCCCTTGAAGTAGAGGTTGAACATATGCCCGCTAGTGGTCGGCAGCTCGCTAACGGCCTTGAAACCCAGGAGTGACAGCCAGTCCCCATAGGAGGCGTTACGCGTATCGTTCATGGTCAGCAGTTCGGCATACTTCGCTTGCCAACGGTCCAAGAGCTTCTGCGAGAGGCGAACCAAGTCAGCAATACGTGCCTCGCTGTTGTAGGCCTCTCGCGATGCGGCAAACCATGGAAACCCACGGGCGGGCCTGGAGGCGTAGGAGCTGCAGCCGAAGAGAGCTTCAGGGCGACCGTTGATGTACACGGCCTCGCACTCCCCACGGGTAAGCATGCTCTTCAATGCGTCAACTGGAGTGGCCGGAAGGAGAGCCTGAAGATTGATTAGGTCGGGAGGAGACAGACGGTCCGCGATGTCGACAACATCCGCCTCAGTGGCCGGACGCGTCGTGATGGTGTCTGTCACTAGACTGCCTCAAGAGTATCGGCAGGGACGACTTCAGTCGTTTCGGTGCCTGTGGTGACATTGAGGACGGTGCGCTTGACGTTGGCACCGTCGACCGGGCGGCGCGTCTCCGCGATCTGGTGTCCGTTCTCTCCGATGTAGACTAGGCGAATGCCTGCGGGCTCGATGATGTCACCGGCATCGTCCACGACGGCAGTGATCTGTGTGACCTGCATGTTATTCTTCCTTTGATGATTTGGATTGGCGGTTAGCGCTGGCTGCGGGCGTGCTTGTGCGCCTTGTACTTGGACGCGAGTTCACGAAAGACTGAAGTGTCGTTGTTGAGCGCAAGCACGCGGATAGCGCCCTTGTGGTCGAAGGCGTGATGCTCGGCGGCGTATGCAAAGACAGCATCAACCTCC
>JAFKFK010000042.1 GCA_017307275.1 Alphaproteobacteria bacterium | reverse complement strand
GAGTAGAGGGTCTTCAGCGGGTTGGTGACGGCCTGGCGCTTGGCAGACTGGCCGACCAGTCGCTCGCCGCCGTCGGTGAAGGCCACCATGGACGGGGTCGTCCGCGCGCCTTCCGAATTCTCGATGACCTTGGTGTCGCCGCCTTCCATAACCGCGACGCACGAGTTGGTCGTACCCAAATCGATGCCAATGACTTTCGCCATGATACTGCTCACTTCCCTAGGCAGGTCGACCCGGCCCCAAAGGCACCCGATCTACCCCCATAAAATGTTACCTGCCGGAAAAACCGGGTCAGGACAGGGGCTATATAGGTCCTAAGCGGCCGCCTGCAATGGACTTAAGGACCAAATTCGCGGCTTGAAAGCGTTGTTTTGCCGCCTACCGTCGATTCTTGGAGAGTTGGCTTTCCCCGGGCGGGATCGCCCCGGGAAAGGCCCGGCTAGTTCTCGTTGCTCGCGTGGGGGGTGGCCTTGGGGCCGCCCTTGGAAACCCCGACCATGGCGGCGCGCAGGAGCCGGCCGGCGATCAGGTAACCCGGAGCCAGTTCCTGGACCACGGTGCCGGAGGGGACGCTCGGGTCCTCGACTTCCATCATCGCCTGGTGGAATTCGGCATTGAAAGGCTTGCCCAGCGCTTCGACGCGGGTGACCCCGTGGCGCTCCAGCACCGACTGCAGCTCGCGCTCGGTGGCCTGGATGCCAATCACGACGTTCCGGACGGCTGGGTCTACCGCTTCGAGGTCCGCCGGCAAGGCCGACAGGGCCCGGCCGATATTGTCGGCGACGGAAAGAACGTCCCGGGCAAAACGCTCGATGCCGAACTTGCGCTCCTTCTCGACATCCTGCTGGGCGCGGCGGCGCACGTTCTGCGCCTCGGCCAGTGCACGAAGCTGCTTGTCCTGCAGATCGGCCTTTTCGGCCTGGAGCTGCTCGACGAGGCGCTGCCAGTCGGCGGCGCTCTCCGGCTTGGTGGGAATATCGAGAGTGCTGTCGGGCGTTTCGACCGGCATATCCGCCGGGGCGCCGCCCGCGGTTGGATCGCTGGCCATACGTTGTCCCTAATGTATGTGGTCTCTTTGAGCGGCCTTCACTTAGGGACGACCTCGCGTCAGGTCAACTGCGCTCAAACGGCCTCGAGCGGCGCGTGCAGTTTGGTGCCGCGCACGATGATGCCGCCGCGATCGCCCACCGTCACGGTTCCATAGCGCTGGGCGAAGATCTCGGGCAGCGGCCGTCCGCTGGCTGCCGCCAGCCACAGGCGCAGCAGATGCCGGCGCCGCTCGGGTTCGGGCCAATCCTCGAAGCCGGTGCGGTCGTGCAGCATGGTGTGATTGTGCACGAGCTGTACGTCGCCCGGCTTGAACTCCATGAACAGGTTCAGCTTGGGATCGTTGGCCAGCCGGTCGAACATATCGAGTGCCTCGACCTGCGCGGACGAAAGCCGCGGCGCATCGGCAAAGCGCTGTGCGGAGTCGATGTACTGGCGCTGATAGATCGCCGTCAGATAGCCCTTGTGCCAGTTGAACACCGGGATCTCGAAGTACGGCTTCTGGCCCTCCGGTACCTCGCCGCGCCGGTCGGTGGCCAGCGGCTGGAACAGGAGTTGCAGCAGATCGGGCCGCTGGCGGCGCATCTCGTTGAAGATCGTCGTCGAGCTCACCAGCGCCGAAAGGCCGCCCGACTTGGCGGTCTTGAGACAGAGCAGGCCGACGATGTCGCAAGAATCGGTGTGATAGGTCTGGCGCTCATGCGTCTGGTAAATGCGGACGTTGGGGTCCTTCACATCGAGGCCGAGGTCCTGGACATGGCCCAGCACATGGCCCTTGCCGTTCTGCGAGCGCGCCGAGCCGAGATGGGCGCCTAACCCGAAGAAGGCTGTCGCCGATTCCGCCATCGACCAGCGCTCGACCGGCAGGCCGCGCAGCAGCAGAAACCCGCGTCCGTTCAGCACTTCGTCGTCGGCGCGTGCTCGTAGTTTTGCGCCGAGCGTCGGCAATGGGAAGTCGTGCGCCGTGATGGCGGCGATGTCGGCGTTGCGTGCCACCAGTGCTTTGGTCGCTGCTTCGACCTCGGCGACCTCGGTTGTGCTAAGCGACATCAGCCAATCGTCGCGACGGGAGACGTCAGGGCCATACCAGGCGGCGGCGCCGGTCTGTTCCGGCGGCAGGTCGAATGTCATCAGGCTTCCCAGGGAAAACGTGGAGCGAAGAGTTCGTCGTCGCTGAGCGACAGGCGATAGCTTTCGGTGGCGTTGACCAGCGCGGCGCGAATGCCCGGTTCGAGCGCGCTATGGCCGGCGTCGGGCACCACGACATAACGCGCTTCGGGCCAGGCACGCGCCAGCGCATCGGCAGTAATGGGCGGACAGACGATGTCGTAGCGGCCCTGCACGATCGTGCAGGGTAAATGACGGACCCGTTCGAGCTGAGCCCAGGGCCAACCCTCGGGCACGAAGGTGCCGTTTGCAAAGTAGTGCGCTTCGATACGCGACAGAGCGAGCGCGAAGCCGCCGTGGTCGGTCTCGAACGGCGCCCGCACGGTCGGATAGAGCGTTGAACATGCCGCCTCGTAGCGGCTCCAGGCGCGCGCCGCGGGACGGTGCCGGTCGGGGTTGCGATCGATCAGGCGGCGATAGTAGTTGCCGAGCAGATCGGAACGTTCGCCTTCCGGCAGATGCTCGGCGAAGTCACGCCAGGCTTCCGGAAAGATTGTCCGCATGCCGTGCAGGAACCAGTCAATCTCCGGACGGGCACCGAGAAAGATGCCGCGCAAGATGAAGCCTGCCGTGCGGTCGGGATGAGCGAGGCCATAGGCGAGCGCCAGCGTACTGCCCCAGGAGCCGCCGAACAGGAGCCAGCGCTGAATGCCGAGATGCGTCCGGAGCTTCTCCATGTCGGAGACGAGATCGGCCGTCGTGTTGTCCTGCAGCTCGCCGAGCGGCATGGAGCGGCCGCAGCCTCGCTGATCGAAGACGACGACGCGATAGAATTGCGGATCGAAGAACCGGCGATGCACCGGTGCAGAGCCCGCTCCCGGGCCACCGTGCAGGAAGACGACAGGTACGCCTTCCGGATTGCCGCTTTGTTCCCAATAGATCGTGTGTCGCCCATCGACCGCCAGCATGCCGCTGGCGTAGGGCGAGATTTCGGGAAACAGATCGGAGCGGAGCGGTGTCTCAGAACGCGGCATGCGAATACCTTCCGTCATCACTGCCATAGAGGCAGCCATCATTCCAGCCTTGCGGCGATTGCAGCAGCCTTGGCCAAACGTCTAAGGTCGATACGGCGCCTGCTGCGCCATGTTGAGGAATCGTGAATTTTCGCGGGATTCTGGCGTCCGTTGCGATCCTGACGGCCGTCGCTGGCTGCGCGCCACAGGTCACTCCGCCGCAGACGAGCGCTGCGTCCGCGAACCGCGGCACGTCCGTGCTGCCGCGCGAGGTCGAGAGGTTGGTTGGACCAGCCTATGAAGATCCCGCGCTGCAAGCCTATGTCGATCGCGTTGGCCAACGAGTCGTGGCCGCTGCGGCACTCCCTGGCAGCTATCGCTTCGTCGTGCTCGACCAACCCTTGGCGAACGCGCACGCCGTGCCGGGGTATGTGTTCGTGACGCGCGGCTTGCTGGCGATTCTCGAGGACGAAGCCGAACTCGCCGCGGCCTTCGGCCATGAGCTCGGTCATCTCGTTCAACGTCACGCCGCGCAACGCGCCCGCGTGCGCAAGGACATGCTCGACGCTGCCGTCGCTGCAGCGACGACCAGCGGCTCCGTCACGGTTGGCCGGTCGGTCGCCAGTGCCGGCTTGTTGGCGCTGCGGCGCTACTCGCGCGAACAGGAGCTCGAAGCCGACCGGCTCGCCCTCACCTACATCACCAAGGCGGGCTATCGCGGCAGCGCCATGGAGGCGTTGATCCATCGCCTGCGTCGCCAGTCGCAACTCGAGGCGCAGATCATGGGCGAGACGTCGGACGTCGGCGATCGCCCGAGTGCATCGTCCACGCATCCCGCGCCGGTCGAGCGGCTCGAGGCGCTTTCGACGCTGCCGGCGACTTCGGCACCGGGTGAATCCGACCAGAAGGAGTATTTCGCGGCGATCAACGGCATGTCGGTCGACGATCCGGCGAACGAGGGCTTCGTGCGCGGCACCTCGTTCCTGCATCCGACGTTGCGGCTGGGATTCACGGCGCCCGCCGGCTTCTTCGTCTTCAACGAGAACGACGGCGTGCTGGCCGCCGGTCGAGATCGCTCGCTGATGTTCTTCTCCTGCACGACCGATCAGGTGGAGGGCCGGCTCGACGACTGGATGCGCAACAAGCTGAAGCCGACACCGACCGACATCCAGGCCACCGAGATCGGCGGTGCCGAAGCGGCGATCGGTGCCCGGCCACGCGGCTCCGACACCGGGCTTGCGCAAGTGCGCTATGTCATCGTCCGCCACGGCGAGCGCATCTGCTATTTCAATCTGATGAGCGAAGGCCCCGGACAGGATCGCCAGATCGAGGTCCTGCTGAATGCCGCCCGCAGCTTCCATACGCTCTCCGATGCGGAAGTGGCGGCGCTCAAGCCCTACCGGTTGCGCATCGTTTCGCCAGCGGGTTCGACGGCGGCTCAGCTCGCCGCCCGCATGCCCTATCAGACGCTTCGGATGGAAAGGCTGCTGGTGCTCAATGCCGCCGAGACGCCGGCCGATCTCGCGCGCCGTTCCGAGATCAAGCTCATCGAGCCGTAGCTAAGGTTCGACGCGTTCGAGCACCGCGCCATCGGCATCGAGGCCGACCAGCGTCGGGTGGTCGCGCGCCACCGTCAGGACGCGACCGCTCTCGTCGGCAGCATTGTTGGTCGGGCCGGTGCCGCGGACCAATCGGTCGATCGCCGGCCAGCCGCCGTCGCGGGCCTGACCGAGGGCATGGTCGAGCGCGCCATCCGACGCGCCGTTCCACCAGAAGGCATCGGCCTGTTCATTGAGCGGTCGCGCAGGGTCGGCGCCAGCGGCGGCGAACACGATGCGGCCGTCGGCGCTGAGCGCCGCCCGCATGAGCGAATTGAGCAGATCTGGATGGCCGGGTTGCTCGATGTGACGCCTGCGCAGGCCGGCAGTCCAGCGTGCGATGGCCGACGGACCGTTACGACTGGCAATCCGGCCCTCCGCGACAGAATGACCATAGGCTTCGATGGTTGCCATGAGGCCGCGCGCCAGCATCCAGTCGAGGACGTCGAGAGGCGACATGGCGAACTGAAGCTGCAACACCTTGTGCCACATCTCCTCCTGGGCGCCGCGCAGGAAGACGAAATCCTCGACCTCTGCGTCGGGCCTGGCCAGAAGGCGACGGCGCAGCAGCAGCATGAGATCCAGGGCGCGCACCGGATCGCCCGATGGTCCCAACATGTTGCCCAGCACGACGAGACGGTCGCCGGGCTGCCAGCGCGACAGCAGGACGGCGGATAGACGTTCCAGCGCCGTGTCGTCGCCAGACACCCCACCCAATGCCCAGGTGCAGCCACCGTGTCGCAGGCGTGCAATCGAGGCAGGCGGATTGTTCATCTAGGGACAGTGCACATAAAAAAGGCGGCACGACAGTGGACTGTCGGCCGCCTTTCGGCTCGTTTCAAACCGCTTCAGGCCTAGGCGACCTTCTGCAGGACGCTGTTCAGCTTCTGGGTGGCGAGATCCTTGTCGATCCGCTCGACAGCTGCGAGCTCGCGGGCCAGGCGATCCAGCGCCGCCTCGTAAATCTGGCGCTCGCTGTAGGACTGGTCCGGCTGGCCGGCGTTGCGATGCAGGTCGCGAACGACTTCGGCGATCGACACCGGGTCGCCCGAGTTGATCTTGGCTTCGTATTCCTGCGCGCGACGATTCCACATGGCGCGGCTCACGCGGCTGCGGCCCTTCAGCGTCACCAGAGCGCTTTCCATGATCTTGCGCGAGCTGAGCTTCCGCAGGCCGGAAATCTTGGCCTTCGCGACCGGAACGCGCAGCATCATGCGCTCATGCTCGAACGAGATCACGAACAGGTCGAGCTTGTGACCGGCAATTTCCTTCGCTTCGATATCGATAACCTGGCCGACGCCGTGGGTCGGATAGACCACGAAATCGCCCTTCTCGAAGGCATAGTCCTTCGCCTTCGCCGCTACCTTCTTCGGCTTGGTCATATCCTCGAGTCCCTTCACGACTAGCCCCGCTTTCAGCGATACCGCGACCCGCCGCGCACACTCCCCTGTGTGCTCGCCCGATGCCCATGTATCGGTAAGTTGTTATCGGATACCGACACGGACACCGAGCCGGCGGCAGACCGGTTTCCGGACCGCTTCCAGCAGGAGTGTTATATCAGAGAATCCGCGCGGAGTCAGGGCTTATGTTGCATTTAGGCAACGGTGGGCCCATGCAACTGCCGCATGGCTGTTGCAAAAAATGCAATTAAGGACTTGCTAACGGTCGTTTCTATCGCGCAGCGGGCTTGTCGCTGAAATACTTTTCGAACTTGTCTTTTTCGTCCTTGAAGGTCTCGGCGTCGGCCGGTGCCTCGCCCTTACGGGTGATGTTTGGCCAGGTGGCCGAAAGACTGCGATTCAGTTCCAGCCACTTTTCCAAACCCGACTCCGTATCGGGAAGGATGGCGTTGGGCGGGCACTCCGGTTCACAGACACCGCAGTCAATACACTCATCTGGATTGATGACCAACATGTTCTCGCCCTCGTAGAAGCAGTCCACGGGGCAGACTTCGACGCAGTCCATATACTTGCACTTGATGCAAGCCTCGGTCACGACATAGGTCATACTAATTCCTAAACGAGCGTCGCGTGCTTAACGCGGCGGACACCGCGGCGCAAGACTGCCGAATCACCGCGGCTCGATCTCTTCATACAACGACCGTGCTTCCGGAGCAGGGCCACGTCGCTCTCCCAAAGCAAGGACCCGTACCACACGGACGTGTGGCCCTAGAGCAAAGGTCAAGACCATGCCTGGCGCCACCGTGGCGTGCGCCTTGTCGACGACGCGGCCGTCGATACGGCAGCGCGATTTCTCGATGTAACGGGTGGCCAGCGAACGCGTCTTGAAGAAGCGGGCGTGCCAGAGCCACTTATCGAGACGCATCGCGCATCAGCGTTCCACGGTGGAGTTACTTCTTTCCGCCGAGCTTCAGCTCGAGCAGCTTGGCAAAAGGCGAGTCGGCTGCCGCATCGCCTTTCGTTTCGGTCGTGGCGAAAAGGCGCAGGGCGGGTCCGCCGCTGTCGCGACGCGGCGGCCGCGGGCCGCGCCTGTCGTCGCGGCCTCTGTTCTCCTGCGGCGGGCGTCCGTCCTTGCTCTGGTTTTGCGGACGATCCGGCCGCGGCCCGTCCTTGCGGGGGCGGTCATCCTTGCCGCGCGGTGGGCGCGGCGAATCAGCGAAGAACTGCCGCTCGTTCGGCCGCTCCGGCCGCTCGCGGCGGCGCTGATCGCGCTGCTCGCGTTGATGCTGACGCTGGCGTTCGCGCTGCTCCTCGCGCTCGCGCACGAAACGCGGCTTGATCGAGAAGGCATGCAACGGGCCGTTCTCTTCCGATGGCGGATGCACGCGATAGCCGAGGCCACTCAGCACATCGGCCATCTCGGGCTCCGAGCAGCCGACCAACGACATCATCTGCGGCGTCGCGCGGAACCAGCCGGGAGGCAGAGGCCGTGGCCCCTTCTTTGCGTCGCGTTGTGCCTTGGGCTCCTCCGCTGCCGAAGTCTCTTCGGCCTTGGCTTCTTCGACCCTTGCTTCTTCGATCACGGGTTCGGGTGCTGCTTCCGCAGCCGCGTCCGCCGTGGTCTCTGCCTGGGGCTCCGGCGTCGGTTCGGCCACAGATTCTACGGCAGTTTCTGCCTCGGCCGGCGCTTCCGCCGCTATCTCTGCCGGGGCCTCTGCTGCTGTCTCGGGCGGCGCTTCGGCGACATCCGCCACCGGCTCCATTTCGCCGAAGGCAGCGGCGACAATCGCCCATTCGCTGATCTCGTCGGCTGATGGAGACGAAGCAGCGGGGGCTGCGGCCGCAGCGGCCTCGCCTCTGGGCCTTCTCTCCTGCTTTTCCTGCTGCTGCGCACGACGCGCAGCTTCGCGGCTGTCGCGCACGGCATGACGCGCCATGGCGGCAAGACGCTCCACCATGTCGGCACGGATCGCGTGATCGCCGAGAGGCAGATAGCCGATGGCGGCGTAGAACTCGCGCTCGGCATC
The DNA here is from genome assembly GCA_017307275.1 of Alphaproteobacteria bacterium. Lineage (GTDB taxonomy): Bacteria > Pseudomonadota > Alphaproteobacteria > Reyranellales > Reyranellaceae > Reyranella. Next base: position 38,177 of record JAFKFK010000042.1, on the reverse strand, counting down.
GCGCGGCAGATCCATCGACGTGCGGCCTTCGGCCGGCAACGGCGGAATCGCTTCGCGATTCTTGGCGATCATCCAGAGGCCGGCGCGCAGACGAATCGGCACAGGCTTCAGCATGCTCGGGAAGTAGATCGAGTAGACGCCGACGCGAACGCCGAGCCGCGCCAGAGCCTTGCGATCCTCTTCGGAAAGCTGGGCGAGCTGATCCTCGATCGGACGGCGGGGCAGCACGCCGAGGCTCTCGCAAAGCTGGAAGACGACGCCGCGTGCGCCGGCCGGCAATTCGGTCGTCGCGCGCGCATCCATCAGTTCGCTGAGGCCGAGCCGGATGCGGGTCTCCACCCAGACTGCGGCGCGCTTGCGCACTTCCTCGCGTGCCGGTCCGTCGAGCAGGTCCGATGCGATCGCTTCGACCTTGGGCGCCAGCACATCGCCCGACGGCAACAGGCGCGCGACAGGGCCACCGCCCCAGCACACGCGAAGCTGCGCATCGAACACGATCTCGCCATCTGGGCTGTTCGTGAACGCCTGCAGACGCGCCGGCAGATCCTGGCGCAGCGCACGCAATGCGGCACTCAGCACGGCCTTCTGGTCCGTCTGTCCTTCTGTCGCGTCCGGAACGAAGCGGAAGCCTTCGATGCGGCCGAGGTGCTCGCCCTCGACCGTTACTTCGCCCGCTGCGGCGACTGACGAATTCATTTCACCCTCATCGCGCAATCTTCGTACAAGCAACGCCGCGCGTCTATCGACAAACCGTTGCGTCAAACGCTGGTGCAATACGTCAGAAAGTCGATCCTCGATAGCCCTTGCGCGCTCTTGCCAGTGCGTAGCGCGCTGAATCCAGTCGGGACGATGTGAAATATAGGTCCACGTCCGAACGTGCGCGATCCGTGCCATCAGCGTGTCGATGTCGCCATCGAAGCGTTCGAGCCGCTTCACGTGTCCGTCGATCCAGTCCTCTGGCAGTCGCTCGCCGCCCTGCGTCAGGTGCTCGAAGAGCTGACCGAGCAGGCGCGTGTGCTCCTCAGTCATCGTCTTGCGGAAATCCGGCACCTGGCAGACGTCCCAGAGCAGCCTGATCCGGCGCGGCGAGTGCAGACGGGGCAGAAACTCCGAATGTGTTGCCAATGCCTGAAGGGCGAGCTGGTCGTCCTGTTCGCGTACACGCTGCAGTGCAGGATGAGGCGGAAGCGCATTGAGCGACGCGATCAGCGCCTGCACCGAGCGGAAATCGAGCTCGGAATTGCGCCACTGCACGTCGCGTAGCGGATCGAAACGGTGATTCTCGATGGCCTCGACCGTTTCGGGCTCCAGGCCGCCGACTTCGGCCGTCGTGCCGAAGGTGCCGTCGTTCATATGGCGGCCGGCACGTCCGGCGATCTGCGCGATCTCGACGTTGCGCAAGGGGCGGAGGGTGCGGCCGTCGTATTTGCGCAGCGAAGCGAACCAGACGTGGTTCACGTCCATGTTGAGGCCCATGCCGATCGCGTCCGTCGCGACGAGGTAATCGACCTCGCCCGACTGGAACATTTCGACCTGCGCATTGCGTGTGCGCGGGCTGAGTGCGCCCATCACGATCGCCGTGCCACCGCGCTGGCGGCGGATCAGTTCGGCGATGGCATAGACTTCGTTGGCCGAGAAGCCCACGACCGCGGAGCGATGCGGCAGGCGCGTTGCCTTCTTCGGCCCCACATAGCTGAGCTTGGAGAAACGCGGCCGCGCCACGACGTCGATATCGGGCAGCAACCTGTTCAGGACCGGACGGATCGTGTCGGCGCCCAGCAACATTGTTTCGGCCGTGCCGCGGGCATGCAGCAGTCGATCGGTGAAGAAATGACCGCGCTCGGGATCGGCCGCCATTTGCACTTCGTCGACGGCGAGGAACGACACAGGCCGGTCGAGCGGCATGGACTCGACCGTGCAGACGAAATACCGCGCGCCGGGTGGGGCGATTTTCTCTTCGCCCGTGATCAGCGCGACCTGGTTCGCGCCTTTCAGCTTCACGATGCGATCGTAGTTCTCGCGCGCCAGCAGGCGCAGCGGGAAGCCGATCATGCCCGACTCGTGGCCGAGCATGCGCTCGATGGCGAGGTAGGTCTTGCCGGTGTTGGTGGGGCCGAGGACGGCGGTCAGGCGGCCGGAGGCGCCGGAGAACGACGACATGGGGCGCACCATCGCGCGCAGGGATGGCGGAAGCAAGGCTGGCTGCTAGCCCGGTGAGGGGCGCGCCAGCCCCAGCGCCTGCAGCGCCCGGGCCAATACCGGCGAGCGGTTGTCGGCCCGCCAGACCACGGAGACTTCGTTGATCGGCGCCTGCCCGAGCAGACGCTTGAAAACGACACCGGGAAAACCAGCCGAGGCCAGCGTCCGAGGAACAACCGACACGCCGGCGCCGACCGACACCAGACTCAGGATGGTGAGAAGGTTGCGCGCCTGATGGGGCGGAATCGTCGGGCTGATGCCGGCGTCGCGGCAGGCAGCGATGATGCTGTCGTAGAAAATCGGCGACATGTGTCTGAGTGGCAGCACGAAATCGTCGCTGGCGAAGTCCTGCAGCCGGACCTGGCGGCGGCTGGCTAGCCGATGCACATCTGAGATCGCCATCACCATGGGCTCGCGTACGATCGTCCGGGCGACGAGATCCGGATGCGGAGCCGGCATATGAAGGACGGCGATGTCGAGCTTGTCTTCGTGCAGCGCTTCGACCTGCTCGGACGAGCTCATCTCCTGCCACATCACCGTGACGCCGGGTACGCCAAGAGAGACCTTGCTGTAGAGCTTGCGCATCTCCGTGAAGACCGAGGAGGTGATGAAGCCAGCACGCAGGTAGCCGCTGCGACCTTCATGGGCACGCTGCACGATGTGGCGCAGCCCGTCGGCCTGCACGATCAATCGTCGCGCTTCGTCCAGCAGGGCGGCGCCGGCATTGGTGAGGTGCACCGTGCGTTTGGTGCGGTGGAACAGGGTGACGCCGACCTCGGCCTCCAGATTCTTGATGTGCTGGGTGAGAGGGGGCTGCGAGAGGGCAAGCCGCTTCGCCGCGCGACCGAAATGCAGCTCCTCGGCGACGGCAACGAAACAGCGAAGCGAGCGTAAGTTCATCACTGATACGATAATCAGAATATTCTGATAGTAAAAATATAATTCAGAAATAACCGACTTTCAGCGAATCCTCCGCATCGGAGGAAACATAATGAAGACGAGACGGTTTGCGCTCGGCGCCCTGGTGGCGCTTGCGAGCGCCAGCTTGGTCCCGAGCCAGGTTCGGGCCGAGATCTATCCTGACAAGCCGATCCGGCTGATCGTGCCGTTCACCCCGGGTGGCGTGACCGACAATATCGGCCGCGTGCTGGCTGAGCGGATGGCGCGTGAGCTTGGTCAAGGGTTGATCATCGACAATCGCTCCGGTGCCAATGGCCGCATCGGCACCGACGTCGTCGCCAAGGCGGCACCCGATGGCTACACGCTGCTGCTTGGCGGCATCGGCGCACTGACCATCCATCCGCATATGCTCAAGGTGCCGTACGATCCGGTGAACGACTTCGTGCCGATCAGCCTGGTCGCGACCAACGACGTGGTGATCGTGGTCAATCCCCGCTTGCCGGTCAGGACGCCCGCCGAGCTTGTCGCCTATGCAAAGTCGCACTCCGGCAAGATGCAATACGGCTCCTCGGGTATCGGCGCGCCCACCCACCTCGCGGCCGAACTCTTCAGGACGCGCGTCGGCTTCGACATGGTGCACGTGCCTTACAAGGGTGACAGCGCCGCCGTCATGGATGTCGTGGCCGGCAATGTCGATCTCAGCTTTTCGACCGTCTCGGCAACCCTGTCGTTGATCCGAGCCGGCAAGCTCCGGGCGATCGCGATGACGGGGCTGCAGCGCTCCCAGAGTCTGCCGGACGTGCCGACGCTCGATGAAACAGTGTTGAAGGGCTTCAATGCCGATACCTGGGTCGGCCTGTTCGCACCTGCCCGCACGCCCGAACCGATTGTCCGGAAGCTCTACGAAGCGACCAAGGTGTCGCTGGCTGATCCGGAGGTGCGCCGCAAACTGGTCGCCGGCGGCAACAACATCGTGGGCAACGACACCGCGCAGTTCCGGGCCTTCCTCGATACCGAGTCGAGAAAGTGGGGCGAGGTGGTTCGCGCCGGCAACATCAAGCTCGACGAGTGACGACAGGAGAAGGCGATGCCCCTGCTTTGCGAGAGACGCGGCCACGTGGCCATCCTGACCTTGAGCCGACCCGAGGCGCGCAATGCCTGGGATGAAGACTTCAACGAGGGCCTCGAAGCCCGGCTCACCGAGCTGGAGCACGATCACGAGATCCGTTGTGTGATCCTGACCGGTGACGAGAAGGGCGCGGCTTTTTCGGCCGGCGCCAATCTTGCCGACACGGAGACCCATACCGTGGCGTCGCCGGCGGCGTTCATCACCGGCATTCCGCATTGGCGGAAATTCGTCGCGAACCTGCTGACCGATTTCCCGAAGCCGGTGATCGGCGCGGTGAACGGCTATGCGATCGGCATCGGTTGCATCGCGACTTATTGCTGCGATTTGATCGTGGCGTCGGAACGCGCCGAATGGCGTTTGCCGCAAGTGCGCCTCGGCATCATGCCGGCCTATGGCGGCGCCGTGCGGTTGGCGCGCTGGGTCGGCAAGGGCAATGCGATGAAGGCGGCCCTCGGCTATCCGATCGATGCCGCCGAAGCCTATCGCATCGGGCTTGCGCAATGGTTGGTGCCGCATGGGGAATTGATGCAGCAGGCACTGAAGGTGGCTGACGACATTGCCGCTCTGCCGCCGCTCGCCGCGCGGCTTGCCAAGGAGTCGCTCACCAAGGGTCTCGACATTCCCAATATCCGCGATGCATCCGAGATCGACGTCTACCGCTTCGCCGCACTCAGTCAGACTGAAGACTCGAAGGAAGCGCACGAGGCGTGGCGGGCAAAGCGCCAGGCCGTGGTGCGCGGGCTCTGACATGACGGCCTTCTCCGGCATCCGCGTTCTCGATCTCAGCCGTGTTCTTGCGGGACCCTTCTGCGGGCAGATGCTGGCCGACTTCGGTGCAGAGGTGATCAAGGTCGAGGATGTCGGCGGCGACGAGAACCGGAAATGGGCGCCGGTCATCGACGGTCAGAGCGCCAACTTCCTCAGCGTTAATCGTGGCAAGCGCGGCATGACGCTGAATCTCAAGAGTGGAACGGGACAGGAGATACTGGCTGGGCTGGTGCGCAAGGCCGATGTCGTGATCGACAGTTTCCTGCCGGCGGTCGCCAAGCGGTTGGGTGTCGACGACGATCGCCTGCGGGCTCTGCAGCCAAATCTCGTGCATGCCACCGTCAGCGGCTATGGCCATGAGGGGCCGCTCGCCGGCAAGCCTGGCTACGATCTCATGTTGCAGGCTTTCAGCGGCATGATGGCCATGACCGGCGAGCGCGATGGCGGGCCGGTGCGCGCTGGCGCTTCCTTCATCGACATGGCGACCGGCCTGCTCGCTTTCTCCGGTATCGCCTCGGCGCTCTACGCGCGACAGGCCGGCAAGGCAGGCGGCCAGCATATCCGCGTGTCGTTGATGGAAACGGCCATTGCGCTGCTGGGCTACCATGTGCCGGCCTACACGCTGGGCGGCAAGGTTCCGCCGCGCGACGGGTCGGGCGTCTGGCACATCGTCCCCTATCAGGCCTTCACCACGGAAGATGGCCATGTGCTGGCCGGCGCCACCAACGATGCGGCCTGGCAGCGGCTCTGTGCAGCGATCGGCGCTACCGAACTCGCCGCCGATCCGGCGCTGGCCACGACTGTGTTGCGCATCGAGAACCGCGACAAGGTGATCTCGGCATTGTCGGCAATCTTTGCCACCAGGCCGACTGCCGTCTGGGTCGAAGCCCTGGAGACGGCGAACGTGCCGTGCGCGCCGGTCAACGATCTCGCGCAGACACTGGCTCACCCGCAGGTGGCTGCGATGAAGATGGTGCTGGAGGTGGCTACGCGCGGCGGCGACTCGCTGTCGTTGGTCGGCGTGCCCCTCAACCTCTCGACCACGCCCGCGGTCCCAGGGGGTGCACCGCCCCTGCTCGGCGAGCACACCGACGCGATCCTGAAGGACGATCTCGACCTCGATGCGTCGCAGATCGCGGCATTGCGGAAAGAAGGAGTGATATGAGCGGCAAAATAGAACTCGAGCGGCGCAACGATAGCGTGGTCGTGCTCTGGATCGACAATCCTGCGCATCGTAATGCGCTGAACAATTCGCTGATCGAGGCGCTGGCCGGCCATTACCGCAGTCTCGCGGCCGATCCGTCGTGCCGTGCCATCGTGGTGCGCGGCCGCGGCGGCATCTTCTGCGCCGGCCGCGAACTTCGCGATCTCAGGGCGCTGCAGGATGCCTCGAACGACACGATCGTGGCGACTTACGAAAAACTCAAGGCACTGAACGAAGCCGTGTGGTTTTGCCCCAAGCCAACCGTGGCGGTGATCGAGAAGTATGCCTTCGGTGCCGGCGCCACCCTGTCGAGCTGGTGCGACATCGCGCTTTCAGAAGAGGCGGCGCTGTTTGCCTACCCCGAGGTGCATCACGGCTTCCCGCCGTCGCCGGCGCTGATGGCGCTGTTCCTCGCTGTCGGCCGCAAGAAGGCGATGGAGTTGGTCCTGACAGGCCGGCGCATCGACGCCCGGGAGGCTGATCGGATCGGCTTGATCACGCGCGCTGTTGTGGCCGCAGCCCTCGAAACGGAACTAGAAAGCTTGCTTGCCGGTTTGCTGCGCGGCGGCCCCGATGCCATCGCACGCACCAAGCAATTCGTCTGGCACAGCGACGAGTCCGGCCACCGTGCTGCGATGGCGAGCGCCGTCGATTCGATCAGCCTCGGTCTCGCCAGTCCGCAGGCGCGTGCCGGCATTGCTGCCTTTTTCGACAAGCGTGTCCCGAAATGGTGACGCGGACGATTCTGGAGACGATCATGAACCGACGCAGGCTTCTCGTCGCCGGCGGTGCTCTCGCCGGCAGCACATTCCTCGGCGCGGCAACGGCTGCCGCGCAGGACAAGTACCCGTCGAAGCCGATCCGGCTCGTCGTGCCCTTCTCGCCGGGCGGTCCCACCGACGTATTCGGACGGCGCTATGGCGAGCGCTTGTCGGCGCTGCTGGGCCAGCCGGTGGTGATCGAGAACAAGGCAGGGGCCGGCGGTACGATCGGTGCCGATCTGGTCGCCAAGTCGAAGCCTGACGGCTACACGATGCTGTTCGGCTCCTCGTCGACCCAGGTCACCAGCCCGCTCCTGATGCCGGTGATGCCGTATCATCCGGTGAAGGATTTCATCCTGTTCATCGTGGGCAATGTGCCGATGGTGATCGCCGCCAATCCGGCTTTGCCGGCCAAGACATTGCCCGAGCTGGTGGCACTGCTGAAGGCCAACCCCGACAAATACCGCTACAGCTCCTCGGGCATGGGCAGCATCAACCACCTGGGCGGCGAGCTGTTCAAGATGAAGGCCGGGAATCTCAGCGCCCTGCATGTGCCCTACAAGGGTAACAGTCCGGCATTGCAGGCCTGCCTGTCGGGCGAGGTCGACTTCATGCTCGACACCTTCGGCACCTCGTTCAGCCACTACAAGTCAGGCAAGCTGCGCTACCTCGCGGTCTGCGACGAGAAGCGCTCGGCGCTGGCGCCGGAAGTGCCGACGACCGGGGAGAGTGGTCTGCCCGAGGTCCAGGTGCTGACGGTCAATCCCGTGGCGCTGCCGGCCGGTACGCCGCCTGAGATCGTGACAGCGATTGCCGAGGCCACGCGCCGGATCATGGCCGACGAGAAGCTGCAGGCTGATCTACGCAGCATGTCGATAGATCCGGTAGGCGATGCCGATCCCGTGAAATCGGCGGCCTATTTCACGCGCGAGATCGAACGTTGGGAACCGATCATCAAGGCAACAGGGGCCAAGATGGAGTGAGCCTCAGCCGGAGTAGGCGGGCTCCAGTTTGTTGCAGCCGATCATCGGTCCGTGATCGGCGTGCTGCACAAGGACAGCCATGCCCTGCAGCGGGCCAATGCGGTCGGCGGGGATCGTCCAGTCGGCTGCGGCGCCATCCCATCGGCTCACCAGTTCGAAATGGCGCACGACGTTGAAGTTCTGCAGCGAGCGACCCTGATTCTCACCGCTATTGATCGGTGTGGTGTGACGGCGATCGTAGACGGCCAGCGTGACGTCGGCCGATTTGTCTCCGAGATCAAAGGCCGCGAGCTTGATGCTGAGCGGTCCGCTGGAACTACGGGACAGTTCGGGCGTGGCCCGCTTGGGAGACCGGCGCCGCGCTTCAGCCAGCAGCCCTTTGATTGGCCCGGGATCGCGGCCGGTGTCGTGGCCGATGCCGTCGACCACCATCTCCGGCGTGTAGACATAGCGTTGCTTCAGGACGCGCGCGTAGGCGCGCTGGCGCTCGGTCGTCTCCCGTGAGGCAAAGGGATCCTTCCAGCCGATATAGTCCCAGTAATCGACATGAAACGAGAGCGCGACGATATCCGGCCGCATCGAGAGGCGGCCGAGAAAGGCATCGGCGGGCGGGCAGGAATTGCAGCCTTGCGAGGTAAAGAGCTCGACCGCCCACGGCCCCTCGGCGGCCGCTTTCACGGCAGGCTTGGCGATGCCTGGCTGCGAACGTCCAACAATCAGCGCGGCGCCTGCTGCGGCGGCGCCGATCAGCAGAGATCTCCGGTCAAGGGTTGGAAAATTCGTCATGGTCGGAAGATGCGCGCGCGCCGCCCTCGCTGCCAATCAATAAACGGTTAGCCAGCGGTAACGCGGTGCTCGCGGTTGCTGGACTCCGGGAGAGTAACATTATAACAATATGTCTCTCATGCATGGACCTATTTCGCCCGGTACTTTCCTGCTCGCGATGAGCGCTCCCGCCCGTGTGGCAGTAGCGCTCGGCGTGTCGGGCTTTCTGTGGCTTTGCGCCTGGTGGGCGCTGTCCTGAGGTTCGAGAGATGAATGCCGCTCTCCGCCTGGTCGACCTGACCGTGAGCTACGACCGCCATCCGGCGGTGCATCACGTGTCGGTGGAGATTCCGGCGGCCGAGATGACGGCCATCGTCGGCCCCAATGGCGCCGGCAAGAGCACGCTCCTCAAGGCGATGCTCGGCCTGGCGCCGCGGGTCGAAGGCCGCATCGAGTGTGCAGCACGTCGCATCGCCTATCTGCCGCAGCAAGCCGAGATCGATCGATCCTTTCCAATCTCGGTGCTCGACACGGTCCTGCTGGGACGTTGGTCTCGCTTCGGTGGTTTTGGTGCGGCCAACAAGGCCGATATCCACGATGCGCAGCACGCCATCGAAGCGGTCGGCCTCGGAGGCTTCGAGCGCCGGCCGATCGACACGCTCTCGGTGGGGCAGTTCCAGCGCGTTCTGTTCGCGCGGCTGCTCCTGCAGGATGCCGATCTCGTCTTGCTCGACGAGCCCTTCGCGGCAATCGACAGCAAGACCGTCGCCGACCTCATGGTGGTGATTCGCCGCTGGCAGGCGGAGAAGCGGACGGTCGTCGCCGTACTGCACGATCTCGATCAGGTGCGTCGCGATTTCCCCAACTCCCTGCTGCTGGCGCGCGAATTGGTCGATGCCGGCCCGACGTCGCGCGTGCTTTCGGCCGAGAACCTGCTGCGCGCCCGTGCCATGGCCGAAGCCTGGGACGAACAGGCCGACGCCTGCGACGTGCCGATGCGGCTCAGCGCCTGATCCCATTCTCTTCGCCATGCTTTACGACACGCTGATCGCGCCTTTTGCCGATTTCGGCTTCATGCGTCGCGCCCTGGTCGCGAGCCTCGCTCTTGCCGCGGGCGGTTCGTCGATCGGCGTGTTCCTGATCCTGCGCCGCATGAGCCTGATGGGCGATGCGCTGGCGCATTCGCTGCTGCCGGGCGCCGCAATGGGCTTCCTGATCGGCGGTCTGTCGCTGCCGGCGATGAGTCTCGGAGGCTTCCTCGCGGGCGTCGCGACCGCGCTCCTCTCCGGCGTCATCGCGCGCTTCTCCAACATGCGTGAAGACGCGAGCTTCGCCGCCGCCTATCTCACGGCGATGGCGCTCGGCGTGCTCATCGTGTCGTTGCGCGGCTCGGCCGTCGACCTGATGAACATCCTGTTCGGTGCCATCCTGGCGGTCGACGACCAAGCGCTGATCCTGGTGGTATCGACCGCGACGCTGACCCTGGTCGGTCTCGCAGCCATCTATCGGCCGTTGGTCGTGGAGTGCTTCAACCCCGGCTTTCTCGCCGCCATGGGCGTGCGCGGTTCGCTCTATCACTATCTCTTCCTGTCGCTCGCCGTGTTGAACATGGTGGCGGGCTTCCAGGCGCTGGGCACGCTGATGGCGCTCGGCCTCATCCTGTTGCCGGCGGTGGCGGCCTCTTTCTGGGCGCGTGAGGTCTGGTCGATGACGGCGATCGCCGCGCCCATGGCCTTCGCTTCGGCCGCGATTGGTCTGCTCGTGTCCTTTCACGCAGGCCTGCCGTCGGGACCGGTGATCGTGCTTTTTGCGAGCCTGTTCTTCCTGGGTTCGTTGCTGTTCGGTACGCGCGCCTCGGTGCGAGCACGCCTGTCGCGTCCTGTTCACTTGCGCGGCTGACGGCGCCAGCTAGGTTTCCTTCCAACGGAGGAAACCACACATGACTCAATCGCCGGTCCCAGGCGTCACGCTCAAGACGACCAACGCCAACAACATCCATATGCGCTATGCCGAAGCGGGCAGCGGCCCGCTGGTGTTGTTCTGCCATGGCTGGCCGGAGAGCTGGTATTCGTGGCGCCATCAGTTGCAGGCGGTGAGCGCAGCAGGCTTCCGCGCCGTCGCCCCGGACATGCGCGGATATGGTGGCACGCAGGCGCCCGAGCCGATCGACCAGTACACGCTCCTTCATCTCGTGGGCGACATGGCCGAACTGGTGAAGGCGCTCGGCGAGACCAAGGCGGTGATTGTCGGCCACGACTGGGGCGCGCCGGTTGCCTGGCATGCCGCGCTCTGGCGGCCCGATCTCTTCACCGCCGTCTGCGCGATGAGCGTGCCTTACGCGCCGCCGGGCTATGTCGATATCCTCTCGGCCCTGGAGAAGTACGGGATCAACGACTTCTACCTTCAGTACTTCCAGAAGCCCGGCGTGCCCGAGGCCGAGCTGCAGCAGGATATCCGCGGCGCGCTGCGGCGCCTCTACTACACGGCCGGCGGCGAAATGACGGAGAAGGACAAGGGCTTCGCCCGCCTCACGGGTGGGACCTTGCTGTCCAACACCGTCGATCCCGAGAAGCTGCCGCCGTGGCTGAGCGAGGCCGATCTCGACTACTACGCCGGTGAATTCTCGCGCACCGGCTTTCGCGGCGGGCTCAACTGGTATCGCAACTTGCGCCGCAACTGGGAGCTGGGAGGTCCCTGGCGCGGCCAGCCGATCCGCCAGCCGTCGCTCTTCATCGCCGGCAGCCGCGACGGCGTGCTGCGCTTCCCGGCAGCCAAGGGCCAGCTCGACGCCTATCCAACGACTCTTCCTGGTTTGCGCGGCAGCCATATCCTGGAAGGGGCTGGCCACTGGGTGCAACAGGAGCGTGCTGCCGACGTTAACAGGCTGCTGATCGACTTCCTGAAGGGGCTGTAGTCCAAGCCGAGGTAGTCGACTTTCGCTTCGAGGTGCCGATGTCTCGTCGTTTCATCTCCACAGCCGCCCGACTTTCCCTCTTGAGCGTCGGGCTGGCACTGCTCGGCGCCTGTGCCAAGCCGGCCTCGCCATCGGCGATGGTGCCCGACGTCGCCGGCTTCGGAGCGGGGCCTGCATCCGCGTATCGCGGCGCCATCACGGCCGGCGAGGTGAGCGGCGGCAGCAAGACCTCGCCGCTCTGGACTTCTCAGGTCGACAATCCCGAGTTTCGCGAGGCGCTGGTCCGTACCTTGATGGAATCAGGGCTCGGTCGGGCAGACAATGGCCGGTTCCGTCTCGATGCCGTGCTGCAAAAACTCGAACAGCCCTTTGCGGGCTTCGCCATGACCGTGAATGCCACGATCGCCTACAGGTTGACGGAGGTAGCGACCGGCGCGGTCGTCTACGACAAAGCAATCACAACACCGGCAACCGCGACTCTGGACGATGCCGTCGACGGACAGGCGCGGCTGAGGATCGCCAACGAACGGGCGATCCGCGCCAACCTGCGCCAGTTGATCGAGGAGCTTTACGCGCTCCCTGATCGACCCGGCGTCACTTCTTCTCGTCGAACTTGAGCGCCGCGCCGTTCATGCAGTAGCGCTCGCCGGTCGGCTGCGGGCCGTCGGGGAAGACGTGGCCGAGATGGCCGCCGCACTTGGCGCAGTGAACTTCGACGCGGGTCATGAAATGGCTGTGGTCGGTCGACGTATCGACCGCGCCTTCCATGGGTGCCCAGAAGGACGGCCAGCCCGAGCCGCTTTCGTACTTGGTCTTGGAGTCGAACAGCGGCTCGCCGCAGCCGGCGCAGCGGAAAGTGCCGGCGCGCTTTTCGTCGTTCAACGGGCTGGTGAAGGCGCGTTCGGTGCCGTGCTTGCGCAGCACATGGTACTGCAGCGGATCGAGCTCCTTCTGCCACTCCGTTTCGCTCTTCTCGACGGTCTTGTCGGTCATGGGTGCTCTCCTGGGACCTGATGTGGTGAATTAAACCAGCGTTCGCAACTCGGCCGTCGCAACCGACAGCATGGCGAGGTCGAGTGCCCCGGCCGCGGCGAAATCCTCCTTCACCAGCCGGTCGACACGATCCAGTGCAAGCTGCCGCGGCTCGCTCCATTTGGCGAGCGCCTCGTCGGGGTCGCAGTTGCCACCGCCCGCGGCGCGCAATGCCGAGCCCAGAAGGTCGGCGTGCAATCCCGCCAGCTCGTCCTGGATGGCCAGCGCTGCCTGCGATGGCCACTGGCCTTCGCGCGGCAGTTTGTGTGCGGCATTGGCCAGCGACGCCAGCGACAGGCGTTCGCCGATCCGGAAGTAGAGCCGCGCCGCCGCTTCGATGTTGCAGCCGTTGGCTTCGGCGGCCAGGGCCAGGTCGCCGGCCGATGCCAGCGTTTCGAGGGCGGCAGCCTGGCGTGCAGTGGCGGCCGGCGCGCCGATCGCTTCGAGCGCGGCCGCCCGTTCGCCGAGCGCGGTTGCCTCGGCCTGGCCGATGAGATCGGCGGGCAAGTCGCCCAGCGCACCCACGGCGGCGCTGAGCTTCGTCGTGGCAGCGATGGTATCGAGCGGCTGCGGGAGGCGGCGCAGAGTCCATTGCACCGTGCGCACCAGGAACCGTTGCGAAGCGACCAGCATGCGGACCTGGGCCTCGGCCTTGAGGGCGGAGTCCAAGGCTTCGATATCCGCCCAGAGCGTGCGCAGCTTCCAGGCGTCGCGCACGACTGTGAAGGCCCGCGCAATGGTCGCGGCCGATGCGCCGGAGCGCTGGCCGACATTGTGCACGAAGGTCGGGCCGCAGCGGTTGACCAGCGAATTCACCACCTGCAGGGCGGTGATCTCGCGGCGCAGGCGATGGCCGCGAATTGCCGGTTCGTACTTCTCCTGCAACGCCGCCGGGAAGTAACGCAACAGCTCTTCCTCCAGCCGCGGATCGTCGGGCAGGTCGGAGGCGAGGATCTCTTCGTTGAGGTCGATCTTGGCATAGGCCAACAGCACGCAGAGTTCGGGGCGGGTCAGCGGTTGGCGATTGGCGGCACGCACGCGCATGGCGGCGGAGTCCGGCAGGAACTCGACGGCTCGGTCGAGCCGGCCCTTGCGTTCCAGGGTGCGCATGAAGCGTTCGAGGCGGTCATGTTCTTCCGCCGCCTGTCCTTCGGCCATGCTGATCGCCTGGCTTTGCTGATAATTGTGGCGCAGCACGAGGCCTGCCACTTCGTCGGTCATCGAGAAGAGCAGGGCGTCGCGGTCCGACGCGGCGAGGGCGCCCGAGGTAATCGCGCCGCCCGTGGCGATCTTGATGTTGACCTCGTGGTCGGAGGTATCGACGCCAGCGGAGTTGTCGAGCGCATCGGTGTTGATCTTGCGGCCGGCGAGAGCGGCCTCGACTCGCCCACGTTGAGTGAAGCCAAGATTGGCGCCTTCGCCGATCACCTTTGCCCGGATCTGTGCGGCATCGACGCGCAAGGCATCGTTGGTGCGGTCGCCCGCATCGGCGTTGCTTTCGCTCGAAGCCTTCACATAGGTGCCGATGCCCCCGAAATAGAGCAGGTCGACAGGCGCGGCCAGGATGGCGCGCATCAAGTCGAGCGGCGCCAAGGTCGCGGTCTCGATGCCCAGTACCTGCCGCGCCTCGGGCGACAGGCTGACCGACTTGGCGGCGCGATCGAAGATGGCGCCGCCCGTCGACAGCAGGCTCTTGTCGTAATCCATCCAGGAGGAGCGCGGCAGGTCGAAGAGCCGCTTGCGTTCGGCGAAGCTCGTCGCCGGTTCGGGCGACGGGTCGATGAAGATGTGACGGTGGTCGAAGGCCACCACGAGCTTGATGTGCGGTGACAGCAACATGCCGTTGCCGAACACGTCTCCCGACATGTCGCCGACGCCCGCGACCGTGAAGGGGGTTATCTGAATGTCGCGGCCAAGTTCGCGGAAGTGGCGCTTCACCGATTCCCACGCGCCGCGGGCCGTAATGCCCATCTTCTTGTGGTCGTATCCGGCCGAGCCGCCCGAGGCGAAGGCATCGTCCAGCCAGAAGCCGTAGTCGCGGGCCAGCGCATTGGCGATGTCGGAGAAGGTGGCGGTGCCCTTGTCTGCAGCGACGACGAGATAGGGATCGTCGCCGTCGTGGCGCACCACACTGGCCGGCGGAACGATGGTCCCCCCTGCATAGTTGTCGGTAATGTCGAGCATGCCGCGGATCAGGGTCTGATAGCAGGCGATGCCTTCCGCCTGGACCTGCTCGCGCGTGCCGCCAACCGGCGGCTGCTTGACATAGAAGCCACCTTTGGAGCCGACGGGTACGATGACGGCGTTCTTCACCATCTGCGTCTTCATCAAGCCGAGGATCTCGGTACGGAAGTCCTCGCGCCGGTCGGACCAGCGGATGCCGCCGCGCGCGACCCGACCGCCGCGCAGATGGATGCCTTCCATGCGCGGGCTGTAGACGAAGATCTCGACTAAAGGCCTGGGCGCCGGCAGATCGTCGATGGCGCGGCTGTCGATCTTGAAGGAGATCCAGTCCTTCGGCGAACCGTCGCTGCCGGCCTGCCAGTAGTTGGTGCGCAGGGTGCAAAGCACGGCGTTATGGAAGCGCCGCAGGATACGATCCTCGTCCAGAGTCGTGACGGCTTCCAGTGCCGTCGCGAGCTCGGCTTCGATGGCCTCGACCTTTCCTTTGCGCGTGGCAGAGGTCGCCTCGCCGAGAGAGGGGTCGAAGCGCGCCACGAAGAGATCGACGAGCAGGCGCGCGACCCTCGGATACGCGGCCAGCGCGCGCTCCATATAATCTTGGCTGAACGGAATGCCAGCCTGACGCAGATACTTAGTGTAGGCGCGAACGATGGCGACCTCACGCCAGGCAAGCCCCGCCCCTAGCACCAGCCGGTTCAGGCCATCACTTTCAAAGGCGCGCGCCCAGAGCCTGTCGAGCGTCTCGACGAAGCGGGGGCCTGCAGCGGCGAGATCGACCGGCGATTTGTCGGCTGTTTCGACACTCAATACCTGCAGCGCCACCGGTTCTGTGCCTTCCGCGCGCAGGACGAACGGCGCTTCGCTCAGGACACGCAGGCCAAGATTTTCGGCCGGCGGCAGAATGTCGGAGAGCGCAATCGGCTCGCGCGGATGGAACAAGCGCAAGGTGAAGCGATGCGGCGGCGAGCCCGGCTCGCGGTCGAGGCGTACGGCATTTTGCCGGCCCTCGAGCGTCGCCTGCAGCGGCGCGATGTCGGCCACGGCCTGGGCAGCATCGAAACTGTCGCGATAGGTGGAGGGGAACCAATGACGCCAGCGGCGCGACGCCGTGCGGCCTTCGGCCTCGCCCAGGTTTGCCTGCAGCGCGGCACGCAACCGATCGTTCCACGAGGTTGCGGCTTCGGCCAGGGTGCGTTCGAGTTCGGCGAGGTCGGGCGTCGGTGCCGTCGGCGAGTCGAGCCTCAATGTATAGAGCGATTGCGCGAGAGCAGAGCCTGAGTCGGCCGACGAGGTGGTCGAGGTCACCTTGCCCTGCCAGCTCTGTTCGAGCATCGCGGCAAAGCGGTCGCTCAGGGCCATGTCGAAGCGTTCGCGTGGTGCATAGACCAGATTGGTGGCGAAGCGGCCGACGGCATCGCGGCGTGCAAACAGGGCGACGCGCCGTCGTTCCTGCAACTGCAGGATACCCATCGCGTGATCGTAGAGCGTGTCTTCTTCGATCTGGAACAGCTCGTCGCGCGGATAGGCTTCGAGGATCGCCATCAGCGCCTTGCCGTCATGGCTGTTCGGATCGAGACCGGAGCGGCGCAACAGGCCGTCGACCCGGCCGCGCAGCAGCGGCACGTCGCGCACCATCGCGTGGTAGGCTGCCGAGGTGAATAGGCCGACCAGCCGCCGCTCGCCGGTGATCCGGCCGTCGGCGTCGAAGGTCTTCACGATGACGCAATCCATCGCGCCGCTGCGATGGACCAGCGCTTGCCGGTCGGTCTTCACGATCAGGACATTGTGCGGGCCGCGCGCGAAGCGCGACATCGCTTCGCCGCCGCCGAGCCCTGCCTCGAAGAGCCGGACCTCGTCGCGTCGCAGGATTCCGAGTGCCGAACCCGGCATCAGCTCGTAGCGGATGCCGCCCGGCTGGCTGGGATCGTCGACATAGCGATAGCGGCGATGGCCGAGGAAGGTGAAGTGGTTGGCTTCGAGCCAACGCAGGAAATCCTCGTACTCGGCGAGGTTCGCTGCGCGGCCGGGGACAAGATCGGCAATGGCGTCGAGGCAGGCGCGGCGCATGGCGCGCCAGTCCTCGACGGCGAGCCGCACCTCGGCCAGCACGCGCGTCAGCGCGGCGGCAAGCTCGTCGAGCTGCGCGTGATCGGCCTGGCGGTCGATCTCGATGTGCATCATCGACTCCGCCTTGGCGCGCTCACCGGCCTCCAGGGCAATGCCGATCATGTCGCCGTCGAGGTCGCGACGCACCGCCAGGACGGGGTGCGCGAGCAGGTGGACCGAGATTTCGCGGCGATTGAACTCGTTGGCGATCGAATCGACCAGGAACGGCATGTCGTCGTTGACAATCTGAACGATCGTGTGACGGCTCTCGAAACCGTGGCCGGCGACCGAGGGATTGAAGACGCGAACCTTGGCAACCCCGGGCAGGCGGCGGCGGCCGAACGCAAGCAGCGCATTGGAGGCGGCGGCACGCTGGTCGGCGGGCGCGGCAGCGAGGTCCTTGTCGGCGACGCGGGCGAACAGCCGGCGCGCAAATTGGGCGGCATCCTCGCCGCCGGCAGCCTGGAGAGCGGCAGCGCAGATGGCATCGAGCCCGTAAACACGTGGTGCGAGGGCGGTGGCCATGTCTTGTGTCTCCTCCTCGGACTGTGCCGGATGTTACGCCGCTGCATGACATTCTGACGACGGACTCTTGGCGAGCCCGGGAATGCCCACCGCGTCTCGCGTTTTGCGGGGTGGTCGTCCGAGGGCGAGCCGATTCGCTGCTGTTTCTGTTTCTGGCCCACGGATTCCGCGGGAAAGCGCGTTTTGTTCTCCTTCTATGCTGCACCTGCGAAGGCGCGGAAACGGTCCAGGAAACAGAATTTCAAACGCCATTTCTTCAAGAAATATCAGGGCATTAACAAGCCATTCCTGAGATTCACATTCGAGGGAAAAATTTCGAAATGACAGGATCGGTGGGTGACGTACTATCAATGGATAGTGGGGGACGGAGAGCCCTCCGCAATATCTAGGTGTCTTCCACAGGGTGTTCTTTCCACAGCTGTGGACAAAAAGAAAAAGGGGACCGCAAGTGTTTGATGTCGTTCAGGTTCGCAGCGGTGCACGGGTTGTTACCGACTCCTCTCGGGATTCCCGTCTGACGGCCTTCGGCAAGGCCACTCTGACCGATCGCTATCTTCTGCCTGGCGAAAACTACCAGGAGATGTTTGCGCGCGTCGCTTCGGCCTACGCCGACGACGATGCCCATGCACAGCGTCTCTACGATTACATCAGCAATCTGTGGTTCATGCCGGCCACGCCAGTTCTCAGCAATGGGGGGACCAGCCGCGGTCTGCCGATCTCCTGCTTCCTCAACGAGGCGAATGACAGCCTCGAGGGGATCGTCGGCCTGTGGAACGAGAACGTGTGGCTGGCGGCGCGCGGCGGCGGCATCGGCTCCTACTGGGGCAACCTGCGTTCGATCGGCGAAAAGGTCGGCCTGAACGGCAAGACCTCCGGTGTCGTGCCCTTCATCCGCGTGATGGATTCGCTGACGCTCGCCATCAGCCAGGGCTCGCTGCGCCGCGGCTCGGCCGCCTGCTACCTGCCGGTGAATCATCCCGAGATCGAGGAATTCATCGAGATCCGCCGTCCGACCGGCGGCGATCCCAACCGCAAGGCGCTGAACCTCCACCACGGCCTGCTGATCTCCGACGCCTTCATGCGCGCCGTCGAGAACGACGAGGAGTGGGCGCTGGTCAGCCCGAAGGACGGTGCCGTGCAGCGCAAGGTCTCGGCCCGCCATCTCTGGATCCGAATCCTGACGGCGCGTATCGAGACCGGCGAGCCGTACCTGGTGTTCGTCGATCACGTGAACAACGCGCGGCCCGAGCATCACAAGCTGGCGGGCCTCGAGGTCAAGACCTCGAACTTGTGCAGCGAGATCACCCTGCCGACGGGCGTCGATCATCACGGCAAGCAGCGCACCGCCGTGTGCTGTCTCTCCTCGCTCAACCTCGAGACCTACCTCGAGTGGCATGAGCATCCGCACTTCATCGAGGACGTCATGCGCTTCCTCGACAACGTGCTGCAGGGCTTCATCGACAGTGCCGGCACCGATTTCGCGCGGGCAACCTATGCCGCGATGCGCGAGCGTTCGGTCGGCCTCGGCGTCATGGGCTTCCACTCCTTCCTGCAGGCCAACGGCATTCCGCTGGAATCCGTGATGGCCAAGGTGTGGAACAAGAAGATGTTCAAGCACATCCGCGGTCAGTGCGACGAGGCGTCGAAGACTCTCGCCGGCGAACGCGGTGCCTGCCCAGACGCCGCCGACTTCGGCTTCGCGGAGCGCTTCTCGAACAAGCTCGCCATCGCGCCGACCGCCTCGATCTCGATCATCTGCGGCGGCGCCTCGCCCGGCATCGAGCCGTCGGCGGCCAACGTCTACAACCACAAGACCCTCTCGGGCTCCTTCGTGGTGCGCAATCCCTACCTCGAGAAGCTGCTGGACCAGAAGGGCAAGAACGACGAGGACACCTGGACCTCGGTCACCACCAATCAGGGCTCGGTGCAGCATCTCGACTGCCTCGACGATCACGAGAAGGCGGTGTTCAAGACGGCATTCGAGATCGATCAGCGCTGGCTGGTCGAGCACGCGGCCGACCGCACGCCCTATATCTGTCAGAGCCAGTCGCTGAATCTCTTCCTGCCGGCCGACGTGCATAAGCGCGACCTGCACCAGATCCACATGATGGCCTGGAAGCGCGGCGTGAAGAGCCTCTACTACTGCCGCTCGCTCAGCATCCAGCGCGCCGAAACCGTCGCGGGCGAAGCGCTCGCCATGCCGATCGGCGACCACGGTCTCTCAGCCCCCAGAACTGACGTCCCCTCTCCTCTGCCAATCGGAACACCGGCGCAGAGCAACGACTACGAAGAGTGCCTTAGCTGTCAGTAAACTTGAGTCGTCCCCTGTAGCGTCCCCGGGTTCGCCCCGGAGCCGCTACAGGGGACTTTTCGTCTCCGCGTTTTGCCTCAACGCTTCGACCAAGCGGGTCCTGCGCCATGTCTCTTCTCGACGCCAAGCCAATCTACAAGCCGTTCCACTATCCCTGGGCCTACGACGCCTGGCTGACGCAGCAGCGCATTCACTGGCTGCCAGAGGAAGTGCCGCTGGCCGACGACGTGAAGGACTGGCGCAACAAGCTCACCGATAGCGAGCGCCACCTGCTGACGCAGATCTTCCGCTTCTTCACGCAGGCCGACGTCGAAGTGAACAACTGCTACATGCGGCACTATTCGCGGGTCTTCAAACCCACGGAAGTGCAGATGATGCTGGCGGCCTTCTCGGCGATGGAGACCGTGCATGTCGCCGCCTACAGCCACCTGCTCGACACGATCGGCATGCCCGAGACCGAATACTCGGCCTTCCTCACCGTCAAGGAGATGAAGGACAAGTACGACTACATGCAGGGCTTCAACGTCGACTCGAAGGCGGATATCGCCAAGACCCTGGCGGTGTTCGGCGCCTTCACCGAGGGCCTGCAGCTCTTCGCCTCCTTCGCGATGCTGATGAACTTCCCGCGCTTCAACAAGATGAAGGGCATGGGCCAGATCGTGTCGTGGTCGGTGCGCGACGAGACACTGCACTGCAATTCGATCATCCGCCTGTTCCGCACCTTCATCCAGGAGAACCCGGAAGTGTGGACGGAGGAGCTGCAGCGCGAGATCTACGTCGCCTGCTCGACCATCGTCGACCACGAGGATGCCTTCATCGATCTCTCCTTCGAGATGGGCGGCATCGAGGGCATGACGGCCACCGACGTGAAGCGTTACATCCGGTTCATCGCCGACCGGCGACTCACGCAGATCGGCCTGCAGCCCATCTACCGCAAGGATGCCAAGAATCCGCTGCCGTGGATGGACCAGATGCTGAACGCCATCGAGCACACCAACTTCTTCGAGAACCGCGCAACGGAGTACTCGAAGGCTTCGACGCGCGGCACCTGGGACGAGGCGTTTAGCTAACGCGGCGCAGGCTGTCCGCCAGACTTCAGCGCACCACATCAGCGATGGCAGATGTGGTGCCGCTAAAACTCCCGAACAGCTCTGCTGATTGATGCCGATCAGCCGACGTACTTGGCTACCTCGGCGCTTCCCTTGCGGCGCTCGAGTTCCTCCGCGACCGCGGCCGGCACGCAGACCTTGTTCACGGGATTGAGAACTGTCCCAAGGGATTTCGCGATGACCAGCGCGACTGGGATGCCGACGATGGACAGGCACAACAGAACGACCTGGATGGCGTTGATCACCACGAAAACCAGTCCGAAGGGTATGTAGAGGATCATGATGATCGTCGAATAGGCCTGCCAGGCCGCGTTCCGGTCGCCTTTGAGGTTCTTGTTGTCGACCATTGCTCGCCCGAAGGGGACGAGAAGGAACTTGCCGAATTCCATGAGTCCGAGACCGATCGGTGCCGTGACGACCAGAACCGTCAATAGCAGTCCCAGCAGCCAGTAGATTGCCGCGGTCACGAAGCCCAGAAATGGGACATGCCAGAGGATGTTGCCAAGCGTTCGCACCAGTCTTCTCTCCCGTTAGACCTGCGGCAGTTCATTCTCATACCCGCAATGGTAGTATTCATATACCACCTTCTACTCTCGGGAAAGTCGGGTTGGCATTCGCGGTGGGAGTGGTGCCGTCGTCTACGCTTGCAGGCGCTTGGCCTTTGCCGCTTCGAAGGCCGCCAGCCGTTCGACGAACTTGCCATTGGCGGTGTCGGCGGCGGTTGCAATCGCGGGCTTGGGAATCGTCTCGAAGAAGTGACAGGCGACGCGATGGCCGTCGCCGGCATCCCGTAGTTCCGGCTGTTCCTGCTTGCAGCGCGGCTGTGCGTGCTGGCAGCGGGTGTGGAAGCGGCAGCCCGATGGTGGCGCGAAGGGGCTGGGTACGTCGCCGGCCAGAAGGACGCGCTCCTTGCGTACGCTGGGATCGGGCCGCGGGATCGCCGACAGCAACGCCTGCGTATAGGGATGCAGGGGGCGGTCGTAGAGGTCGCGCTTGGTCGCGATCTCTACGAGCTGGCCGAGATACATCACCGCCACGCGATCGCTGATGTGCTTCACCACGGCAAGGTCGTGGGCGATGAAGAGATAGGAGAGGCCGAAGCGCTGTTGCAGGTTCTGCAGCAAGTTCACGATCTGCGCCTGGATCGAAACGTCGAGCGCCGATACCGGCTCGTCGCAGATGATCAGGTCGGGATTGACCGCCAGCGCACGGGCAATGCCGATCCTCTGGCGCTGACCTCCCGAGAATTGATGCGGATAACGCCTTGCGTGCTCGGGCAGCAGGCCGACCACGTCGAGCAGGTCCTTCACGCGCTTCTCGCGCTCGGCCGGCGTGTGAAGGTCGTGCACCGCCATCGGTTCGGCCAGGATTTCGCCCACCGTCATGCGCGGGTTCAGCGAGGCATAGGGGTCCTGGAAGATGATCTGCATGTGACGGCGCATCCGGCGCAGCGACTGCTTGTCGAGGTTGGCGATCTCCTCGCCCTTGAAGCGCACGGAACCGGCCGTGGGGTCCATCAGGCGCAGCACGAGGCGGCCGGTCGTCGACTTGCCGCAGCCCGACTCGCCGACGAGCGCCAACGTCTCGCCACGCGCGATCTCGAAGCTCACGCCCTCGACCGCGCGGACCATGCCGATCACCTTGCGGCGAATCAGGCCGCGGGCGACGGGGAAGTGCTTTACCAGACCGTCCACCTGAAGCACGGGAGTCGACGCGGTGTTCATGCGGCCGCTCCTGCCAGTTCGACGGGTGCCTTCCAGCAGGCCACGCGATGATCGGTTCCAATGCCGCGCAGCGGCGGCGGTTCGGCGTGGCAGCGCGGATCGGCGAAGGGGCAGCGCGGCGCGAAGCGGCAGCCCTTGGGCTGGTTGTTGGGGCTGGGCACCGTGCCTTCGATGGTCGACAGCCGCTCGCGATCGATCTCGATGCGCGGGATCGAGCCCAGCAGGCCGATCGTGTAGGGATGCTGCGGATCGGCGAAGAGAGCGGCCACTGGCGCGCTTTCCACGATCTTGCCGGCGTACATCACCAGTACCTCGTCGGCGACTTCGGCGATCACCCCGAGATCGTGGGTGATGATCAGGATCGCCATGCCGAGGCGGCGCTGCAGGTCCTGCAGCAGGTCGAGGATCTGCGCCTGGATGGTGACGTCGAGCGCCGTCGTCGGTTCGTCTGCAATCAGGAGGGCCGGTTCGCAGGCCAGCGCCATGGCGATCATCACCCGCTGGCGCATGCCACCCGACAGACGGTGCGGATAATCATCGACTCGTTCGGCGGCGGAGGGGATGCGCACCAGTTCGAGCATCTCGATGGCGCGTGCCTTGGCGGCCCCCGGCGACAGCGTTGTATGCGCCAGGATCGCTTCGACGATCTGCTGTCCGATGGTGTGCACCGGATTGAGCGAGGTCATCGGCTCCTGGAAGATCATCGACATCTTGCCACCGCGCAGCTTGCGGCGTTCGTCGGCCGAAAGGCCGAGCACATTGCGGCCTTCGAAGCTGATGGCATCGGCCTCGACCTGGCCCGGCGGGCTGGCGACCAGGCCCATCACGGACAGCGAGGTCACGCTCTTGCCGCAGCCCGATTCGCCGACCAGCCCGACGGTGCGGCCGCGTTCGACGGCAAAGTCGATGCCGTCGACCGCGCGAAACAGGCCGCGGTCCGTGTGGAAGTGTGTCCGGAGACCGCGGACGTCGAGGAGCTTGTCCATCAGAAGGAGTAGTCCAGGCCCTTGTAGAAGGTGTTCTGGTAGAGCATGTGCGGCCGCACGCCCTTCAACTTCTTCAGGCTGGTGGTGTACATCGCGATGTTCATCACCGGCATCCAGAGATGCTCTTCGGTCACGCGCTGCTGGGCCAGCGCATAGTACTTGGCGCGGTCGGCATCCGTGATCGAGGCGCGGCCCATCTTCAGATACTCGTCGGTCTTGGGATCGTTCCAGTTCATGCGGTTGGGCGCCGGCATGTTCTTGGAGTCGAAGTAGAAGTTCAGCAGGTCGCCGGAGGAGATGTAGGGAAACGTCACCGTCCAAAGATCGAAGTCCTGCTTGGCCATTTCCGCCGGAGCGATGGTCGAATCGTATCCCATGATCTTCCAGTCGATGCCGATCTTGCGCATGTACCCCTGGATCGCCTCGGAGACGCGCGGGAAGTAGGCGACCTGCGTGAACAGCACCCGCGGCGCGAGCTTGACGCCATCCTTCTCGCGAATGCCATCGCTGCCAACCTTCCAGCCCGCTTCGTCGAGCAGCTTCTTCGCGCGTTCGACATCCTCCTTGATGATGTTCTTGGTCGAGTCGGCGAAGTCGAGCGCTTTGGGGTCGATGAAGGTGTAAGCCGGCGTGGCGTTACCCAGCATGATGCCCTTGGTGATGTCGGCGCGGTTGATGGCGATGTTCATCGCCTCGCGCACGCGCTTGTCCGCCACCATTGGCCGCGTGGTCTTGTAGCCGTAGTACATGAGCTGGAAGTTGGGCGTCGCCTCCTGGACGTTGAGGTTAGGGGATGCCTTGACCTGCTGGATGAACTGCAGCGGGATCTGGTGCGTGACGTCGAACTGGCCGCCCATCATGGCCGCGACCCGGCTCGAATCCTCCGGCACGATCTTGATCGAGAGCTTCTCGAACTTCACCGGCCCTTTGTTCTGGTACATCGAGGGGCCCCACTTGTAGGCATCGTGCCTCTTCAGCACGATCTCCGTACGCGGCGTCCAGGATTCGAAGCACCACGGGCCGGTGCCGTCGATGGCCTTGACGCCGTAGTCCTTGCCCAACGCCTCCACGCTCTCCTTGTTATGGATGGCGGTGGTGAACATGGTGAGCTGCAGCAACAGGTCGGCGAACGGCTCGTTCAGTTCGTACTCGACTGTGTAAGGATCGGGGGCGCGTAGCTCCTTGATATTGCCGGCACGCCAGGCAAGCGGTGCCTTGAGTTCGGGGCTGGTCAACCGCTTGAAGGAGTAGATGACGTCCTCGGCCGTGAACTTCTTGCCGCTGCAGAAGGTCACGTCATCGCGCAGCTTGAAGGTGTAGAGCTTGCCGTCGGGGCTCACCGTCCAGGACTTGGCGAGGTAGGGGATGGCCGTCTTGCCGTCCCAGTCCATGGCCACCAGCGTGTCCTGGAACATGTTGACGATGTCGGATGTCGGCGACCATGTCGTGCGCTGTCCGTCATAGTGCGGCGCATCGAGCGACTTCATCATCTTGAGGGTCTGTGCCTCCGCTGCCGCGGAGATGCCGACTACGCTAAGCAACGCTGCCACACCTTTGAAGATCGTACGCATCGTCGTTTCCTCGTCTCGTTATGTTTCTGTTCCCTAGAACGTCAGGTCGAGCCCTTTGTAGAAAGTGTTCTGGTAGATCATGTGCGGGCGCGCGCCCTTGAGTTTCTTGCTGGTCACCATGTGCATGTTGATGTTCAACACCGGTATCCAGAGGTGTTCGCGCATGACCTGCTGCTGCACCAGCTCATAGGCCTTGGCGCGGTCGGCGTCGTTGAGAGCGGCGCGCCCCGAACTCAGTAGTTTGTCGGTCTCGGCGTTCTTCCAGTTCATCCGGTTGGGTGTCGGGATGTTCCGGGAGTCGAAGTAGATGTTCATCAGGTCGCCGGCCGACAGATAGGGCACTGTGACCGACCAGATCTCGTAGTCCTGCTCGGCCATCTTCGCTGCCGCAATGGTCGAGTCCCAAGGCTGGAGCTGCCACTGCACGCCAATCCGGCGCAGGTAGCCCTGGATCGCTTCCGCCACTCGCGGCGTGTTGCCGGCCTGGGTGAAGTAGACCTTGGGCTGTAGTTTGACGCCGTCCTTCTCGCGGACGCCATCGGCACCGGGCTTCCAGCCTGCTTCATCGAGCAGCTTCTTCGCCCGCTCGATATCTTCCTTCACGATTTCCTTCGTTTTGGGGTCGAAATCCTGTGCATCTGCATCGACGATCGTGAAGGCTGGATCGGCGTTACCCAACAGCACGCCCTTGGCGATCTCGGCGCGGTTGATCGCGATACTCATCGCCTCGCGCACGCGACGATCCTCGACCATGGGTCGTGAGGTCTTGAAACCAAAGTAGAGGAGCTGGAAGTTGGGTCGGGCATCCTGCACCTGAAGCATCGGCGCCGCCTTGGCCTGCGAGATGAACTGCGAGGGGAACTGGTTCGTGAAGTCGAACTGTCCCGCCATCATCGCGGCAACTCGGCTCGAATCTTCGGGCACGATCTTGATGACCAGCCTTTCGAACTTCACCGGCCCCTTGTTCTGGTACATCGAGGGGCCCCATTTGTAGGCGTCGTGCCGCTTCAGAACGATCTGCGTGCGCGGAGTCCAGGATTCGAAGCACCATGGGCCGGTGCCGTCGGCGCCTTTGACGCCGTAGTCCTTGCCCAGTGCCTCCACGCTCTCCTTGTTGTGGATGACGTTGGTGAACATGGTGAGCTGCAACAGCAGCTCGGAGAATGGCTCTTCGAGTTCGTACTCCACCGTATAGGGATCGGGCGCACGCAGCTCCTTGATGGTGCCGGCACGCCACGCGAACGGCCCCTTGATCGCCGGGTCCTTCAGCCGCTTGAAGGAGTAGATCACATCCTCGGCCGTGAACTTCTTACCGCTGCAGAAGGTCACGTCGTCGCGCAGCTTGAAGGTGTAGGTCTTGCCGTCCGGGCTGATCGTCCAGGATTTGGCGAGATAGGGGATCGGCGTCCTGCCGTCCCAGTCCAAGGCCACCAGCGTGTCCTGGAACATGTTGACGATATCGGAGGTCGGCCCCCAGGTCGTGCGTTGCGCATCGTAGTGCGGCGCATCGATCGACTTCATCATGTTCAAGGTCTGGGCGGACGCTGAAGACTCGAAGGCCCAAGCGGTACTCAACGCGAACGCTGCACTCAGAACTTGTCTGATCATTGTTGCAGCCTCGGATCGAGGACGTCGCGGAGTGCGTCGCCCAGAAGATTGGCAGTCAGCACGATCACGAAGATCGCGAAGCTCGGGATCGTCGCGATGTGCGGTGCCATGAAGAGAAAGTCGCGGCCTTGGGCGGCCATCATGCCAAGTTCGGCAGTCGGCGGCTGGGCGCCCATGCCGAGGAAGCCGAGCGCCGAGCCGATCAGGATGATCTGGCCGAAGCGCAGGGTGAGGAAGACGAAGATGGTCGAGATGCAGTTCAGCGTCAGGTAGCGCCAGATCAGGGTGCGGTCCGACACGCCGACGGCGCGGCCGGCTTCCATGAATTCCTGGCCCATCACGCCGACCGCCGAGCCGCGCGCGACGCGCGCCACGTCGGGCACGGTGGCCACCACCAGCGCAATCACCACGGCCGTGAGGCCGGCGCCAAAGATCGCAGCTACGGCGAGGCCGATCAGGATCGCCGGAAAGGCCAGCATCACGTCGACCAGACGCATGATCCAGCCATCGGCCCGCGGATAGTAGGCGGCAAGGATGCCGAGAATGCCGCCCAGGAATCCGCCGATGATCACGCCGACCAGCCCCAGCATCAACGTATTGCGCGTGCCATAGAGGACGCGGCTCAGGATGTCGCGACCGGTGTTGTCGGTGCCGAACCAGTGTTCGGCGCTGGGCGGCTGCATCACCTTCGTGAGATCGGTGAGATAGGGATCGTAGGGCGCCACGACGGGGGCGAAGACAGCCGACAGCACGATCAGCGTCAGGGCGAGCGCGGCCACGGCGGCGACCTTGTCCCGCATCAGTCGGCGCAGCACGCCGGAGCGGGAGAGCAGGCCGGTCTCTTCGGCAGGCGCGGCCGTGTCGAGGGTTTCGGCGCTCATGTCCGCTGAACCCGGGGATCGAGATAGACGTAGAGGATGTCGACCAGCAGGTTGATCGACAGGAAGGCGATCGCCAGGATCATGATCGCACCCTGTGCCGTCGGGAAATCACTCGAGACGATGGCGCCAACCGCCAGACGACCGACGCCCGGCCAGGAAAACATGGTCTCGGTCACCACAGCGCCGCCCAACAGGAACGCCGCCTGCAGGCCAATCAGGGTCACCACGGGGATCAACGCGTTGCGCAGCGCGTGGTGCACGATCACCACCGTCTCGCGCAGTCCCTTGGCGCGGGCGGTGCGCACGAAGTCGGCACCCAGTACTTCGAGCACCGCCGTGCGCGTCAGCCGCGCGATCGGGCCGATGAGGACGCTGCCCAGGGTCAGCGCCGGCAGCACCAGGCTTGGCAGGCCGCCGTCCCAGATCGGACCGGTGCGGCCGGTGAAGGGGAACAGGCCCCACTTGAAGCCCATGTACTGGATCAGGATCAGGCCGATGAAGAACACCGGCATGGAAACGCCGGCGACAGAGAAGGCCATGATGATGCGATCGACGATGGTGCCGCGCCGCACGGCAGCGAGCGTGCCGAGCGTCAATCCGATCGGAATGGCGAGCAGCATGCCGCCCAGCATCAACTCGATGGTGGGGCCGATGGTCAGCGCGAGTTCCTCGCTCACCATCTTGTTGGAGATGATGGAGCGGCCGAGATCGCCGCGCAGGACGCGGCCGATGTACTCGGCGAACTGGACGGGGATCGGTCGGTCGAGACCGAGTTCTTCGCGAATGGCGGCGATCGTCTCCGCCTTGGCCTCAGGCCCGGCAATGATCATCGCCGGATCGGCCGGCACCACCTGCAGGAGACAGAAGCACAGGAAAAGAACCCCGAGTAATGCGGGGAACGAGATCAGCAGGCGGTGGACAATCTGTCTTCCCATGCGCCGTCCTCGGACCGAACTCAGCCATGGGGGACCGCGCCGGATTCACCGGCGTCGCTCAGACGTTCCTTCCCTGGCCGTCGCGCTTCGGTCAGCCGTGCGCGACATTGTTTGTGAAGGGAGTGTGCATGCGATCTATCGCGATGTCACGCCCACCCTCCGGCATGCGGAAGAACGTGACCAGTGATGAAGCCCGCCGCGTCGGAGCAGAGAAAGCACACGGTTGCGCCGAGTTCGTCGGATTTGCCGAGCCTTCCGAGCGGAATCTGCGCCGTCATCTTGGCCATGGCTTCGCTGTTGGCGAGCAGGGCCGGCGGAAAATAATCCGGGTTCTCGACATAGTTCGAACCGACGGCGTTCACGGTGATGCCGTCGCGACCGAGTTCCTTCGCAAGCGATGAAACGAGTCCGTTGGCGGCGGCGCGCGCCGAGACATAGGGCGCGTAGTTGGCAATGCCGCGCAACGGCGCTGCCGACGAAACGAAAACGATTCGTCCCGACTTGCGCTTGCGCATCGAGGGCGCCACGAGCTGCGTCAATCGAAACGGTGCCACGGCCATCGCTTCGAGGGCCGCGCGATAGTCTTCGAGCCGGGCTTCTCCCAGTGGAGCACGCAGTGCCGGATAGGCGTCGTTGTTCACCAGCGCGTCGATATGGCCGTGCCGCTTCAGGGCCAGTTCGACCAGGGTGGCCGGCTCGACCGCCGAGAGGGCGTGGGCGCCTGGGAACTCCGACTCGTACTTGCGGCGTGCGCTCGGCGCTTCGAACGAGGGATCGTGCGCCAGAATGGTCGCTCCCTGGGCCAAGGCCACACGTGTGGTGCCGTGGCCTGCGAATTTCTCGACATTCGTGATCAGGATCACCCGGTCTTTCAGCAGCATGGCGATTCCTCTAGGTTGCGGCCCATGACAAACGACCCCGATCCTAGCGTAGCCAGCCCCGAGGGACAGGCCCCGGCCGGCAACGCGTCTTTCGGATTTCGCGACGTTCCGGCCGCCGAAAAGGCGGGCCTGGTCGCGCGCGTCTTTGAAAGCGTGGCGCCGCGCTACGATCTGATGAACGACCTGATGTCGGGCGGCGTACACCGGCTCTGGAAGAACGCGATGGTCGATGTGGTCCATCCGCGGCCGGGCGAGAAAATCCTGGATGTGGCGGGCGGTACCGGCGACATCGCCTTCCGCATGCTGCGCGGGCAAGGCGACCGCCCCGACGTCACCGTTTGCGACATCAATCCGGCGATGCTCGAGGTCGGGCGCGACCGCGCCGTCGACCGTGGGCTGCTGCAGGGCCTGACCTGGACCACCGGTGACGCCGAGAGGCTCCCGTTCCCGGATCGCTCCTTCGACGCCTACACGATCGCGTTCGGCCTGCGCAATGTGACCGACATCGACAAGGCACTGGCCGATGCCTACCGCGTGCTGAAGCCAGGGGGGCGCTTCTTCTGCCTCGAATTCAGCAAGGTGACGTCGGCGCCGGTCGGCCGCCTCTACGATGCCTATTCCGAGCGCGCCCTGCCGTTCTTCGGCAAGGTCATTGCCCGCGACGCCGACTCATATCGCTATCTGCACGAGAGCATCCGTCGCTTCCCGCCCCAGCGCGAGCTGGCGGCGCGCATGCGCGCGGTGGGTTTCGCCAACGTCGGCTGGCGCGACATGTCCCTCGGCGTCGTGGCGCTGCACCAGGGCTGGCGCATCTAGATGTTCCGTGCTCTTCGCAACGGCTGGCGCCTGCTGCGCATGGCGCTGCGCTTCGCCCGCCACGATGCGCTCTTTCCGCTGGAAACGCTCGGCATCGCGCCGGCGCTGATCGCCTGGGCGCGGCTCTTTGCGTTGCGGCGTGATTCGCGGCGGCCGGGCGAGCGCCTGGCGGAGGCGCTGCAGGAGATGGGGCCGTCCTTCATCAAGCTCGGCCAGGCGCTGTCGACTCGCGCCGATCTGCTGAGTGAAGAGGTCGCCGCCGATCTCGCGCGATTGCAGGATCATTTGCCGGCCTTCTCGGGCGCCGAAGCCCGCCGCATCATCGAGGCCGAGCTCGGCCAGCCTGTCGACGCGATCTTCTCGAGTTTCGAGGACGAGCCGGTAGCCGCGGCCTCGATTGCCCAGGTGCATTTTGCCGTCACGACCGATGGGCGCGACGTCGCCGTCAAGGTCCTGCGGCCCGGCATCGAGAAAGCCTTCGAGCGTGACCTCGACCTCTTCTACTGGATGGCCGAGCTGGTCGAACGCACCCAGCCACGGTTTCGCCGGCTGAAGCCGGTCGACTCGGTGCGGGCCTTCGCCGACGTGGTGCGGCTCGAGATGGACCTGCGCATGGAAGCGGCGGCCGCCGAGGAACTGGGCGAGAATTTCGCCGACAATCCCGATTACCGCGCGCCGAAGATCGATTGGGACCGCACCGCCGAGCGGGTCATGACGCAGGAGCGGGTCGACGGCACGCCCATCGGCGATCGCGACGCCATCATCGCCGCAGGTCACGATCCCGACCTCGTCATGAAGAAGTGCGCCGAGGCCTTCTTCTATCAGGTGTTCCGCGACGGCTTCTTCCATGCCGACATGCACGGCGGCAACGCCTTCGTCGATCGCGAGGGCCGCATCGTACCGGTCGACTTCGGCATCATGGGCCGGGTCGACGAGGATACGCGGGGCTATCTTGCCGAGCTGCTGGTCGCCTTCCTGCGCCGCGACTATCGCGCCGTAGCCGAGGTTCAGTTCCGCGCGGGCTACGTGCCGCCCGACCAGTCGGTCGAAACCTTTGCCCAGGCCTGCCGGTCGATCGGCGAGCCGATCTTCGGCAAGCCGAGCCATGAGATTTCGATCGCGCGGCTGCTCGCGCAGATGCTGCGCGTCACCGAGCAGTTCGAGATGAGCGCCCAGCCGCAGCTCCTGCTGCTGCAGAAAACGATGCTGATGGCCGAGGGCATGGGCACCAAGCTCAACCCGCACGTCAACATCTGGGAACTGGCGCGGCCGCTGATCGAGGATTGGATGGTCACGCATTTCGGTCCGCGCGCCACTGTCGGCCGCGCCGTGGAGGACCTGACGCAAGGCCTGCGCCGTATGCCGCGCCTGATCGACAGCCTGCTTCTCGTCGCCGAGCATGAACGCCGCAAGGCCGAGCGCGATGCTGCCGATGCGCCATCGGCCGGCCGCTGGCGACCGGCTTTCGCCGAAGTCGTGGCCATCCTCGCCCTGATCGCCGCCATCGCGGCCTGGTGGGATTGAGCCTGGGCCCACGCCTGGCGAAGAGCTGACCGAATGTCTCCCATCGATATCGCCGTCGGCCTCGCCGTTTTTCTGCTGGCCGGGACAGTCAAAGGGCTGGTCGGACTGGGCTTGCCGGCGATCTCGATCGCGTTGATGTCGCTCTACCTGCCGCTGCCCGAAGCGATTGCGCTGATCTCGCTGCCGACCATCTTCACCAACATCTGGCAGGCCTCGGTCGGCGGCAAGTTCAAGGTGATCGTGCGACGCCAGTGGCCGCTCATCGTGCCGCTCGCGGTGGTCCTCTACCTGACGGTCTGGCTGGTCGGCCAGAAGGGTCCCAAGTGGGCCTTTCTGGTGCTGGGGGCCGTGCTCGTCGCCTACAGCACGCTCGGCCTGTTCCGTATCCGGCTGCATATCCATGCCGACCTCGAAAGGCCGCTGGCGCCGGTGATCGGTACCGTGTCGGGTTTCATTGCCGGTCTGGTCGGCGTCCCGGTGGTGCCGCTGATGCCCTATCTACAGGGGCTCGACATCAAGCCGTCGGAGCTGGTGCAGACCCTAGGCGTGGTCCTTTGCGCTACCTCCTTTGCGCTGACCGCCTCGCTGCTGTTCTTCGGCCTGCTCGATGGCCCTCGCGCCCTTGTTTCCGCGGCAGCCGTCGGTCCGGCGGTAGCCGGGATGTGGCTCGGCCAGCAGATTCGCTCCCGGCTTTCGGTCGAACAATTCCGCCTGGCCGTCTTCTGGGCGCTCCTGCTAACGGGGCTGTACACTTTCGCCACCCAGCTCTTGTGATAATCTTATCGGCATGTTGCATGATAAGCGCATCCTATTGGTCGTCGCGGGGGGTATCGCGGCGTTCAAGTCGTTGGACCTGATCAGACGGCTGCGGGAGCGTGGCGCGTCGGTGCGTTGCGTTCTGACCGAGGCCGGCGCGAAGTTCGTGACGCCCCTCTCGCTGCAGGCCCTGACCGAGGACAAGGTCTATAGCGACATGTTCTCGCTGACCGACGAGAGCGAGATGGGCCATATCCAGCTCTCGCGCGATGCCGACCTGCTCGTCGTTGCACCAGCGACGGCGAACATCCTGGCGCGCATGGCTGCCGGCATGGCCGACGATCTCGCCGCCACCGTCCTGCTGGCCACCGACAAGCCCGTGCTGGCCGCGCCGGCGATGAACGTGCGCATGTGGACGCATGCCGCCACCGTGGCCAATGTCGAGACGCTGAAGAAGCGCGGCGTCACTTTCGTGGGGCCCAACGAAGGCGCCATGGCCTGCAACGAATTCGGGCCGGGCCGTATGTCCGAGCCGCTCGAGATCGTCGCAGCGATCGAGGCGGCGCTGACGAGCGAGAAGCCGCTTGCCGGCAGGCGTGCGCTCGTCACCTCGGGGCCGACCCGCGAGGCGCTCGATCCGGTGCGCTACATCTCCAACCATTCCTCGGGCAAGCAGGGCCATGCCATCGCCCACGCGCTGGCCCAGCTTGGGGCCGACGTCACCCTGGTGAGCGGTCCCGTTGTCGTGCCTGACCCGGCGGGCGTGCGCATCGTGCGCGTGGATTCGGCCGATCAGATGCTGGCGGCCTGTCTGGCGGCTGGTGCCGTTGACGTTGCCGTCTGTGCGGCTGCCGTGGCCGACTGGAAGGCCGCCAAGCCTGCCACCGCCAAGATCAAGAAGAAGGCGGGCGCACAGCCGCCGGCGCTTGAGCTGGCACCGAACCCCGATATCCTGGCGACCCTGTCGAAGCCCGGCCCCAAGCGGCCGGCGCTGGTCGTGGGCTTTGCCGCCGAAACCGAGGATGTGGTTGCCAACGCCGTCGAGAAGCGCACGCGCAAGGGCTGCGACTGGATCGTGGCTAACGACGTATCGCCGGCCAAGGGCACCTTTGGCGGGGAGCGCAATACTGTGCATCTGATCAGCGCCAAGGGCGTCGAGGATTGGCCGACGCTTGCCAAGGATGAGGTGGCCCTTCGGTTGGCCGGGCGCATCGCCTTGCATTTCGGGCAGCCGCCCAAGGCGCAGGCAGCGGAGTGACGCCGTAATGAGGACAGGGGAGACTAACGTATGAAGGGCGTGGAGAGCATCGAGATCGAGATTGTCCGTCTCGCCCACGCGCGCGACCTGCCGCTTCCCGACTATGCGACTTCCGCTGCTGCCGGCGCCGACCTGCTCGCCGCCATCGACCAGCCGATCGAGCTGGCGTCGCTGGAGCGGCGGATTGTACCAACCGGCATTTCGATCGCCCTGCCCGTGGGCTTTGAGGCCCAGGTCAGGCCGCGGTCCGGTCTTGCCGCCAAGCATGGCGTGACGGTCGCCAATGCCCCCGGCACGATCGACGCGGATTATCGCGGCGAGGTCGGCGTCATCCTGATCAATCTCGGCAAGGAGCCGTTCAGGATCGAACGCGGCATGCGAATTGCTCAGATGGTCATTGCGCGTCATGCGCGTGCCGCCTGGCGAGAGGTCGCAAGCCTCGACGAGACGGCCCGCGGGGTGGGGGGCTTCGGTTCTACGGGCGTAGGTGCAGGAGTAGCGGCCGGGTCGGCCAAGCGCGCTTGAGAGGGGGACGGGAACGGCAATGCCTCGCCTCAGCAAGAAGACGATGTTTGCGATCGAGGCTGTCCTCGATGTGGCGTTCCATGTCGGCGAGCATCCCGTGCGCAGCGGCGATATCACCGAACGCCAGCGCATTCCCAAACGCTATCTCGAGCAGGTGCTACAGCATCTGGTGCGGGCCGGCATCCTGAACGGCAAGCGAGGTCCGCGCGGCGGCTACCGCCTGGGCCGCGACAGGGTGAACATCACGCTCGGCGAAGTGGTGCGGGTGGTGCGCAATCTCGAAGTCGAGACTGAACCCAGCGATCCATCGATCGGTTCGCCGCTCGCCCACGAGGTCGTCTGGCCGTTGTGGGAGAAGCTGCGCGAAGAGATGATGTCCCAGCTCGACAACATCACTATCGACGATCTCTGCCAGCGCGCCCATGCCAAGGGCCTCGATGTTTCGCCAGAGGCGCACGCCGATCACGCTTCCGTCTGATATACAGCCCTCTGGTATCATCCGGAGGAACAGAGATGGCAAAGGCGACCAAGGCTAAGGCTGGAACCAAGGCAAAGAGCAAAGCGACAAAGGCCAAGCCGAGCCCGCGCAACAAGAAGCTCTACGACGAAGGCATGAAGGTCCGTAAGGCCGTGCTGGGTGCTGGCTACGTCGACAATTCGATGGCCGGCGCCGACGACTTCATGATGTCGTTCCAGGATGTCACGACCGAGTATTGCTGGGGCTATGTCTGGACGCGTCCGGGCCTGCCGAAGAAGACGCGCTCGATGCTGAACCTCGCGATGCTGGCGGCACTCAATCGTGGGCCCGAGCTCAAGCTCCACATCAACGGTGCGCTGAACAACGGCCTGACCAAGGACGAGATCAAGGAGATCTTCCTCCAGGTCGCGATCTATTGCGGCATTCCCGCAAGCCTCGACGCCTTCAAGACGGCGCGCGACGTCTTCAAGGAACGCGGCGTCTGAGCAATCGGTGGGGCGTCAGGCCGGCTCGGATATGGTGGGCGGTTCGTGCGAAACGTACTGTCCGACGCCATTTCCGGCCGCCTGCTGCCACTCTATGAATACGACTTCACTTCGGGGATAGAACCATGACGACGCTCACGCCTCCCGCCACCATTGCCTTCATCGGTCTCGGCATGATGGGGCGCCCGATGGCAAAGCGCCTCGTCGAAGCGGGCTTCACGCTGCGTGTGTTCGATGTCTCGCAGAAGGCCGTCTCGGATTTCGTCGGCGCGCATCCCACGGCGCTGGCCACGGCATCGGCGAAGGCGGCGGCCCAGGGGGCTGCGGCGCTGATCACCATGCTGCCGGACGGCAAGATCGTGCGGCAGGCCGTGCTCGAAGGCCGGGACGCGGCCGTCGAGGGCCTCGATGCTGGCGCCCTCGTCATGGACATGAGTTCGTCCAATCCCGTCGATACGCAAAAGTTGGCGCGCGACCTCGCCGGTCGTGGCGTGGCCTTGCTCGATGCGCCGGTCTCGGGCGGCGTGAAGCGTGCGGTCGACGGGTCGCTCAGCATCATGGTGGGCGGCGCGGCGGCCGATCTGGAGCGCGTGCGGCCGGTGTTCGGCGCCATGGGCAAGACCATCACCTTGTGCGGGCCGGCCGGTGCCGGCCATGCGCTCAAGGCGTTGAACAACTATCTCTCCGCGGCGGGCTTGGTCGCCATGTGCGAAGCGCTGGTGGTGGGCGAGGCCTTCGGGCTCGATCCCGGCACCATGGTCGATGTCTTCAACAGCTCGACGGGCAAGAGCAACGCGACCGACGTGAAGGGCCGCCAGTTCGTGGTCTCGCGCACCTTCGCGGCGGGCTTCACGACGGCGTTGATGGCCAAGGACCTGCGCACCGCAGGCGACGTCGCCCAGCACCTCAAGCTCAACATGCCGAACCTCCAGCAGGCCGTGTCCTACTGGACGGCGGCCGACGGCAAGCTTGGCAAGGGCGCCGACCATACCGAGATCTTCCGCTATGCCGAGATGCTGGCAGAGGAGGAATCATGAGCCAGGTCTTTACGCTCGACGCGACCTACATCCATCTGCGACCGGACGAGCGGGCATCCGTCGTCGAAGGCGGCGAGGCCTTCTGGGCGACGGTCGATGAGCGCCGCGAGCTCCACAGGGGGCGGCTGATGGGCATTTTCGACCAGTCCGGCGATTGGCCGCATTGGGAACGCCATCCGGCCGGCGAGGAGATCCTGACCCTGCTGTCGGGCGAGATGGAGATGGTGATCGAGACCGACTCCGGCGAGCAGCGGACGGCGCTCGTCCCCGGCCAGACCTTTGTCGTGCCCCAGGGCGCCTGGCATCGCGGCATCGTGAAAGTACCCGGCCAGCTCCTGTTCGTGACCCCCGGGGCCGGTACCGAACACCGGCCGGTGGCAACGGCGGGGCTTTGACAGGGCTGGGGTGCGTCCCTATATAAACGTTACCTTTGGGCCCCTGGCACTGCCTCCCCGGCGGTAATTCGACGGGGTCCACCAGTACGACACAGCGCTGTTTTCAAGGTTTGGCCGTCCCGGCCAACGCAAGCGCGTGCGTCATTTCCCACCAGACTGAAGACAAATGAATCTCCAAGACCTCAAGAAGAAGAAGCCTCCGGAACTCCTGGCCTTTGCCGAAGAGCAGGGCGTGGAGGGTGCGGCGATGATGCGCCGCCAGGAGCTTATGTTCGCCATCCTGCAGAAGCTCGCCGCCGCCGATCAGGCGATCTTCGGCGTCGGCACCATCGAGGTGCTGCCCGACGGCTTCGGCTACCTGCGCTCGATGGAAGCCAATTACCTGCCCGGCGCCGACGACATCTATGTCAGCCCGACCCAGGTCCGCAAATTCGGCCTGCGCACCGGCGACACCGTCGAAGGCGAGATCCGTGCGCCCAAGGATGGCGAGCGCTACTTCGCCATGGTGCAGATCAACAAGATCAACTTCGACGATCCGGACGCGCTGCGCCATCGCATCAACTTCGACTCGCTGACGCCGCTCTATCCCGACGAGAAGCTGAAGCTTGAACTCGAAGGTGGTGCGGCCGCCATGGCGCCGGCCGTTGCCGAAGAATCGGTGGGCGGTGCCCGCGCCACCTCGTCGGGCCGCGTTGGCACGCGCCGGACCGGCACGCTGACCAAGAAGGCCGGCACCACGCCGCAGCAGCAGCTCGACATCTCGACTCGCGTGATCGACTTGATCGCGCCGATCGGCAAGGGCCAGCGCGCGCTGATCGTGTCGCCGCCGCGCACCGGCAAGACGGTGCTGCTGCAGAACATCGCGCACGCCATCACCGCCAACAATCCCGAGGTCTACCTCATGGTGCTGCTCGTCGACGAGCGGCCTGAGGAAGTGACCGACATGCAGCGCACGGTGAAGGGCGAGGTCGTGAGCTCGACCTTCGACGAGCCCGCCAGCCGTCACGTCGCTGTCGCCGAGATGGTGATCGAGAAGGCGAAGCGCCTTGTCGAGCACAAGAAGGACGTGGTGATCCTGCTCGACTCGATCACCCGCCTCGGCCGCGCCTACAACACCGTCGTACCCAGCTCCGGCAAGGTGCTGACCGGCGGTGTCGACGCCAACGCCCTGCAGCGCCCCCAGCGCTTCTTCGGCGCGGCGCGCAATATCGAGGAAGGTGGCTCGCTCACCATCATCGCCACGGCGCTGATCGATACCGGCAGCCGCATGGACGAGGTGATCTTCGAAGAGTTCAAGGGTACCGGTAACTCCGAAATCATCCTGGACCGCAAGGTTTCCGACAAGCGCACCTTCCCGGCGATCGACATCACCAAGTCGGGCACCCGCAAGGAAGAGCTGCTGGTCGACCGTGCAACGCTCTCGAAGA
>JAFKFK010000041.1 GCA_017307275.1 Alphaproteobacteria bacterium | reverse complement strand
CGCCACGATCTCGGGATCGTGACGGCGCGCCGCCAGGCAGGCGTTCTGGCCCTCCAGCAGGGCGCGGACTTCGACAAGCTCGGCCACGATCTGCGGCGTTATCTCGGCCACGGTCGCGCCGCGGCGTGGCTCCAGCCGCACCAGCCCTTCGATGGAAAGGCCGAGCAGGGCCTCACGTACCGGCACGCGCGACACACCGAGATCGGCGGAGAGCTTGTCCTCGACCAGGCGCTCGCCGGGACGGAACTTTCCTTCGAGGATCTGTCCGCGGATTTGGTCGCTCACGACCTTGCTGAGAGAAGTGCGGTCGGCCGCCATGATCAGGCTTTCAGGGTCGCCATGAACGCAGCGATGCCGGCTTCGCAGCACGCGATGTCCTGCTCGCCATTGCCGCCGGAGGCTGCAACGGAGCCGACGCATTGTCCGTCGACGAAGATCGGGAAGCCGCCCACGAACACCGTGAAGCGGCCTTCGTGCTGGGTGAAGATGCCGAACGCTTCTTCGCCCGGATAGGCGTTCTTGTAGTTGTCGGTGCGCTTCCGATGACCGGCTGCGGTGAATGCCTTGTTCATGGCGATCTGGACGCTCGTCACCTTTCCACCGTCGAGCCGCCGGAGCGCGATCGGATAGCCGGCATTGTCGGCCACGCAAAGGACCTCGGGAATGCCGAGCTCCTCCGCCTTCTTCTGCGCCGCGTCGAGGATGGTATGCGCCTCGGCGAGGGTGAGGGTCTTGTAGGTGTGCACGCTTCGATCCCTGGCTACGCGACGATGTTAGGCTGCGAGCTTCTTACCTTCCGCCTGCGGCTGCACCAGGAACTTGCGATAGAGGCCGTCGAGATAGAGGCGGCGCATCATGGTCGCTTCCTTGACGAGCCGGATGCAGGCGGTGCGCTGTTCGTCGGTGGTGGCGTACTTCTCCACGATCTCGAAGCCTTTCTCGCCGTGCTCGGCATCGGCCACGATATGCAGGGTGAAGAAGGTCACCTCGTCTTCGGCGAAGCCATACTTCTCGAGGAGCGGCGGGGTGGTCTTGCTGTAGATGCGCGGTACCTGGCTTTCGAGTCCAATCAAGAGGCCCGACAGCGCTTCGACGAAAGGCTTGTGGGCCTGCATGGCGCACCAGCTTTGTAGCCCCATGGTTTCGGGCAGCAGCTCGCCGTTGGTCTGGGCTGCCAACACTTCCGAGCGCTTCATGCCGCAGGTCTCGGCGAAGTCGAGCAGGAGATCGGAATGGCGCACGGCGGCAAAGTCGCCGGAGCCCACGAAGCCTTCCTCCTCGGTGATGTTCTCCAGCAGGAAGTGCTGCACGTCCCAGTGCGGGCAGGAGGCGTAGACGACGCCCAGCCACTCCGAGAAGTGGCTCACATAATGGAAGTGCTGCTTCACCCATTCGCCCAGCAGCCGCCGGTCGAGCTTGCCCGAGGTCCAGGCCTCGCTCCAGGAATGCACGGCCGAATGACGCTGTTCGATCGCTTCTTCGAGAGCCTGACGGAACGCACTCTTTGCCATTTGAGGCCTCCTTCGGGTTGGAAGCACGATTGTATACAATTATGCCGATATGAGTCAAAATAGAATCAATATTCCTCAATATTGTATACTAAATGGCATGAAAACCGAAGACTACACCGGCGGCGACGCCTTCCAGATCGAGAAACGCACGGTTTTCTCGGGCGATTGGCTGCCGCTCTGCGCGGAGGCCCAGATTGGGCGTCCGGGGGACTTTCTGGCGGCGAGTGTTGGGGGCTGGAGTGTCTTTGGCGTCCGTGACGGGGAAGGTGTCGTGCGCGTCCTGCGCAATGCCTGCCGGCACCAGAACATGCAGGTCGTGGGGACGCCTTCGGGGAACTGCCAAAGCTTTCGCTGCCGCTTCCATGGCTGGACCTACGATCTTCAGGGGCGGTTCCTGAGTGCGCCGGCGCCGGTCGCACCGAAGGATCCGCAGTCGGCGGACCTGCACCTCGCGAGTCTGGCGACGACGACCGTGGCGGGCATTGTTTTCTTCAGCCTGAGTTCGCCGCCGGCCATCGCTGGAATCGACGCGGACTTGCCGGCCTATGGCGGCACGTCGGTGACGGACATCGCCTGCAACTGGAAAGTCTGTGTCGAGCATCTGCTCGCCGAGCATGAACCGTCGCCTGACTTCCTGTGGCGCTGGCCGTTGCTGTCGGTGCGGCAAGCAGGATCGCTCGTGATCGTCGAGCAAGTCGTCCCGCACACGTTCCTGCGCACGCGACTCTTCACCCATGTCTTCGGCGGCGCTGTCGACGAGCACGCTCAGGCGGCGGGTCTCATCAAGCAAGCCTGCGAGCAGTTGCAGGCGGATCGTGCGAGCGGCGTGATGTGCGCGAAGGACAGCACGTTGGTCGCCGATTTCCACCGTCGTCTGGCATCGGTCTATGCGCAGGAAGCCGCGGCAACCTGAACTTGCTGTGGCGAGGCTCGGCAGGAGAAGAGGTTTTCCTTTCGGATAATCTCCCCTCATGAAGCGCCGCAACTCTTCTCCATGGCGCGTAAAGTCGGCAGGCCCAAAATCATCCGAACACATTCGGAGGTTTTGCCCCCATGACGTTGCAAGAGAATCTCGAAATTCTGTCCAACCTGTCCCACGTCACTGCTGACATGAACTATCTCGTTCCGATGACGGAGCGGCCGCGCAATTACACGTTCGAGCCGCCGGCTGGCGTGCCGCGCACCAATGCCGATCATGAAGCGCATGCAGTAAAGATCCGCGATGCCCGGCCGATTGCCGGTCACGTGTCGCTCGACGCCAACGGCTTCGCGCTGCTGCAGCATCGCAGCGCCGTGAAGGACTTCTTCGACGATGAGAAAGTGCGCCGTGTCTACTATCCCGAGGTCGAGCGCCTCGTGAAGCAGGCGACGGGTGCCTATCGCGTCCACATCTTCGATCATACGACTCGCCGCCGCGTGCTCGATGCCGAGACGCAGGCCGACGCGCCGCGCCAGCCCGTGCGTCGTGTCCATATCGACCATACCGCGCGGTCCGGACCGCAGCGTGTGCGCGACCTGCTGCCGGACGAGGCGGAGGAGCTGCTGAAGGGCCGCGTGCAGGTCATCAACCTGTGGCGGCCGATCAAGGGACCGTTGCAGGATTCACCGCTCGCCGTGTGCGACGCGACGACCATCCATTCCGACGATCTGGTGCCGTCCGATCTCGTCTATCCGCATCGTATCGGCGAGACCTATTCGGTGAAGTACAACCCGACGCATCGCTGGTACTACGTGCCGCAGATGCAGACCGACGAGGCGCTTCTCCTGAAGTGCGCCGATACATCGACCGGGGTTCCGGCACGGTTCACGCCGCACAGCGCCTTCACCGATCCGACTGCGCCGGCCGATGCGCCGCCGCGCGAGAGCATCGAGGTGCGGACGCTGGTCTTCCACCGCAGCTAGGGCAGGTCGAGGGCGTGCCGGACGACCGGCGCGTCCTCAGTCCCTACGCCGGGATTTCGTGGCCGCGGCCGATGTTGCGGATGATCTCGGTGAGGTGCGGCTTCACCTCAAGCAGTGCTTTGCGATAGGCGACGAGCCCCCGCAGCATCGCGCCGTCGCGCTTTAGCAGCGTGTCGGCGAACTCGACCATGCGTGTGTTGGGCCAGCCGTGCTTGCGCAGTTCCAGCAGCTTCAGGAAGGCTTGCTCTTCGTAGCCCGGCGCGTTCTGAGCCATGAGGATGGCCGCCGCCGCGGTCGAACGCGACACGCCAGCGTGGCAATGCACCAGCACATGGCCGTCGGGCCGCGCGTGGATACGCTCGCCGAACGCCAGAACCTTCTCGATGTGCGCCGGCGTGCAGGCCTCGAAGCCCGGATACTCCGCCACCACGTCGTCGAAGCGGATCAACTCGTGGTCGATCTCAAAATAGTCGTCGAGCGCCAGCGGGCGTGGCTCGTGGGTATCGATGATCGACAGGACATGGCTGACGCCGACGGAGCAATGCTGCGACAGCTCGGGGATGCCGCAG
Source organism: Alphaproteobacteria bacterium (assembly GCA_017307275.1). GTDB lineage: Bacteria > Pseudomonadota > Alphaproteobacteria > Reyranellales > Reyranellaceae > Reyranella. The sequence goes on along the minus strand of JAFKFK010000041.1, from coordinate 46,009 downwards.
ATGGTGACCTTGAATGGGGGGAGGGACATGGGTTCCAGTTTATAGCAAGCCACGGGTCATGTGCAGGCCGATGCCCAGCAAGCCGACCAGGAAGATGCGGCGGAACATCTCGGGCGACAGCGCTTCGCGGGACTTCTGCCCGATCCAGACACCGATCGCCGTCGGTATCACCGCTGCAAAGCCACCGATGGTGTTGGTCGCATCGAAGGCACCCTGTCGGAAAAGCGCCAGGCTGAGCGCTCCGATCAGGAAGATGAACATGATGCCCAATGCCTGAACGAGATCGTCCTTGTTGATGTCGAGCGACTGCATGTAGGGCAGGAAGGGAACGGCGGAGATGCCCGTAACGCCGGCAATGGCACCACTTGAAATGCCGATCAGTGGATTGGCCCAGCGCTCAGCCTCGATAGACACTTTCGGGCGCCAGGCGAGCAGGGCAACCACCGAGTAGGCGGCCAGCATCACGCCGAGCCACGCGGTCGCGCGTGCGGAGCCCAACTGTCCCAGGACCGCAGCGACGAGGAGCAGGGAGGCAACGGCAGGAACCGCCAGAGTCCAGAAGCGGCGGAACAGGCGCCAGAAGCCGCCGCCATAGACCGCCTGCCAGACGTTCGTGATCAGTGTCGGAATGGTCATGATCGCCAGCGAATCCTCGAGCGGGATCGCAAGTGTCATGAGCCCGATGGCGATGGGCGGGAGGCCGATGCCGATGGCGCCCTTGGCGATCCCGGCGACGATGAACGCGCCGGCAATCACCAGCATCTGCACTTCGGTCATTTCAGCTCAGTACGCCTTTCGCCAACCGATCGAAGGCCTCCCAGAACAAGGCCCGGATGTCGTCGGTCTCCATCATGATCTCATGGCGGGCGTGGGCGATTGTGAAGTGCTCGCCGTGCCGGAGCCGGGCTGCAACCACGGCATGGCTCTTGGGATCGATCAGCCGGTCTTCACCCGCTGTGATCAGGAGCAAGGGCAGTTCTATGCGTTCGAGGTATCCGGGCTGCAGGGCGGTGGCCATCGACCGGACCGCCTGGCGGCCCCAGCCCAGGGTCGGCCCGCCGAGCGCGAGCCGCGGATCGGCCGTGAACCAGTCGTCGGTGAAGCGGTAGCGCCGCTCGTCGTGGGTGACGAAGTTGGAGTTGAACTCGCGCGCCAGCAGCACGAACGGGCCGGTGCCGAAGAGGTAGCGCTCCTCGACGATTGGAATTTCCGGCATCAGCATCAGGACCGACCGCAGCATGGCCTCGCGGTAGAGGGCGGTCATCGGCGAGACGAACAGGGCGGCCGACAGCGGTCCCGGTCCGTTCTCGGCAAGGTCGCGCATCAGGATATGGCCACCCATGGAGTGGCAGAGCGCCAGGACAGGCCGCGGCGCGGCGGGTCCCACGACGCTGTCGAGGAACAGCCGGACGTCGGCCATGTAGGTGGTGAAATTGTCGATATGGCCTTTGCCGCGGTCGGCAAGGGGGCGGTCGGACAGGCCCTGGCCGCGCCAGTCCATGGCCGCGACGGCATAGCCCCGCGCCAGGAGTTCGCCCACGACCTCGGTCGAATATTTCTCGATGAACTCGGCCCGGCCCGTCAGGACGACGACGGTGCCCCGTGCCGGACCTGGTCCCGGGCTGTTCCACCAAGCGTACCGAATGCGCGCGCCGGCGCGCTCAAGAAAACCGTAACGGTCTGCGGCCCGATAGGTTGCATTGAGGGAGGGCGGTACGCCGGCCGGTCCTGCCGTCGGATCTAGATCGGTCATTCTTTGTGGCGTTTTGGCGAAGGTCTCGGGCCAAAGCCAGCGGAGAATTGGGCATTTTGGCCATCATCCCCGTCGGTCTCTTTACCGTTGGGGGAGGCGCGGGCTATAGATCGCGGCGTCGCCTGATCGCCTGCGAAGGGTCGTAGACGAGGAAATCTGGCGCAAGGAAACCTCCAAGAGGTCTGCCGCACTGCGTGGTAGTCGGCTCGTTTTGTGAGTCGATCCGGCACGGTCCTTGCGTCGACGCCAGTCGTCCGCAGGAGACATGCGACCGCGATCCCGAAGCGAGCATGCGCCATCGGCGGAAGCCGGAGCTGTCAAACCTTTCATGATGCGTCGGGGTCTTGTTCTTCTGGTTGCGGCGTTGGCCACGGTTGTCGGCTGGCGCCTGCTCGATGGCTATCTCCAAGCCGCCACTGTCGAAGGTCCGTTGCATGGCGTGACCTACGCGCCCTGGGCCAAGGACCAGGACCCGCTCGAAGGCAAGTCGAGCGGCGTGTGGAGCTTCCTGCGCACCGCCGTGACCGATGCGCCGACGCCGCAGATCAAGCCGCGCAAGGAGCAGATGGAGCGCGACTTCGCGATGCTCTCCGGCAAGGTCAACTACGTCCGTACCTATCGCACGACCGATGGCGGCGACGTGATGCCGGCCCTTGCCACGAAGTACGGCCTGAAGCTCGTTCCCGGCGCCTGGATCTACAGCGCCAACGAAGCCAAGCAGCAGTTCGGCCGCGAGGCTGGCGAGGTGAACGGCGAAGAAACCGGCGCGCTGATCCGCATCGCCAACCAGAACCCCAGCGTCGAGCGCGTTCTGGTCGGCAACGAGAACATCCTGCGCTGGGACGGCGAGCGCGACCGGCGCGACCCCAATGCCGTCAGCCCGGCGCAGCTCATCCGCGAGATCCGGAACGTCAAGCGCAACGTCAAGGTGCCCGTCAGCACGGCCGAGCCGTGGCACATCTGGGAGCGTTATCCCGAGCTGGTGCGCGAGGTCGACTATCTCGCCGTCCACATCCTGCCCTACTGGGACGAGCAGTCGAGCTCGACGCCGCTCGAATACCTCAAGGAAAAGATCGGGCTGCTGCGCAAGCTCTATCCCAACAAGAATATCGTCGTGACCGAAGTGGGCTGGCCGTCGAACGGCGCGGCGCGGCGCAGCCCGGCCACCGGCCTGGTCAAGTATGCGACGCCTGCCGAGCAGGCCAAGAACGTGCGCGACATGGTGGCGTGGCTGCGCTCGCAGAACATCGACACCTTCGTCGTCGAAGCCGTCGACCAGCCCTGGAAGTCGTACGACCTCGAAGGCAAGGCGGGCGGCTACTGGGGCCTCTGGAATGCCGACCGGCAGCAGAAGTTCGCCTGGAGCGGTCCGATCGAGACCTTCCCGCAATGGATCTCCTGTGCAGCCTGGTCGCTCGGCGTCTCTATCCCGCTGATGCTGCTCTTCCTGTGGCGCTGGCCGCGGCTGGGCGCGGCGGGGCAGGTGGGCTTCTGCGCTCTGCTGGCCCTGTCGGCGAGTGCCGTGGTCTACGGCGCCTCGGTCGCTGCCGGGACCTACATGCTCACCTCCGAGATGGTGAGCTGGGCCGCACTCGCCTTCTTCCTCGTGATCAGCCTCGGCATGGCGCTGATCCAGGCGCTGGAAATGGCGGAAACGATCTGGCGCGGCCACTGGACGCGCGAGGCGCTGCCGGCCGCCGAGATGATCGCCCGCCAGCCGGCCGACCGCCACTGGCCCAAGGTTTCGCTGCATCTGGCGATCTGCAACGAGCCGCCGGCGATGGTGATCCAGACGCTCGATTCGCTGCAGCAGCTCGACTATCCGAACTTCGAAGTCATCGTCATCGACAACAACACCAAGGATCCCGCGGTGTGGCGTCCGGTGCAGGACTACTGCGCCCAGCTCGGCGAGCGCTTCAAGTTCTTCCATTTCGACGTGATGAAGGGCTTCAAGGCCGGCGCGTTGAACTACGTGTTGAGCCAGACGGCGCCCGATGCCGAAGTGATCGGCGTCATCGACAGCGACTACATGGTGCGCCCGGATTGGCTGAAGGCGCTGGTGCCGTACTTCGACGACGCCAAGATCAGCTACGTGCAGGCGCCGCAGGATCACCGAGACTGGAAGGGTGACCGGTTCAAGGAGATGCTGAACTGGGAGTATGCCGGCTTCTTCGACATCGGCATGTGCCTGCGCAACGAATACGACGCCATCATCCAGCACGGCACGATGACCCTGGTTCGCCGCTCCTGCATGGAGGAGATGGGTGGCTGGGCGACCTGGTGCATCACCGAAGACACCGAGCTTGGCCTGCGTCTGATGGAGAAGGGCTACGGCGCGATGTACAGCCGCGAGCGCTTCGGCCATGGCCTGACTCCGGATCACTTCGCCGGCTACAAGAAGCAGCGTTTCCGCTGGGCCTACGGTGCCATGCAGATCATGAAGGCGCATGCCGGCAAGATGCTGGGCAATCAGACCAAGCTCACCTTCTGGCAGAAGTTTCACTTCGTCGCCGGCTGGCTACCGTGGTTCGCCGATGCGCTGAACCTGATCTTCACCTGGGCGGGTCTCGCCTGGGTCCTGGCTGTCCTGCTGCCGCCGCTGTTCGGCATCAAGCCGGTCGGCCTGCCGCCGGCCGAGTTCATTGTGCCGACCATCGGCATCTTCGTCTTCAAGCTGGTCTATTCGTTCGGCCTCTACTTCGATCGCGTGCGCTGCACCTTCCGGCAGAGCATAGGCGCGTCGCTGGCGGGGCTGGCGCTCACCTACACCGTGGGTCGCGCGGTGATCTACGGCCTGGCGACCAGCCGGCTGCCGTTCATGCGCACGCCCAAGATGGACGAGCGCGCGACGCTCGGCATGGCGCTGGGCATGGCACGTGGCGAGGCTGTGCTTGCCGTGCTGCTGTGGCTGGCCGCGATCGTGCTCTGGACCACCAATGGTGTCGTCAACCCCGAGGCACGGCTCTGGGCGGTGTTCATGATCGTCCAGTCGCTGCCTTTCGCGGCCGCTGTTTACGTCTCGATGGTGAACGCCTTGGAGCAGATGCGGCACGCCCGGACGGTGTTCGACGCTGCGCCCGCGGCTCCGGCTCCGGCGCCGCCGTCACCCGCTCTGCAGCCCGCACAGTAAGGGGAGGGCGCTTTTCCCTGTCGACTCGGTGAAAGCGTCTGTTAGCGTTTGATCATGCCTTCGATTGAGTCTCCCGACGGCCGCGGCGCGCGCGCAGGTACCGCCCTGTTTCTGAAGCGCTGGCTGCGGCGGCCCTTTTCCATGGGCTCGGTCGTTCCCAGCGGCCGCCTTCTGGGGCAGGCGATGGCAGGGGCGACGCTGGCCGCCATCGACGGGCGCCAGGGCCATGTTGTCGAACTCGGCGCCGGTACCGGCCAGGTCACGCGGGCGTTGTTGGGGGCAGGCATTCCTGCCGACCGGCTCGTCCTGATCGAACGCGAACCTGAGCTGGCGGCCTTCCTGCACCGCCATTTCCCGGAACCATGCATCGTCGAGGGAGACGCCGCCCGTCTGCCGCAGCTCCTGCAGGAACGGGGACTTGGAACGCCCGCCGCCATTGTGTCCAGCCTGCCGCTCCTGTCGCTGCCGGCCGATGTCGTCAACGGCATCGTCCGCGGCGTCTTCGAGGCCCTGCCTCGAGGGGCGGCGCTCATACAGTTCACCTACGGGCCCAAGCCACCCGTTCCGCCTGCCCTGCGAGAAAGCCTGAGGCTGGTCGCCACGCGGGGCCATAGGATCTGGCGCAACATGCCACCGGCCGTGGTCTGGACATTTCGGAGGCCCGAAGGCGCGTGAGATCGTTTCGTTTTGATCAGATGCTGCGGGACGAGGTCACTGCCCGTCTCGACCGTTTCGACCTTCGTCGCCAGCCCGATGCCGGTGGGCTGAAGCGTGCGGCCGTCGCGGTCGTCCTCGTCGAAGCCGACCAACCTGGAGAAGCGGCGTTCCTCCTGACCAAGCGGACCCCCAAGCTGCGCGCCCATGGCGGCCAGTGGGCGTTGCCGGGCGGCCGGGTCGACCCCGGCGAGACCATCGAGCAGACAGCATTGCGCGAACTGCACGAGGAGCTGGGCATACTGGCCTCGACCGACGATATCCTGGGCACTCTCGACGATTATCCGACGCGCTCGGGTTATCTGATCGCGCCCGTCGTGGTGTGGGCGCCGGGCATCACGATGACACCCAATCCCGCCGAAGTTGCCGGCGCCTATCGAATCGGCTGCGGTGAGCTGTTTCGAGATGGCTCACCCGAGATCGTGGCAATCGAGGAATCCGACCGGCCGATTATCCGCCTGCCGTTGCCGGTCGCGACGGTGAATGCGCCGACGGCTGCTTTGCTGTTTCAGTTCCGGGAAGTGGCGCTGGCCGGTCGCGACACGCGCGTCGACCATTACGAGCAGCCCGTCTTCGCCTGGCGCTAGGATCTCACGCTGAGATTTGTGGCGAGGACCGGCCGTCGCTTCAGGAAGACGGTGGTCTCCTGTTCCAGCACGGCTTCGCCGCGCTGATTGATCGTGACCTGCCGGACGCGCGCGATGCCTCGGTCGGACTTGGAGGCCGACAGACGCAGCTCGACGATATCGGTCACGACGCGGAGCGTGTCGCCGGGACGCACGGGACGGGCGAACTGAACCTCGCCAATGCCCGGTGAGCCCAGGCTGCAGGCCCGGAACACGCCAAGATCGAGCCAGAGCCGCAAGGTCACGCTCATCGTATGCAGGCCCGAGGCGATCAGGCCGCCATAGGTCCATTTCTTGGCGAACTCGGCGTCGATATGGAAGGGCTGCGGATCCCACTGGCGCGCGAACTCGACGATGCCGGCTTCGGTCAGCGTCAGGCCGCCGCTCGTGAAGCGTTCGCCGACCTTGAAATCCTCGTAGTAGCGATCCGTCAAAGGACCAGCTCCCTGTAGACGGTGCCTGGCACCGGTTTCCGATAACAGGATGTAATCGCGACGAGGCTCATCGGGCGATAGGCCTTGGTCACACCCCTTATTTTGGCGTCGATTATGTCGAGTCTGAGACGTTGGTGCCCGCGGGCCGGGCCACATCGCAAGGCGGTGCGACAGGGGCAGGGGCGGATGGGGCCATTCTGCGGGCCGTGTGCTAGCCTGTCGGTCGAAACGAACTCGGAGACTTGGGATGCGGACTAATCCGACGCGCCGCCGTGCATTGGCGCTGGCGGGCGCGGCAACTGCAGCGCTGGCGGCGCCGGCAATCGCGCAATCGCCGTGGCCGAACAAGCCGGTAAGGTTTGTCGTGCCTTTCCCGCCGGGACAGGCCGCCGACATCTTCGCGCGCCTGATGGCGGAGAAGCTGACCGACGTCTGGAAGCAGCAGGTGATCGTCGAGAACAAGGGCGGCGGCAGCGGCATTCCCGCGACCGAATACGGCAAGGCCGCCGCGCCCGACGGTTACACCCTGATGGTCGTGTCGAGCGGCACGTTCGGCGTCAATCCCAGCCTCTATCCTGATCTTCCCTACAAGCCGCTGGTCGACTTCCTGCCGATCTCTAACATCTTCCTGGTGCCGCTGGTGATCGTGGCCCACCCCAGCCTGCCGGTGAATACGCTGGCCGAGCTGATCGCGGCCGCGAAGAAGGAGCCTGGCAAGCTTTCCTATGCCTCGGCAGGGCCGGGGACTTCGCAGCATCTCAGCATGGAGCTGTTCAAGCTCAAGGCTGGCCTCGACATCGTCCATGTCCCGTACAAGGGCAGCGGACCGGCGATGGCCGATCTCCTGGGCGGCCATGTGAAGCTCATGATGGACAGCACCGCCTCGGCGCTGAACCACATCCGTGACGGTCGCATCAAGGCACTGGCCGTGACGACGGCCCGGACGGCGCCGCCACCGCTCGACAATATCCCCCCTATCGCCAAGACCCTGCCCGGCTTCGATGCCGCGGGGTGGTCGGGCCTCGCAGCCCCGGCGCGCACGCCGCTCGAGATCGTGGCTCGGGTCAACAAGGACGTGACGGCGCTGCTGAACGACGATGCGGTGATCAAGCAGATCGAGCAGCGCGCCGCCATTCCGGCGCCGGGTTCGCCGATCCAGTTTGCGGCCTTCATCAAGAAGGAGATCGACACCTGGGGCGAGGTCGTGAAGGCAACCGGAACCAAGCCGGGGACCTGAGCGCGCGATGAAAATCTACAGCCTCAAGAACGGCGTCAATCCGCGCCGTGTCCGAATCTTTCTTGCCGAGAAGCGGGTCTCGATCCCTGTCGAGGAATTCGACATGGAGAGTGCGGGCCACAAGCAGCCCGCCTTCCTGGCGAAGAATCCGCTCGGCACCTTACCGGTGCTCGAACTCGACGACGGCACGCTGATCTCCGAATCGGTCGCGATCTGCCGTTACTTCGAGGAGATGATTCCCGAGCCGCCGTTGTTCGGCCGCTCCTCGCTGGAGCGGGCGCAGGTCGAGATGTGGAACCGCCGCATGGAGCTCGAACTCCTGCTGCCGACCATCGACGTCTTCGTACACACCAATCCGTTCTGGATCGGCAAACGCACGCAGATCGCTGCCTGGGGCGAGCAGCGCCGCAAGGTGCTGGTGGAACGTATGGGCTGGCTCGACCGGGAACTTGCAGGGCGCGAGTTCATCGGCATCGACCGCTACAACATCGCCGACATCACCGCGCAGGTCGCTCTCCTGACGGCGCGGGGTGCGTTGAAGCTCGCGATTCCGGAGGATCACGCCAACCTGACGCGTTGGTGGAACGCCGTCTCGTCGCGCCCGACGGCGCGAGCCTAGACTCTCGCAGCGACAACGAAAAAGGGACGCCCGAAATCTCGGACATCCCTTTATCAGGGCGATTCTAGGCGAAAAGAAACAGACTAGCAACTCGCGGCACATCTCAATAAATGAGAACCCCTTCGCACCAGTTGGGGACAGAGATGATTGCCTGCGGATTGGATTTCGGGACGTCGAACTCGGCGATCGGCGTCGCGCGCAACAAGACCGCGGAGCTGGTGCCTGTCGAAGCAGACAGCACCTTGATGCCGAGCGCCGTGTTCTTCGATTACGAGACCAAAGGCCGGATGCTGTTCGGCGACGAAGCCATCTCGGCCTATGTCGGGCAAACCGAAGGCCGGCTGATGCGGGCGCTGAAGTCGATCCTGGGCTCTCCCCTGATCGAGGAGGAGACCCTCCTGGCAGGCCGCAAGGTGCCGCTAAAGCAGGTCGTCGAGATCTTCGTTCGACATCTCAAGCACAAGGCCGAAGCCTTCGCCGGGCAGGAGATCACGACCGTCGTGCATGGCCGGCCGGTGCGCTTCGTCGACGATGACGATGCAGCGGATGCGCGTGCACAGGCGGTGCTCGAAGGGATTGCCAGGCAGGTCGGGTTTCGCGACGTCGCGTTCGTGTACGAGCCGATTGCTGCTGCCCATCATTACGAGCAGACGGTACAGAGCGAGGAGCTGGCGCTCATCGCCGATATCGGTGGTGGTACGAGCGACTTTTCCATCATCCGCGTCGGGCCGCAGCACCGCGACCGCGCCGATCGCGGGCGAGACGTGCTCGCGACGGCCGGCATTCGCGTGGGCGGCACCGACTTTGACACCGCGCTCAACCTCGCCGCGGTGATGCCGCTCCTGGGGCTGGGCACGCAGCTCGTCAAAAAGAACCTGCCGATGCCGAACGCGCTCTATCACGAGCTTGCCGCCTGGCCGACGATCAACTTTGCGTACACCTACAGAAACGAACGCGAGCTCGCCGAGCTGGTCTCGCTCGCGCGCGAACCCGAGAAAGTGGAACGTCTGCTGACGGTCGTGCGTGAGCGACTCGGTCATCGCGTGGCCTTCGCCGTGGAAGACGCCAAGATCGCTCTCAGCGCCGAGGAACGTGCGACTGTGTCTCTGATGTTTCTCGAGGCAGGTCTATCGGTCGATGCGACGCGCGCCGAGTTCGACCGCGCCATCGAGACGAGGACGGAACGGCTTTACAGGTCCGCGAGCGAGTGCATTGCGGCGGCAGGCCTGAAGCCCGCCGCCATCGATACGGTCTTCTTCACGGGTGGATCGAGCCGTGTCCCCGCCGTGCGGGACGCGATCGGACGGGCGGCGCCATCGGCCCGTCTTGCCAGTGGCTCGGATCTCCTGTCCGTCGCGTCGGGGTTGACGCAGATGGCCGGCGCTTTCTGACGGCGGTCGCGCGCCTCTCAGAGGCCGACGGCGCGCATGCCGTAGATCAGGCCGACCACCAGCAGGCCAATGAAGATCGTCTGGGTGATCAGCAGCATCACCGGAGCCATGCCGATGCGCGCCAGCGCCAGCAACGACGTCTTCATGCCGAGGGCCGCGATGGCGGTGATGATCAGGAACGAAGAGACCTGACCCACCGCATCGCGCACGGCAGCTGGCACGACGCCCATCGAATTGAGGGCGGCCAGTGCGAGGAAGCCGAACAGGAACACCGGTGGTGTTGGGCGGGAGGCGCTCTGCGGGCCGCCGCTCCTGGCCACCCACCAGGCGATGCCGGCGATGGCCGGCAGCAGGGCCGCCACGCGCAGAAGCTTGGTGATGATGGAGTCGCTCAGGACCTGCGGACCCATCGTCTGACCGGCGCCGGCGACCTGCGCCACGTCGTGGATGGCGCCGCCCAGGAACACGCCCATCTCGAACAGCGAGAAGCGCAGCACATCGTGCAGGGTGGGATAGATCACCATCACCACGGTGCTGAGGAAGTTGACGCCCATGACCGTGAAGGCGAGGTCGCGGTCGGAGTTCTCGTGCTTGGGCAGCACGGCCGAGGCGGCCATTGCCGCTGCCGCGCCGCAGACACCTGTGGCGCAGCCGGTCAGCAGACCGAAATCGCGGCTGAGGCCAAAGAAACGCGCCGCCCAGGCGCCGAAGACGATGGTGCACGCGACAGCTGATACGGCGATGACGACCGGAAGGGCACCGCCCTCGACGAGCTGACCGAGCGTCAACCGTGCGCCCAGCAGGGCGACGCCGATGCGCAACAGGGTGCGCCCGGCAAATTCCAGTCCGGGCTTCAGCACCGTCTTGGTCGACAGAGGCTGCAACGCCATGCCGATCACCAGGGTGAGGATCAGCGGCGGCACCCAGACGGCGCCGAAGCGCAGCAGGCTATGGGTGTCGAGATAGAACGCCACGGCCGCGATGGCGGCGCAGAGGGCGATTCCGGGGGCGGAGCGGCGGAGATTGTCGGGCGCCCAGAGCCGCGCCAGCTCGACGGCGACGGCGCTGCTACGCATCGAGAATGGCGACCAGCTGACCTTCGCCGATGGCTTCGCCTTCGCTGACCCTGATTTCCTTGATGACGCCCGCCTTGGGGGACAGCACCGGGATTTCCATCTTCATCGACTCGAGGATCATGATTTCCCCTTCGACGTCGACGCGATCGCCGGCTTTGACCTGGATCTTCCAGACATTGCCCGCAATCTCGGACTTCACATTGACGACGGCCATTCCGGTAGCTTCTCCCGCTCTGCGCTAGCGTTCCCTATGCTTTTCGGACACCACGCGCGCCAGTGCAAGGGCGGAGCCGCCCACACGGGCGTCTAGCCGGTATGCCGCTGCATTGGCGTCGGAGATTATTCCGTCCTGCAGAGTGGATCGGCCGTCGCCGATGCACGCAGACTGCGCTGCGACAGCGATGGCCGCGATGCCGTGCTTTTCGAGTTCGGCCAGTGCCAGGACGCCACCACGATCGGCGCCGAAGCCTGCATCGTTGAACATCAGCAGGAGCGGCTGGAAGGGCGCTGTCGCTGCCGCCGCGTTCAGCGCGCCGTGGCTGCCGGTGGCGACAATGCGACCGCGATCCTCGGCTGCCAGCAGGCTTGCCGAATCGGCACAAATCACCCCTTCGACCAGATGCCGGCTCTCGCCCTTGGCCGGCGGTATCGCATGGGGCCAGGGCGCCTGCTTGAGAAGCTCGGCGGCCTCTCGCACCGGCATGCCGGGCACGACGCCGCACTTCGTCGCGAGTGCGTTGGCACGGCTGATAAGGCCGCGCCGCTGCAGGTCGGCCGCATCGCCGATGCGTGCGCTGGCCGTCGCCACGGCTGCCATCGCCATGCCGAGCTTGTCGGCGTAGGCGAGGCCGCTGACGCCGGCTTCGTCTTTGCCGATGCCGGCATCGTGGTGAATGGCGGCGCGGCAACCGTACTTGGCCGACATGTAGGCCGCATAAACCGCACCATGGGAGCCGGTGATGACAACGGCACCGTCCGCTTCGGGCGGCAGTTTGGTAACACTATCGAAAATCAGAACAGCAACGGACATCGCGCGAACCTAGCCGGGAGGCTATACCCTCGGCCATGTCCGAACCGGTGGACAACAAAGTGAGCATCCTGATCCTGCAACATCCGCAGGAGCAGGACCGCGTCCTGGGCACGGCACGGCTGATCGCCGCGACACTTGCCGACGCCAAGGTCGTGATCGGCCTCTCATGGCGCAACCTCGCGCACGCGCTCAAGGAGCCGGCCGAGGCCAAGGACTGGGGCGTGCTCTATCTCGGTTCGACGCACGCGAAGGGGCAGGCGCCGCTGGTCGCCGTCGATCGCAAGGGCGAGCCGCTGGCTGATCAGGTGGCCGGACTTGCGGGGCTCAAGGGTCTGATCGCGCTCGACGGCAATTGGGCCCAGGCCAAGGCGCTGTGGTGGCGCAATCCTTGGCTGACCAAGCTGCGCCGCTTCGTGGTCGTGCCCGATGGCCCGTCGCTCTACGGCGATCTGCGGCGCGAAGCGCGGCCGGATGCCGTGTCGACCCTGGAGGCCGTGGCACTGGCGCTTCAAGTGCTCGAAGGCGATGCTGCAGTGCGGGAGCGCCTGCTCGTTCCCTTCCGTGAGCTGCTGGCCAAGGCCCGCGCCGCCGGCGTCCGAGATTCCAAACGGGATCGTCGGTCCCGGCGTTAGCCCCTATACTCCCTCCATGCTCGACCAGCCGGCAGCCCAGCTTCCCGTTTCCCAGCGCACCAATCCGGAGCGCTCCTTCACCGAGGAAGTCCGGGCGCTGCGATTGGGCGAGGGCGAAGTCTTCCGCGGCGAAGGTATCCTGGCCGTCACCAAGGCGATCCTCCAGTCGGGCGTTGCCTATGTCGGCGGCTATCAGGGCGCGCCGGTCTCGCATCTCGTCGACGTGCTGGTCGAATCGCAGGACCTGCTCGACGAACTCGGCGTCCATCTCGAGACCTGCACCAACGAGTCCTCGGCGGCGGCGCTGCTCGGCGCGTCGATCAACTATCCGATCCGCGGTTGCGTCACCTGGAAATCCATCGTCGGCACGAATGTGGCGGCCGATGCGCTCTCCAACCTTGCTTCGCCCGGTGTGATTGGCGGCGCATTGATCGTGGTCGGTGAAGACTATGGCGAGGGCGCTTCGGTCATCCAGGAGCGCACGCAGGCCTATGCGCTGAAGTCCTCGGTCTGGCTGATGGATCCACGGCCGTCGCTGCCGACCATCGTGCGCTGCACGGAGAAGGCCTTCGAGCTTTCGGAAGCCACCAACACGCCGGTGATGATGGAACTGCGCATCCGCGCCTGTCACGTCACCGGCGAGTTCGTCGCCAAGGACAACAAGCCGCCGGCGATCTCGCGCAACCATCGCCTCGCCAATCCGGCGCTGCACAACTACGACCGCATTTCCCATCCGCCCTCGACCTATGTGCACGAGAAGGTGAAGGTCGAGGTGCGCCAGCCGGCCGCCGAGCGCTTCATCGTCGAACATGGGTTGAACGAGTTCCTGGCCGGCGAGCGTTCCGATCTCGGCATCATCGTCCAGGGCGGCATCACGAACGTGCTGGTGCGCGGCCTCGACCGTCTGGAGGTCGAGGGCAAGATCCCGACTCTGGTGCTGAACGTCACGCATCCGCTGGTGCCCGACCAGATTGCCGATTTCTGCAAGGGCAAGCGCGCCGTGCTGATCGTCGAGGAGGGCGCGCCCGACTATATCGAGCAGGCGATCCACGCCCTCCTGCGCAAGCGCGACATCGACACCAAGATCTACGGCAAGGACGTCCTGCCGATGGCCGGTGAATACACGGCCGAGGTGGTGACGGACGGGCTGCTGAAATTCTTCGCGCAGTCGGCCAACGATATCGATCTCAGCAAGCCGCGCGAGCGCTTCGAGGCCGCGCGCGCCGGCCGCGCCGAGGCGCAACGTCTGCTGGGCGGACCGTTGCCGCTCCGGCCACCCGGCTTCTGCGTCGGCTGCCCGGAACGGCCGGTCTTTTCGGCCATCAAGCTGCTCGAACGCGAAGTCGGCAAGGTCCACATATCGAGCGACATCGGCTGCCATTCCTTTGCGACCCTTGCGCCATTCAATCTCGGTAACTCGATCCTGGGTTTCGGCATGTCGCTGGCCGCCGCAGGTGCCGTGGCGCCGGTGATGCAGAAGCGCACCATCTCGGTGATGGGCGACGGCGGCTTCTGGCACAATGGCCTGCTAAGCGGCGTGGCCTCTTCGATGTTCAATCGCGGCGACCGCGTGCTGGTCATCATGCAGAACGGTTACACCTCGGCGACCGGCGCGCAGTTCATTCCCAACACCTCGGGCAACCGCCGTGATGGCGAGACGACCTCGGACATCGCTGCCACCCTGAAGGCGATGGGCGTCGGCTGGCTGCGAACCATCCGGACGTACAATGTCGGCACCATGCTCAAGACCCTGCGCGAGGCGATGAGCACGGACGACAAAGGCCTCAAGGTCATTGTCGCCGATGGCGAATGCCAACTTGCCCGACAGCGCCGCATCCGTCCGCAGATTGCTGCCCAGCTCAAGCGCGGCGAGCGCGTCATCCGCACGCGCTATGGCGTCGACGACGAGGTCTGCACTGGCGATCACTCCTGCATCCGACTCTCGGGTTGTCCGTCGCTGGTCGTGAAACCGAGCCCCGACCCGCTGCGCACGGACCCCGTGGCCAGCGTCAACAACGGCTGTGTGGGTTGCGGCCTCTGCGGTGAAGTGGCGGACGCGGCCGTCCTCTGCCCGTCCTTCTACAAGGCGGAGATCGTGCAGAATGCCACCTGGTGGGACCGTCTGAAGTGGCGCATCCGGTCGACCGTCATCGGAGCGATGGCGAGTGCCTAAGCCCGTTACGATCCTGATTGGCGCCCTGGGGGGCGACGGTGGCGGCGTGCTGTGCGACTGGATCGTCACGGCGGCGCAAAGCCAGGGGCTGGGCGTTCAGGCGACCCAGATTCCGGGCGTCGCGCAGCGCACGGGCGCCACGACCTACTATCTCGAAGTGATGCCGGGAAGGGGGCCGTCCGCTTCGGTACTGGCGCTCAATCCGGCCATCGGCGAAGTCGACGTGGCACTGGCGACCGAGCTTCTGGAAGCTGGCCGCATGATCTTCAACGGCTTCGTGACGCCGGATCGCACGACCCTGATTGCTTCGACTCATCGCGTATTGGCGATTGGCGAGCGCATGGCGATGGGCGATGGCAGTTTCGATGTCGGCCGGCTGCTGCGCGCGGTGAAGGAACGCAGCAAGGAACAGATCCTCTTCGACATGGATCAGGCGGCCGAAGAGTCGGGGGGCGTGATCAACGCCGTCCTGTTGGGCGCGCTGGCTGGGTCAGGCAAAGTGCCGGTCGCCGACAGCGCCTTCGAGGCGGCGATCCGCCATGCCGGCAAGTCGGTCGACACCAATCTCGCCGCCTTTGCCTTCGGGCGCGGCCATGCGCGCGGCGAACTGGAGCAGGCGGTGCGCGAGCATCGCAAGCGGCAGGCTGCGGCACAGGGCGTCGAAGACCTGATCGAGCGGGCGCGCCGGACCTATCCGGCATCGAGCCTCGACATCGTGGAGGAGGGGATTCGCCGCCTCACGGGTTATCAGGATCGGAAGTACGCGACGCTCTATCTCGACCGACTGGACACGATCCACGCATTGGGTTCGGCCGATCTCCTGCGTGAGACGGCGCGGCATCTCGCGGTACGCATGTCGTTCGAGGATGTGATTCGGGTTGCCCAGGCCAAGACGTCGGCGGAGCGGGTGGCGCGGGTTCGGTCCGAAGTACGCGCCAAGGACCACGAACCGCTCGCGATCACGGAGCATTTCAAGCCGGGCATCGAAGAGATCGCCGCGGTGCTGCCACCGGGCCTCGCACGTCGTTTGCTCGCCTGGGGTGAACGCACCGGCCGGCTGGGGAAGAGCTATTTCTCCATGCATGTGCGCACGACGACCATCCTGGGCTTCGCCCGCCTGCGTCTGGTCGCTGGCTTGCGCTGGTGGCGCCCGCGTACTTTTCGCTACGTCGAAGAGCAGGCCGAGATCGAACGCTGGCTGGAACAGATTCGTGCCGCCTCACGGCTCGGCGTCGATCTGGCGCGCGAGATCGCGGAGCTGGCGCGGCTTATCAAGGGCTATGGCGACACCTATAAGCGCGGGCTGGGCAATTATCGCCGCATCTCCGACGAGGTGATCGCTCCTGCGTTGGCCGGCCGCATGGCGCCGAGAACCGCAGCCGACGCCGTCGCCAATGCTAGGGTGGCAGCACTTGCCGATCCCGAAGGAGAGACCTTGTCGAAAACCTTGGCAGCCATCGCATCGGCCAGTCCACCGCTCCGGCAGGCCGCCGAGTGATCGATGTTGCGGCTCTCGCGCGGCGCGACACGTTCGCCCGCGGCCTCGGCATCGAGCTGGTCGAAGCGTCGCTCGGCCGGGCGGTGACGCGCGTCACTCTCGAAGAGCGCCATCTGAACTTCAACGGCGTCGGTCACGGTGGCTTGACCTTCACCCTCGCGGACGCCGCCTTCGGCTATGCCTGCAATTCGCAGGGCGTGGTCTCGGGCAGCATCGACGCCCACATGATCTACAGCATGGCCGCGCGTTCCGGCGACGTGCTGACGGCGACGGCCGTCGAGATTTCGCGTTCCAGCAAGGCTTCCAACTACCGCATCGATGTCGTGCGCGCCGACGGCAAGCTGGTCGCGGCCATGACCGGCACGGCCCTGATCAGCGGCAAGCCGGTGGTGGTCTGACGCCATGCCGCTCACCAGCCGACACGAGATCACCGTCGAATGGGGCGACTGCGACCCTGCCGGCATCGTCTATTACCCGTCGTACTTCCGCTGGTGCGATCAGGCGACCTACCGGCTGTTCCTCGCGGCGGGCCTCAAGCGGGACGACATCACGAGCGGGCAATGGAAGGAAGGGACGCCGCTCGTCAAAGCGGAGTGCTCCTTCCGCCGGCCGTCGCAGCATGGCGAGAAGCTCGTCATGGAGAGCCATGTGTCGCGCTTCGGCACCAGCTCCTTCACCATCAGCCACCTGTTCCGCGACGCCTCGGGTGCCGTCGCGGCCGAAGGCACCGAGACGCGTATCTGGGCGCGCAAGGACGGCGATGCGCGCTCGTTGAAATCGGTGCCGATCCCCGACGACGTCCGGAAGAAGCTCGGCGGCTAGGCCGCCGCCTTCAGGATATCGGCCATCTTCTCGCCGACCATGATCGAGGGCGCGTTGGTGTTGCCCGAGGGCATGGTCGGGAAGATCGACGCGTCGGCCACGCGCAACCCTTCGAGACCATGAACCTTGAGCTTGTCGTCGACGACAGTGCCGGGGCCCTGCGGACCCATGCGGCAGGTGCCGATCGGATGATAGGCGGTCTGCGAGTTGTTACGGATCCAGGTCAGGATCTCTTCGTCGCTCTTCACCGAAGCACCAGGCGAATACTCGGCGTCGCGATAGGCATCCATCGGCGCGGCATCGACGATCTTCCGCATCATACGGAAGCCCGCGACCATCGCATCCTGGTCGATCTTGTCGGCCAGGAAGTTGAAGCGGATCGCCGGATGCGCCTTTGGATCGGGCGACTTGATGTGGATCGAGCCCAGGCTCTCGGGCCGGAGCTGGTAGCAGGCGATGGTCATCGAGGGGAAGTCCTGCAGCTTGCGGGTCTTCGGGTCCTTGATGGAGTAGGGCACGAGGTGCATCTGCACGTCGGGCGTTTCGAGTTCCGGCCGCGTCTTCAGGAAGGCGAGGAGGGGCGCCGACGGCAGGCTCATGAAGCCGCCGCCGGTGGCGAGGTACTTCATCATCTGCGTGACGGCGCCGAGGCCACGCGCCATGTGGTTGTAGGAAACGTTGGCGACCTTCAAGCGCCAGATGATGCGGGCATTGATATGGTCGCGGAAATTCTCGCCCACGGCCTTGAGCTCGTGCTTCACCTCGATGCCGTGGTTCCTCAGCAGTTCGGGTTGGCCGATGCCGGAGAGTTCGAGGATTTGCGGGCTGGCGACACCGCCAGCCGAGAGAATCGTTTCCTTGGCGCGGGCTTGGACGAGCTTGCCGTCCTTCTCGTACTCGACGCCGACGCAGCGCTTGCCGTCGAGCAGGACGCGCATCGTGTGGGCGTTGGTGACGACGTGCAGGTTCGGCCGCTTCATCGCCGGCTCGATGTAGCAATGGGCGACGCTCATGCGCCGGCCCTTGTAGATCGAGGTCTGCGTCTTCACGACGCCTTCCTGGTCTTCGCTGTTGTAGTCCGGGTTGGTCTTGAAGCCGGCTGCTTTCGACGCGTTGAACAGGGCGTCGTAGAGCGGATTCTGGTCGGGCACGGTCGAGACCTTGAGCGGGCCCTGCGTGCCGCGGCCGTTGGAGCCGTCGCCATCGACGAAGTTCTCGATGCGGGTGAAGACCGGCGCGACGTCGCGCCAGCTCCAGCCGCGGCAGCCCATCTGCGCCCAGGTGTCGAAGTCGAGCGGCTGGCCGCGCACCCAGACCAGGCCATTGATCGAGCTGGAGCCGCCCAGGAGCTTTCCGCGCGGCACGGGAATGGTCCGATTGGCCGTGTTGGCCTCGGGCTCCGACTGGTAGAGCCAGTTGGCTGCCGGATTGTCGATCAGCAGGCCGAAGGAGAGGGGCATCCGGGCATAGGGGTGGCTGGCGGCGCCTGCTTCCAGCAGGAGGATCTTGTTCGTTGCCGTCTCCGACAGACGGGCCGCGAGCGCGCCGCCCGCCGACCCTGCGCCAACGATGATGTAGTCGTACTCGGTCATTTCCCCCGGTCCCTGTGTCTTAATCTCGTCATTGTGAGCGTAGCGCACCGCCATGCGATTGGCAGGAGCAATCTCGTCTCGACAGGATTGCAAGGTCATGTTCCGATAGGCGGTCGCCGTTGCTGGGGAGCCGGCGGCTCAATTTTTGTGGAAGTAACGCCAAGATGCTGGCTCTGGTCCGGGTCGCGCTGAAGCGGCCCTATACGTTCGTTGTCCTGGCGCTGCTCATTCTGATTGTCGGTCCGCTGGCGGCAATGCGGACCCCGACCGACATCTTCCCCGAGATCCGCATCCCGGTGATCGCCGTCGTCTGGCAGTACACCGGCCTGCCGCCCGACCAGATGTCGGGTCGCGTCATGCTGAATTTCCAGCGGGCGCTGACCACCACCGTCAACGACATCGAGCATATCGAGGGCACGTCCTACACCGGCGTCGGCATCGTGAAGATCTTCTTCCAGCCGGGCACGGACATCCGCACGGCCAACGCACAGGTCACCGCCATCTCGCAGACCGTGCTGAAGCAGATGCCGCCCAACATCACGCCGCCGTTGATCCTGAACTACAACGCCTCGACGGTGCCGATCATCCAGCTCGCCCTTTCCGGCAAGGGCATGTCGGAACAGGCGGTGTTCGATCTCGCCATCAACACGGTGCGCGTACCGCTGGTCACCGTGCCGGGTGCCGCGATCCCGTTCCCCTTCGGCGGCAAGTTCCGCCAGATCCAGATCGACCTCGATCCTGCGGCCATGCAGTCGCGCGGCCTGTCGGCCAACGACGTGGCCAATGCGCTCGCCGCGCAGAACCTGCTGACGCCGGTCGGCACGCAGAAGATCGGCAGCTACGAATACGCCATCCAGCTCAACAACGCGCCGACCGACTTCAAGGCCCTGGCCGACCTGCCGGTCTTTTCGGCCAATGGCGCCATGGTCTATCTGCGCGACGTGGCGCAGGTGCGCGACGGCAATCCGCCCCAGACCAACATCGTTCATGTCGATGGTGGCCGCTCGGTGCTGCTGCAGGTCCTGAAGAACGGCTCGACCTCGACGCTCGCCATCATCGACGGCATCAAGGAGAGGGTCGGGGACCTCAAGAAGACACTGCCCGATAATCTCACCATCGCCCTTCTCGGCGACCAGTCGCTGTTCGTGAAGGGCGCGATCACTGGCGTCGCCTTCGAGGCCGTGCTGGCGGCCGTGCTGACCAGCCTGATGATCCTGCTGTTCCTGGGGAGTTGGCGTTCGACGGTCATCATTGCGACGTCGATTCCGTTGGCCATCCTGGGGTCGATCGCACTGCTGTCGATGGCCGGCGAAACGCTGAACATCATGACCCTGGGCGGGCTGGCGCTCGCGGTCGGCATTCTGGTCGACGACGCCACGGTGACCATCGAGAACATCAACTGGCATCTCGAACAGGGCAAGGACGTCGAGACCGCGATCATGGACGGCGCCCGCCAGATCGTGACGCCGGCGTTCGTGTCGCTGCTCTGCATCTGCATCGTCTTCGTGCCGATGTTCTTCCTCGAAGGCGTGGCGCGCTTTCTCTTCGTTCCCATGGCGCTGGCCGTCATGTTCGCGATGGTCTGTTCGTTCATCCTGTCGCGCACCCTGGTGCCGACGATGGCGAACTACCTGCTGAAGCCGCACGACACGCATGGCCACGAGAAGCCCCCGACGCGCAATCCGCTGGTCCTGTTCCAGCGCGGCTTCGAGGTGCGCTTCGAGCGTTTCCGCGCGGCCTATCACGACCTGCTGGGCATGGCGTTGCGCCATCGCACGGTGTTCATCTGCGCCTTCATGGCGTTCGTGATGGCGTCGTTCCTGCTGGCGCCGTTTCTCGGGCGCAACTTCTTCCCGACTGTCGATTCCGGCCAGATCCTGATGCACGCGCGTGGCCCCGTGGGCACTCGTGTCGAGGAAAGCGCCAACGACTTCGTGGCGATCCAGAAGGCCATCCGTCAGATCATCCCGCCGCAGGAGATCCAGACGATGGTCGACAATATCGGCATGCCGGTCAGCGGCATCAACATGACCTATAACAATACCGGCACGATCGGCCCGCAGGACGGCGATATCCAGATCAAGCTGACCGAGAATCACGGGCCGACCGCGGACTATGTGCGCGAGTTGCGGCGCCGGCTTCCCGAGATGTTCCCGGGCTACACCTTCTCGTTCCTGCCAGCCGATATCATCAGCCAGATCCTGAATTTCGGCGCGCCGTCGCCGATCGACGTGCAGGTGCGCACATCCGATCTGAACGCGGGCTTCGACTACGCCAACAAGCTGCTGGCGCGTATCCGCAAGGTGCCCGGTGTCGTTGACGCCCGCATCCAGCAGTCTCGCGCCAGCCCGGTCTTTGCCGTCGATATCGACCGCACGCGCGCGCAGTATGTCGGGCTCACGACGCGCGACGTCACCAACTCCCTGGTCGTCAACCTTGCCGGGTCGAGCCAGGTGGCGCCGACCTATTGGCTCAATCCGGCGAACGGCGTTTCCTATTCGATCGTGATGCAGACGCCGCAGTATCGGCTGGACTCCTTGTCTGCCCTGTCCAATTTGCCGATTGCGGCCCCTGCAGCGTCGTCGCTGCAGGTGCTGGGCGGTATCGCCGACGTGCGCCGCGCCACGGCGAATGCGGTGGTGTCGCAGTACGACCTGCAGAGCATGGTGCAGATCTACGCCGGCGTGCAGGGCCGCGACCTCGGTGCCGTCGCGTCGGATATCAGGGTGATCCTGAGCGAACTGGCCAAGGACGCGCCGCCGAGCATCCGGGCGGTCAAGCTGCAGGGGCAGGTCAAGACGATGGAGAGTGCCTTCTCCGGGCTGCTGTTCGGCCTCCTGGGCGCGATCGTGCTGATCTACCTGTTGATCGTGGTCAACTTCCAGTCATGGAGCGACCCGTTCGTCATAATCACGGCGCTTCCGGCAGCGCTCGCCGGCATTGTCTGGATGCTGTTCACCACCAACACCACGCTCTCCGTGCCTGCACTCACCGGCGCCATCATGTGCATGGGCGTGGCGACGGCGAACTCGGTGCTGGTCATCTCCTTTGCCCGCGAGCGGCTGCTCGAACTGGGCGACGCGACGGCCGCGGCACTCGAAGCGGGCTATGTGCGCTTCCGCCCCGTGCTGATGACCGCGCTGGCTATGATCATCGGCATGACTCCGATGGCGCTGGGCGTCGGCGAGGGCGGCGAGCAGAACGCGCCCCTCGGTCGCGCCGTCATCGGCGGCCTCATTTTTGCTACGATTGCGACGTTGGTGTTCGTCCCCGTCGTTTTCAGTGTCATTCACCGTCACTACGGCAAGGTTGCACAAGCACCGGCCGCCGTTCCCGGAGCGCCTCATGTCGCCTGAGCAACCGCCTGCACCCCGACCGCGATCGCGACGTGGCCTCGCGATTGTCGGGATCATCTGTGGGCTGGCCCTTGTCGTGGTCGTGGCCGACGGCATCCGGGGCCGGCAGGCCAGCGAAGCCAAGCTCAAGGAGTGGACGGATACGCAGGCGGTCCCGACGGTCGCGCTGATCAGCCCCTCCCTGCAGGCCAACAAGAGCTATCTCGACCTGCCCGGACGCCTTGAAGCCTATTCGCGGGCGCCGATCTATGCGCGCGTCGGCGGCTTCCTGAAGGCCTGGCACGTCGATATCGGCACGCCGGTGAAGGCCGGGCAGCTTCTGGCCGAGATCGAGGCGCCCGACCTCGACCAGCAGCTCCTGCAGGCCAAGGCAGCGCTTGCGAGCGCCCAGGCGGCCGAAGCCCTGGCCACGGTGACGGCACAGCGCTGGCAGCAGCTCGGCAGCAGCAATGCCGTCTCGCGCCAGACCGTCGACGAGAAGACCGGCGACCTCACGGTCAAGCAGGCTCTGGCCAAGGCCGCTCAGGCGACGGTGGATCGGCTGGAAGTGCTGTCGGACTTCAAGCGCCTCGTGGCGCCTTTCGACGGTATCGTCACCACGCGCAACACCGATGTCGGGGCGCTGATCAATGCCGACTCGAGCGCCGGACTGGCTCTGTTCGTGATCTCCGACGTCCAGAAACTGCGCCTGTCGGTCAGTATCCCACAGAACTACGTGCCGGCGGTGCGGCTGAACACCAATGTGCAGATCACCGTCCCCGAGTATCCCGGCAAGGTCTACAACGGGCAGGTCGAGGCTTCGGCGCGTGCAGTCGATGCGCAGACCGGCACGACCCGCATGCAGGTCGTCGTCGACAACCGCAGCGGCGAGCTGATGCCCGGTGCTTTCGCCAACACGCGGATCGAGCTGCCGGCCAACACGCAGGCCCTGGCCATCCCGGCCGGTGCGTTGATCTTCGATCGCAAGGGGCTGCGCGTCGCCACCGTCGGCGCCGACAACAAGGTGACGCTGAAGCCCGTCACCATTGCCCGCGATCTCGGGCAGGTGGTCGAAATCGGTAGCGGCCTGACGGCAGAGGATCGCGTGATCGAAAGCCCGCCGGACGGTCTGGTCGATGGTGATCCCGTGCGTGTCGTGAATACCGCCAAGCCGCAAGCCGTGCGATAAGCTTCTCGCCAGAACGGCGGGGAGAGACGGCGATGCTCGAGACGGAAAAGGGCAGGGCAGAGGTATCGAAATTCACGATCGACCTCGCGATCCGCATCGCCCTGATTGCGGGCGTGGTCTATGTGAGCCTGCTGCTCCTGCGACCGGTGGCGCCTTTGATTCTATGGGCCATCATCCTGTCGGTCGCCGTCTATCCGCTGTTCAAGGTGATGCGCCGGCGCCTCCACCTGCGCAGCGGCCTGACAGCGGCGCTGCTGTCGCTCCTTCTGCTGGTGCTGCTCCTCACGCCGGTCGTCGTCCTTGCGGGGTCGGCTATCGAGACGCTGAATGCCTATGCGCAGATGCTGCTGCGTGGCGATCACGTCGTACCGCCGCCGCCCGAATCCGTCCGCGCCTGGCCCTTTGTCGGCGAACGGATCTACGAATTCTGGAAACACGGCTCAGCAGATATTCGGACCCTGCTGGCCTCCCATGTCGGCGAGATCGCCTCGCTGGGCCGCTGGGTCGGCCGGATTGCCGCCGGGGTCTTCTTCGAGGTGCTGCAGTTCGCCGGAGCGATCATCGTGGCCGGCGTCCTGCTCGCCTATGCAGAGAAGCTCGGCGAAACGGTGGGCGGGCTGGCCGGCCGTATCGCCGATGCGCGGGGCCGGCACTTTGTCGAGATCACCGGCTCGACCATTCGGAATGTGTCGCAGGGGGTGATCGGCGTCGCCCTGCTGCAATCGGCCCTGTTGGGCATCGGCATGCTAGTGGTCGACGTCCCCTTCGCCGGCGCCATTACCTTCGTTTGCCTCGTGCTGGCGATCGTCCAGGTCGGCCCCAACATCGTCATGCTTCCCGTGATCATCTGGGTGTGGTTCGAACAGCCGGCGCTCGCCGCTGCACTGTTCACCGTCTACACGGTACCGCTGCTTCTGCTCGACAACGTGTTGCGCCCCATCCTCATGGCGCGCGGCCTGCAAACCCCCATGGCCGTCATCCTGGCCGGTGTGATTTGCGGTACCTTGGCGGGGGGATTGATCGGGCTGTTCGTGGGCCCCGTCGTGCTGGCGGTGTTCTACGATCTGGTGACGGCCTGGATCGCCGGCGGTCATCGCATCGGTGGTGAGGATACCTCCCAGAAGGTCGACGCCGTCGGCTAGCGCGGCTGAGGGCCGTACATTACGCGCAGCCCGTGTATAGTCATGCACCTCTTCAGGGGAGTTGCATGGTCCGTTGTCTCTTCGCCGCGTTGTGTAGTGTCCTGACATTTCTTTCCTGGAGCGGCGATACGGCCATGGCGCAGGCACCGGACGGCGCCCGCGTCTTCCTCGTGCTCGACGCCTCCGGCTCGATGTGGGGCAGGGTAGGCAACCAGACCAAGATCGAAGTGGCGCGCGAGACCATCCGTTCCCTCCTGAAGGATTGGCGGCCGCAGGACCAACTCGGTCTCGTGACCTACGGCCATCGCCGAAAGGGCGACTGCGGCGATATCGAGGTTCTGAGGCAGGTCGGGCCGGTCGATGCCGATGCACTGATGGCGCAGGTGAATGGCATCTCTCCCAAAGGCATGACGCCGATGACGGCCTCCGTGAAGATGGCGGCGGAACAACTCAAATCCAGCGAAGGATTGACCAGCGTCATCCTGGTCTCCGACGGTGTCGAGACCTGCAAGGCCGATCCCTGCTCGGTGGCGGCGGAGCTGAAGAAGGCGGATGTGAAGCTGGTCGTGCATACCGTTGGCTTCGACATTCAGGATCGACAGGCTGCGAAGCAGCTCGAGTGCATGGCGGCTGCCACCGGCGGCCTCGCTCTGTCGGCCGGCAATGCCGGTGAACTCGGCAAGGCAATTGGTCAGGCGGTCGAGGCCGCCCGACAGAAGGCGCCTGCCACGCCGCCGTCTCCTCCGGCAAAACCGAAGGCCGAGCCCAAGCCTGAATGGAACCTCGAAGGGTCGGTCCGGCTTGCTGAAGGCGATGATCCACTGGTCGGCAAGGACTACATCGTCTGGGTTTTCTACAAACCCGCACCGCGCGGGGTTGATCCCGAGTATGTCCAGACGTCCAACAACAGCCAGATCGAGGCGGAGTTGGCACCGGGCGAATACCTGGTCCAGGTCGATGTCGGTTCCGTCAAGTTCAAGACGACGGCGAAGGTCGAGGCCAACAAGATGAACCGCCTCGACGTGGTGCTGAACGCAGGCCGCCTTGCGCTCCGCGCCAAGCGGACGGCCGACGAGAACCAGAAGGGTGATGTGTTCTGGGAAGTCACGGCGAAAAGCGACGATTCCATCGTGTTCAATTCCTACGATGCGGAGACGTCGACGATTGTCGCGGCCGGCAAGTACACGGTATCGATGACCCTGGGGGCTGCGAAGCAGACGCGCGATATCGAGGTCGTCGCCGGCGACACGACGGCCATCGAGATCGTGGCCGGCGTCGGCCGCATGCAGGGGTCGATTGTCTTTGCCAAAGGTGGGCCGGCGTTGCGCGATCCGTTCATCCAGATTTTCGCCGGTGCCGAGCCGGTCGAGAACGAAACCTCGGTCGCCAACGCCTACGACAGTGCGCCCAAGTTCGATCTGGCGGCCGGTGTCTACCGCGCGCAGATCAAATCGGATGCCGTCGATCGGACGTTCAAGTTCGAGATCAAGGCAGGCCAGCGGCTCAATATCGAGTTTCCGCTCGATGCCGGCATTGCTGCTTTCGACGCCCCCGGCGTCGATACGATCGAGATCAAGGGAGCCGGCCGCGACATCTATGGCGAGCGCACGAACGTCACCACGCTCTATGAGCCGTTCGCCAACTTCGCTTTGCCGTCCGGCAAATATGTCGTGGTTGCGATCAAGGGCGATGCCAGGAAGGAGGCGGAGTTCGAGATCGCCGCCGGTCAGCGCACAGTGACGAAGATCACGCTGCCCTGACGGCAAAAGCAGAACCCCGCCCGCTTGCGGCGGACGGGGTTCATTCGGGACATGATCCCCTCCCGTTCAGGAAGTTTGGCCTGCCTGCTTTCCTCGCGGCTGCCGGGATAAATGGCTCGCGGGCTTCCGGTGCCGCGTCACCTGTTCCGGTTAGGTGGATCCATAGGCGATACCTACCTCCCTATCCTCTTGGATAAGGTAGGTCTCGCACCGGTGGACAATCAAGACAGCGGCGCTGACCTACTTCTTCTTTGGCCGAATGGCCTCCCACTGCTCGTCGCTCCAGTCGAGCATGGAAGAGGTGTTGGCACCGCCGCCACCCGATTGCAGCATCTTGCCGCCATCGATCACCACGGCATCGCCGTTGATGTAGGCCGCGCCATCGCTCACCAGGAACGCCGCGAGATTGGCGAGTTCGAGATGCTCGCCGACGCGGCGCATCGGGATGGCCTTGGTCATGTCCTCGTTGCCGCCGCGCTCCTTGGGCATGAGCCGGCTCCAAGCGCCTTCCGTGGGGAAGGGGCCGGGCACGATGGCGCAGGTACGGATGCCCTTGGGTCCCCATTCGACGGCCAGGCTCTTGGTCATGGCCAGCACACCTGCCTTGGCCATGGCCGACGGCACGGTGAACGGTGCGCCCGTGAGCGAGGAGACGGTGAGGATCGACATCACCACCTTGTTGCGCTCACCGGCGTCGATCCAGCGGCGGCCCGCCGCCACGGTGCAATAGGCCGAACCGTGCAGCACGATGCCCAGCACGGCATCGATTGCCCGCGAAGACATCTTGTGGGTCTGCGCCAGGATCTGGCCCGCCGCATTGTTCACGAGGATGTCGAGCGGGCGCTTGGCCCAGATCGTGTCCATCATCGCTTCGACGGCGTCGGGCGAACGTACATCGCAGGCCACGGTCTCGATCTCGCCGCTGGTCTCCTTGGCGAGTTCGGCAGCGGTTTCCTTCAGCACGTCCTCGCGGCGGCCGCAGATCACGACGTTGGCGCCCAGTTCGAGGTAGCGGTGCGTCATCGAGCGGCCAAGGCCCGTGCCGCCGCCGGTGACGAGGATGCGCTTGCCCTTCAGCAGGTCGGGTTGAAACATCGCGAGCCCTTTACTTCTTGAGTTCGGTGAAGGCGATGCCGGAAGCGACCAGCTTCTCGATCTCGGCCGTCGAGTAGCCTGCTTCGGCCAGAACGGCCTTGGTGTCGGTGCCGAACTTCTTGGGCTTGGTGCGAACTTCAGGCGGCGTGCGCGAGAGCTTCACGGGATTGCCGACGTTCCGCCAGCCGTCCTTCTCCCACACCATGCCGCGATGCTTGGTGTGCGGATGCTCCATGACGTCGGGAACTTCGAGGACGGCAGCGGAGGGCACGCCCCCCTTCATCAGTTCCTGGGAGAACTCGTTGGCGTCGCGGTCCTTCAGGAGGGCCCGCAATTCGGCCTCCAGTTCGGCGCGATGAGCAACGCGTTCCTTGTTGGTCTTGAAGCGCGGATCGTCGGCCAGTTCCGGCTTGCCCAGCATTTGCGTCAGCTTGCGGAACTGCCCGTCGTTGCCGGCGCCGACGACGATGTTGCGCGTCTTGGTGGGGAAGTTGGAGTAGGGCACCAGGCTCGCATGGCTGTTGCCGACCAGCTTCGGCGTGAGATCGGCCATGAAGTAGTTCGGCGCGTGCGGCTGATGCAGGGCAATGGCGCTGTCGTACAGCGTCGCGTCGACGAACTGGCCCTTGCCCGAACGGTTGCGCTCGTACAGTGCCATCATGATGCCGATGGTGGCGTTCATGCCGGTCGAGAGATCGACCACGGGCACGCCGATGCGGACCTGGCCGCCTTCGGGCGAGCCGTTGACCGAGACGAGGCCGGCCGAGGCCTGCACCATCGCGTCGTAGCCCGGAAAGCCCCCCAAGGGACCGTCGGCGCCGAAGCCCGAGACGCGGGCATGGACGAGACGGGGGAATTTCTTGGACAGCGTGTCGGCATAGCCGATGCCCCACTTCTCCATCGTGCCGGTCTTGAAGTTGTCGATCAGCACGTCGGCCGTTTCGAGCAGCTTCATCAGGACGTCGCGGCCCTCGGGTTTGGAGAGGTCGAGGGCGATGGTGCGCTTGTTGCGGTTGATGCCGGCGAAGTAGGCGGAGATGCCTTCCTTGTCGAACGGAGGGCCCCAGGTCCGGGTCTCGTCGCCCTGCGGCGGTTCGACCTTGATCACGTCGGCGCCATGGTCGGCCAGCATCTGGCCACAATAGGGGCCGCCCAGAACGCGCGACAGGTCGATGACTTTCAGGCCTTCCAGGGCGCCGCGACTGGCCTCGGGCATCTCGTTCCACTCCTCAACTTCAATGGGGAGGCGGGGTTATAGACCATGCCCGTGCAGGCCGGTACCGTCCGGCGATGATCGAACGCGAGCTTGATATCGCCACGCAAGATGGCGCCATGAACACCTATACGGTGCGGCCCGACGACGGTGGGCCGCTTCCTGTCGTCCTCATGCTGATGGATGCGCCTGGCGTGCGGGAGGGGCTGCGCGAGATCTGCCGCCGCATTTCGCAGTCCGGCTACTACGTGTTGCTGCCCAACCTTTACTATCGCAGTACGCGCGAATTCGTTCTGGGGCCGACGCGCAACCATCCGGATGGCGAGGCGAACCTGAAGAAGATGTTCGCCATGGTCGGCTCGATCTCCAATGCCAAGGTCGCGGCCGATACCGGCGCCGTGCTCGACGTTCTGCCGACCCTGCCTGACGCCCGGCCCGGCAAGACTGGTCTGGTCGGCTACTGCATGAGCGGGGCCTTCGTGACGGTGGCGGCGGCGAAGCACCCGGACCGCATCGGATGCTTCGCGTCCTACTACGGAACGCGCCTGATCACCGACAAGCCCGACTCGCCGCACCTGATGCTGGGCGGCATCAAGGCCGAGGGCTACTACGCCTTCGCCGAGCACGACACCTACGTGCCGTTGCCCGAAGTTGCCAAGTTCGAGTCGCTGCTGGCGGCGGCGCCTTTTCCATCACGCGTGGAGACGGAACTGGGCACGCATCACGGCTACGCCTTCTCCGATCGCGGCAACCTTCACGAGGCTGCCCGTGAGAAGCACTACGAACGCATGCTGGCGCTTTACCGCCGGCACATCGGCTAGGGGAAGGTCATGTTGAACGGCATTCATGGACATCAGGACATCGAACGTGTGGTCTATGGTCGGCCAGCGGGCGCAGCGCTGCGGGCCGAGGCCGAGCGCCTCGGGGCCAAGCGGGTGTTCGTCACGACCTCGAAGTCCGTGGCGCAGAGTGCGCTGCTGGCTTCGGTGATCGGTGATCTCGGGGATCGTTATGCCGGAGTGTATGCGGGCATAACGGCGCATTCGCCGCGTCCTTGCGTCATCGAAGGGGCGGCGCGGGCACGCGAGGCGGGGGCGGACCTGATCGTCGCGGTCGGTGGTGGTTCGGTGATCGACGCCACCAAAGTCATGCTGATCGCGCTCTGGCAGAATGCCACGGGCGTCGATGATCTCGATCTCTACCGCGCCGGCAAGCCGAAGGAGGGGGCCGCACCCCCGGCCGAGGCGATCAAGCCGCCGGCCGATGCCATCCGCATGATCGCGGTGCCGACCACGCTTTCGGCTGCCGAGTTCAATGCCTTCGCTGGCATCACGGACCCGCGCAAAGGCATCAAGGAGAGCTTCGGCCATCGCCTGGTCGTGCCGCGGGTGATCGTGCTCGATCCTGCTGCGACGCTCGCGACGCCGATGGATCTCATGCTTTCGACGGGGCTCAAGGCCGTCGATCATGCCGTCGAGCGTCTGTGCTCGCAGCAGGCGCATCCCTTCGTGCTGGGCACGGCGACGGAGGCGCTGAAACTCCTGGCCCGTGCGCTGCCGGCACACAAGGCGAAGCCCGACGATATGGATACGAGGCTCGACCTGCAGTTCGGCATGTGGCTGTCGATTGGGGCCGGGACGTCGGGTGTCGGCGTCGGCGCGAGCCATGGCATCGGGCATGTGCTGGGCGCTGCCTGCCATGTCCCGCACGGCCATACCTCCTGCGTGATGCTGCCGTCGGTGTTGCGCTGGAACTTGTCGGCCAACGCCGAACGCCAGAAGAGGGTCGGCGAAGCCTTTGGCAAGCCCGACACTGCCGCCGGCGATCTTGTCGAAGCGTTGGTGAAGTCGCTGGGTCTGCCGGGGCGGCTGTCGGAAGTCGGTGTCGGCCGGGATCGCTTTCGCGAGGTCGCCGAGAAGTCGATGCACGACCGCGCGGTGCTCAACAATCCGAGGCCGATCGCCGGACCGGATCAGGTGATGGAGATTCTCGAACTGGCTGCCTGAATCTGAATTGATTTGGTCCCCAAACGATATAGTCTGGAGTCACTCTAGAGTAGCGTGCGTTCGTAAAAACAAGACCGAAAAGACAAGACCGAAAAGACAAGAGGAAACGCTAGCAAGAGGGGACACGCCATGATGCGAATGGCTTTGGGCGCGCTCGCGGTTTCGGCTGCGGCCATGCTCGCCGTCGCGCCGGCCTCGGCGCAGGACAAGGTTAAGATCGGCTACGCCATCTCCAAGACCGGCCCCAATGCCGGCGGCGCCAGCATCACCCAGATCCCGAACTACGAGATGTGGGTGAAGGACGTGAACGCCAAGGGCGGCCTCATGATCGGCGGAAAACGCGTGCCGATCGAAGTCGTGGAATACGACGACCGTTCCAATTCCGAGGAGGCAGTCCGCGCCGTCGAGCGCCTGGTGACGCAGGACAAGGTCGATCTCCTGTTCCCGCCGTGGGGCACCGGCCTCAATCTCGCGGTCGGCCCGGTCTTCAACAAGTACGGCTACCCGCAGCTCACGTTCAGCGCCGTGACCGACCGTGCGCCGGAACTCGCTAAGCGTTGGCCCAACAGCTTCTGGCTGCTGGGAACCAGCAAGCAGTATGTCGATGCGCTGGCCGATCTTCTGAAGAAGATGCGGAGCGAGGGCAAGATCGGCCCCAACATCGCGATGATCTCGATTGCCGACGGCTTCGGCATCGACCTCAGCCAGGCCGCGCGCAAGAGCTTTACCGATGCCGGCTTCAAGCTCGCCTATGACAAGAGCTATCCGATCGGCACGCAGGATCTCTCGCCGCTGATCGGCGAGGCGCAGCGCTCGGGCGCCGACACGTTCGTGGCCTTCTCCTATCCGCCGGACACGATGGCGCTCACCGAGCAGTCGAAGGTCGCCTCCTACGCGCCCAAGGTGATGTTCCTGGGCGTCGGCGTGGGTTTCCCGATGTATCCGCAGCGCTTCGGTGCCAACGCCGAGGGTATCATGTCGCTCGGCGGCTGGTCCAAGGACAATGCCTCGACGGCGGCCTACGCCAAGAAGCACGAGGAGATGTTCAAGCGTGGCCCCGACCGCTGGGGCAGCCAGATCGGCTACTCCTCGCTGCAGATGCTCGAACAGGCCATCGAGCGGGTCGGCAAGATCGACCGCGCCGCCATCATCAAGGAACTGCAGACCGGCACTTTCGATACGGTGCTGGGCAAGGTGAAGCTGGTCGACAACCAGATGAAGGATAACTATTGGCTGATCGGCCAGTGGCAGGACGGCTTCTTCGTCGGTGTCGCGCCGCAGCGTCCAGGCGTCGGCACGCCGACAGTGCCCAAGGCGCCCTGGAAGCCGTGAGGTCCGGCGAAGGACATCAGACCGGCAGGTAAGCATCCATGCTGCTCGAAGTGACGCTGTCCGGCGTGACGCTCGGTGGCATGTATGCACTGGTCGCGATGGGGCTGACGCTGCAATACGGCGTCGCCCGCATCATGAACCTATCCTACGGGGAGCTGCTGATCGCGGCAGCTTTCGCGGCGCTCTGGTTCTATTCCGGCCTGGCGCTCAGCCCGCTGCTCGGCCTGCTGGTCGTGCCGCCGCTGGCCTTTGCATTGAGTTACGCCATCTACCGGATCCTGCTGCAGCCCTTGGTGCGGCGGGCCAAGACCCGCGATGCTCTGGAAGTCGACAGCATCCTGGCGACCTTTGGGCTGCTGTTCGTGATCCAGGGCGTGATGCTCGCGGCCTTCGGCGGCGCCTACTACAGCTACTCCTTCCTGAGCATCCCGTTGCACATCGCCGGCGCCACGGTCGCCGCCAACCGCCTGCTGGCGCTGGTCCTGGCCGTGGTGATCGGCCTCGGCCTTTATCTCGCCCTGACGCGCACGCGGCTCGGCACGGCGGTGCGGGCGGTGGCGGTCGATCCGGTGGCGGCACAGCTCGTCGCCATCGACGTCCGCACCGCGTCGGCGCTGGCCTTTGCGCTCGGCGGAGCATTGGTCGCTGCGGCTGGCGTCTTGGTCTCGATGTTCCTCACCTTCAACGCCAACCTCGGCGTGGTCTTCACCTTGAAGGCTCTGGTCGTGGTGATCATGGGCGGCGTGGGTAATCTCCTGGGCGCGCTAATCGCCGGGCTGGTCCTCGGCCTGGTCGAGAATTACGTCGCTGTGTTCGTCGATCCCGGGCTCACCCTGGCCGCGACCTACGCGATCTTCCTGCTCGTGCTGCTGGTGCGGCCCCAGGGCCTGCTCGGCCGGTCGAGCCGATGAGCCGCCGCGAGACCCTGTCGATCCTGGCTGGGGCCCTTGCCACGGCGATCCTGGCCTGTGTGCCGTTCCTCTTTGGCGACTACGGCCTGTCGCTCGCCATCAACATCGTGAGCTATGCCGTGCTGGCAACGGCCTGGAGCCTGTTCTCCGGGCCGACACGCTACGTGTCGCTGGCGACGGTCGCCTTCTTCGGAATTGGCGCCTACACCACGGCTGTCTTCGCCGAGACCTTGCCATGGCCTGCGGTGCTGGCGATTGCGGCCGTGATCGGCGTCGTGGTCGCGGCGATCGTCGGCCTGTCGACGCTCCGTCTCTCGGGTGTCTACTTCGTGATCTTCAGTTTCGGCCTTGCCGAACTGGTACGCCAGCTCGTGACCTGGTGGGAGGTCAACAAGACCCGGACCCTGGGGCGCTACGTCTTCACCGACATCACGGCGGCACAAATCTACTGGCAGTTGCTGGCGCTCGCCGTGCTGGTCTTCGTAGTTGGCTTTCTGATCGGTCGCTCCCGACTCGGGCTGGCGTTGAGGGCGATTGGCGACGACGAGACGGTCGCGCGACACACCGGCATCGACACGACGCGCGCCAAGGTCGCGCTGTTCGTGCTGAGCACCGTGTTCATGACTTTGACCGGCGCGATCATGGCGCCGCGCTGGACCTACATCGATCCTGCCATCGCCTTCAATCCGGTCGTGTCCTTCACCGTCCTGATCATGGCGCTGCTGGGCGGTGTCCATCGTCTTTATGGGCCCGTGCTGGGCGTGGTGCCGCTGGCGCTGCTGTTCGAGTTCCTGCTGGCGCGCTTTCCGAACCACTTCAGCATCATGGTCGGGCTGGTCTTTATCCTGATTGTCTATGCCATCCCGCGGGGCATTGCGGGCCTGGTCGAACAGGCCGTGCGGCGGCCGGCATGAGCGCGCTTCTGCAGGTCGAAGGGCTGACACGTCGCTTCGGCGGCCTTACGGCCGTCGACGCCTTGTCCTTTTCGATTGAGCCCGGCGAAGTGGTGGGCCTGCTGGGTCCCAATGGGTCGGGAAAGACCACGGTCCTGAACCTGCTGTCCGGCGCGCTCAGGGCCGATACCGGTCGAATCGCCTTCAAGGGGCAAGAGATCGGGGGCCGCGCCGTGCACACGATTGCACGGCTGGGTGTGGCGCGGACCTTCCAGCTCGTGCGGCCACTGGCATCGCTCTCCTGCCATGACAATGTCCTGACCGGCCTCGCTTTTGGCCGCAGCCGAGCCTGGGGGGCGACTGCAAGGGCAACCGCCGACACGTTGCTGGAGCGGGTGGGGCTTGGCCGTGCACGCGACACGCTGCCGGCGGAATTGACCTACATCGACCAGAAGCGGCTCGAACTTGCCCGGGCGCTGGCGCTGCAACCCGAATTGCTGCTGCTCGACGAATGGCTGGCCGGGCTGAATCCAACGGAGCTGGAAGAGGGCATTGCCTTGATCCGCAGCCTGAGTGGGCAGGGCATCACCATCCTGCTGGTCGAGCATGTCATGGACGCCATCCGCTCCCTGTGCGGACGGCTGCTGGTCATGAACACAGGTCGCTTGATTGCCTCAGGGCCGCCGCAGCAGGTGCTGGCCAATCCCGAGGTCGTGCGCGCCTATCTCGGAGACGACGGCGATACTGGAGGCGGCGATGCTTGAGGTCGCCCATCTCTCCGTCCAGTACGGCAGGCATCGCGCCGTCGATGATGTCGGGCTGAAGGTCGGGGCGGGCGAGATCGTGGTTGTGCTGGGCGCCAATGGCGCCGGCAAGTCCTCGGTTCTGAAGGCGGTGGCGGGCCTGCAGCGTCCCGGTACGGGCACGCGGGTGACGCTGGGTGCGCGTGAGCTGGTAGGGCTGCCCGCCCATGCCATTGTCGAAGCAGGCCTCGCTTTGGTGCCGGAAGGGCGCGGTATCTTCGGCGAGCTGACGGTGCGCGAGAATTTGCTGCTGGGCGCCTTCGCCCGCCGCGCCCGCGCCGACGAGGACCGCAATCGCGCTCGGGTCCTGGCGCTTTTCCCGCGGCTTGCGGAGCGTCTGGAGCAGACGGCCCGGACGATGAGCGGGGGTGAGCAGCAGATGGTGGCCATCGGCCGGGCGTTGATGTCGGCGCCTGAGTTCCTGCTGCTCGACGAGCCCTCGCTCGGTCTTTCGCCGCTGCTCTGTGGCGAACTGTTCCGTGCGCTGAAGCGTATCCGCGACGATGGCATCTCCGTGCTGCTGGTCGAGCAGAACGCCAAACGTAGTCTGGCCATCGCCGACCGCGGCTATCTGATCGAGAATGGACGGGTCGTCGGTGAAGGGAGGGCCGCCGATCTGGCCCGCGATCCGGCGGTTCAACGCGCCTATCTCGGCGGCGCAAGGCAGGGATAGATGGGAATCCTCCAGGATAAGACCTGCATCGTAACGGGAGCGGCCGGCAGTCTGGGCCTCGCAAGTGTGCGGCGCTTCATCGAGGAGGGCGCCCGGGTCATGCTGGTGGACCGCGATCGCGAGGGGCTGAGCGCGGCGCTCAAAGAGCTGCCCGAAGGCCGGGCGACTGCGATGCTGGCCGATGTCTCCAACGCGCACGATACGGCCGCCTACGTGAATGCGACGGTTGCCCGATGGGGCCCCATCGACGTGCTGTTCAGCAACGCCGGCATCAGCGGTGTCATCCGTCCTGTGACGGAATATCCCGAGGACGTCTTCGACGCCGTGATGTCGGTGAACCTCAAAGGCTCTTTCCTTGCCTGCAAGTATGGACTGCCGCAGATGCGAGACGGCGGTAGCATCGTCATGACGTCGAGTGTGGTTGGGGTCACGAGCGATCCGGGCATCGTGGCCTACGCTGCCTCGAAGCATGGGCTGATCGGCCTGATGCGTACTGTGGCCAAGGAAGCCGCCAGCCGCCGCATCCGGGTCAATGCCATAGCACCGGGACCCATCGACAATGGCTTCCAGCGCGGCGTTGAAAGTGGGCTCACCCAGGCGCTGGGCACCGATGCGGGCAAGTTCCTCGATTCGATCATCCCGCTCGGCCGACATGCGAGTGCCGATGAAGTGTCGCGCACGGTACTGTTTCTGGTGTCGGAGCAGAGCGCCTTCACGACCGGAAGCGTCGTGATGGCGGACGGCGGCATGCACGTCTGAAGAACACGACAAAGGAGGAAGGGATGGAATTCTGGCGCAACCTCAAGCCCATCGAGAAGGTCTTCCAGCCCGATGCCCTGCCGGAGGTCTATACCGCCGATGCAGCGACCGACGACGAACGCTACTACGTACCCTTCACCGAGACCGTGTCGTCGCGCCCCCTCTGGATTTCACCCAGCCAGAACAAATGGTGCGATATCCTGATGGCCAAGGCCGCCGGGCTGGTGAACCGGCACTACCACCCGCACGAGGTCTTTGCCTACACGATCTCAGGCAAGTGGGGCTATCTCGAACACGACTGGACGGCGACCAAGGGCGACTTCATCTACGAGACGCCGGGCGAGGCGCATACGCTGGTGGCCTACGATCATCCCGATCCGATGAAGGTGTTCTTCATCGTGAAGGGACCGCTGGTCTGGCTGGACGAGAAGGGCGATCCGGACGGCTACTTCGACGTCCACCAGTACATCGCCCTCTGCAAGACGCACTACGACAAGGTCGGCCTCGATTCGGCCCTGATCGACAAGCTCTACCGCTGAGGTTGCGTCCATCCCGGCACTGTTTCGTCTTGGGCTCATGAGGTCTTCTCATGAGATTTCAGGCCTTGAACCCGGTATTTCCCTGACGATGTGAAAGAGGCAAGCAAGCCACGGGTGCGATCATGTCTGACGTCCGAGCCGCCAGTTCTGCCCATCTCGTCCGCCCGCCGGTGGCCGGTTGGGTCGAAGCGCCAGTGAACTATCTGGCCGACCTCAGCATCAAGCCGGTCACCTACAATCCGCCGGCCGGCACAGGCCTGCCACGGCGCGACGGAAACTACCGCGACTTCGTGGTGCGCATTCACGACGCACGGCCAATCGTTCGGGATCTCTCGCTCGATCGTCAGGCGTTCATCCTGACGCATCATGATACGGAGGTTCGTGACTTCCTCGATGAAGAGGAGGTGCGTACCAAGTATCACGCCGAGGTCGAGGCGCTGATCAAGCGTGAAACCGGTGCGGCCAAGGTCGTGGTCTTCGACCATACCGTGCGCACGGCCGACCGCGCGGTGGAGCGCGGGCTGCGTACCCCGGTGCGCAGCGTGCACAACGACTACACCGAAAAGTCAGGCCCCCAGCGGGTGCGCGATCTGTTGCCCGCCGACGAAGCCGAGGCCCGACTCAAGAAGCGCTTCGCCGAATACAATGTGTGGCGCAACATCGACCACGCTCCGATCGAGATGGCGCCGCTGGGCTTCGTCGATTCCGAAAGCATCGCCCCGCGTGATCTTGCCGTTTGCGACCTGGTCTATGCCGACCGTACCGGCGAGATTTATCAAGGCGTCTACAATGCCGATCATCGCTGGTGCTACTTCCCGGCGATAACGCGCGACGAGGCGATCCTGATCAAGTGCTACGATTCGATGAAGGACGGCCGTGCACGCTTCTCGCTGCACTCGGCGTTCGACGATCCGACGTCGCCGGCGAACGCGCGGCCGCGACAGAGCATCGAGGCCAGGGCCTTCGCCTTCTTCGACTGAGCCGGGCTAGGTGTTCGCAATCGTCTCGAGGTGCTCGACCAGCTCTTCGGGATTGCTGAAGAACGGCGAGTGGCCGCACTCCATCGTGATCACCTTGCAGGGTGTCGCCTTGACCATCTCGCGCTGCAGACGGATGCGGATGGCATTGTCGAAGGTGCACTCGATGTACCAGCGCGGTACCGAACCGAAACGATCCTCGGTGAGCGTCACCGGCGTCGTCGAGATCGAAAGCGGCTGGGGCCGGAGCCGCTCCATCGCCCTATAGCGATCCTCGGGCGAGACGTCCGAGTAGAAAAGCGCGGGCAGCTTGTCGCGCGCGAACGTGTAGGTCTTGCCATCGGGGCTGACTTGGCGGGACAGCCGGAACATCGCGTCGGGTTCCTGGTTGGTCATGTCCCGGCCGCACTTGCCCGAGGTCGGCAGCAGGGCGCAGAGATAGACCAGTGCCTTGAGCTTGCGCCGCCGCGCTTCGGCGAGCTGGCTGATGGTGATGCCGCCCAGGGAGTGACCGACGAGGACGACCTGATCGTCCATCTTGTCGAGCAGGCGGGCGAGCTTTTCGACATTGTCTGCCAGGGTCACGACCGCCGGCGGAGTCTGGTCCTTGCCAAGGCCGGGGAGGTCGGGGGCGCAGACCTTGTGCCCATGGGCCTCGAGGAGAGGCACGACCTTCTCCCAGGACCACCCCCCCGTGCACGCGCCGTGTACCAGCAGGAACGTTGCCATGACCCGCCTAACCCCGGCCGACGACGGTGCGCGCGCCGGGGGCAGGCACAAAGAAGTCCGGCATCAACGGCGTGCCGGGCGAAACCGCATACTGGTCGAAGTCTTTTACGCCTTCGGCCGCCAGCACCTCGTCGTCGATGAAGAAGTTGCCGGTGCATTGCCGGGCCGGCCGGCTGAAGATGGCATGTGCCGCATCGGCCATGATCTCGGGCTTGCGGCAACGCTTCATGCCTTCTTCTCCACCTAGAATATTCTGTATCGCCGCCGTCGCGATGCCAGTTCTAGGCCAAAGGCAGTTGAAGGCGATGCCCTTGTCCCTGAATTCTTCGGCCATCGCCCAGGCGAAGACCGACATGCCGTACTTGGCAAGCGTGTAGGCCGCGTGGTTGGCGAACCACTTCACGTCGAAGTCGAGCGGCGGCGACAGGTTGAGGACGTGCGGATTGGCGGCCTTCTCGAGATGCGGGACGCACTTCTGTGAGACCAGGAAGGTGCCGCGCGCATTGATCTGGTGCATCAGGTCGTAGCGCTTCATCGGCGTGGCGAGCGTGCCGGTGAGGCTGATGGCGCTGGCGTTGTTCACCAGAATGTCGATGCCGCCGAACTTCGCGACCGTCTCCGCCACGGCCTTCTCGACGCTCTGCTCGTCGCGGATATCGCAGGCGAGGGGCAGGGCCTTGCCGCCGGCTTTCTCGATCTCCTCTGCCGCCGAGAAGATCGTGCCGGGCAGGCGCGGATCGGGCTTCACGGTCTTCGCCGCGATCGCGACGTTGGCACCGTCACGCGCAGCGCGCAGCGCGATGGCGAGTCCGATACCCCGGCTGCCGCCGGTCACGAACAGGGTCTTGTTACCCAAACTCATGGCGCCCCCAAGAAATCTTTGGGCTCTATAGCCGGACCCAGTTGAGGCCGCTAGTGTCGCCTCACTCAAGGGAGGCATGCATTGAATCCGTGCTTTGAAACCGCCACGCGGCTCGCCCGCGCTATTCGCCGCGGGCGATTGAGTTCCGTCGAGGTGACCGAGGCGCATTTGCAGCGGATCGCGCGGGTGAACGGCCCCATCAATGCAATTGTCCTGGTCGATCGCGAAGGCGCGATGAAAGCGGCGCGCGCCGCCGACCGGGCGCTCAAGGCATATAAGGCGGGCAAGAAGGGCGCGGCGCTCGGCCCGCTGCACGGCGTGCCGATCACGATCAAGGAGGCCTTCGATATCGCCGGCCTGCCGACGACGTCCAGCCATCCGCCGCTCAAGGACAATATCGCCCAGGCCGACGCCAGCATCGTGGCGCGACTGCGTGCGGCCGGCGCGGTGATCCTGGGCAAGACCAATGTCCCCGAACTCTGCGCCGACTTTCAGACCGACAGTCCCCTGTTCGGCACCACCAAGAATGCCTGGGATGCGCGCCGCACGGCTGGCGGCTCGACCGGCGGGGGCGCCGTCGCCGTGGCGGCGCGGCTGTCGCCCCTGGAACTCGGCAGCGACATCGGCGGTTCGGTGCGCAATCCGGCGCACTTCAACGGCATCTTCTCGCTGAAGCCCACGGAATGGCGCGTGCCTTCGCACGGCCATGTCCCGGACTTGCCGGGCATGACGCGCACCGTGCGCTACATGGGCACCTTTGGTCCGTTGGCCCGCTCGGTCGACGACCTCGAAGCGGCGCTCCGGATCATTGCCGGT
Organism: Alphaproteobacteria bacterium; assembly: GCA_017307275.1. Taxonomy (GTDB): domain Bacteria; phylum Pseudomonadota; class Alphaproteobacteria; order Reyranellales; family Reyranellaceae; genus Reyranella. The sequence goes on along the minus strand of JAFKFK010000041.1, from coordinate 6,248 downwards.
CCCGACGGCCACGAAGCCGAAGCCCCGCCCGTGCCGCTCGGGCCGACACCCAAACTATCGGCCAAGGGCCTGCGTGTCGCCGTCCTCACCAGCAATCCGTTGGTAGAGGTCTCGGCGGATACAGCCGCCGTCGTGCAGGCGACGAGCCGCCTGCTCGCCAAGGCCGGAGCCAAGGTGAAGCATGTCGCGCCGGCCGGGCTCGACTGGCAGCAGACCTGGGACGACTGGTCGGATCTATTCCAGTATCTGATCCGGGCCTTGCAGCCGCTCGGCGAGCGTGAGCGCTTCTTTGACAGGGGGCAGTCGAAGGACCCCTCGACCAGATCGGTGGCGCGGGCCTCGCGCCTCGATCTCGGGCAATTCTTCGCCGTCCTCGACCGGCGCGACCAGCTCATCCGCCGCTGCGAGGCCTTCCTCGACGACTACGACGCGTGGCTGATGCCGGTGATGCCCGACGTCGCTTTCATCCGACAGTCGCAGAACCAGCCGCTCAGCATCGACGGCGTCGACCATCCGTATTTCTTTGCCGGCACGTCCTACAACTTCCTGGCCAACCTCACGGGCCAGCCTGCGGTCGTGCTGCCCTGCGGCTTCTCGCCGGAAGGCTTGCCGATCGGGCTGCAGCTCGTCGGCAAGCGCTGGGGTGAGGCGAAGCTTCTCGGTGTCGCCAAGGCGCTGGAGAAGCTCCTACCGCCCTGTCCGGTGCCGCCGGACTACAAGGACTGAGGTCACTCCACCTTGACGCCGGCCTTGTCGATGATCGGCTTCCATTTGGCGAACTCGGCCTTCTGGAAGGCAGCGAAGGCGTCGGACTGCATTTGCGCGGGCGTCGGGATGTCCTGGCCGAGATCCTCCAGCTTGCGCCGGATTTCCGGGTCCTTGAGAGCGGCGACGGCGGCAGCGTTCAGCTTGTCGATGATGTCGCGTGGCGTGCCCTTGGGTGCCCAGAGCCCGTGCCAGATCGCGACCTCGATGCCGGGGAAGCCGGCCTCAGCCGTCGTCGGCACATCGGGCGCTGCCGCCGTGCGCTGCTTGGCGGTCACGGCATAGACCTTGAGCTTGCCTGCCCGCACGTGTGGCAGGGAGTTGGAGGACTGGTCGATCATGATCTGGATTTGATTGGAGATCAGGTCCTGCACCGCCGGGCCGGTGCCGCGATAGGGCACAAGCTGGTAGTTGGTGCCGGTGACGGCGAAGAAGGCCAGCGCACCGATATGGGAACCCGAGCCCATGCCCGCGGTGCCGCCGGAGATCTTGCTGGCATTGGCGTTCAGGTAGGCGACGAGCTCCTTCAGGTCCTTCGCCGGAACCTGGTTCGACGTGACGACCAGCAACGGATTGGACGGCAACAGGGCGATCGGCGCGAGGTCGTTCTGGAGATCGTAATTCAGGTTCTTGTAGATCGCGCCGTTGACCACATTGGTGCCGAGATGGCCGATGCCGATCGTGTAGCCATCGGGGGCGGAGCGGGCGAGCTTGCCCATGGCGATCGATCCCGCGGCGCCCGTCACATTGTCGATGATGAGCTGTTGGCCGAGTTCCTTCGACATACGCTCGCCGACGATGCGCGCCATCAGGTCAGTCGGCCCGCCGGCTGCGAAGGGAACGATGAGATTGATCGGTTTGTTCGGATAGGCCTGGCCGAACGCCGGGCCCGCTGCCGCGACCGCCAACATGGCGAGCGCACTTCTACGCAACATTGCACAACCTCCCTGACTTTCTCGTTGTCAGGGAGACTAGCGGGCCGATGCCCTCAACGCCATCGTGGCGATGTCAATCCGCAGGGGTGTCGAGCGCCATGGTGACCAGCACCGTGCGGTTGGAGACCTGCTGACCCTCGTGCACGGAGATCGCCTCGACCTTGGCGTCGAGCGCCGCCTTGAGCTGGTGCTGGATCTTCATGGCTTCGAGTACGACCAGGGTCTGGCCGCGGCTCACCTGTTCGCCGGGGGCGACCTTGATCGACACGATTCGGCCGTCCATGGGGGCGCGGAGTTTGCCGTCGCTTCCCGCCGCAGCCGTTTCAGGCGGAGCATAGGTCTTGTCGGTGAAGCGCACCGTGAAGGCGTCGAGATCGACGACGATGTCGTCGCCGTCGATATGGAAGGGCATCTCGCCGGGAGGCTGATTCCCGTCGACATGGAGCAGGCGCTCCGCTCCGCCCGCAGCCAACCGGATCGGCGTCGGTTCGGGATTGGAGTTGCGCCAGCCACGCAGCGGTGTCGGATAATGCTCCGCCGAAGCCTGCCACAGGAGGTTCGCCGCCGCTGTCCAATGAGCATCGCTGATCGCAGGGGCCGGGAACTCGTGCTTCGTGAGAAACGCGGTTGTCGCCTTGCCGGCTGCGAACTCGGGATGTTCGAGCAGGCGGATCAGGAAATGCCGGTTGGTCGTCGGACCCAGCACGACAGTCTCACGCAAGGTACGGACCAGGCGAGTACGCGCCTCCTCGCGCGTGGCGCCATGGGCGATCACTTTGGCGATCATCGGATCGTAGAAGGGCGAGATCGCGAGCCCGTCCTTCATGCCATGGTCGATGCGCACACCGGGGCCGGTTGCCGGTCGCCACACATCGATGCGACCGGTCTGCGGCAGGAAGCCGGCATAGGCGTCCTCGGCATAGAGGCGCACTTCGATGGCGTGTCCGGTAAACGCGATGTGATCCTGCGTCAGCGGCAGCTTCTCGCCGCGCGCGACGCGGAGCTGCCATTCGACGAGATCGAGGCCGGTGATCGCTTCCGTCACCGGATGCTCGACCTGCAGGCGGGTGTTCATCTCCAGGAAGTAGAACGCCCCGTCACTGCCGAGGAGGAATTCGACCGTTCCGGCGCCGCGGTAGCCGATCGCCTGGGCGGCCGCGACGGCCGCTGCGCCCATGCGCCGGCGCAGATCGGCATCGACGGCGGGCGAGGGCGCTTCCTCGATCACCTTCTGGTGGCGACGCTGCACCGAGCAGTCGCGTTCGCCGAGATGGACAACGTTGCCGTGCGCGTCCGCGAAGACCTGGATTTCGACATGCCGCGCATCGACCACGGCCTTTTCCAGGATCAGCTCGCCGGAGCCGAAGGCGCTCTCGGCCTCGGTACGTGCCGTGCGGATCGCTTCGAGCAGATCGGCTTCACGCTCGACCAGCCGCATGCCGCGTCCGCCACCGCCTGCAGCGGCCTTGACCATGACCGGCAGGCCGATCTTGCGCGCTTCCTTTTCGAGGTTGCCGTCGCTCTGGTCGGCGCCCTGATAGCCCGGCACGCAGGGGACCTTGGCCTCGATCATGCGCCGCTTGGCGGCGGCCTTGTTGCCCATGGCGGCGATGGCCGGGGCCGGCGGCCCGATGAAGACGATGCCTGCTTTTTCACAGGCCGCTGCGAAGGCCTCGTTCTCGGAAAGGAAGCCATACCCGGGGTGGATCGCATCGGCGCCGCTCTTGTACGCGGCTTCCAGGATGCGGTCGATGCTGAGATAGCTTTCACCGACAGGCGGCGGGCCGATGCGGACCGCTTCGTCGGCAAAGGCGACGTGCGGCGCATCCTTATCGGCGTCGGAGTAGACGGCGACGGTGCGATAGCCCATCGCCTTGGCCGTGCGCATTACGCGCCAGGCGATCTCGCCGCGATTGGCGACCAGAACCTTGGTGAAGCCCATCACACGACCGCTCTCATTCTACCGCCCAGCGCGGCGGCCGCTTCTCGGCGAAGGCGCGCAATCCTTCGGCGGCTTCCGGCCCGCGGCGGGCTTCGGCGAACTTGTCGGCCGCGAAGTCGAGGACCGACGACAGCGGCTCGCTGCCGACCTTCATCACCACTTGCTTGGTCAGCGCATTGGCGATCGGCGCACACTTGTCGATTTGCTTCAGGATCTCTTCGAGCTTGGCATCGAGCGCCGCAGAGTCCGCCACGAGATAGTGCGCGATGCCCAGCCGCAGCGCCTCTGGGCCCTTGAAGCGGGCCGCGGTGAGCGTGAGATGCCGGGTCTGCGGCACGCCGATCCGGGCGGCAACGAAGGGTGCGATCTGAGCCGGCACGATGCCGAGCGCCGTCTCGCTCATGGCAAAGCCCGCGCCTTCGGTGCAGATCGCGACGTCGGAGACGCAGAGGATGCCGAAGCCACCCGCAATGGCGAAGCCTTCGACGGCAGCGACCACGACCTGCGGGCTGGTGTTCATCATCTCGAGGAACGAGCCGAACTGGCGGTTCCAGATCGCGATCGGATCCTTCTCGCCGGGCTTGGGCGTCTCGGTGAAGCTCTGCTCCATGTTCTTGAGGTCGGCGCCCGCGCAGAACGTGCCGCCGGCGCCGCGCAGGACCACGACCTTGATGTCGCGACGGTCACGCAAAATCTCGAACACGCTGCGCAGTTCGCCGATCAGGGTCGGATTCAGCGCATTCTTCACGTCGGGCCGATTGAGCGTGACATGCAGGCGTGAGCGGTCGCGATGCAGCAGCAGGGTTTCGTACTTGTCGGCGAACTCGGCCATTGGGGGCTCCAAACTCGTGTCAGCGATTTTCCAGCCGGGGCAGGGTGCCCATCAGCTTGGAGATGATCTGCAGCATCACCTCGTCGGCGCCGCCGCCGATCGAAGCGAGGCGCGAATCGCGGAAGGCGCGCGCGGTGGGCGACTCCCACAGATAGCCGGCGCCGCCCCAGTATTGCAGGCAACCGTCGGTCACCAGGCGCACCATGCGGCCGGCCTTGAGTTTGGCCATCGAGGCCAGCATCGTGACGTCGGTGCCACCGAGGAAATCCTCGCAGGCGCGATAGCAAAGGGACCGCACCAGCTCGACTTCGGTGCGCAGCTCGGCGAGCTTGAAATGGATGACCTGGTTGTCGAGCAGGGGGCGGCCGAACACCTTGCGCTCGCGCGTGTACTCGATGGTCTGGTCGATCAGCCGTTCCATACCGACCACGGCGCTGATGGCGCCCCACAGCCGCTCCTCCTGAAACTGCTGCATCTGGTAGACGAAGCCCATGCCTTCCTGGCCGATCAGGTTCCGGACAGGCACCTTCACTTCGTCGAGGAAGATCTGCGCGGTGTCGGAGCTGCGCATGCCGAGCTTGTCGAGCTTCTTCACGACCTCGACGCCCTTGGTCTTCATCGGCAGGCAGATCAGCGACTTGTTCTTATGGACCGGGCCTTCTCCCGTGCTGGCCAGCAGACACATCCAGTCGGCCTGGGTGCCGTTGGTGGTCCACATCTTGCCACCGTTGATCACCCAGTCGCCCCCGACGCGGCGGGCCGTGGTCTTGATCGAGGCGACATCCGATCCCGCGCCCACTTCCGAGACGCCGAGGCAGGCGACATAGTCACCCGCAATCGACGGCGCCAGGAACTCCTTGCGCAGGTCGTCGCTGCCGTAACGGGCCAGCGCGGGGGTGGCCATGTCGGTCTGCACGCCGATGGCCATCGGTACCGAGCCGCAATTGATGTGACCCAGCTCCTCGGCCATCACCATGGCGTAGGAGTAGTCGAGGCCCATGCCGCCGTACTCGGTCGGCTTGTTGATGCCGAGCAGGCCGGCGTCGCCCAGTTTCTTGAAGACCTGATGAGCAGGGAAGATGCCATCCTCTTCCCACTTGTCGACGTGCGGATTGATGTCCTTGTCGATGATCGCGCGGAGGGTGCGGCGGATCTCGTCGTGTTCCTGGGTGAACTGCATGGTGCGCTCCTACCGGTTGCCCAATCGGGGCAGGGTGCCCATCAGCTTGGAGATGATCTGCAGCATGACTTCGTCGGCGCCACCGCCGATCGAGCCCAGCCGTCCGTCGCGGTAGCCGCGGGCCACCGGATTGTCCCAGAGATAGCCCGCGCCGCCCCAGTATTGCAGGCAGGAGTCGGACACCTCGCGGCGCAGCCGGCCAGCCTTCAGCTTGCCCATGGAGGCGAGCATCGTGACATCCTTGCCGGCGAGATAGTCCTCGCAGGCGCGGTAGACGATGGACCGCAGCGCCTCGACTTCGCTCTTGAGCTCGGCCAGGCGGAAATGGATCACCTGGTTGTCGAGCAGCGGCCGGCCGAAGACCTTGCGTTCGCGGGTGTACTCGATGGTGGCATTGATCAGCCGCTCGCAGGTCATCAGGGAGCCGGCGCCGGCCCAGAGCCGTTCTTCCTGGAACTGCTGCATCTGATAGATGAAGCCCTGACCCGGCTGGCCGATCGTGTAGCGCACCGGCACCCGGACATCGTCGAGGAAGGTCTGCACCGTATCCGAGGCACGCATGCCGAGCTTGTCGAGCTTCTTCACGATGGAGAC
>JAFKFK010000040.1 GCA_017307275.1 Alphaproteobacteria bacterium | reverse complement strand
GCAGATGGAGAAGGCCAAGGATCGCTGGCAGCTCCCGCCGATCATCGAGGAATGCAAGGCCGAGGCGAAGAAGCGCGGCCTGTGGAACATGTTCCTGCCGGCCGACCGTGACTCGGGCGACACCCACGGCACGATGGGCCTCTCCAACCTCGAATACGCGCCGATCTGCGAAGTCCTGGGCCGCTCCTCGATCGCGTCGGAATCGACCAATTGCTCTGCGCCGGACACCGGCAACATGGAAGTGTTCGCCCGCTACGGCTCCAAGGAGCACAAGGAGAAGTGGCTGAAGCCGCTGCTGAACGGCGAAATCCGCTCCTGCTTCGCCATGACCGAGCCCGCGGTGGCCTCGTCCGACGCGCGCAACGTCGAATGCCGCATCGAGAGCGACGGCAACGACTATGTCATCAACGGCCGCAAGTGGTGGTCGTCGGGCATGGGCGATCCGCGCTGCCAGGTCATTATCCTGATGGGCAAGAGCGACCCCAACGCGCCGGCTTACCGCCAGCAGTCGATGATCGTCGTGCCGCGCGATGCCAAGGGCATCAAGATCGTCAAGATGCTGCACGTCTTCGGCTACGACGACGCCCCGCACGGCCATGCCGAAGTGATCTACGACAATGTGCGCGTGCCGAAGTCGGCCATCCTGCTGGGTGAAGGCCGTGGCTTCGAGATCGCCCAGGGCCGCCTCGGTCCGGGCCGTATCCATCATTGCATGCGCGCCATCGGCGTTGCCGAGCGGGCACTCGAAATGGCGATCAAGCGCGCCAAGAGCCGCGTCGCCTTCGGTCAGCGCATCTCGGAGATGGGCGTCACCAAGGCCCATGTCGCCGACATGCGCATGGAAATCGACATGGCCCGCCTGCTGGTCCTCAAGGCCGCGTGGGCGATGGACAAGTACGGCAACAAGGAAGCCCGCCAGCAGATCGCGATGATCAAGGTGGCGGTGCCGAACATCACCTCGAAGGTGGTGGACCGCTGCCTGCAGCTCCATGGCGCCGGTGGCGTCAGCCAGGTCTTCAAGCTGGCCAGCATGTACGCCCACCAGCGTACGCTGCGCCTGGCCGACGGCCCGGACGAGGTTCATCGCGACCAGGTCGGCCGCCTCGAGATCTCGAAGTACAACTAAGCCGTCGCTTGACAGAAAAAAGCGGGGCGCGATCCTTCGGGGTCGCGCCCTTTTTCTTGTCTGGAGGGAATGCCGTGGAAGACTCGCCGATCAACCGACATGTCAGCGATCACCTGGCCAACGAGCGGACGTTCCTCGCCTGGATACGGACATCTATCGCCGTGATGACGCTCGGCGTCGCCATCAACCGTTTCAGCCTCTTCCTCGTGGAAATGCACCAGGTCGTGCCGGAGGTGCGCCAGATCACCAACCGCCACGTCGAGAAGCTGGGGATCGGCCTCGTCATCCTCGGCATCGCGATGCTGTGTGGCGCGATCGGGCACTACCTGCATGTCGGCCGGATGATCGAGAGCGGCAACTATCGCCCTGCCAACCGCCTCGTCGTCGGCACGGCGATCCTCTTCATCCTGATGGGCGGAACCGCCCTGGCCTGGCTATTCTAGGCCGGACTCAGTTTGGCCTGGGCGGCGATTGCGGTGCCGCCGGCGGCCCCTCGGGCATGGTGAGCAGCTCGCTTTCGGGTGCGCCGGCTTCGTAGGCCTGAACCAGCGCCTCCGGATCGAAAGCGACGCCGATCGGATTCTTCTTGAACTCGGCCGTCTGGAAGTAGGCTGCCGTCGCTTCCTTGGTTGCGTAGCGGTCGACCTGTAGTTCGACGCCATTGCCGTCGGGATCGCGATAGTAGATCGAGACGGTCGGGCCGTGATGGATGCAGCGCGACGGTTCGATGCCGAGCTTCTTCACGCGGCGATATGTCGAAAGCAGCGCCCCGATATCGGCCATGGTGTAGGCGACATGGGCGAGGCCGGCTGTCTTCGCATCGGGTGCCACGAGCCCCGCCAGATTCACGATGCCGAGCCGGTGATGCTCGTTGTCGTAGGTCAGGAAGCAGATGTAGTCGGTGCGCTGGACCACATGCATGTTCAGCACCGTCGAATACCAGTCGATCATCGGCTGGATGTTCGAGGAGCGCAGCACGAAGTGGGCAAACAGAATTGGGGTCGCCGGCTTCGGGTCGAGCGTGCGGCGGCCCCGTGACGACGTTTCGAGCATTGTATCCATGGGAGGTCCCTCCAGATGGCCAGTCTAGGCTGCCGCCTGTGGGATCGGCACCCTCTTGAAATACAACTAACTGACTGGTAAGTTAGTTATATGAAGCCGGTTAAACAGCGTCGCGCCCCAGCCGAACGGCCGCAGGAAATATTGAACGCCGCCCTCGCCCAGTTCGTCGAAACGGGCTTCGCCGGCACGCGGCTGGACGACGTCGCCCGGCGCGCGGGCCTCAGCAAAGCGGCAATCTACCTCTACTTCGACGACAAACTGTCCCTCTTCCAAGGTGTCATCCGACAGGCCATCACCGCCAATCTGATGACGGTCGAGACCATGCTGGCCGCCCATCGCGGCCCGGTGGCCGAGCTGCTGCCCCGCATCCTCGAATTCATGGCCGGCCGCATCGAGGACACGCCCATGGCGTCGATCGCCAAGCTGGTGATCGCGGAGTCGCGCGCCTTCCCCGAGATTGGCCAGTTCTATCTGAAGGAAGTGATCGGCCGCGGCCTGCCGTTGCTCGAAGGGTTGATCGCACGCGGCATCAAGCAAGGTGAGTTCCGCAAGGTCGATCCGGCGATGACGGTGCGCTCGTTGATAGGCGCCATGCTGCTCGCGGGCCTCTGGCGCACCGTGTTCGAACCGATCGGCGCGGAGAAGCTCGATGTGCGGGCGATGGCCCGCCATCACGCCGACCTGATGTTGCACGCGTTACGTCCCGCTCCGGGAGCTTGACCATGAAGCGCGCGCCCTTCGTCGTCATCGCGGCGCTGGTTGCGGCGGCGCTCGCCTCCTACGGGATCTGGGGCGATCGCGTCCTCTCCCTGGTCGGCCTCGGTCCCGATACGTCGGGCTATCTCGGCTATGTCGAAGGCGAGACCAGCCTGATCGCCCCGCCCGTCGCCGGCCGACTGCTCGAACGGCCGGTCGATCGCGGTCAGCGCGTCAAGAAGGGCGATCGGCTGTTCGTGATCGATCCTGTGACGGCAAAGGCCGAAGTGGCGCGCGCCGAGGCCTCTCTCGCCGAGACCAAGGCACGTTACGACAACATGCTGACCGGCAAACGCCAGGAAGAGCAGGACGTGATCCGCGGTCAGCGACGCGAGGTCGAAGCATCGCTGGCGCTCGCCGAGGCCGAACTAAAGCGCCAGGCCCAGCTCGTCGAGCGGGGTTATACGACGCGCCAGAATTACGACCAGGCCGACGCACAGGTGCGTCAGCTCCGCTCGCGGGCCGCATCGCTCGCCGCCCAGGAAAAGGTCGGCGACCTTGCGGCACGCCCCGATGAAATCGAGGCCGCCAAGGCAATGGTCGGCCAGAGCCAGGCCAACCTCGACCAAGCCAGGAAGAAGCTCGACGATCTGATGCCGGTCGCGCCCGAGGACGCGCTGGTCGAGAACACCTTCTTCAATGTCGGCGAATGGGTGCCGGCCGGCTCGCCCGTGGTCTCCCTGCTGCCCGACTTCAGGGTGAAGCTGCGCTTCTTCGTGCCCGAGGAGGATGTGGCACAGGCGCGAACCGGCCGCGAGGTCGGCTTCACCTGCGATTCCTGCCCGACCGGACTCAAGGCCACGATCATCTACGTTTCGCCACGCGCCGAATACACGCCGCCCGTCATCTACTCGCAAAGCGCGCGGACCAAGCTGGTGTTCCTGGTCGAGGCGCGCCCCACGACGCGCGGCACGCCCTTGCCGCCGGGTCTCCCCGTCGTGGTCGAACCTCTCGGACCTGCGCCATGACGTTCGCGATCGACGTCCACGACCTGGTGAAGCGCTATGGCACGCGTACGGTCGTCGATCGGTTCAGTCTCGCCGTCGAACAGGGCCGCATCTGCGGCTTCCTTGGCCCCAACGGCTCAGGCAAGACCACGACGCTGCGCATGATCTGCGGCCTGCTCACTCCCGATGGTGGCGGTGGCACTTGCCTTGGCCACGATCTCGTACGCGAGCGCGAGGCGATCAAGCGCCAGACCGGCTACATGACCCAGCGCTTCGGCCTCTACGAGGATCTCACCATTCGCGAGAATCTCGAGTTCGTCGGCCGGCTCTACGAACTCGACAGGCTCAAAGCGCGGGTCGATCGCTCGCTCGAACGGCTGGGCCTGACAACACGTCAGGGCCAGCTCGCCGGAGCCTTGTCCGGAGGGTGGAAACAACGGCTGGCCCTGGCGGCCTGTGTGCTGCACGAGCCGAGGTTGCTGCTGCTCGACGAACCGACCGCCGGTGTCGATCCCAAGGCGCGGCGCGCCTTCTGGGACGAGATTCACGCCTACGCCGCCGAAGGCATCACGGTGCTGGTGTCGACCCACTATATGGACGAAGCCGAGCGCTGCCACGAGATCGCCTACATCGCCTATGGTGAACTGATGGCGCGCGGCACCGCCGAGGAAATCGTGCGCGCATCAGGCCTTGCGGCCTTTGTTGCGAGCGGGCCCGGCGCTGATCACCTGGCCGTAAAACTGCGCGATGCGCCGGGCGTCAGCGCTGCAGCGGCCTTCGGCGCGACCTTGCACGTTTGCGGGCCCGACCGCGCCGAGCTGGAACGTGCCATCGCCCCCTTCCGTGCCGATCCGAATATCGTCTGGCAGGAAGCCGAACCGACTCTGGAGGATATCTTCATCCACCTCATGGGACAGGCGCACGACAACGCGCCGGGAGCCTGACCATGGGAGGCGGCTTCCTGAGACGATTGGGTGCCATCATCATCAAGGAGGTGCTGCAGCTCAGACGCGACCGGCTGACCTTCGCCATGATGTTCGGCGTCCCGATCATGCAGCTCCTGCTGTTCGGCTACGCCATCGACGCCGATCCGCATCGCCTGCCGACCGCGGTGATCGCGGCCGACCAGAGCCAGATCACGCGCACCGTGCTGTCCGCTCTCGCCAACACCGGCTACATGCGCTTCACTCATCAACCCGCCTCCGACGAGGACGCCAACCGCCTGCTGCAACAGGGCGAGGTGCAGTTCGTCGTCACCATCCCGTCCGACTTCACGCGCCGGCTGATCCGCGGCGAACGCGCCCAGATCCTGATCGATGCCGATGCGACAGATCCGTTGGCCGCGGCCAATCCTCTGGCTGCCGCCGGTCCCGCCATCAACCAGGCCTTGGCCCGCGACTTCGTGGGCCCGCTGGCCGGTCTGCGCCACAAGGCCGACTCCGTCGAGCTGGTCGTGCAGCGTCGCTACAATCCCGAAGGCAAATCGCGGCTCAACGTCGTGCCAGGGCTGCTGGCGGTGATCCTGACCATGACCATGGTGATGATGACGGCGCTCGCCGTGACCCGCGAACGCGAGCGCGGCACCATGGAGAACCTGCTCGCCATGCCGGTGCGGCCGATCGAGGTCATGGTCGGCAAGATCGTGCCCTACATCGCGATCGGCTCGGTGCAGGTCGCCGTGATCCTGATTGTCTCCCGCCTGCTCTTCGACGTGGCCATCGAGGGGAGCGTAGCCCTTCTCTCCGTCGGCACGGCGCTGTTCATCACCGTGAATCTCGCCATCGGCTTCACCATCTCGACGCTGACCCAGAACCAGCTCCAGGCCATGCAGGCCTCGTTCTTCATGATGCTGCCCTCGATCCTGCTCTCGGGCTTCATGTTCCCCTTCCGCGGCATGCCGGTATGGGCGCAGTGGATCGGCGAGGCGCTGCCCGCCACCCATTTCATGCGGGTTGTCCGTGGCGTGATGTTGAAGGGCGCCGGCTTCGACGACATCGCGACCGAGCTTGCGGCCCTGCTGGCCATGCTGCTGCTGGTCTCGATCCTGGCCATCAGCCGATACCGGGTGACGCTGGACTGACCTGCAAAACCTGCGGGTTGACCGGCGTTCGCGGCACGGGCAAGCCGGACGCCCAATGTCTGCTCCTGCCGTTGACGCTCCCGACTCGCTGTCGCGACTCATTCCGTCGCGCACGGTTCGCGGCTTCGTCGTAGCTGTGGTGTCCGGCCTCTTCTTTACCCTGCTCAACGCCTCGGTAAAGGAGCTGGTGACCGAGCTGCCGCCGCTTCTCGTCTCGTGGGGACGCTGGCTGGCCGGTGTCGTCGTGATTGCGCCGGTGATGCTGTGGTACGGCGGCATCGCAGGTTTGGCGACCCGCGATTTCAAGCTGCACTGCTTTCGCGGCCTGTTCCATACCTCCGGCTATGCCCTGTGGTACGAGGCCGTCGTCTGGCTGCCGCTCGCGACCATGGCGGCACTGGGCTTCACCGGTCCGATCTTCGTCACGCTGGGCGCGGTGCTCTTCCTCGGCGAGAAAGTCCATGCCCGGCGCTGGACAGCAGTCGCCATCGGCTTCCTCGGGATGCTGGTGATCGTCCGCCCCGGCCTGGCCGACGCGAATGTCGGCATATGGCTGATGCTGGGGGCAGTGCCGCTGATTGCCGGCTCGAATCTCGTCGCCAAGGCCGTGTCGGGTCGTGACAGTCCTGCCCTCGTCGTCTTCTGGCAGACGATGATCGCCACGATTTGCTTTGCGCCCTTCGGCCTCTGGTTCTGGCAGACGCCCACCCTGACGCAGCTCCTGCTGTTCCTGGCCGCCGGCTTCTTCGGCACCATGGGCTACTTCTTCCTCACTTGGGCCTATCGGCTCCTGGACATTTCCGCCCTGCAACCCATCACCTTCCTGGGCATTGTCTGGGCCGCCTTGATGGACGTGACGGTCTGGGGCAAGACCTCCGACGTCTGGACCTTCGTCGGCGCCGCGATCATCGTGGCTGCCACGACCTACATCGCTCATCGAGAAGCAGTTTCGGGAGGAAAGAAGAAATGACGGATCGTTTGGCCGGCAAGGTAGCGTTGATCACGGGCGGCGCGTCGGGTCTCGGCGCCAATGCGGCTGCGCTGATGGTGCAGGAAGGCGCCAAGGTTGTCGTCGCCGATATCGCTCAGGATCGCGGCAAGGCCATGGCCGACAAGCTCGGGTCCTCGGGCCATTTTGTTAAGCTCGATGTGACGAGCGAAGACAACTGGAAGGCCGCGATCAGGGAAACCGTCGACAAGTTCGGCGCGCTGCACGTGCTGCTGAACTCCGCCGGCATCGGCCTCAGCAAGACCGTCGAGGAGATCGAACTCGCGGAGTGGCGCAAGGTCCACGCCATCGACCTCGACGGTGTGTTCCTCGGTTGCAAACACGGTGTTTCCGAGATCAAGAAGCACACCAGCCGGCTCGGCGGCTCGGTGATCAATATCTCGTCGATCTCCGGCATCATCGCGGGCGCCAACATGGCCGCCTACAACTCGGCCAAGGCCGGCGTGCGTCTCCTCAGCAAGTCGGTGGCCCTGCATTGCGCCAAGTCGGGCTACAACATCCGTTGCAACTCGGTGCACCCGACCTTCATCGACACGCCGATCCTCGACAAGTATCGCGACCGCTTCGGCCAGGACCTGATGCAGCAGAAGCTCGGCAAGCAGGTCCCGATCGGCCGCCTCGGCCGGCCCGAGGAAGTGGGCTGGGCCCTTGTCTTCCTTGCCTCCGACGAATCGAGCTTCATGACCGGCTCGGAAGTCGTGATCGACGGCGGCATCTCGGCGATGTGAGGAAGGGCCATGCTCCTCTCCCATAACGGCAATAAGATCTACTTCGACCTCGCCGGCCCGCAGAACGCGCCGGTGGTCTGCTTCACCCATTCGCTGTCGGCCGATGGCGGCATGTGGAACGAGCAGCTCGTGCCGCTGCTGGCCGCCGGCTATCGCGTCCTGCGGCTGGACATGCGTGGTCACGGCGGCAGCCAGCCGGTCGAGGGTGACTACACGATGGACGCGCTGGCGGCCGACGTGAAAGCTGCGCTCGACTTCCTGGGCATCGCCAAGGTGCACTACATCGGCCTGTCGATTGGCGGCATGATCGGCCAGGGCTTTGCGCTGGCCTATCCCGACCGGCTGAAGTCGTTGATGCTCTGCGACACGCATCCCTCTTCGCCCGACGACTCGGCCGGCCTGTGGGATCAGCGCAAGGCGGCGGTCCGCAAGGGCGGCACGGCCCTGCTGGCCGACGGAAACATGGAGCGCTGGTTCACCGCCGAATTTAGAGGCGTCAACCCGCAGCGTTGGAAAGAAGTCCATTCGACGATCTGCGGCACGTCGAGCCCCGGTTTCCTGGGCTGTGCGGCGGCCATCCAGAACTTCGACTATCTGGACCGGCTCGCTACCATCAAGACGCCGACGCTCGTCGTGTGCGGCGACGACGATCAGGCGACCCCGCCCGACCGCAACAGGCTGATCGCCTCCAAGATCCCGGGCGCGCGTTACGAAGACATCGCCAAGGCGCGCCACCTGCCGAATGTCGAGCGGCCGGAGCAGTTCAATCCGATCATGATGCAATGGCTAGGACTCAACAGGTAACACCATGGAATTCGCCTTCACTGAAGACCAGCTCGCCATCAAGGACAGCGTCGCCAAGCTCTGCGCCCAGTTCGACGACAAGTACTGGCTGAAGAAGGACAAGGACGGCGGCTTCCCCAACGACTTCTACAAGGCGATGGCGGATGCCGGCTGGCTGGGCATTGCCATGCCGGAAGAATATGGCGGCGCAGGTCTCGGCATCACCGAAGCGGCGCTGGTCATGCAGACGGTGGCGGAGTCGGGTGCGGCACTGCAGGGCGCGTCGGCGATCCATCTCAACATCTTCGGACCGAACCCGATCGTGGTGTTCGGCACGGAAGAGCAGAAGAAGCGCATCCTGCCGGACATCATCGCCGGCAAGGTCAAGGGCTGCTTCGCCGTCACCGAACCCGACGCCGGGCTCAACACGACGGCCCTCGACACCAAGGCTGAGCGTGACGGCAACGGCTACATCGTGCACGGCAAGAAGACCTTCACGACGACCGCCTCGGTTGCCGACAAGATGCTGCTGATCGCGCGCACCACGCCCAAGGATAAGTGCAAGAAGCCGACCGACGGTCTGTCGCTCTTCTACACCGACCTCGACCGCTCCAAGGTCGAGATCACCGAGATCGACAAGATGGGCCGCAAGGCGATCGACACCAACCAGGTGTTCATCGACGGACTGAAGGTGCCGCTGGAAGATCGTATCGGCGAGGAAGGCAAGGGCTTCCACTACCTCCTGCACGGACTGAACCCCGAGCGCGTGCTGATTGGCGCGGAGGCGATCGGCATCGGCAAGGCGGCCCTCGCCCGCGCCACGCAGTACGCCAAGGAGCGTGTGGTGTTCGGCCGGCCCATCGGCAAGAACCAGGCGATTCAGCATCCGCTGGCCGAGAGCTGGATGGCGCTCGAAGCGGCCAACCTGATGGCCTTCAAGGCGGCCTGGCTCTACGACAACGGCAAGGAATGCGGCGCCGAAGCGAACTCGGCCAAGTATCTCGGCGCGCGTGCAGCCTACGACGCCTGCGAACGGGCGATCCTGACGCATGGCGGCTACGGCTACGCCAAGGAGTTCCATGTCGAGCGCTTCCTGCGCGAAGTCATGATCGCGCGCATCGCACCGGTGAGCGAACAGCTCATCCTCTGCTACGTCGCCGAGCGCGTGCTGGGGCTTCCCAAGAGCTACTGAGCACGAGCCGAGCGCTCGATCTCGCGGCCGAGCTGACGCAGGTTCTGCCGTAGCTGCTCAAGCGCAAAGCTCAGCGCAAAGAAGCGGCCGACCATGTCGTCGGACAGGCCGCGTGTCAGTCCTTCGCCGCGCAGTGCGGCGATCTCGGTGGCGGCGGCAACGAACGCCGCCTCCAGGCGATCGGCGGAGGGAGGGGGACGGCGGGCCAGCAACTCGATGCCGGCTGCCCTCAAATATTCGCCGCCGGCATGACCGACCTCGACAAGCTTGGGCGTGAGCCGCGACTGTAGCGGCTCCGGTAAAGGTTCACCGCGCACGATGCGGCGGAGCGTGATCACGTCATGGCGTAGGCGCGCCAGCGTCTGGCGCAACGGGCGAACATCGGGTTCGCCGGAAAGTCGGGCGGCGCGTTCTTGTTCGCCTTCATCGGCACTCACGGTCAGGTCGCCGAGTGCCTGACCGATGCGGTCGTAGAGCCGCCGCAGTTCCTCGGCTTCGGTGTCGACCATCGGCCCCGGCAGCAGACGCCCGAGCACCTTGGCCAACAGGTCGAGCACGCGGGCCGCCTCCTGACGGGCCAGTCGGTGGCCGCCTGCTGGCAGAACGAGGAAGGACACCAGAAACCCCACCATCACACCCAGCGACACTTCGAGCACGCGATAGACGGCGGTGGCGAGGGGGCCGCTGGTATGGGCGATGGCCGGCATCAGCACGATGATGATCGACGCAACAGGTACCGCATTGAGGTTGCGCTTGAGGGCTGCCAGCAAGGCCAGCGGTGCCACCGCCAGGACAAGAACGAGAAGGAGTGACCATTCACTTTGATGCGGGATCAGGATGGCCAGCGCACCGCCGTAGATCGTGCCGGCAACCGTACTCACCATGTAG
The DNA here is from genome assembly GCA_017307275.1 of Alphaproteobacteria bacterium. Classification (GTDB taxonomy): domain Bacteria; phylum Pseudomonadota; class Alphaproteobacteria; order Reyranellales; family Reyranellaceae; genus Reyranella. The sequence goes on along the minus strand of JAFKFK010000040.1, from coordinate 43,040 downwards.
TCCATCGAGGCCTTGAGCGACCGGCCAACGCTCATCTGCGTCACGATCATGGCGGTCAGCACCGTCCAGAGCGGCAACGGCAGATCGAGGGCCTGGGCCAGGACGAGGCTCAGAATCGCCGCCAGGGTCATCCGTAAGGTGAGCGCCAGTTGCACGCGATAGGCGCGGGTGCGGGCACGCAACCAGCGCCGAAGGACCTCTAGACGGGACAAAATCATTCCCGACAAGGAACCACGGCGTGAATGCGGCGGAAAGGGGACAAGGGCAACCGCCCCCTTGCCGGCGCGTTCCTTCGGCACCACTTTCGATTCATCAGCGTGGAGGAGTCCATGACTCGTACCCACCATTGGGCAGGCCTCGCCCTCGGGAGCACGCTTCTCGTCGCTCTTGCCGCCTCTATCGTGCCTTCGACGCCACCGGCCTCGGCGCAAAGCCAGGCAGAACGGATCTGCTTGGGTCAAAGCATCGGGTCGACGTCAGCCGGCTATGAGTATTGCCTGTCGCAGGCCACGCGTGCGCTCGAATGGGGCAAGCCGGAGCTAGCCTACTCGCTGGCGCGCATGACCGCCGACTCGCGCGATGCCTGCATGGCTTACGGGTTGGCGCCGACCACGACCGACTACCGGGCATGTCTGGAGCGTGAGACCCACGCTCGCAGCCAGGTCATTTACAGCGACGAGCCGCAGTACGAGCACCAGATCGCCAAGCCCTAGGCCTCAGCGCCTTGCCTATCAAAACTTGATGCTGAGGTTTCCGCGGACGGACTGGTCGAGAGCCCCAGCGCCGAACTGGCCGCCATAGGAGATACCGAGGCTGGCATTGGGCGCGAGGCGAAAATCGAAGCCCGCCTCGATGACAGCGGCGTCCTGCGCGATCGGCACGCCCAGCACGGTGAACGTCCCGCTGCCGGCAAACGCAAAGGTCGCGGCGGGTGTCGTATCGCCAAAGGCATGCCGCCAGCCAGCGCTGGCCTTCGCCGTCGCATTGACGCTGCCCAGCGTAAAGTCGGTCGAGGCACGCATTCCCAGCGTGGTGAAGGTGGCACTGGTGACCGATCCCCAACTCGTCAAAGCGGCTGCTCCGCCCGTCTCGCTAAAGCCGTCGGTCCGCAGGCTGACATAACCCGCATTGGCGAAAGGCTCGAAGGAAGCCCCGCCCATCCGCAGGCCATAGCCCAGCTCGCCGAACACCTGGGTGGTGCCGGCCGTGTAGTTGCCCTTGGTCGTGTCGGCGAAGCCGGGGAAGACAATCGAACGGCTGATCGAAAGCGCATGCCACGTATGGGCCACGCCCAGGCGAACAGCGAGATCGCCCCATTGCGTCCCGCCATAGAGACCGAGATGAAAGTTGTCGCTGGTGCCGGAAGAGTTGCGGTCGCTGACCTGAAAGCTCGATCGGCTGTACCCGACAAGAAGGCCCACGCGTGCCCTGTCCTCCATGACGGGAACATCGGCGCCCAGATAGAAGCCGCCCGTATCGCGCCACAGAGCGGCGGCGTTGCCGTCGCTGTTCCATCGGCCCCAGGAGCCAAAGGCACGGGTCCAGAAGGTCACGCGATCGATAGAGGCGCATGACGTCGCCGCGTCGCATTCGGCCTGGGCAACTGTTGCTGTCGTTGTTATTCCGGGGCCGCCGGAGGCGCTGCGCAGGCGGCCGAAAGCTGCATCGCGCAGAAACTGGCTGTCGGAGACCAGGACGCTCTTGATCGAGGCGTGGGCCTCTCCCGAGAGCTGATCGAAGGCATACTGGGCCACGGCATCGGTCGGAAGGCCGAGGATAGCAGACGAAAGCGCGCCCGATGTCGGCAGCGTTCCGAGAGCGGCCGCCGTATTGAGCTGGTTCGATGTCTGGGCTGCCGCCGTGAAGGAGCGAGTCTGCAGCACGTCGATATAGACATTGTTGGGATCATAGGCAGCGACGAAGCCCACGAACGCCGTTATCTGGGTATCGCCCGTGAGCACATAGGTCCCGGAGATACCGCCATTCGCCGTCAGCACCGTATAGCGCGTGCCGAGGACGTAGGGCCCGCCATCTGCCCTGACGACCTGCAGTGCCGCGCCGTCGATAAGCTGGCCGAGGCCGGTCACGTTGATGCGGTCGCCCGTCCCATTGGAGGCAAGCTCGACCTGATAGACCGAACCGGGCGCCTGACCGAAGTTGCCGGCCGTCAGCGTGCCGATCGATGCAAAGCCCGGTGCCACCGTACCACCGGGATGGATTCCGACATCGCCGAGTGTTCCCGTACCGCCGAGCACGCCTCCCGACACGGTCACGTTCGACCCGGCGAGCGACCCGTTCACGATGAGCTGACCGCCGGTCACCCTGGTCGAGCCTGTGAAGGCCCCTGAGTTTGCGGTCAGGATCGTCGTGCCGGCGATCTGATCGATCCTGCCGTCGCCGATCATGGCCGGCGCAAAGGTGTAGCCTGCGCTGGTGTGATTGAAGATGACCCTGCCATCTCCCGCACCGAACTGGATGATCGCCGCCGCCACCGTCCCAGGCGCCGCGGCCGCATCGCCCGCTGCCGCACCGATATTGAGGGCGCCCGTAGACTGGGCATCGACGGCAATGGCGATCCCGCCTGCCGCGGAGAGTGCCCCGCCGTTGCGAAGCGTCACGATGCCGTTGCCGAAGTTGCCGATCGTGATGACGTCGCTGCTGGCCCAGTTCGAACCGGCGCCATCGATCGTCACAGTACCGGACGAACCTTCACCCGACGCTATCCGTCCGACGCCACTGATCACGGCGGCGCCGTTGCGAACATCGAGCGTACCGTTGCCGGCCCATCCAACCTCGAGCGCCTGCGCCACAAACAAGGTCGATCCCGATCCGTCGACGGTCACGATGCCGGTGGCGATTTCCTGATCGGCGATCGTGAGATAGGTGCCAGCCGACACGGTAGCGCCGTTGACGACCGTCAGGGCGCCGCTGGCGGCGCTGGCGACAACCAAGCTGGTGTCGACGTGCCAGCCCGCCGAGTCGACGGTCACTGCCCCGACTGAACCGGGCGAAAAGGCAATCCTGGCGGATTCGGTGGTTAGGGAGCCGAAGTTGCGAACGATCAGGCTGCCCGTCGTCCCTATGTCCCGGGCAATGACCGTAAGGCCCGTCAGAAACACCGCCGGCCCGCCGTCGATGACGGGGCCCGGCGTATCGGAATTGACCCAAGTGGGACCGGTCGGAAGGATTGCCGGCGCCCAGTTCCCGGCCTTGAACCAGTCGTTGTCGATCGCTCCGGTCCAGACGCTCTGAGCCGAGGCCGGCGCAGTCGCGGCCATGAGGGCCAGTGCCGACACCGAGAGATAGGGCTTCCAGCGATTGACCGACACTTTGCACTCTCCCCGACGACGAGCCAGCGGGAGGCAATATCGGATGGCCGATAAGGCCGGCATCGCCCTATGGGGTGATGCGCAGCCGGAAGTCCTGGTCAGGTCTCGTCGCGCTCGTCAGGCTGGCCCGTCTTGATCGGAGGCGTGAGTTCGCGCATCAGCAATTGCAGCTGCCGCTGATCGCGGGTGCCGGTCTTGTCATAGACGACGCGGAGCTGGCTTTTCACCGTATGGTCAGACACGCCGCTCGCCTCGGCGATCTCGCTGCGCGTGAGACCGTCTGCCGCGAGTGCTGCGATCCGCTTCTCGGCCGCCGTCAGACCGAACAATGCCGCAATCGCTTCAATTGCCGGAATCGGGTTGATCCCCGGAGCAGCAATGAAGATCGCCGCCGCTGCCTTCGGCGCGAGCCGGCCGGCGTGCCGTCGCGTCAAGGGCAACACATGGACGATCGAGGGCCGTTCCGTCCTGACCAGCGGCACACCGATACCGACAGCGCCCAGCAGCACCTCGTCGCGACGCCCGAGCGCCACGGCATGGCCAACCGATGCCTGGGCCGGCAGATAGGCCATGGCGAGCCGCCCCTCGCTCTGGCGGACAAGCGTCTCGTCGCGCAGCAGCGTTTCGGCAGCCGTGTTGGCGTAGAGCAGGCGCATGTCGGCCGCCACGATCAGCACCGGGTGCGCCAGATTGTCGATCACCTCCTGGAAGAGTACAGCCTTGCGCTGCTCGGCTTCGAACAGGTCGGTAATCGTCACGGCCCGCCGGATATGCGGCGCAAGCAGTGACAGCAACGCCTGGCCGGCCGACGTCGAGGGCGTCTCCTCGCCGGTTATGGTCGTAAGCGCGCCGACGAACTCGTCACGCTTCATGACCGCAAGATTGAAACCGGTGCGGAACCGGTTGGGCCGCATCCACTCGGTATAAGTGCGACTGGCATGCCAGACGTCTCGGCCGTCCGGGCCATGGAGATTGCACATCTCGTCGAAATCGAGCGGCACGTCGATCTCGAACTTGGGCAGGATCGAATAGAACGGCACATGGGCAGCATAAGTGTTGACCAACGGCTCGAGCACGGTGGGGTCGCCATGGACAGCGGAAAAGCGCGTCGTCTTCTTCGACATGTCCATGACAGCCAGGACGGTGATCACGCTATCGGTCAGCTCGGTGATCTGGCCGAGTGCCTCCGGCCAAAGGCCGGGCTCGGTCACGCAGTCATAGAGGGTGCCAATCGTATCGAACAGTTTCGGGTCGCCCATCGGTGCCAACGCTACTCCGCCAACCACTCACCCCCCGGGGCAGATTATATGCGAGAGATCGCGGCAATGCACAACGAATGCAGGTGTGCCTTATCTCTGTGACTGTGCGGGCGGAGAAGCGTGGGTCAGCCCTTCGGGTAGCGCCTCTCGTATTCCTGCTCGATGTCGCCGAATACGATCCAGAAGGCAGGCGGCGTCCGCCCATTGACGCGTTCGACCAGGATGTCGAGATGCGTATGCCAGCCACCGCTGACGTCGACCATTTCCTCGCGGTTCGCCAGCCGGCGATGCGTCACCGTCAGCAGAACCTGGCTGCCTTGCGGCTTCAACTCGAAGATCACTTCCGAAGCCTTCGGCCAGGTCATGGCCAGCAGGCGCGGTGGATCGATCTGAGTGATCTCGTGGTCGCTCTCGTGCCCCTTGGTGTCGAGGTTCCTGTACTTTTCCGGTGCCGGCGCTTTGTCGGGCGAGAGATCGGCATGCTTGAAGGCGAGTTTGACCTTGCCGCCGACCTTGAGCTCCATCGGTCCGGGCGCCAGCCATTCACCGCGCTTCTTCTCGTCCGTAAGAAACTCCCAGACCATTTCGATCGGCCCGGGCAGCAGCCGCTCGAAACGCACTTCGGTAGGCGCGATGATCCGTCCGTAGCCGTCAGGTGCAGCCGTCATTTGCGACTCCTCTTTTTCTGATGGGCGTGACGCAGCAGGGCGGTTTCGAGATCGCCGAGACGGGCCGTCCAGAAGCGCTGGTAGTAGGCAATCCAGCGATCGGCTTCGGCCAATGGTCCCGCCTCGATACGGCAGCGATGGGTGCGGCCTTCGATGGTGCGGCTGAGAAGGCCCGCCTCTTCCAACACCTTCACGTGCTTGGCGGCTGCCGCAAAAGACATGTCGAAAGGCTCAGCGAGTTCACCCACGCTGTGCTCACCGTCGGCCAGGCGGCACAGCATCGCACGACGGGTCGGATCGGCGAGTGCACGGAAAACGCGGTCCAAAGCGGGAGCGTTATATTCAACCATAATGTTGAATATAATGCTCTTCCAAAAATATTCAACCGTTCAGTTGAGCGATATTTCAGATGCGGAAGGTGATCCTTCCGTCCTCGGCGATGGCCCAGGATGGATTCCACGCGATCTCCCAGGCATGATCGTCGGGATCGGCGACATAACCGCGAAAGCCACCATGCGGCGGCGCATTGGCCGGCCGCAGAATCCGACCACCAACTGCCGCCAACCGATCCAGCACCGGCTGCACGTCCTCCTTGGCCGCCACATTGTGCGCAAGGGCAAAGGCGCCGGGTCGCACCAGACCAGGACGTTGCATGTCGTCTTCGAGGTCCGATGTCGGCCAGAGGCCAAGCACCATCCCGTTCATCTGGTAGAAAACAATTCCGGGCGTCTCGAAGACCGGCTTCCAGCCGAAGCCGTCGCCGTAGAAGCGCTTGGAACGACCGAGATCGGCAACGCCGAGGGTGATCAGGGAAATTTGCTGCTGCATGGTCCACGTTCCTCTTGTTCGCCGACGCAGGAGTGCGCGGGCGCGAGGTCGCGGGGCAAGGGAGCAAAACTCCCGTCAGGACTGACGCCCGCAGAGCGGACGAAAGCGCCGGGCTAAACCACACCGGCCTGCCTTTTTCGACGTCATCAAAGTAGGCTCGCGCTTCCTTTCGTTCAAGCCTTGGACATGCATCTCATGGAATCACTCCCCTCCTCCGTCCTGCCCGCCGGTGTGCGCAGCCGCATTCTTCCCGGCATCAACGGTCTGGACATCCACATCCTCGAAGCCGGCTTCGAGCCGCGCGGCCGGCCGGCCGTGATGCTCTTCCACGGCTTTCCCGAACTCGCCTTCAGTTGGCGCAAGGTGCTGCCGGCCCTTGGCGCAGCCGGTTATCACGCCATCGCACCGGACCTGCGCGGTTACGGTCGCACGACCGGATGGGATGCAGACTACGATGCCGACCAGACCGGCTTTCGTTTCACCAACCTGCTGCGCGACGCCATCGGCGTGCTGTATGCGCTGGGCCATCGCACCGCCGAAGCTGCGGTCGGCCACGATTTCGGCTCGGCCGTCGCCTCTTACTCGTCTCTCGCGCGGCCCGACATCTTCAAGCGCATGGCGCTGATGAGTGCGCCCTTCGCAGGGCCCACGGCAGTGCCGTTCGATACGGACGGCAAGCCGCCCGCGGCAAAGGCGCCGGACATCCATGCCGCGATGGCGGCGCTGCCGCGACCGCGCAAGCATTATCAATGGTATCAGTCGACGCGCGAGGCCAACGAGAATCAGTGGCACGCCAAGCAGGGCCTGCACGATTTCCTGCGCGCCTACTATCACTACAAGAGCGCCGACTGGAAGGCGAACAAGCCGTACGAACTCAAGGGCTGGATCGCCGAAGAGCTGGCGAAGATGCCGACCTATTACATCATGGATCTGGCCGAAGGCATGGCCGAGTCGGTCGCCAAGGAAATGCCGAGCGCCGCCGAGATCGCAGCCAACAAGTGGCTCACCGACGCCGAGCTCAGGGTCTACAGCGGCGAATATCAGCGCACCGGCTTTCAGGGCGGATTGAACTGGTATCGCGCGCGGACCAGCGGCCGCGTGACGCCGGAACTCGAAATCTTCGCCGGCCGCACGATCGATCAGCCCTCGACCTTCATTTCCGGCAAGAGCGACTGGGGCAACTATCAGGCGCCGGGCGCCCTGGAGAAGATGCAGAAAAGTGCCTGCACCAATATGAAGGAAATCCACCTGATCGAAGGCGCCGGCCACTGGGTGCAGCAGGAGCAGGCAGACGAGGTCAACCGGCTCCTTCTCGCCTTCCTCAAGACCTGAAGGAGGTGCGCCATGGCTCTGTCGCTGGCTGCCGTCGATTCTCTCTCGGTCGAAGTCATCACCGACAACGTCAGCGACACCTACGCCAGCAAGCCACCCTTTGCCACATCCGAGCTCGCCAACGTCATGTTGGCGGGTGCCAAGGAGATTTCAGGCGAGACGCTGCTCGTTGCCAACCTTGGCTACGGCCTGCGCCTGAAGACCAAAGTCGGTGCGACCGAGCATGTGATGCTGTTCGATACTGGAACGGAAGGCGCGGCCTTCCTCCGGAACTGCCGCAACTTGGCGATCGACCTCGGCACGATCGAGGAAATCGCGATCACACACGGTCATTGGGATCACATGGGGGCTCTCGCCGCGGCGATCGGCGCCATCGTCGGCCGGCGTGGCCGCAACAGCGTGGCGGTCCACGTCAATCCCGACATGTTCAACGAGCGCGGCGTGCTGCTGCAGGATGGAACGATCTTCCCCGCCGCGCGTGTGCCCACACCGGCAGAAATGGAAGCGTGGGGTGCTCGGGTCGTCAACGACGGCAAGGCGCGCACGCTGCTGGACGGACACTTCTACTACAGCGGCGAAATCCCGCGCGTGACCTCGTTCGAGACCGGCCGCCAGGATCATCTCTGCCGGCGTGACAATTCCGAGGATTGGCGCCCCGATCCCTACCTGATGGACGAGCGCATGCTCGTCGTGAACGTGCGCGACCTCGGGCTGGTCGTGTTCAGCGCCTGCTCCCATGCCGGCATCGTCAATGTCTGCACGGAAGTCCGGCGCCTGTTCCCGGACACTCCCATCCATGCGGTCATGGGCGGCCTGCATCTGGGCGGCGTGATGGAGCGCTTGATCCCGCAGACCATCGAAGGATTGCAGCCCTTCGATGTCAGCTACTTCATCGCGGGCCACTGCACCGGATGGCGTGCCCTGCATGCGCTGGCGAATGCCTACGGCGAGCGGGTCAGCCAATCCGCCGTCGGCACCAAGTATCTCTTCGACGGCAATACACCGCCGTCCGAACGCGCGACACCGGCCCCCACCAGGTTCGACGGATCGCCGTCCTGGTGAGAAGCCGGGTCGATTTTCACGCCGTGCTTATGCGGCGAGCTTCTTTGCCGTCTCGGCGATCTTGCGGCCCTGGTAGCGGGCGCCGACCAGCTCGTTCTCGGACGGCTGGCGCTGTCCGGTGCCGCCCGTGATGGTCGTGGCGCCGTAGGGACTGCCGCCGGTGATCTCGTCGAGCGTCATCTGGCCGGCGTGACCGTAGTCGAGGCCGACGATCACCATGCCGAAGTGCAGCAGGTTGGTGATGATGGTGAACAGCGTCGTCTCCTGGCCACCATGCTGCGTCGCCGTCGAGGTGAACGCACCGCCCACCTTGCCGTGCAGTGCGCCCTTGGCCCACAAGCCACCGGCCTGATCGAGGAAGCTCGCCATCTGCGAGGACATGCGGCCAAAGCGCGTCCCCGTGCCGATGATCACGGCATCGTAGTTGGCAAGGTCCTCGATCTTGGCGATCGGCGCCTCCTGGTCGAGCTTGAAGTGGGCGGCCTTGGCCACCGCTTCCGGCGCGGTCTCGGGCACGCGCTTGATATCGACCTGAGCACCGGCCTCGCGGGCGCCTTCGGCTACCGCCTTCGCCATGGTCTCGATGTGGCCGTAGCTCGAATAATAAAGAACAAGAACCTTGGTCATCACGCTCTCCACTCGTCTTTCACTGTTGAAGGTTGGGGGTTGAAGAAACTCAGCTATCGATGTGGCCCATGCGGCCCGCGTGGTAGTCGCGAACCGCGCGCTCGAGTTCGGCGATCGAGTTCATGACGAACGGGCCATGACGCAGGATCGGCGCATCGAGCGGATCGCCACCGATCAACAGCACTTCGCTGTCTTCCGCGGCGACAAGGGCCACGACTTCACCCGCCGACAGTCGCGCGAGCTGCCCCGCGGCGACGCGATCGCTGCCGCCACCGATGCTAACGGCGCCGACCATGACGTAGACCGCAAGCTCCGCCGCACTGCCTGTCTCGAGTTCGGTTTCGGCACCGGCCTTCAGCGATGCGTGCACGACGAAGGGGTTGCCCGAAGTCGCAATCGGCCCGGCGAGATCGCCAAGAGTGCCGGCGACCAATCGTGTCCGCACGCTGCCATCACCGCTTTGCAGGGTCGGGATCTCCGAAGCCTGGACGTGGCGGTAGGACGGCTCCGCATGCTTCTCGCCCTTGGGCATGTTGATCCAGAGCTGCACGCCGTGGACGTGGCCACCGTCGCGGCGCATCGCCTCGTCGGGACCTTCGTCGTGGATCACGCCACGACCCGCGCGCATCCACTGGACCTCGCCCGGACGCATGGCGCTGGTGTTGCCGAGACTGTCCTTGTGCCGCTGGCTGCCTTCCAGCAGCAGCGTCAATGTCTCGATGCCGGCGTGCGGATGCGCCGAGGCACCCTTCGCTTCGCCTGGCCGAACATCGATAGGGCCGAACTGATCGAGGAAAATGAACGGGCCGATGGCCTCGTAGGCATTCGACGGGATGGCCCGGCGGACTTCGAACCCGTCGCCTTCGAGGGTCCGGAAAGCCTCATGCACCGAAACGACGGTCCGCTTTGAATTCTTCATGTGGGACACCCTCCTCCTGTCGAGGGCGTATGTAGGGTCTCCCACCTTTCCCGAAAATCCGTATAATACTTAATGATCTTTTCAGTATTTTAGAAATGGTAGAGCCCGGCTTCCCCTCCCTCAGCCAGCTTCAGGTCCTGCTCACGGTGGTCGATGCCGGAAGCTTTGCGGCGGCGGCCCGGCGGCTGAACCGCGCGACGTCGGCGATCACCTACGCGATCGACAATCTCGAGGCCCAGTTCGGCCTGCCGCTGTTCGACCGCGTGGCGACGCGCAAGCCGGAGCTGACGCAGGCCGGCCGCGCGATCGTCGCGGAGGCGCGGACCGTGACCCACAGCGTCGACATGCTGCGCGCCAAGGTGAAGGGCCTGCTCGAAGGTCTGGAAGCCGAGGTCTCGGTCGCTGTCGATGTCATGCTGCCGACCAGTCGCCTGGTCGATGCACTGCAGGCCTTTCAGGCGATGTTTCCGACCGTCCCTTTACGACTTCACGTCGAAACCCTGGGCGCCGTCACCCAGCTCGTTTCCGAGCGTACGGCCGTTGTCGGTATCAGCGGTCCACTGCATGTCGATACGACCGGCATCGAACGCATCGCCATCGGACACGTGGATTTCGTGCCCGTCGCTGCCCCGTTTCACCCACTGGCACGCGTTGGCACGCAGACGCCCGGCGCGGCACGCAACCATATCCAGCTCGTGCTGACGGACCGATCGAAGCTCACCGAAGGACAGGACTTCGGCGTCATCAGTATGAAGAGCTGGCGCCTTGCCGACCTCGGCGCCAAGCACGCGCTGCTGCTGGCGGGTGTCGGCTGGGGCAACATGCCGGCGGCGATGGTACAAGGCGATCTCGACGCCGGCCGGCTGGTCAAACTCGATCTGCCTGAATGGTCAGAAAGCGTCTACCCGCTGAAAGCGCTGTATCGCACCGACACGCCACCGGGTCCTGCCGCGCAGTGGTTGATCGAGCGCTTCAAGAGCCAGGTGTGACGTCGCAGGAGGCTATGGCCTCACCCTCCACTTCACCGCTTCTGCCGGATCGGCATTGCAGGCGGCGGCGACCAGCGCCGCCGTCAGCAGAGTCGCCTGCCGAAGCTCGCTTTGCGCGACCTTGTCCCGCGTGTCGGCAGGCGTCAGCACGACCCGCAGATGCGCCGCTGGATCGTCGAAGCCCGCGACGAGGCGAATCGCGGGGATGCCGCCGGCCGCAAAGTTGGCGTGGTCAGAATTGGTCATCAGTGGCCGCACCGTGCGCAGGTTCTGCCCATTGGCTTCAGCGACTTCGAGGAGGAACCGCTCGACGCCGCCGAAGCCACTGGTGAGCGCCGCAAGATGGGGGCTGCCCGCCACCGAATCGAGATTGACGTTGAGCGCGATCTTGGCGCGCTCGGCCTCGCTCAATGCTTGGACATACTGCGCCGAGCCGGTCAGCGCCCATTCCTCGACGCTGAAGAACATCACGCGCAGGCCGCGGCGGAAGGAGGCCACATGCGGGGCCAACGCGCGCGTGACCGCCAGCACCGAAGCGAGGCCGGTGCCGTTGTCCATCGCGCTTTCGGCGAGATCGTGGCCATCGACATGGGCGGACAGCACGACCCATTCGTCCGTCTGGCCGGGATAGTCGTAGACCAGCGTTTCAGTCTCGGCTGGCCCCTCGTCGGTCTCGATCGTGATCGTGACCTTTGGAAAGCCTGCTGCGCGGCGGGCGAGCTTGGCCGCCGTTTCGGGCGCGACACCCAGCGCTGGAATGCCCTCACCCGCGTCGCGTCCCGACGATCCCGCCACGACATGGCCCGCCAGGGGGCCGGCGATCAGGAAACCCACCGCACCATTCGCGCGCGCCATATCGTACTTGCGGCGACGATGGATGGTGCCGGCCGCGAACATCAGCTCGTGGCGCACCAGCACGATGCGTCCATTGATCTCCGCTTTATGCGCCTCGAATTCTTCCGGCGTGCCCCGACCGATATCGATCACCTCGGCGGTGAGGCCGCTCGCGCCCGTCGCAATGGTACGGACCAGCGGATGGCATGCGGCAAAGCTGCCATCAGCCAGCTTCAGGGTGGCCGACTTTGCACGCCAGCCAGCATAGGGGACGGGAATGGAGCGCCCGGAATTGGCAGGCGATGCTGCTCGCACACGCTCACGCAGCAGGGCAAAGGCGCGCTTCTCACTCTCGGTGCCCGAGAGCCGACCTCCGCAATCGCAAATATCGTTGAAGTCCCGCCACAGTTGTTCATCGACCGCGAGGCGGCCGGCGAGATCGGCATCAAGACGCATGGCGGAGTTCACCTGTTCAATTTGTTATCGAGCATGTCGAGGAAGGCCGTGGCCAATACCGATGGCTCGCGGTCGCGGCGCCAGAAGGCGCCGATTTCGTAGGTGATGGCCGGCTCGAACGGCCGCGCCACAAGGCCAAGATGGGCAAAATTCTGGGCAGACAGCGGATCGACGATCGACCAGCCGGTGCCGGCAGCGACCAGGCCGCACAGCGTGGCGAAGAATTCGGCCTCGACTACGCCATTCAGCTGAACGCCAGCGGCACTGAAGACGCTACGGATCCGGTTCGGCACCTGATGCGAACGGGCCGGCATCACCATCGGATGTTCGGCAAGCAGTTGCGGCGTCAACACCCGGCGCGAGGCCAGTGCATGGCGTGGCGGCAGGATCGCGACACACCGCATGCCGTAGCGCCGGACTTCGACCTGGGTTTCGTCGATAGGCAGCTCGGCGATGCCAATGTCGAAACTTTCGCTCGGCAGGAGCTGGCTCACGACATCGGAATGGCGCGAGATCATCCGCACCGCGACACCCGGCCGTTCGGCAACGAAAGCCGCGACCAGCGGCGGCAGCAGAGAGATGGCCGCCGAAGGATGGCTGGCGATCACCAAACGGCCCGACTGGCCCTCGCGAATCTGCACCGTCGCGGCCTGCAGGCGATCGACCTCGCCCAGCACGCGGCTCGCCTCGGCATAGAACAGCACGCCCTCGGGCGTCGGTTTCAGCCGGCCGCCGGCACGCTCGAACAACTGAAACCCTACCGCCTCTTCGAGCCGGGCGATCTGGGTGCTGACGGCGGGCTGGGTGACGCCCATGGCCGTTGCCGCGGCCGTGACCGAACGGTGGTCGACGACCGCCCGAAAGGCTTCAAGGAGCTTGACGTCCATCTTCCTATAAACAACCGTTATTGAGATTTTGGCAATCCAACACCTTGCAACTAGCAAATCTTCGGCCGATCCGGCAGTCTTATCGACACAGGCATAGCAATTGCTTATGGAATGACATGAGCGCTTCTCCCATTCTTCTCGCCGACAGCGTCACCAAGCGGTTTGGCAACAATCAGGTGCTGACGCGCGTCTCCCTGCCGGTGATGGAACGTGACGTGGTCTGCATCGTGGGGCCTTCAGGCTCGGGCAAAACCACCTTGTTGCGTTGCTTTGCGCTGCTCGAGGCCCCGAGCGAAGGCCGCATCGTCATGCAGGGCGTGCCGATCGCGACGGCCGCTCCCGATCGCCAAGTGAAAAGCGCCGCGCGCGCCGTGCGCTCCGACATCGGCATGGTGTTCCAGCATTTCAATCTCTGGCCGCACATGTCGGTGCTGGAGAACCTGATCGAAGCGCCGATGCTCGTGAAGAAGATGCCCAAGGACGAGGCAGTTGCCATTGCCGAGAGCCTCCTGAAGAAGGTCGACCTCTCGGACAAGCGCGACGCCTATCCAACGCGGCTGTCGGGCGGCCAACAGCAGCGCGTCGCCATTGCCCGCGCGCTAGCCATGTCGCCCAAGGTTCTGCTGTTTGACGAGGCAACCAGCGCGCTGGATCCCGAACTGCGCCGCGAAGTGCTGCTGGTCATGCGCCAGCTCGCGCAGGAAGGCATGACCATGCTCGTGGTTACGCACGAGATGGGCTTCGCACGCCATGTCGGTACTCGCACGGTGTTCATGGATCGCGGCGAGATCGTCGAAGAGGCACCGGGAGCCGCCTTCTTCGATGCGCCCAAGACCGAGCGCGCGCAGCGCTTTCTACAGCAGTTCGAGGACGAGTAACGGGGAAGACCAACAAGGGAGACTGATCATGGGTGTTGCAAAGATCTTCGGAGCAGTTGCTCTGGCGGGGGCCGTCGGCCTGCTCGCCACGACGTTCGGCGCCACGGGGGCCGAGGCACAGCAGACGCAGTCGCGTCTCTACGAGGTGACCAAGAGCAAGAAGCTCCGGGTCTGCCAGTTTCCGCTCTACTATTCGATCTCGTTCCGTAACTCCAAGACCGGCGAAATCGAAGGCATCGACGCCGACCTCGCGAAGGAGTTCGCGAAGGAACTCGACGCCAAGCTCGAGATCGTCGAGTCGAGCTTCGGATCGTTCATCGCCGATCTGCAGGCCGGCAAGTGCGAGATCGGCATGTTCGGCGTCGGCGCAACGATGAAGCGTGGCCAGGCGGTCGAATTCTCCAAGCCCTACCTGCTGACCAATCTCTACGCAGTCACGCGCAAGGACGGCAAGATCAAGAAGTGGGAAGACATCGACAAGAAGGGCGTCAAGGCCGCGGTGTCGATGGGCAGCTACATGGAGCCCTTCATGAAGGGCTACCTGAAGAACGCCGACATGGTTTCGGTGGCCCCGCCCAATACGCGTGAAGCCGAACTGGTGGCGCAGCGGGTCGACGTGATCATCACCGACTTCCCCACGGCCATCAAAGTGACCGACGAGTTCGACTGGGCGACCTACATCCTGCCCAACGAGAAGCTCGCCATCACGCCCTACGCCTATGTCGTGCCACAGGGCGACCAGATCTGGCTGAACTACGTCAACCTGTTCGTCGACACCATCAAGCTCGACGGACGGCTGCTGAAGTACGCCAAGAAGCACAAGCTCGACCCGATCGTGGCGCCGTAAGCCGCTCATCGTTGGGAGCGCGTCACTGCGGTGGCGCGCTCCCGGCAAGAGGACGACATGTTCAAATATCAATTCCGCTGGGACACAGTCTGGGGAAGCTTCGACTTCCTGATGGGCGGCCTCGAGATGACGCTGATCATCTCGGCCATCACCTTGGTGCTGGCGATGATCGGCGGCCTGATCATCGCCCTCCTCGACATGTCGCGCTTCCGGGTGCTGCGCTGGATCGGCGTATCGATCGGCGAGATCGTGCGTAACACCCCCATCCTGGTGCAGTTGCTCTGGGTCTACTACGTGCTACCGATCGTGTTCGGCATCCGCATCGAGGCGCTGGTCGCCTTGATCATCGGCCTCGCGCTCTATCAGGCGGCCTTCATCTCCGAAGTCTATCGCTCGGGCATCCAAGGTGTTCCCAAGGGTCATCGCGAAGCCGCGCAAGTGCTTGGCCTGACGCCGATCCAGTCGTTCCGACGAATCGTGCTGCCACAGGCAATCCGCATGACCCTGCCGCCGCTGGCATCGAACTTCGTGCAGCTCATCAAGTTCTCGTCGTTGGGTGCCGTCATCTCGGTGAGCGAGATCACGCGTCGCGGCATGGAGCTCTCGGCCACGAACTTCCGGCCGCTCGAGACCTTCACCTTCATCGCCGTGGTCTATTTCTTCATCTGCTGGCCGCTCGCCATGGGCATCCGCTTCTGGGAACGCAGGCTGCAGGCACGCTGATGTCGACCGAAGTCCGTACTGAACTGGCGCGCCGCGTCGAGGGTTCGCTCGACCGGCTTATTGCCGTCACGCAACGCCTGGTAAGCGTGGCCTCGCCCAACCCGCCGAGCGACACGTTCGATGTCGCGGCCATCGCCGAAGCGCTGCTGCGTGAGATCCCCGGCATCGAGATCGAGAAGGTCGAGCCCGAGCCGCGGGTGGTCAGCCTTGTGGCCCGCATCAAGAGCGGCAAGCCCGGCCGGCGCCTGATCTTCAACGGCCATCTCGACACGTTCCCGCTCCTGGAGAACCTGCCCTGGACCGTGCCGCCGCTGGGCGGCGTTCTGAAGGACGGCAAGCTCTACGGCCGCGGCGTCTGCGACATGAAGGGCGGCATCGCCTGCTCCCTCCTCGCCGCCCTGCTGCTCGCCGAGAACCGCGACGCCTGGTCGGGCGAGATCGTGCTCACCCTGGCTGGCGACGAAGAGAATATGGGTTCGCTGGGCTCCGGCTGGATGTTGAAACACATCCCGCACGCCGCCGGTGACGCCAACATCTGCGGCGATGTCGGATCGCCCAAGGTCGTGCGCTTCGGTGAAAAGGGCCTGATGTGGGTCGAGATCGAAGCCACCGGCTCGCCGGCACATGGCGCGCATGTGCACAAGGGTGTCAATGCTGTCGACCGGTTGCGGACCGCATTGGATCGGCTGAAGGATCTCGAAGAGGTTCCCTTCCAGTCACCGTCCGTCGTCACGAGCGCCATCGCCAAAGCGAAGGCGATTTCCGAGCCGTTGTCCGGCGCAGGCGAAGCCCACACTTTGCAGCATGTCACGGTGAATATCGGCACCATCGAAGGCGGCACCTCGCCCAACCTGGTACCGACTCACGCCATCGCCCGCGCGGACATTCGCCTGCCGGTCGGCATCACGACAGATGTGCTGGTGCGCCAGCTCGACGAGTGGCTGGCGCCGCTGGAGGGCGTGAGCTGGAAGGCCATCCGCCGCTTCGAGCCCTCCTTCACCCCGCCGGACCACGAGATCGTGCGCCGCACCGCCGAGGTCGCGGCCGAAGTGCTGGGCGAGACACCGGCCGTGAACATGCGCGTCGGCGGTTCCGACTCGCGCTGGTATCGCATGTTCGATGTGCCGACCGTGGTGCTGGGGCTCACGCCCTTCAACATGGGTGGACCCGACGAATACGTTCTGGTCGACGAGCTGCTGGCCGTCGCCAAGATCCACACCCTGGTCGCCTACGACTTCCTTTCTGCGGAGCCCTGAAATGGATCGCACCCTGGACCGCCTCTCCGACGCCGATCTCTTCACCTCGCCCATGACTTTCATGGGCGCGCCCTATGGCCGGCCTGGCCCCAACAACAAGGCGGCGATCCTCGGTATTCCATTCGACTGCGGCACCAATATGCGGATCGGCGCGCGCGGCGGCCCCGACTCGGTGCGCCAGCAATCGGCGCTGATGCGTCGTTTCAATCCGACCAATGCCGACTTCGACCCGGTTGCGGCGCTGGGGCTGGTGGATTGCGGCAACGTCAATCTCACGCCCAGCAAGATCGTCGATGCCTTCGCCCGCACCGAACAGGCCGTCGATCGCATCGTCGAAGCGGGCGCTGTGCCAATCACCATCGGCGGCGACGGCTCGGTCACCGTCCCGGTCGCGCGCGCGGTCGGCAAGAAGTACCGCAAGATGGCGGCGCTCCACATCGACTCGCACACCGATTCCTACCCCTATGGCGCGGAGGAAAAGTACAACTCCGCCACCCAGTTCACACATGTCGCCGAAGAAGGTCTCGTCGACCCCGAGTTTTCCTGGCACGTCGGCATCCGCAGCACGACCTACGCGCAAGGTGTCGTGCCGCGCGCCATGAGCCTCGGCTACAAGGTCGTGTCGATCGACGAGCTGATCCGCGGCGGCTTTGCCCAGCGCATGGCCGAGTTCCGCGACAAGGTCGGCAAGCGGCCGGTCTATCTCTGCTTCGACATGGATGTGTTCGATCCCTCGACCGCACCGGGCGTCTGCACGCCGTCATGGGGCGGCCTCAGTGCGCGCGAAGGCATCGACCTGCTGCGCTGCCTGACCGACCTCAACATCGTGGCAATCGACGTGAACACGGTGAGCCCGCCGCAGGACGTGAACGGCATGGCGGCTCACCTCTGCGCCCACGTGATTTACGAAACCATGGTCCTGCTCTGCCGGCAGATGGGCCTCGCAGGCAACGCCTAGCGCAGGTACTTCTCGAAGAACGCTCTGGTCCGCGCCTCAGCATCGGGCGCGGCAACGGTGTCGTAGACCAGCCGGTGTTGCTTGCCCGCGGCGCCGGGCACCGTGCGATCTACGGCCTTCACATCGAAGCTGTGATAGGCGTCGGGGTAGTAGACCGCCTCGACGAGATCGCCACGGACGAGACTTCCTCGCGACGCGGCCTGATGTGGTGAAGGGTAAGGTCGGCATCATCGGCCACAGCCACGGCGGCTCGACGGTGATCCGGTCCGCGCAATCGAGCTTTCGACCAGCTTTCGGCAGCGATCCGCGGACGTCCAATCGTCCTTGTCGCCGGCCAACAGCAGGACCGGGATGTCGATGCCGGTATCGAACTGCGGGTTGCAGCCGGGATAGTAGGCGACGCCTGCCACGAGGCCGCGCTTGTTGAGTGCAAAGCTCGATTGCGCGGACCGGATCACCGTCGAGCCGCCGTGGCTGTGGCCGATGATGCCGACCTTACCCTTCACCACATCAGGCCGCGTCGCGAGATAGTCGAGCGCGCCCGCGATGTCGGCGACACGCATGTTCGGCGTCACCACATTGGGGGTCGTGCAGACCGCCTTGGTGCCGCGCGGGTTGAAAGAATCGGGCGCCAGCACGAGATAGCCCCAACTCACCAGCAGCTTCGCCCATCCATCGGTGTGCCGCCCCGCGCCGGCGCAGCTATGCGCGAGGATGATCGCCGGAAACGGCCCATCACCCGGCGGCCTGGAGATCCAGCCCTTCACTTCCGGTCCGGCCTGGCTGGCACCGACCGTGACACTCGGGAAGCTCACACTCTGTGCCCAGGCGTGGCCGCCGAACAGCAAAAGAACAGCAATCGCAAAGGCCCGGATCATGGGTCTAGTATTAGGCGCCCGGAGGACCGCCATCCATGATCAAGACGATCGGCCTGCTGAGCCGCCGCGACGACTGGACCCACGAGCAGTTCGTGACGCACTGGGTCGAGGTCCATGCACCGCTAGCCCGCGCCGTGCCCGGCCTGCTCCGCTACGTGCAGAACCATATCCAGGGTGTGCGCCGTCGTGCCGACATCGGCGAGACCGTAATCGAGATCGATGGCATCGCCGAACTGTGGTTCGCCGACCGCGCCGCCCTCGAGGCGGCGTCGCACTCGCCCGAGATGGAGGCGCTTCACGCCGATGGCACGAAGTTCATCGGTCGCATCAAGAGCTATATCGTCGAAGAGAAGACGATCGTCGGTTGACGATCATTCCGGCTCGATGCCTGCCTGCTTGGCGATCTCGCCCCAGCTCACCAACTCCTTCTTGATGCGCCTGGCGAAGGCGTCCGGCGCCTCGCCGCCCGGCTCGCTGGCAAGATCGCGGATCTTCGCCAACGTCTCCGGTTCTGCCAGCACGGCGACCACATCGTCGCGCAGACGCTGCGTCAGTGCCTGTGGCAGGTTGCCGGGGCCGAACAGCGAGAACCATGCTCCCTGCTCAACGCCTGGCACCCCCGCCTCCGCCATGGTCGGGATGTCGGGCAATGCGGCCAGCCGCTTGCCGGTGCTGACGGCCAACATGCGCAGCGTGCCGGCGCGGTGATGCGACATCACCGTGAGCGGGCTGGTGAAGCCGATCGGGATGTGGCCGCCGGCAAGCTCCTGCATCATCGGCGCTGCCCCCTTGTAGGCGACATTCTCGATCTTGAGCCCACTGCGAAGCCGGAAGAGTTCGCCGATCAGCCGCGTGGTGTTCTCGGTACTGCCGAACTGGTACTTGCCCGGACTGGCGCGCGCCGCCGTCAGGAATTTCTCCATCGTATCGAAGCCCGCCTTGGGTGAACCAACCAAAGCAATGGCGCCTTCGATCAACGGTGTTACCGGCGTAAAGTCGCGCTCCGTATCGTAAGGGAGGACCTTTGTCGTGTAGGGGTTGATCGTGTGCGCGCTGGTCGTCACCAGAAGCGTGTAGCCATCGGGCGCGGCCTTCGCGACGATCTCGCTGCCCAGGATGCCGCTCGCGCCGCCCTTGTTGTCGATGATGACGGTCTGCTTCCAGCGGTCGGCAAGACGCGGCACGATCAAGCGCGCCACCAGGTCCGTGCCGCCGCCGGCCGGATAAGGCACCACGACCCGCACCTGCTTCGTGGGAAAATCCTGCGCGCGGACAATTGCCGGCGCGAAACCGCCCGCCAGACCGAGCCCCGCAACGCCCGTGACAAAGCCACGACGCTTCATGCCAGACATGCAATCCTCCCGTTCCATTTTATTGCCGGCAGACTAGGGTTCCCGGTGGAGGAAACCAAGATGTTCGACCTTGTCATCAGGGATGCTGAGATCTTCGACGGTTCCGGCGCCAAGCCAGTGCATGGTGACGTAGCCGTCACGAATGGCCGGATTGCTGCCATCGGTCCCAGGCTCGGTGCGGCCAAGGAGACCGTGAAAGCAGACGGGCTCGCCCTCGCCCCCGGCATCATCGACGGTCACACGCATTACGATGCGCAGATCACCTGGGACCCGTTCGTCGATCCCTCCCCGGCACTCGGCGTCACGACGACCGTGCTCGGCAATTGCGGCTTCACCATCGCGCCCTGCAAGCCGCAGGACCGCGACCTCACGATGCGCCATCTGACCCATGTCGAGGGCATGTCGCTCGATGCCCTGCGCGCCGGCATCCGTTGGGAATTCGAGAGCTTCCCCCAATATCTCGACATGCTGGAGAAAAACGGCGTCGGTCCCAATGTCGCCTGCTTTGCTGGCCACTCCGCTATCCGCACCTTCGTGATGGGCACTGATGCTACCGAACGCGCCGCGACCGAAGCGGAGGTCGCGCAGATGGCCGACCTGGTGCGCGGCGCCATGAAGGCTGGCGCAGTCGGCTTCGCGTCGAGCACGGCGGAGGCCCACAATGGCGAGGGCGGGACACCCATGCCCTCGCGCCTTGCCGACGATCGCGAACTGCGCGCCCTGGTCCGCGCCATGAGCGAAAGCGGCAAAGGTGTCTACATGCTGACCAAGGGCAGCAAGACCTCGATCCCCTATCTCGAAGACATCGCTGCCGAAGCCAAGCGGCCGGTCGTGATCGCCGCCCTCTTCCACTCCAACACCAATCCGACCGCCTCCTTCGACTGGCTGCGCCAGGTGAACGAGGCGCGTGCTCGCGGACATGAGCTGGTGGCTCAGACTTCCTGTTGCCCGCTCAGCATGGATTTCACTTTCAAGAGCCCCTACCTGTTCGAGAGCATGCAGGCGTGGAAGCCGGCGATGGCCGCCCACGACCCCGCGGAGCTGGAGAAGATCTACCGTGACCCGGCCTGGCGCGCGTCAGTGCGTGCCGAACTGGAGGCCAAGCGCGGCCGGCTGCTGTTCAACAGCGAATGGAACAAGCTCTTCGTCGTCGAGACGGCAAAGGCGGAGAACCGCGCTCTCGAAGGTGCGACCCTCGACGTGCTGGCAAAGCAGGCTGGCAAGGAGCCGCTCGATTTCATCCTCGACTTTGCTCTGTCGGAAAAGCTCGACACGATGTTCGTGGCGCAGCTCCTGCACAACGACGATGCGGCCGTCGGCAAGATCCTGGCCGATCCCAATACGCATATCTCGCTGAGTGACGCGGGTGCGCATCTCACGTTCTTCTGCGATGCCGGGTTCGGTCTGCACCTGATGGGCCACTGGAGCCGCGATCTCGGCGTGCTCGACCTGCCGCAGGCGGTGCATCGCCTCACCGGCCAACCCGCCAAGCTGTTCGGCATCGAAGGCCGCGGCCTCCTGCGCGAAGGCTATGCCGCCGACCTGATGCTGTTCGATCCTGCCACCGTCGCACGCGGGCCGAAGCGGCGGGCGCACGACCTGCCGGCCGGCGCCGCGCGGCTCACGGCCTCGGCCGTGGGTCTGCACGGCGTCTGGATCAACGGCACCAGGGCCGCCGACGAAAAGGGCTTCTGCGCCGATCCGAAGGCACGGCCCGGCGAGGTCCTGCGCCGCTTCGCGGCCTAGCGAATTACGGCCAGCGCGTAACAGCGCGTGCGGTGTCGACCAGAAGGCGATCGAGTTCGCCATGTGCCGGTCCGGCTTGGAGGCCGGGCTCGAGGTAGATGGCCATGTTGACGTCGAGGGCGCCGATCCGAACGGCGAAGGTCGAATAGGAAGTGCGCAACGGCCCGTCGAAGCTCTGGTTCATCGTGTAGGTCCAACGGCCCCAGTGCCAGAAGTTGCCGCCGCCCTGCCGGGTGGGACGAACGAAGGTGCCGAGCCCATAGTGCGTAGCGGCCCGCTCGCTGTCTGCGAAGGGCGGCTGCATCATCCAGCGCCGCGCCACGGGACCGATGGCTGGATTGTCGACGGCGAAAGCCTGGTAGAAGCGGCCATAATCGGCCAACGGCATGCGCCAGCCGCCGTAACTTGAGAGAATGCGCCATGCCGGATCGAGCTCGGCGTCGCGTGCCCCCAACGGAACCAGCACAGTCTGCCGGCAGAACGTTTCGTAGGATTGGCCTGTCGCCTCCTCGATGATCGCGCCCAGCATCAGATAGGCTGCATTCGAATAGGCGTATTTCGTGCCGGGCTGGAGGGGCAGTTGCTGGGCGATCACCCATTTCAGTTGGGCATCGACTGCGGTTTCTTTCGCGGTATGGGTCCGCAGGTAATTGCCGAATGCTCCCGAGGTCGCATCGTTCTTGCCGTCGAAACCCGCTCGGTGAGCGAGCAGTTCGCCGATCGTCACCTGTAGAAGGCGTGGATCGACGGGCGGTCCAATGCGGGCCAGGGTCTTGGGCAGCGCCTCGGCGACACGCGTGTCGAAACCGAGACGACCGCGATCGATCAGAGATGCGATGCAAACACCGGTCACGGCCTTCGAGAGGCTCGCCAGCGGCACCGGTGCACCGGCTGCCAGCCGGCCCATCTGGGCTGAATGCACCGGCCGGCCGCCATGGAGGACGACCAAACCACCCGTCGAGCGCTCTTGCTTGGCCATCCAGCCGCGCCAGGCTTGTTCGATATCCTGGACAGTCTGGGCCTCCGCCGCGCCTGTCGCGGCGAAACAAAGACTCAGGACGGCAGCAAAAATCGTCAGAACTACAGCGCGACGCATGGCGGCAGGGGCATAGAAAATCATCTCTTTGACGGGTACAAACGCGCGGGCCGCAATCCTAGGGAGACCCGCCGGCATGGCCATACAGTATTTCGCCAAGGTCACGGCGAGCGATCATGAAGTGTTTCAGCGTACCGTGAAACATTATCCCGCCTCGAGCTATTCCGATTGGCATCTGCGCGAAGCCGCACGGATGGCGGAATGGCGCGCGAGGCGGCACACCATCAAGATGGTCGCGATCACCCCGAAGGAATTTGCCGATCATTGCACCAGGACCGGCAAGCCCAGCGACATCATCACTTTTAAAGCCTTCCTGATCGACAAGGCCGGTTTCTGATCCCTGGATAGAAGCGCCTAGCGGCCGTAAGCGGTCTGCAGGCGCTTTTCCTTGAGCCTGCTCCATTGCGAGAGGCCGAAGCAGGAGAACCAGTAGATCGCCCCGGCGAAAACATAGGCCTCCATGTTCATGCCGACCCAGGCCGGGTCGGCAAGCGCCGCCTGGGCGATACCCAGCAGATCGAAGATCGAGACGATCAGGACCAGCGTCGTGTTCTTGAACAGAGCGATGAATTCGTTGGTCATCGCCGGCAAGGAAATGCGCAGTGCCTGCGGCAGCACGATCAGCCGCATGGTCCGCCAGTAGCCGAGACCAAGCGCCTGCGACGCCTCAGCCTGCCCGTCCGGCAGGGCCTGCAGGCCTCCTCGCACGGCTTCGGCCATATAGGCCGCGATCACGAAGGCAAGGCCGATGACGGCACGGGCCAGCCGGTCGACGTTGAAACCGGTCGGCATGATCAGCGGTAGGAGCAGCGAGGCGAGGAAGATCACCGTGATGATCGGCACGCCGCGCCAGAATTCGATGAAGACCACCGAAGCGAAGCGGATCAGCGGCAGGCGCGAACGGCGGCCCAGCGCCAGCAGGATCCCCAGTGGCACGGCAATCAGGCCGGCATAGATCGCCAGGAACAGGGTCAGCATCAGGCCGCCCCATTCGCGCGTCTCGACCAGCTTGAGCCCCCAGCCGCCGTAGAGCAGCCAGACGCCGAGCGGCGGCAGCACGATCAGGGCGAGAATCGACGCCTCCTTGCGCCGCGGCAGCCCACGCCAGGAGAGTGCCACCGCTGCGCCGACAATCAGCAGGCCCAGCAGATCGACCCGCCAGCGTTCGGCAAGGGGATACTGGCCGTACATGAACTGGCCGAAGCGGGCACGGATGAAGACCCAGCAGGCGCCGGAGCTGCGGCAATCCTCGCGGGTCGTGCCGTCCCAGGTCGCGTCGATCAGCAGCCATTCGATCAACGGCACGGAAATACGCCAGATGATATAGAGGCAGACCAAGGTCGCCAGCGCATCGAGCGGCGTGGCGAACAGGCGTTGCCGCAGCGTCTCGGCCCAGGGCGGCAGGATGCGCGGGAGCTCGTTGAGCTTCATCGCGTCACCAGCTTGTGGCGCGCATTGTACCAATTCATCAACAGCGACACGAAAAGGCTGAGCGTGAGGTAGATCGCGAGCGTGATGGCGATGATCTCGACGGCCTGTCCTGTGGCAACCAGAGCCGAGCCCATGAACACCGAAACGATATCGGGATAGGCAATGGCCGCGCCGAACGAGGAGTTCTTGATCAGGTTGAGATACTGGCTGGTGATCGGCGGGATGATCACCGGCATGGCCTGCGGGATCACGACCAGTCGCACGACGCGTCCGGGACTGAGCCCGAGCGCCCTTCCTGCGTCGAGCTGGCCCTGGCGCACCGACTGGATGCCGCCGCGCACGACTTCGGCAATGAAACCTGCCGTATAGGTCGAGAGCGCCGCAAACAGCGCCACGAACTCCGGCACCAGCACGAAGCCGCCGCGATAGTTGAAGCCGCGCAGGGTCGGCACGTCCCACGACGTGGTGAAGCCGGCGGCGACGAAAGCCGCCAGCGGCAACGCCCCGCACAACACGAAACCCACCGCCCACAGCGGGAAATCCCGGCCGGTGCGGGCCTGCCGGGCGCGGGCCCAGCGCGACAGTCCGAACTGAACCGCGATCAGCACAAGCGTTGCGACGATCGCGATCCTGAAGCCCGCAAGATCGTTGGGTGTCGGAATGGAAAGGCCGCGGCGGTTCAGGAACACGACGTCGAAGAGGCCCATGCTTTCGCGTGGCGTCGGCAGCGCGGCGAGAACGCCGAAGTACCAGAACAGCACGAAAAACAGCAGCGGGATGTTGCGCACGAACTCGATGTAGAAGCCGGCCAGGCTCGACAGCAGCCAGTTGCGCGACAGACGCAGCAAACCGACGCTGAAGCCGATCACCGTCGCCACGGCGATCGACACGACCGACACCAGGATGGTGTTGACGATGCCGGTCCACAGCAGCGCCAGGATGGTGTCGGACGGCTTGTAGCCCGTCAGGTTGAACGGCACTTCGATGCCGGAATCACGCCACAGGAACTGAAAGCCGGTCGCCATGCCGGCCTTCTGCATGTTCTCCGAGGCGTTCTGCACGAAGAACCAGACGACAGCCAGCAGCCCAATAGTTGCCAGGCCCTGCCAGAAGTAGTCGCGTACCTTGCGGTCGCGGAGGAAGCCGATCACTGGAATGGCGGTGTGAACAGCAGTCCGCCCTTGGTCCAGAGCTGGTTGGCACCGCGCGGGAGCTTGAGCGGCGAGCCCATGCCGACCGTGCGCTCGTAGCTTTCGCCGTAGTTGCCGACCTGCTTGATGGCGTTGAACATCCAATCGTTGGAGATGCCCATCATCTCGCCGAACTTGCCCTCGACGCCCAGCAGGCGGCGGACTTCCGAGTTGGCCGACTTGGCCTTCATCTCGTCGACGTTCTTGGAGGTCACGCCCAGGGCTTCGGCGGCAATCGTGCCGTTCAGCACCCAGCGCACGATGAGCTGCCAGCGCTCGTCGCCCCAGCGGGTCACCGGTCCCTGCGGATCGTTGGAGATGATCTCGGACAGGATCTGATGCTCTTCTGGGTTCTTGAACTTGATGCGCTGGCCGGCGAGTGCGCCGATGCCTGCGGTGTAGGCGTCGCAACGGCCCTGGTCGTAGGCCGAGATGGCGTCGTCGTTCTTCTGGAAGTTGATGATGGTGACCTTGAGGTTTCGCTCGCGGAACCAGTCGGCCGCCATCTTCTCCTCGGTCGAACCTGCGGCGACGCAGATCGTGGCATCGGCGAGATCCTTCACCGCGGCGACCTTGGCCTTGGTCCGCACCACGAAGGTCTGGCCTTCATAGAAGTTGATGCCCTGAAAATTCACACCGAGTGTAGCATTGCGCGAGAAAGTGATCGTCGTGTTGCGCGACAGGAGATCGACCTGCCCCGACTGCAACACAGCCCAGCGCTGCTGGACGGAGGTCGGTGTGAACTTGACCTTGGTCGCGTCCCCCAGGACCGCTGCGGCCAAGGATTTGCAGTAGTCGACATCGAGACCGGTCCATTCGCCCTTGTCGTTGGCAAAGGAGAAGCCCGGCAGGCCGAGATGCACGCCGCATTCGATGTGGCCGCGCGCCTTGATCGCGTCGAGCGTCGGGCTGGGAGCGAGCTGTTGGGCCCCGGCGGACGAGGCGACAACGAAAAAAGCCGCCGAAACGGCGCTGGCGAAAACTCTCATAGCGGTTACTCCCCTTCTGGGGGCAGACCGTACAAGCCCTCGCAGGGCGAGTAAACTGCAGGTCGGAACGCGCTCGGGGGATGCCCCGGAGGACGTTGGCCCACGAGATTCCAGCTATGTCCTACGCTTGATATCGGCGAGCGCGATACGCAGCCCGGCCACGGTCACATCCTCGGGCGCCGGCCGCGTCAGCCAGTCGGAAACCCAGTGCCTCGGGCGCTTGCCGCGATAGGTCGAGAGCATACGCTCCGCCAACCCATAGTTGCCGAGCAAGAGCGCGCCATGCACGGCATAGAGAAATGACGCTTCCTGATCCGAAAGAGGGCAGCCGCCGCGCTCCATCTGATCAAGTTCGCGTTCGTAGGCGTCTTCGGTCATGCGCCGAAATTCGTCGTCGTACTCCACGGCGTGTTCCCTACACACGGCAGCTCGCCACAGCTTGCCTGCATCCGTCGCGTAAGCGAGCGAGAAATGCTCGCCTCGGCCGATACTCGGTATGCGCCGCACGCGTTGCTGTCAGTGCCACCGCAGGATGTGCGCCGCACAGCGCACCGTCATAAAACTGAAGCAGGAAAGGTGGACATGGTCCCGTGGCTTAGCCGCGAGGGTCCGATGCTGATCGAGTTGCAGGAGTTGATCGACAGGTTGGACATGACCGGTCGACAGATCGTGGAAGCGCCGACACGTCTCGAATTCCATCGCGATCTGCTGCAGCAGATTCAACAGGTGTCGACGCTGGCCAAAGCCCCGGACCTGCCGCTTTTCATCCGAAGCGCGGCCAAGGATGTGGAAGCTAAAGCGAACCACACCGCGCGTGCTGTCGAATCCACCGTTGCTGCCGATCTCGAAAAGATCGTGCACGAAATGCACGCAAGCCTCGAAGCCCTGAGGGCGGCCATCGAACGAGGCCGTGCCTGAGAACGCCTCCAATCGCCTGACACCCTGCGTGCGATTGCGAATTCATCGGCAAGCCCCCAGACTGCCGCGTCGCGCCACGAGGAGAGCTCCATGTCCGCAGGCCACGATCATGCAGGTCATAGCCATGGCGGTGGGGGCCACTCCCACAACCATGCCGCCGGCGCCAACAGCAAGATGCTCAGCATCGCGCTCGCCCTCACCGGCACCTTCCTGATCGTCGAGTTGGTCGGCGCCTATCTGTTCAACAGTCTCGCCTTGCTCTCCGATGCCGCGCACATGTTCACCGATGCCGCGGCCCTGGCGATTGCCCTGGCCGCCGTGAAGATCGGCCAGCGTCCAGCGGACGAGCGCCGAACCTTCGGCTACCGCCGTTTCGAAATCCTGGCCGCCGCCTTCAATGCCCTGCTGTTGTTTGCGGTCGCCGCCTTCGTACTCTGGGAAGGCATCAGCCGCCTGATGGTCGCGCAGCCGGTCGAGTCGGGGGGCATGCTGGTGATTGCCGTGGCGGGACTGGTGGTCAATCTCATCGCCATGCGTCTCCTGTCCGCCGGCAAGGACCAGAGCCTCAACGTCAAAGGTGCCTATCTCGAAGTCTGGGCCGACATGCTGGGGTCAGCTGGGGTGGTTGGCGCGGCCCTCATCATCATGGCGACCGGCTGGACCTGGGTGGATCCCATCGTCGCCATCGCCATTGGCCTCTGGGTGTTGCCGCGCACCTGGATCCTGCTGAAGGACACGACGCAGATATTGCTCGAAGGCGTCCCCGCCCACCTTAAGCTCGGCGACATCCGGGCCGCCATGGTAGGCGCGCCGGGCGTCGCCAGCGTGCACGATCTCCACGTCTGGTCGATGAGCAGCGACGATGTCAGCCTCTCGGCACATGTCGTGTTGGCCGACGGCGCCGAACCTGAAACAGTACGGCGCAGCGTCGCGGCCATCCTTCATGACCGGTTCAAGATCGAGCACGCGACAATCCAGACCGAGCGGGAGGCCTGTGTCGCGCACGAGACAGTCCATCCCTAGGGTCTATCCCTAGGATAGTTCATCCTCGGTCGTGCCGGTTCCATGGTAGAACGCCGTCGATTGGCGGAGGAAACGATGGTTGCGAGCATTGGGCACTATGTCGACAACAAGCCGGTGGCAGGAAAGAGCGGTCGCACCGGCGACATCACGAACCCCGCGACTGGCGAGGTAACCGCCAAGGTCGCCTTCGCCTCGGTCGAAGAGATCGATGCCGCCGTCCAGATTGCCAAGAAGGCGCAGCTCGCCTGGGCTGCAACGCCGCCGATGCGCCGCCAGCGGGTCATGTTCAACCTCAAGGGGCTGATCGAGAAGCGTATCGACGATCTGGCACGGCACCTGTCGCTCGAACACGGTAAGACCTTCGACGATGCGAAGGGAGAGGTCGGACGCGGCCTCGAAGTCGTGGAGTTCGCCTGCGGCATTGCCCATCACCTGCGGGGCGATTTCTCCGAGCAGGTCGCATCGGACATGGACACCTGGTCGGTCCGGCAACCGCTCGGCGTGGTGGCGGGCATCACGCCGTTCAACTTCCCGATCATGATCCCCTGCTGGATGGGCGCCATGGCCGTGGCCACCGGCAATGCCTTCATCCTGAAGCCCTCGGAGAAGGACCCCAGCGCGCCGATGCTGCTGGCCGAGCTCTATGCCGAGGCCGGCGCGCCGGCCGGCATCTTCCAGGTGCTGAATGGTGACAAGGTTGCGGTCGATGCGCTGCTGAAGCACCCCGACGTCCCGGCGATCTCTTTCGTGGGATCGACCGCGATCGGCGAGTATGTCTATCACACCGGTACGCAGCAGAATAAGCGCGTGCAGGCACTGTGCGGTGCCAAGAACCACATGGTGGTGATGCCCGATGCCGACCTCGACCAGACGGCCGACGCCCTGATGGGAGCCGCCTACGGCGCCGCCGGCGAGCGTTGCATGGCGATCTCGGTGGCTGTCGCGGTGGGCGATGTCGGCGACCGGCTGGTCGAGAAGCTGGCGCCTCGCGTCCAGGCACTGAAGGTCGGCCCCGGCCTCGATCCGCAATCGGAGATGGGTCCGCTGGTGACGCGCCAGCACCGCGACAAGGTGATGGGCTATGTCGACCAGGGCGTTAAGGAAGGCGCCAAGCTGGTGGTCGATGGCCGGGGGCTCAAACTGCAGGGCTACGAGAACGGCAACTTCATGGGTGGCTGCCTGTTCGACCAGGTGACGCCCGACATGACGATCTACAAGGACGAAATCTTCGGCCCCGTGCTCTCGGTCGTGCGGTCCAAGACCTTCGACGATGCCGTGAAGCTGGTGAACGACCATGCATACGGCAATGGCACGGCGATCTTCACGCGCGACGGCGACGCCGCCCGCGCCTTCGCCAACAACGTGAAAATCGGCATGGTCGGCATCAACGTGCCGATCCCGGTGCCGGTGGCCTACCATAGCTTCGGCGGATGGAAGGCCTCGGTCTTCGGCGATCACGGCATCTACGGCATGGAAGGCGTGCGCTTCTATACCAAGCTCAAGACCGTGACCGCCCGCTGGCCGACCGGCATCCGGTCGGGCGCAGAGTTCAACTTCAAGGCGCGATAGGCCTCGTTACTTCTTTTCGATGTTCCAGAAGATCGTGACCGGTGAAATGAGGTTACCGGTCACGTTCTTGCGCAACGCCACCGGCGCATACCACTGGCCGACGTAGCCGTGCGTCGGGTTCTCCGACACGCGCACCTGCATGGCGGTGGCCAGCTCCTTCTGCTTGGCTGGATCGGTTTCGTCGGCAAAGGCGGCGCGCAACCGTAGAAGCTCGTCGTCCTTCGGCCAGCCGAACCAGGCATTCTCGCCCACGGCGTTGATGTAGGTGTTGGCCAGCGGATCGACGATATCGACGGCAGCCGACGAGGTCAGGAAGGCGTTCCAGCCGCCCTTGTCCGGCGGGTCCTTGCGGGCGCGGCGGCTGACCAGGGTCTGCCAATCCATCGACTGCATATCGACCTTGAGGCCGGCTCGCTCCATCAGCGACTTGGCGACCGGCGCCAGGTTCGTCAACACGTATAGGTCGGTCGAGTGCATCAGAAGGACCGGCGTGCCGTCATAGCCGCCTTCCTTCAGAAGCTCCCTCGCCTTCACGAAGTTGCTGTCGTACATCGCTTCCATGCCCTTGGTGGTGGCATAGGGCGTGTCGCACATGAACATCGCCTTGCAGACCTTGTAGTACTTGGGATCGCCGATCACGCCGTCGAGAAAGTCCTTCTGGTTGAAGGCAGTGATGACGGCCTGGCGGATCTTCGCATTATCGAATGGCTTGAAGAGCTGGTTGAAGCGGAAGATGTACTGGTTGCCCCACTTGTTCAGGTTCTCCAGCTTGATGTTAGGGTCTGCTTCCATGACCTTGAACAGGTCGTGCTGGGGGCTTTCGATCATGTCGATCTCGCCCTTCAGCAGGGCATTCACCACGGTCTGCTGATCAGGCATGGCGACCCATTCGACGCGATCCACCTTGGCGATCTTGCCACCCGCCAGTCCCGACGGCGGTTCGGCGCGCGGCTTGTATTTGGGATTCTTGACGTAGACTGTCTTGTCGCCGGGCTTCCATTCCTCCTTCCTGAAGATGAACGGGCCGGAGCCGGTATAGTCGTCGATCTGTTTGAACGGATCGGTCTCGGCAACCTTCTTCGGCATGATGAAGGCATTGCCCGACGGCTTGCCCAGCGCCTGGAGCATGATGCCGGTCGGCGCCTTCAGGACGATCTGGAAAGTCTTGGGATCGACTGCCTTGACGTCGACCACCTTGGTCCAGAGCATCTGCCCCAGCGGATCGCGGACCGCCCAGCGCTTGAGTGAGGGGATGACGTCGGCCGATGTGACCGGCGTGCCGTCGTGGAATTCGAGACCGTCGCGCAGAGCGAATGTCCAGGTGAGCTTGTCGTCGCTCACCTTCCACGTATCGACCATCTGCGGCTTGACCTCGAGATTGCCGTCCAGCGCGAACAGCGTGTCGTAGATCATGTAGCCGTGGTTGCGGACGATGTAGGCCGTTGTCCAGATCGGATCGAGGATCTTGAGGTCGGAGTGGTTGACCACTCTCAAAGTCGTTTGCGCCTGAGCACTCCCGACAACGCCTGACGCAACGCCGAGCACGCACGCTACTGCTAAGCCAAGGACACGCTTTCGCATCACCCGCCTCCCTATTTGCAGACAACGTGCATCGTCTGCCATGGAGGCGGGTATTGGCAAGCGCTACCGCAGAAGCGGTTGCTACTTCTTCTCGACGTTCCAGAACACCGGCACGGGCGAGGTGACGTTGCCGCTGATGTTCTTGCGGGTTCCCATCGCGCCCGTGTACTGGCCGAGCACGGCGTGCGTCGGCACTTCGGCGGCGCGCAGCTGGATCTTCTCGACGAGCTCCTTACGCTTGGCCTCATCGGTCTCGTCGGCGAAGGCCTGGCGCAGCCGCGTGATCTCCTCGTCGCAAGGCCAGCCGAACCATGCCTTGTCGCAGCTCGCACTGATGAAGCTCGAATTCACCGGATCCAGCGAATCGACGCTGCTGGTCGAGGTGATCAGGATGTTCCAGCCACCCTTATCCGGCGCCTCCTTCTTGGCACGGCGGGCGACCAGGGTCTGCCAATCCATCGACTGCATATCGACCTTGAGACCGGCCTTCTCCATCAGCGCCTTGGCGATCGGCGCCATGTTGGTCAGCACGTAGAGGTCGGTCGAGTGCAGCAGCACGACCGGCGTGCCGTCATAGCCACCTTCCTTCAGGAGCTCTTTCGCCTTGGCGAAATCGCTGCCGTACTTGTCCTCGAAGCCTGCGTTGGTCTCGTAGGGACCGCCGCAGACGAACATCGCCTTGCAGAGCTTGTAGTAGTCGGGATCGCCGATCACGCCTTCGAGGAAGTCCTTCTGGTTCAACGCATAGAGCATCGCCTGCCGGTTCTTGGGATTGTCGAACGGCTTATGGAGCTGGTTGAAGCGGTAGATGTACTGGTTGCCCCACTTGTTGGTGGTGACCAGCGAGATGTTCTTGTCCTTCTTCAGGATCGGGTAGAGATCGTGCTGCGGCTGTTCGATGATGTCGATCTCACCGGCCTGCAGCGCATTGACCGCGGTCTGCTGGTCGGGCATCGCCACCCACTCGACGCGATCGACCTTGGCGACCTTGCCGCCGGCCAGCCCCGACGCCGGCTCGGCGCGCGGCTTGTACTTGGGGTTCTTGACGTAGACGGTCTTGTCGCCGGGCTTCCATTCGTCCTTCTTGAAGATGAACGGGCCCGAACCCGTATAGTCGTCGATCTGCTTGCTGGGGTCGGTCTCCGCGACCCGCTTCGGCATGATGAACGGATTGCCCGACGGCTTCGCCAGTGCCTGCAGCACGATGCCCGTCGGCGCCTTCAGCACGAGCTGGAAGGTCTTGGGGTCGACAGCCTTGGCTTCGGTGACCTTGGCCCACAGGATCTGGCCCAGCGAATCGCGGGCCGCCCAGCGCTTCAGCGAGGCGATCACGTCGTCGGACGTGACCGGCTGGCCGTCATGGAATTCGAGCCCGTCGCGCAGGGTGAAGGTCCAGGTGAGCTTGTCATCGCTCATCTTCCACGTGTCGACCATCTGCGGCTGGATCTTGAGGTTGCCATCCAGTGCGAACAGCGTGTCGTAGACCATGTAGCCGTGGTTGCGCACGATGAAGGCCGTGGTCCAGATCGGATCCAGGATCTTGAGATCCGAATGCATGACCGCCCGCAGGGTCTTGGGCTGCTGGGCAACAGCCGTCACTGGAACTGCCATGGGCGCCGAAAGCGCCAATGCTGCGAACAATCCAAGTATCCGTTTACGCATAATCTAACGTCCTTCCTCAATCATCATTTGCGCCGCCTTGTCGGCGATCATGATCGTTGGCGTGTTGGTGTTGCCCGAGGTGATCGTCGGCATCACCGATGCATCGACCACCCGCAGCCTTTCGAGACCGATGACCCTCAGCCTCTCGTCCACCACCGTCATCGGATCGGAGGGCAAGCCCATCTTCGCCGTTCCGACAGGATGGAAGATCGTGGTGCCGATATCGCCGGCCGCTTTGGCGAGCGACGCTTCGTCGTCGCCGACGCTCGGTCCCGGCAGATACTCTTCCGGCCGGTAGACCTGCATCGCGGGCTGCTTCATCAGACGGCGCGTGACGCGGATCGCATCGGCGGCCACACGCCGGTCCTCCGGCGTCGACAGATAGTTTGGTGCGATGACCGGCTTGGCCGAGGGATCGCCCGAGCGTAGCCGCACCGTGCCACGTGATGTCGGCCGCAGGTTGCAGGCGCTGACGGTGATGGCCGGAAAGCGATGGAGCGGCTCCCCGAACTTGTCGAGCGAAAGCGGCTGCACGTGAAATTCGATGTTGGCGCGTTCGTGATCGGGCGAGGACTTCGTGAAGATGCCGAGCTGGGAGGGCGCCATCGTGAGCGGGCCCGAGCGGAACAATGCATATTCCATGCCCATGAGAGCGCGGCCGACCAGCGAATGATAGGTCCCGTTCAGGGTCTTGACGCCCGTCACCTTGAAGATGGCGCGTTGCTGCAGATGGTCCTGCAGGTTGCGACCGACGCCGGGCTTTTCGTGCAGCGTTGCGATGCCCAGCGCTGTCAGCCAGTCGGGCGCGCCAATGCCCGAGAGCTGCAGGATCTGCGGCGAGCCGATGGCGCCGGCCGAGAGCACGACCTCGCCCCTGGCGCGCGCTTCGACGAGCTTTCCGTTCTGACGGAACTGCACGCCGACGGCGCGTTTGCCCTCGAAGACGATCTTCTCGACCAGCACGCCTGTTTCCAGTCGCAGGTTCGGGCGGTTGAGCACGGGCTTGAGGAAGGCGGTCGCGACCGACATACGCAGCCCGCGCTTCTGGTTGACGTGGAAGTAACCGACTCCCTCATTGTCGCCGGTGTTGAAGTCCTGTGTCGTCGGCACGCCCATTTCCGTTGCGGCCTTGGTGACGGCATCCAGCACGTCCCACTTCACGCGCATCTGCTCGACACGCCATTCGCCGCTGCCGCCATGATGCTCGGTGTCGCCGAGGAAGTGCCCATCGAACCGCTTGAAGATCGGCGCGACATCGTCCCAGCCCCAGCCGGTAAGACCGAGTTGCCGCCAATGGTCATAGTCCTGCGCCTGGCCACGCATGGAGATCATGCCGTTGATCGCCGAACAGCCGCCGATCACCTTGCCTCGTGGATAGTTGAGCGCTCGCCCGTTGAGCCCCGGCTCCTTCTCCGTCTGGAACATCCAGTCGGCGCGCGGATTGCCCATGGCGTAGAGGTAGCCCACCGGAATGTGGAACCAGATCCAGTTGTCCTTGCCACCGGCTTCCAGCAGCAGGACACGCGACTTTGCATTGGCCGAAAGCCGGTTCGCCATCACGCAGCCGGCCGAACCGGCGCCGACGACGATATAGTCGAAATCCCCTTCGAGACGAGTGGCCGTATCCGCAGTCATCCAGCACTCCTTGCCTGTCAGGGCTAGACTGTTCCGCGATTTTCAACAAGCCTGCTGTACCCGGATGCACCTGGAAACTTCGCGACTGCTGCTACGACCTTGGGAAAATCGCGATCGGGCGGCTTTCGCGGCGATCAATGCCGACGCCGAGGTCCGGCGCTACTATTTCCCGTCGATCCTGTCGCGCGCCCAATCGGACGAGTTGATCGACCGCTGCGCCGAACATCTCGAGCGACATGGGTTTGGTTTCGTCGCTGTCGAGCGGCGTGCCGATGGTTGCCTGATCGGCGGGCTCGGCCTCTCGCAGCCTGGTCCCGAAGTGCCTGGCTCATCGGATATGGAAATCGGCTGGATCCTCGGCCGCGCCAACTGGCGGCTCGGCTATGCCTTCGAAGCAGCCTCCGCCTGCCTTGCTCACGCCTGGTCGATGCTGGGTGCCAAAGAGGTGATCGCCTACACCTCGGCCATCAACATGCCGTCCCGCCAGTTGATGGAAAAGCTCGGCATGCGACGATCGCCCGTGGATGATTTCGAAGACTCGACCGTGCCGGAGGGCGATGCGCTCCGCCCCCACGTGCTCTATCGAATTGGCAATCCCGCCATCCGATAACTGCCGATACGCGAAACGATCGACCATTGCCCAGCCGATCAGGCGGCGCATAATTCGATCAGCAAAGCCCAAGGAATCCAAAAGGGAGCCAACGCCATGCAGTACAAGCGCATATCGGCCGATTGCCATCTCGACCTGCCGTGGATGCCGCCGGACCTGTTCACGTCGATGGCGCCGCGCGACATGAAGGATCGCATGCCGTACGTCGTGGAGACCGACGATGGCCCGAAGTGGACGGCCCGGAACGGCGCGACCTTCGGCTTCAAGAACGGCGTTGGCCCGGCGGGCGCCAAGTATGTTCCCGGCAAGCACCACCGCGTCGACATCATGGCCGAGACGGGCCTCTACGCCGACGGCGCCAAGGACATTCGCCGCGTTTCCGATCCGCACCTGCGCATCAAGGATCTCGACCGCGACGGCGTCGATGCCGAAGTGATCTACGGCATCCTCGGCGCGTCGAGCCGCCTGAACGACAAGGATGCGTCGAACGAGATGCTGCGCATCTACAACGACTGGCTGAAGGACTTCTGCAGCCACTATCCCGACCGGCACATCGGCCTCGCCTGCCTTCCCTATGGCGACATCGACGCCGCGGTGAAGGAAGTCCATCGCGCCGCCAAGATGGGCCTGCGTGGGCTCGAGCTCTCCTGCTCCTGGGACATGGAACCGATGTGGCATCCGATGTGGGAGCCCCTCTGGAAGGCCGTGAACGACGTGCAGTTGCCGCTGCACTTCCACACCTTCCCCGCCGTACCGCCCGACACGATCAGCAAGCACCCCGGCCGGGTCGGACGCTCGGTGTTCTTCACCGTCGTCTCCGGCTTCCAGATGAACCTGGTGAACATCCTGGCCGCCATCATCGCAGCCAACGTTCTGGAGCGTTACCCCCATGTCCGCATCGCTTTCGGCGAAAGTGGCTGCGGCTGGATCCCCTATGCGCTCGACCGCATGGACTTCGAATGGGAGGACCGCTTCACCGACCTCGGCTTGAAGATGAAGCCCAGCGACTACTGGCGCCGCCAGTGCAAGGCCACCTTCCAGTTCGATCGCATCGGCGCCAAGCTGATCGACGACATGGGCGCGGAGAGCCTGATGTGGGGCTCCGACTACCCGCACGGCGACGGCGTGTGGCCGCACTCTGAGAAGTACATCAAGGAGCAGTTCGCAGAAGTGCCGGAAGAGCAGGTCAAGATGATCACCTGCACTAACGCCGGCAAGTTCTACGGGCTGATCAACTAGCCGCGATCACTGGCCCCAATCACGGGCCAAGATCGCTCTTCGACACGGTGTGGCGAAAGGCAAAGACTTCCGCGGAAGGCGCGTGTGCAGCACGCGCCTTTTCTGCATCTTCGACCGACCAGAAGAACGCGACGACTGCTCGGTCGATCTGCCGGTCGGGCGCGGGCCGCAGGTCCTTCTCCGTCGTATGCGCCTGGCCGACGGACTTGTGGCCCTGCAGCAAGTCGAGCCGGGCGGGTTCAAGCGCGGCCAGCGCCTCGAACGGTACAGAATCGCTGGCACCGAGGCGCAGGGTCAGCACGGCGGCGGCAATGCCATCCCCCACCCGGCGCTCGACCGTACAGACGGTGCGCCAGGTATTGTGGAACTTCGGGAAGATCGCGCGGCTCATCTCCGTCGGTGAGCGCAAGCGCGCATAGTAGACGTCGCTCTCGAACGCATCCGCTGTCTCGGCATCGTAGAACAGGAGATAGCGGCTGGGTTGCGTCACAGCCCTGAAGCGGCTGCCGCGCAGCCAGCCGGGACACCCTACCCGCTCCTGCACATGCTCGCGGCTGTGCCAGTTCTCGAAGAAAACATCGTCCGCCGGATCGATGTCGACCCAGAGGGCAAGGACCGCCTGGCCGCCGCTGCCGCTCAGGTTCCGGCTCCGATGCGCCTGACGGCGTTCGTGAAAGTAACCACCTCGTTGCGACGATCGTGATCGGTCGCCGGCACGTAGGGAGGCTGCGGGAACGCAGCGAGAGTAACGACGACCAGCCGCTCCTGGCGGAAAATGTCGATGCGCTGGCCGGCGTGTCCAAGCGCCGCCATCACGCCGTTGCCGAGCCACCAGCTATAGCCGTAGTGCGTGATGTCCTGGACTGGCGGCGTCGGAACGGCGAAGGCCGGCGTCGCGGCAGCATCGACCCAACCTTCGGCCAGCACGCGCTTGCCTGCGATCACGCCATCATCCAGCACGAACTGCCCGAAGCGGCCGAAGTCGCGCAGGACCATGCCGGCACGGCTGCCGCCGATCTCCTGACCGCCATCGCTTTCCACTGTGTAGAAGGCATCGCACTCCATGCCGGCCGGCTGCCAGACCTTCTCGGACATGTAGTCGGCCAGCGGCTTGCCCACGGCCTTGGTGAGGGCAGCGCCCAACAGATAGGTGTCGCCGGAATTGTAGAGGAAGGTGCTGCCGGGCGGATTGGCGCGCGGCAGCGACGCCATCAGCTTCAGCACGCCGCCCGGCACCTTGTCGGCAAGCGACTTGCTGTAGCGGTTCACGTCGGAGTTCCGGTCGGGATAGACCTCCGTCCAGCGCACGCCAGACGACATGGTCATGACGTGGCGCAGGGTCACGCCTTCGTAGGCGGAGCCGGCGAGAGTCGGCAGGTAATGCGTCAGTGGGTCGTCGATCGAACCGATGGCGCCGTCGTGGATTGCGGCGCCCACCAGCATAGCCGTCATCGACTTCACGGTCGACATGGTTGACCAGCGATCGTGCTCGCCGAGGCCGAGCCCGTAGCGCTCCAACACGATCTTGCCGCCCTGGATCACCAGAACGCCCACGATCCTGTTGCGGTCCATGAAGGAGCCGAGATCGTGGTCGCTGCCGTCGGCCCGATAGACCGGCGCGATCTCCTCGCCCCGCGGCAGCTCGCGCGGATGGTCGCCGCGGCGGATCACGCGATGGGCGAACAGACTGTCGACCATGCGATAGGCATAAGGCTGGATCGACGGCGGGAGGAGCAGGAAATCCTCGCCCCTCGGGAGGTGCCGTCGCGGGACGGCCGTGCTCAGGAGAAGGCCTTGAAGGTGATGAGGGTGAAGGTGTCCTTCACGCCACGCAGCGTCTGGATGTGACTGGTGACGAAGTGACCGATATCGGTCTTCCCGTCGAGATAGCACTTCATCAGGAGATCGTACTGGCCGGAGGTCGAATAGACCTCCGATACCTGTTCGATGTTCACCGCGTCGTCGGCGACCTCGTACGCCTTACCGAGTTCGCACTTCACCATGACGAAAATAGTCTGCATGTGCCTCCGCTCCCGCGGCGCACACTCTAGCGCGTCGGGCGGGCGAGGAAAGCCGGGACGTGATCGCCGAGCCCCATCGGCACGGCCTCGTCACGATCGTGACGATCGTTGCGGTGCGGACGATCGCGACGCTCCGGCCGACGCTCGCGATGAGCGCGACCCTCGCTGCGAGGTTCGCGGGGCTCGCGAGCTTCATGATGCCGGGGCTCATGATGAGCCTCCTGCCGCGGCTCCGCGCGAGGTTCGCGACGGGGACGCTCGGCGCGCTCTGGGCGCGGCGCACGATCTGGGCGCGGCGCGCGCTCTGCCTGCACGTCGGCTTCGGCGTGCTTCGGTTCACGCTCGGCGCGGGGCGCACGCGGAGCACGCTCGCCGCTGCGGCCACCACGGCCACCGCCGGGAGCCCGTCCACGTCCGCGGCCACGACGGCCACGGCCTTCGGACGGATCGAACGCAACGGCTTCCATGCCCGGCACTTCGACCCTCGGGATCTCGACGCCAATCAGCTTCTCGATCGCCTCGACCAGGCTGCCTTCCGCAGGCGACGCCAGGGTGAAGGAATGGCCAGTGCGGCCGGCACGGCCCGTACGGCCGATGCGGTGGACGTAGTCCTCAGGCGAGAACGGCACGTCGAAATTGAAGACGTGGCTCATGTCCGCGATGTCGAGGCCGCGCGCCGCGACGTCGGACGCGACAAGGATCTGGATTTCGCCCTGCTTGAACTTCTCCAGCGTCTCCATGCGCGCCGGCTGGCTCATGTCGCCGTGCAGCGCGCCGGCATTGAAGCCGTGCTTCTTGAGCGATCCCTGGAGGATCGCCACGTCACGCTTGCGGTTGCAGAAGACGATGGCGTTCTTGATATCCTGCTCGCGGATCAGGCGGCGCAGCGCCTCGCGCTTTTCTTCCTCGGGCACGACCGTGAGGCCCTGCACGATGTTCTTGCCGGTCGATGCCGGCGGCGCCACGGTCACTTCCTTCGGATTGCTCAGGAAGCGGTCGGCGAGGCGCTTGATCTCCGGCGGCATGGTCGCCGAGAAGAACAGGGTCTGTCGCATCGGCGAGAGCAAGCCAACGATGCGCTCGACGTCGGGGATGAACCCCATGTCGAGCATGCGGTCGGCTTCGTCGATTACCAGCACCTTGACGTCG
The DNA here is from genome assembly GCA_017307275.1 of Alphaproteobacteria bacterium. Taxonomy (GTDB): domain Bacteria; phylum Pseudomonadota; class Alphaproteobacteria; order Reyranellales; family Reyranellaceae; genus Reyranella. The sequence goes on along the minus strand of JAFKFK010000040.1, from coordinate 3,099 downwards.
TTCAGCAGCACCTTGCCACGCTCGAAATGGTCGAGCAGCCGGCCCGGCGTGGCGATCAGTACGTCGACACCACGCTCGAGGGCCCGTTCCTGGTCCTCGAAGCTCACGCCGCCGATCAGCAGCGCCATGTTGAGCTTGTGGTTCTTGCCGTAGATCTCGAAGTTTTCGGCCACCTGGGCGGCCAGTTCGCGTGTCGGCTCCAGAATGAGCGACCGCGGCATGCGCGCTTTGGCGCGGCCCTCGGCGAGGATATCGATCATCGGGAGGACGAAAGAGGCAGTTTTGCCTGTGCCCGTCTGGGCGCATCCGAGGATGTCACGACCCATCAGGACGATGGGAATGGCTTTTTCCTGGATTGGGGTGGGCTGGGTATAGCCCTTTTCAGACACTGCCTGCAGCACCGGGGCACTCAGCCCCAAACTCTCAAAACTCATTTAGTTTCCGTAACTTAGTCCATTTTTCCGCTGGACTCTGGGGGCGGTCTTTGAGGGCTCGTGGATCGTGCCGGACCGCTGGGCGGACCTCATATGAGCCCGGGGCGGCCCCAAGTCAATGCGACCAGGCGCGGGGCAGCCGCGCGGATCGGTCAGGCCTTGATCTCGATTTCCACGAAAACGAACTCGAAATCGTTGGGGTTGATGACGTCGTGTTCGACCCCGGTCTGGCGGGAATAGGACACCCCGGCCCGCAGCGGCGCCGGCACGGTCGCCTTGCCGTCGAAGATGTGCAGTTCGCCGGTCGTTATCGGGACCACGACATAGTCGTGATTGTGGCGATGCCAGCCGGTGTGGCTGCCGGGCGGAAAGCGCCATTCAGTGACGATCACGCGGTCGTTCTCGGCCTGGACGGAGGGCTTGGCGAGCGGGCGGTCTTTGTCAGTCATAGCGAAAAGCTAATGAGGCCCGCAGGGTTTGTCAGGTGACAGGACCGCGCGGGCTGATATGGTGCATATACACATAATTGGAGCCTCCTCCTGTCCCACCCTCTCCTGACCGCGCCAATTGGCTCCAGTCTCTGGAAACTCGCGGCGCCGACCACGGCCGTGATGATCGCGCAGACCTTCGTGGCCATCGCCGAGACCTTCATCTTCGGCCGGCTGGGCACGGATGCGCTGGCGGGGTTCGCCCTCGTGTTTCCGCTCATGATGATGATGACCATGATGGCGGCGGGTGGCATGGGCGGCGGCGTGGCGGCGGCCATGGCACGCGCGATGGGCGCCGGCCGGCGCGACGATGCGCGCTCGCTGGTGCTGCATGCGCTGGCGCTGGGCGCTGTGCTGGCTCTCCTCTTCACCCTGCTCGCCTGGACCGTGGCGCCGACGCTTTATCGCCTGCTGGGCAGTGAAGGCCGGTCGCTCGACCATGCCCTCACCTACTCGCACGTCCTCTTCTCGGGTTCCCTGCTCATCTGGGCGAACTTCTTTCTGTCGGCGCTGCTGCGCGGCGGCGGCGATGCCGCAACGCCCGGCCGCTACATGCTCTTTTCCTCGCTGGCGCAGGTGCCGCTCTCTTACGTGCTCGCGCTGGGCATCGGCGACTGGCCGGGCCTTGGCATGGCAGGGCCGGCACTTTCCTCGTTGGCAACGTCTGCCATCTCCGCTCTACTTCAAGCGCGCGCCCTGTGGGGCGGCAAGCTGGGCTTCGTGCCTGCGCTCGGCGGCCTCTCCCTGCAAGGGCGCCTCTTCTGGGACATCCTGCGCGTCGGCCTGATCGCGTCCTTCTCCGCCTTCACCGCCAATCTCACTGCCATGCTGGTGACGGGGCTGGTCGGCCGGTTCGGCGTTACCGCCCTGGCCGGCTACGGCATCGGCGTGCGGCTTGAGTTCATGCTGGTGCCGCTGGCCTTCGGCATCGGCTCGGGGCTCACCACTCTTGTGGGTGTGGCGGCTGGCGCCAACGACTGGCGGCGCGCTGTGCGAGCCGCCTGGGTCGGCAGCCTCGTCGCCGGTCTCGGCATCGGTCTGTTCGGCTGGATCGTGGCGATCGTCCCTGAAGGCTGGGCGAGGCTGTTCACAAACGATTCGCAGGTGATCGCGGCCACCGTCGCCTACATTACGCACGTGGCGCCGTTCTACTGCCTGTTCGGGATCGGCATGACACTCTCCTTCGCAAGCCAGGGCGCGGGCCGCATGACGGCGCCGTTCTTCGCCGGCATCGCCCGCCTCTGCATCGCCACGGTCGGCGGCTGGTTCATGATCGAAAGCCTGGATTGGGGCCTGCACGGCGTGTTCACGGCAATCGCCATCGGCATGGTCGCTTTCGGCAGCCTGATCGCCGGCCCGTTGCTCTTTCACCCCTGGCGCGCGCGGGCGTGATAGGCTGGCTTCCTCAACAGGAGGAAGCGATGCAACGACCCTCCCCGTCCTACGGCACGATCCACACCTGGAACCGCAATCCCGCCGACGAAGAGGCGATGGGTGCCGCCCATGCGCCGATCTGGCGCCGCATGATCGACGTCGCCATCCATGGCAGTCTCCGCGACTCGACGATCCTCGACTATGGCTGCAACCAGGGCGGCTTCCTGCGGATGCTCTACGACCGGCATCCGTTCCGTGCCGCGACCGGCATCGACATCGCCCGCGAATCCGTGGCGCGTGCGGAGCTGCTGAAAGGCCAGCGCCCGATCGACTACAAGGTCGGCCACAGTGCTGCCGCGCTCGGCAGCAGCTTCCACTTCGCCTTCAGCCACGAAGTGCTTTACCTCCTGCCCGACCTTGCCGCGCATGCGGCCGACATGAAGGCCGCCCTTCGTCCCGGCGGCGCCTATATCGCCGCCATGGGCTGCCACAAGGACAGCGCCGTGTGGTCGCGCTGGCGCAAGCTGATCAGCGAGACGTCGTCGATCCCGATCTACGATCACTCGCTCGACAGCGTCGCCAAGGCATTCTCGGCAGCAGGTTTCACCGTCGGTGTCCGCCCGCTCGACCTCGATGCCTTCATGCCGGTGACGGTGGGCAGCGAGTATTTCCCGAAGGTCGTCGACCAGCTCCGCTACTACAGCCAGGACAAGGTGCTGTTCAGGTTCGTACGCACGCCCTAACCCTGTCGTCCTGAGCGCAGCGAAGGACCTCATCGCCGGTCGCAACCGGCATGAGATCCT
>JAFKFK010000007.1 GCA_017307275.1 Alphaproteobacteria bacterium | reverse complement strand
AAGGCACGGAGATGGTGATGCCGGGCGACAATGCGCGTCTGGTGGTCGAGCTGATCCAGCCGATCGCGATGGACGAGGGCCTGCGCTTCGCCATCCGCGAGGGCGGCCGCACCGTCGGCGCCGGCGTCGTCACCAAAGTCGTTAAGTAATGCTCTAGCGATTATGTCGCCGCCGGTTTAAGAGACCGGTGGCGGCACGTAGGAGTGTAGCTCAGTTGGTAGAGCATCGGTCTCCAAAACCGAGGGCCGGGGGTTCGAGTCCCTCCACTCCTGCCATTTCCTGAAGAAAAGCGAGCATGACGAAGAATCCGATAGAATTCGCCCGCGAAGTCCGCGCCGAAGTGGCCAAGGTCACCTGGCCGACCCGGCGTGAGACCCTGATCACCACCAGCATGGTGTTCATCTTCGTCGTGATCGCGGCGGTGTTCTTCCTGTTGGCCGACAAGATCATCGGCTTCGTCATCAAGCTGCTGCTCGGGGTTTCCTGACATGACGCATCGCTGGTACGTCGTTCACGCCTATTCGGGCTTTGAGAACAAGGTCGCCCAGTCGATCCGCGAGCAGGCCGGCAAAAAGGGCCTGGCCGAGGAAATCACCGAGGTCATCGTGCCGACCGAAGAGGTCGTCGAGGTGCGCCGCGGCGCCAAGGTGCAGACGGAGCGCAAGTTTTTCCCGGGCTACGTGCTCGTGAAGATGGATCTCACCGACGACTCTTGGCACTTGGTCAAGAACACGGCCAAGGTGACGGGCTTCCTGGGCGGCGGTGGCCGCGGCAAGCCGGTGCCGATCTCCGAAGCCGAGGCCAACCGGATCCTGAAGCAGGTGCAGGAGGGCGTGGAACGTCCGAAGCCCGCCGTCAGCTTCGAGATTGGCGAGCAGGTGAAGGTGGCCGACGGCCCGTTCGCCTCGTTCAACGGCACGGTCGAGGACGTGGACGAGGAGCGTGCCCGCCTGAAGGTCGCCGTGTCGATCTTCGGTCGGTCGACCCCCGTCGAGCTCGACTACGCGCAGGTGGAAAAGATCTGATTCCACCCCATATTGGGGGACAAATTCGGGGTTGTGGGCAGCGGTTGGATTTGGTAGACCGCGCCCCTTCGGGAGGGCTGGCCTTGTGCCGGCCTTTTCTCGTGCAGGCGGTCGAGGCCTAAAATCCTTTGGGATCAAGGGCTTGACCATTACATCGGGTGCGGGAGGCCGGCCATGGCCGTACCGCGCCGCCCATAGGAGGGGCAGGCATGGCCAAGAAAATTCAGGCCTACGTCAAGCTGCAAGTGCCGGCTGGTAAGGCAAATCCGTCGCCGCCGATCGGGCCCGCGCTCGGTCAGCAGGGCGTCAACATCATGGAATTCTGCAAGCAGTTCAACGCGAAGACGCAGAAGATGGAACCCGGGATGCCGATCCCGGTGGTCATCACCGTGTTCCAGGACCGCAGCTTCACGTTCATCACCAAGACTCCGCCGGTGACCTACTTCCTGAAGAAGGCCGCAGGCATCGAGTCCGGCGCCAAGACGGTTGGCACGCAGATCGTCGGCAAGGTCACGAAGGCGCAGGTCGAAGAGATTGCCAAGCAGAAGATGCCGGATCTCAACTGCGATACGGTTGAATCGGCGATGGCGCAGGTCGTGGGCTCCGCCCGCTCCATGGGCCTCCAGGTGGTGGAGTAAGCCATGACCCAGGGCAAGCGTTACAAGGCAGCGGCCACCACGGTCGACCGCGAGAAGATGTACTCCCTCGAGGAGGCGGTGAAGATCGTCAAGGCGAACGCCAAGGCGAAGTTCGACGAGACCATCGAGGTCGCGATGAACCTCGGCATCGATCCGCGTCACGCCGACCAGGCGGTGCGCGGCATGATCGAGCTGCCGAACGGCACCGGCAAGTCGGTGCGCGTCGCGGTGTTCGCGCGTGGCGCCAAGGCCGACGAGGCCAAGGCAGCCGGTGCGGATCTGGTCGGTGCGGAAGACCTCGCCGAGAAGATCAATGCCGGCGAGATGAACTTCGAGCGCTGCGTGGCCACGCCGGACATGATGGGCGTGGTCGGCCGTCTCGGTAAGGTGCTGGGCCCGCGCGGCCTGATGCCGAACCCGAAGCTCGGCACCGTGACGCAGGATGTCGCCGCGGCCGTGAAGGCTGCCAAGGCCGGCTCGATCGAGTTCCGCGCCGAGAAGGCCGGCATCGTGCACGCCGGCGTCGGCAAGGCCTCGTTCAGCGAGGAGGCGATCACCGCCAACGTGAAGGCGCTGGTGAACGCGATCAACCGCGCCAAGCCGAGCGGCGCCAAGGGTACCTTCATCAAGAAGGTGTCGCTGAGTTCGACGATGGGTCCGGGCATCAAGCTCGACCCGGCTTCCGCGCTGAACTAGGCGCGGCGGCATAGCGTTTTAGAGTTTCCGACGTTGGCCCCTCGATTGCAGGGGCCGGCGGAGGAGGGAGCGACGGGCCGCAAGGCTCCGAGCTCCACCTGTCCGAGACCGCCGGTGACCACCTTCGGGTGGACGTAATGGGGAAACCCGCCAGCGCAGACGGGGGCAAGGGAATCGACGCTGCACCTTCTGGTGCGCGCACGCGCCCGAACTTCCGGGGCAGGCGAACCGGACCGCAAGGTCTCCGTTCGCGCTAACCCGCCAACGGAGGCTGCGCAGTCTGTACCGCAGCCGGTCCGACCTGGATCCTCCGGGTTGGGCCTTATTTGGAGAAAGCCGTGAATCGTTCGGAAAAGGCCGAAGCGATCGCCGAGCTGAACCAGACCTTCAAGGGCGCAAACCTGGTGGTGGTCACCCGCCAGTCAGGTTTGACGGTCGCGGAGGTCACGGACCTGCGTCGCAAGATCAGGGCAGCCGGTGCAAGCTACAAGGTCACGAAGAACAGGCTCACGCTGCGTGCCCTCGAGGGTACGTCCTTCACGGCGCTCGGCTCCCTGTTTTCGGGGCCGACTGCCATTGCCTACTCCGAGGATCCGGTCGCAGCGGCGAAGGTCGTTGCGGCGTTCGCCAAGACTAACGAGAAGCTGACCATCGTCGGCGGTGCATTGGGCGAGAACGTTCTGGACGTCGCTGGCGTTCAGGCTCTTGCCACGCTGCCCTCCCTCGATGCGCTGCGCGGCAAGATCATCGGTCTCCTGCAGGCCCCGGCCACCAAGGTGGCGGGTGTTCTCCAGGCGCCGGCTGGTCAACTCGCTCGTGTGTTCGGTGCGTACGGAGCCAAGGAAGACGGCGCGAAGGCGGCGTAAGCCGCGCGTCAAGCTATCCAAGTTACGTTCAACGAAGTTCGGGATTTCAGGAGACTTAAAATGGCAAATCTTGAGAAGCTGGTCGAAGAGCTTTCGGCCCTGACGGTCCTCGAGGCCGCTGAGCTCAGCAAGCTGTTGGAAGAGAAGTGGGGCGTCAGCGCCGCCGCTCCGGTCGCCGTCGCCGCCGCTGGCGGTGGTGCCGCTGCAGCTCCGGCCGAGGTGAAGGACGAGTTCACCGTCGTTCTCGCCGCCGCCGGCGACAAGAAGATCAACGTCATCAAGGTGGTGCGCGAGATCACCGGCCTCGGCCTCAAGGAAGCCAAGGACCTGGTCGAAGCCGCTCCGAAGCCGGTCAAGGAAGCCGTGCCGAAGGCCGACGCCGAGAAGCTCAAGGCGAAGCTCGAGGCCGAAGGCGCCAAGGTCGAGCTCAAGTAAATCGATTACCGGTCGGGCTGGTTCCGCAAGGAGCCAGCCCTATCGGGCCTCTTCTCCGAGCGGACTTGATCGCGGTCCGTTCCGACAAGTGGCCCTCTGCAACGGATGGGGCGAACGGCTGGCGGGCCGGGAGCTCCGAGAAAGCAGCGGGTATTTTCTCCGCCCTTGAACCTTCGAGGACGCAGGATGGCCACGGCCTTCAATACGCGGAAAAGGATTCGT
>JAFKFK010000039.1 GCA_017307275.1 Alphaproteobacteria bacterium | reverse complement strand
GGTGAGCTGGGCCCACTTGTACCAGGCGTTGCCGGAGTTGGCGAAGAAGTTGGGGCTGTATCGGACGGCGGCCTGGAGCTGGGCGACGCCGAAATCGTATCCGGCGACGAGGCCGAACTCGTTGAAGTCGAAGTAGAGATCGGCGGGGGTGCCGAGATAGTTGTAGCGGATATAGCCGAGATCGAAGGTGAGCTTGTCGTCGAGAGCCTTTAGGCGCAGGCCGGCGTTGAGGTCGATTTCGACGGAGGCGCCGGTGTTGGGGAAGTTGATGTTGGACCCCCAGGCGCTGACATAGGCGGAGAGCGGGACCTTTTCGGAGACGGGGGCGGTTTCGTATCCGAAGGAGGCCTGGACGGCGACCTGGCGCTGGGTCTGCGAGATGCCGCGATATGAATAGTCGTTGAGGACGGCGATGCCGGCGGTGAAGGTTCCGCCGAACGGACCTTTCCAGACTTCCTTCTCGGGCGGTGTATCGGGCGCCGCCGGCGCCGCTGGATTCGGCGTGCCTTGAGCATAGGCGGCAGTGGACCCCAGCAGTGCGAGCATTGCCACCGCCAGACTTGCCGATTTCCTGAACATCATCGTCTCCCCTTGTTGCGGGGCGCAAAAGACGCGGGGCTGCCCTAGGAAATCCATGCCGCTGGCAGGACCGCACCATAGGAATTTCATAGGCAATGCGGCCTGCGCGCGGCCCGATCGCGAAATTCCTATGCGTTTCCTATGTCGCCGCTGCTCCCCTCGGCTCGAATTCCTACGGGTGAAGCTCCTTCTATCCAGCCGAAGGAGAGTTCCATGTTGGACGTTCTGTTTTTCGGCGGCGGCCTCGTGCTGTTCTGCCTGCTGATCGCTTACGAGCGTCTCTGCAATCGGATCTGAGGACGCATCATGATTCTCGATTACGTCCTGGGCGGCGGCCTCGCCGCGATCCTGCTCGTCTACCTAACCGTCGCGCTGGCGCGCCCGGAAAAGTTCTAGAGAAAGTTCTGAGGCTGCCATGACCATCAACGGCTGGGTGCAGATCGCGCTCTTCGTCGCGCTTCTGCTGCTGTTCACGCGACCGCTCGGCGGTTACCTCGACAATGTCATGGCGGGGCGGCGCACCTTTCTCTCGCCCGTGCTGCTGCCGGTCGAGCGCGGCTTCTATCGCCTGGCTGGCATCGACCCGAAGGAAGAACAGAGCTGGTGGGTCTATGCCCGCGCCATGATCGTCTTCCATATCGTGGGCTTTGCTTTCCTCTACGTGATGCTGCGCCTGCAGGACCTGCTGCCCTTCAATCCGCAGGACATGGCATCGGTGCCGCCAGACCTTGCCGGCAATACGGCGGTGAGCTTCCTCACCAACACCAACTGGCAGAGCTATGGCGGCGAAAGCACCATGAGCTATCTCTCGCAGATGGCCGGGCTTTCCGTGCAGAACTTTCTGAGCGCGGCCACCGGCATTGCACTCGCCATGGCGTTCGTTCGCGGCTTTGCACGAGCCGAGTCGAGGGCGCTCGGAAATTTCTGGGCCGACCTTGTGAGGGTCACGCTCTATGTGCTGCTGCCGGCCTGCATCCTGCTTACCCTCTTCTATGTCTGGCAGGGTGTGCCACAGAACCTCTCCTCGTATGTCGAGGCGACGACCGTGGAGGGCGCCAAGCAGACCATCGCGCAAGGCCCGGTCGCCTCGCAGCTCGCCATCAAGATGCTGGGCACGAACGGCGGCGGCTTCTTCAATGCCAATTCCGCGCATCCCTACGAGAACCCGACGGCCTTCACCAACCTGGTGCAGATGCTCTCGATCTTCGTGATCGGCGCGGCGATGACCAACGTCTTCGGCCGTGCCGTCGGCGACGAACGTCAGGGCTGGGCGATCTTCGCGGCCATGGGCGCGTTGTTCCTCGTCGGCACCTTCGTGGCCTACTGGGCCGAGGCCGGCGGCAATCCGCTGATCGCGGCGCTGGGCGTCGACAACACCGCCGGCAACATGGAGGGCAAGGAAGTGCGCTTCGGCGCGCCGCTGTCTGCCCTGTTCGCCGTGGTCACGACGGCGGCCTCGTGCGGCGCGGTGAACGCCATGCACGACAGCTTCATGCCGCTCGGCGGCATGATCCCGCTGATCAACATGCTGCTGGGCGAGATCATCATCGGCGGCGTCGGCGCCGGCCTCTATGGCATGTTGTTGTTCGCCATCCTGGCCATCTTCCTGGCGGGCCTCATGGTCGGCCGCACGCCGGAGTATGTCGGCAAGAAGATCGAGGCGCGCGAGGTGAAGATGACCATGCTGGCCATTCTCTGCCTGCCGCTCGTCATCCTGGGCTTCACAGCGCTGGCCAGCGTCTTGCCGGTGGGCCTTGCCGGCCCGGCCAATGCCGGTCCGCACGGGTTCAGCGAAATCTTCTACGCCTACACCTCGGCCGCCGCCAACAACGGCAGCGCCTTTGGCGGTCTCTCGGCCAACACAGTCTTCTACAACGGTACGCTCGCCATCGCGATGATGGTCGGCCGCTTCGCCATTATCGTGCCGATGCTCGCCGTCGCTGGCTCGCTTGCCGCCAAGCGCAAGACCGCAGCCTCGGCCGGTACTTTCCCCACCCACGGCGGTCTGTTCGTCGGCCTGCTGGTCGGCGCCATCCTGGTCGTGGGCGGTCTCACCTTCCTGCCGGCACTGGCACTCGGTCCGATCGCCGAGCACTTCGCAATGCTGGCCGGCTCGCTGTTCTGAGAGGCGTTTCATGAGCAAGAAAGACAAGTCGCCGTCGTTGTTCGATGCGGCGATCCTCAAGCCCGCGCTGATCGGGAGCTTCACCAAGCTCGACCCGCGTACGCTTGCCCGCAATCCGGTGATGTTTACCGTCGAGCTGGTGGCGCTGGCTGCGACCGTGCTGACCGTGCGCGACCTGATCGTCGGTTCGCCGCGCACCGGCTTCGAGATCCAGATCGTGGTCTGGCTTTGGATCACCGTCCTCTTCGCCACCTTTGCCGAGGCGGTGGCCGAGGGCCGTGGCAAGGCGCAGGCCGATACGCTGCGCCGCATGCGCAGCGAGACCATGGCCAAGGTGTTGCTGGGTGTCGGTGACATGTTCGAACCGCGCCGCGCCCACACACTGAAGGTCGGCGACAAGGTCCTCGTCGAGGCAGGTGACTTGGTGCCTGGTGACGGCGAGATCATCGAAGGCGTGGCGACAATCGACGAGTCGGCGATCACCGGCGAGTCGGCCCCCGTCATCCGCGAGGCGGGCGGCGACCGCTCGGCAGTGACCGGCGGCACGCGCGTGCTATCGGACAGGATCAAGGTCCGCATCACGGCCGAGCAGGGATCGAGCTTCCTCGATCGCATGATCGCCCTGGTCGAAGGTGCGTCCCGCCAGAAGACGCCCAACGAGTTGGCGCTCTCCGTCCTGCTGGCGGGCCTGACCCTGATCTTCGTCCTGGCTGTCGTGACCATCCCGAGCTTTGCCACCTATGCCGGCGGCGCCGTTTCGGTCGTCGTGCTGATCGCGCTGTTCGTGACCCTGATCCCCACGACTATCGGCGCGCTGCTATCGGCCATCGGCATCGCCGGCATGAACCGCCTCGTGCGCTTCAACGTGTTGGCGACTTCGGGCCGTGCCGTCGAGGCAGCGGGCGACATCGACACGCTCCTGCTCGACAAGACGGGCACAATCACGCTCGGCAATCGCCATGCCACGCAGTTCATCCCGGTGAGCGGCGTCAACGAAGACGAGGTGGCACGCGTCGCCCAACTCGCAAGCCTGGCCGACGAGACACCGGAGGGCCGCTCCATCGTCGTGCTGGCGAAGGAGAAGCATGGGTTGCGTGGCGTCGAGGTGGCGGAGCTGCACGCGAGCTTCGTGCCCTTCACCGCCCAGACCCGCATGAGCGGTGTCGACCACGAGGGTGCTGTGATCCGCAAGGGCGCTGTCGATGCGGTACTTGAACATGCCCGCTCGCTTGGCATTACACCGCCGACCGAAGAAGTGAACCGAATCGCGTCCTATATCAGTAAGGAGGGCGGCACGCCGCTCGCCGTGTCGCGCAATGGCCAGATCCTGGGCGTGGTCTACCTCAAGGACATCGTCAAGGGTGGCATCCGCGAGCGCTTTGCCGAACTGCGCAGCATGGGCATCCGCACCGTGATGATCACCGGCGATAATCCGCAGACGGCGGCGGCGATCGCTGCCGAAGCGGGCGTCGACGACTTCCTGGCGCAAGCGACACCAGAGGCCAAGCTGCACCTGATCCGCGAGGAGCAGGCCAAGGGCAAGCTGGTGGCGATGTGCGGCGACGGCACCAATGACGCGCCCGCTCTCGCGCAGGCCGATGTCGGTGTCGCCATGCAGACCGGCACCAACGCGGCGCGCGAAGCCGGCAACATGGTCGATCTCGACAGCGACCCGACCAAGCTCATCGAGATCGTGGCCATCGGCAAGCAGCTCTTGATGACACGCGGAGCGCTCACGACCTTCTCCATCGCCAACGACGTGGCGAAGTACTTCGCCATCATCCCGGCGATGTTCATCGCCTTCTATCCGCAGCTCGGCGTGTTGAATGTGATGGGCCTCGCCACGCCGGAGAGCGCCATCCTGTCGGCCATCATCTTCAACGCGCTGATCATCATCGCCTTGATCCCGCTCGCCCTGCGGGGCGTGCAGTACCGGCCGAGTGGCGCCGCCGCGCTGCTGCGGCGCAACCTTCTGATCTACGGCCTCGGCGGCCTGATCGTGCCCTTCGCGGGCATCAAGCTGATCGACATCGTCGTGGCGGCTGCCGGCCTCGCCTAACAGTCCGTATCAAGGAGAGAACCATGCTTCGTCATTTCCGTGCGGCGACTGCCACGCTGCTGTCGATGGTCATCCTGCTGGGCCTGCTTTATCCGCTGGCCATGGTGGGGCTCACCGGGGCGGTCTTCCCCAGTCAAGCCAACGGTTCGCTGATCGTGCGCGATGGCAAAGTGATCGGCTCGAGCCTGATCGGACAGAACTTCACGGGCGAGGGCTACTTCCAGGGCCGTCCGTCGGCGACCGTGGACACCGATCCTGCCGACGCGACCAAGACAGTGTCGGCGCCCTACAATGCCGCCAATTCGTCGGGGTCCAACCTCGGTCCGACCTCGAAGGCGCTGATCGACCGCGTCAAGGAGGATGCCGACAAGCTCGGCAAGGGCGTACCTGTCGATCTGGTCACGACCTCGGGCAGCGGCCTCGATCCGCATATCTCGCCGGCCGCGGCTGCCTGGCAGGTGGCGAGGGTTGCCAAGGCCCGGAACGTGCCGGAGGCCGATATCCAGCGTCTGGTGGCGCAGCATACCGAAGGCCGGATGTACGGCCTGCTGGGAGAGCCGAAGGTCAATGTACTGCAGCTCAACCTGGCGCTCGACGCGCAGACCAAGCGGTGACAATGATCGGGCCCCATGGCCCAGGTCGCTGACGACGCCCGCCCCTCGCCCGACGCGCTGCTCAAGGCCGCGGAGAAGGAAGCGCGCGGCAAGCTCAAGATCTTCCTCGGCGCTGCGCCGGGCGTCGGCAAGACTTACGAGATGTTGTCGACGGCGCATCGCCGTCGGCGCGAGGGCATCGACGTCGTGGTCGGCGTCGTCGAGACACACGGCCGCAGCGAGACCGAAGCGCAGCTCTCGGACCTCGAAGTCGTCCCGCGCCGGACGGTCGAGTATCGCGGCCGCACCTTCCAGGAGATGGATCTCGACGCCATCCTGAAGCGCCGGCCGACGCTGGTCCTGGTCGACGAGCTTGCCCACACCAATGCCGAGGGCAGCCGCCATCCCAAGCGTTATCTCGATGTCGAGGAGCTGCTGACGGCCGGCATCGACGTCTATTCGACCCTGAACGTCCAGCACATCGAGAGCCTGAACGACGTCGTGGCGCGCATCACGCGCATCCGCGTGCGGGAGACGGTGCCCGACCGCGTGGTCGATGCTGCCGATGAAGTCGAGCTGATCGACCTGACGCCAGCCGATCTGATTGCGCGGCTGGCCGAGGGCAAGGTCTATGTCCGCGATCAGGCACAGCGAGCCCTGCGTCATTACTTCTCGCCTGGCAACCTGACGGCGCTGCGCGAGCTGGCGCTTCGCCGCACTGCCCTGCGGGTCGACGAGCAGATGCGCAGCTACATGCGCGAACATGCCATCACCGGTCCGTGGGCTGCTGGCGAACGGGTGATCGTTTGCCTCGATCCGGGGCCGGGTGCTGCCAATGCCGTGCGCGCCGCCAAGCGCAGCGCCGAAGCGCTCGATGCCGAGCTGATCGCGCTCTATGTCGAGACTGATCGCCACGCCACGCTGAGCGAGAAGGAGCACGCGCGGCTTACCGAGGCGATGCGGCTGGCCGCCCAGCTCGGCGCCGAGGTCGTGACCGTGCCCGGCCGGTCGGTTGTCGAGGAAGTGGTTGCCTTCGCCCGCTCGCGCAATGCGACGCGCGTGGTGGTCGGCAAGTCGCGGCGCTCGCGCTGGTTCGAGCTGCGCCATGGCTCCGTGGTCGACGAACTGGTGCGGTCGGGCTCGGGCCTCGCCGTCGAGGTGGCGCCGTCTGCCGAGAGCGAGCAGGCGAGCGGCGCCAAGGACTGGCTGCGCGACGTGCCCAAGACGCCGGGACCCTATGTCGAGGGTATGCTCTCGACAGCACTGGCAACGGCAATAGGCGTGCTCATCGACCGGCTGATCGAGCTGCCCAACATTTCCTTGATCTATGTCGTGCCGGTGCTGGTGGCGGCGGCGCGGCATGGGCTGGTGCCCTCGCTTTGGGTATCCAGCCTGAGCGTCCTCTGCTTCAACTTCTTCTTCCTGCCGCCGCTCTATCAATTCACCATCACCGATCCAGCCAATGTGCTGGCGCTGTTCTTCTTTATGGTGGTGGCAGCGATCGCAAGTGCGCTGGCAGCGCGCACCCGCATCCAGACCGAATCGGCGCGACGCGAGGCGCGGACCACGGCGGAACTCTATGCCTTCAGCCGCAAGATCGCGGGCGTCGTCGATCTCTACGATCTCCTGTGGATCGTGGTCACGCACCTGGCGCGCCTGCTCAATGCCGAAATCGTCGTGCTCATGCCCGAAGATGGCGGGCTGGCGACCAAGGCCGCATTCCCACCGGACAGCGAGCTGAGCGAAGCGGACATCGCGGCCGCCCGCTGGTCGTGGGATGCAGACCGACCGGCCGGCCGCGGTACCGATACCTTGCCGGGCGGGCGTTGGCTGTTCGTGCCGTTCCGCACCAGCCGGTCGGCAATCGCCGCCATCGGTGTGCTGCCAAGCAAGGAAGGTCGCGAGCTGTCGGCCGGCGAGCGCCGCCTGCTTGAGGCAGTCGGCAACCAGGCGGCCATTGCCATCGAGCGCGTGACCCTTGCCGAGGACATCGATCAGGCCCGCCTCGGCGCAGAGCGTGAGCGGCTGCGCTCGGCCATGCTGACGTCGGTCTCGCATGATCTACGGACGCCGCTCGCCTCGATCATCGGTTCGCTTTCCAGCCTGTTGAGTTATGGCGAGCGCTACGACGCCAGCACGCGCCGGGACCTGCTGGCGACGGCCCAGGCCGAGGCCGAGCGACTGGACCGCTTTGTCGGCAACCTGCTCGACATGACCCGGCTCGATGCCGGCGCCATCGCTCCCAAACGAGAAGCCGTCGAGGTCGGCGACCTCGTCTCGACAACCCTGCGTCGGGCCGCGCCGTTGGTGAAGGGGCATGCGGTGTCGAGCACGGTCCCACCGGGGCTGCCGGCGCTGCAGCTCGATTTCGTGCTGGCCGAGCAGGTCCTGTTCAATCTGCTCGACAATGCCGCCAAGTATTCGCCGGAAGGCGGCGGCATCGAAGTCGTGGCGCGGCAGGAGGGTGGGCGAGTTGAGATCGCCGTGCGCGACGAGGGGCCGGGCATCGCCGAGGGCGACCTTGACCGCATTTTCGAGAAATTCTATCGGGCCGATGCCGGCGATCGCCGCCGTGCCGGCACCGGCCTCGGGCTTGCCATTGCACGGGGCTTCGTCGAAGCGATGGGCGGCACGCTCACGGCACGCAATCGAGCGGACCGGAGCGGCGCGGAGTTTCTAGTGAGTTATCCGGTGACCCGACATGGCGGCTGATGGCGCCACGATCCTGATCGTCGACGACGAGCCGCCGATCCGGCGCCTGCTGCGTACGACGCTGTCTGCGCACGAGCACCGCATTTTGGAAGCGGCGAACGGCGCCGAGGCCCTGTCGGCGATGCGGCATCACCGGCCCGATCTTGTGCTGCTTGATCTCGGGCTGCCGGACGTCGACGGCCTCGACCTGATCGCGCGCCTGCGCGGGCTGGCGCACGTGCCTATCGTGGTTTTGTCGAGCCGCGGCGACGAAGCCGCCAAAGTGGCTGCTCTCGATTCAGGCGCTGACGACTATGTCACCAAGCCGTTTGGCGCCGAGGAGTTGATGGCGCGCATCCGCGCTGCGCTCCGCCATCGCCTGCAGGAGCAGGGAGCGGAACGAACCTTCGTCAGCGACGATCTGAAAGTGGATCTGGTGCGCCGCCATGTCGAACGCAGCGGCGAGACCGTCAAGCTCTCGCCGAAGGAGTACGACATTCTCGAACAGCTCGCGATCCACGCCGGCAAGGTGCTGACGCACCGCCATCTGTTGCGCGAAGTTTGGCGCGACGAGTCGGTCGATCCGCAATACCTGCGCGTCTATATCCGGCAGCTGCGGCAGAAGATCGAGGCCGACCCGGCCTCGCCCCGGCACGTGCTGACCGAGCCGGGCGTGGGATATCGCCTGGTCTGAACTATTTTTTGAGAACGGCACCCGTGGCGACATTGAGGACGGCGCCGTCTTCCAGGCTGATGCGATAGATCTCGCGCAGCACGTTGCCGGCAAAGCCGAGCTCGACGATCGATACCGTCTTGAAAGTCGTGGGGATGCCGTCCGGCAGGATCTGATTGAATTCAGCAGCCGTTTGGTTGAATGCCGCCTGGATCTCGGGCGTGAACTTGGCCATCGAATAGACCAAGGTGTTGTGAGGATTGTGCGGGCGCAGCTCCTTGCCGTCCTTCACGGTGTTCAGGCCGCTGACGCCGACTGTCCGCACCAGTTCCTTGCCGGCATCGCCCATGACGCCATAGACCGGCCCGGTGACGCGCGGCAGCGGACCATCGCGCAGTGGCGTGAGAGCCGTCGTGGCGATGGTGTTGAAAGCCATCATGGCCTCGAAGTCAGGACCTTCCTTGACGATGCCGAGGTCGAGCCACCAGGGATGGCCGGCACCCTTGGCCGCCTCCGTCGTGTAGAAGGTCTTGAGGTTTACTTTGAGCGCCGGCGGCAGCTTGGGCATGGCCTTCAGCATCTTTTCCGGCGTCGTCGGATCGGGGTTGTGAATGTGCAGCACGGTGACGTGCGGAATGTTGAAGCGCAGTGCTTCGTCGATGAGGTTGGCGTTCAGCAGCTTCTCGCGCAGCAGGCCGCCGATCGTGATGGCGAGGATATCGTTCACTTCCTTCGGCAGGGTGTAGACCAGTCCGAAGGTGCGCTTGTGCTCGCGGAAAGTGGGTGAGCTCAGCGCGCTGTTGTCGATCCCGCCTTGCGCCAGGGCTGTCTCCGTTTGGAGCATGGCGAGACCGGCAATCGCGATGGCCGCCGCGCGGCCGAACAGTTTGAGCCTCATGATATCTCCCCTCAGTAGCGGATCGCTCGGCCGACGCTATGTGCGCGGTGCGTGAAACGCCACCGAAATATCGAGGCTCAGGTCGATCAGGCGGCGCAGGGCGGGTGGAGGCGCGCAGCCGCAAAGCTCATGGCGGTGGAACGTTCTGCGGCCGCCATGGCGTTTAGCACATGCACCAGCTTCTGGTCGTCCAGCGGGCCGAGGGGCGTCAGGGGCAGGCGCAGTCCATCGCCCATCAGGCCGAGACGGTACAATGCCCGTTTTAGCGGGATCGGGTTGGCTTCGAGGAAGAGCGCGGCATGCAGTGGCGCCAAGATCCGCTCGAAGCGGGCAATCTCGTCGGCATCGCGCGCGTCGCAGGCACGATGGAGGGCAGCACACAGGGCGGGGGCGACGTTCGCCGTGACCGAAATGCAGCCATCGCCGCCAGCCATACGAAAGGCCGCCTGGGTCGCGTCGTCGCCCGACAGGAGCAGGAAGCGGTTGCCGAGCCGGCGGCGCAGGCGCGGGACGCGAGGGATATTGCCGGTGGCATCCTTGAGGCCCAGGACCCGCGGCAGGTCGGCCAGGCGGCGGACCGTGACGTCGGCCAGCGCGCAGCCAGTGCGCGCCGGCACATCGTAGAGAATGAGGGGCAGACCCACGGCATCGTGGATGGCCTTGAAATGGCCGAACAGGCCGCTCTGGCTGGGCTTGAGATAGAAGGGCGTAACGCACAGCAACGCTGAAGCACCGGCCTTCTCTGCCGACTGTGCCAGCTCGACGGCCGTCTGCGTGTTGTTGCTGCCGGCACCGGCAATGACCGGCACGCGGCCGGCGGCCGCGGCCACGGTCCGCGCGATGACCAGCCGGTGTTCGTCCGGCGTGAGCAGAGGGGCTTCACCTGTCGTGCCACAGGGAACGAGGGCCGACGTTCCGTGCGCGATCAGGCGCTCGCACAGTTTGTGGAGCGCTTCGGCATCGACCTTTCCGAACCGATAGGGCGTCGGGAGGGCGGCCATCGAGCCGCGGGCGCGCGCGACGATGTCGAACATGGAAGGCTCCTAGGCGGCCAGGCGTGCGGACTGAACGGGCGCCAGGACCAGTCGGCGCGCCAGGTGATCGAAGGCGACGACGTCTAGTCCTGCGGCCAGCGCGTGCGTCCGAATGGCGGAGAGGCCGTTGGCGCAAGGGCAGTCCGCTCCTTCGACGATCACGCGTCCGGCGGCGCTGGTGCGGTTGCGTGCCGCCTGCAGCGCGTCGTGGAGCTCGTCTTCGTTGGCGACGTCGACGATCCAGGCGAGATCGGCGGCTTCGCGGTCGGGCGACGCAGAGCCTGGCCGCAGGCTGCGCACGCACGCACAACCGCGATGCATCAGGGCGAGGACAATGGAAAGGGTGTGATGGCCGATAACGGCGACATGGGCCGTCGGGGGCAAATGGGCGACCGCCATCACGCGATCGACCAAGGCATCAGACGAATCGGCAGAGCAAGCTTCAACGGCGGTCATTGGTTTTCCTTATCGAGGCGGGACATGTGCAGGAGCGTCGGCACGCAGCCGAAATAGCGGCGGCAGGTCAGCCGCATCTGTTTCGGTTCGGCAGCAGGTGCCGGTGTGACACCGGCATCGCTGGCGAGGGGCTCGCGGCTTGAAGAGGGGGCCGCCGCAGCCATGAGGGCGATAGCGGCGATGGTCGTGCCCCGGACCATCGATCTGACGACAGACATGGGTCGGCGTCTCCTGGACGACCGATCATGTAGGAGTGCGGCCCGTATGAAATCGAGGCGTCGGACAGGGTCGCGGCATAGCCGCGGCATATACGCCGGAAGAGGCCTATTTCGGCAGGGAGTCGAGGGCCTTCTTGGCGTCGGCGTCGTTCTGGGCCGCTGCCTGCTGCAGCCAGCTCTTGGCCTTGGCGGCGTCGGCGGCGAGGCCTGCACCTCCCTTGGCGAGCAACAGGCCGAGTTTACGCTGGGCCTCGGCAATGCCGGCCAGCGCTGCGCGCTCGTACCAGTCCGCCGCCAGAGCGCCGTCGTGCGGGAAGCCCGCCTTGGCCTGCGCGGTCGGATCGTAGAAGGACGCCAGCTCGACCTGGGCGGCGGCATTGCCTTGCTCGGCAGCTTGGCGGAACACCAGGAAGGCCGCGGCCATGTTGCCGTCCTTGGCGAACTCGCGACCCTTGGCCAGCATCGCGTCGGGTTGCGGCTTGGTGGCGAGATAGTCCGCCACGGTTTCGCGCACGGACTTCTTCGGCGGCTCGGCGCTGGCGAGCGGTGTCGGGGAGGCCGTCGGCGGTGGGCTCGCGGCGACGGCTGGTTCAGGCTTGTTGAAGTGGTTGGTCCAGGCGTAGTAACCGCCGCCGATCAGGATCAGCAAGATCGCCAGCGCCACCATCCATCCCGTGCCACCGCGACGCTTCGTCAGATCGGCCATTGGATCGCGCGCGGCGCGCAGCTCCGGCATCGGCCGGGGCGGTGGCGGCATGACGACGGTTGGCGGCTCAGGTTCGGGGGCAGGCCGTTCGCGCGCGCGGCGAAGGCGCACGATATCGTCGGCGAAGGGGTTCGAACCGTCGGAGGCACCGGACGTCAGCATCGCCGGCCAGGCCACCACCGTGGTGCCGACGACGCCGATATCCGGTTCGCGCACGCGCAGGCGGATGGTCGCAATGCCGGCCAGGCGATCGCAGATTTCCGGACCGAGATGGAACTCCAGAACCTCGCCACGGCGCCTGACTTGATCGGGCATCAGCCAGGTTTCGGTGCGCCGCCAGCCATCGTCGGCCAGATGCGAGTCGGGTCCCTGCTGGCGCTGGATCGAGATGGTGAGGCCGTCGGGCACGGCGTCGAGCTCGCTCACGCGCAACAGCGCGTGGCCGGGTTCGGTCAGAGGTGTAATGGAAGCACGAACAGGCATCGACTCAGACGTTCCTTACGCCGGCACGGCGCGCAGAATGGCGCCGAGGCGATCGTTCTGCTCCGGCGTGATCTCGCGACCACCCTCGTAGCCGACATTGTCCATGGCGAGCTGCAGGAAGGCGCGCATCCAATCCTTGCAATAGTCGGCATAGATCGGCGCGGGATCTTCGCTCAGCACGGGCACGCCATCGGCCATCAAGGTCGGATGCTCGAACACGCGGCGGGTCGGTGCATTAGGCGGCAAGCCCGGACGTTGATCGATGGGCAGCTTGTCGAAGCCCAGAGCGCTCACATAACCATTCAGCGCCGAAGAGGCGGTGCGCACCTGGCGCTCGGCGATCTCCTCCCACTTGGCGTTGGCGGCGTTCTCCAGGGCCCGCACCTCGTGGCTGAGCTGGTCGATCAGCTTCAGGCGGTGGGCGCCCACGATCAGCTCGTCGATCAGCCAGCCGAGATGCTGACGGTCGACGCCATAGTGGGACAGCGCCTTCTCGTCGGCGCCGACACGACGCATGTTTTCGAGCCAGTAGTCAGCGGCCTCGCGTGCGAAGCGCTCGGCGCGGTCTTCCAGCACGCCCGACGGTGTCGGGGCATGGTGACCGGCCTCCTCGCCGAACACGTCGGCGAAGATGGCACCGAGATCGACGGCGGCGCCGGTCGATTGCGCCACCGGGCCTTGCGGCTTGCCATTGCGTGCCGGCGTTTCGTCGGAGGCACGCGCCGTGGCGATCCGGAAGTAGATCTCGCGGAGTGCCGTGTCGGCGATCTGCAGGGCCGCGACCAGCTCGCCGAAGAGCTGCTGCTGGATGACGTTCGCCAGCCCGCGCAGCACCGTGTGCACCAGATCGCGCTTCTTGGTGCGCGCGTCGCCGTCGGAGGCGCTGTGGAAGCCGGCCAGCCGATCAACCAAGCGGCGGATCTGGACGTCGAGCTGACCGCGCACCTGGGCACGCTTGATCGCCGGATCGCAGACCGGGATCAGGCTCTTTACGAGATAAGAGACGCCGCCGTCGTTGGCGCGGAAGGCCTCGTCCCACGCCCTTGCCGGATCGGCGAAGTGGCGGCGGACATCCTCGTTGTCGATGAAGTGACGACGCAGCTCGGTGGCGCGCTGCGCGAAGGTATCGGCAATGCCGACTTCGCGGCCGCCGTCATAATCCATCAGCCGTTCGTCGATGACCGTCGGGTTGCGCAGCCAGAACGTGTTGTCGAACGGCCGGCCGTTCCAGTTGAGCGGCCACTCGCCGCGGAAATTGTTGACCAGCGAGTTGCCGAGACGGGCGCTCCAGCGCAGGTGGCGCGACTCCTCGGTCTCGCCCGCCTTCTGCTCGAACTCGCGGTCCATCTTGCTCAGAACGAGGAACAGCGCGTTCTTCTGCTTGGCGCGATCGGCCGGCGTCGCGCCGATCGTCTGGTCGATCCATGCCGTCATCATGTCCGAGAGATCACGGACCTCCTGGTTGCCGTCGGGGATGCAGAGCAGGATGGCAGAAAGCTCGCGCTCCGCCGAATAGCGCTGGAAGAGATAGGCGACCTTGCCGCGCAGCAGCAGCTCGCGCAGCGGGTTCGCTCCTTCGGCCACACCTTTGGTCTTCGAGACATCATCAAGCTTGGCGAGCTTCAGGCGCGAGCGGGCGCCGGGGAAGTCGAGCAGGTCGGTGTGATCGAAGAAATCCCACGGCTTCTCGGCGATGGCGACATTGAGTTCCGCCGTCAGGGCGCAGATCAGCGAGCGCGGCAGGCTGGTGTCGGGTGAGGAGCGGCCGTCGGCCTGTTTGGGGCGGACCTGCAAGGTGTCGTCGGAATCCGCGCCCAGCCGGTCGAGCGTCAGCACGTCGATGATGCTCTTCTCGCGCGGGATCAGAGCATCCATGCCGAGCAGGGCCTCGGGCGCGAAGGCGAGCTTCTGCAGGCCTTCGTAGAGCGTGAGGTAGAGGTCGGTGAAGGGCTGGAAGTCGTACCACAGCACCGACCACAGGCGGGCGCGGTCGTGGCCCGAGAGGCGCGGCGCCAGATCGATCGCCTCGCGCCAATAGTCGGTGCGCAGTTCGGCGGTGACGCCAGCGAAGAACGTGTCGAAATACTCGATCAGGTCGAGCACGTCGTCGGCATCGAGATCGCCCACTGGCGCGGGCTGCGCCTTGGCGCGCAGCTCGGCCAGCCGCTTGCGGATGGCGGCGCCATCGGGCCCCTCGAACTCGGCCTTCTGGTGATCGAAGTCGAGCAGGAAGGAATTGCCCAGGATCTTCACGATGTCGGTCTGCGTCAGCAGGCGCACCCGTACCGGAAAATCATGCGAGACGTCGCTCAGCCCCAGGCCGAAGCGCGTGACGAGGCCTGTGGACTCGCGATTGCCCGGCGGGTTGATCTCGCGCAGGAAGTCGTAGCTTCGGTCGGCAAAGCGGGCCTGCAACGGCCGGCCGTCGCGGCTGGCCAGAATCGAGACGAGATAGGACTTGCCGGCCTGGCTCGGCCCGAACACGCCGACACACATGCGGCGACGGGCAGCGCGCGCCAGCTTGCGGCTCTGGTTGCGAACCTTCTGCAGCTCGCTCACCAGCGACGGCGCCTGCTGCGCCACGGTGGGCGATTGCGCGGAAGCGTTCTTCAGCCAGGTGACGCCTTCGCTGGCGGCGACGGCCAGCGCTTCGCAATCCTGGGCCAGTTTGAGATCGACAGTGTCCATGGTTTGTCCGTGAACCTTCAACCGGTCTTGAGCATGCCCGTGTCGAGCCAGTAGCCCTCACGGCGCGGCAGTGTCTGGAGACGAAGCGTCAGGCGGTCGAGCGCAACGGCACGGCCGTCGCGGTTGGTCACCTGACGCAGGCGGAAGCGCTCGACGTCACCCGAGTCCTTGTCCTTGGGCTTCACGCGGGCCAGCGCGATCTTGAACGGCGTCTCGCGTGCGTGACGTTCGGCAAACTCGGGCTTGGCGAATTCCAACGCATAGAGCCGTGCCGCCGGCCAACGCACCAGATCGAGCTGGCGGGCGCCCAACCACATGGGCCCACGAAACTCGAACGCGATTTCCGGCAGTTCGTACTCGCGGTTGTCGAGATCGACGTCGCGATAGACAAGGTCTTCCTTCTGCAGGCGACCGCCACCATCGAGCTTACCGATGAACTTGGCGATGCTCTTGGAACGCAGCAGGTCGGAGCGGAAGGAAAAGTCGGGAAGCTGCGACTGGGCGAGGGCCGCGATCATCGCGCCGACCGCCACGGTGGTCTTGGGATCTTCCACGCGCAGGCGCGCGTCGCGGAAGGGATACCAGGCGCCGACGCGATAGTCGTGCAGCGAGATCACGCGCTCCGGCGGCAGCGGCAGCAGCTCCATCACCAGCGCCCGAATGCCGGGCAGGCGCGAGGGCCGGCCGGACAGCAGCAGCACGTCACAGTCGTAGGCGTGCACGATCTCGGCGAGCGGCGCCAGCACGCGCGCCATCTCGGCCCGCACTGTCTTGTCGAGGCCCGGCAGATCGACCGGGAAGACGACGGTACGCAGATCGAAGCTCTGTGCGCCGCGCTTGCGGGCCGCCTCGTTCACGAAGGTAACGACTTCCTCGGAGGGCCTGGCGCCGCCTGGGAAGAAGGTCTCGTAGGGCCGCGGCTCGGCGGCCACGACGCCTGAGGTCGGGTCGAAGGTCTCGGCGGCGCGCAGGAATTCGAGCGCGATCGGATGGGCGATCTGCAACGCGAATTGCTGGCGCAAATTGCGCTGGATGACGTCCTCGCCGCCGCGGTCGCCGCCTACCAGCTCGGCCATCAGGTCGGCCGGGTTGGCGATGCCGGAGGCACGCAGCGCAGCTTCGATCGGCGGCAGCACATGCGCCTGCACGACCCTCAGCAGGATGTCGTCGCCCGCGACGTTGAAGCCCTCACGGAACTTTTGCTCCGGGAAAAGAGTCACCGACGTGCCGGCGCCTTCGAGGCGATAGGAATTGATGATGAGGTCGGTCGTGCCACCCCCGACATCGATGCTGGCGATGCTGAGCATGTCGCCCGCGTTTTCGCTCGTTGGCTTGCCGCGCGGCTTGCGCGTGAGCTGGAAGAAACGGCGGGCATCGCCGCCGAAATTGCGCGCCACTTCGGTGTAGAGATAGACGAGCTGGGTGCAGCTCGCTTCGTCCCAATCGGTCAGCACGCGCGGCGCCGGGGCCGCTGGATCGTCGAGCTTCCAGCCCATCATCATCCAGACGAGATCGCGCGCGGCCTCGGCGCGCTTGCGGAAGATCAGGCGCTCGGCCAGCGGCATGCCGGTCGGCAGGGTGAGCACGATGCGGCGCAGGCGGCGCGGCGTTTCGGCGTGCGCCCGGCGGCCGCGCTGCTGCGGCGAGTTCATCAGGGTCAGCGCCTGCAGCAGGATCTCGGAGAGCACGAAGGTCATCACCGAGGAGCGCGAATAGAGCGGCTCGAAGACCGGTAGATGGTCGGCCGAATCCGCGTCGGGATCGACCAAATGCAGCGGCTCGCCCTTTTGGTTGACGAGCTGGGCCATCGGGCCAGCCGCCGCCGGCATCGCCGTCTGGTCCTGGGCATAGGCGACGTTGAAGCGCCATTCGCGGGTCTGCGGCTCCTCGTCCCACAGATAGCGCTTGGGGCTCGACATGCCGGTATTGCCTTCGGTGCCGCGCCGCCGAGCGGCAAGCCGCGTCGCTTCGGGGCCGACGCGCGTCATGGTCGGCCAAACGAAGGCATCGGCCCGGCCACCGAGCCGTGAGAGATGATTCTTGCCGAACCAGGCTTGCGCGAACTCGACCCGCGATTCGAAGGGCCGTGTGTGCACGACTTCTGGATGCGAGAGATCGCGCAGCGCGAGTTCGTAGGAGTCGTTCAGGTTGACGCCCAGCTCGCCCGCCGCCTCGATCAGCAAGCCGCAGGTCCGTGAGTTGCCGACGTCGAGCACGAGATCGACTTCGATGGCGCCGCGACCCGGCCGTTCCGCATCGCCGACCAGCTTGACCGGCGGGAAATGCGCGGCCGCTGCCAGCAGGCCGAGGAAGGCGAGATAGCGCGCCGTCGCTTCCTGCGGCTTCTGCTTGATGTCGTTGTCGATTTCTTCCGCCGTGGCGCGCGGATGCAGCTCGTGGAACAGCTCGTCGAGCCACTGCGTCATCCAGCCTTGCCGCAACAGCCAGTGATTGGCGCGCTGCTGTGGGGCGAGCGCAAACAACGCGCCCGAGGTCACGTCCTTGGGCGAGGGCGCCAGGTAGGCGCGACCTTCGGCCTCGGCGATCAGGCCGGTGTCGAAGGCAAGCACGGCGCGATAGCGATTGCCCTGTTCGTCGCGATAGCCTGCGCCGTAGCGGGCTTCGAGATCGACCACGCGCACGCGCGCCCAATCCGCCGGGCCTTCGCGAAACTGATTGTTCGGCCGCACCTGCAGAAACGGCACCGGCACCCATTTATCGAGAAAGGGCGCCAGTGCATCCTTGGCCGTTATCACGAGATTGGGCTCGGCGGCGCGACGGCGGCCGTTTTCCACGACTTCGTACTGGCCGCGGCCTTCGTCGAAGTCGAGTTGCACCAGATCGTCGACCGCCTTTGCCGCAGCCGCGTCATGGAAACCCCACTCGCGCACCTTGAGGCGCACAGGGTCGAAACCGAAATCGAGGAACTGAATGCCGGAACGGGCAATCAGCGTCGTCGGGCTGGGATAGCTCGGCAGGCGGGCGAGGTCGCTCATGTCACGTTCGTTACGGCCAATCCGATAAATCTAGGCACTCAACGGCCGATCTGCACGCGATAGCTGCGCTTGTCGCCCGGCTGATTGCCGTTGCACTGGGCGACACCATCCGCGCCGACCTCGCAATTGACGACATTACGGGCATATGTGCGGCCGTCACTGCACTTGGGGTTGGATTTCTCTTCGATCACCAATTTGGCACCGTCCCAACGCGCTTCGGCCGGCGCTTCGCAGGTGGCGCCGTTCTTCTGCACGAAGCTCACCTTGCCCTTGCCCTTGTCATCGAGCGTGTAAGAAGGCCGCAAATCCTTTTCGCCAGTCGCGGTCGCAAGGCCGGTACGCGAACGCCAGTCACCCTGCAGGAAGGCGAGGTCCTGTTTCTGCTTGGCTTCCGGCGGGACGACCATCGGCTTCGGCTCGTCCTTCTTCTCGTTCTTGTCGTTCTGAGCCGTGTTGCCCTTGTTCTGATCCTTGCTCTGCTCGTCGGGGCCTTTCGTGCCTGCGCCCTTGTCGTCCGGCTTGTTCGGGTCTTTGCCTTCGTCCTTGCCAGCAATGCCGACATCGGCGGTGGCATCGGGGCCAGCGCCGCGTTCGATCGGTGGCCCGCCGACGGAGCCAACGATCACGCCGCCCGGCGCGATGATGCCGGCCGCGCAATCGCCACCGCGGCGTGCCAGTTCGTCGGTCAGGCGAGCGAGTTCGAGCCGCAAGTCTTCATTGTCCTGAACGAGCGTGGCGACGCGGGTCTGCTGCAGTTCGAGAGGCTGGCGCACGGCGAAGCCCAGCGCACGTTCGCGAACTTCGGCTTCGAGGATCGGTTCGATGCGCGGCAGGTAGGGGCGCACCAGCCATGCGAGCAGGGCCAGCAACAGAAGGAGCAGAACGCCGAGCAGCAGCCATTGCCACCATACGGTGCGCGGCGTAGCGACAGCGGTAACGGCGGGCGCGGATGCCATCACGGCCTCGGGGCGTGGTGCTGCTCGCGGTGTCACCATCGCTGCCGGTGCTGGAGGTGCGCTTGCCAGGAACACGCCAGGCAGGGCCGCATCGGCGGTGAAGCCCCAGAAGGCCATGACCGGCCGGCCGTCCACGACATAGAGCGTCTCTTCGCCCGGAGCGGTCAGAGCATGGCGCAGCAAGCGCGCGAAGTTGCGCTCCGCACTGGAGCGTTCCACGGCTTCCATCTGCGTCGCGAGCCCTGAGAGGTCGCCATGCAGGCGATGAACCGTGTCGAGTACGGCCTGTCGCTCGCTCTCCGGTAGGTCGGCGAGACGGCGGACCTCGCCATCGAACGGCGCATACCAATGGATGCTGCGGCCGCTCGGCTCGGCCTCGGGGATCGCAAGCAAGTCGGCATGCTCGCGCGAGAGCCGCGCGGCGATGGCGGTGCGAAGCTGACCGGCAGCCCGCCACACGGGATCGCCCGCAAGCCCCAGCGCGCGGTAGCGCTGGAGCGGTTCACTGACAAGAAGCGGACCTGCAGCCATGTCTGTTCCTCAGCGTCCACCCCGGGGACAGGAGATGGAGTAGTTCCATCGCGTGCCCCAGATCTCTCCAGTTACGATCACATCGACCGAATAATCCCCGGCGACCGGCTTCCAGTCGAAGCCAAAACCGCCGCGGCCGCTGCGCGGGCCGCCTGTGCCCGCGATCTGCTGGCCGCGATAGATCACCTTGATATCGTCCGGCCGGACGAAGAGCTGATAGTTCAACGCCACGAAGCCTGGTTTGTCGCCGAGATAGTGCCGATTGCGCGTGACGCCTTCGCCGCCTGAGTCACCGGACCAGTCGCAAGGCAGCTGGCCCGGCGGTGGACGGTTCACGGGTGGCGCCGGTGGTGCAGGCGGTGCCGTCGCCTGCTGCGGCGGAGGCGGTGCCTTCGCAACTGGCGGAGGCGGAGGCGGTGGCTTTGGCTTGGGCGGTTCGATCGGCTTGCACTGCTCCAGCTTCGTCTTGAGCTCGGCCTGCAGCGATGCAAGCTCGGTCTTCAGCTTCTGCTCGTCGGTCTTCTCGTCGTCGAGTGAGGCCTTGAGCAGCGGAGTCGGATCGGGCGGCGCTTCGGGGGCAGGCGGCGCGGGCGTCTCGTGAGTCGCGATGTTGAGAGACGGATCGACTGGCACGCAGGCGCGCAACAACCACGAGGTCAGCAGCAGGAGGAGAAGGAGCAGCAGGCCGAACAGCAGTGCGCTCAGCCAGGGTGCCCAGCCAAGGCGGCCGGGCAGGCTCACGGCGGGTGCACTTGCAAGGATGGCGGCAGGCGGGGCCGGAGCAGGCACGGGTGTCAGGGCGAAGGGCTGCAGGCTCGCAGCCGCATCGGCTTCGTACCCCCAGGCAACGATGACTGGTTGGCCATCGACCACGAAGACGAAATCGTCGGAGGGCCGTGCCGTCGCCAGTTCGAGCGACCGGCCGATCAGCCGCGCTTCTTCGCTGGTCGCCGACGCCTGAAGCTGCGCGCCGAGTGTGCGGATCGCGTCGAGGTGCGCTTCCGCGGCGCGCAGCACGTCGGCCCGCTCGCTTTCGCCGAGTTCGCTCAGCCTTTGGACCGAACCGCTTTGCGCGGAATACCAGTCGATTCCGTCACCCGATTCGCGCAGTTGCGGATCGGCCAGCAGGTTGGCCGGCCCATCGCCCAGGCGACGGCGAATCACCGCCAGAAGCTGGCCCGCGACGGCATGCAACGGATCGCCCCGCACGCCCAAGGGGCGCACGCCGAGCCGTGTCGTCATCAGCAGAGTGGGGCGTTCGCCCATGATCCTCGAGATGAGATGCCCTTGGTTGCCAGGACATCATATCATCGGTCGAATCCGGCGGGTTTATGTCTGTTTGGACACAGATTCGCGGTGAATTCAGCCGGGGCTGAGGAACGCCGTCCCGCCGGCCGCCTCGACTCGCACGATGGGTGTCGCGAAGACGGTCGACAGGCGATCCGGATCGAGGGTCTGGCGGACGGGCCCAATATCGGTCAGGCGGCCGTTCTCGACGATCCCGACCCGGTCGGCGTAACGCGCCGCCATATTGAGGTCGTGCAACACCGCCAGGACGCCCAGCCCACGGTCGACTCGCCGGCGGGCGCTGGCGAGCGCTGCATGCTGGTGGGAAAGGTCGAGGCCCGAGATCGGCTCGTCGAGCAGCAGGAAAGGCTTCAGGCCTGGATCGGCGTCGCACTGCGCCAGGACGCGGGCAAGCTGGACGCGCTGGCGTTCGCCACCGGACAGAACCGTGTAGGGCCGGTCGGCGAAGGCCAGCGCTTCGGTTTCGGACAAGGCCTGCTCGGCCAGCGCCTTCATCTGTGGCTCCGACAGGCGGCCCCGATGGGCGAGTAGGCCGAGCATGGCGATCTGCAGCCCCGTGAAGTCGAAAGCGACAGCCGAATGCTGCGGCAGCACGGCGCGGCGCAGGGCGAGGTCGGCCTTGCGCCATTGGCCGAGCGGCCGTCCGTCGAGCAGTACCTTGCCTGCGCTGATCGTTCGATCGCCGCTGAGTGCTCCCAGTAGTGTGCTCTTGCCTGCACCGTTGGGGCCGATGATGGCCAGGAACTCGCCCGGCGCCAGGTCGATCGAGATGTCCTGGATGAGTGGCTTGGTGCGCGCCCGGACTTCGACGCCGACGGCCTGCAGGAGACTCACAGGCCACCTCGTGCGGCACGGCCGACCAGCAGCCAGAGGAAGAACGGTCCGCCGACCAGCGCCGTCAGCACGCCGATCGGAAGCTCCGCCGGCGATACTACGGTGCGTGCGAGGGCATCGGCCAACACAAGGATAGCGCCACCGAACAAGGCTGCGGCGGGCAACAAGGTGCGGTGTGCCGGACCCAGCATCATCCGCACGATGTGTGGGGCGAGCAGGCCGACGAAACCGACGATGCCCGAGATGGCGACGCTTGCACCGACCGCGAGGGCAACTTGCGCCACGAGGCGGATCTTCAGGCTTTCGACATCGACGCCGACATGCCCGGCTTCTCGCTCACCCAGTGCCAGTGCATCGAGCAAGTGTGCCGTGGGCAGGAGTGTCGGCACACTGATGGCCAGCACCAGCAAGGCCGGGATGATTGCCGTCCAGGTCACGGCGCCGAAGCCGCCCATGGTCCAGAAGATCAGGGTACGAAGCTGTTGATCGTCGGCCACGAAAACCAGCATGCCAATGCCGGCAGAGGCGAGTGCATTCACTGCAATGCCGGCCAGTAGCAAGGTGCCAACCAACGTGATGCCTTCGCGTGCGGCAATCCGATAGACGAGCACCGTCGAAGCGAGGCCACCGAGGAAGGCCGCGATCGGCAGACACCAGGGCCTGAAGCCCGGCGGCACGATGTGCATGACCTTCTCGCCGAGCACGATCACCGACACGGCGGCGAGGGCGGCGCCACTCGACACGCCGAGCAGGCCGGGATCGGCCAATGGATTGCGGAACAGGCTCTGCATCGCGGCCCCGCCGGCCGCCAGCGCAGCACCGACGGCAAAGGCCGCGATCACGCGCGGTGCGCGGATGGCGTAGAGCACGGCGGCCGTCGTGTCGTCGAGCGGCGCATCCGAGAGGCCAATGGCCGACAGGATTTGGCCCAGACTGACGGGAAACGCGCCGATGCAGAGGCCGCTCAGCACGCTCACCAGCGCGGCGAGCGCGAACAGCGGGATCGGACGGCGCAACGCAGGCGCCGCCCATGCCGACATCGTCATGGCGCGCGCGCCAGTTCGGGATGCAGTGCCGAGGCCAGTTCCTGAGCGGCTTGCGGTGTGCGCGGGCCGAAGCCCAGCAACAGCAGCGCGTCGAACTCCAGCACCTTGCCGGCTTTGCCGGCCGGCGTGCGGTTGAGCGATGGTTGGTCGAGGATCGCCTGGATGCCGCCCATGGCTTCGACCGTCTGGCGCGTGACCAGGATGTAGTCGGCCTTGGAGGCGATCACGGCCTCGGGCGTCAGCGGCCGATAACCAGAATAGCCTTCGATCGCATTCACGCCGCCGGCCATCTTGATGATGCCGTCTGCCGCGGTGTTGCGGCCTGCCGCCTGCGGCGCACCGCTGCCCATGCCGAGCAGGAACAGCACGCGCGGACGGCTGGTTGCGGTGGCGAGCCGGTCGGCCAATGTCTTCATGGCAGCGCGGCCGCGTTCGATCATGGCATCGGCTTCCGCCACCTTGCCCGTCGCCTTGCCGACGGCGGCGATCTTGGTGATCACGCTGTCGTAGTCGTAGTGGTCGGGCAGGACCATGACCTCGATGCCGGTCGCCTTGAGCTGATCGAGAACGGTCGCGGGGCCGGCTGCTGTCGTGGCGATGATCAGGGTGGGCTTCAACGACAGCACGCCTTCGGCCGAGAGCGCGCGCATGTAGCCGACCTGCGGCAACGATCTCGCGGCGTTCGGATAGAGGCTGGTCGTATCGACGCCGACCAGGAGCTTCTCCGCCCCCAACGCATAGATGATCTCGGTGATGGAACTGCCGACGGCCACGATGCGCGGCGGCTGCTGCGCGCTTACAGGAAAGGAGGCGGCCAGCGCCGCCCCCATGCCCAGCGACAGGACGTGACGTCGCTGCATCACGAAGCAGCCTGCTTCTCGACGCGCGCGACGATCGACCGCCAGTCCTCAAGCTCGGGCTTGCCCGGCTTGCGAGCGCCGAACATCAGCAGGATGTTGCGGTTCTCCGCATCGAACGCTTCGATCGAGGTGACGGTGCCGTCTTCGGTGGGCTTGCGCACGGAGAAGACGCGAGCCACGCCGGAGTCGCGCAGATGCATGTTGAAGTCGGGGTCGAGCACGTTGAACCAGCCGTGCGTGTCGACCAGCCGCTTCACGGGGCCGGTATGGATCTGGATGCATCCGCGGCTGCCGACGAAGATCATGATCGGCAGCTCCGACTGCTGGGCGGCTTCCATGGCTTCGCGCAAGGCGCGCACCGGCAGTTCGCGGGAGAATTCCTCGCCGATCAGCCGCAGCGCCTGCACGCGACCGACCTTGAACTTGCCCAGCATGCCGAAGAACTCGTGCGTGTCCTTCATGCCGGCCCAAGCCTTGCGCAGTCCTTCGAGGTCGATCTCGGAGTCGGGTCGATCCAAGGCATCCGGGGCATGCGGCACGATCTTCAGCGGCTGCGGTTCCGCAGCAGTGTAGCGGGCAATCAATGCATCGAAGGCCGGCCGGTCGGTCTCGTCAGTCGCATAGATCTTGTGCACGGCTTCGCCCGCGGCGTCGAAGAACTGCAGGCTGAGCCGTTCGCCCTGCTTCAGCGGTTCACGCACCGCAAAGCCATGCTTCCAGGAGCCCAGGAACAGACGCAGGTCGATATCGGTGCCGAGCACCAGACCGTGCGGTCCCTTGACCTCGACATCCTCGAACCGGCCATGACGCTCGTGCACGCAATGCTCGTTGCGCGTCAGGCACATCACCCGTCCGACCGACGGCATATCGGTCAGGATGCCACGCCAGTCGGCGGTGAGCGGCGTTGCGGTCTGGCCGACGCCGAGTGCTACGAGCTCGGCCTCGCTCACGCCCAGTGTCGCGGCGGCATCGCGGATCCGCATTGCCGGCTGTTCGCCGCGTAAGCGGCTCCACCGGGCGGCGAGGTCCGCATTCTGGGTTGAGAGCATGATTTCTCCTTTCAACGTAGATGGAAACGAACAGGAATTTCGACCCAGGCGGCGACCGGGCGGCCGTCACGCATGGCAGGAAGGAATTGCCAGCCGCGCACTGCGGTGAGAGCGGCACGATCGAGCAGGGCAAAGCCACTGCCGCGCCACAACAGTATCTCGGCAGCCGATCCATCAGGATCAAGGCGTACCCGCACCAGAGCTTCACCCTGCTGGTTGAGCTCGATGGAGCGCTGCGGATAAACGGGCGGTTTCGGCGGATGGCGATAGCGCGGCTTGCCCTCGAACACGATCAGCGGCGCCGAGGATGCGGCAGCCTGCTGCGTCGTGCTGGCATCGCCAGCATCGGGGTTGGGCGCGCGGGTGACCGCCGCCTGACCCGTGGGGCGTGCAGCTGCGGGCTTGGGAGGGGGTGGCGGCGCTTTAGGTTTTGCCGGCTCGGCCGGCTTCAGATCGGCGACCTTGAGCGGCGGCGGTTCCTGAGGCGGCGGCAGCTCGACCTTGATCTCGGGTTCGAGCGTGAGTTCGGGTTGGGGCTCGGGCGGTGGCAGTGCGGCCGCAGTCTCTTCGACCGACGGCAGTGGCGGCTCGGGCGGTGTCTCGGGCTGCTGTTCTTTGGTGTCGGGTTCGTCGTTCTTGGCTTCGGCTTCGGGCCCGGCCGTCGGGGCGGCAAGCGACAGCTCCACCATAAGGGCGGGTTCGTCGCTGGCGTTGCTGCCGGCCATGCCGGTGAGCAGCAAAGGAACAAGGAACAGCCCATGCAACGCAAGCGACAACGCCAGCGACACGCGTGGACCGCGTGTCGCTGGCGCCGGCAGTCGCTCGGCGGAGAGGGCCGCCGGGACTACCATCGTGCCGTGAGGTTGACACCGAAGTAGCGACCGGGCTGCGCATAGAGATCGAGCTGCTGGTTCGTCGATGCGAGGCCGATCACGTCCGCGGCGTTCCAATACTTCGCGTTGGTGATGTTGAAGACACCGGCGTTGATCTTGACGGCGTCCTTGAAGGTGTAGCCGATCGTGGCGTCGAGGTTGAAGTAAGCCGGGGTCTGGAAATAGTTCGGGTTGCTGACCTGGCTGTGCTGCGCGGTCATCGTGCCGATGATCTGGGCGACGATGCCGTTGCTGGAGGTGTAGCGAACGCGCGCTTGGCTCGCCCAGGGGGCGACCGAGTCGACGGGCTGGTTGGTGTTCGTGTCGGTGCCTTGAGCGAAGGCCGTCCAGCCGAGCACCGACCAATTGTCGTTGAAGCGGTACTCGCCGCGCGCTTCGATACCCCAGATCGTGACGTTGCTGAGGTTCTTGTACTGGAAGAGGGTGACCGGGCCGTTCATGCCGACCACGACCGATTCCAGGAAGTTGTTGTAGAAGTTCGCGAAGCCAGTGAGCTGCCAGCTCGAACCGTCCGCGTACTTGCCGCGCATGCCGACTTCGAAGCTGTTGGCGGTCTCGGGCTTCAGGTTGGGGTTGGGCAGGATCTGGTAGAACGACGCTGCGTTGGTGAAGCCGAAGTTGGCGTTGTCGTACGGCGGCGCGCGGAAGCCCGTCGCATACTGGAAGTAGCCCGAATAGATATCCGAGAAGTGATAGAGCAGGCCGAGCTTGGGAGAGGCCGACACGTAGGTGCTCGCCGTCGGAATCATGTTGAGCGAGGCGCCGGTCGAGTTCCAGAAGTAGGCGTCCGGATTGGGATTCAGGCTGTAGTAGTCGAGCCTGACGCCGGGCGTGATCTTGAGTCGGCCACCCAGGGCGCTGATCTCGTCCTGTACGTAGACGCCGGCTTGAATCGTCGTCGAGTCCGGGAAGTTCTTGTTGGGATAGAGCTCGCCGCCCACGTTCTGGGTACGCGCGCCTGTCGCCAGCGTGATCTGCCAACGGTCGCGCGGCCGGGTCGTCGTCGTGTAGGCGAAGCTCAGGCCATAGGTGAAGTGGTTGTCGGTGTCGCCGATCTTGGCGTTGCTGTGCATCTGCAGTTCACCGCCCCAGACGTTCTGGGTGTAGTAGAACTGCGAGGTGCGGGCATTGCTCGGGACAGCGCCATTGGTGGCGCCGCGCAGCTGATAGGTGTCGGCCTGCATGTAGACCGAGTTGAAGTAGGCCAGCAGGCTCAGATTATCGATGAAGCCGATCGGGGCGTCGTGCTGCCACTGCGCGCTGATGCGGTAGGTGTTGGTGTAGTCCTGGCCCCATTCATCGAAGACGCGGGCGAACAGGGCCGGGAACGTGCCGGTACCGGAGAGCACCTGCGTGCTCTGCTTGCCCTGCGTGTAGCTGCCGGTGACACGAATCGTGTCGACCTCGGTCGGCCGGAACACCGCCTTGGCGAAGAAGTCGTTGCTGTAGAAGCTCGTCGGGTTTGGCGCGATGGAGCTCTGCGCCGGCGTGTACTCGTGGCCGTCGCGCCGGGTGTACATGCCCATGAATTCGAAATTGCCGGCCCGCACCGCGCCCGTGAACGTCTCGGCGAACTGGAGGTTGGCGCCGCTGTAGGCAGCCTTGACGCTGCCGTAGATGTTCTTGCCTTCCTTCAGGTAGTCGCCGGGGTCCTTGGTGATGTAGGCCACCACGCCGCCGATCGCGTCCGAGCCGTAGAGCGCCGAGGCCGGCCCGCGGATGATTTCGACCCGTTTGATGTCTTCGAGGTCGGGCTGCTCGCGCGTATAGGTGCCAGCGCCCATGTTGCTGTCGGGGAAGTCGGGCTGGCGCATGCCGTCGACCATCAGCAGCACGCGGTTGCCGCCGATGCCGCGGATGATGAAGTTCTGGAAGCCGGCGCGCGTCGGGTTGTTGCCGACCGTGACGCCCGGCTCGTTGCGCACGAGATCGCGGACGTCCTGCATGTTTTCACGGTCGATATCTTCGGTCGTGATGACCGAGACGGTGGCCGGCACGTCTTCGAGCGGGCGACGGCTGCGCATCGCGGCGGTGGTGACGGCGTCGAGCTGGGTGGGAATCGCTTGCGGAGCGGCCGGGGCTGGGGCCTGCACCTGGGCCTGATTCGGGGAGGCTGGCGTAACCGTGACGGGGTTCGGGTTGATCGGCGAGGGCGCCGGCGTCGTTTGCGCCGATGCGGGCACGGCAAGCGTGCCGCCGATGGCCGTCGTCGCCATCAGTGCATAAAGAAGTGTACGGATAGTCATTAGCCAGGTCCCCAAAACAAAAAAAGGACGCCTGGCTGGCTTGCTCCCCGGACGGGAACGGCGGGCTGGGCAGTTTGACCGAGGAGGGATGGCCCCTCGGGGTCTCGTTACTTGGTGAGAATGAGTTTGTTGGAGGCGGTGACGCGCAGGCGGTACGTTTCCGTTCCGTGGCGGATGATCAGCTCTCGCTGCCCGCTCATAAGTGTCACGCTTTCCACGACCGGTGCCCCCAGGGCCGACACGCCCAAAATCGGTCGTTCCTGCTCCACTTTTGCCGGCTGCACAGGACGCGTGATCTGCGTCATACGCCTCTCATCCCCTTTTGAGTTGCGATTGACTCTCAATTGCATAGACTGTCGTTTCTGTCAAGGTTCTTCAACGTCTGGTGAAACCATGGAAAGCGCGCAGGATCAGGGGCTTAGCGCCCCGCAGAGCGACCCGAGGTCGGGTTGCGGCCGTGCCGGCTGCGCCTGCGCCCTGCCCGTGAGCGAGCGCTTCGTCCTGTGGGCGCTTCGACAATGGCAGCAGGACCGGGCGCTCCCCAACGAAGGATCGATCCTCCATCGCGGCTTCAAGGTCGCCGGTCTTCTGGAGGCGCTGCCGGACTTCGCCATCGCCGTGGATGCGTTCCTGTTCGGCGCGCGCCGCGCCATCGAGATTCACGTGCCGACCTGCTCGAGCGTGAGCCGCGACGAGGCGGTGCTCGTGGCGCTGTGCGGCCTAGCGCAGGGCGATTTCGACGGTCCATTGCTGGCATCGCTCGACGTGATGATGGCGCCCACCGCCTCGCGCGTCGCGGCTGTACGGCTCAAGGCCTTCGCCGTTGCCCTGTCGAGTGCAGGTCTGCGACTCACACCCATGCCGGGCGATGCCGGCGGGAGGCTCAATTGACCGCGCCCATGCCCGACCGTCTTGCCGACCTGCAGCATGCGATGCGGGTGATCTCCGATGCCGTCGAAGGTCTGCCCGAGGAGTGCCGCGACCTCGCCGGCAATGCCCTGCTCAACATTGCCGCCGAAGCGGTGACGCTGGACGTCGGTTGCACCGAGGCCAGCCGCATCTTTGCGCGTCTCGCCGACTTGCTCTCGCGCGGCTTGCAGCCGCCGGCCGCCGACGCGATCTCCCTCAGCGGCTTCGACGCATGACGGCGGCGACCATCGCGTCGCCGTCGAAGCCTACCAATCCGGGGCTGCTGGCCTCGCTTCTCCTGATCGGCGGTGCCAACTCCGTCCTGTTCTCCGTCCTGCCGCCGGCCGGCCGCCATCTCGGCTTCGTCGAATGGCAGATCGGCCTGATCGTCGCCTTCTCGGCCGTGGCCTACATGGTTGCCGCGGCATGGTGGGGGCGGACGAGCGACATAAAGGGCCGTCGCTATGTCGTCGTGACCGGGATGGTGGGCTTTGGCCTCGGCGGGATCGCCTTCGCGGCAGTGCTGGATGTCGGCCTTCTCGGCATTGCGCCGGCCATGCTCGTGCTGATCCTGCTGATCGGCGTGCGCATTGCCCAGTCGGCGATCTCGGGTGGCGTCTATCCGGCGGCTCAGGCCTACATCGCCGAAGCGACGCCGCCGGAGAAGCGCGCCGTCGCCCTTTCGGGCGTCACGGCCGCTTTCGCCCTCGGGACCATTCTGGGCCCGGCGATGGCGGGCCTGCTGGTCGAGATCAGGATCACGCTGCCGCTCTATGTGATCGGCTTGCTCAGCCTCTTTGCTGCGCAGTGGTGCTTCGTGTCGATGAGGCCGCGGCCAGCATCGACCGGCGAGCGCCCCTTGCGCCTGTCCGCACGCGATCCGCGAGTCGCGCTCTGGATCGTCATGGCGATGGTCTATTTCGTCTCGGTTGCTGGAACACAGCAAATCCTAGGCTTTACGGTCCAGGACCGGCTCGCGCTCGACGTTGCGGCGACTGCGCGCGTCACCAGCATGGTCTTCATGGCCGGAGGGCTCGTCGCCGTGCTGTTTCAGGTGCTTGTCGTGCGCCGCTCGAAATGGTCGGCGGCGACGCTGATGATCGTAGGTCTGCTGGCGTCCGTGGTGATGCAGGTTGGATTGCTCCTGGCGCGTGATGCCTGGCAGTTCGTCGCCGTCGCCTTGCCGCTGGGCATTTCCTTTGCCTGTGTGTCTCCGGGCTTTTCTGCCGCCGCGTCGATCGCCGTCAGCGCGCGCGAACAGGGGGCGGCGGCAGGGCTGGTCGCCGCGGCGCAGGCTGGAGGCTTTCTCGTCGGTCCGCTGATGTTCGCCGTGCTCTACCAGTTCGCGCCGGCTTCGCCGTTCCTTGTCGGCCTTGGTATTGCCGCCGTGTTGCTCCTGCTCGCCCTTTCCCGGAAGCCCATCGCCACATGACGATTGATCCCGCCCGCTGCATTCCGATCCTCGCGTCGCTCGATATCGCAGAGACCCGTGCTTTCTATGTCGATCAGCTCGGCTTCACGGTCGGCTACCAGGAGGACAACTATCTCATCGTCAAACGCGACGACATGGAATTGCACTTCTGGAAGACCGAGGATCGTCGCTTTCCCGAGAATACGTCCTGCTACATTCGCGGCGGCCAGGTTGCCGCGCTCCATGACGAATACAGCAAGCGCGGCGTGGACAGGCTCTCACCCTTCGAGGTGCGGCCGTGGAACATGAAGGAGTTCTACGTTCACGATCCGCACGGCAACCTGCTGAAGTTCGGCTGCGGAGAATGGTAGGGCGCTAGATCTCGATGCGGCTGCCGAGTTCGACGACGCGGTTGGCGGGCAGGCCGAAGAAGTCGCCGGCACTGGCGGCAAAGCGTGACAACGCCAGGAAGAGCTTGCGCTGCCAGCGGGGCAACAATGGCTTGCTCGATGCCGTGAAGCTGTTGCGGCCCACGAAGTAGGAAGTTCGCATGGGATCGAACGGCAGGCCCTTGTCGGCCAGCCGTTCGAGGTCACGTGGAACCTCGGGCTGCTCCATGAAGCCGTAGCGCAGCACGATGCGATGGACTCCCTTGCCGAGATGAGCGATCTGGCTGCGGTTCTCGGGTGAGACGAAGGGGACGTCCGGCACCTCCACGGTGAGCAACGCGACATGCTCATGCAGCACTTCGTTGTGCTTGAGGTTGTGGAGTAGGCAGCGCGGCGCATTGCCGGAGAAAGCAGTCAGATAGACCGCGGTACCCTGAGGGCGGTGCAGGCGGCCGGGATTGATGCTGTCGAGCAGGGCTTCGAGCGGCAGCGACTCCTCGCGTTCGCGGGTGGCGACGGCGATCCGTCCGCGGAGCCAGCTCCACATGACGAGGAACATCGCCGCGGCGATGACCAGCGGCACCCAGCCGCCATCGAGGAACTTCAGCATGTTGGCCGACAACAGCGAAGTATCGATCACGATGAACAGGCCGAACACCGGGATCGAGAACTGCCACGGCCATTTCCAGGCACGCACCGCCAATGCGAACACCAGTACGCTGGTCACCAGCATCGTGCCGGTGACGGCGATGCCGTAGGCCGCAGCGAGATTGGTCGAGGACTTGAACGCGAGCACCAGGATGATGATGCCGACGAGTTGCAGCCAGTTGACCACGGGCAGGTAGACCTGACCGAACTCGCTGGCCGACGTGTGCTCGATATGCACGCGCGGGCTGAGACCGAGCAGAGAGGCCTGTGTCGCCATCGAGAAGGCGCCGGAGATCGTGGCCTGCGAGGCAATTACCGTGGCAGCCGTTGCCAGCCCGACCAGCGGATAGAGGGCCCAATCCGGCGCCAGCAGGAAGAACGGGTTGGCGATTGCCGTCGGGTCGGCCAGCAGCAGGGCGCCCTGGCCGTAGTAGTTGACCAGCAGTGCCGGCAGCACGAGGCCGAGCCAGGCCAGCCGGATCGGCTTGGCGCCGAAATGGCCCATGTCGGCGTAGAGCGCTTCTGCGCCTGTCACCGCGAGGGTAACGGCGCCCAGCGCCAGGAAAGCGACGAAGCCGTTCTCCCGCATGAAGCCGACGGCGTGGTGCGGCGAGAGGGCCGCCAGCACACTGGGATTGTCGACGAGCTGGCGGATGCCGAGCACGAAGAGGACGGCGAACCAGAGCAGTGTAATCGGGCCGAACCAGCGGCCGACGCCTGCGGTGCCGAAGCGCTGAACCGCGAACAGCCCACACAGGACGCCGAGCGCAAGGGGCAATACCAAGGGCTGGAAGGCAGGCGTGGCGACATTGAGCCCTTCCACCGCACTCAGCACCGAGATGGCGGGCGTGAGCAGGCAGTCCCCGTAGAACAGGGCGGCGCCCGCGATGCCGAGCATGAGATAGACCCGGCGGCGGCGCTCCGGGATGTTGCTCTGGCGCGATACCAGCGCCATCAGCGCCAGCACGCCGCCTTCGCCCTTGTTGTCGGCGCGCATCACCACCGCGACGTACTTCACCGCCACGATCAGGATCAGCGCCCAGGTGATCAGCGACAGGATGCCCAGCACATTTTCCGGCGTCGGGCGGATTCCGGTGTACTCGCTGAAGCACTCCTTGACCGTATAGAGCGGGCTGGTGCCGATATCGCCGAAGACGACGCCAAGTGCAGCAAGTGTGAGCGCGGCCGTGCGCTTGTTGCCGGCTGGCTGCTCCGGCGAACCATTGGCCGTCATGCTGATCGTCTCTCCCCCACCCGTCGCGCCCCTTGGCTGACGATTGATCCTACGCGCGAATTCGCTGACGCTGCAGCTCTGAAATGTGACGATTGGAGGAAACGATGGCCGAGAGTGAAAATTACCGGAAGGGCAGCGAAATCCGGGCCAAGCTGATGGGCGAGAAGTACGCCGCCGAGATGGCCAAGTCGGTCTACGACGACCCGATGATGAAGAAGTTCGGCGACTACGCCCGCGAAGCGGTCTTCGGCATGCTGTGGTCTCGGCCCGGCCTCGACCTCAAGACGAAGGCGCTGATCTGCGTCATTTCTGATACCGCCCAGGCGCGCTGGCCGGAGCTGGCCATTCACCTCCGCATGGCTCGTCGCCAGGGCTGGACGGAGGACGAATTGTCGGAGGCGCTGATGCATCTTTGCGGCTATATCGGCCTCCCGTCGGTGCGTGAGGCCATGCTCACCGCGAAGGAAGTATTCGAGGAACTGC
The DNA here is from genome assembly GCA_017307275.1 of Alphaproteobacteria bacterium. Taxonomy (GTDB): domain Bacteria; phylum Pseudomonadota; class Alphaproteobacteria; order Reyranellales; family Reyranellaceae; genus Reyranella. The sequence continues at coordinate 23,683 of JAFKFK010000039.1, read as the reverse complement.
GCAAGGAAGGCTGAGTGCGATGGTGCTGATGACGACAAGCGACCTGCCGCTCGAACGGATCGCCCGCGGCAAGGTGCGCGATGTCTATGCCGTGGACGGCGACCGGCTGCTGCTGGTCGCGACCGACCGGGTGAGCGCCTACGACGTGGTGATGGCCGAGCCCATCCCGCAGAAGGGCGCCGTGCTAACCCAGGTCAGCGCCTGGTGGTTCCGTCAGCTGGGCGACCTCGTCAGCCATCACATGATCTCGGCCGACGCCGACGAGATCGTCGCGGCGGTGCCGGCTCTCAAGGGCCATCGCGACGAGATCGCCGGCCGCGCCATGCTCTGCAAGCGCGGCACGGTGTTTCCCATCGAGTGCGTCGTGCGTGGCTACATCACGGGCTCGGCCTGGCGTGAATACGCCAAGACCGGAACCCTCGCCGGCGAGACACTGCCAGCGGGCCTGCAGGAAAGCGGCCGGCTCGATCCGCCGATCTTCAGCCCGGCGACCAAGGCCGAGAGCGGCCATGACGAGAACATCACCATTGCGCAGATGAAGAAGGTGCTGGGTGCCGATGTCACCGCCGAGCTCGAGCGGCTGACCCGTCTGGTCTACACCAAGGGCCGCGACGTGGCGCTGAAGCAGGGCATCATCGTCGCCGACACCAAGTTCGAGTTTGGTCGCACCAAGTCGGGCGAGATCCTGCTGATCGACGAAGTGATGACTCCCGACAGTTCGCGGTTCTGGCCGGCGGATGGCTATGTTCCCGGCAAGCCGCAGCCCAGTTTCGACAAGCAGCCGCTGCGCAACTGGCTCGACGTCGAGCGTCACGCCGGCCGCTGGAACGGCGAGGCGCCGCCGCCGCGACTGCCGGCGGAAGTCGTCGAGGCGACCAGCCAGCGCTACCTCGAAGCCTATCGGCGACTGACCGGCGCCGATCTCGTCGTGTCGTGACGGCCGACAAGGATTGGCGCGCGATCAATCGGGCCAATTGGGACGAGCGGGTCGGCGTCCATCTCAAAGCTCCGGGCTACGATCTCGCCCCCTTGCGTGCTGGTCATGGCAGGCTGAACGCCATCGAGGAGGCCGAGCTTGGGGACGTGCGGGGGCTCGAGGTGCTGCACCTGCAGTGTCACTTTGGCGCCGACACGCTTTCGCTCGCCCAGCGCGGCGCCAGGGTGACCGGCCTCGATTTTTCCGGGCCGGCGATTGCTGCGGCGCGCGGCCTTGCCGATGAGCTGGGCCTGGCGGATCGGGCGCGATTCATCTGTGCCGATCTCTACGAGGCGCCGTCGGCGGTGGGCAGAGCGGAGGCTTTCGATCTCGTCTATGTCACCTGGGGTGCCACCTGCTGGCTGCCCGATATCAAGCGTTGGGCCGAGATCGTCGCGCAGTTCCTGAAGCCCGGTGGACGGCTCTACTACGCCGACGGCCACCCGTCGGCCTATGTGTTCGACAACGAGACGAAACTGCCAGACGGGATGCCGGGCTATTTCGCGCCCTACTTCCAACGCGCGCCGCTCGTCATGAACGATGGCTTCGACTACGCCGATCCCGACGCCCGGCTGGTGAATGCGACCAACGTGAGCTGGATGCATTCGCTCTCGAGCATTCTTGGCGGTCTGCTGGAAGCCGGCCTGTCGCTCGACTGGCTGCACGAGCACGCACAGGTACCGTGGCAGATGTTCCATATCCTGGTGAAGCGGGACGATGGCGACTGGCATTGGCCTGACAGGCCCTGGCTGCCGCTCGCCCTCTCGCTGCAGGCAAGCCGGCGCTAGGTGCGCTTAGGCAAAGTGAAGCGCGCGTCGCGCAGCTTCTTCTCCAGCACGGGAATTCCGGCGGTGTAGTTGCCCTTGGCACATTCGTCCATGGCAACGCTGGCCGTGACGTCGGGGAAGAGCTGGCCGTTGCCCTGGCCGCTCAGATAACGGCGGTAGAGGCTCGACAGATCGGCACAGTAGGAAGCGTCGTCGGCCATTGCGACCGACGGCGCCAGGAAAGGTGCGAAGAGGATCGTCAGAAGAAGCAGGAGCTTGCGGGACATGTCGCGGTCCTACGCCGCGGTTACAGGCCCCGCAAGCATCGCTTGCTTTAGTGCGTGTCGCGGGCAGCCCGCTGGCTACGCTGCACGAACTGTTCGCGCACCCACAGGAAGAGGGCGACGAACGGCAGCCAGCCGATCCAGCGCAGACCTTCGATGAAGTATTCACCCTGGTTGCTGGCCATCAGATAGTCGATCTGCACCTTCCAGACAGTGCCGGCGACTTCGAAGGCCAGCATCCAGAGCAGCAGTGCCGGCAGCACCACCACGAGCGGCTTCATGTGCGCCGGCAGCCGTTCGCTGTACCAGGGAGCGAGGGAGATCGAGAAGATCAGCACTGCAAGCACCAGCTTGGTTGCCGGATGGGTTTCGAACCACGTGACCAGGAACGGCTCGCGGACGATCATGCCGTAGGCCGTGTAGGCCAGCACCGCGCCGCCCAGCAGGATCACCGACGGGTAACGATCGACCAGCTTGATGACCAGCTTGCTGCCCCAGACGATGATCGGCACGCTGATGGCGAGGCCGAGCACGATCAGCAGGACGCTGCCGTGCGCGGCGCCGCCGATTGCCAGGACGTTGTCGACGCCCATCACCGCGTCCGCGATAACGATGGTGCGCACTGCGCCGGCGAAGGTCGTGGCCGGCTTGGCGAGGTGGCTCTCCTCATGGCCGCCGCCCTCGGGCGTCAGCAGTTTGCGGGCAATCCAGACTAGAGCGAGGCCGCCAGCCAGCATGAAGCCCGGCACCGCCAGGATGTAGACGACGATGATGGCCATGAAGGCGCGGATGGCGATGGCGCCGAAGGTGCCCCAGAAGATGACCTTGTTCTGGCTCTCCTTGGGCAGATTGCGCGCGACCAGGCCGATGATGAGGGCGTTATCGCCTGCCAGCACGAGGTCGATCAGAACGATAGCGAGTAGGGCCGACAGGAATGCGGCCGAAAAGAAATCGGTTTCCACGGGTGGTCTCCAACAACGAGTAGGCGTGAACCACCGTCCCCATGCGGGGCGGCGGCGCTTTCAGTCCGTTGTCAGAGCTTGATGGGCACTTTCTCGGCGTCCTGCGGTGGCGCAGACTCAAGAGGCCTGAAGAACGCACCAACGACGATGCGCAACACCATGATACCCGCCGCCAGCGCGCTGCCAGCCAGAAAAAGCTGCAGCAGGTGCCAGTGCCGCATCGCCAGCACTGAAAATTCGCCAGTCAGATCGAACAGGGCATATTCAAGGCCCAGTTCGCCGAACAGCGACGGATCGACGGCGTCGCCGAAGGCGCTCAGGATCATGCAGATCACCACCGAGGCGACGAAGAGCTCGCCGCTCGGAGACACGGTCCGGACGGCGTTGGCCGCTCGGTGTGAACGATGGATCAGACGCATGATTTAGCCAATCTCCTGTCCGGGCGGCTGGAGATCAAGGCTAAAGCGACACGACCGTTCCGAATTGTCGCAGCCCGGCCATCAGATCTTGAGTCGTCGCAGTCTCAATGCGTTGCCGATCACACTGACTGAACTGAGTGCCATGGCGGCGGCGGCGATGATGGGCGACAGCAAAATTCCGAAGAACGGATAGAGGATGCCTGCGGCGATCGGAACGCCCGCCGCATTGTAGACGAAGGCGAAGAACAGGTTCTGGCGGATGTTCGCCATCGTCGCCTCCGACAGCCGGCGGGCCCGGACGATGCCCATCAGGTCGCCCTTGAGCAGTGTGACGCCCGCACTTTCGATGGCGACGTCGGTACCCGTACCCATCGCGATGCCGACCTCGGCCGCGGCCAATGCCGGTGCGTCGTTGACGCCATCCCCGGCCATGGCGACGACGCGGCCCTCGCGGCGCAGCTTCTCGATCACGGCACTCTTCTGGTCGGGCAACACCTCGGCCTCGACCTCGGTTATTCCGAGCCGCCGAGCTACGGCCTCCGCGGTGGTGCGATTGTCGCCGGTCAGCATGACCACGCGCACCTTCTCCGCGGACAGTGCCCGCAACGCTTCAGGCGTCGTCTCCTTCACCGGATCGGCGATGGCCAGCACCGCGGCAGCCTTGTCGTCGATTCCCAGGAAGATCGCCGTCGCTCCTTCGCCGCGTTGCCGCTCGGCTTCGCCGTCGAGAGCTGCCGTGTCGATACCCTGTTCGTCGAGAAAGCGGGAATTGCCCAGGACGATCCTTTGACCCTCGACCGTACCCAGCGCGCCCTTGCCGGTCGGCGAATCGAAGTCGGCCACGGGCGGCAAGGCGATGCTGCGTTCGCGCGCCGCGGCGACAATCGCCAGCGCAAGCGGATGTTCGCTCGCGGTCTCGACGGCTGCCGCGAGACGCAGGGCCTCGTCTTCGGTGACACCCGCGGCGGGTACGATCGACACCAGCTTGGGTTTGCCTTCGGTCAGGGTGCCAGTCTTGTCGACGACCAGCGTGTCGATGCGCTCCATGCGCTCCAGCGCCTCGGCATTCTTGATCAGTACGCCCGCCTGGGCGCCGCGGCCGACGCCGACCATGATCGACATCGGCGTCGCCAGACCCAGCGCGCAGGGGCAGGCGATGATCAGCACCGTCACTGCGGCGACGAGACCGAAGGCCAGCCGTGGCTCGGGGCCGAAGGCAGTCCAGGCTGCGAAGGCCGCGAGGGCGATGACGATGACGATGGGAACGAAATAGCCCGAAACCTGATCGGCCAGGCGCTGGATCGGCGCGCGACTGCGCTGGGCCTCGGCGACCATCTGAACGATGCGCGACAGCATCGTGTCGCGGCCGACCTTCTCGGCGCGCAGGACGAAGCCGCCGGTCGTGTTCAGCGTGCCCGCGATCACCTTGGCGCCGCGTTCCTTGGTGACCGGCATGGATTCGCCCGTGACCATCGATTCGTCGAGCGACGACCGGCCCTCGATCACTTCGCCATCGACCGGCACCTTCTCGCCCGGCCGAACGCGCAGGCGGTCGCCGACCGACACGACATCGAGGGAGACTTCCTCGTCCGTGCCATCGTCCTTCAGTCGGCGCGCCGTCTTGGGGGCGAGATTGAGCAGCGCCTTGATGGCGCCCGACGTCTGCTCACGCGCGCGTAGCTCGAGCACCTGGCCGAGCAGGACCAGCACGGTGATCACGGCCGCCGCTTCGAAGTAGACCGCGACAGTGCCATCGGCGCCGCGGAAGGCTGGCGGGAAAAGACCGGGCAGGGCGATGGCCACGACGCTGTAGATCCAGGCGACGCCAGTACCCATCGCGATCAGGGTGAACATGTTGAGATTGCGCGTCTTGACCGATTGCCAGCCGCGCACGAAGAACGGCCAGCCGCCCCACAGCACGACCGGCGTCGCCAACGCGAACTGCAGCCAGCTCGAGAGTTTCTGGCCCACCAGCATGTGCAGGCCGGTGAGGTGGCCGCCCATCTCCAGGACCACGACAGGGATGGCGAGCACGAGGCCGACCCATAGGCGCCGCGTCATGTCGACCAGCTCTTCGCTGGGACGGTCATCGAGCGAGATCTCGGCCGGTTCCAGGGCCATGCCGCAGATCGGGCAGCTTCCAGGGCCGACCTGGCGAATCTCCGGATGCATGGGGCAGGTAAAGATCGTGCCGGGGGCGACCGGGGCCTGCGGCGTCTCGGCCGGCTTCAGGTAGCGTAGCGGCTCTGCAGCGAACTTCTGCAGGCACTTGGCGCTGCAGAAATAGTAGGTCTCGCCATCATGTCCGGTCGTGTGCTTGGCCGTGGCGATCTTCACCTTCATGCCGCAAACGGGGTCCGTCGCTGTCCCTTCGGCACCGTGGGAATGATCGTGGCCATGCTGGGAGCGTTCGTGCTGCATAGCTTGCGATCTATACCCTACGGGGGTATATTTCAAGTCATGGACGAGAAGCTCAAGAAATCCCAGCTAGCGCGGCTCAGCCGCATCGAAGGCCAGGTGCGCGGCGTTGCCCGCATGATCGAGGAAGATCGTTACTGTATCGACGTGATCACGCAGGTTCGTGCCGTGCGCGCTGCCCTCGACAAAGTCGAGCAGGAAACGCTCAGCGATCATCTGCGGCATTGCGTGGCACATGCCTTCCATGCCGGCACGACTCGTGAGCGCCAGACCAAGATCGACGAGCTGCTGGAAGTTCTCGACAATCGCCGTCGTTGACCGGATATCGACCTATACCCTGCAGGGGTTAGGTGCCCCTCCGATCGTCAGTGCGATTGACAAGACCGGAGACGATGGACATTTTGTGCGCCATGCGATCGGCTAATCCCTTGAACCTCCTGATGCGAGTCCTGTTCCTCGCCGTGGTGGGATTCGTCGTCGCTATGGGCACGGCTTCGGCCCATGAAGGACGCCACGATGGGCGTTCGAGCGGTCCGTCTTACTCCGAGCCGTCAGCCCATCATTCGCACGATCAACAGGGCGCAACGGAACAACACGCTTCGTCCGACGAAGCCGCCAAGACCGACGACGATACCAGCCCCTGTCCCAGGGATCAGTCGCCGGATCATGCGTCGAACAATTGCTGCAACATCGCCTGCCATGCCGCCCTTGCGGCCACGCCGGTCGATTCCATCGGAACCCTGCAGATTCACGGTCCCCGTATCCTCGGCCTGACCGATCTGCTCGTAGGCCGCCTGAGCGGCCGTACCGAACGACCTCCCAAACTCGGCTGACCTGAGTACGCGCTGAAAGCGCGTGTCTGGTCGTGAATATTTGGATTCGTCCGTTCAGACACCCGATCTGCGCGAACTCAGGTGATCTCCGCGTCGCGTGAGCGACTGGAGCACGACTGCCTGTCTGTCGGTCAACCTTGGTTCGGATCGTTGCCTATGAAGTATCTGCCATCCCTGGCGCTCGCCTTTGGCGTTGCCGCCTGCAATTCGCCGCCTCTGGAGGAGCTGTCGCCAACCGGGCCGACCAGCCCCGAAGCTCCCATTGTCGCTGCGCCCTATCAACCAGTCATGACGGGAACGGCGCCGCACGTGCCGGTCGGCCTGAAATCCTGGCGTGAACTGAACGACAACGTAGCGCCCGGCGCGGGACGGACGCCATGACCGTACTTTCCAAGGTCACGGCAACGGTTCTCGTCGGCTTGCTGGCGGGTGGTTGCGCGAAGTTCACGGCGGACGGCGGCATGTCGCCGGTCGCCGGCAACGTCCGCAACGAGATTGGCAAGGACGCCGTCAAGCTCTCAACGGCCGAAGCGACGCAGCGTGCGCGCGAGCGCGTGCAGGCGCTGCTGTCCGAGCCGCTGAGCGAGGATGCTGCGGTCCAGATCGCACTCCTCAACAATCGTGGCCTGCAGGCCGCGTACAACGACCTCGGCATTTCCGAAGCGGAGTATGTCCAGGCGAGCCTGCCGCCCAACCCGGCGATCACGGTGTCGCGAACGTTCGGTACGGGCAGTTTTGCCGAGGTCGGCTTCCAACTCGTTGGCAACCTGCTGGCCTTTGCCACGCTGCCGCGGAAAACGGAGATCGCGAAGCGCGAGTTCGAGGAAGCGCGCTATCGTGCCGTCGCGACGACGCTGAGCCTGTCGGTCGATGCTCGGCGCGCCTATGTGCGGTCGGTAGCGGCTCGCCAGCAGCTAACGCTGCTCGAACAGGCCCGCCAGACCGCCGACGCTTCCGCCAACATGATGAAGCAGCTTGGCGAGACAGGTGCCGCCAACAAGCTCGATCAGGCCAGGGTCACGACCTTCTACGCCGAGCTCAGCGCGCAGGTCGCGCAGGCGCGGGTTGCCGAGAAGCGTGAACGGGAAGCGCTCAATCGCATCATGGGGCTGTGGGGCAGCGATCTCGACTACAAGCTGCCGTCGAGGTTGCCGGTCCTGCCGGCAGCGGCGGACAATCTGGCGGATGTCGAGGTCGAGGCCATGCGTCGGCGAGTCGACCTGATCATCCTGCGCTACGAGATCGTGACCTTGGCCAAATCGGTCGGGTTCGTCGAAGCCACACGCTACATGTCCTTCCTCGAACTCGGTCTCGGCTATCGCAACGAGGTCGAGTCCAACGACGCTGGCGAACAGTCGTCGAAGACTCGCTATGGCCTGGAACTCGGCATCATCATTCCCATCTTCGATACCGGCGAAGCACGGGTAACGACGGCGCGCGAGACCTACATGCGTGCGATCAACCGGCTCACCGAGCGATCGGTGAATGCGCGGTCGGAAGCGCGCCTTGCCTATTCGACCTATCGCGCGACCTACGACATCGCGCGCTACTACCAGACACGTATCCTGCCGTTGCGGCGGCAAATCTCTTCGGAGGTCCTGCTGCGCTACAACGGCATGCTGGTTGATGTGTTCGAGGTCCTTGTCGAGGAACGCGACCGCATCTCTGCCAATGTCGCGGCGTTGAACGCGCTGCGCGATTTCCACCTCGCCATCGCGGACCTGCAGGCAGCGTTGATTGTCGGCGGAACGGTGCCGCCCTCCGGCGTCATCAACACCACACCACCCCCCGAAACCTTGCCGCTCGGCCTCTGACCCAGGGAGCAAACCATGACTCTTTCAAGACGCGATCTCGTCGGGGCTTCGGGCCTTGCCCTGTTGGGCGCCACCGCAATCAGCGGACGCGCACAGGCGCAATCGATCCCCGAGGCCCCCCGGGTCACGACCAACACCATGCAGCCACCGCTCTATCCGACGAGCGGACCGGATTATCAGCCGGTGGTGACGCTGAACGGGTGGACGCTGCCCTGGCGGCAGAACGGCGACTGGAAGGAATTCCATCTCGTCGCCGAGCCGGTGGAACGTGAGATGGCACCGGGCATGACCGCCCGGCTCTGGGGCTACAACGGCCAGAGCCCAGGGCCGACCATCGAGGCGGTGGAAGGTGACAAGGTGCGGATCTTCGTCACCAACCACCTGCCCGAGCACACGACCATCCACTGGCACGGCCAGCTCCTGCCCTGCGGCATGGATGGTGTCGGTGGCCTCACGCAGCCGCACATCAAACCCGGCAAGACCTTCGTCTACGAGTTCGAGCTGAAGAAGAGCGGGACCTTCATGTACCACCCGCATGCCGACGAGATGGTGCAGATGGCGATGGGCATGATGGGCTTCTTCGTGGTCCATCCGCGCGATCCGAAGTTGCACCGAGTCGATCGCGACTTCGTGTTCCTGCTCTCCGCCTACGACATCGAGCCGGGCAACTATGTCCCGAAGGTCGCGGAGATGACCAACTTCAACATGTGGACCTTCAATACCCGGGTCTTTCCGGGCATCGATCCGCTGGTCGTGGCCAAGGGCGATCGCGTGCGCGTGAGGGTCGGCAATCTCACCATGACCAACCATCCGATCCACATGCATGGCTACGACTTCGAGGTGACCTGCACCGACGGCGGTTGGGTGCGGCCGGAGGCACGTTGGCCCGAAGTCACCATCGACATTCCCGTCGGTGGGATGCGTGCCTACGAGTTCGACGCGATCTATCCGGGCGACTGGGCGCTCCATTGCCACAAGTCGCACCACACCATGAACGCGATGGGGCACGACCTCAGGACGTTCATCGGCGTCAACAAGCGCACCTTCGCGCGGCAGATGAAGCAGCTCGTGCCCGACTATATGCCGATGGGCAGCGCCGGCATGGCCGACATGGGCGAGATGGAGATGCAGCTCCCGGACAACACCTTGCCCATGATGACGGGCTTCGCGCAGTTCGGCGCCGTCGAGATGGGCGGCATGTTCACGGTCCTGAAGGTGCGCGAGGGGTTGGCGGCCGGCGATTACAAGGATCCCGGTTGGTACCAGCACCCGCCCGGCACGGTTGCCTGGGAATGGAAGGGCCCCGTGCCGGCGACGACACGCGCGCCCGTTCCGGCAACCAAAGCAGCTCCCGCAGCCAAGCCCAACGAGACACTGCGCGTCGTCAAGCCGGGCGGCCACGGCAGTCACAAGTGATGTTCGGACAAAAGGCGTTCAACAAGGAGGCAACGATGAAACTTCTCACTGTGCTTGCGACTGGCGTCGCGGCGGCTTTGCTCTCGACGGCGGCCTGGGCCGATCCCGGCCATAGTCACGGCGCGGAGACGGCCTACGGAAAGCCCGGCGACCCCAAGAAGCCGGCGCGCATCGTCCAGATCGTGATGCGGGAATCCGACGGCAAGATGCTGTTCCAGCCGGACACGCTCACGGTGCGTCGCGGCGAGCAGATTCGCTTTCAGCTGCGCAACAACGGAGTCATCGACCATGAGTTCGTGGTCGGCACCGTCGAGGAGAATCTCAAGCACATGAAGGACATGGAGAAGAACCCCGACATGGAGCACGACGATCCCAATGCGAAGCGCCTGAAGCCGAAGGGAACCGGCGAGATCGTCTGGCAGTTCACCAAGGCCGGCAAGTTCGACTTCTCGTGTCTGATTCCCGGGCATCGCGAAGCCGGCATGTTCGGCACCATCACCGTCCAGTAGAGGAGCGTCCAATGATCAGACTGTTTGTTTCGGCCATCGCGGCGATGTTGTTGGCTGCGGGAACGGCTTTCGCCAGCAGCCATCAGGTGAACGGCGAGGTCGTCAAGATCGATAAGGCAGCAGGCAAGATCACCATGAAGCATGGGCCCATCAAGAGCCTCGACATGGATGCCATGACCATGGTCTTCCGCGTGGCCGATCCCGCGATGCTCGACAAGGTCAAGGCCGGAGACAAGGTCAAGTTCGAGGCCGACCGCGTCAACGGCGCCATCACCATTACCTCGATGGACAAGGGCAAGTGAGCCGGTCTCTGGCAGCGGTGGCGATGGCCGCCGCTGCCTGGGCTGCTGCCGATACGGCAAGCGCGAGCGACCGCGAGCTTCAGGTGGTTCTCGACCGGCTGGGCTGTAGCCCGGCGCGAGTCGTGCCCAAGGAATTGTCGAAGTCGATCACGCTCTACGAGGTGACCTGCCGTGGCTCCGGCCGTGTCGTGCAGGTCGCCTGCCTCGACTCCGAGTGCTGGCCGCAGATCGCGCCACGCGACGACCAGCCAGGTGAAAGAGAAGAAGGTCAGTGAGATGCGACGCGTTTGGAAAGTATCGGCGGTCATCGGCATCGCCGCGATTGCAGCGGGGACGCTCTACGGTGTCCTCGGGGCGACGGACGGCCTTCGGATCGATCCGACCGACCGGCGCCAGACCGAGACCGGCCGGCGTCTCTATGTCGAAGCCTGCGCCTCCTGCCACGGTGCCAACCTGGAGGGACAGCCCAACTGGCAGAAGCGGTTGCCCAACGGCCGTCTGCCGGCGCCGCCGCACGACGCGTCGGGCCACACCTGGCATCATCCGGACATCGACCTGTTCCGCACGACCAAGCTCGGCCCGGCCGCCTATCCGCCAGGCTACGAGACCGACATGCCGGCGTTCGGCGAGCAACTCAGCGACGCCGACATCGCGGCCATCCTCGCCTACATCAAGAGCACCTGGCCGCCCGAGATCCGGGCGCGGCACGACCGGCTGAACGGAGTGCGTTAAGGCACGGTCGCCAAATTCGCTTGTCGCCCTGTGGGCGTGAGGATTACCGTGATGCTGTGGCCGGTTCGCGGAGATCGGTGACGGCCGCGGAGGCGACGATGCGTTTGCGACTCGCCAGTATTCTTGGCCTGTTGTGCGTCATCGGCTCGGTCGCGCTCTCTTTTGCGCAATCTCAGTCGGGCGGCGGCATGTCCGGTCGGGCCGAGCCCGCACCGGTCGTCGTGGTCGACGTCAAGGGCGCGATCGGTGTCGGCACCGTCTACCTGATCGACGAGGCGTTCGCACAGGCGCGTGCTGCCCGGGCGGGGCTGATCGTGTTGCGCCTCGATACGCCGGGTGGCCTGGTGACAGCGACGCGCGACATCATCCAGGCGATCCTTGCCTCGCCCGTTCCCGTCGTCGTCTTCATTGCGCCAAGCGGCGCGCGTGCGGCGAGCGCAGGGACATACATCAGCTATGCCGCTCATCTCGCGGCCATGGCGCCGGGCACACATCTTGGCGCGGCGACGCCGGTCCAGATAGGAGCGCCGCCGATATCACCACAGCCGGAGAAACCCAAGGAAGGCGAAGGTGCGGGCGGCGGCGCCATGGAGCGCAAGATCACCAACGACGCGGTGGCCTATCTGCGCAGCCTCGCGCAGATGCGCGGTCGCAACGCCGATTGGGCGGAGAAAGCGGTACGCGAGGCGGCGACCCTCACCGCTGAGGAGGCCGAGCGTGAAAGAGTGGTCGATCTGCTGGCCACGAGCGTCGCCGATCTGCTGGATCGCGTCGACGGCCGGCGGGTGCGCACCAGCGACGGCGAGCACATACTGGCGACGCGGCATGCCCAGCTGGTCGTCGTCGAGCAGGGATGGAAGGCTCGGGTGCTGGCCATTCTGACCGAGCCCAACGTCGCCTTCATCCTCCTGATGATCGGCGTCTACGGCATCATCTTCGAGTTCATGAGCCCCGGACATATTGCACCCGGTGTAGTTGGGGCGATCTGCCTGGTCGTGGGTTTGATGGCGCTGTCGGTCATGCCGCTCAACCTCGCCGGTGTGGCGCTGCTGGTCGCCGGTCTGGCGATGATGGTGGCAGAGGTCTTCCTGGCAGGCTTCGGCGTGCTGGGTGTGGGCGGCGCCGTCGCCTTCCTGCTCGGCGGGCTGTTCCTGTTCGATCCGGCCGGCGCCGACATCGACCTCTCCGTCGCCTGGCCTGTGCTGATTGCGGCCGTGGCGACCAACGCCCTGCTGTTGTTCGGGCTGGTCGGCATGATCATGCGCGTCCGCCGGCGCAAGGTAGTGACCGGCGCCGAGCAGATGATTGGCCTGGAAGGCGAAGTGCTCGACTGGCAGGCCGGCGAGCAAGGTGGTCGCGGCCATATTCGCGTGCACGGCGAGATCTGGTCGGCGCGCGCCAGCCAGCCGCTCGGCGCCGGCACGCGCGTGCGGGTCGATCGTCGCGACGGCCTCACTCTCCACGTCGGCCGGATCGGGGAGAAAACGCAATGATCATGCAGATCGTCGAAATCTTCACCTGGCTGTTGCCGGTCGCAGCGATCGTCACCATCGTGGCCATGTCGATCCGCGTCCTGCTCGAATACGAGCGCGGCGTGGTCTTCACGCTGGGCCGCCTGCAGGCGGTCAAGGGGCCAGGTCTGATCCTAGTTATCCCGGTGGTGCAGCGCATGGTGCGGGTCGATCTGCGCACTCGTGTGCTCGACGTGCCGCCGCAGGACGTCATCTCGCGCGACAATGTCTCGGTGCGCGTCAATGCCGTGGTCTATTATCGCGTGCTCGATCCCGAGAGAGCGATCATCCAGGTCGAGGCATTCGACCAGGCGACCAGCCAGCTTGCGCAGACCACGCTGCGCTCGGTCGTGGGGCAGCACGAGCTCGATCAGATGCTGGCCGAGCGCGACCGGCTGAACGCCGACGTCCAGCGCATTCTCGACGAACAGACCGACGCCTGGGGCATCAAGGTCTCCAACGTCGAGCTGAAGCATATCGACCTCGACGAGAAGATGGTGCGCGCCATCGCGCGCCAGGCCGAAGCCGAACGTCTGCGCCGTGCCAAGATCATAGATGCTGAAGGTGAGTTGCAGGCTGCCGAGAAGCTGGTTCAGGCCGGTGACATCATGGCCCGCAGCCCGCAGTCCATGCAGCTCCGCTACCTTGGCACTTTGAGCAACATAGCGGGCGAGAAGAGCTCGACGATTGTCTTCCCGCTGCCGGTCGACATGCTGAATCTGCTGCGACCTAAGGAATGAAGCGATCGGGTCGCGGGTTTCGCGACTTACCTACTGCGGTTCGATCCGCGCGATCTTCACATACTCGGCCCACTTGGCGCGCTCGTCGCGATCCTGCTGGGCGCACTGCTCCAACGTGAGCGCGCGGGAGTTGAGCGCGAACTCCTCGGCCAAGCGTTTGGCGATCTCGGGCGAGGTGATCGCCTCGTTGATCAGCGTGTTCAGGCGCTCCTGAACGGGCTTGGGCGTGGCCTTCGGCACCGCGATGGCCAGGAAGCCCGTGCTGGTGAAGCCGGGGAAGGTCTCCGACAGGGTCGGCAGGTTGGGGTAGAGCGGGCTGCGCGCGGGCAAGGTGAGGCCGAGCGGCCGTGCCTTGTCGGCCACGACCTGGCCGCGGCCGGCGGTGAGGTCGACGAACATGAACTGGATATTGCCGGCATAGAGATCGGTCCAGGCATTGCCGATCGCCTTGTAGGCGACGCCCTGCCATTCGACGCCGGCACGCTTGGCCAGCACTTCGGCCGGCACCTGCGAGCTGGCGTTGAAGTAGCCGAAGTTCAGCTTGCCGGGATGGGCCTTGGCATAGGCCAGCAGGTCGGCCAGCGTCTTGTAGGGGCTGTCTGCCGGCACGACGAGAAAGGTGCCGCTCGAACCGATGATGCCGACGACCTGGAAATCCTTTTCCGGGTCGTAACCCGGGCTCTTGTACATGTGGATGTTGGCGGCGTTGGTCGAAGTGGTTGCCAGCATCAGCGTGTAGCCATCCGGCGCTGCCGCCTTCACCGAAAGTGCACCGACGATACCGTTGGCGCCCGGCTTGTTCTCGATCACGAAGGGTTGGCCGGTCTTGTCTTCGATGTACTTGCCGACGAGCCGCGCCGTGATGTCGCCCGATCCGCCTGGCGCAAAGGGAACGATGATGCGGATCGCTTTGGTCGGGAAAGTTTCGGCCTGCGCAAGGACGTTCGACGACACAGGCAGAGCGGTGAGAACGGGGAGGGCGAGAAGGCTGCGGCGAGACAGCGGCATGCGAAAATTGCTCATGGCGGTGCAGTCTAACGAAACCCTCGCGCATGGACAGCGCGATGCCCGCAGTCCTACCTTGCAGCCATGGCAACATCTGGTCGTCCGCCGCTCGACGGCATTCGCATCGTCGATTTCTCCCGCGTAATCGCGGGTCCCATGTGCACCCAAATGCTCTCCGACATGGGGGCCGAGGTGATCAAGATCGAGAACCCCGACGGCGGGGACGACACGCGCAAGGGCGCCGGTCCGCGGGTCGGCGGCGAGCAGGGCGAGAGCCATTTCTTCATGACCTACAACAGGGGCAAGAAGAGCGTGGCGCTCGATTTCGCCAAGCCCGAGGGACAGGCCGTCGTGCACCGGCTGCTCGCCTCCGCTGACGTAATGGTCGAGAACTTCCGGCCGGGCGTGCTGAAGAAGTACGGCCTCGATTACCCGAGCCTGCATGCGAAATATCCGAAGCTGATCTACCTCTCGATCTCGGCCTACGGCCAGACCGGGCCGCTTTCGGATCGGCCAGGGTATGACCCCGTTCTGCAGGCCGAGTCAGGCATGATGAGCGTGAACGGCGAAGCCAACGGCGAAGGGCTGCGCCACGCCATCGCCATCGTCGATACGATGACGGCGATCCATTCGACGGCGGCGGTCAACGCAGCGCTCTACGCGCGGCGCGACACCGGCAAGGGCCAGCATGTCGATCTCGCGCTCTACGACACGGCGCTCGCCTGCCTCGGCAACATGGGCTCCTACTATCTCATCGGCGGCGAGCAGCCGAAGCGCGCCGGCAACGGTCACTTCGCTTCGGCGCCCAACAGCTCGTTCGAGACCAGCAACGGCAAGATCTACATGGCTGTCGCGAATCAGAAGCTGTTCGGCGACACCTGCAAGGCGCTCGGCCACCCCGAGTGGCTGACGGATCCGCGCTTCAACACCGTGGCCAATCGGGTCGCCAACAAACCCGAACTGACTCGGCTGATGGAAGAGGTGCTGAAGACCGACACCAAGGAGAACTGGGCACAGAAGCTGCGCCACCTGCCGGCCGGACCGATCCGCACCATGAAGGAGGCGCTGGACGAGCCCGAGGTGAAGCGTCGCGGCATGCTGAAGACGTACAAGCAAACCCGCGTTGGCGACGTGCCGTTGATTGCCTCGAACTATCACTTCTCGGACACGCCGGTCGACGACACGCGTCCGCCGCCCTCTTTGGGCGAGCACACGGACCAGGTGCTGCGCGATATCGCGGGCTACAGCGCGACCGAAGTCGCGGCGCTGCGCGAGAAGAAGATCATCGGTTGAGCCAAAGCTTCAGGATCTGATTGGTCTCCTCGGGCTTCTCCATGGTGACGAGATGCCCGCATTGCTCAATGACGACGAGCGCAGCAGCCGGGATGGCCTTGGCCATCTCTTCGGAGAGGAACAGCGGCGTTGCCGCATCGTCGCGGCCGCACACGACGATCGTCGGGCACTTGATCCGCGGCAGGTCGGGCCGCCGGTCGACGCGGATCGCTGCCAGCTCTTCCTGGCGTTTGTAGATCTCGACGCCGATCTCGCCACACATCGTCATCACCTCGTCGACCAGCGGCTTGTCGGGCAGGCGATAGCCCGGAATGAAGCGAGTCATCTGCATGCCGAGGACCAGCTCGAAGTGGCCTTCGTTGGCGAGCCGGATGCGGGCGCGGCGTACCGCACGCTCGGCTTCACTCTGGCTGCGCATGCCTGTGTCGAGCAGGGCGAGTTTGGTCACGCGGTCTGCGGCAAACTGCATGATCTCGACGGCCAACATGCCCCCAAGCGACAGACCGGCCAGCGCGAACTTCTCTGCCGGCATCTGGTCGATCACCCAGCGTGCAGCACTTTCCCAGCTATCCCAAATCGAAAGCGGCGCCTGACGCCAGTCGGGTACGACGATCTCGGCCTGGCCCTCGAGGGCTGCGACTTGAGCGGCAAACAGGCGCGGCGAGCACAGCACGCCAGGTACGAGAAGCAGGGGTGTCTTGGTCATACTTTCCTCCACGGCGGAACGTAGCGCAGTCGATTTGCCTGCGGTACCAATAGGCCACCATGGCCGGTGCTTCCGTTCGCGACATCCGTCTCGACCTGTTCCGCGGGCTGGCCCTGTGGTTCATCTTCCTCGACCACATCCCGACCAACATCATGAGCTGGCTGACCGTACGCAATTACGGTTTCAGCGATGCCACCGAGATCTTCGTCTTCATCTCGGGCTACACCGCCGTGATCGCCTACAGCCGCATGATGGATCAGGAGGGCTGGCCGCGGGCCGCCGCCCGTGTCTATCGCCGCGTCTGGCAGCTCTATGTCGCGCACATCCTGTTGTTCGTAGCGTTCTCGGCACAGATCGCCTGGGTCTCCATTGCGCGGGATACGCCGGCGCTGATCGAGGAAATGGAACTGCTGGGACTGGGACAGAATCCCTATCGCGCCATTCTCGAGGCGGCGCTGCTAAAATTCCGGCCGGTCAATCTGGACGTGCTGCCGCTTTACATCGTGCTGCTGGCGGCTTTCCCGCTGGTGCTGCCCGTGGTCGTGCGCTGGCCATTCGCCGTGATCGCGGCCTCGATCAGCCTCTATGCGGCGACGTGCCACTACAACTGGAACCTGCCGGCCTATCCGGACGAGAAGGTCTGGTACTTCAACCCCATGGCCTGGCAGGTCGTTTTCTACGCGGGCGCGGCCTGCGCGGTACTGGGCCCCAAGCTCGCCTGGCTGGACCGTTTCCGAGGACTACTGACCACCCTGGCCATTGCCTTCATCCTGTTCGCGGCCTTTATCTCCTTGTCCTGGCACTATAATCCGCTGGAGCGGCTGGTCCCGCACTGGGTCGGGCGGCTGATCTATCCGATCGACAAGACCAACATCGACGTCCTGAGGCTCCTGCATTTCCTGGCCGTGGCCTGGCTGGTCCGGCTGGCGGTGCCGATCGATGCCCCCAGCCTCCGCTGGCCAATCTGGCACCCACTTCGAAGATGCGGCGAAGCTTCGTTGCTTATATTCTGCATCGGTACCTTCCTGGCGCTCAGCGGCCAGGTGATCGTCGGCTACTATGAAGATTCGATCTTGTCGCAGATTATCGTGAGCATTGGGGGCATCGCGATCATGTGTCTGGCCGCCTATCTCGCTGCCTGGTCCAAGGGCGGTGGACCGAGTGCGTCGGCGCAGCGGCGGCCCGTCGCCGAGGCCTTCGAGTGAGGCCGATCCTTCTTCTCCTTCTGTTGATGACGGCGGGACTGGCAGGCTCGCCGGCCCTCGCGCAATCCATGACGCTCTGCCGTGCCAAGCCCGGGCTGCTCGAACTCGGTGCGCCGCTGCCGGTGGCGCGAAAGGCCGTCGCCGAGCGCAAGCAACTGCGCATCATCGCCCTGGGTTCGTCGTCGACCTCCGGCTACGGCGCGTCCAATCCGGCGTTTGCCTATCCCACGCAGTTGCGCATCGGCCTGGAGAAGGCGCTGCCCGGCGTCGATATCGAGGTGATCAATCGCGGCATCGGCGGCCAGGATGTCGAGGAGATGGCCGCGCGCATGCGCACGGAGATGCAGCACAATCCGGCATCTCTGGTGATCTGGCAGACTGGCACCAACGCCGCGATCCGCCAAATGCCGCTGGAGAAATTCGACAAGACGTTGCGCAGCGGCCTCGCGCTCGGCAAGTCGCTGGGCGCCGACTTCGTGCTGATGAACCTCCAGTATGTTCCTGCTGTCGTGGCCGCGCCCGACAAGGAGGCTTACGAGAGGGTGATGGCCGACGCGGCGAAGGACTACGCTGCAGGCCTCTTCCGCCGCTTCGACATCATGCAAGCCTGGTATCAGGACGGCATGCCCTACGCCCAGTTCGTGCAACTCGACGGACTGCATCTCAACGATTTCGGCCAGAAGTGCATCGGCAAGCTGCTGACCCGCTCGATCCTGGGTGCGCTGACTGGTCCCTGAAGGAAGGAGACCGCCATGCCTCGCCGTTTCGTCGACCTCTCGATCTATCTCGAGAACGACGTGATCTCCGATCCCGAACCTTTCGGGCCGAAGATCCAGTATCACAAGCACGAAAACACGGCGGCGCAGATCGCGGGCTTCTTTCCGGGCCTCAAGAAGGAAGACCTGCCCGACGGCCAGGGCTGGGCGGTCGAAACCGTCAACCTCTCGACGCACAACGGCACGCATCTCGACGCGCCGTATCACTTCCATCCGACGATGAACAAGGGCGAGCGCGCCATCACCATCGACGAAGTACCGCTCGAATGGTGCTTTCAGCCCGGCGTGAAGCTCGACTTTCGCGACAAGCCCGATGGCCACGTCATCACGGCCAAGGAAGTCGAGGAGGAGCTGAAGCGCATCAATCACGAGCTGAAGCCGCTCGAGATCGTCGTGGTCAACACGCGTGCCGGCTCGCGTTACGGCAACAACGACTACGTGAACGCCGGCTGCGGCATGGGCTACGACGCCACCATCTATCTTCTGGAGAAGGGCGTGCGGCTCACCGGTACGGATGCCTGGAGCTGGGACGCACCGTTCTATTTCACTGCCCAGAAATGGGCCAAGGATCACGATCCGTCGATCATCTGGGAGGGCCACAAGGCCGGCCGCGACATCGGCTATTGCCATCTCGAGAAGCTGCACAATCTCGAATCGCTGCCGGGCGACGGCTTCACCATCGCCTGCTTCCCGCACAAGATCCGCGGCGCATCGGCCGGCTGGACCCGTGCCGTCGCGATCTTCGAGGAGTAGTCGCTCCTAAAGAGAGGCGGGCCGTCGCGCGAAGAAGAGCGCGAGGCCCAGCGACGCGATGGCGACGCCGGCGCCCTGACGCAGGCGACGCAGCAGACCGGGGCGCGAGATGGCAGCATGGCGCGCGCGGGCGGCGAGGAAGGTCACCACGACATCGACGGCCGTGTTGAGCGTGACGGAGATCAGGCCGAGTACGACGAACTGCAGCCACACCGGACCGGCCGACGGATCGACGAACTGCGGCAGGAAAGCCAGGAAGAAGGCCGCCGTCTTGGGATTCAGCGCTTCGACGACGATGCCTTCGCGAAAGGCGCGCGCTGCGCCGGTTGCAGCGACCTTGGTGTCGATGGCGAGGCCGGACTCGCGGAAGCTCTTGAAGCCCAGCCAGACGAGATAGATCGCGCCTGCGATCTTCAGCACGGCGAAAGCTTCTGCGCTCGCCAGCATCAGAGCGGAAACGCCGATGGCGCCGGCCGCGACATGGACAAGCCCGCCGAGGCCGGTGCCAAAACTCGACGCCAGGCCCTCGTTGCGGCCGCCCGCGAGCGTACGGGCGGCGACATAGAGCAGGCCTGGCCCGGGCGATATCGCAATCGCCAGGGCGGCCGCAAGGAAGAGGGCGAAGTTCGCGGTATCCAAGGCTTTTACGGCAGCGGGTCGGGCTCGCCCGGCGGCAGCGGGACCTCGAAGACGTTCAGCGTCATGGAGACCAGCATGTAGTAGCCGCACACGCCGACCAGATCGACGACGCCCTGTTCGCCGAAGGCATCGATCGCGCGCTTGTAGTTGGCGGGCGCGACACGGTTGGTCTCGAGATATTCGGTGACAAAGTCGTAGACCACCTTCTCGACATCGCGCTTGAAGGGCGGCGTGGCGCGCAGGCGGATCGCCTCGACGATATCGGCCGAAAGGCCCGCTTCCTTGGCGAGCCGTGCATGGGCATAGAACTCGAACTGCGCCTTGAAGTGGCGGCCGACCAGGCAGATCGCCAGTTCCGACAAGTCCTTAGGCAGCGAATTGTTGAAGCGGCAGTATTCGCCGAGCTTCTGTGCACGATCGGCCAGCACCGGGCTGCGCAGCCACGGCTCGAACGGGCCACGCAAACCGCCGCGCGGTCCGCCCAGGATGGCGTCGGCCACCTTCTTCTGCTCGGGGGAGAGTTTGTTCAGGTCAAGCGGAGCCAGACGCGGCATGACGTTTCCTTTGCAATATCTTGTGTAGTGGTTAGAGCGGGCAGCCGGCGTCGCCGACGCGGTTGTTGTCGGCGTTGTCGAACATATTGTTGATCATCGCCTCGCCGGCACGCTGGGCATTGCTGGATTGCGTGACGCAGGAACCGGTAGCCACCCACAGCACCTTGCCCGTGTTCGCTTCGTAGAGCGTCAGCGAAACGCGCAGGGTCGGACCGGACGTCGACGGCGTCTTGCCGTCGTAGCGGCCGATCGGATTGGCCGGCAGGGTCTGGCGTGGATTGGCGCCGGGCTCGGCATAGTAGGGCTGGCCGCCGATCGTGCCTTCGGTGCGCTGGTCGCTGCCGCCCATCAGGTCGAAGTAGCTGACATCCATGCGCATGATATTGCCGCCGGAGAAGCCCACTTCGTTGCCGCGCTGCTGCAGGCGGACCATCACCTGCCGACGCAGCTCGCGTGAAAGATGCGTGTCGGAAGTGAGCTGCACCGCCACCTTGGCCTTGGGGATCTTCTGGTAGGCCCTGATCTCGAGCTCGCCGAGCTTCGGACCGGCGCCAACGGCACCATAACCCTGAGCCATCACCGGATCGACGAGCCCCAGCGTCGAGAGTGCAACGAGAGTGGCGGCAATACGCATCGTGTCCCCCAAAATACCCTAGGCCGCCGCGAGCCTGCTCCAGCCGGGTTCGTCCCGATCGAGCATGCGCTTCAGCGACTCGAAATGCAGGAAGGCCTGCTGGGCCTCGCCCGCGATCTGCCGAGCGGTATGCTCGGCCATCGCGTCGTCGATGTTGTGCAGCGGCCGGCCGGTCTGCATGGCCAGCACCTGCACCATCGCGGCGCGTTCGAGGTAATAAAGGTCGTCATAGGTCTGGGCAACGGTCGGACCCGAAACGATGACGCCGTGGTTGCGCAGGAAGAGGATGTCCTTGTCGCCCATGGCCCGGCACATCCGCTCGCCCTCGTCGTTCGACAGGGCGACGCCGCCGTATTTCTCGTCGTAGGCGATGCGGTCCCAGTAGCGGAAGGCGTTCTGGGTGCACATCTCGATGCGCCCGTCCTGGATCGAGGTCAGGGCCGTCGCATAGGGCATGTGGGTGTGCAGCACGACCTTGGCACGCGGGTTGCCGGCATGGATGCGGGCATGGATGTAGAAGGCGGTCGCCTCGACTTCGTATTTGCCCTCGATCACATTGCCATCGCCGTCGGCCATGACGATGTCGGACGGCGTGATCTCCGACCAGTGCAGGCCCTGCGGATTGACGAGGAAGAGATCCTCGCGGCCGGGCACGGTCATGCTGAAATGGTTGCAGACGCCCTCGTTCAGGCCATGGCGCGCCGCCGCGCGCAGGGCCGTGGTGAGGTCGATCCGCGCCTGGGTGACCGGGTCGTTGGCCAGCATCGAAAGGGCTCCGTTCGTAGAATCCGTCGCGGCGCGGATGATGCGGCCTCGCCCCTCTCCGGCCAAGGGAAATTGGCAATTTTCGTGCGGAAAGCCCGTCAGGCGGGCGAGGAACGGCGTGGTCCGCCGGCGTCGGAAATCTCGCGCACCAGCTTGGTCCGCACGGCACGACCGAAATGGTCGAAATTGTCGGCCACGATCATGAACGAGCCCGGACCGCCGATGACGTTCTCCTCGTAGTACTTGTCGAGGGTAAGGTCGGGAGGGCGGCCGAAATTGTTGCGGTTCATCATGACGGGCAGGCCGTTCACCACGATCCCCTGCGATACCAACCTGTCGCGAATGATCTCTGCCGCCGGCCCGTCGTTGGTGCGGCCGTCACCCGAGATGTCGATGACGCGGCGCTTTGGGATTAGTCCGGAGTTCTCGAAGCGCTGCGCGGCATGGGCGAGCGCGGCGCCGACCGCGGTCCAGCTTTGCGAGGTGCGTGGCGCCTCCGAGAGTTTCTCGGCGAAGCGTCGCGCCGCACCGGCGCTGTCGATCACCGTCCAGTCGAGCACGACGACCTGATAGTGCGTGCCTGCCCATTCGGTGTAGCAGATGGCAATGCGCTTGTGTTCGCCGGACAGGATGGCGTCGATCACACGATCGTTGGTCAGCGCCTCGATATAACCGCGCCGCTGCAACTCTGCTTCGATCTCGTCGATCGAGCGCGAGACATCGACAGCCAGAACGAGCTGCAGGTCGACCGGCGTCTCCGCTCGCGCGGATGTCGCCGTGGCCATAGCTGCCAAAGAGCCAATAAGCGCCGACCGTCGCTTCATGCCCGTCTCCCGCCGAAGACATGAAGCATAGCACCGCCATGGGGCACACAAGCAAAAACGCCGGAGGGGGAACCTCCGGCGTTTCCGTCGATCGATTGGGGCCGGCGGTCGCCGGACCCTAAGTTCTACTGGTCGTCGTCGAAGCCACGCTTGCGCGGCTCGTAGTCCCGCTCGCGACGCGGACGATCCGGGGCGCCGCCTTCGCGACGACGCGGACGGCCGAAGTCGCCGGCACCCTCGGGAGCTGCCGAAGGCGGCGGACCTGAGAAGTCCGCTCGACGATCGCGCATCGGGCCACCGCCATCGCGGGCCCCGTAGCCACCACCGCCACCGCCGCCGCCGCCATCGCGACCACCGCCGCCATAGCCACCGCCGCCGCCATCGCGGCCACCGCCGCCGTAGCCACCACCGCCGCCGCCGCGATAGCCACCGCCACCGCCGCCACCGTAGCCGCCACCACCGCCGCCGCCGCCGTAGGGCGGACGCGGGCCACGCGGACGGAAGCCGCCGCCGTCGCGACCACCACCACCGCCGCCGCCAAATCCGCCGCCACCACCACCGCCGGGCTGACGCTCGACAGCTTCGCGCACCGCGATTGAACGGCCATCCAACAACGCGCCGTTCATGGCCTGCATGGCAGCGGCGCCCTGGTCATCGGTTTCCATCTCGAGGAAGGCAAAGCCGCGGCTGCGGCCGGTCTCGCGATCCACGATCACTTTCGAAGATGTAACGGTGCCGAACTGAGAGAAGGCTTCAGACAGACGCTCAGACGTGACCGAATAGGGCAGGTTGCCCACAAACAATTTGCGACTCATTCAAGGCTCTGGGCTAGAGGAAGGATCGAGC
>JAFKFK010000038.1 GCA_017307275.1 Alphaproteobacteria bacterium | reverse complement strand
TGTCGAGCGCCGTGCCGACGGCATACTGGTTGCGCGTCTGCGCGCCCGAGGCGAAGGCACTCGTCGTCTGGGCCAGCAGCAGGTAGACGTTGTTGGCGTCGTAGCTCAGCGTGGGCGTCAGGAAGGCGAGATTGCTGGTGACGCCGCTGTAGGTGCCGGTGAGACCGCCGGTGGCGGTGACGATGGTGTAGGTCGTGTTGCGCTGATAGGTGCCGGATGCCGCCAGCACCTGTACCGTGGCGCCGCCGCCGATCGTGGCCGTGCCGGTGGCGACGATCCTGTCGTTCTGGCCGCCGCTGTTGACCTCGACCTGATAGACGCCGCCGGTCTGCACGAAGTTGCCGGTGACGTTCAGCGTGCCGATCGAGTTGCCGGGCGCCAGCACGCCGCCGTTGGAGGTGAGCTGGCCGATGATCGTACCGCTGCCGCCGATCATGCCGCCCGACGCGACCACGATGCTGCTGGTCAGGCTGCCGTTCACCGCCAGGGTTCCGGCCGACACCGTCGTGCCGCCGCCCACGACATTGGTGCCCGTGAGGTTCAGCACGCCCGTCGTCGCCACGTTGAGGCTGCCGGTTCCCGTCATGTTGCCGGCATAGGTCCCGCCCGCGCCAGTGAAGACCACTGCGGCGTTGTTGACGATGTTGCCCCGCAGGCTCCACGTCGTGCCCGTCAGCGTGCCGCCCGACACCGTCGTGCCACCCGTGTAGCTGTTGGCGCCCGCCAGCGTCACGTTGCCCGTGCCGCTCTTGGTGAGCCCGCCCGTCCCCGTCACGTTCTCGGCAAAGGTCCCGTCGGCCGCCTGATCGAACACCACCGCAGCGTTGTTCAGGATGTCGCCCTGCAGGCTTGCCGTCGTGCCGGTCAGCGTGCCGCCCGACACCATCGTGCCGCCAGTGTAGCTGTTGGCGCCGGTCAGAGTGAGATTGCCGGCACCGCTCTTGGTGAGCCCGCCCGTGCCGGACATGTTGCCGGCGTAGGTGCCGTCGGTGCTCTGCGCAAACATCACTGCAGCGTTGTTCAGGATGTTGCCCTGCAGGCTGGACGTCGTGCCGGTCAGCGTGCCGCCCGACACGGTCGTGCCGCCGGTGTAGCTGTTGGTGCCGCTCAAGGTCACGTTGGCCGTGCCCGTCAGGGCCAGGCCGCCCGTACCCGACATGTTGCCGGCGTAAGTGCCGTTCGTGCTCTGGTTGAACACCACCGCGGCGTTGTTGACGATATTGCCCTGCAGGCTCGTCGTCGTGCCCTGCAGCGTACCGCCCGACACTGTCGTGCCGCCGCCGTAGCTGTTGGTGCCGGTCAGCAGCAGCGTGCCGCTGCCCGTCTTGGTCAGGCCACCGGCCCCCGAGATGCTGCCTGCGAAGCTCGTGTTGTTGGCCGTGCCGGCCGTCAGGCTGTTGCCGCCCAAGACGATCGACGTGCCGGCGATGCCGCTCAGATCCCCGATCGTGCTGTTGCCGCTGGCGCCGGAGATGTCGAACCGCGCGCCCGCGCCTGCGAGGTTCACGCCGCTCGATGAGGCAATGCTGCCAGCGCCGGAAAGCGCCAGCGTCCCGGCGTTGATCGTGGTCGATTCCGTATAGCTGTTCGCTCCTCCGAGCGTCAGCGTACCGCTGCCCGTCTTGGTCAGACCGCCAGTGCCGGAGATGTTACCCGCGAAGCTCGTGTTATTGGCCGTGCCGGCTGTCAGGCTGTTGGCGCCCAACACCACCGACGTGCCGGCGACACCTGCGAGATCCTGGATCGTGCGGTTGCCAGTGGCGCCGGAGATGTCGAAGCTCGCGCCGGTCCCCGTGAGGTTCACGCCGCTCGATGAACTGACGTCACCCGCGCCCGAGAGCACCAGCGTGCCGGCGTCGATCGTGGTCGCGCCGGTATAGGTATTGGCGTCGGTCAAGGTCAGCCTGCCGGAGCCCTGCTTGATCAGCGAACCGCCCCAGCCGCCACCAAACCCGCCGTCGGCGATCACGCCGGCAAAGGTCGTATCGTTGGCCGTGCCGACCGTCAGGCTGTTGCCGCCCAGAAAAATGGTCGTGCCGGCGACGCCGTTCAGATCCTGGATCGTGCGGCCGCCGTTGGCGCCGGAAATGTCGAAGCTCGCGCCGGCCCCCGTAAGGGTCACGCCGCTCGACGCGGCGATGCTGCCGTCGTCGTAGAGATGGAGCGTCGCGCCTGCCCCAATCGTCGTCGCGCCGGCATAGGTGTTGACCCCGGCCAACGCCTGCGTGGCATCGGCCGCAAGTGTCAGACCGCCGTTGCCCGAGATGATGCCCTTGAAGGCACCGCTGCTACCGGTGACGGTGAGCGTGTGGTTGCCCAGCACGACGCGACCGAAGCCTGCGCTGCTCGTGTCGAACAGGCCGCCCACCGTGGCGCCATTGTTGGTCCCCGAGATGTCGAAGGTTCCAACTCCACTCGAGCTCGGCGAGAAGGCGACGTAGAGCGTGTTGGCGATCGAACCCGCTCCCGTCAGTATCAGGCTCGCGCCCTGGTAGATCCGCGTGATACCGCCGTAGGTCGACACGCCCGACAGCGTCAGCGTGCCCTCGATGATCGTCAGCGCGCCGCGCGTCGTGCCGGCGCCGGCATCGACGATTGCCCCGGAGAACGTGCCCGTGGCGTTGTTCACCACCAGCTGGTTGCTGCCGAGCTTCACGGTGCCGCCGCCGGCCAGGTCCCCGGCCATGTTTTCCAGAAAGTCACCGCCGCTGATGTCGAAGATGGCTCCGCTCGCCACCGTGAGGCTCGAGGAGCCGATGCTGCCCGCACCGACCATCGCCAGGGTGCCGGCATTGATCGTCGTCGCCCCGCCATAGCCGGCGTAGCTCTCGAGCGTCAGCGTTCCACTGCCCTGCTTGGTCAACCCGCCGGCACCGGAGATGTTGCCGGCGAAGCTCGTGTCGTTGGCCGTCCCGACCGTCAGGCTGTTGCCGCCCAGCACGATCGACGTGCCGGCCACGCCGGTCAGATCCTGTATTGTCTGGTCGCCACTGCTGCCCGAGATATCGAGGGTCGCACCGCTCGCCGTGAGAGCGACGCCGCTCGACGCCGCGATGCTGCCGGCACCGACCAGCGCCAGCGTGCCGGCATTGACCGTCGTCGCGCCGGTATAGGTGCCGACGCCGGTAAGCTCCAGCGTGCCGCTACCGGTCTTGGTCAGTCCGCCGCCACCCGTGATCGCACCCTGCAGGGTCAGCGTATTGCCGTTGGTGTCGAACGTGCCTCCGGGAGTCGTCAGTGTGATCGGCCGCGCGATGGTGAAGCCAGCCGTCGCCTGCACCGTACCGCCAGTTAAGGTCAGCCCCGTACCTGCTGCACCGAAGGCGCCGTCCGAGCCAGCCTGCACCGTGGTGCCGATGATCGCCGTGCCGCCCGTATAGGTGCTGGCCCCCGTCAACGTCACCGTGCCGGGCCCCATGTAGGCAACGCTGCCGCTGCCGCTGATATTGCCTGCGAACGTGATGTTATCGGAGCGGTTGAAGGCCAGGACGCCGTCGTTGACCACGTTGCCCGCGATCATGCCGGTGGTGCCGCCATTGCCGAGCTGCAGGATGCCGCCGCTGATGGTCGTGTTACCGCCGTAGGTGTTGTTCGCCGTCAGGATCATCGTGCCGCCGCCGGCCTTGGTCAGACCGCCGGTGCCGCCAATGACTCCGTTCTGCGTCAGCGTCGTACCTGTCGCCACATCGAACGCGCCGCCACCTGCGTTCAGGGTCGTGGCGCGGGACATCGTGATGCTCTCGGTCGTTTGCAGAGTGCCGCCGCCCAAGGCGAGTGCACCTGCAGCCGCACCGAGATTGGTGTCCTGCGAGATCGAGAGCGTGCCGCCGTTGATCGCCGTGCCGCCGCCATAGGTGTTGGTGCCGGACAAGGTCAGCGTGCCGCTGCCGGTCTTGGTCAGCGATCCCGTTCCCGACATCTCCCCCGCATAGGTGCCGTTGGTTGCCTGGTCGAACACCACCGCGGCGTTGTTCGCAATGTTGCCCTGCAGGCTCGTCGTGTTGCCCTGCAAGGTACCGGCACTCACCGTCGTGCCGCCCGAGTAGTCGTTGGTGCCGGTCAGGATCAGCGTGCCGCTACCCTGCTTGGTCAACCCACCGGTCCCGGAGATGTTGCCCGCGAAACTCATGTTACTTGCCGTGCCGACCGTCAGGCTGTTGCCGCCCAGCACGATGGACGTGCCGGCGACGCCGGCGAGATTCCCGATCGTGCGGTCGCCGCTGGCGCCGGAAATGTCGAGCTTCGTACCCGCGGCCGCCAAATTGAGGCCGCTGGACGCAGCGATGCTACCGGCGCCGGAAAGAGCCAGCGTCCCGGCATTGATCGTGGTCGCACCCGTATAGCCGTTCGCTGCCCCGAGCGTCAGCGTTCCCCCGCCGCTCTTGATCAGGCCACCGGCGCCATCGATGACTCCGTTCTGCGTGAGGGTCGTGTTCGCCGCAACGTCGAACGTGCCGCCGCCCGCGTTCAAGGCCGTTGCGCGGGACATCGTGACGTCGGCGGTCGCCTGCAGGATGCCACCGTCGAAGGTCAGGGTCCCGGCGGCGGCACCGAGATTGGCGTTCGACGAGATCGAGATCGTACCGGCATTGATCGCCGTGCCGCCTTGATAGGTATTGGTCCCGCCCAGTATCAGCGTGCCGCTGCCGGACTTGGTCAACCCACCGCCGCCGTCGATGTTTCCGTTCTGCGTCAGTGTCGTGCCTGTCGCGACGTCGAACACACCACCGCCGGCATTCAAGGTCGTCGCACGGGACATCGTGATGTCGGCGGTCGTCCGTAAGGTGCCGCCGCCGAAGGCCAAGGCGCCGGAGGCCGCGCCGAGATGGGCGTTTTGTGAGATCGAGATCGCGCCGCCGTTGATCGTCGTGCCGCCGGTGTAGGTATTGGTGCCGCTCAGGGTCAGCGTGCCGCTACCCAGCTTGACGAGGCCACCATTGCCGCCGAAAGCGTCGATCACGCCAGCGAAAGTCGTCGAGTTGGCGGATCCGACGGTCAGGCTGTTGTTGCCCAGCCGGACAGTCGTGCTGGCGACGCCCGTCAGATCCTTGATCACGCGACCGCTGCTGGCAGCCGAGATATCGAGCTTCGCTCCCGCTGCGGCGAGATCAACCCCGCTCGACGACGCGATGCTGCCGTCGTCCACGAGGGCAAGCGTCGCATCGGCACCGATCGTCGTTGCCCCACTATAAGTGTTGACGCCGCTCAGTTGCTGCGAGGCATTGTCGGCGAGCGTCAGCCCGCCATTGCCTGAGATGACGCCCTTGAAGGCATCCGTGCCGTTGTTGCGGGAAAGGGTAAGCGTTCGATCGCCGAGCACCACGGCACCGTCGCCGGCCGAGTCGCGCAGACCGCCGACCGTAGCGCCTGCAGTCGTCTGAGAAATGTCCAAAGTAGCGTTGCCGGAGATGTTCGGCATGAACTCGACATAGAGCGAACTGGCGATCGAGCCGGTGCCCTTCAGCGCCAGTGTCGCCCCCTGATGGATCTGCGTCTTCCCGCCATAGGCCGAGACGCCGGAGAGCGTCAGCGTGCCGTTCCGGATCTCGAGCGACGCGGTGCCGGTCCCGTTGATCACGCCCGAGAACTCGCTCGAGGCATTCATGACCGTCAGTCCGTTGCCGCCGAGCTGCACTGTGCCGGCGCCGGCCAGGTTTCGGATGGGGTTGTAGCTGCTACTGCCGCTGACGTCGAACGTCGCGCCGCTGGCGACTGTCACGCCGCTCGAACTGAAGAGGTTCCCTGCGCCGGTCAACGCCAGCGTACCGCCATTGATCGTCGTCGCCCCCGTGTAGTCCTGGACCTGCGTGAGGGTCAGACTGTTGCCGCCCGCCTTGATGAGCGAACCGCCCTGGCTCGTGCCACCCACGACGTCGGTAATGATGCCGGCGAACGTCATCGCGTTGCCTGCGCCTACCGTCAGGGTGCGGCTACCGAGCACCACCTGCGTGCCGGCAACGCCGGTCAGATCCCCGATCGTCCTGTTGCCGTTGGCGGCGGAAATATCGAAGGTCGCGCCGGAGCTCGCGAGGGAGAGAGTGAACGACGCGATGCTGCCGGCGCCTGTCAGCGCCAAAGTGCCACCATCGACCGTCGTCTGGGCGACGTAGGTGTTCACAGCCCCCAACGCGAGCGTACCAGCGCCGCTCTTGGTAATCCCGTCGTTGCCTCCGATGACCCCGTTCTGCGTGAGTGTCGTTCCAGTCGCCACGTCGAAGAAGCCACGCAAGTTCAACGTCGTGGCACGGGACATGGTGATATCGGCCGTCGTCCGCAGCACACCGCCGCCAAAGGCAAGAGTGCCGGCAGCCGCGCCGAGATTGGCGTCGCTGGAGATGGAGAGGTAGCCGTCGTTGATCGTCGTGCCGCCGCCGTAGGTATTCGCGCCGCCGAGCACCAGCGTGCCGGCGCCGGTCTTGACCAGGGGCCCTGAGCCGCCGATCACGCCGTTCTGCGTCAGTGTCTGGCCGAGCGCCACCAGGAAGGTGCCGCCGCCGGCATTCAGAGTCGTCGCGCGCGACATCGTGAACGTCGCGATCGTCATCAATGTGCCGCCGCCGAACGTCAGTCCGCCACTGGCATCACCCAACCTGTCGTTCGACGACACGAACAGCGTGCCGGCATTGATCGTCGTGCCGCCCAGGTACGTGTTGACACCGGCCAGCGTGAGCGTGCCGGCGCCGGTCTTGACGAGGCCACCGCCGCCGCTGATCACGCCGTTCTGTATGAGCGTCGTGCCGCTCGCCGTCTCGAAAGTGCCACCCCCCGCATTCAGCGTCGTTGCACGCGACATCAAGATGTCCGCCGTCGTTTGCAGCGTGCCGCCGCCGAAGGTGAGCGTGCCGTTGGAGGCACCCAGCCTGTTGTTAGACGACACAAGCAGCGTGCCGGCATTGATCGTCGTGCCGCCCAGGTACGTGTTGACGCCGGCCAGCGTAAGCGTACCGGCGCCGGTCTTGGTGAGACCACCGCCGCCGCTGATCACGCCGTTCTGTATGAGCGTCGTGCCGCTCGCCGTCTCGAAGGTGCCGCCCCCCGCATTCAGCGTCGTTGCGCGCGACATCGAAATGTCCGCCGTCGTTCGCAGCGCGCCGCCACCGAACGCGAGGGCACCACCTGCTTCGCCCAGGCGATTGTCCGCTGCAATCGACACGGCACCGCCGTTGATCGTCGTGCCGCCCTGATAGCTGTTGGAGCTGCTGCCCAGGGCCAACGTACCGGCGCCGGTCTTGGTGAGACCGCCGGCGCCGCTGATGGCGCCGTTGTGCGTGAGCGTCGTGCCGCTCGCCACGTCGAAGGTTCCGCCACCGCTGTTCAGCGTCGTCGCGCGCGCCATCGTGATGTTCGCCGTCGTCTGCAGCGTACCGCCGCCGAAGGTAAGGCCACCGGCCGCAGCGCCGAGGTTGCCATTAATCGAAATGGAGATCGTGCCGGCGTTGATCGTTGTGCCGCCGCTGTACGTGCTCCCACCCGACAGCGTCCAGGTGCCAGTACCTTCCTTTGCGATCGATCCGCCTGAGCCCGTGATCGAACCGCCGAAGCTCGTCGACAGATTGTTGCCGCCGACGATCAGTTGCTGGCCACTGAGCTGGACCTCGCCGGCAGTGCCCTCGATGGACCCGATCGACACGCTGGGAGGAGTGTACCCGGCGAAATACAATACGGCCGTACTGTCGGTGAGGATGACGCGGCCCTGCCCGCCTGACGCGGTGTCGCGAATC
Source organism: Alphaproteobacteria bacterium (assembly GCA_017307275.1). Lineage (GTDB taxonomy): Bacteria > Pseudomonadota > Alphaproteobacteria > Reyranellales > Reyranellaceae > Reyranella. Next base: position 48,970 of record JAFKFK010000038.1, on the reverse strand, counting down.
TGCATTTCGCCACCCGCGCCCAACGTTACGGTGGCATTCTGCAAGTTCGCCGAATCGTAAAGGGCTATGCGTGCGTCGGCTACCGTGATCTGTGCCGTGCCGGCTGTTGAATTGGTATAGAAAGCCAGCGTGGCGCCGTTGCTGATGTTGAAGACCGCATTCGCCGCAGTTGCGGAATTTTCGAAACCATAACCGGAGCTGGTGCCGCCGCCGTTGCCCGACGCCGTGAAGGTCTGCACGCTCGACGAATTGTTGACGATGCCTGTGCCGAAAAAACTCATGCTGGCGCCGGCGACGGCATTGAAGGTGTAGGCTTGGGCGGAACTATCGAACTGGAAAGTACCGACGCTCCGGCCTGTACCAAGGTCGACGATCTGCGATCCCGTTCCCGTGAAAATTGCCGTCGTGCCAGAGTTTGGAATCGAAGCCGGATTCCAGTTGCTCGACAGGGCGTAGGTGCTGGTCGCTCCCACCCAAGTCTGCGCCACCACCCCGAACGGCGTCAGCGCCGTTGCTCCCAAAAGACACGCAACAGCCAACCGCGCCTTGCGCGTCATTTCTACGCCACGCATTCCCACCGCTCCCCAAACCCCACCACGGATTTTGGGCGAACCTAACATCTCAACTGCAATGTGTCTTGCACGATGCATCAGGAGCGTGCAGGCGATTGATGCGTGACACCGACAAAGACACCCAGATGGTTTTGGGCCCAATCATCTCAAAAATGGACTTGGCTGCAGGCAACGCTTGCTGCGGACCGCGTTGAATCCGGAGAGCCGGTCAACCGGACCTTCCCACGGGGAGCGGTCGGCCTCGCAGGCGGCGACCTGTATCTCGGTTGCGCGGTAACGTGTCGTTGACGTGCAGAGAGAGTCGACGGAGACGAAGGCCGGCTTCTCCGGTTCACCGCGGCCCGTCAACGCGATCATCGTAAGGAGTGCGGCGCACTTCCTCTTCGATCTGCTCCTTCTCCCGGCGCGCGTTCTCCTGCGCCTTGATGGTCTCTTGCTGCACGGTGGTGGTGACGGCGGCGGCGCCGGCCTTATTCCCTTCCGAGAACTGGTCGCACAGCGGCCAGGCGGTGCCGGTGTGGCAGCCGTCGCCCTGGGCGGCCGGCGTCCAACCAGCCGTTGCCGTTCGCATGCCAGTCGCGGATGCCGAGGCGCAGGCCAAGAGCTTCCTCGACCGCCTCCTCCGGTAGCGCAGATCTCGAAGCAGGATGTGGATGCATCGCCGCTTCGAGTTCCTGGATGTCAGTCAGCGCAGTGAAGCGCGCGGTACTTTGACGATCTCGCCCCATAGCTTTCCGTTGGGCACGACGATCCGGCCGTCCTCGCCTTCGAGTTCGGTGTAGAAGACGTTGACGATGCTGATCACGCCAGTGACGCCGCCCGTTTCCACAGTGTCGCCGACATGGAAAGGTCGGAAGATGATCAGCATTATCCCTGCCGCGAAATGGCTGAGTGTTCCTTGCAGAGCGAGTCCTATCGCCAAGCCCAAGGCGCCGACAGCGGCGACAAAACTCGTTGTCGCAATACCAAAAGTGGTCAGAACCGCGACAATGGTGAAAGTCAGCACTGCGTAACGGGCGGCATCCGCCAGAAACAGAACCAAGGTCCTGTCGATCTGCTCCGTGCGACTGCAAAGGCGTCTGATCAAGCGGTAGGTCATCCGCGACAGCAGCCAACCGACGATCATCACCACGACGGCGCCGATGGCATGTAGACCGTACGTTGTCATGATGGTCGCCAAGGTCGTGGCTACGCTCTCCGTGTCAATCATCTTCGTCCTCAAAGTTCGCCGGAACTTGTGAACGTGATGCGAGGCGCCAAGTTGCATCCGCTTGGTTGCCGTGGGTCGCTAAACGCACATGGATAGGTCCGTGGAGATTGGGGACAATCACGCCGACCAACGTCGCATGTATTGCGACATGTTGAGGACCGCGCATGCGCCTTGTCTTGCTTGCCGTGGTTTGCGCATGCCTGCCATGGGGATCGCTCCACGCTCAATCCTTCGACGGCGAGTGGTCCGTCCTGCATGTCTGCGAGTCGACGCAGGAAGGCGCGCGCGGCTACACGTGGCGATACAGCGCCCGCGTCAAGGACGGCCACTTTGTCGGCCAGTTCCGTGAAAAGGGACAGAGCCCGTCGATGACTCTGGAGGGGCGAATCAAGGCCGACGGCACAGCCTCGCTGTCCGCGCGTGGCACTTCGGGCTCCGCCGAGTTCAATCAGAAGTTCGCCACCACGGCGACGCCCATCTCCTTCGAAGTCATGGCGAAGTTCACGGGTGCGACGGGCACCGGCGACCGCGTGGGCAGCCGCGTCTGCAAGTTCACCTTCACCAGATGATCGTTGGACCTTGGAGCCTTACCGCCGGCTCGACAGGAATCAGCGCGCCGCGGCTTTGGCAGCGGCCAGGTTGTCGATGGCATGCGGCTGCCCCGGCCAGCACAACAGCCAGTCATAGTGATCCTTGTCTCCTTCGAATGAATCTCTCCGATGGAGCCCGTTCATCGAGAGCAGATACCGGTCATATCCGGAGATGGCTTCGCATTCGTTCAGGGCCTGCGCCGTCAACGGCAGAACTTCGATGACCATGTCGGGCCGGTACTTCTCGATCGACGGCCTGAGCGCTTCGAGCAGTTGAGGTTCGAAGCCCTCGACATCGATCTTGATGAGCGAGCGGCCCCCTGCTGTCTCCAGCCAGCGGTCCAGTTCGGTAGCCGCGAGCGTGACAACGCGACTTTCCACGATCTCGTCGGAAAAGAACTCGGAGAATGGCCGCACGAACGAGCCATTCGTCAAATGGTCGGTGGGCTCGAAGAAAGTCTGCACCCCGGACGACCGGCCGATCGCCGACTGGTAGGTGTTGACGAAAGACGTGCCGTTGGCAGCGAGATTGGCGAGCAAGCGGCGATACGCTTTCTCGGAGGGTTCGAACGACACAATGCGAGGCGTCACATCCCTCGGCAGCGGCGCAGACCGGTACAGCGCATCGAGGAAGACCGTGTATATGCCGACGTTGGCGCCGATCTCCATGATGAGGTCGTACTTCGCGACGGCATTGGCTTCGAGCCATCTCACCAGCGCGGGCTCATAGTTGAAATCCCTGCAGAACAGGGCCTCGCCTTCGAAGCCACTGAGATCGGGGATGAACGATACGGCTGTTCCCTCCCCCATCCGAACCTTGCGAGCGGAAAATCGCATCGGCTTCCATCGCCGCCCATAGATGTAGCCGCACACGGAATTGTGGATGCGCATGCCCAGGGAACGCGGCAGCAGCCAGCGGCTCACAAACGACATCAGGTTGATGTACGTTTGCGCCAGCCATGCGGGTCCTCGGGACAGACAATCATGGGTGTAGTTTGCGATTGATTTTATCAACGTCGGGCTCCCCGGGCCGCAAGCTAGCGGACGCCCAGCCTGTCCTCTTCACCCAGATGGGTGAGGGGTTACAGGACCGGAACTCGGGGACGCATCTCGAGCGCCAAAGGCCATGAGCCAGTAGACGGATCTCCGTTTGCCAACCGGTGAGCGCCGCACACATCGTCCAGCCTGTTGGCGCTTTCGACGTCGGCCGGGACTACTCAATCGGCCCCGGCGCTCGACGCATTGCCGCGTGGCCCCCCGTTATGGCTTCGACTAAGGTCCGGGCCTTCTTCGAGGTTCTTCCGCAATGCGCCTGCGTTTTGTCGCTCTGCTGCCCGCTCTCCTGTTCCTGACGACTGCCCCCGTACAGGCCCAGCAGCCGCTGACCGTCGTCGCGGCGGTGTCGGCCGATCCGGGCCACCTCAATCCCGCCATCACGACCGGCTCGCCGACCCATGCGGTCGCGGATTCCCTGTTCAGCGGATTGTTGGCCCTCGACGAGAAGGGCGAGCCCCGGCCCGACCTCGCGGAGCGTTGGCAGCTCTCCGAGGATGGCATGCGCGCCCGGTTCGAGCTGGCCCCGAACGCCAAGTGGCACGATGGCCGGCCGGTCACTGCCGACGACGTCAAGTTCACGTTCGAGAACGTGCTGCTGAAGCATCATGCACGTACCCGCGCGAGCCTCGGCCCGGTCCTCGACACGATCGAGGTGTTGAGCCCGACGTCGCTCGAATTCCGCATGAAGCGCCCCTACCCCGCGCTGGTGCAGCAGCTCGACGTCACGGAAGCACCGATCCTGCCGCGCCATGTCTACGGCGAGAGCGACATCGAGAAGAACCCGGCCAACCTCAAGCCGGTCGGTTCCGGCCCGTTCCGCTTCGAGAGCTACACCAAGGACGACCGCGTCGTGCTGGCGCGCAATCCCGACTATTTCAAGCAGGGCCTGCCGAAGGTCGACCGCCTGGTCTTCCGCGTCATTCCCGACGGCGCCACCCAGGCTCAGGCTCTGGCCGCGGGCGAGGTCGATTTCGTGGGCCGCGTCGCCGCCTCCGAGATCGCCCGCCTGCAACGCTCCGGCCGCGCGACCCTGACCGACGTGCGGTTCGGCCCTGGCGGTGGCAACTGCATCATGACCCTCGGTTTCAACCTCGAGCGCCCTGCCCTGCAGGCGCTCGAAGTGCGCCAGGCCTTCGCGGCGGCAATCGACCGTCGCCAGTTCGTCGAGCGCATCCTGCTCGACCGCGGCCGTATCGCCGACGCACCGATCTCGAGCGGCATCGCCTGGGCACAGGCCTCGGGCTCCTTCCCCGCTTCCTTGTTCGATCCGGCTCGCGCTCGCACGCTGCTGGATGCAGCGGGCCTCAAGCCCGATGCCGAGGGCGTGCGCCTCACCGTCGAGCTGGTGCAGTTCGCAAGCTTCGGCCGCTATGCCGACCTGCTGCGCGACCAGTTGGGTGCCGTCGGCATCCGCGTGCGACCGCGCCTCGTCGACCCGGCGGCGATGGTCGATGCCGTGTTCCGCCAGCGCAATTTCGACCTGACCTTGGTCTCCTATTGCAATGGCGCCGATCCGGAGATCGGCGTGCGCCGCATGTATGTGTCGAGCAACATCGGCAACATCCCATTCTCCAATGCCGCGGCCTACCGCAATCCTGAGGTCGATGCGCTGTTCGCCACGGCTGGCTCCACCGCCAATCGCGAGAAGCGCGCCGAAGCCTATCGCGCCATGCAGGAGATCGTGGTGAAGGACCTTCCCTATGTATGGCTGGTCGAGACCGACTTCACGGCGGCCTGGCGCAACGACCTCACGGGCTTTGCGGCCTGGAGCGGCCAGTTCGCCGAACGCGCGACGCGCCGCTAGAACACTCGGGTAGATCGGGGCGCCAATCATGGGCCGGTATGTCCTACGGCGTCTCCTGCAGGTGCCGCTTGGCCTGGCTATCGTCGGCTCGCTGGCCTTCCTGCTGATCCATCTGGCTCCCGGCGGGCCAGTCACGGCCCTCAGCGGCGAGTACGCGACGCAGGAGCTGCGCCAGGAGATCGAAGCGCGCTACGGCCTCGACCGGCCGCTGGGCGAGCGTTACCTCGCCTGGATGGGGGCGGCGCTCGCCGGAGATCTCGGCCGCTCGTACCTGCACAAGGCGCCCGTCGTCGACGTGATCCTCGAACGTTTGCCCGCCACTCTCTCCATCGTGCTGCCGGCCGCGCTGCTGTCGTTGCTGGCGGGCGGCACGATTGGCCTTCTCTCGACACGGCCACCGGGAGAGCGGCGGCACGTGTTCACGCCGTTGCTGGCGCTGGTCGGCCACATGATGCCGACCTTCTGGATCGCCCAGGGGCTCGTGTTGCTGTTCGCGCTCAAGCTCGGCTGGTTGCCGGTACAGGGCCTCGACAACCCGCGCCTTGCGGCACCGGAGTTCCTCGACCGGCTCCGTCATCTCGTCCTGCCCGTGCTGGCGCTCACCATCCACCAGCTCGCCCTGACGGCGCTCACCCTGCGCTCGGCGCTTCAAGGCGAAGTAGCGCGGCCCTACATGACGACCGCCCTGGCCAAAGGTCTCGACTTCCCGCGGGCGCGGCGCCGCCATGCCCTCGTCAATGCCCTGCAGCCCGTGCTGGCGGTGCTGGGCGGCCGGATCGGTGCAACGTTCGTCGGAGCCATCGCCGTCGAAACGGTGTTCGCGTTGCCGGGCCTCGGCAGGTTGATCGTGTCGGCCGCGGTCAACCGCGACCATCCGCTGGTGCTCGGCATCGCGCTCGCCGTCTGCGCCGTCGCGATGCTCGGCAACCTCACGACCGACCTGTTGATGAACCGTATCGACCCACGCATGGCCATCGAACGGGACGAAGCGCATGCGGCCTGAAACCCCGCACGAGGCTTCACGCCGGCGCGCAGCCCTCTTGGGCTTCGCTCTGCTGGCGCTGCCAACCGCGCTCGCGGTGTTTGCACCGCTCGTGGGTAAGCTCACCATCGGACCGATGCTGGCGCCACCCAGCCTCGCCCACCCCTTTGGAACCGACGATCTCGGCCACGACCTGCTGGTGCTGCTGGCACAGGGCGCGCGCGTGTCCTTCGAGGTTGGCGGCTATGCGACCGCAATCGCACTGATCCTCGGCACCGTGCTCGGTCTGGTCGCGGCGTTCGGGGGCCGGTTGGCCGACGATCTCGTGATGCGGAGCGCCGAGCTCACCGTCACCCTGCCGCCGCTGCTGCTTGCCATCGTGATGGTGGCCTTGCTCGGGACCGGCAATCTCCTGACGGCGCTGGCGCTGGGGATCGGTTCCTGGCCCATGGTGGCGCGCGTCGTGCGGGCCGCCGCCTACGGACTGCGCGGTCAACCGCATGTAACGGCCGCCCGCGCCCTCGGCGTGCCGCGCCCGATGATCGCGCTGCGCCACGTCCTGCCTGCGATCCTGCCGGTCGCGTTGTCGCTCACGGGCGTGCTGTTCAGCAGCGCCGTGCTTGCCGAGGCCACGCTTTCCTTCGTCGGCCTCACCGATCATTCGACACCGGGTTGGGGCCACATCATGGCGCATGCCGGCCCCTACCTGCGCGACGCCTGGTGGATGTGGCTGTTCCCCGGCGCACTGGTGGTCATGACGACAGCCGGCGTCGCTCTGCTGGCCGACGCCGCCTAAAACTTACCGGCAGCGAACGGTAACGCTGAAATCCCGGCCGCCAACGCCCGCCCGCCCCGAAGCCGTCAGCAGGCCGTTGACGACCCTGCCCGACATCTGCGCCACGAAGCGCTGGTTCACATGCGTCTGCTGGCCGACCCCCTCGAAGGTCAACGACACGTGGCCGGCTGCGTCGATGCGGCCGCTGACCACGTTGCGCTTACTTGCATCGGCTTGGGACACCCAACTGTCGCTGACCTCGCCGTTGCGGACGACCATGCTCGCGTACCAGCAGCTCGGCGGGAAACCCTGATAGGCCGCCCTGCACCATTGCGACCGGTAGGTGCCTTCGCATTGCCCCCCTGAGGCAGCCGGTGCCGCTGCAGGAGGTGACGCTGCCGCCGGAGCTGCCGGTGCCGCAGGTGGCGCGACGGCAGGTGCGGCCGGGGCCAGGGCAAGCTTCTTCTGCTCCTCGTCGTAGCGCGCGAGAGCAGGTGCTGCGTCGCGCAGCAGCGTCGCCTGCTGGTCGTGCGTGAGGTAGCCCGTCGCAGCACGGCCAGTCTTTTTCTGCCACGCCGCGATCATCTCGCGCGACCTGGCGCCGAAGACACCGTCGGTCCCGCCCGTCGAGAAGCCCAGCGAGGTGAGCGCGACCTGAAGGCGCTGGCGGTCGGGCTGGCCAAGACGTAGAGCCACCTCGGCGGCCTCGGCTCCCTTGCGATCGGCTTCCTCGGCACGCAGCCGTACAGCGGCTTCCTCCTGGGCCTTCGCGGCCGCCTCGGCATCGGCCTTCGCCTTGGCAGCGGCGTCCGCTGCCGCCTGTGCCTCGGCCTGGAGCTTCGCGTCGGCAGCCGCCTTCTGCCGCGCTGCTTCCTCTGCCGCCGCCTTCTCGCGGACCTCCTGTTCGATGCGCACCCGGAGGGCGGTTTCCTCGTCGGCCTTGCGGCGGGCCTCCGCCTCGGCGCGCAAGCGCGTCGCCTCCTCCTGCGCCGCACGCTGGTCGCGCCGCGCCTGCTCCAGCTCCTCCTGCGCGCGATCCGGTACCGCTGGCGCAACCGCCGCCGCGGCAATGGCCGGAGGCGCGGGCGATGGCATCGACGACGACGTCGACGGCGGCGCACCGGTGCCCAGCGCGAACCAGCCGCCGCCTGCCACGACGAGCAGCAGGGCGGCAGCCGCGGCTATCTTCATTCCAGTGCTCGGGCCACGCGACGGCACGGGAGACACCGTTGCAGTGGGCGGCGGTGGGGATGATGGCGGCGGCACAGGCGCCTTGGCCGCCATCACGACCGTCGCCGGCGGTGCAGGACTCCCCGCTAGGAGCGTGCGCCATGCCGCGACGGATTGCGGCCGGTTGGCGGCGCGTACGGTGAGTGCAGCGTCGATGCCGGCCAGCAGCGCCTTTGGAAAAGCACGGCCCGAATTCGCCAATGGCACGAGCTCGTCGTCCACCATGCGGTCGATGGCGTTGCGCGGCGGCTCGCCCGTGATGGCGTGATAGAGCGTGGCGGCCAGACTGTAGATGTCGGTCCACGCTCCTTGTGGCGCCGAAGTGAACTGCTCGACCGGCGCATAGCCCGGCGTGAACACCGCCGTCATGGCCTGCGTGCGACCCGCGATGGCGGCTCGCGAGGCGCCGAAGTCGATCAATGTCGGCTGCCCCTTGGCGTCGAGCAGGATGTTGGCCGGCTTGATATCGCGGTGAAGGAAGCCCGCAGTATGGACCTGCTCGAGGCCGTCGAGCAGCGGCGCGAGGATACCGTCGACGGCAGCGGCATCGAGCGGTCCGGCGCGCGCGATACGCTCGTGCAGCGTCTCGCCATCGACCAGCTCCATCACGAGATAGGCCGTGCCGTTGGCCGTCAGATAGTCGTGGACCTTCACGATGCCCGGGGCGCGATGGAGCGCCGCCAACGTGCGGCCTTCGGAGACGAAGCGCTCCAGGCCCCAGGCCAGGTCCTCGGCCGCGCTGCGCGAGCGCGGCACGACGGTGACGCCATCCTTGCGCACGGCCAGCGCGGTGGGCAGGTATTCCTTGATGGCAACCTGGCGGCCGAGTTCGGCGTCGACGGCACGATACGTGATGCCGAAGCCGCCCTGGCCCAGCACCGCGACGACGCGATAACGGCCTATGGTCTGGCCGGGCTGGAGTGTCACCAAGTCGACGTCCGGTTGGGAATTTCCGTCGCCGCCAACGCCTTCAACCATGAACGAACGCCTCCCGGGCGCGCGCATGCACCCACAGGTCGGACAAGACGCCTAGTTGACCTCAGGATGAGACGCACATGGTCCGGAGTCGAGTGGAGTTGGTCGACCTGGCGCCCGGCGGGGAGAGGCGGGCCGACATCACGCCGCCGTGACCTGTTCGTCTCCCGATGGTTCCAGCTACGTCTTCAAGTCGCTTCCCGAGGCGAGACGACGGCGGGTTCCGGCGCTTTGAGTCGCTTTGCCGCCCGCCCAGTCAGGATCAGGCCGATCAGCGACGACAGGATCACCAGCACGACGGTCGCGTTGAGCACCGGTTCGTCGATCAGCCGCTGGCCGGCCGGGTTGCGCGTCGAGTAGGCAACGAGAGCCACGGCCAGCGTCGCGGCGACCTGCGGGATCGTAAGCGCATACATGAGCCGCCGGTCGGCTGCTGCGTACCCCAGCACACGGCCGGCGATCTCGGCGGCCAACCACTTGCCGCCGAACAGCGCCCCAAGGATGCCCAGCACCAGCAGCGGCTGGTCCCGCAGCGTGGCGAAGAAGACCTTGAAGTCGACCAGGAAGCCTGCCGCGACGAAGAAGATCGGAATGAACAGGGTCTGGCTCATAACCTCCAGCGAATCGTCGGCCGGCGTGTTGCCGAAAGCGCGCTTCAACGCCACGCCGGAGAGGAAGGCACCGATGATGCCCTCCAGTCCAATCAACTCGGCGCCCTGCGCGGCGACGGCCATCACCACCAGCATGATCAGCGCCCGATTTGCCTTGCTCTTGCCCATGAGCCCGAGCATCTGCTTTGCAATCCAGCTCAACCCGATCAGAACCGCCGGCACGTAGACAGCGAGCCAGCCGATGTCGGCCAGCACGTCGCGCGGATTGAAGCCCGAGACATGGATCGGCAGGCAGACCGCGAGCACGAAGATCGCCAGCAGATCGGTGAACACGGTGGCGCCAACCGTCGCCACCACCGATTCGCGCCCCATCATGCCGGCTTGCTTGATGATCGGCAGGCCGAGCAGCGTATGCGAGGCAAGCACAGCCCCGATCACGGCACAGGCATTGGGCGAGTAGCCCATCGCCAAGGCAACGCAGACACCCAGCAGGAACGGCGCACTGAAGGTCGCGAGACCGAAGGTGAGGGCCTTGCGCCGTGCACGATTGAACTGGTCGAGGTCGACCTCGTAGCCGGCGAAGAACATCAGCAGCAACTTGCCGATGTCGGCGAAGAACTGGACGATCTTGCCGTCCGGATTGAGCACCGCCAGGATCTGCGGTCCGAGAATAATGCCGGCCAGGATGTAGCCCACGGGGCCCGGCAGGCGCAGACGCTCCATCAGGCTGGGCAGCACCAGCGTCAGCATGAGCGTGAAGGCGAATGCCGTCAGCATCGGCAGATGCGTAAAGAACTCCACCCGACTCCCCCGGATACCGTGAGCAGCTCAACCCGGAGCTTGGTGGTTCTCTCCAAACTTCGTCAACCCGCTGTCTGGCGGGACTTCCCGAACGCCGCTCACCGGGGCTATTGGGCAGAACATCGAATCGACGGCAGGATCGACGTCAACAGGCTCGGCCCAGCGTGCACCATCTTGGAAACAGAAAGCGCGCGCCCGAACGATCGCCGGCTCGCTTCGGTGCTTCGGGAAGATCCGCAGAACGCCGCTCGCGAACGTACGTCTCATACGTCACCATCGGCGCCATGGCTCCGCAGGCTACGTTCAACTCAACCGCCGGGGTCGTGATGATCTGCCAACCTCGCGGCAGGTCGATGGACTTTTCCATTGCAACCTCCCCCTCTTCCTTTTTTCGCAACACCTTCCCGCCCCAAGGCCGGATCGCGGCCGCTCGCGGACGAAGGGCCTTTGGACTACGGTGGAAGGCAGCGTTTGATCGGCGATATCATTCCGCCCGATGACGGTGCACTCGGGGATTAGAAACCCGGTCGGCCCGAACATGGTCGGTCTTGTACCTGGTCGCGCAAGTACCCGAGATCGTCTCACGCATGCCTGGGCGATCGAGGTGCCGTCGGCCAATCGGAGAAAATTGTGATTCTGGCCAGCCAGGCCACGGCTTGGCCACAACTGGACGCTTTCGCTATAAACTCCGGCCCGGTGACCCCCGAATGGCAAGTCGGTCTGCTTGGAGAAGAATCACGTCGGCGAGCAATGTCAGTACATTTTATCCACGACGACCTTCTGGGCTACATCCCAAATCCCGGATTCAGCGGCCCCGGGTTCGGCGGATCATTCCACACGATCGATGCAGACGGCCTTCGCTTCAACGGTGAAAGACCAGAGTCGAGCGATGGGTCGATACTGACCGTAGGCGATTCTTTTACCTACGGGGATGAAGTGAGCGACGAGGAGTCCTGGCCAGCCCAGTTACAGAGACTGACCGGCCGCCACGTCCTCAACGGCGGCGTGACCGGCTACGGCTTCGACCAGACCGTCCTGCGCGCCGAGCAGCTTACGGCCACGCACAAACCTTCCGTCATCATCGTGAGCTTCATCGCAGACGACATACTGCGCACGGAGATGAGCCGCATGTGGTGGCGCAACAAACCTTGGTTCGGGATCGAGGATGACCAGCTGGTTCTGAAGGGCGTGCCTGTGCCCAATCGGGCACGACTGCCGGTCCATATCCGACGACGGATGGACCGGATTCTGGTCGACCTCTCCCCGACGCTGCAGCATCTGGTCGGCTATCATAAGCGGGTACACCGCGCCGGCTTCGGGTTGGAAATCGCCCAACGGCTCGTCCAGCGGCTCGCAAGAATGCAGGCGGACCACAACGTCAAGATCGTCGTGATGGCCCAATACCCTCCCCATACCTGGGTGTACAAAGCGTTCGCACAAGAACAGCGCCACCTCGCGCAGGCGGTTCTCGACTGCGCGACGACCTGCGGACTTGCGACCGTGGACACTTTCCGCCGCCTCAACACCGAGCCGAAGCCGCAGGATTTCTATGCGGCCACGCACATGAACATGCGCGGCAACCTGATGATCGCCAGTCTCCTGGCCGCCACGTTGCCGAGCCTGATCAAATAGCGATCCGCCCGACTCCTGCCGTGGTCACGTTTTGGGGGCCGTGAGCGACGCCAACAGCATCCCGATGGCACCGCCGCCGAGAAGCCCGGCCACCATGATCAGGTAACGATCGAATATCGTGCCGTGGTAGGCGTATTCGAACACCGCAAATACTGCCGGTATCATTCCAAGGAACGCGCCCACCACTGCCCAGCGCTGGTTTCGAGGCCGATCACGCCATTTCACTCTCATGCGACTCTCCCCTGTCGACGAGTAGGCTTTGCGGCCTCTCCCTTACGTTGCAATCCTTCAGAATGCGCCGCCGGCCACCACGTCGAACCGCGACCGCAGCTCCTCGATCGTGGGTACACGGTCGGCCTCGAGTTCGGGATACTCCTTCTCGAGCTCGTGCCGATCGAATTCGTCGAGATGCAGATCGGCGGCGCTGTGATCGGTCTCTAGCGCCGTAAGCGCATTGTGGAGATGGAAGATCTGCCAACGCGCCGACTTCTCGTGACGGGCCGCCTCCAACTTGGCCAACCGGTCGCCAAAGCGCTCGAAGACCTTCTTCCGATCGTCGGACATCATGCCCTCCCATTATCAGTGTTATTGCGGATGCTGATTGTCAGGCTCTCATGTTCAAAGTTCTCTCGCAATGCACTGCGCCTGGCGCCTCGAGACCAGCCAAGAGGCTTCCTTTATCCACAAGGGCGGGCAGGCCGACGTGACGCAAGAGCGCTCCCGTGCCAACGTCGGCTCAAGAGACGTCAGATCTCGCTGAACCAGCGTGGAGGAAACGATGCGGCAAGAGTTTCTTTCTTGGCTGCGTATGCTTGTGGTGGCCGGTGCGGTTGTAGCCTTACTCGGATTGGTCATCACCGCCGGCCGGCCGATGCTGGAACTTGTAGCGCTTCGGTAGGCCGCACGCCTACCCGACGTAAAGCGCGAGGGGGCGATCGAAGCCTTTCAGTTCATAGGGCCTGGCAGTGCTGTCCGGCAGGTCATTGCTCACGCGTTGATAGACCGCTTCCGTCACCAGGATCTCGCCGGAGACGGCGACCGCCTGGACACGCGAGGCGGTGTTCACGACCGTCCCAATGGCGGTCAGGTCGCGGTGCGTGCGGCCGAACTCCCCGAAGCTCAGTTCGCCACAATGAATGCCGACACCGACGCCGACCTGGACGCCGGCATCGCCTGTCAGTTCGGCAAACTCCGCTTTCCTGATGGCACATCGGCGTTGGATTTCACGCGCCGCCAGCAATGCCTGCCTCGCATGGTCCTCCTGGCGGATCGGAAAGTTGAACACGGCCATTACGGCATCGCCGATGGTCTTGTTGAGGAGCCCATCGTACTCCCAGATGGCGCCGGCGCATTCGTCGTAGAAGATGTCGAGCAGATCGCCCATCGCCGTCGCCGACAAGGATTGCGACAGGCTCGTATAGGCCCGGACGTCGGCGAACAGGATTGTGGCGTCGATGGTGATCTTGGTTGCCTTCATTACGCGCTTGAACATCAGCTCGCAGAAGGTGCAGGTGTTTGGGTTCATGCGACTCGGACGCAAGCCGACGACGCGGAACGGCACCGACAGCGCCCCGCGGAGCGGGATCGGCACATGCATCTGTTGCCAGCAGCCCTTGCAGATCAGCGATTGTTGCCGCGCCATATGCCGTTCTCTTCGTTCGATCGGAGACGCTTCGTAATCCTGCGCGCCGCCTTCGCCGGTTTCAAAGGGAGAATCGGCTCCCGGCACGCAACATGGGATGAGATGCCAGGCGAGGATGCCTGCAGGCCGTTGATTCCATAGGTGATTCGGGAGGTCCCGAGGTCTTGCCGAGAGACAATCGTCGGGCATCCGGCGACCGGAGTCTGTTGCCCGGAAGTCACTCCGTCTGGGAACCCGACGGCCTCGCCAACTGATCACTGGCCGTGGAGGTGCTTCGAGCGCTCAATAGGCGACAGAGCAGTGGCCCGTGGGGGACCCTGCCTTTGAGGTGATGTTGTGAACGACATTGCTGCAGAGGTCCGGGACATCATCGTCCTGCACCTCGGAGTTACCGAAGCGCAGATTACCGACGACGCGTCTTTCAAGGACACGCTTGGCGCCGACAGTCTCGACCTGGTCGAGATTGTCATGACCTGCGAAGAACGGTTCGACATCGAGATCCCGACCAAGGTCGCAAGCACCTTCGTCAAAGTGGGTGATGCGGTCGGCTACATCCGCTCTCGCCTTGCCGAGCCCGCTGTTCGCTCGGAAAGGGTTCCGGCCCGCCGGCCGCACTTTTCCTTCGGGCAGTCGAACTTCCGCTGATCGGGCCGTGCGCGATTGCGGCCGGCGTTTGACGCCGATCACTTCGACCGAGACGCGGTAAGATGCCGGAATGATAGAGCCGGCACGGCAACAGAATCTCAACGACCGCCCCGAGCGCCCGGGCGACTACGTCCTCTACTGGATGCAGCAATCCCAGCGCGAGCGCTTCAATCCGGCGCTCGAAACGGCGGTCGGCTGCGCCAACCGGCTGGGCCTTCCGGTCCTCGTCGGCTTCGGCCTGACCGACGGCTACCCCGACGCGAACGCGCGCCACTATGCCTTCATGCTCGACGGTCTCGCCGACGTCGGCGCGGCCCTGGCGCGGCGCGGCATCGGGTTTGCCGTCCTGCGCGGCTCCCCCGAAGCCGTTGCCATCGCCCTGGCGCGAAAGGCAGCCCTCGTCGTCTGCGACCGTGGCTATCTTCGTCACCAGAAGACGTGGCGCACGGCGCTGGCCGAGGCCGCCGCCTGCCGCGTGATCCAGATCGAGGGCGACGTCGTGGTGCCGGTCGACCTCGCTTCCGGCAAGCAGGAGATCGCCGCCCGCACCCTTCGCCCAAAGATCCTCAAGGTGCGGGACGATTTCGTCCGGCCGTTGCCGCGCACGGCGGTGAAGGTGAAGGCGGATTCGCTTTCCCTGCCCAACGCGCTCGACGTGTCCGACGCGAGTGGCCTTCTCGCCAAGCTCGACATCGACCGCAGCGTGCCGCCGGTCGACCGTTTCAAGGGGGGCTCGCTCGAGGCCAGCCGCCGTCTGCGAGCCTTCGTCAGCGGTGGGCTCGCGGGTTATGCCGACGGGCGAAGCGAGCCCGCTCGCGAGCAGGTGTCCTTCCTCAGTGCCTATCTGCATTTCGGGCAGATCAGCCCGGTCGAGATCGCCCTCGAAGTGAGCGAAGCCAACGCCGATCGGCCCGATGCCGCCGCCTATCTCGAGGAACTGATCGTGCGGCGCGAACTGGCCATCAATTTCGTCGAACACGAGCCGCGCTACGACAGCTACGCCTGCCTGCCCGAGTGGGCGCGCCGGACGCTCCGTGCCCACGAAACCGATCGCCGCCCCCACCTCTACGGCGCCGCGCAGCTCGCGGCGGCCGAGACGCACGATCCCTACTGGAACGCCGCGATGCGCGAGATGGTGTTCACCGGCTACATGCACAATTACATGCGCATGTACTGGGGAAAGAAGATCCTGGAATGGTCGCCGACGCCGGAGAAGGGATTCTCGACGGCGCTCGCCCTGAACAACCGCTACTTCCTGTGCGGTCGCGACCCGAACTCCTACGCCGGCGTCGCCTGGTGCTTCGGCCTGCACGACAGGCCATGGCCGGAACGCCCGATCTTCGGCAAGGTGCGCTCGATGATGGCATCCGGGCTCGAACGCAAGTTCGACATCGACGCCTATGTGAAGCGGATCGCGCGCCTCACCTCCTGACGGCACGCCGGCAGCGCGGCGGCATCTCCGCCGCGCTGCTGCGCCATGATGCTACATCGTCGCCTGCTGGATGCGCCGTTCGTCGAGGCCGACGGACCGCGCCGTCTCGATGATGGCGGCCCAGGTGTCGTCGGGCAGCGGCACACCGTCGGCCAGCCGCTGGGCACGCGTGCGGACCTCGGCTTCGCCCGGCACCAGGATCTCACCGCCCGCCTTCGTGGGCTTCGAGCTCTTCACGAAGGCCACGTACTTCGCGATGTCCGTCGGGAAGAAGCCTTCGGCATCGAGCACCTTGGGATCGATGTAGAAGGACAGCATGCCGTTGGCGAAACGTCCGCGCTTGGGATCGGTCGCGCCCGTGCCAGAGAGCGAACCGCCCAGGATCTCGCACATGAAGGCGAGGCCCGAACCTTTGTGGTCGCCGAACGCCCGTATCGCACCGGTGCCCTTGCTGTGGTCGCGCGGGCCGGTCGGCGTGTAGTCGCCATAGAGCAGATGCGGATCGGCGCTCGGATTGCCATCCGGTCCGACCAGCGCACCGTCGGGCACCTTCTTGCCGCCCTGGCTCGCCACCAGCACCTTGCCTTCGGCGACGATCGAGGTCGCGAAGTCGAGGACCAGCGGATCCATGCCCGGACGCGGCACGCCCACGCAGTAGGGCGCGGTCGAGAAGCGCCGCTCGACGCCGCCGAATGGCGCCACGAGGACGCTGCCCGACGCGTTGACGAAGTGCACCGACACCAGACCGGCGGCGGCTGCCATCTCGGCCCAGTCGCCGACGCGGCCGACATGGCCGGCATTGCGCAGGGTCACGGCCGACAGGCCGGTCTTCAGGCACTTGTCGATGCCGATCTGGACCGCTTGCGGCGTCACCGTCTGGCCGAAGCCGTACTTGCCGTCGACGACGGCGATCACCGGCGTGTCAACCAGCACGTCGACCTTCACGTCGGCCACCACGGTGCCGCTCTTCTTCTGCTGGGCGTAGCGCGGCACGCGGACCACGCCGTGGCTGTCGTGGCCCGAGAGGTTCGCGCTTACGAGATAGCGGCCGATGCGGCCGCCCTCCTCCTTGGAGCATCCCGCCGAGGCAAAGATGTCCGCGACGAAGGCTTCGAGAGCCTTCGCCTTGATCGTCACCGTACCCATGTCAGGACTCCAGTATCAGGACTTGCCGCGCTTCAGGCTCGCGACATAGCCGCGGTTCCAGGTCGGGTTGATCATCACCTCGTTGATGACGATGTGCGGCGGCAGGCAGGCGATGTAGCGGATCAGGTCGCCGACATCCTCGGACTGGGCCATGCGCGCCCGCTCCACCTTGGTGATCGGCACCGGCCGCTTGTCGAGGATCGGCGTCGCCACTTCACCCGGGCAGACGACGCAGGAGCGGATGCCGTTCACGCATTCTTCCATGTTGATCGTATGGCTCATCGCCACCACGCCATGCTTGGCCGCCGAATAGGCCGGGCCGCTCAGCAGGCTCGGCACCTTGCCGGCCACCGAGGAGGTGTGGATCAGCACGCCGCCGCCCGTCTTGCGCATCAACGGCAGGACCGCCGTCGTGCAGTAGAAGGCGCTGGAGAGGTTGCCGTGCACCACCTCGTCGACGCCCTTGGCCGAAAGCTTCGCCCAGCTCCGGTCCAGGATGTTGAGGCCGGCGTTGTTCACCAGGATATCGAGACGGCGATACTTCTTGCCGATGTCGGCGGCGATCTTGGTGACCGAGCTCGCCTTCATCAGGTCGCCCGGCTTCACCTCGGCCTTGCCGCCACCCTTCTTGACCATCGCGGCCGTCGCTGCGAGCGGTGCCTTGCGGCGTCCCGTGAGAACGACCGTCGCCCCCTCCTTCGCCAGTGCAACTGCCGCGGCCTGGCCGATACCCGAACCAGCGCCGGTCACCCAGGCGACCTTGCCCGTCAACGAACCCATCGATGTCTCCTTAATAGCGTTTTCTGCCATCCTGAACGCAGCGAAGGATCCCATGCCAGTGGCAACCGGCGATGAGGTCCTTCGCTACGCTCAGGACGACAAGAAGTTCTAAAGCACCTTGCCGGTGCTGTCGTCGATCAGATGCATGTTGCTGAGATCGGCCCGGAGCTTCATCGACTTGGCAGCAGCCGCGCCGGCATTGGGATTGACCCGGCCACAGATCTCGACGCCGTTGATGGTGAAGTAGACCAGTGTCTCCATGCCCATCGGCTCGACGACATCGATCGTCATGTCGAAATCGTGCTGGTTGGGTTCGCTGTGCGGTCGCGTCTCGGTGATGTGCTCCGGACGCAGCCCCAGCAGAAGGTTGGCCTTGCCGACATGCGCCGTGTAGCGCGTCGTCCGATCGGCCGGCACCGGGAAGGAAAGCTTGTCGTTCAAGCGTACACGCAGCGCCCCCGCAGCCTGTTCGAGCTGGCAGGGAATGAAGTTCATCGCCGGCGAGCCGATGAAGCCCGCCACGAACTTGGTGGCCGGCGAATGGTAGAGGTCGTTCGGCGACCCCACCTGCTCGATCAGTCCGCCATTCATGACGACGACGCGGTCGGCGAGCGTCATGGCTTCGACCTGGTCGTGGGTCACGTAGACCGTCGTGGTGCGCACCTTCTGGTGGACCTTCTTGATCTCGGTGCGCATCTGCACGCGCAGCTTGGCGTCGAGGTTCGACAGCGGCTCGTCGAACAGGAACACCTTGGGATCGCGCACGATGGCACGGCCCATGGCGACGCGCTGGCGCTGGCCGCCCGAGAGCTGCTTGGGCTTGCGGTCGAGCAGCTCGGTGATGTCGAGGATCTGCGCCGCCTGCTTCACGCGGCGGTCGATCTCGTCCTTGGGCGTCTTCTTGAGCTTCAACCCGAACGACATGTTCTCGTAGACGTTCATGTGCGGGTAGAGCGCGTAGTTCTGGAACACCATGGCGATGTCCCGGTCCTTCGGCGGCACGTCGTTGACGACGTCGCCACCGATCGCGATATCGCCACCGGAGATTTCCTCGAGGCCGGCGATCATGCGCAAGGTCGTGCTCTTGCCGCAGCCCGAAGGCCCGACCAGCACGATGAACTCCTTGTCGGTGATGTCGAGATCGATGCCGCGGACGGCCAACACTTCGTCGTACTTCTTGACGACCTTACGCAACGTTACCTGTGCCATGTGTCGACTATCCCTTTGTCGCGCCTGCGGTCAGTCCCGCAATGTAATAGTCCATCAGGAAGGCGTAGATGATGAGCGGCGGAGCCGCGCCGAGCAGCGCGCCGGTCATGATCTGTCCCCAGTTGAAGACGTCGCCCTTGATCAGGGTCGTCACGATGCCCACCGGCAGCACCAGCTCGCTTGTCGAGGTGGTGAAGGCCAATGGATAGAGGAACTGCGCCCACGCCACCGTGAAGGTGAAGATCGTGGCCGCGATGATCCCCGGCAACGCAACCGGGATGAAGATCTTGGTCAGCGTCTGCATCCAGGTGGCGCCGTCGATCAGCGCCGCCTCGTCGAGCTCCTTCGGGATCGACGCGAAGTAGCCGATCATGATCCAGGTCGCGAACGGCACGGTCAGCGTCGGGTAGAGGATGATCATCGTCCACCAATGATTCATCAGCTGGACGCCGAACACCTCGTTGACCCAGGCGAACATCTTGAACAGCGGGATGAACAGCAGGGTTTCCGGGATCAGGTAGGTCAGGAACACGCCGGTGGCCAGCGTGGCCGAGCCCCAGAACTTCATGCGTGCCAGCGCGAACGCTGCGATCACGCTGATCGTCATCGTCAGGATCACGACGCAGATCGAGACGATTGCCGAATTCCGGAAGAAGACCAGGAACTGGTTCTGCGACAGGAGATCGATGTAGTTCTGCAGCGTCGGATTGGAAATCCACCACGGATTTGTCGCCGCCGAAATCTCCGCGCTGGTCTTCAGCGAGGTGATCAGCATGTAGATCGGCGGCATCAGGAAGAAGATGGCGAACAGCACGAGGAAGAAATAGGACCAGCGCAGCGCCCAGCGCCGGTCACGGCTCAT
Organism: Alphaproteobacteria bacterium; assembly: GCA_017307275.1. Lineage (GTDB taxonomy): Bacteria > Pseudomonadota > Alphaproteobacteria > Reyranellales > Reyranellaceae > Reyranella. Next base: position 29,016 of record JAFKFK010000038.1, on the reverse strand, counting down.
GCTGCCGTACTTGGGGCGTGTCGGAGCGCCCGTGGCGCCCGTTGTGATAGTGGCGTTTGCCATCAGACTTCACTCCCCCGCTTAGTAATGTCGCGCAGGATGAAGGTCGCGGCGACGGCCAGGATCGGCACCATGAACAACGACACGGCAGCGCCAAGTGGAATATCGCCACCCTCGATGCCGACCCGGAACGCCCAGGTACCGAAGATGTGCGTACTGTTCAGCGGTCCGCCCGCGGTCAACACGCGTACGATGTCGAAGTTGGCGAAGGTGACGATCAACGAGAACAGCGCCGTGATGGCGATGATGTTGCGCATCATCGGCAGGGTCACGTACCAGATGCGCTGCCACCAGGTGGCGCCGTCGATCGAAGCCGCCTCGTAGAGCTGTTCCGGCACCGACTTCAGCGCCGCGAGATACATGATCATGAAGAACGGCGAGCCGATCCAGACGTTGACCAGGATGACCGAGAAGCGTGCCCACCCGGCCTCGCCGGTCCACGGGATGCCCTCGATGCCGAAGATGGCCAGGATCCAGTTGAGGGCGCTGTAGGACGGATCGAACAGCCACAGCCAGGCGAGCGTGCTCATGGCCGGCGGGATGACCCACGGCACGAGCAGCATGCCGCGCCACTTGCGCTGGCCCTTCGCGGGAATGTTGTGGACGAAATGGGCAACCACGAAACCGATGATCGCCTTGAAGATCACGGCGGTGATCGCGAACAGGCAGGACTGGTAGACGACCAGCCAGAACGTGTCGCGCCCGAAGAGGAACTCGAAGTTCCCGAAACCGACAAACCGCGTCATGCCCTTGTTCAACGTCGCAAGGTAGACGGCGTAGCCTGCCGGATAAGCCACCAGGATGGCGATGAGAAGAATGAGGGGAAGCGCCATCAAGAAGGCGATGGTCGACTTGCGCTGCATAAGCTTGTGCAGGCCGCTGCGCTGATTGCCTGCGAGGACGGCCGGATTACGGGCCGCGATATCTGCCATGGCGGTGCTCCTGACGAGGTAGCCGATGTGGCGGTCGAGGGGATGCCGCGAAAGACGGCATCCCCCAACCGATCAAAGACAACGCATCAGTTGCGCGAGAAGCCTTCCAGTTCCTTGGCCGCCCAGTCGAGCGTCCTGTCCATCGCCTCGCCCTTGGCATAGCGGACGACCATCTGGGTCTGGATGGCTTGAGTGTAGATCTGCTCGGCGATCTTGTGCGGCGCGGGCGCCGCGGCGATCGAAAGTGTCTGGTGATTGTGCGGGTTCGGGTAGTGGTAGAGCGTGCCCTTGGGCGGCGCCTCCTCGGCCCACACCTTGAAGGTGGTCAGGTTGGCGAAGGCCGGCAGGTCATAGCCGCCGCTCGCGATCACCATCTTCTCGGCCGACGCAGCCTGCGAAAGGAAGGTGATGAGGCTCTTGGCCGCCGCCTGGTTCTTGCTGAAGTTCCACACGCCCCAGAAGAACGGCAGGAAGGGTCCGAAACGGCCCTTCGGGCCGGCCGGGAAGCCGTGCGTCCAGAGTTGCTCGGCAACCTGCGGCGCGTCGCGCTTGGCGACGGCCCAGGCGCTGGGCGGGTTCATGATCAACGAGCCCTGACCCGAAACCAGGAACTTGTTGTTGCTGGCGTCGTCCCACGACGGTGCATCGGGCGGCAGGAAAGCCATCAGCCGCTTGTAGTAGTCCATGGCCTGGCGCACCGGGTCCGACTTGACCGTGATGTTGCCCTTGGCATCGACCAGCATGGCGCCGAACGCATGGAACAGCGCGCCGGCCGTATCGACGTTGTCCGACGTCGTGCCGAGGCCGATGCCGAACGGGTTGCCACCCTTCTGGCAGGCTTCCGCTGCCTTGAGGAAATTGTCGAGGTTCCAGGCATCGGCATTGGGCGCCGCACCGGCCGGATACATCGCCTGGATGTCGATACCGGCATGCTTCTTGAGGAGGTCGATGCGCGAGCACGGCCCCTTGATCTGGCTGCCGACGGTGGCCGGCACAGCCAGCCACTTGCCATCGACCTTGCCGAGATACTCGACGGTGCCGTTGACGGCGCCGTTCGCCTTGATCAGAGGCTCGACGACGTCGTTCATCGGCACGAGTTGGTCGGCATAGCGCGACGGCAGCCAGGTCGAGAAAGCGAGAATGTCGTGGCCAGACTTGGCCTGCGATTCCGCGGCGGTCGTCAGCAGCAGCTTGTTGCCCTGCGAGGTGATGTAGTCGATCGTGACTTCGACCTTCTCCTTGTCCGCCCACTCCTTCACGAGGTCCGTGGTCGCCTTGTTCGCGCCCGGCACCCAATGATCCCAAAACCCGACCGACAATTTGCCCGCAGCATAAGCGCTACGGACGAACGGTGCGGCAACCAACGCCGTCGATGCGACGGCAGTTCCGGCCACGAAACGACGACGACTGACCTTTGTCGAAACCATGTTTCCTCCTCTGCGCCGGTGCAGCCGGCTGATGACAGCGCTCGCATTTTTGCGAAGAGTTTTCGCACGGAGCCTTGGGACAAATGCTATGCACAACCCGCCAAGCAAGCAACGAGTTTTGGCAAGCGACCTGAAATGAGCAAGATTTGACAGGTCGCGAGGACGCCCGGATGCTCCGCGCGCCCATCGAAAACCCGCGGAGGAATGACGTCGTGCGCGAAAACACTGTGAAATCGATCTGGAAAAAAGGTGGCGCTGTCGTCAATGGCTGGCTGGGCATCCCGAGCGGCGTTGCGGCAGAAGGCATGGCGCAAGGTGGATGGGACTCGCTCACGGCCGACCTGCAGCACGGCTTGATCGATTATCAGGCAGCCGTATCGCTCTTCCAGGCGATTGCCACCACGCCGACGATTCCGCTGGCGCGCGTGCCGTGGAACGAGCCCGGCATCATCATGAAGCTGCTCGACGCGGGCGCCTTCGGAATCATCTGCCCCATGGTGAACAGCCGCGCCGAATGCGAGGCATTCGTCGGCGCGTGCCGCTATGCGCCAGTGGGCTATCGCAGTGTCGGCCCGACGCGCGCCAACTGGCTGCACGGCGCCGACTACGTGAAGAATGCAAATGACACCGTTCTCACCTTCGCGATGATCGAGACCAAGAAGGCGATGGAGAATCTCGACGACATCCTGTCGACGCCCGGCCTCGATGCCGTTTATGTCGGTCCTGCCGATCTCGGCCTGTCGCTGGGAGGGGAGCCGCGCGGCGACCAGACCGATCCCAAGGTCGTCGACGCTATCCAGACCATCGTGAAGGCCTGCAAGAAGCACAAGGTCTATGCTGGCATCCATTGCGGTTCGACCGACTACGCCAAGAAGGCAATCGGCTGGGGCTTCCAGTTCACGACCATCCTGGCCGACAACGCACTGCTGGTGAACGCCGCCAAGGCGACCGTCGCGGCGATGCGCGAAGGCAACACGACCGGGGCCAAAAGCTCCGGCGGCAGCATGTACTGAGGTGTTTTTCGTCTGATGCAAATCTCTCCTGCCGCCAATCCCTGGCTCGCCGCCGTCGCCCCCTCGCCCATCGGCGAGACCAAGCGCTGGGTCCTGGGCCGCACCTTCCCCTCGGACCGCCCACTGATCGACCTCAGCCAGGCCGTGCCCGGCTACCCGCCGGCACTCGAAATGCGCAAGCACCTGGGCGAGCTGCTGCTTGATCCCGCCATGCACGGCTATACGCCGATCCTCGGCCTGCCGGCGCTGCGCGAGACCTATGCCGCGCATCTCTCGTCCTTCTATGGCGCGAGGATCGGCGCCGACGAGGTCGGCATCACCTCGGGCTGCAACCAGGCCTTCTGTCTCGCGCTGATGAGCATTGCCCAGGCCGGCGACCAGGTGATCCTGCCGCGGCCGCACTACTTCAACCATGACATGTGGATGCGCATGCAGGGCGTCGAGCCGGTGTCGCTCGACTTCCGGCCGGGCTCCGGCGCGGTGCCCCATGTCGAGGATGCCGAGAAGCTGATCGGCCCACGCACGCGCGCCATCGTGCTGATCTCGCCCAACAACCCGACCGGCGCGGTCTATCCGCGGGCGACCATCCACGCCTTCTACGAACTCGCGAAGAAGCATGGCATCGCCCTGCTCCTCGACGAGACCTACAAGGATTTCCTGCCCGAAGGCGAACGTCCGCACGGGCTGTTCGACGAGCCCGACTGGCAGGGCACGCTCGTTCACCTCTACAGCTTCTCCAAGGTCTTCGCGCTGACCGGTTATCGTGTGGGCGGCGTCACCGCGGGCACGAAGCTGATGGCGGAAATCGAGAAGGCGATGGATTGCGTCTCGATCTGCCCGCCGCGGCTCGGCCAGGAGGCGGCGCTCTATGGTCTCAACCATTTGCTGCCGTGGGCGCGGAAGAACACCGAGGGGCTGAAGGCGCGCGCCGACCTGCTGGGTCAGGGGCTGCACAAGTCGAACCGGTGGCGGCTGGTCAGCATCGGCGCCTACTTCGCCTACGTCGAGCACCCTTTCGCCAATCAGCCTTCGACCGAAGTCTCCAAGCGGCTCGCCGACGAGGAAAACCTGCTCACCATTCCCGGCGACATGTTCGGTGCAGGCCAGGAGCGTTTCGTCCGATTGGCCTTCGCCAACGTGACGGACGACAAGATCCCCATCGTGCTGGAGCGTCTCGAACGTTTCGGCGCCTAGCGCCTACGGAGCCGACAATGCCGCATGCAACGACGCCGGACGGCGTGAAGCTCTATTACGAAGAGGCCGGCAGCGGCACGCCGATCCTCTTCGTCCACGAGTACAGCGGCGACTGGCGGAGTTGGGAACCGCAGATGCGTTTCTTCGCGCGCCGTCACCGCTGCATCACCTACTCCTTCCGCGGCTATCCCGGTTCCGACGTGCCAGCCGATGGCGCGATGTACGGCCAGCAGCACGCCGTCGACGATGCCAGGCACATGCTGGATCACCTCGGCATCGCCAAGGCCCATGTCGTCGGCCTCTCGCAGGGCGCCTTTGCCACCGCGCATTTCGGCCGCTGCTACACCGATCGTGCGCTGTCGCTCACGCTGGCCGGTGTCGGCTCCGGCGCGGAGCGTGAGGGCCACGAGCAGTTCAAGAAGGATGCCCGGACGACGGCGCAGAGCATCCGGCAGCACGGCATGGCGAAGTATGCCCAGGGCCTCACGACCAACCCGACGCGCTCGCGTTTCAAGCAGAAGGACCCGCGCGGCTTCGCCGAGTTCGTGAAGCACCTGTCCGAGCATCCCGACATCGGCGCCGCCCACACCATGGAGAATTACCAGGGCAAGCGGCCGTCGCTCTACGACTTCGAGGCGGAGTGGCAGAAGCTCGACGTGCCGACCCTGATCTTCTGCGGCGACGAGGACGATCCCTGCCTGCAGCCGAGCCTCTATCTGAAGCGCGTGATGCCGAATGCCGGTCTCGCGATGTTCGCCAAGACCGGCCACACGGTGAACATCGAGGAACCCGACGCCTTCAATCGCGAACTGGCGGCCTTCATTGCCCTGGTCGAAGCCGGCAAATGGACGCCACGGCAACCGGTCGCCAAGGACGCGAGCCTGATCTGACCTTAGTCTGATCTGACCGTTACGGCGTGATTGAGCGGACCGTGGCCGCGGCCGAAGCCCGGCGCGGTCTCGATGGCCTTGCGCACATAGGCGCGGGCGCGCGCGACGGCATCGTACAGGCTCATCTTCTGGGCAAGGCCGGCGGCGATTGCCGAAGCGAGCGTGCAGCCCGTCCCGTGCGTGCTGCGGCTTTCGATGCGCAGGTCCTCGAACCGGTCGAAACGGCCCTCGTGGAAGAGCAGGTCGACGACGTGGTCGCCGTCGAGATGGCCGCCCTTCATCAGCACGGCCTTGGCGCCGAGCGCCGCGAGCTTCTCCGCCGCGCGCTTCATGTCCGCCTCGACCCGGACCGGAAATCCGGCCAGCACCTCGGCTTCGGGCAGGTTGGGCGTAATGAGCGCCGCCATCGGCAGCAGCACGTCGCGCAGCGCCGTCTCGGCCTCGTTCAGCAACAGCCGGTGCCCGCCCTTGGCCACCATCACCGGATCGACGACCAGCGGCACGCCGGGCGCATGCTTCTTGATTCCGGCGGTGACGACGCCGATGACCTCGGCGCTGTGCAGCATGCCGGTCTTCAGCGCGTCGGCGCCGATATCGCTCAGGACCACCTCTATCTGCTGCGCGATGAAGGCCGGGTCGACAGCCACCACGCCATGCACCCCTTCGGTATTCTGTGCCGTGAGTGCGGTGATTGCGGTGGCGGCGAAGCCGCCCATGGCGGTAACGGCCTTGATGTCGGCCTGAATGCCGGCGCCGCCTCCGGAATCGGAGCCGGCCATGATCAACACACGCCCTTTCATGACTTCCTCTACGCCGCCGGCTGCGGGATCGCCTCGATGATCTGGTCGACGACGGCGCGCACGAGATCGGAATCGTCGCCCTCGGCCATGACACGGATCAGGGGTTCGGTACCCGATTTGCGGACCAGGATGCGACCGTTCTTGCCGAGCTTCGCCTCGGCGTCGGCGATCGCGCGGGCTACGACGTCGGCGCCCAGCGCATCGTTGGCATTGGCAACACGGACATTCTTCAGAAGCTGCGGCACCGGCTCGAAGGCACGGAACGTCTCGCTCGCAGGCTTGCCGCTGCGGATCATCGCCGCCAGAGCCTGCAGCGCCGCCATCAGCCCGTCGCCGGTGGTGGCGTAGTCGGTCATGATGATGTGGCCGGACTGCTCGCCGCCCAGGTTGAAGCCGTCGCTGCGCATGCGCTCGAGCACGTAGCGGTCGCCGACCTGTGTGCGTACCAGCTCCAGTTTGCGCGCACCGAGATAACGCTCCAGCCCCAGGTTCGACATCACCGTCGCCACGACGCCGCGGCCCATGAGCCGGCCGTCACGCATCCAGTGGTCGGAGATCGTGGCCATCAACTGGTCGCCGTCGATCACCTGGCCACGCTCGCACACCAGCACCACACGGTCGGCGTCGCCATCGAGTGCGATGCCGATATGGGCGTGGTGCGTCACCACCTGCTCCTGCAGCACTCCGGGATGAGTGGAGCCGCAGTTGCCGTTGATGTTGAAACCATCCGGCGTCACACCGACCGGCACGACCTCGGCGCCGAGTTCCCAGAGAACGGTCGGCGCCACCTTGTAGGCGGCGCCGTTGGCACAATCGACGACGATCTTGAGACCGCTGAGGTCGACCGCCTTGGCGACGGAGCCCTTCACCGCCTCGATATAGCGGCCGTCGGCATCGTCGATGCGGCGGGCGCGGCCGATATCGGGCGAAGCCGCAAGCTTCAACTCCTGCGGCGAGGCGACCAGCGCACCGATCTGGCTTTCGACCGCATCGGAGAGCTTAAAGCCATCCGGGCCGAACAGCTTGATGCCGTTGTCCTCGTAGGGATTGTGCGAGGCCGAGATCATGACGCCGACATCGGCCCGCATGGAGCGGGTCAAGAAGCCTACGGCGGGCGTCGGCACGGGGCCCAGCAGCAGCACGTCGACGCCAACCGACAGGAAGCCCGCCGTCAGGGCTTGTTCGATCATGTAGCCGGACAGGCGCGTGTCCTTGCCGATCACCGTGCGATTGCGATGGGCACCGCGGCGAAAGACCTGTCCGGCGGCCATGCCGATGCGCATGGCGATCTCGGCAGTCATGGGCTCGCTGTTGGCGCGGCCGCGAACGCCGTCGGTACCGAATAGAGTTCGGGGCATTGACCCAGCCTACTTCATTGCCGCCCAGACCGCGAGGGCCTGACGGGTCGCAACAACATTATGGACGCGCACGATGGCTGCTCCGCGCCGCACGGCCTCGACCGCCAGCCAGACCGAGGCTGGGTCGCGGTCCGCGGGTTTGGCCAGGCCTGTCAGCTTGCCGATGAAGCTCTTGCGCGAGCAGCCGATCAGGACGGGATAGCCCGCCTCGGCGAAGCGGCCGGCGCCGGCGATCAGTTCCAGCTCCTGCGCGACGCTCTTGCCGAAGCCAATTCCGGGATCGAGGGCGATGCGCTCGCGCTTCACGCCGCCCGCTTCGCAGGCTGCCGCGCGGTCGAGCAGGAACGCCCGGATATCCTCGACCGCATTGGCATAGGCTGGGCCGGCGAAGGTGTTTTCCGGCAGGCCGCGCCGATGCATCAGGACCACGTCGGCTTCTTTCGCGGCAACCAGCGGCAGCATCGCCTCGTCGTCGCGCAAGGCGGAGATGTCGTTCACGATCCGCGCGCCCGCCTCCAGGGCGGCCCGTGCGACGGAAGCGCGGCGCGTATCGATCGAGATGGTGAGGCCGTGTCGCGCCAGCCCCTCGACGACCGGCAGGATGCGCTGCAGTTCATCCTCTGGCGAAGTGGGCTGCGACCCCGGCCGCGTCGACTCACCGCCGATATCGACGATGTCGGCACCCTCGGCGACAAAACGCAGGCCATCGTCGATGGCCCGCGCCGGGTCGAGGCGTTCACCGCCGTCCGAAAAGGAATCAGGCGTCACATTGACGATCGCCATCACCAGCGGGTGATGGCGATCAAGCGGGAGCCCCGCGAAACGAGCCGTCAATCTTCCGGCTTCAGACGCCGGGCTGCGGTTCGGGATTGGCGCCGCCCGGCGTCGTGCCGGAGCCTGCCCCCTGGCCCGAGCTGGTCGGGACCGAGGCGCGGCGGCGGCGCTCGGGTCCTGCCCCGCCGGTATCGTCGCGAACGATCTTCTCGCCGCGCAGGACCTGATCGATCTCGTCGCGGCTCATGGTCTCGTACTCCAGCAGCGCCTTGGAGATCGTATGCAGATCGTCCAGGTGCTCCGTCAGGATGGTGCGAGCATGGCCCTCGGCCTCCTCGATCAGGCGGCGGACCTCCTGGTCGATGAGCTGGGCAGTCGCCTCCGAGACATTCTGCGTCTGGGTGACGGCATGTCCCAGGAACACTTCCTGCTCGTTGGCCTGATAGCGCACGCGGCCGAGCTTCTCGGACATGCCGTAGGCGGTGATCATGCCGCGCGCCGTCTGCGTCGCGACCTGGATGTCGCTCGCCGCACCCGTCGTCACGTTCTCCGGACCGAATACCAGCTCCTCGGCCATGCGGCCGCCGAACATGATGGCCAGGCGCGACTCGAGATACAGCTTGGTGTGGCTGAGATGGTCGCGCTCCGGGAGCTGCATCGTGACACCGAGAGCCCGACCACGCGGAATGATCGTAACCTTGTGCAGCGGATCGCTCTTGGGCACGTGCATAGCGACCAGCGCGTGGCCCGCCTCGTGGTAGGCCGTGAGCTTCTTCTCCTCGTCGGTCATCGCCATGGAGCGACGCTCGGTGCCCATCAGCACCTTGTCCTTGGCGTACTCGAAGTCGCCCATGGTCACGAGGCGCTTGCCGACGCGGGCTGCGCGCAACGCCGCCTCGTTCACGAGGTTGGCGAGATCGGCGCCGGAAAAGCCCGGCGTACCACGCGCCAGCACGCGCGGCTCGACGTCCGGCGCCAGCGGCACCTTGCGCATATGGACCTTGAGGATCTTCTCGCGGCCACCGACGTCGGGGTTCGGCACGATGACCTGACGGTCGAAGCGGCCCGGACGCAGCAGCGCGGGATCGAGCACATCCGGCCGGTTGGTCGCGGCGATCAGGATGACGCCTTCGTTGGACTCGAAGCCGTCCATCTCGACCAGCAACTGGTTCAAGGTCTGCTCGCGCTCGTCGTTGCCGCCGCCCAGGCCCGCACCACGATGGCGGCCGACGGCGTCGATTTCGTCGATGAACACGATGCAGGGGGCGTTCTTCTTGGCCTGCTCGAACATGTCGCGCACGCGGGAAGCACCCACGCCCACGAACATCTCGACGAAGTCGGAGCCCGAGATGGTGAAGAACGGCACATTGGCTTCGCCGGCGATGGCGCGCGCCAGCAGGGTCTTACCGGTACCCGGAGGACCGACCAGCAAGCAGCCCTTGGGGATCTTGCCGCCCAGGCGCTGGAACTTCTGCGGGTCCTTCAGGAAGTCGACGATCTCTTCCAGCTCGGACTTGGCCTCGTCGATGCCGGCCACGTCCTCGAAGGTGACGCGACCGTGCTTCTCGGTCAGCAGTCGGGCGCGCGACTTGCCGAAGCCCATGGCGCGGCCGGTGCCGCTCTGCATCTGGCGCAGGAAGAATATGTAGACGCCGACAAGCACGAGCACGGGCAGCCAGCTCACGAAGATGCTGCCGAGGTTGACGCCCTCTTCCGCCGGCCCGGCGTCGACGCGGTCGACGTTCTTGATCAGCAACGGCATGAGCTGATCGTCGGGCGGCGTGCTCGGCGCGTAGGTCGAGAACTTCTGCACGCCGTTACGCGGCTCGCGGAAGGTGCCGCTGATCGTGTTGCCCTGGATGCGGACGTCCTGAATCTGGCGCTGCTCGACGGCGCGCACGAAGTCAGAATAGGAGATCGTGTTGCCGGCGGTCCGGGTCGCCCCACCTTGGAACACGCTGTAGAGCAGCGCGAGCAGCAGCACGATGACAATCCAGAGGGCGGCGTTGCGATTAAACGGGTTCACTTTTGCCTTCCGCTAAGTGGGGCTTTTCTCAAGATGGGTTGCGTCGACGCTGCCGCAAGTGAAAAAAGCAGCAGGAATCAGAGGCTGTCCTCCCTTCCTGCCATTTTCAGGGCGGACAATCCACAAGAGGCGGCGCCCGGTTTCGGCCTGGCGCAACGCAAATTGGCAGCCTGACAGCGTAAAATCCCCGCCCCGGCCGGATTTCCCGCGGGCGGGCGGGCCCGAGAGCCGCGCAACGGCTCGGTCGAGCCGGTCCCGCCGCGGCGGATGGTCTCCACCCCCGATTGCCTGGACGATGCGACTGATCAACCGGCATTGCAGATCGACCGAGATTTGCACGAAACCTGCCCGGTCGATGGCGACGGCCTGATCGCGCCCGAACTCGAGCAGCGCCACGCCGGCCTCGGCGACCTGCGCCTCCTCGTCGGCGCGTTGGCCTTTGGCCACCGGGCGGTCGAGCGGCGCAACGCCCGCAGCCCGCAGGCGCGCCCGCTCGAACCGCGGGTCGACGTTTGAGGGGTCGTCGATCCAGGCAATGTCTAGCGCTCTCAAGGTCGCCGAAAGCCGGGATCGCGGCACGCCGAGCAACGGCCGTAGCAGGCGGACATCGGACCATTCGAGCAGCGACGCCATGCCGGCAAGCCCGTCGGCACCGCTGCGGCGCACGGCGCGCATGGCCACCGTCTCGGCCTGATCGTCAGCCTGATGCGCGACCAGCAGGTGCAGGATGCCGCGCTGGCGGCAAGCGTCGCGCAGCAGACGGTAGCGTGCCTCGCGAGCAGCCTGCTGCACACCGGTCGCGGGCTTCGCTCCCATCCATTGCAGCACGTGGCTTTCGATTCCCCGGCCAGCCAGCAGCTCGCAGGTCGCTTGAGCTTCGCGGGCCGCCTCCGCGCGCAAGCCATGGTCGACAATGAAGGCGATGGCCCGGCCGTCGCGCTCTCGCGCCCATTGGTCGGCCAGCAGGGCGAGGCAAAGCGAATCCCGGCCGCCCGAAACGGCGACGGCCAGCTCGGGTCGCGCCTCGAACGGTGCGAAAGGCGCCATCAGGCGTTCGAACTCCCGACTATCGAGCAGTGTTGCAGCGACCTCGTCGTTCACCCGCAGCCGTTCTTCTGGCGCTCCTGGTCGATCCGTCGCTTCTGCAGATCGGTGGCGCGCGGATAGTCCTGGCTGAAACGGGCAAACACCGCACAGGCATCGGACTTGCGGTTGAGCGCCGCCATGGTGATGCCGAGCTTCAGCAGATTGTCCGGCCCCTTCGGGCTGGCCTTGTAGGCCTTGTAGCCTTCGGCGAAGGCGGTCATCGCGTTCTGGTAGTCGCGGCGGGCGTAGTAGGTCTCGCCCAACCAATACTGCGCGTTGCCGGCGAGCTTGTTCTGCGGGTTGCGCTGCACGAACGTCTTGAAGCCACGCTCGGCGCCGGCGTAGTCGCCGTCCTGCAGCTTCTTGAAGGCTTCGTCATAGAGCTGGTCGGCCGAGCCGCCGGCGGCGCCGGGCGACGGAGCGGCGCTTGGCGCCGCTGCGGGTGCTGCAGCCTGCGCGCCGGGGCGTGGCGCCGGACGACCGCCGGCACCGCCGCCGCCCTTCTCGAGCTGCTCGATGCGATACTCGTAGTCGGTCTGCATCTTCTCCAACTGTTGCTGCAGTTGGGCATTGCGATGCTGAAGCTGCTCGATCTGGCCGGTCATCATGGTGAGCGACTGCTGGAGCTGATTGAGCCTGTCGTCGACATAGACCGAATCGCCACGCTGCGCGGCAGCAACCGTAGGCAGAGCGAGAACGAGGGCAGACAGGAGCGCGAAGCGCGACGGAATGATCTTCATGGCCGGCAATAGTTTCACACCAAACGCGGCCATTTTCAGGCATGGCCGCCCTGCTTCCAAACGAAAACGCCGGTCGTGAGGCGACCGGCGTCTGTGCAAAAGGTTGGAAACCCTTACTGCAGCGCGCTGACGGCGCGGCGGTTGCGGGCCCAGGCGGCTTCGTCGGAGCCAACCGGATCGGGACGCTCCTTGCCGTAGCTGATGGTCTTCAGGCGCGCGGCCGGGACACCCTGAGCAATCAGGTACTGCCGCGCCGAATTGGCGCGCCGCTCGCCGAGGGCCAGGTTGTACTCGCGCGTGCCGCGCTCGTCGCAATGACCTTCGATGGTGACCTGATAGTTCGAGTACTTCTTCAGCCACTCGGCCTGACGGTTGAGCGTCTGCCGCCCCTCGTCGTTGATGGTCGACATGTCAGTGTCGAAAAATACGCGGTCGCCGACATTCTGACGGAAGTCGCCGACCGAACCCGGAGCTACGGACGTGGTCGCGGCTGACGCCTGCTGGTCGTTGGTGTTGCTGCTGCAGGCCGCGACGACAACCATCGCTGCCATAGCCATCCAAGCCTTGATCATGCGCATATTCGATCCACTCCCTGACAAAATCGACCCGGGCGCCAGGTACGCTCGGGTCGACAAAAAAGATCATATATTCCGCTATTGCGGAATCAAGGGTGACCAGGCCGGATCCGAGGCATCGGTCGGCGTCGGCACCTGACGTTCGAAGCGGCCGGTGATGTCGACCTGATGCAGGGTGACCGCGCCCGCCCTGCCCCCGCCGCTCGGTTGTCCGCGGAAGAACATGATCACCCGGCCGTTCGGCGCCCAGGTCGGACCTTCGACGAGGAAGCCGCTGGCCAGCGTGCGCTCGCCGCTGCCGTCGGGCCGCATCACGCCGATACCGAAGCCGCCGGACGAGATCTTGGTGAACGCGATGAAATCGCCGCGCGGCGACCAGACCGGCGTGGCGTAGCGGCCTTCGCCGAAGCTGATGCGCCGCTCCCCGCCGCCGCCCGAACTCATGACGTAGAGCTGCTGTGCGCCGCCGCGGTCGGAGTTGAAGACGATCTGCGTGCCGTCGTTGGAGTAGCACGGCGAGGTGTCGATGGCCGGCGTGTTGGTCAGTCGACGGAGCTGCCGGCCGCGCACGTCCATCTCGTAGAGATCGCTGTTGCCGTCGGCCGAGATGCTCATCACGACCTTGGTGCCGTCGGGCGAGAAGCGCGGCGCGAAGCTCATGCCGGGGAAGTTGCCCAGCAACTCGCGGCGGCCCGAATCGACGTTCTGCAGATAGACGCGCGGCGGCGTGTTGTTCTCGCCGTACGCCATGTAGACGATTTCCTGCAGGGTCGGCGAGAAACGCGGCGTCAGCGCGATGGTGCGGCCATCGGTGATGTAGCGGTTGTTCGCGCCGTCCTGGTCCATGATGGCGATGCGCTTGGTGCGGTTGTTGCCCGGACCGGACTCCGAGACATAGGCCACGCGCGTGTCGAAGTAGCCTTCCTCGCCCGTCACGCGCTTGTAGATCGCGTCGGCGATGATGTGGGCGAGACGCCGCCAGTTGCTCGGCTGGCTGGTGAACGAAAGACCGGTCGCCTGCTGGCCGACTACGACATCCCACAGGCGGAAATCGACCTTGATGTTGCCGCCGGACTGCACGACCTGGCCAACCACGAGACCGGCCGCGCCGATCTGGCGCCAGCTCGGAAACTGCGGCGGCGACGTAGCGTCGACATTCTGCTGAATGTAGGAGCCTTGCGGGATCACCCGGAACAGGCCGGAGTTCTGAAGGTCGTTACGGATGACGCCCGCCATCTGTGCGCCGACCGAATCACCCTTGAAATCGACGATCGCAATCGGCACCGGCTCGAAAGAGGGCCGCGTCATGTCGATCGTGAGCTGCGCGCGTGCCGGCATCGCGGCTCCGGCTGCAAGCGCAACACCACCCATCATGGTCAATCGTCGGGGAAGCTTCATATCGAACCTCGTCTTCTTGGGGCGTGGTTTGTATAGCGTGAGGGAATCTAATAGTCGCGCGGATCGAAGTTGAAAGTAATCGTCTTCCAGCTCGAGAATTTTTCTGGTGACAACGGCCAGGGCTGGCAGCGTGGATTCATGATCGCGCGGTGCGCGGCATCGGCGGCGGCGCGGAATATCGCATCGCTCTGATAGCGCCCGGTGTCGCGGACGGAAGCCTGCACCGGCGTGCCGTTCTGATTCATGTCGACGACCAGCGTTATGATCATGCCCTGATCACGCGCGCCGCCCTGCGTATTCCAGCACGGCCTGATCTTCTGACGCACGCCTTCGATCTCGCTCGCCGTGACGACGGCAGCAAGATTCGGCGCGGCAGGTGCCTGGCGCGTTATCTGCTGCACCGGCTTGGGCTGTTGCTCAGGTGTCTGCACCTTCTGGTTCGACTGCTTATTCTTCAGGATGTCATCCAGAAGTGCATCAACGCGGTCCGGCTTCGGAGGTTGCGGCTTGGGCGGCGGCGGCTTCGGCGGCTCGGGCTTCTTCACCTCGGCAGGCTTCGGCGGCTCGGGCGGCTTCTTCTCCTCGACCTTGGGCGGCTCCGGTTCCTTGGGCTTCATCGCCACGAGATCCTCGACCGGCTTCGCAGCCTCCGTCTTCGGCTTCTCCTCGGGCTTGGGCGGCTGCGGCTTGGCTTCTGCAGCTTCCGGCTTGGGCGTCGGCGGCGCCGGCGGCGGATCGGCCGTCTTGGGCGGCGGCGCCTTGGTGGTCTCCTGGGCGATCGGCGCGTCCTTGGGCTGCGGCGGCGGATTGCCCGCCGTCGGCGCCGCAGCCTTCTTGTCGATCGCCTCGAACTCGACCATCACCGGCTCGGGCTCCATCAGCGGTGGCTTGCTGAAGAACTCGAGATTGAGGATTGCCGCCCCCAGCACGAAGACATGCACCATCGCCGACACGACGGCCGGTGTGCGCATCTCCAGGCTGGCGGGGTGACGGTCGAACATCCTGCGCTGCGTCTCCCTCGATTAACGCCGCGGCGTCGGAGCGGGTGTCGGCGCGGGCGCGGGTTGTCCACGCGGCGCGGCGGGCGCCGGCTGCTGGGCGGGGGCCGGGCTCACCGTTCCCATACCCTTGCCGAGCGCCTGCGCCTGCTCGCCGAGCAAACCGAGCTGGCGGAAGCCGCTTTCGATCACCACGCCCATCACTTCCATCATCTTGCCGTAGTCGACCGCCTTGTCGCCGCGCATGAACACGCGCTGGTCGGGCTTCTCCTCGTGCACCGCCTTGAGCTTGGCGCCGAGTTCGGCGATGTCGTACTTCGTCTCGCCGAGGAAGACCTCGCCCTGCGAATTCACCGACACGACCAGAGGCTCGTCCTTGCCGCCGACCTGCTGGGCGCTGGTCTTGGGCAGATCGACCGGCACGCCAACCTGCAGCAGCGGCGCGGTGATCATGAAGATGATCAGCAACACCAGCATGACGTCGACCAGCGGCGTCACGTTGATGTCGGCAATCGGTGTGTAGCCCCGTCGCCGGAACTTGCTGCCGGTCGATCCCGCGCCGGGAGCCGGGATGATGCCCGCCATCAGACCTGTTCCTCGAGCTGACGCGACAGGATGGTGATGAACTCACCGGCGAAGGCTTCGAGCTGCTGGGCGTAGCGCGAGACCTGGCCCGACAGGATGTTGTAGGCGCCGGCCGCCGGGATGGCAGCGACCAGGCCGATGGCAGTGGCGAACAGCGCCTCGGAGATGCCGGGCGCCACGACCGCGAGCGAGGTGTTCTTCGACTGGGCGATATGGCTGAAGCTGTTCATGATGCCCCACACCGTGCCGAACAGACCGACGAAGGTGGCGTTGGCGCCGACCGTCGCCAGGAAGCCGAGCCGCTTTTCGATCGCCTCCATCTCGCGCTGGATGGTGACGCTCATCACCTGCTCGATGCGCTGGCGGAGTGCTGCACGCGCCGTGGCGCTCGCCGCCAGGCCCTTGGACACCGAACGCCGCCATTCGCGCATCGCGGCCGAGAAGATGCTCGACATGGGATCGTCCGGCTTGCCGCCGACGCGATCGTAGAGATCCTCCAGCGACACGCCCGACCAGAACGTATCCTCGAAGGCCTGGGCGCTGCGCTTCAGCGAGCGCAACCGCAACACCTTCTCGAAGATGATCGCCCACGACCAGAATGAAGCCAGCAAGAGCAGGATCATGATCGCCTTAACGACCCAGTCGGCCTGCATGAACAGGCCGTACACGGACATGTCGATCGACCCTGTGCCGCCGCCGAGGGGGGCACCGGCGACCTGCGCAAACGCGTCCATTTTAGTTTCTCCGTTTATCCAAGGGTTATATCCGAATATGGCGCGAGCGGGGCGAGCCGCTGGGAGACCCGACGGGCTCCCCGCTCACAGCGACCTGGGCCAAGGCAGTCCGCACGTGCGGCGGCAATCGGACCGGCCGACCGCCATCGCCCATGCAGGCAACGACAAGTTCGGCGCGGACCAGGGTTTCTTCACCGCGGCGCGCGTGCTGGAGCATGTCCAGCGAAGCGCCACGCATTTCGCCGCAGCTCGTGACGATCTCGACCGTATCGTCCAACCGGGCGGGCTTCAGGTAATCGATGGCACAACGACGCACGACCCAATTGATTCCGCGTTCATCGCGCAATGCCGAATGTTCCTGGCCGAGCAGCCGCAGCAGCTCGGTACGCCCGCGTTCGAGGAAGCGCAGCCAGTTGGCGTAATAGACGATGCCCGCGGCGTCGGTGTCTTCGTAGTAGACGCGAAGCGGCAGGACGTGGACGCCGCCGTCGATCGTTCCGGAAGTGGGCAGCCTCATCCCTCCTCCTCCGACGCCCCATTCAGCAGGTCGAGCTGCTGCTTCTGCGCCTTCGGCACCGCGATACCGAGATGGCGATAGCCCGCCTCCGAGAGCAGGCGGCCGCGCGGCGTGCGCATCAGCAGGCCGAGCTGCATCAGATAGGGCTCGATCACGTCTTCGATCACGTCGCGCTGCTCGGCCAGTGCCGCCGCCAGCGTCTCGGCGCCCACCGGCCCGCCGCCGTAATTCTCGGCGATGCAGGCGAGGTAGCGGCGATCCATGGTGTCGAGACCGCGGCCGTCGATTTCGAGGCGGATCAGCGCCGCATCGGCCACCTTGGCATCGACCGTGGCGTTGCCGCCGACCGCCGCGAAGTCGCGCACGCGGCGCAACAGACGGTTGGCGACGCGCGGCGTGCCGCGGGAGCGCTTGGCGATCTCGGCCCCACCGTCCTTGGCCATCTGCATCTTGAGTACGCGCGCGGCGCGCTGGACGATCGTCTCTAGTTCAGCCGGTTCGTAGAACACCATGCGCAGCGGAATGCCGAAGCGCTCGCGCAGCGGCCGTGTCATCAGGCCCGAGCGCGTGGTGGCGCCGACCAGGGTGAACGGAGGCAGCTCGATGCGCACGGAGCGCGCCGCCGGCCCCTCGCCGATCATCAGGTCGAGCTGGAAATCCTCCATCGCCGGATAGAGGACCTCTTCGATTGCAGGATTGAGACGATGGATCTCGTCGATGAAGAGCACATCGTGCGGCTGCAGGTTGGTGAGCTGGGCGGCAAGATCGCCGGCCTTCTGGATCACCGGCCCCGACGTCGCACGAAAGCCCACGCCCATCTCGCGGGCGACGATCTGCGCCATCGTCGTCTTGCCGAGCCCCGGCGGACCGTGCAGCAGGACATGATCCAGCGCCTCGCCGCGCGACTTGGCCGCCGCGATGAAGACCTTGAGGTTCTCGCGAACCTGCTTCTGGCCGATGAAGTCGTCGAGCGTCTGCGGCCGCAGCGCCAACTCTGCGGCATCCTCTTCGATGCGCTTGGGTGCGACGAGCCGCTCCGGCCCCTGTCCCAACTGGGCATTCATCGCGCAAGCTCCTGCAGGCCGGCCCGGATCACGGCATCGAGCTTCGCTTCACCCCCCAGCCTCTGCGTCACGCGCGCCACGGCCCCGAAGGCCTCGACCCGCTTGTAGCCAAGATTGACCAGCGCCGAGACGGCATCTTCGTTGACCGAGCCGCCCGTCGCCGCCGGGCTGTTGGCGTTGGCCGGCGTTGCCGTGGCGGGCGCCACGCCGAAGGCGGCGGCCTTGTCCTTCAACTCGGTCGCGAGGCGCGCGGCGAGCTTTGGTCCGACGCCCGCCGGCCGGCTGAGCGTGGCGCGATCCTGGGCGGCAATCGCCCGGGCGATCTCGTCGGGCGCCAGGGTCGAGAGGATCGAAAGCGCCACCCTGGCACCCACGCCCTGCACGGTCGTCAGGATGCGGAACCAGTCGCGCTCTGCCGTCTCGAGGAAGCCGTAGAGCGCAATCGCGTCCTCGCGCACGATGGTCTCGACCAGCATCGTCGCCGGCCCGCCGACGGCGAGATCGCGCAAGGTGCGGGCCGAGGCGGAGACGAGATAGCCGACGCCGCCGACATCGATGACGGCGCTGTCGGTGTCGACCGAATCGACCTGGCCCTTCAGCTTGGCGATCATGGATTGGCGATCATTGGGCGGCCTCGATGCGTCGCGCCGCCAGTTGGCGATGGGCACGGTGATGGGCGTGGCAGATCGCGACGGCGAGAGCGTCCGCGGCGTCGGCAGTGGCATCGACACCCGGCAGCAGGCGGCCGACCATCATGGCGATCTGGTGCTTGTCGGCATGGCCCGCGCCCACCACAGATTTCTTCACGAGGTTAGCGGCATATTCGTAGACCGGCAGACCTGCCCGCGCCGGCGCCAGCAGCACCACGCCGCGCGCCTGACCGAGCTTCAACGTCGAACCCGGATTGACGTTCACGAAGGTCTCCTCGACCGCAGCCTCGCCCGGCCGCTGCGCCTCGACGACGGCAGCGACACCGTCGAACAGTTCATTCAGCCGCTCCGCCAGGCTACCCGTCGTCGCCACCTTGATGACGCCATGGGCCACATGGCGCAGCCTGTTGCCCTCGACGTCGATCACCCCCCAGCCGGTCAGCCGCAGCCCTGGATCGAGGCCGATCAGTCTCATCCCGCCTGGCTCAGGCCGCGAACTTGGCCAGAGCGTCGTCCGACACCTCGAAATTGGCGTAGACGTTCTGGACGTCGTCGTTGTCTTCGAGTGCCGCGATCAGATCGAGCAGGGTCTGCACCGTTTCACCCTCGACCGGCGCCGTCGTCTTGGGCCGCCACATCAGCTTGGCGGCAGTCGGCTGGCCGAGCGACTTTTCCAGTGCTTCGCGTACCGAACTGAAGTTCTCCTGGGCGCAGTAGATCTCGTGGACTGCCCCCTCGCCCTCGCCGCTCACCACGTCGTCGGCGCCGGCGTCGATCGCCTTTTCCAGCACCTCGTCGGCCGTGCCGACCGACAGCGGGAAACGGAACTCACCCAGCCGGTCGAACATGAACGAGACGCTGTTGGACTCGCCCAGATTGCCGCCGTGCTTGGAGAAGCTCGACCGCACTTCGCCGGCCGTGCGGTTGCGATTGTTGGTCAGCGCCTCGACGATCAACGCGACGCCCGCCGGACCGTAGCCCTCGTAGCGGACCTCGTCGTAGTTCGCGTCAGCATCCGAACCCGCGCCACGCTTGATCGCCCGGTCGATCGTATCGCGCGTCATGTTCGCTTCGCGCGCCGCGATCATCGCGGCGCGCAATCGCGGATTGGACGCCGGATCGGCCGCGCCCAGACGGGCGGCGGTCGTGATCTCTCGGATCAGCTTGGTAAAAATCTTGGCCCGCACAGCGTCCTGACGACCCTTGCGGTGCATGATGTTCTTGAATTGGGAATGGCCAGCCATCGCCCGACAACCAGATTAAGTGAGAGTGAAGGCCCGGCTATACCACTTCTCGTGGGTTTTGGCAGGCTCGCGACCGATTTAGAGGGCTTCCGGGCAAAAAAAGGCGGGGGCCGAAGCCCCCGCTAAAAAACGTCGGAACCTAGATTCCGACGCCCCCTCTAACCTTGAAGACAGTTCGCCGTACTGGCGAAAAACCGTTTAACATCAAAAGGATGCCGGTTTTTCCCCAAGCCGTCAATGACCGACTTCAAGACACTTCTAATAGCTATATGCGACAGCTGTGAGATACAAGATGCTGCAGGCTACATGGTGGGAGCCAGCCGCCCTCCCAGCCGGATCGGCCGGATCGATTTGGCCCGCCCGGTCCGGTCGTCGGTTTCGACAACCGCCGCGCACAAAGTGCCCTCACCTTCGGCCGGCGCGAGCCGCTCGCCCGGCATTTTCCGGATGAACCGCTGCATGGCAGTCTCCTTCTTCATGCCGATGACGCTGTCGTAGTCGCCGCACATGCCGACATCGGTCTGATAGGCTGTACCGCCAGGCAGTACCCAGCCGTCCGCCGTCGGGACATGGCTGTGGCTGCCCAGCACCGCCGAGGCGCGGCCGTCACAATAATGACCGATCGACTGCTTCTCGCTGGTCGCCTCGCCGTGAACGTCGATCAGGATGAAGTGCGCGGTGTTGCCCAGCGAATATTTGGCGAGCTCCGCCTCGACGGCGCGGAACGGATCGTCCAGTGCGTCCATGAACAGTCGGCACATGACGTTCACGACGACGACCTTCTGGCCGCGCAGCGTCTGGAACAGGTTGGCGCCCCAGCCCGGCGTGCCGGGAGGGAAGTTGATCGGCCGCAGCAGGCGCTTGTCCTGCGCGATATAGGGAATGATCTCGCGCTGGTCCCAGGCGTGATTGCCGGTGGTAATGCAGTCGACGCCAACTTCGTGCATCTCGGCGCAGATCTTGGCGGTAATGCCGAAACCCGCCGCCGCGTTCTCGCCATTGACGACGACAAAATCGAGGCCCAGTTCGCGCCGCAGCCGCGGCACTTCCTTAAGAACGACATCGCGGCCGGCCCGGCCCACGACATCGCCGCAAAACATGACTTTCATGCCTTAGACAAACGCCGAAGCACGCCGGTCGGTCAACAGCCAATCGAGTCGCTGGTCGTCCGGCCCGTGCGGCACTTCGGGCACGAGCTGGCCTTCGAAGCCGACGCCGATAGCCGTGACCGGCCGCTTCCGGCGCAGCTCCTCGATCGTACGATCGTAGAAGCCGCCGCCATAGCCCAACCGCCAGCCTTCGCGATCGCAGGCCAGCAGCGGCACCAGAAGAGCGTCGGGCTCGACGATCTCGCATCTTGACGATGGCTGGACTGTGCCGAAAACGCCGGCTTCGAGCACATCGCCCGGTCGCCAGACGCGAAACAGCAGGCGCTGCCCCCGCCCCTGCACGACCGGCAGCGCGACCGTGCAGCCATCGGCATGCAGTCCGGTCATCAGCGGCACGATGTCGATCTCGTCCTTGATCGGCCAGAAGCCCGAGACGATCGACGGTATCTCGAAGGGCTTCTCGGCGCGCAGCGTCGCAATCAACCCCTGCGCCGCAGCACGACGCGCCTCGTCGTCGAGGCCGCGCCGCCAGGCCAGCATGGCCGAGCGAAGGGTCCGCTTGGCGTCGATCAGGGTCATGCGATGGAGGAATGCAAGGTGGGGCGGCTCCACGATGGGCCGTGGCTCGTAGAACCTCCAAGGCCTGCAAAAGCAGGTGGGCGTCGTGTAGCCAAGACCAGGGTCAAGGCCAGGAACAACTCCCAGGAGTTCTTATTGGCCCCGGGGTTTTAAGCGAACCACGCACCGCGCAGAAATCCGCCCCACATCTAATCTAGGCATTCGGGGCGGCTGCCGCAATGTACGCACCTGCAACACAGGCCGTCGATCAGGCCGCGCCGCTGACCTTCTTCTGCATCTTGTCGACGCGCGCGGTGATCAGGTCTTCGAGTGCGGTGGCAAGCGTTTCGGCGCTGTCGGTCGCCGTGGCGCGCGCAGTTTCGGCGGCTTTGGCGATGCCGCGCGCTTCGCGGCTCTCGTCGGCGAGCATCAGCGCGGCGAACACCAGCAGCTTCACTTCCGGCGCACCGGGCGGCAGCTGCAAGCGAAGCTCGCTCACCTTCTCGTCGACATAGGCGGCCAGTTCCTGGACGCGCGCTTCTTCGCCTTCACCACAGGCGAGCTCATAGGTACGACTGGCGATCTGGATAGAAACCAGCGGCATTTTCCGCGTCTCCTGTTTTTGCGCCGTATTCGGCGTCTGAGGGGACACGCACTTTGCCACGTCGCGTTCGGCGACGCACCCCCGCACCTGGGGTTAACAGGGGATCGTTACTGCTGGTCGGCAGCGAGCAGCGAGCGGATGTACTCCATCGCGCGTTCGAGGCGGGCCTCGACTTCGACGGCGACCTTCTTCAGCTCGTCGTGCTGACGTTCGATCTTGTCCAGGCGCTGCGCGAGTTCGTCGGCGCGCAGACGTTCGACGCGCAGCCGCTCGTCGACCATCGACTCGAGCCGGCTCAACGCATCGTCGACACGGTCCTTCGCGCTGGCTGCCCTGGACATCTCTCTCCCGACAGCGGATGGCAGTGGTTCGCCGGGCTGCATCTGCTCCATCGCCGAAGGATAAGTGGTGCGCCTGTTAGCGGTCAACATCTTGCCCCAGTTGCCTGCAGTCTCCCGCAATATCTTGGTTTCGCCGGCGGGTTTTGCGCATTGACGCGCCATGGGGTGGTCGGCATGTTGCGCGCCATTCGGAAAAGCTTACGTAATAAGGACAAAATGACCGAACAGACCGCCGCCTCGCGCGACATGGCGAACGCCATCAGGGCCCTGTCCATGGACGCCGTGCAGCAGGCCGACTCGGGGCATCCCGGCATGCCGATGGGCATGGCCGATGTTGCAACAGTCCTGTTCACCAAGTTCCTGAAGTTCGATGCGTCGGAACCCAACTGGCCCGACCGCGACCGCTTCATCCTCTCGGCCGGCCACGGCTCGATGCTGCTCTACTCACTGCTGCATCTCACCGGCTACGCCGACATGACGCTCGACGAGCTGAAGAAGTTTCGCCAGCTCGGCAGCCGCACCGCCGGTCATCCCGAATACGGCCATGCCAGCGGCATCGAGACGACGACGGGTCCGCTCGGCCAGGGCCTCGGCAACTCGGTGGGCTTTGCGCTTGCCGAGCGTCTCCTCGAAGCGCGCTTCGGTCGCGACCTCGTCGATCACTTCACCTACGTGATTGCCGGCGACGGCTGCCTGATGGAAGGCATCGGCCAGGAAGCGATCACGCTGGCCGGCCATCTCGGCCTCGGCCGCCTGATCGTGCTGTTCGACGACAACGGCATCTCGATCGACGGGCCGACGTCGCTCTCGACCTCGGAAGATCACAAGAAGCGCTTCGCCGCCGCCGGCTGGCATGTGCTCTCGGTCGACGGCCACGATGCCGAGGCCGTCACGCGCGCGATCCGCAAGGCGCGCAACGTCACCGACAAGCCCTCGCTGATCGCCTGCAAGACGGTGATCGGCTACGGCGCGCCGACCAAGGCCGGCACCGCCGCCACGCACGGCTCGCCGCTCGGCAAGGACGAGATCGCCGGCACTCGCGAGAAGCTCGGCTGGAACCACGCCCCGTTCGACATTCCCGAGGCGGTGTTCAGCGCCTGGCGCAAGGTCGGCGCCCGCGGCAAGACGGCCCGCCGCAAGTGGACCAAGCGTCATGCCGAGATGCCGGCAGATGATCGCGCCGAGTTCGATCGCCGCATGAAGGGCGACATCCCCGCCGCCGTCGGCGAGGCGATCGACGCCTTCAAGACCAAGGTCGCCACCGAAAAGCCCGCCTGGGCCACGCGCAAGTCGAGCCAGGAAGTGCTCGAAGTGATCAACCCGGTGCTGCCTGACACGATCGGCGGCTCGGCCGACCTCACCGGATCGAACAACACCAAGACCGCGACCCTGAAGCCCGCGACCAAGGCCGATCCGGCCGGCCGCTACGTCTACTACGGCATCCGCGAGCATGCGATGGCCGCGGCCATGAACGGCATGGCGCTGCATGGCGGCGTCATTCCCTATGGCGGCACCTTCATGGTGTTCACGGACTATTGCCGGCCGTCGATCCGCCTCTCCGCACTGATGGGCATCCGCGTCATCTACGTGATGACCCATGACTCCATCGGCCTCGGCGAAGACGGCCCGACGCACCAGCCGGTCGAGCATCTGGCCGCGCTGCGCGCCATCCCCAACCTGAACGTGATGCGCCCGGCCGATGCCATCGAGACGGCGGAGTGCTGGCAGATCGCGCTCGAAGCGAAGACGACGCCCAGTATCATTGCGCTGACCCGGCAGAACCTGCCGACGGTGCGCGATGCCGGCGACGGCAACCGCTGCACGCGCGGCGCCTATATCCTGGCGGGCGACGCCTCGGCGCCGATCCGGCTGATCGCGTCGGGCTCCGAAGTCCAGCTTGCGCTCGGTGCACGCGACCTTCTGGCTGCGGAAGGCCTGACGGCGGCTGTGGTCTCGATGCCCTCGTGGGAACTGTTCGAGGCCCAGGACGATACCTATCGCAGGGAAGTCATGGGCGGCGACGACACGGTGCGCGTCGCCTGCGAAGCGGCGGCCGGCTTCGGCTGGGAACGCTGGCTCGGCGCCAAGGGGGCTTTCGTCGGCATGAAGGGCTTTGGCGCATCGGCCAAGGCCTCCGATCTCTACAAGCATTTCGGCATCACCGCCGAAGCGATCGCCGCGGCAGCGCGGCAGCTGGCACAATAACGGAGGGACCAATGGCTGTTCGGGTTGCAATCAACGGCTTCGGCCGCATCGGCCGCAATGTCATGCGCGCCATCATGGAATCGGGCCGCAAGGACATCGAGGTCGTGGCCATCAACGATCTCGGCCCGGTCGAGACCAACGCCCACCTCTTCCGCTTCGACTCCGTGCACGGCCGCTTCAACGGCGAAGTGAAGGTCGACGGCGACACGATCGATGTCGGCCGCGGCAAGATCAAGGTCACGGCCGAGCGCGATCCCTCCAAGCTGCCGCACAAGGCGCTGGGCGTGGACATTGCGCTCGAGTGCACCGGCTTCTTCACCTCGAAGAAGGCGGCTTCGGCCCACGTCGAAGCCGGCGCCAAGCGCGTGCTGGTCTCGGCCCCAGCCGACGGCGCCGACCTCACGGTGGTCTATGGCGTGAACCACGACAAGCTCACCAAGGACCACATCATCGTCTCCAACGCCTCGTGCACGACCAACTGCCTAGCGCCGGTGGCCAAGGTGCTGAACGACGCGGTCGGCATCGACCATGGCTTCATGACAACGATCCACGCCTACACCGGCGACCAGCCGACGCTCGACACGATGCACAAGGATCTCTACCGCGGCCGCGCCGCCGCGCTGTCGATGATCCCGACCTCGACGGGTGCGGCCAAGGCCGTGGGCTTGGTGCTGCCGGAACTGAACGGCAAGCTCGACGGCGTGTCGATCCGCGTGCCGACGCCGAACGTCTCGGTCATCGACTTCAAGTTCGTCGCCAAGCGCAAGACGGACAAGGAAGAGATCAACAAGGCCGTTAAGCTCGCCGCCGCCAACCAGCTCAAGGGCATCCTGGGCTGGACCGATCAGCCCAACGTCTCGATCGACTTCAATCACGACTCGCATTCCTCGACCTTCCACATGGACCAGACCAAGGTCATGGAAGGCACGCTGGTGCGCGTGATGAGCTGGTACGACAACGAGTGGGGCTTCTCGAACCGGATGGCCGACACCGCCGTCGCCATGGGCAAGCTCTAGTCTCTCGGACATCCGGCCTTCGGGCCGATACGATCAAGACCGCGGGCCCAAACCCGCGGTCTTATTTTTTGGCCGCGCGCCGGAACGCCTGTTCAAGCGTCGGCGGGCTCGGCGGCGGCTTCCAGGCAACCTGCATCTCGACCAGCCCCATCAAATGGTCGAGCATCAGCTTGCTCGCTTTGCGACCATCGCGCGCCAGGATTGCCCTGACGATGTCGGCGTGGTCGTGCGGGCCGGCACAGTTGTGGAAGCTCTGCGGGGCCGCCAACGAGAAATGCATGGTCGCGC
Organism: Alphaproteobacteria bacterium; assembly: GCA_017307275.1. Classification (GTDB taxonomy): domain Bacteria; phylum Pseudomonadota; class Alphaproteobacteria; order Reyranellales; family Reyranellaceae; genus Reyranella. Next base: position 2,830 of record JAFKFK010000038.1, on the reverse strand, counting down.
GGTTCAGCACACCTCGCAGCATCTTCATGAGCTGTTCGTTGTGGCAAAGCTCCGCCAGCAGTACGTGGAACTCGCCTGCCAGGTCGAATAGCCGGCCTCGATCGTCGTTGCGGGTGGCGAACTTCTCTTCGCTGATATGCACCTTCAGTCGCCGCGCTGCCTCGGCCCCGTGCTCGGTGGCGAGCCGACGCACGATGGAGCCCTCCAGCATCGCGCGCACATCGTAGATCTGCCGCACTTCCTCGTTCGACAGCATCGGCACGAAGGTTCCGCGATTGGGCACTGCCTCCAGCCAGCCCTCGTGGACCAGACGGTGCAGCGCCTTGCGCACGCGCTCGCGGCTGACCTTGAGGAGGCGCCCCAGAGCCGCTTCGCGCAACTTGGTTCCGGGCTGCAAGCGCCCCATCAGCAGGGCCTGGCGAATTGCCTCGTAGACAGCACGATCGGCGGCGACGTCACCCTTGCGCCGTCGTATCGAAGAGCGGTTTGCTTTGGTCCGAGCTTTCATAATGTGCACATTATGCCAAAGTTTGTGCACAAACGGGGCCATCACAAAGTCGAATCTACTTTCACTCCGAGTGAACCGGCGTTTATCATCCTGGCACGCACATTGCCTCGTGCTCCGGGAGGGAGTGCCGACATGAAGTCGACGAGCCAGAACACAACAGCCGCATCGTTGAGCCAACCGGCGGCGCGGACACTCGATGTCGACGAGCTGAGCGTGCGCTACGGCACGTCGTTGGCGGTCGATGGCGTCAGCCTGGCGATCGAGCCCGGCGAAGTCGTAGCTCTTCTAGGTCCATCGGGTTGCGGCAAGACCACTCTGCTGCGCGTCATCGCGGGCTTCGTGCGCCAGGCCGCGGGCCGCGTGCGCGTCGACGGCACACCGATCGATCATCTGCCCGCCAATCGACGCAACATCGGTATCGTCTTCCAGAACTACGCGCTGTTCCCGCACATGACGGTGGCGGAGAACGTAGCCTACGGCCTGCGCGCCCGTGGCGTCGCAAACGCGGAGATCCAGGCTCGGATCGGGCGCTTTCTCGACATCGTGCAGCTCGGCGCTTTTCGCGAGCGCCTGCCGCGCCAACTCTCGGGCGGCCAGCAGCAGCGCGTGGCCCTGGCCCGCGCCCTCGCCGTCGAACCTTCCATTCTTCTGCTCGACGAACCCTTTGCAGCGCTCGACCGCAACCTGCGCCTCGACATGCAGATCGAGGTCAAACGCCTGCAGCGCACGCTTGGTCTCACGACCATCCTGGTCACGCACGACCAGGACGAGGCCATGAGCGTGGCCGACCGCATCGCGGTCATGAACAAAGGCAAGGTCGAGCAGTTCGACACGCCCGTCGCGATCTACGACCGGCCGCAGACGCTGTTCGTCAACGGCTTCATCGGCACGACCAATCTTCTGAACGGCAAGGTCGCGGCAATCGACGGTGGTACCGCAAAGGTAGCGCTCGACGCCGGCGCAATATTGTCGCTTCCGGCCCCGCCGGATATCGGCCTCGGCGCACCCGTGCTTCTGTCGGTGCGGCCGGAGCAACTGACGCTTTCCTCGACGCTGAGTGCCAGCGCGTGGCGCGTCGAGCCCGGCCTCAGCCTGCCATTGGGCGCCCAGCTGGTTCACGAAGCCCGCACCGCCGATGGCGCCACGCTCAAGATCGTCGAGCCGCGCCGCGCCGCGCCGGTCGAAGCCGGTCGCATCTACTGCACGCTTGCATCCGACGCCCACCCTTCTTTGTTCCCGCGTTCCACCTCATGACGACGGAGTGATGTCCATGTTCAGTCGCAGAAGCTTGCTCGCCGGCGCCACCGCACTCGGCGGTGCCTCCCTCCTTCCCGCTATCGCCCACGCCAAGGGCAGCGTCGCCTCGGCGATCTATCCCGGCACCTGGGAGGACGCCTATCGCGCCATCGTGGCGCCGGCGTTGAAGAAAAAGGACGCGGTCGACCTCGAACTGCAGCCGCTGTTCGCCGTCGACCAGATCGCCAAGGCCCGGGCCGCACGCGGCGCGCCGCCGTTCGATACTTTCGTGCTCGATCCCGGTCCACGCATCACCGGCATCGAGGGCGGTCTGTTCGACAAGTTCGACGGCAAGAAAATCAGCAACGCCTCGAAGTTGCCGGCCGGCACGATCGACGACTGGGGCATCGCCGTGAGCGCCCAGGTCGTAGGCATTGCCTACAATCCCAAGAAGGTGCCGGCACCCAAGGGCTGGAAGGATCTGTTCGCCGAACCCTGGGTCTCGAAGCTCGGCCTCACCGGCTTCCAGACCACCTTCGGCACTGTGTCGCTGATCGAGATCGCCAAGATCTTCGGCGGCTCGGAGACCAACATCGAGCCTGCCCTGGTCGAACTGAAGAAGGTCCTGCCCAAGGTAGCGGCCGTCGGCCAGCCGGCGGCAATGCCGAGCCTTTTCCAGCAAGGCCAGTGCGACGTGATGTATACCAACACGCAGACCGTCGCGACGCTCAAGGGCCGCGGCGTCGACATCGAGTTCGTGAAGCCCGAGACCGGCGCGATCACCTTCTTCACGACGCTGCATATCGCCAAGGGATCGACCGAGGTCGCCAATGCCTACAAATACATCGACGTCGTCCTCAGCAAGGACGTGCAGGAAGCACTGACCAAGCCACCCAATAACCTGGTCCCTGTGAACAAGGATGTCCCGCTTCCCGCTGACCTGCCGATGAAGAACCTCGACGAGATGGCGACCTACGTCCAGCACGACTGGGCCAAGATCAATCCGCTACGCGCCAGCTGGATCGAGAAGTTCAACAAGGAAATGGCGAAGTGACCAAGGCTGCAGAGTGGCAGCTCGCGCTGCCA
>JAFKFK010000037.1 GCA_017307275.1 Alphaproteobacteria bacterium | reverse complement strand
GCTTGGCCACCGTCGCGACAGGATCGCGATCCGTCTCCCGCAAGATCCCCACGATCTGCTCTTCCGTGAACTTCGACTTCTTCATCCTGCCTCCTCGTGGAGGCCAGTCTCTCAACTAACCGATGGCACGAAAACCCTGGGGCAGGTCATGCCCGGCGGTCGAAGTCGAACTCATACGCGTGCGGTTGCGGCACGAATCCACGCGAGGAACTCGTGCCCACCTAAACATCGGCCGCTATGGCACTTCATCTTGCAGGGTTTTGAGGTTGGCACCGATCCGGCGTCCAACCTCGGCGGCTCCCAAACCATGCAGGCTCGCCAAGCCTTCGACCGCTTGCCAGACATCAATGGGCTCAGAAGGGCGACCAGCGGTTCGGGTGAATGGGCCATCGGTCTCTGTCAGGACACGACCTAACGGGAAAGTGCGGTTCGCGACGGCCCGATTTTCATTCGTGAGCATTTCGGCGTTGACCGAAAAGTAGCAACCGAGGTCGACGGCGCGTCGGATTTCGGCCGCCGTCCCGGTGAACCAATGCAACACCACCCGGCCGCGAGGCGGCGGCAAATACTTCTCGATCATGTCGAGCACGATCTTCGTCGCGCGAACGCTGTGCACGGTCAGGATCTTGTCGGACGCCGCGGCGCAGGAGGTAAGTACCTCTGCGAAAACCTCCTTCTGCCGGTCGAACGAGCGGTAAAATCTGGGCCCTGCGTCGAGCCCGACCTCTCCGACGTAGCGTGTCCGCGGCAGCAGCTCCCTCCAGAGCGCAATCTCGTGGCCACGCTCGGCGACGAGCTGCGGATGAAGGCCCAAAGCAGCGCGGACGTGGCGCGTCGCTGCGGCGAGTTCCTGATTGCGGGGCCAAGCCTTCGGCGTCGTTGTCACGGCGAGCGTGAAGACACCTTCGCGCTCGCACCGTGCCACCGCTTCGGCATGGTCGGGATAAAGGTCGAGGTGGCAATGGAAGTCTACGAGTGGGCACACTTTATCCGAAGTCACGTTGGAGCCGTCTGAACACCGGTCAAAAGCCGGGCGACCTCCTCGAGCCCCCGACGATACACACCGGCCAGACCGTCGTGTCGGTCCGCATCGTCGTAGAGTGGCCCGGGCTTATGGATCAGCACCTTGGCAAGATCAGGACGGGCGGCGAGACGCGCGATCGCTATCTGAAACGAGCGGACCTGCTGACCTGCCGCCTGCTTCGTGTCGAGGGTACCGGCGCGGAGATTCGGAAGCGTATACGCCGTCGAGTCGTTCGGCTGGAGAGCGGCGCGCCGGATCAAACAGGGCAGACAGAAGCCACAATGGCCTTGCGGTTGCTTTGTCCAGCGTCCCTTGCTCGGCGACGAACACGACAAGGACGACGGCGCGAGCTTCGACAGCACGGCCGGGTTCGCACAGGCGGCCACCATTTCACCCTTGGTCTTGTCCCAGTACGGATTGTCGATGCGACCACCGATCCCGAGTGCAGTCAGCATGTCGTTCCAGCGCGCGATATAAAAGGGGTGCGTCGTCCGCGTGCTGAGCGCCCCGAGCCTCAGGCGGTCGAGCGGCACATTGAGCGCGATCAAACCATTCTCCGGCACCTTCAGCACGAACGGACTCGCCAAGGATGTTCCGGCCGTCACCCCAAGAGAGAAAAACAGGAAGGATCGGCCGCGTGTCGTATCCTCGGACGCCACATCACCAAACAGACCAGCGTCGAAGCTCATCCAGACCCGGAGCCGATTGAAGGCGGACCCGGGGTATGCGGCCTTGAGGCCGTCGAAGCAGCGCTCTTGCGATTTGCTCACCAACCCTTCGCCTGCATGGCTCACGAGTAGCGGCGTTCCCTTACCTTCAAGGGTATCGATCGCTCCGATCAGGCTGTCGAGACCGCCTGAAAACAGGCTGACACCGTCAAACGGGGGCGGCAGCAGAGTTGGCGCGACGGCTGGCACGATCGTCTTAAATGCCTTCGGTCGTTTCCGGAACCCAACCTCCCACCGATCACCGGTGAGAAAGTTCAGCGCCCGCACGAGTATCGGGGCCACGGCCGTCCATCGGCCGATATCGCTGACCGGGATGACCAATCGAATCTCACGTGTCCAGGCGTCCTGCGACTCGCTGGAACGGGATAGCCGGGTGTCCGCCGCGTGGACATGTGCAGCGACGACAAGCAGGTCCGCGCCCATCTCGCTCGGCGACAGAGACAGCGCCTTTAGGTCGTCCAAGGCCCGCCCAATCCCATGGTCTAAGCGCTTGCCGGTGATCAGCTGAAGGGCCGAAGCGACCTCATCACGCGCTTTGGGCACGCGGGCTTTATCGTCGGCGCCGAAGCGCCCGATCAAGACGTGCCGCCTCATTCACCCGCCTCCGTATCGCCCATCGTCTGAAGGACCTCGAACGCGGACTGGTAGACTGTCGTGACGAAGCCCGTGACCGCATCGGGCGACAGTGCCTGGATGTTGACGCCGGCCGCGTTGATGGCGTCGCTGACACCGCGTTGGATGAAGTCCCGAAGCTGCGCTTCGACGCGCGCCGCCGCACTGGGGTCCGCCGGCAAGGTGACGACCTTGGTCCCTATGTCGTTACACAGACGAGCTTCGATCGCATGGGTCGCGTAGAGCTCGAACACCGTCTGGATCTGCGCCGGAGTCAGGGCATCGATGTCGGTGATACCTGCGCCAGCGAGGTCGGCGATCGTCTCGATGAACGCGTCACGGGCGATACCTTCATCAATCGACCCGCCTTCTGGACAGATATAATCCGCGAGCCCGGCGAACACCTCTTCGATCGGCCGTCCGGCCAGGCTTTCAAGGTTCAACGCCCTCAGGGCCTCGCGGGCACCGTTGACGCTCGCGTCGTTCAGGAAGCGGACCAATCCAGCCCCTGCGCCTCGCGACGAACCCATGCGCTGGGCGGCGCGACGGGATCCGCCCGCCGAGGTCGACACATAGCGCGAGACTGCGCGCCCCAGGCTACGGCGATCGGTCGCCCCCGAACTGGCGAACCGCGAGAAACTGGTGCGCGCACTAGTGAAACGGTCAGACGCCCCAGCTACCGGGATGACAGGTCGCGGCACCGGCGCCAGCGGGACCGCGGGCGGCGCACCGATCGCGGGAGTCGGCGTGACCGCAGGTAGCGCACTCGCGGGAGTCGACGTCGACCCATCGCTGGGCGGCGTGGCGCCGCCTCCCGCACCGCCGCCGTCGTCCCGCAACCAACTCGGGATCAAGGGCGTCCCACCGGCGGCACCGCCATATGCATTCGAGGTTCCCATCAGCGGCGATTCCCGCGCGTGCGCAGCGCCGCCGCCGCCGTTGTCTTCAGGAACGAGCCCTTGGATGTGGACCAGGTCTTCAGAAGCCGCTCGAAGCGGGCCACCGATTCCCCCTCCTTGATCACGCCCTCCCAGCCGGACGCCGGCCACGGACCGCAGCGGTCTGCCGGGAGAGCCTCCAGGAGATCGAGGAGATTCGGCTGCAAGGTCGGATGGGCGCGCACCAGAACGGCGACACCATCCACGCCCGGCGGCGCCGTCTCGAAGGCGTCGCTGCCCATGACACGGCCGCGGAGTTCTTCGAACACCTGCGCCGCTTCCGCGGGCACGAGCTGCTTCAGCTCCCCTTCGAAGGCCTGCACGGCAAGCTTCGACCCGAGCAGCTTTTCGACCACAGCGGCCAGGCGACCCAGCACCGACGCCGCCCCGAAATAGTCCTTCCGGTCCTTGGTCACGAAGAGGTACGGGCGGAGATCGACCTCGGCCAAGGAAGGCGTGAGGCGCGCCCAGGCCCGGATAGCTTCTGCCGCCTTCCATTCCGCCAATACGGCGCTGTCCTTCGCCACGGCGTCCGATTCGGCGGCGTCGTCGTCGACCGCCACCTTCGAACCGCTGCGCTTGCGCTTCGACGTATCGGCCCCGTCGGCGGCTGCCGTCTCAAGCGCCGTGAGGTCCGCGCATCGTCCATCGGAGCTGCGAGCGGCGGAGCTCGCGATCTGGTCGAACAACCGCGACATGAAACGCTCGGCCAACATGAGCTTCGCCAGGACCGGGAGCTTGACCTCGTCGCCGAACCCACGTGCCAGCGCCGTCTGGTGCCGCAGCATGAGCGTGTTCAAAAACCTCTTTATCTGCCGCGGATTGCCCTGGGTGCCGCTGGCGAGGATGGGGCCGATCTGATCGCTCAGCGTGAGCGCGTTCTGAACGTCGCTGGCCTTGTCGCCGAGGGCGGTCCTGACGGTCTGCGCATCGAGGCCCGCCGTCGTCCACGGCCTCTTGAGCAAACTGCGCGCCGCATCGATCAGTTTCGCATAGTCGACGTCATCGTCGGCGAGTTCCGCCCCGATCAGGAGGAGCGTGACGTAGATACGTGTCTCGGTCTCCCCGAGCGCCGGGATGCGGAACGGTATCTGGATCAACTTCTCAAGGTAGTTCCGCGCGTAGTCGCGGGGTCCGGTCGTGTCCGGCAGCTCGGGGAAATGCTTGCGAACCGAATATTCGATCATCGCCTCGTCGGCGGCCACGACGAAAGCGGTGCGGTCGGTGAATACGAACAGGCGGACCGCTTCGAGCGTTTCGATGGCGGTGTCGGGAAGGCAGCGATCGAGATCGTCGATCAACACGATCAGTTGGTCGATACCGGCCGCCTTCAGCAGGCCTGTGAAAGCCTTTCGGAAGGCCTCGATCTCTTCCGGAACGTTCTTCGACTCGGCGGGTTTCAACAGCCCCTGCACGCCGTCAACGGCCTTGTCGTAGTTCTCCTTGGTCGCGAGCTTGGCGGGATCGGCGAAGACCCCCTTAACGGTGTCGACGACGGCGCCGATTTGGTCGGCCGTTGGAATGCCCGTCATGGCGGTGAACGCCAGACCCCCGCCGTGGCGTGCGATCTTGAGCCAATCGATCCGGCGGAAGATATCTGTAACCGCCGCCCCCGCCTTCGACAGCAGCGGACGCTTCTCAAGCAAGCCGGTGACGATGCCCTCGATCAACGCGATCTTGGCGTCCTCGAAACCCTGGAACCGCCATCCGTTGAACTTGAGGCAGAGGACGCCGTTCTGGTCCGCGAGGCCACTCTCGATCATCTCAAGGATGCTGGACTTCCCCGCGCCCCAATCGCCGTGAACGCCAATCGTCACCGGGCGCTCCGGTTTCTCCCGCAGCAACGCGATGATGGTCTTGGCGATCGCTTCGTTGTTAAGGAGATCGACCTTCGTTTCGTTGTCGGTCAGTATCACTCTGTTTCCCCCAGCCGACGCTCACGCAGTCTCGCGACGACTAATATTTCTTTACAACTGACGCTGCCGTAACGCAGGGCTTTTCGCCAGGCATGCTCTCGCAATGCTACCTGTTCCGAATAGACTCCGCGCCTTATCAGACCTTGAGGTCGAGCCCACAATCTCCAACCTATGAAAGCGCGCTGCGGAGCGATTGCAACAACGCTTCCGCTTCGGCGATCTTCTTCAGGATATCCGCATCCCCTTTGAGTTCCTGCAGGGCCGAGAAAGGGACCTTTTTCATCGCGTCGACTGCAGCTTCAAGATCGCCGGAAAGTCCGCCCTTGACTGGCTTGGGCGCGGGTCCAAGGCGCAACATTGCCGACTCCAAATCTCCGGCATCGCTCAGAAACTGCGAACGCGCGACGGGGTCGGGCAAGATCGTGCGGAGCTTCCGAAGGTCTTTGGAATTGGTAATGCGCTTCTGGTTGACCTTCTTGACCACCGCCTCAATGACACTCGGCGTCAGTAGTTTCTTGCTCACCCCCATCAACTCACGTGACCAGGTGATTGCGGCGCTGGGGTCACGGAGACTAGTAAATTTTTCCGAGAGTTCGAACACGTCGACTAACTTGTCGAGCTCACGCACTGTGATGCCGAGGATGTTGGCCGCGCTCGACCGGCCCATCAAGTCGACCAGGCGATAGGCCACCATTTCCTTTTCCTTGGCGTCCCATTCTTTCCGCTGGCGATGGATGTAAATCCAGACCCGAAGTCGGTCCTCGTCGCTCAATGTCCGGTCGGTAACCTCGATTGGGATCTGCCGATAATCTTCCTTCCCTTGATCCACTAGCACCCGTGAGTTGGTCCACCGGCGATCGCCGTCGATGATCCGGAACTTTCCGGGTAGGTCAGGATGGGGCTCGACAAGTAGGGGTTCGAAGAGGCCGCCATTCGCTTCGATCTGCCGCTGCAGCTCTTCATCGATCTTCGGACCCATGCGGGGCTGCTTTTCGTTCGGCACGATGTCCCCTATATCGGCCTTGGTCCGGTATGTGCGCAGGACGGTACGGTCGAGCCGACGCTCCTGAAGATTGATGACATTGTTGCGGTCGGGAATGACCTGCGGGTTCGTCATTGAGGGCTCTCCGGCGAGGTCGCCGTACCGATGATCGAGTCGATCTGATTGCGCAATTCAGCCTGCACTTTCATGGCCGCGCGTATGGCAACACCTTGCTGTTTCCAGACGTTTTCGTGGGCTTTAACCTCCTTCGTCTGAATATCCAGCAGCGACTCCGCCAATTCGTCGAGCCGCGCAAACGAGTCGGCGCACTGCTGAGAATTGATGAAGCTGTACAGGGCTGCGGTCTTCTGGGTCCGTTCGGCGTTGCTCATGCGCAGGGTGTGAGATTGAACCAGATGGGCGCGAATCAGTTGGATGAGGGCGACAACCCGCGCCGGGCTAGCGATCACGACGCCGTCCTGTATATGCAATTGCCGGGCGCCGGCCGGGAACTTGCTGGACGACAACACGGCATGGTCGGCCTGGGCACTCAACTGGTCTGACCGCAATTTGGTCACGAAATCTTTCCGCCATGCGTTGTGGTTCTTCGAATCGTAGATGATCGTGCCGCACTCCTGTCCGTTGTGCATGACGGTGTGCAGGATGTCTGCGCCTTGCTGCCCCTTGGTCACGCGCACGATGCGATCACCGTCGAACTCAGCCTTCAGCGCTTCAAAAAGATTGATTTCGGCGCCTTCGCCGAGCTCCTCAGCGGTCTTCTTCTCAAGCGCGCGCTGCAGTTCTTCGACCTTGTTGGCCAACTTCTGGCGCTCTTCAAACGTGGCCGACTTCTCGGCGTTGATAGCGGCTGTCTTGTCGGCCTCCAGGGCCTCGCGCTGTTCTTGCAGTCGCTCATTGAGCTGGGCTTCGTGAGATTCCTGGAGGCTTTTCGCTATCGCCTCCGCAGCGACCGCCTTGGCTTCGGCGTCGGCTTTGGCCTGTTCGGCGGCGCCAATCTGCACCTTGGCCGCGGCCTCGGCGGCCGCGCTGACTTCGGCACGAATCTCCACTTCACGGGCGGTCGCCTTTGCCTGGGCCTCTGCCAGGGCCTGTTCGCTGGTCAGTCTGGTTTGCGCCAGTTCCGCTTTCAGCGCCTCGCCAGCGTTTTCGGCCGTCACTTTCTGGGCCTCGACTTCCGCCAGCAGGCTCGCGGCCGCTTCCGTGGCGATGCGCGCCGCCTCTGAGCGGATCATGTCTTCCTGCGCCGCCGCGTCCGCCTTTAGTTTCTCGATCGCGTCGGTCGATTCGCGCTGAACCTGTTCGAGTTGGCCCTGAAGCGCAGCCTTCGCCGCCTCAGCGTTTGCCTTCTCGGTAGTGACCTCTTCGGTCTTGGTCTGGAGCGCCTCTTGGGCTGCGATACGGGCCGCTTCCGCCGCCTCGACTTGTGCCTTCGACTGGAGTTCAGCAGCCAGACGGGCCTGTTCTCGGGCCTCAGCGATTTTTTGGTCGGCCTCTAGCCGTGCACGCTCGAGGGCCTCTGTCTTTTCGGCGTTGAACTTCTCCTGCAGTTGCGCGGTGATCGTGGCAGACTGCGCCTGCTCTCGCGCCTGCAACCGTTCGGCGATCTCGTCGGCACGGTCGTGCGGGATAGGCTGCTCGCAAACCGGACAGGCGTCGTCGACAGGATGAAGGTGATGGATGGGATTGGAACGCACGGTCGACGCTGTTGAGGTTTGCGGACTCGCCATGATGGCCTCCATATTTTTCTAGGTCCCATTTTATCCTAATTGAACCTGAAGTCAACTTCCGCATTGGTCCCATGGTCGGGCGGGATGATCCGCGAGCCGACATTGGAGGTGTAAAAGTGAGCAAGACCTACAAGCCGGGGGAGCAGGCCCCGATCTCGGGCGAGTTCGGTATCGTTGGGCCTCGCGGCGGCGAGACCGGTCAGGAACGGACCGCCATTCGAGGGCGCCCTCTCCCGCCAAAGCCCAAGCCCGGCCAGCGCTACGTCATTGATCGCCCTGCTCACAACGGGGCGGGCAAGCCGAAGTGAACGAGGAACGGAGCCGGCGCCAATGCCCTAGGTACCGGCTCCAATCACCTTACGGAATTGCCCAAGGGCTCTAACCGCTGCGAAGGATGGTCTGGGCAGGAGTCGCCGCATGAAGGTGTTCCGCTGGAAGAACTGCTATGCCGATGTGGCGGCATCGAAGCACGGGGTCACCGTGCGATCATTTTTTGACGATGTGATCGCCCCCGCGATCCGGGCCCTTGAGGAAAAGATCGCCGCGCTGGGCCGCAGTGACAGTCCAGGCGACGCCTTCGCCCAGGCCGACACGGGGGATGTGCTCAAAGAGACGAAAATGGCTTTCGGCCTTGCAATCCAGTCCATCTGGGAGCGGCAGCTCCGCAGCTATCTGCGCGGATGCGTGGAGGAGTTGGCGCCCGGCGAGGGCATGGTCGCGCAGGTGACGAAGGGGCACTGGGCAAGGCTCTACGAACTCTTCTTGGAACTGCGCGGCATCCGTCTAGACGCCTTTCCAAGCTTCGCCGAGTTGGACACGTTCCAACTCCTCGGCAACGCCTGCCGGCATGGCGACGGGCCGTCGGCGGTTGCGCTGGCCGCGCGCTGTCCCGAGCTGTGGCGGGTTTACCCGCCAGGACCGTTCGAGGATCAGCCGCCCGATCCCGAGCCGCCACCCGTCGCGCTGATGGACGTGCCCGTCGAACGGCTCCGGGCGTTCGTCGAGGCGATCGCCACCTTCTGGGACGATGCGGAGTACATCTACAACGAGAGCATTGAGCGAAAGCATCCGAGCCTCGAAACCAAGCTCGCGCGAGAACGTACAGAGCGGAGCTGGCGGCCACAGGCGACCCCCAATGGCTGCGCGTAACGATGGCGGCGGATCAGCAGCTCCTCGACGCCTTGGCCGCCCTATGGCGCATTCCGCGGCCGGGCCCGACCAACCTGCTGTCGGCGCCGGCCTTCGTCGCACTAAGCGAGCTCTGCGACCGCCGCTATAGTCGGGGCAAGGCCACGTTCGCGCTGAGCAGCGCGCTCAGGTCACTCGGCCTGCCATGCGGCCTGCCGCTCGACCAAGCGGGGCTCGCGCTCGATTTGCCGACGGCCGCGGCGGCACTCGACGCAGCCTACTCACGCAGGATTACGGTGCGCCGGCACATCTGTCCGCTCGATCTAGCCGACGATCTGCCACCAATGAGCTTTGGCAATACGCGAGTCGCTCAATTCACAGCCGAGGAATTGGGGAAGCTATTCGATGCGCCGAGGCTCGCGCGCAACTTCCCGGCGTTGCCGTTGGAAGCCAAGCGCCTCGCACAGTTTCATTGGCTGGTGGTCGAGGAGGAAATCGAGGTCGATCCGAGGCCGGAGTCACGTGCCGCCCCGTTTATGTTCACGGATATGCGCCAGGACTTCGGCGAGATCGAACCCCATCATGGCCGATTCCCGCCGGCGGTCGAAGGCGCACTCTTTTTCCTACTATTGGCCCGGTGGGAGGAGTGGTCGACAATGCTGGAGGTCGATTGGCGCGGCTTCCTCGTACCGTGGATCTACACGCTAGACGAAGACCTTTTCGTCCGGCCGGCGCGGCCACCCAGCCCCGACGACCTCACGCTCGAGCCCAGGATCGTCGAGGACCGTTGGGGTGAAGAGATCGAGCTGGAGCGGCCGAGCGCGTTGCCGCTCGACGACAGTGCCAAAACGGAGTTGCAGCTTTTTACTGACGCAGCCTGGACCGAGCTACAGGCGGCGCGCGCGACGCCACTCTTTGAGGCACCGGTGGTGCATTTCCTTGTCCGGGCTTTCCTTGCCGACGGCATCGACGAGGTGATGGCTCACATGACCGCGATCGAGGCGGCGCTCGGCCTGGAAATCGATCACATGCGTAAGCTGCGGCCCAAGCCTGACCCGCATCCGAAACTATCGGCGACCGAACGGGTCTCCGCCCGGATCGGCGCGGCGCTCACAGATGCCAAGGCAGCAGAGAACTATAAGGACCTGTTCGAGCTGCGTAGCGCGTTCGTCCACGGCCGGGCCGGACTACCGAAGATCTCGACGACGCAACGTGTCCTAGCCCGCAACCTCGCGCGGCGTGTGGCGCGTGCGTTGGTCGCGCTGGCTGTGCATCGGACGCGCTCGCGGGCCGATGTGTTGGACGACCTTCTTCGTCAAGGCATCGCGTATCTGTAGAAAACACTACCCTGTACCTGACCTTTCAATAGGACTTTCTCGTGTCTGGATCCGCCGCTCCAAATGCCCTCGAAGCGTTTGCTCGCACCATCAGCCGCGAACCACTTGGTCTTGCGCTTCATCAACCAGAAGCTTGGGCGACACCGACCCGATGTTTTGAAAATGCTATCCATCAAGCGGTGCAGCAGGGCGGCCGAGTTCTGTTCGGCTGGATGTTCCATTATCGCGTGGTGGGAGATATTCCCGGGCCTGGCTACCTCATCGCGGTGCACCATGCAGTCTGGCACGCGCCGACGGGTCAATTGGTCGACGTTACCCCACTGCATGATGACCCGAAGCACCGGCCGATTTCACCAGGCGGCGACGTTCTGTTCCTTGTAGATTCGAACGCGCAGCCGATTGCGGTGAACTCGACGGTCGGGCCCAGGCCCTCAAGATTCTATCCGCTCGACGCCGACGAGCGCCTCGTCGCCTACGTCCAGCGGCTGCAGGAGGCCGAAAACGAGGCTTGCCGCAGGCTTTACGCGAGCGGCCGCTAAGCTTACCCGAGGGCACGTCCACATTGCGCCGCGCCGCCAGTCATCCCTCCAGGGTGATGAACCATTCAACGAAGCAATTCGTTGGGGATGGTGCGGGCGGTCGGAATCGAACCGACACTCTGTCACCAGAACAGGATTTTGAATCCAGCGCGTCTACCAGTTCCGCCACGCCCGCCGATCGCCGCCGCGAGTTCCCTCGCGCTCTGCACCCATTTTGCACCTAGCGCGGTTGTCACCGCCACGATGTGCCTTGCCGTACCCGCTCAACCCTCGAAAATCAAACGTCTTTTCGGACCACCGCGCTAAACGTCGCAGGGTAAACAAACCACTTTTTGAGTCAGGCGCGTCTACCAATTCCGCCACGGGGGCACACTGTTGTGCGCGGGGGGAATAAAGCCGAAGGGCGGAACCGGGTCAACGCTTGCGGTGGGTTTCTTCCTCCGGTTTTATGGGGCTCCATCAAGAAACGCCGCCGGAGGAAGTTCAGAGTGCATCCGTACATCCACGCCCAGACGAATCCCGACAAACCGGCCTATGTCATGGCCGGCAGCGGCGAGATGGTGACCTACCGGCAGCTCGACCAACAATCCAACCGCATCGCGCAACTGTTTCGCTCGCTGGGCCTGAAGGCCGGCGACCATATCGCGCTCTTTCTCGAGAATAATCCGCGTTTCTTCGAGATTTGCTGGGGCGCCCAGCGCTCGGGCCTGATCTACACGGCGATCAGCTCGCGGCTGACGGCGGCCGAGGTCGACTACATCGTGACCGATTGCGGCGCGAAACTCTTCATCACCTCCAAGTATCTGGCCGAAAAGGCCGCCGAGCTGGGGCCGCTCCTCAAGGGCGTCGCCGACCGCTTCATGATCGACGGCATCATCGCCGGCTACAAATCCTGGGAGGAGACAGTCGCGACCTTCCCGGCGACGCCGATCGCCGACCAGACGGCCGGCCATGACATGCTCTATTCGTCGGGCACCACAGGACGACCCAAAGGTGTGATGCCGGTGGTCGAGCCGCAGGCGATCGACTTCGATAATCCGCTGCTTGCCATCTCCCGCAAGCTCTACGGCATCGACGCCGACACGATCTATCTCTCGCCGGCGCCGCTCTATCACGCGGCTCCGTTGCGCTTCAACATGAGCGTCATGCGGCTCGGCGGCACTTCGATCATCATGGAGAACTTCGACGCCGAGGCGTTCCTGAAGCTGGTGCCCAAACACAAGATCACGCACACCCAGGTCGTGCCGACCATGTTCGTGCGTTTCCTCAAGCTGCCGGAAGACGTGCGCACGAAGTACGACATGACTTCACTCAAGTGTGCGATCCATGCCGCCGCGCCCTGCCCCATTCCGACCAAGGAGGCGATGATCGGCTGGTGGGGACCGATCATCTGGGAATATTACGGTGGCACCGAAGGCAATGGCCTCACCATGTGCAATGCCCAGGAATGGATGGCGCACAAGGGCACGGTCGGCCGCGCCGTCGTCGGCAAGCTCAAGATCTGCGACGACGAAGGGAACGAGTTGCCGATGGGCGAATCGGGCACCGTCTATTTCGCAGAAGGCCGGCCGTTCGAGTATCACAACGATCCGAAGAAGACCCAGGAGTCGCGCCATCCGCTCGGATGGACCACCCTGGGCGACGTAGGTTACGTCGACAGCGACGGCTTCCTGCATCTCACCGACCGCAAGGCGTTCATGATCATTTCCGGCGGCGTGAACATCTACCCGCAGGAATGCGAGAACCTCCTGATCAACCATCCCAAGGTGATCGACTGCGCGGTGTTCGGCGTGCCCAATGACGAGTTCGGCGAGGAAGTGAAGGCCGTCGTCCAGCCACAGAACATGGCAGAGGCTGGTCCGGCACTGGCGGAAGAACTGATCGCCTATTGCAGGCAGCACCTCTCGGCAATCAAGTGTCCGCGCAGCATCGACTTCGAACCCGAATTGCCGCGTCATCCCACGGGCAAGCTCTACAAGCGGCTGCTGCGAGATCGCTACTGGCAAGGCCGCACGAGCAAGATCGCCTAGGTATCGCGAGGCTGTCGCGTTGATGCGGGAGCTTACGCGCCTCCCGCCGACGCCTTCCATCGCGGCATCGCCAGCGTCTCGGCGTAGTTGGTGAACATGAGATTGAACGCGATGCTGATGCGTTCGGAATTGCTCTCGTTTGAAGGAACGTGGTGCCGCAGCCACGACGGGAACATCACCATGCGGCCGGGCTGGGGCTGCGCGACCGAAGCGTTGGCGGTCATGCGGCTGGGCTTGCCGCTCCACGGCATGATCGAGATCGGCCGCGGATCCTGGAAGACGAGGTCCGTGCCACTCCCCGGTGCGTCGACGTAGTAGACGCCGCTCAGGAAATTGTTCGGGTGGTTGTGCGTGGGATGATAGCTGCCGGGTGGATTCACGTTGGCCCAGCAGCCTGTGATCATCATTGGAAAGCGTTCGAGCTGAAGATATTGCGCTACGCTCTTCGAGGCGATCTCGATCAGCTTGGCCAAGTCGGCGAAGGCCGGCCGCGTATGCAGATCGTGCCGTGTCTGCCAGTTGCTGCCGCTCGGCACATGAGGGCGTGGCGATATGATCTTCTCGATCTCGGCCCTGAGCGTTGCGTTGAAGGGCGCGGCGTCGGCCGGGAGGATATCGAGGATCCAGAGCGGTGTTGGGAAGAGTTCCTGAACCTGCTGCCTGATCTTCATATCGGCATCACATCATTGGAATTGCACACCCCGCAAACTAAATTCACACACAGTGCACTTATCGACTTTTGCAAGCTCCGCCATCCCCCTCCCTTTCATCAGCCGCCCGACTGCCACCCACCGAAACGAGCGTGAAGAAAAGCGACAAGGACACCGCGGATGCGTGGAGGCACATGCCCCTGCCTGCTAAGCAGGGCGCCTGAATCATCAAGCCGATCAAAGGGAGATCCGCCATGAAGGCAGCCGTCGTCACCGACAAAGGCGTCCAGTTCACCGACACGCCCAAGCCTGCGCCCAAGCCCAACGAGATCCTGATCAAGGTGAAGGCCGCCTCGCTCAACCGCGCCGACCTCGCCGTGGCGTCAGGCCATCGCCATGGCACGATCGGCGGCGCCGGCACCATCGTCGGCCTGGAGTGCGCTGGCGAAGTCGAGGCTGTCGGCGCTGCGGTGAAGGACTTCAAGCCGGGTGATCGCGTGATGAGCTCGGCGGCCGGTGGCTTCGCCGAGTACGCCGTCGCCGATGCCGGACGCGCCCACAAGATTCCCGCCAACAATATGAGCTACGAGCAGGCCGCCTGCATGCCTGTGGCTGTGCAGACCATGCACAATGCACTGGTCGGAGCCGGCCGCCTCAAGAAAGGCGAGTCGGTGCTGATCCAGGGCGCAAGCTCGGGCGTCGGCCTGCTCGGCATGCAGATCGCCAAGCACATGGGCGCGTCGATTGTCATGGGTACCTCGACCAACGATGGCCGCCGCGCGAAGCTCGCCGAGTTCGGCTGCGACCTCGCTCTCGACACGCGCGATCCCAAGTGGCCGGAGAAGGTCAAGGAAGCGACCGGCGGCAAGGGTGTCGACCTGATCGTCGACCAGGTCTCGGGCGGCGTCATGAATGCCAATATGGAGGCTGCGGCCATCCTGGGCCGCATCGTCAATGTCGGCCGGCTGGGAGGCATGAAGGGCGAGTTCAACTTCGACCTGCATGCCCTGAAGCGCATCGACTATATCGGTGTCACCTTCCGCACCCGCAGCCCCGAAGAAGTGCATGCCATCGTGCAGGCCGCCCGCAAGGACCTGTGGTCGGCCATCGAGGCAGGCAAACTGCATCTGCCCATCGACAAGACCTTCCCCCTGGCAGAGGCCGCCGAAGCGCTTGCGCACATGAAGGCCAATGCCCATTTTGGCAAGATCGTCCTCGTCACCTGAGGATCGAAGGGCAGGACCGTATGAGCAAGTCGATCAATCATCTCGCCACCGCCGATGGCCTCTTCTTCGGCAAAGGCGCACTCGACCAGCGCAAGACCGCGAAGGTGGTCGACGATGCTTTGGCCGGCTGCGACGACGGCGAGCTGTTCCTCGAATATGTCCAGAGCGAGAGCCTATCGTTCGACGACGGCAAGCTGAAGAGCGCATCGTTCGACACCTCGCAGGGCTTCGGCCTGCGCTCGGTGGCGGGCGACGTCACGGGCTTCGCCCATGCCTCCGCGCTCGACGAGCAGGCACTTAAGCGCGCGGCCGAGACGGTCAAGGCCGTGCGTTCCGGCCGCGGCGGCAAGGCCGACGAATCGCCGCGTGGCACCAACCGCCTGCTCTATGCCGACGACAATCCGATCGACAGCGTGCCCTTCGCCAAGAAGGTGGCGCTCCTGCAGGAGATCGACGCCTACGTGCGCGGCAAGGAACCCAAGGCGCGGCAGGTTTCCGTCTCGCTGTCAGGCTCGTGGCAGGTCGTCGAGATCATCCGCGCCGGCGGCTGGCGCGCGGCCGACGTGCGGCCGCTGGTCCGCATCAATGTCAGCGTGGTCTGCGCCGACGGCAGCCGGATGGAAGCCGGCAGCACGGGCAGCGGCCGCCGCGCGCCCTATGGTGACATCTTTCTGCCCGAGTATTGGCAGCGCGAAGCCGACGAGGCGATCCGCCAGGCCTTGGTGAATCTGAAGTCGGTCGACGCACCGGCCGGCGAGGTGCCGGTGGTGCTGGGCGCGGGCTGGTCGGGCGTGCTGTGGCACGAGGCGGTCGGCCACGGGCTGGAGGGTGACTTCCACCGCAAGAAGACCTCCATGTTCACCCATCTGATGGGCGAGATGGTGGCCTCCCCCGGCGTCACCGTGATCGACGACGGCACGATGTCGGATCGCCGCGGCTCGCTCACCATCGACGACGAAGGCACACCGACCCAGCGCAACGTGCTGATCGAGGACGGCCGTCTCGTCGGCCTGATGCAGGACCGCATGAACGCCCGCCTGATGGGCGTGAAACCGACTGGCAACGGCCGCCGTCAGGGCCACGCCTACGCGCCGATGCCGCGCATGACCAACACCATCATGCTGGGTGGCGATAAGGACCCGCAGGAGATCATTGGCTCGGTGAAGAAAGGCCTCTACTGCGCCAATTTCGGCGGCGGCCAGGTCGACATCGTCTCGGGCAAGTTCGTGTTCAGCGTGACCGAGGGCTACCTGATCGAGAACGGCAAGCTCGGCGCGCCGGTGAAGGGGGCGACCTTGATCGGCGCCGGCTCGGAAGCGCTGACCCGGGTCGGCATGGTCGGCAACGACATGTCGCTCGATCCCGGCATCGGCACCTGCGGCAAGGACGGCCAGGGCGTTCCTGTCGGCGTCGGTCAGCCGACCCTGCGCATCGACGCACTCACAGTGGGCGGCACGGCGACCTAGGGTCGCGCGCGCCGCTTTCCTGCTGCCCTCAGAGCTCGAGGGTCACGCCGGCCTGCTTGATGACGCCGGCCCAACGCACAACCTCTTCGGAGAGGAAGCTGCTCGTGCGTTCCGGCGTCCAGCCGGCCGGAATGATCGCCATTTCGACGAAGCGATCCTTCACATCGGTCTCCAGCACGATGCGCGAGATCTCTTGCGAGAGGCGATTGGCTGTCTCGGTCGACGTGCCGGCCGGCGCCAGCGCCATCATCCAGGTTGCAGACTCGAGCGGTGGGCCACCCGCTTCCACGATCGTGGGAACTTCCGCCGCCGCCGGCAGGCGCTCACGCGCCAGCATCGCCAGCGCCTTGATCTTGGCGGCCCGCACGTGCGGCATCATCGACGAAGGAGAGTCGACCAGGATCTGGATCTGACCACTCATCAGATCCTGCACCGCCGGCGCCGAGCCCTTGTAAGGGACGTGGACCATGTCGGTGCCGGTCATCTGCTTGAACATCTCTGAGGTGAGATGCGCAGCCGCGCCTATTCCCGACGAGCCGAAGGCCACACGACCCGGGTTCGCCTTGGCATAGGCGATCAGTTCGCGGACATCGTTCGGCGCGAAGTTCTTCGTCGCGGTGAGCACCAGTGGAGCGATGCCCATCAGCGACACCGGCACGAAGCTACGAACCGGATCAAACGACAACTTTCCGGCATAAAGCGTGGCATTGGCCGCGTGCCCGGCGATCACCGTGAGAAGCGTCGTCCCGTCGGGCGCCGCACGCGCCACGGTCTCTGCGCCGATGATCGAATTCGCACCCGGCTTGTTGTCGACCACGATGGTCCGCTCCAGCGTCCCGCTGAGCTTGGTGCTGACGAGGCGTGTGACAGCATCGGTGATGCCGCCCGCCGGATAGGGCACAACCCAGCGCATCGCCTTGTCAGGTTGGGCTTGGCTCAATGCAGCTCCGGGTGCTGCAAGCAAGGCAGCGGCGGCGGCACCGAACGTGCGGCGGTGAATCAGAACAGTCATCGCAATCTCTCTTCTCTCGATGGCCCAGGGTTGTTCGTTAGCCGGCAAGCAGTTCCGAAGCTTCGTTGGCCGATACTGGCTGGTCATCGAACAGTCGATCGCAGACAGCGTTCTCCCAGCGATCGTCTGGCAGGCTGAAGGGGTCAGAACGACCGAGGCGATGTTCGAGCACGAGCCGCGACATCAACATGCGGCGAGCATCCCCTCCGACGGCGCCGAGCCGCGCTCCTTCGCATGCCATCAGTGCTGCGCTGGTTAC
Organism: Alphaproteobacteria bacterium; assembly: GCA_017307275.1. Lineage (GTDB taxonomy): Bacteria > Pseudomonadota > Alphaproteobacteria > Reyranellales > Reyranellaceae > Reyranella. The sequence continues at coordinate 39,628 of JAFKFK010000037.1, read as the reverse complement.
ATGATAGAGGCCGGTCGCTGCCTTGCGGCACGACGATTCGGCCTCGGGCTTCTTGGCGACCGTCTCGGCGAACGAGATCGCCCGATCGACCAGCTGCGTCAGGCGGCCGCGGAACTGGCCGGGGATCGGTGCCTCCTTGAGATGGCTCTGCAGGCCGGCGGCGAGCGCCACATGGGCGCCCTCCTTGCCCACGGCGCGACGCACGATGTCGAGTGCGTTGACGCTGCTGGTGCCTTCCCACAGCACGCCGAGATGAGCGTCACGCACAAGTTTCGCGTTGCGCCAGTCCTCGATGTAGCCGTTGCCACCGCGCATCTCCATCGCACCGGTCGCGACGGCGACATTGTCGCGACAGGCACGATACTTCACCAGCGGCGTCAGGATGCGAAGCTGCGCCTCGTCGTCGTTAGCGAGCGCGGTGGCCGCCGCCATGCCGACCGACAGCGCCTGCTCGGTCGGCAGGATCAGCTTCAAGAGCTGGCGGCGCGCCAGCGGATGGTCGATGATTCGACGGCCGAAGGTGTTGCGGCTGCGCGCCACTTGCAGAGCTTCGTTGAGGCAGCGGCGCATCATGCCAGCGGCGCGAAAGCCGTGCGACAGTCGGCAAAGATTGACCTGATCCATCATCTGCTTCAGTCCGCGGCCCGGCTGACCGAGAAGATAGGCGACCGCGCCCTCCATGATGGTCTCACCCGACGCCATCGAGCGTGAGCCGAGCTTCTCCTTGAGGCGTGCGATGCGATAGCGATTGCGGCTGCCGTCCTCGAGATGGCGCGGCATCAGGAACAACGACAGGCCGCCGTTGCCTGCCGGCGCGCCCTCGCAGCGGGCCAACAGCAGCACCACTTCGGAGTCGACGCAGGAACAAAACCACTTGTCCCCCCACAGCTCCCAGTGGTCACCAACCTGTTTGGCAGTCAGCGCGCTCTGTGAGACGTCGGAGCCGCCGGCCTTCTCGGTCATGAACTGCGCGCCGCGCAGCAATTGACCCATGTCCTGCGAAAGCATACCGGGCAGGTAACGTTGCTTGATCTCGTCACTGGCATAGTTCTGGATCAGCACGACACAGGTATCGGTCGCCGAAACCGGGCAAAGCAGCCCGAACTCCGACTGCGCGAACAAGTAGTTGAGCGTGTACTTCACGACTGGCGGGGCGATTTCGGGCCAGCCCAGCACACCGCCGCGACGCGACATCGCATGCATGCCGAACTCGCCATATGCGATGCGCTCCATCTCCTGATACGCTGGGTGGTATTCTACCCAATCCTCGTCCCGGCCAAAGCGATCGCGCGAATGGAGAATCGGCGAGCGCTTGTCGGACTGCATGGCGCAGTCGTCAAGTACACCGCCCGCCAAAGCACCAAGCCGGTCGAAGTGCGGCTCGAAATGAGCCAATGCCGCCGGATCTAGGTGCAATCCGACGAGGTCGCGGACCGACCGGTCGATTTGCCAAAAGTTGAGGCCATGGCAATCATAGGCAATCAGATCCGAGCCCACCGGCGCGCCGCTGGTTCTAATCGGTGTGATCGCATTCATGGAGTTTCCCTCATCTGACTAGCTGAATCTATTGCGTCTGCGCCAGAAGCTAAGAGCCACGCGAGGGTAGAACAAACGACTAATTGACAATAAATCGTTGATCTGAAATCAACGATTAATCCCATGGTGCGTCGGCTGCCCTCCCTCACCGCGTTGCGCGCGTTCGACGCTGCGGCGCGCAAGCTGCACTTCTCGCGCGCGGCAGAGGAACTCGCCGTCACTCCCGGCGCGATCAGCCGCCAAATCCAGGCGCTGGAGGCCGCACTCGGCATTCAACTCTTTCGACGCAGCGGGCGAACGGTAGCGTTGACCGAGCGTGGTCGCGCCTTTGCCGACGAGGTAGCCGACGCGTTCGATCGGCTCGCGCTCGCGGCTGACAAGGTACGCGACAGCGGCCGATCCAGACCCTTGTCGATCTGCGCCTACCCGACTTTTGCAATGCGCTGGTTGATGCCTCGATGGCGGAAGTTCAACGACCTGCACCCAGGCATCGATCTTCAGCTCACGACATCTCTGGCTGCTGTCGATGCCGTCGCCGACGGATACGACGCCGTCATTCGTATCGGCGATGGCCGCCTGCCGGGGCACAGCGCGATTGCACTCGCACCCGTCGACGTGTTTCCGGTATGCGCCCCTAGGCTGCGCCGGAAGCTCCGCGCTCCCGCCGATCTGCGCGACCATGTGCTGATCCATTCCGGATCGCGCCCGCATGATTGGCCACGCTGGTTGCGCGAAGCGGGCATCGAGGGAGAGATCGACGCAAAGCATGGACAGCGCTTCGAGTCTCTGGGGCTGGCCTACCAGGCAGCCATAGAGGGTGTCGGTGTCGCGATGGGCGTTGGTTGCCTCGTTGCGGACGATTTGGCCGCGGGACGACTCGCCCGGCCTCTATCGTTCAGCTACCGCAGCAAGTGGACCTTCAACCTGTTCTATCCTAGCGCCCGCGCCACCGAACCGCGGCTGGCCGCCCTCTGCTCCTTCCTCATGTCCGAGTCGGAGGTGGCGATGCTCCAGGGCAGCGCAGACTTGACGAGAGGGCGCAAAGTCCCTTCGACACGGCGAGGCTGACGCGCGTCGACATGGCAGGGTTTCTGCGCGGCACGGCCACCTGATCTAGAAGCGCCCGGCGAGGCGGGCCGTGCCGGCGAAGCTGCCGTAACGGTCGGCGAATTCGGCGTCGGCCTGCAGCCGGAACGACCACGCGCGGTCCAGCTCGAAGTTCGCCATCACGCGGGCGATGCCCATATCGCTCGGCATCGACGCGCCCGAGATCGCGAGGGTCGAGCCCGGCAGAGACTGGAACCATGCTGAGACAGATCCGGTCGTCTGATATTCGTGCGCCCAGGCCAGGCGTGCCATCAGCTTTGCCCGCGAGCCCAGGATATTGCCGAGCGCGGCGTCGGCATCGATGCCGATCTCCGAACGCAGCGACGGCGTCGAGTTGGCGTTGAAGCAAAGCGTCGCGCCGTTCCCCGCCTGCGAGGCTTCGCAGAAGCCCGGCATGTTCACGACCTGGCTTTGGCCTGCGATGAAGGGCGTCACGCCATAGTCACCGAACGCCAGGCGATAACCCATCTCGGCCCGCCCCGACCAGCTCGTCGCCGTGTAGTTCGCCGTCAGCGAGTCGGCCAGATAAGGCACCGAGCGCTGCGTGCTGACGCCGTGCAGTCCCCAGGCGCCAGCCGCTGCGAGATAGAGCGGACCGAACGTCGTGCGACCATAGACACCGGCCTGGAAGGCATTGGTCCGGCCGTTGCCCAGACCGCCGCCGAGGAACCAGTTCGACGTGCCGCTCGCGACGGCCACGCCCAGCACACCCTGATTGAAAGTCCAGTCGGCGCCCGCCGCGAGGCCTTGCACCGATGTCTGGACCGACGACGAGCCGTTGTTCGCCGTACCACCCAACCAGCCATAGCCCCCGAATCCGGCCACCCAACCGCGCAACCGGCGTGGCTCCGCGTTCGCCTCGTTTGCGGTCAGCGACGCGTATTGGGCGGTCTGCTGTTGCGGGCCGGTGCTGCCACCACTCGCCAGGAGGGTGTTGAGGAATTGGTTGCCGAAGGCAAAGGTCGAAACTTGAACGCCCGACTGCGCCTCGCCCGAAAGAGTATTCAACGACGACGCAAGCGTGGCACCGCTCTGGCTGAACAACGCCGACAATCCGCTCGGCAGGCTGTTGCCCGAGTTGAAGCCATTGTTGATGGCGCCGGCAACCGCGCTCTGGTTGGCAGTGAGCGTGGTGCCCATGCCCAGCACGGCCGTGAGGTTCAATTGCACGTCGGTGGGGGTATACGCCAGAGAAGCGATGAACCCGTCAGGCAGACCGACCGTGGCAAAGGTGCCAAAGGTGCCGGAACGGCCGCCGGCCGCCGACAGCAGCGTATAGCCGCGCGGCGAGTAGTTTCCCGGCACGAAGGCGGCCAGTGCTGTCCCTTGAAGGCTTGCCGTGCCGGTGACATTGGTCCGGTCGGCCGCACTGGGTGAAACCTCGACGGCATAGGTCGCACCCGGCGCAAAGGAAAGATTGCCCGCCACGTTGATCGTGCCGATGGAATTGCCCGGCGCCAGTACGCCGCCGTTGCTGATCGTGGTCGTTCCTACAGCGCCAATGCCACCCAGTGCGCCGGCGACCGTAACCGGCGAAACGATCGAGCCATTAACGACGAGGGTCGCGCCGGCTTCCACCATGGTGGGGCCGGTATAGGTGCTGCTTCCAGTCAGGATGATGCGGCCGCCGCTCTCGCTGTTGGCAATGGTGATCTGCCCCGGCGTGCCCGGTGAAGCATCCGATAGAATGCCCGACAGAAGGGCGCTGTTGCCGCGCTGGTCCAGGCGATTGCTGGTCGACCCGTCGAGCGCGAAGTTCTGGCCATAGACCTGGCCCATCGAGTCGACCTGCAACGTGCCGCCCGTAAATGCAGGGATGACGGACGTGCCGACGTTGCTGATGAAATAGGTTTGACCGGCAGCGATGGTAGACACCGGCATGATGCTGGCCGTGCTCGCAGGCCCAGAGGTTCCGGACCCGGCATACGGGTGCAACACCATGATGCCGCTGCTGGCGTCGCCCGTGATCTGTCCCGACAGGCTGTTCGGCACGCCGTCGCTCAACAAGCTGAACAGCACGTTGCCTTCGGGCGTCATCGACCCCAGGACCGTAAAGTTGCCGACCGTGCTGCCCTGCGGCGCCGCGCCTAGCCCCCAGTAGTAGCCATTGGAATAGTTGGTGATCTTGAACGTGCCGGGCGCCGAGGTACCGAAAAGCGTCGAGCTGGCCAACTGCCAGGTCGTGCCGGCCGTCCAGCGCCATTGCGGCGAAGTGATATCGGCGGTGACCACCTGCGACGGCGACGGCGGCGTAAATACTGCAGGATTGTAGGGCGTCATGTACGCCCAGTGCGTCACCAGAAGGCTGGTCCCGGTGATCATCTGCATTTCCATCAGGGGAACGCCCCCGATCTCACGCATCTGACCGATGCCGATGGTGGTTGGCGCAGTGTCGGACGAAAAGGAGATCACGATCTGGCCGCCGGTCGTCACCAGCCCTTGCATGGTCGAGATGCCGGTGGTCGTGATGCCATTCATATAGAAGCTGGCTTGGCTCTGGCCTGTGAAGACGCCGTTCGTGGCTGTTCCGAGAGCCCACAACGTCTGGTCACCAATCGGCGTCGGCGGCGGTGTGGTGAAACTCTGGTTGTTCGATGCATAGGCGATCAAGCCGGGAATCGGAACGTACCAGTTGGAGTTCGTCAGAAGCGCATCCCATCGTGTATCCTGGGAAAATGCGGTCGTCGGCAACATCCACAAGCCCGACGCCAGAAGAACCGCCAGTGTTTTCCGCACACGCACTTTTTGGTGACGCAGCGGTTCACCCTTCTTGGTTTTACGACAAATCACTTGATCAACTTCACTCCCACCGCAACAATGAGGCTACAGTGTCTGTGAGGTTTGTCATGCGTTTTTTCCTGCACGTGTCGCTTGTTGGACTGTCGATGCTTTCAGGTGCCGCTTGGGCCGATCAAGCCGCGGCCACTGCGTGCTCAGCCAAGCTCTCGAAGGATGGCCAGCTCATCTACAGCAAGGCTGCTCCGACGGTGACGCCGAAGACCGACATCAGGGACGCCGTTGTCAGCGTTGCCCGCCCCATGGTGATGAATGGCTCGATGTCGCGCGATGCGGCCCGCACCGCAGGCGAAGCGGCTGGCGAGTGCCTCAAGCTGCTGAAGTAAGCCTTGGCCCAATGTGGCCGGCGATCAGCTGCTAGGACCGATAGAGTCCCTTTGCTTCCGCAAGACTGACAGAAATCGCTTCGATGGCATCGAGCGTCGGCGTATCGACGCCGGCGCTGCGGGCAAAGGCAACAGGCGCTCGCACGATGGCCTCGATTTCCATCGGCCTGCCGAGTTCGTAGTCCTGCAGGATCGACGGACGGTGATCCGGGTAGACGCGCTTCGCGCCGTAACGAGTCTCCGGATCGTCGTCGAGCTTCACGCCATGGGCGGCCGCAACGGCCAGCGCCTCGACATGAGCACGGCGCACCATGCGGTTGAGCAGCGGCGTCGCCAGGACTGGGATCGCCTGCCCCAGGATCATGCACATGGTCGATCCGGTGAGGTTCGCCATCAGCTTGTGCCAGATGTCGTAGCGAATATCCGTCGTCGCCGGAGAGGAGATGCCGGCGGCGATCAGGGTCGCGCGCAGAGCGTCGATGCGGGGCGTTTGGCGGTCGTCGATCTCGCCAACCCACAGCACGTTACGCTCCGGCGAGATGTTGTGAACCACGCCGGGCTCGATGACATGATTGGATGTTGTGATGACTCCACCCAGCGCGCGATCGAAGCCGACTGCTTTGACGAGAGCACCATCGGGATCGAGTCGCGGCAAGTCGGGCGCCTTGGGCCGTTCCTTGGCGAGGCCGCGTCCGTACCACCAGGGAATGCCGTTCTGCGCGAACACCACCGGCGTGCCGGCGCCAAGCAACGGTCCGATGTTGGCGGCAAGATCGCCAAGGCTCGACGCCTTGAGCGTCGAGATCACGACATCCTGCGGTCCAAGATCGGCGGGCCGGTCGCTAGCCTTGACCTTGGCTACGATCTTCTCTTCGCCCGCGAGAAGCGTGAGGCCGCGGGCCCGAATCGCTTCGAGATGAGCGCCGCGGGCGACGATGGAGACGTCATTGCCGGCGGCCGACAGGCGTGCCGCGAAGTTGCCGCCGATGGCACCGGCGCCGTAGATGCAGATCCGCATCGCTATTGCCGCGTGTCCGCCAGCCTCAGCGAATCGAGGAAGCGCTTGGCTCCGGCCCGCGCCTTGTCGTCGGCCTTGGCCGTGACCAGCAGACGATAGAGCCTGTCCTTCACGATGTAGGTCCGCATCATCACCGCCGCGCCCTCGGCATCCGCGATGTCGAGGGCGTAGCCATCCCATCCCTGCAGGGTGATCGGCTCGTCGAGGATGTACTTGAACTTGTCGCGGGGAAACGCCTTCTCGGCCTCGCCGCGACCGAGATCGCGCGCCATCACCTTCGTATCCTTGTCGGAAAACCAGCCCGCCTGATAGTCGACGAAGTCGAAATCGAACATCTCGCCATCGTGCTTGGAGGCCCAGGCGATACGCTCCGATGCGTGCCCCTTCTCCTTCTCGCCGGCGACGGTCTTCTCGACGGGCGGCGGCATCTCGAAGCGGAAGCGCAGGTCCGGTCCGACCACGGTCTGCCATTGCTCCACCGGCGGCGGAGTCTGGGCGCGCGCAGCGAACGGTGCCGCGAACAAGGTCAGGACGGCGAGACGACGCGTGAGAAACTTGGTCATACCGGCGGCACCAGTTCTTCGCGACCCGACCAATCCCAGGCAAGGCCCGTACGTGAGATGCCGAGGAGCAGGCCATGCAGCTCCTTGGGATGTACCCACCCACCGTCAGGATCGGTCAAAGGATCGGAGCCACGCGGCGTGTAGCGGGCGCCGGCATCAAGCAGACGCTGACGCACGTTCAGCCAGTCATGGACCTCGACGTAGCACATGTAGAGCGAGTCGCCGTGCTTGTGCGCGAACCGGCCCATGGCGTGTACGTTGTCCGTCACCTGGCTGAGCTCGATGCGGTCCAACCGGTTGGGCGGGTCGAACAAAGTGAGCGTGCCGATATAGCCGAAACGCTCGCTGCCGATCTCGCTGAAGCGCGAGGGGTCGAGGCCGAACAGGCCGGCATAGACGGCTGCCACGCGGCGCCAGTCGCTCTTCAGCGTATTGGTCGTCTCATAGAGGAAGGACACCGGCCCGACCCGCGGCCTGTAGGTACTCTCGGAAATCACGATCGGCAGGCCGAACGTCGTCTCGGGCGAGAGGTAGAGCTGTTCGGCGTCGCGGTCGTAGGAGATGCCCAGGCCTTCCCAGCGTTTCACCATGCTGTCGAGGTCGGCCGTGCAGTAGCCTGCCGTCATCAACCCTTCGCCACGCCGCGCCAGGAAATCCTGCGTGAGCCCTGCGCCATCCGCCTCGCACAGCTCGAACTCGCTCTCGCCGACCGCAAGGATCGTGCGGCGCGCCGAGAGATGGCGGCTATGGTCGTGGCGCGCCACTTGGCTGCCGAGAAGCTGGTTGAAGCGCTGTGCGGCCTTGGCGGCGTCATGCACAGCGATCTGAACGCGATCACAACGGTCGAGCATGGCTCGACCTTACCTCAGTAGGCGTAGTCGCGGAACAGCGCTGCGAAGGATCCTTTCCATTCGCCCTGCCACTTGGCGAGCAGTTCGTCGGCCGGCGCCTGGCCACTCGCCACCGCCCGATCGAGCGGCGCGAGATAGATGGTTTCATCGTTGCCGGATGCATCGAGCTGCTTGCGCGCCCTGAGTCCGGCATGGGCGATCTCGACAACATCGCGCGCCAGCTCCGACAGAACCCGGCCGCGGAACATCGTGGCGAGACCAGTCTTGGGCGTTTCGGCGCGCAAGAAATCGTGATCGGCGACGCTCCAGTCCTTCACGAGGTCCCAGGCGGCATCGAGTGCGCTTTGATCGTAGAGCAGGCCGACCCACAGGGCCGGCAGTGCATCGAGCGCTGGCAGCGGGCCGGAGTCCGCGCCGCGCATTTCGAGATAGCGCTTCAGCCGCACCTCGGGGAATGCCGTCGTGACGTGATCCGCCCAGTCGTTGATGGTCGGCTTCTCTCCCGGCCGCGCCGGCAGCTTGCCCTTGAGGAAGTCGCGGAAGCTCTGGCCGGAGGCATCGATGTACTTGCCGTCGCGATAGACGAAGTACATCGGCACATCGAGCATGTAGTCGGCATAGCGCTCGAAGCCGAAGCCGTCCTCGAACACGAAGGGCAGCATGCCGCAGCGATCGGGATCGGTGTCTGTCCAGATGTGGCTGCGATAGCTCTTGAAGCCCGCGTCCTTGCCTTCCTTGAAAGGCGAGTTGGCAAACAGCGCCGTAGCGATCGGCTGCAGAGCCAGCGACACACGGAACTTCTTCACCATGTCGGCTTCGGAGTCGAAGTCGAGATTGGTCTGCACCGTACAGGTACGCAGCATCATGTCGAGGCCGAGCTTGCCCTTCTTGGGCATGTACTCGCGCATGATCTTGTAGCGGCCCTTGGGCATCCAGTGCATGTCCTCGCGCGTCCACTCGGGCGCGAAGCCGAGACCGATGAAGGAGGCGCCGATCTCGCCGGCGACCTGCTTCACCTCGTCGATGTGCTGGGCATTCTCGGCTGCCGTCTCGTGCAGGGTCTCGAGCGGTGCGCCGGAGAGCTCGAACTGACCACCCGGTTCGAGGGTGATGTTGGCCTTGCCACGCAGCAGCGCGATCGGGTTGTTGCCTTCGACAACCGGTTCCCAACCGAAGCGACGCAACCCTTCGAGCATGGCGCGGATGCCGTCCGGCCCATCATAGGCAAGCGGCTTCAGCGTCTTCGTGTGATAGCCAAATTTCTCATGCTCGGTGCCCATGCGCCAGTTGGCGCGAGGCTTGTTCCCAGCAGCAAAATATTCGATGAGCTGCCGCCGATCCTCGATCAGCGTGCCGCCGCCCGACGGAGGTGCGGACATTCCTTCTCTTCTCCCTGAGCGCCCCGCCGCCTTCTAAGCGCTGGGAGCGGCGCAGTCGCATGAACAATTCTCACGCGAGCCTGCGTCTGGTTTATCTTGTTCGAGTCCCCCTCTCCCACACCGCCGGGGCCTTGCGCAAGCGCTCAGACGGTAACCTTTGATGTGCGATAATCGGTAGCGAGACGCGGCGTGGGACGCCGCCAGTCGCCGACCAGGGCCTGCCAGCAGGCAAGCGCTGCCAGTGCCGCCGTATCGGCTCGCAGGATGCGCGGACCGAGCCCGACCGACACGACATCCCCTATGCGACGCAGCGACGTCAGCTCGGTTTCGGCGAAACCGCCCTCGGGGCCGATGACGATGGCCCAGGGAGCGGAGCGCGCCGCATCGTCGAGGCCACCCAGTACATCGCCGATCGGTGGGCCGCCGCCGGTCTCGTCGCACATCAGCAGGCGGCGACCGGCGGGCCAGCCATCGAGAAGACGCCCCAGGTCGATCGGCTCGCGCACCTCGGGCACGCTCAGGCGCTCCGTCTGCTCCGCCGCTTCGATGGCGTTGGCCCGCAATCGCGCGACGTTTACGCGCTCGACTGCTGTGTGGCGTGTCACGACCGGCTGCAGGACTGAGACGCCAAGCTCGGTGGCCTTCTCGGCGATGTAGTCGATGCGCGCGCGCTTGACGGGCGCAAAGCAGAGCCAGACATCAGGTTCTGTTTCCTGCGCACGCGTCTGGCTCTCGATCTCCGCGACGGCCGCCTTTTTGCCGCGAGCCGAGAGCGTTCCACACCATTCGCCGTCGCGGCCGTTGAACAGCAGCAGTGGTGCGCCGTCGGGCCGGCGAAGGACGTGGCGGAGATAGTGGACCTGCGCTTCTTCGAGCGGCGCTTCGATGCCGCTCGACAGATCGGCCTCGACGAAGAGACGTGCTGCGCTCATCGGCTCATGGTGTTCCAAGTTGCATGACTGCATGATGCCGCCATGACCGCCGACCGGACAACCGGCTTCACCGACATCAATCGTCAGCATTGGACCCTGCGCTATCTGCCGCCCTGGGCGCGACCCTATGGAAGGCTGTCGCGCTGGGACCGGCCGATCGGGACGTGGCTTCTTCTGTTTCCCTGCTGGTGGTCGCTGGCATTGGCAGCAGCGCCGAACTGGGGGCGTCTCGCCGGCCTAATGGCGCTGTTCGCGTTGGGCGCGCTGGCCATGCGCGGGATGGGCTGCACCTGGAACGACATCCTCGACCGCAAGGTCGATGCACAGGTCGAACGCACGCGCGGGCGACCTTTACCCTCGGGCGAATTGAAGCTGCGCCACGCGTTGATCTGGATGGCGCTGCAAGGCGTCGTCGGCGCGGCCGTGCTTTTCAAGCTCAACAAGTTCGCGGGCGGCGTCGCGCTCTGCTCCCTGCTCCTGGTCGCCGTCTATCCGGCGATGAAGCAGATCACCTCCTGGCCGCAGGTCGTGCTGGGATTTGCCTTCAACTGGGGCGCGCTGGTGGGCTATGCCGCGGTCACCGGCACACTCTCCTGGGCGACCGTCGCGCTCTATTTCGGCGGGGTCGCCTGGACCATGGTCTACGACACGATCTACGCCATGCAGGACCAGCGTGACGATGCGATCGTCGGCGTGCGCTCGACGGCGCGTCGCTTTGCCAACGCCCCGCGGCGCTGGCTTTCCCTGTTTGCGGTTCTGGCGATTGGTCTCTGGACCCTGACGGGTGTGCTCGGCGCCCTGGGTCCGGGCTACTTCGTATTGCTCGCCTGCGTCGCAGCACACTTCTTCTGGCAGATCGCTTTCGTCAAACCGGGCGATCCGGCGGATTGTCAGATGCGCTTCAAGTCCAATGCCCAGGTCGGCTGGCTGCTGCTCCTCGCACTCGTCGTCGATCATCTCTATTAAGGCTGATGCCGCGTCTGCCTGCCGACCCTCAGGGGTTCATCCGTGCCAACACCGCACTCGAAGCTCCCGCCATGGTGCCGGAGTTCAAGCTGTGGCTCGCCAGCGAATATGTGCCGATCTGGCAGGCCACCGAGGCCTGGCTGGAAGAACAGAATATCGACCCGCCCTATTGGGCCTTCTGTTGGCCGGGCGGCCAGGCCGTGGCCCGCTACCTGCTCGACAATCCGCGCCTCGTCGCCGGCAAGCGCGTGATCGACTTCGCCGCGGGTTCGGGCGTCTCCTCGATGGCTGCCGCGAAAGCGGGGGCCGCCGCCGTGGTCGCCAACGATATCGACGAATTGTCCCTGATCGCCGCCCGCCTCAATGCCGAGGCCAACGGGCTTGCCGTCGATACCAGCAGTGCGGACTGGCTGGCCGGGGCGGACGGAGACCCCGAGGCCGACGTGGTGATTGCGGGCGACGTCTGTTACGAGCGCGAGATGTCGGTGCGGGCGCTGGCCTGGCTGCGCGGCCATGCTGCCCGGGGTCGGCTGGTGCTGCTGGGTGATCCTGGCCGGAACTATTTCAGCGCCCAGGGCCTTGAGGAGTGCGCACGGTATGAGATTCCGACGTCCCTGCAGCTCGAAAACCGGGGCATGCGCGAAACTGTTGTCTGGAGGGTGCTGCCTCATCCCTAGGCAGGCGTTATAATTCCTTAACTGTTCTTTCACAGAGGACTTGGGTTACATGGCCTCAATGCCCTCTAAGCCCCCAAAATCAACGATAAAGCCGGCTGATTTCGCGACCCTCTACGATGGGTTCACGGCACCCGTGTCGCGGTTCGACTGTGGACGAAAGTGCGCCCCGCTGAATGGCGGCGAGCCGGTCTGCTGCTCTACTGAGAATGCCGTGCCGGTCGTCCATAAGGTCGAGTTCGACATCCTGAAGACCCGCACCGACCTTTGGTCCAAGTTCAAACCCTACGACTATGCGACCAAGCAGATCGTGGCCGAGCTCACCAACGACTGCATGGCCATCCACTGCAAGGGCGCGCGCTTCTGCGAGCGCGACAACCGCACGATCGCCTGCCGCGGGTTCCCCTTCTATCCTTACCTGACGCGCCAGAAGGAATTCATCGGTATCGGCACCTACTGGGTGTTCGAGGATCGCTGCTGGATGATGTCCAACCTCGAAGTGGTTGACCGCAAGTTCGTCGAGGAATTCATCGCCACCTACGAGGCGCTGTTCATCAAGGACCACAGCGAGTTCACGACCTACGTCGACTTCTCGGCCTCGGCGCGGCGCGTCTATTCCCGCTGGAAGCGCGAGATTCCGATCCTCGGCCGTCAGGGTGAACTGCTGATCGTGACGCCCTCGACCGGCGAGTTCCGTCCCGGCCGCAAGAAGGATTTCCCCAAGATGGCCCCCTTCTCCTCGGAGAAGGAGTATCGTGAGGCCGTAAAGGAAGCCGGTGGCGAGGTTCCCAAGGAAGGGTTGCGCGCCGCCTGATCAGGGTTGCCGTGCCGTTCGTCAGTCGCCGTCGTCTTGCCTGGGGTCTGTTGCTGCTGTCGCCGGCGATGTTCGCCGTCAACATGTTGATGGCACGTTACGCGACCTTCGTGCCACCCAACGCCTTGGCCCTGGGGCGATGGCTGGGGGTCGCCCTTCTCCTTCTCCCCTTTGTCTGGCCCCGCCTGGTCCGACACCGCCACGCGCTCGGCCGCGAATGGCCGGATTTGCTGCTGCTGGGAGCGCTCGGCATGTGGGTCTGCGGTGCCTGGGTCTATATCGGCGGCCGCACGACGCCGGCCCTCAACATTGGATTGATCTACGCCGCCTCGCCGATCCTGGTCGTGGCGCTGGGCCGGCTGCTCTACCGCGAGCGGCTGACGGCGGGGCGCCTCGCCGGCATCGCGCTCTGCCTTGCAGGCGTCGCGGCCGTCTTCGCCAAGGGCCGGATCGGCAATCTCCTCTCGGTGCAGTTTACCGAGGGCGATCTCTGGATTGCTGCCGCGTCGGCCTGTTGGGGCCTCTACTCTGTGCTGCTGAAACACCGGCCGAGCGCACTCGATCCGCTGACGAGACTGTGCGCCATCGCCTTCGCGGGTTCGCTGGTCCTGCTGCCTTTCGCCATCGGCGAGGCCGTGCTGTGGAGCGGACCGGATTTTTCGGACTGGCGCACCTGGGCGTGCTGGATCGTGCTCGCGATCATCCCCGGCGTTGGCGCCTACGGCGCCTTCGCCTTCTGCATTCGCGAGTTGGGGCCGTCGGTGACCAGCGTGTCGATGTATCTGGGGCCGCTCTATGTCGGCATTCTCGCCTGGGTCACGCTTGGCGAAGCACCGCAATGGTACCATCTAGTGGGAACAGCCCTCGTCCTGCCCGGCCTGTTCCTGGCCACGCGCGCACCGCCGAAAGGAGCCTGAGATGTTTCGTGCGATCCTGTCCTTGCTCGTCCTCCTGCTGGCGCTTCCAGCCGCTGCCGAGGAAATCGGCGCCGTAGGCTATCGCTTCAAATGGCTCGGCCCCAACGACAAGATCGTGGTCGAGGCTTTCGACGATCCCGATATTGCCGGCATCACCTGTTACATCTCGCGGGCCCGCACGGGTGGCATCAAGGGCGCCTTCGGTCTGGCCGAGGATCCGCCGTACGCGTCGATTTCCTGCCATCAGGTAGGCCCTGTCGACGGCTTGCAGGCCGAGAAATTCAAGAGGCCGCACGAGGTGTTCAGCGAACGCGCCTCGCTGATCTTCAAGACCACGCAGGTCGTGCGCTTCTACGATCCCAAGCGCCGCGCGCTGGTCTATCTCACCTACACGGACCGCGTGATCGACGGCAGTCCACAGAACTCGATCAGCGTCGTACCCGTCGGGCTAAAGTAAGAGGAACTCCAGCAACATGACAAACCGTCAGCAACCGAACTGGCGCTCTCTCCTCTTCGTGCCCGTAACGGCCGAACGCTTCGTAGCAAAGGCGCATACGCGCGGCGCCGACGCCATCATCCTCGATCTCGAGGACTCCATCCTGCCGGCACACAAGGCGGCCGCACGGGCAGCCGTTGCCGCTGCTGTCCCGCGAGTTGCCCAGAGCGGAGCCGATGTCGTGGTGCGCATCAATCGCCCGCTCACCCTCGCCATACCGGATATCGCCGCAGCCATCATGCCGGGCGTAGCGGCGCTGATGCTGCCCAAGGTCATGGGCCCCGAGCATGTGCGCCTCCTCTCGGAAGTGGTGGCCGAGCACGAGGCGGCGCGGGGCATGGAGATCGGCCACACGCGCTTCCTGGCACTGATTGAGTCGCCCGCGGCCCTGCCCCATCTCTTTGCCATCGCCGCCGAGCCACGCATGGCCGGCATGTCGGTGGGTGGCGAAGACATGGCGACGGAACTGGGCGCCGTCCCCTCGGCCGACAGCATGTACGTCTACGCCATGCAGGGCCTCGCCGCCGCGCGCGCTGCCGGCATCCTGCCGATGGGCTCGATGGGGCAGCTCGCCAAGATCGACGATCTCGACTCCTACCGGGCCGGCCTGCAACGTGGCCGGGCGCTGGGCTTCACGACGGCAGCCTGCATCCACCCGCTGCATGTGCCGATCATCAACGAGGAATACGGCGCATCGGCCGCCGAGCTGGACCGCGCCCGCCGGCTGATCGCGGCTTTCGATGCCGCCTCGGCCGAAGGTGCGGGAGCCGTAGCCTTCGAAGGCAGCATGATCGACTTGCCGGTGGTCATTCGCGCACAACGGCTGCTGGAGCGTGCCGCGGGATGGAAGCAATCGAGCGCCTAGGAACGGCTGTGAGCGGACGATGAAGAAAGCGACCACCACCACGAAGAAGAGCGACTCGAAAGGCAGAGAGGAAGGAGACTCTCCCTCTCAGCTGATCGATGCGAGGATCAAGGAGCTGGGCGATTGGCGAGGTGAGACGCTCGCCCGTGTCCGTGCGCTCATCAAGCAGGCCGATCCGGAAGTGGCGGAGGAATGGAAGTGGCGAGGCGTTCCGGTGTGGTCGCACGCTGGCATCATCTGCACCGGCGAGACGTACAAGAGCGTCGTGAAGATGACCTTCGCCAAGGGCGCCTCGTTGGAGGACCCGTCGGGTCTCTTCAACTCCAGCCTCGACGGCAACACCCGGCGCGCCATCGATATCCATGAGAACGACAAGATCGATGAAACGGCGCTGAAGGCACTCATTCGCGCCGCCATCGCCCTGAATACCGCCAAGAAAAAACCCAAGGGCGCCTAGCGATAGAGGAACGTACCCAGCAGCACCCACCGCGCCGCGTTCGGCTTGCCGACCAGCGGCGTCGTGTAGTGCCAGAACGGCAGGCGATAGGCCGTCACCGTGGAAGGCTTCGCCACCGACACGATCTCGCTGAAATGGCCGGCACGACTGTAGACCAGCCACTGATGTGCGACACCCGGCCCGCACAGGCTGAGATGCAGGTCGATATAGCCACTCCTTGCGTCCTTGTTTTCAGGGTGATGATCGTTGTGCGGCCCGGCATAGTCGCCGGGTCCATACCGCAGCACCTGCAGGCCCCAGCCCGCAGCCAGTTTGCGGCCCGCCAGCGCCTCGGCGAAGGCACGGAAGCTCTTCGACCGCATCATGCGCACGAGGCCGATGCGTTCCGCAGCCTTGACGCCGGGCTCGCGCCGGCTCTCGAAATAGACCGTGCGGGCGCGGCTGGTCTTGGGCAGCAGTTCGCCATAGTCGCGGCGCATCTCCGATATCGTCTCGGGCGGGATCGGGCGCTCCAGCGGCTCAAGTGTTTCCGCGAGCTCGGCCTCGAGCGCACGGCGCAGGCGGCCCACCTTGGCACGATCCAGCAGGTCGTCGCGGGCAAGGAAGCGCGTGCGCGGATTGGCGAGCGCGCCGCACAGGGGGTGCGAGCCCGCCAGCACCTGCCGGCCGGCGCGACTCAGCAGATCTTCGAATTCGGGGGGAATGGCGTTTGATTTCATGGCGTTTGATCTCGAGCGCCCGCCACTCTAAACGACAACCCCAGTATGCCCTACGCCTCGCTCCGCGATTTCATGGACCGGCTGGAAAAGACCGGCCGCTTGGTGCGTGTGAAAGCGCCCGTCTCGACACACCTCGAAATGACCGAGATCCAGACCCGATTGCTCGCCGAGCAAGGGCCTGCCGTACTGTTCGAGAACGTGGTGCGCGAGGACGGCAGC
This sequence comes from Alphaproteobacteria bacterium, assembly GCA_017307275.1. Taxonomy (GTDB): domain Bacteria; phylum Pseudomonadota; class Alphaproteobacteria; order Reyranellales; family Reyranellaceae; genus Reyranella. Next base: position 22,993 of record JAFKFK010000037.1, on the reverse strand, counting down.
CGCTCCGACATTCCGGTGCTGGTCAATCTCTTCGGCACCGTGGAACGCGTCGCCTGGGGCATGGACCGCGAGCCCGATCAATTGCGCGCCGTTGGCGAGACGCTCGCGTTCCTGCGCCAGCCCGAGCCGCCGGGTGGCTGGCGCGAGGCGCTCGACATGCTGCCGATGCTGCGCACGGTCATGGCGATGAAACCCAGGACGGTCGGCACCGCGCCCTGCCAGGAAGTCGTGCTCACCGGCGACGACATCGATCTCGGCCGCCTGCCGATCCAGACCTGCTGGCCGGGCGAGCCGGCGCCGCTCATTACCTGGCCGCTGGTCGTCACCCAAGGACCCAATCCTAAGGGCGACCGTCAGGACAGCTTCAACCTCGGCATCTACCGCCTGCAGGTCACTGGCAAGAATACGACCCTGATGCGCTGGCTGAAGCATCGTGGCGGCGCGCAGCATCACCAGCGCTGGAAGGGTGCGGGCAAGCGCGAGCCGCTGCCGGCCGCTGTGGTGATCGGTGCCGATCCCGGCACCATCCTGGCTGCCGTCACGCCGGTGCCCGATACGCTCTCGGAGTATCAGTTCGCGGGGCTCCTGCGCGGCAAGAAGGTCGAGTTGGTCGATTGCAAGACCGTGCCGCTCAAGGTGCCGGCCGAAGCCGAGATCGTGCTCGAAGGCCATGTCAGCCTCGACGATTACGGCGACGAGGGGCCCTACGGCGATCACACCGGCTACTACAACAGTGTCGAGCAATTCCCGGTGTTCACGATCAGCGCCATCACGATGCGGCGCCAGCCGATTTACCTGTCGACCTTCACCGGCCGGCCGCCCGACGAACCCTCGGTGCTGGGCGAGGCGCTGAACGAAGTGTTCATTCCGCTGTTCCAGCAGCAGTTCCCCGAGATCGTCGACTTCTGGCTACCGCCCGAGGGCTGCAGCTACCGCATCGCCGTCGTGTCGATGAAGAAGGCCTATGCCGGCCACGCCAAGCGCGTGATGATGGGCGTGTGGTCCTACCTGCGGCAGTTCATGTACACCAAATGGGTGATCGTGGTGGACGCCGATATCGACGCCCGCAATTGGAAAGACGTGATGTGGGCGCTGTCGACGCGCATGGATCCGGCGCGCGACATCACCGTGATCGAGAGCACGCCGATCGACTATCTCGACTTCGCCTCGCCGGTCTCCGGCCTTGGCTCCAAGATCGGCCTCGATGCCACCGACAAGTTTCCTGGCGAGACCAACCGCGAATGGGGCCGCCAGATCCGCATGGACCAGGCCGTGATCGACAAGGTCGACGCGATGTGGAGCGAACTCGGCCTGCCGGGCAGCGGCAAGAAGATCTGGCGTTAGCATTCAGTCATCAGGAGGGCTTATCGTGACCAACCGCGCACACATCCTGCTCTGGACCGATCAGCCCAAAAGCTATCTCGATGCCATTGATGCGGCGGGCCTGGCCGAGCGCGTCGCCGTCGATACCCTGCCGCGCAAGGAGAAGCCGTCGGCCGACCAGCTTGCACGGACCGAAGCGTTGATGGCGGGCGCGGTGCCAGCGGGCTTGCTTCCCACCATGCCGAAGCTGCGCTGGGCACAGGCGATGAGCGCCGGCGTCGAGGGCTGGCTCGCCCTGCCCGACCTGCCGCCGCAACTGGCGCTTACCTGCGCGCGCGGCACACACACAGAATCGATGCCCGAGAACATCATCGCCGCGCTGTTTCATGTCGCAAAGCCGATGAGCGTGGCGGTGGAGAACCAGAAGCAGGGCAAGTGGGTGCACACCGTCGCCCAGCCCCTCTACAGCAAGACGCTGGGCATCCTCGGCCTGGGGGCGATCGGCGGTGAAGTCGCCCGCATCGCCGCGGCGCTTGGCATACGCGTGATCGGCACCAAGCGGCGGCCGCAATCCATGGCGAATGTCGCCGAGGTGCTGCCGCCGGAGCGCACCGACGAGGTGCTGGCGCAATCGGACTTCGTGCTGCTGTTGCTGCCTGCGACGCCGGAAACCGACAATTTCATCGACGCCAAGCGGCTGGCGAAGATGAAGCCCGGCGCCTGGCTACTCAACTTCGGCCGCGGCCACATCATCAAGGACGACGACCTGATCGCCGCTGCGAAAGAAAAGAAGATCGCCGGTGCCGTGCTCGACGTCTTCCGCCAGGAGCCGCTGCCGGCCGAACATCCCTTCTGGAAGGCCGAAGGCATCATCGTGCTGCCGCATATCGGCGGCCCGCATCCGCAGCGCGACAAGTTCGTGGCGCGCCTGTTCGTCGACAACCTGAAGCGCTTCCTCGATGGCGAACCGCTGAAGGAAGTCGTCGACCGCGCGGCCGGCTACTAGCCCTTCCTGGCGTTCTGTACGATCTGGGTCAGCCGCTCGCCGTCGATGTCGGTCTTGATCTGCACCCAGACCGGGAAGTGGTCGGAGAGCTGGTAGGTAAACTGATTGCGCGTCATGCCGGCGCCGGGGAACAGCTCCTTGATGCCGGCATCGGAGACATGGAAGTCGAGCGTGCCGCCGAAGTTGGTGAAGCGTTTCTTCGCCGTCGGTAGGTGCAGGATCTGATCGTAGCGCGCGTTCTTGTTGAGGTTCGAGCCGCCGACGGTCACGTCTCCGGACCTGAGTTTCATTAGTGAATCCGGCACCTGAAGGCCGCGCCGCGTCAGCGCCTTGAACAGCTTGTCGTCGAGCTTGGGTGTGTTGAAGTCGCCCATCACGATCAAGTCGTGGTCTTCGACCGACTTGTCCTTCTGCCGCTCGTCAATCCAGTCCGCCAACATGCCGAGCTCGGCTTCACGGCCGGCGATGCTCTTGCCCCAGCGCGCGTGAGTGGCGATGGCAATGAAATCGAAGTTGCCGGAGCGGAATGAGCACATGTAGGGCGCACGCCAGAACGACTGCGTCGCGAGGTACTCCGTCCCCGCCTTGCCACGCGGTGCATCGACCTCCGCGGCGAGCCCGTTGAAGGTGACGGCACGGCGATCGAACAGGAAGCCGGTGCGTTCGCGGTTGCCGCCATCGTCGGACATCCAGTCGGAATAGACGAGATCCCAGCTCGGCCCGAGGATCTGACAGACGCGGCCGAAGTCCTCGAGATTGTCACGCAGCTCGACCAGCGCGATCAGGTCGAACTGGCCCAGGATTTCGGCGATGTAGTGGAGGGCCGCCGCCTTGCGCCGCTTCTTGCCGAACTCGCGGATGTTCCAGACCGCGACGTTGATCGTCTCGTCGAGCTTGGAGGATGGGATCTTCGCGGCGTCGATGCGCTTCTTGAGCGCCAGCAGTCCGGCCGCGACTTCCGCCGACACGTCTCCGTGATGCATGGCGCCTGCCTCCGGTATTTTGCATGTGCAGGGTAGAAACGAACCGGCGACAATTCACCCAGCGTCTGCGCATATCGCGCCGTCTGTTGCCGTCCCCGGCTTTAATGTAAACTCCCTTAACATGAGCTGGAAAAGGCGCGACCGCGAAGAGCGCGGCTACCATCACGGCAATCTGCGCGAGGCGCTGATCAAGGCCGCGCGCGAACTCATCAAGGAGAAGGGCCCGGCGGGCTTCACCTTCGCCGATGCCGCGCGGTCTGCAGGCGTGAGCGCAGCGGCACCCTACCGCCATTTCCGTGACCGTGACGCCCTGCTGGCCGATGTGGCGCGCGAGGGCTTTCAGCGCTTCGAAGCCATGCTCTCGACCGGCTGGGCGGCCGGCAAGCCCGACCCCGTCACGGCTTTTCACAATATCGGCCGCGCCTACCTGGCCTTCGCGCGTGCCGAACCGGCCTATTATGCCGCCATGTTCGAATCTGGCCTGCCGCCCGACCTCAACGTCGAGCTGCGCGCCGCTGGCGACCGGGCCTTCGGCGTGCTGCGCACCGCCGCCGAAACCCTGGTCGGCCTGTTGCCGGCCGGCAAACGACCGCCGGCACTGATGATGAGCCTGCACGTCTGGTCGTTGTCGCACGGCATCGCCTCGCTTTTCGGCCGCGGCGACGCCGGCCGGCGCTCCCTGCCGATGACGGCCGAAGAGCTGCTCGAATCGGCCATGCTGATCTACCTGCAGGGCCTGGGTTTTCCTCAAAAAGCATAAAGTGCACTTACTGCCCCTTGACTCGGGGAACGCGAATACCCAATGTAAATGTCGTTAACATTTACATCGTTAACACTAAGCTAAAGGGGGGTCCCACATGGGCCTGATCGACAGAATCGACGACCTCGGGAAGCCAGCGTGGATCGCCCTGATGGTGCTGAGCTTCATCCTGTTCTGGCCAATCGGCATCGCGCTTCTCGTTTACCTGAAATGGAGTGGACGCATGTTTTGCTCGAGACGTTACGGCCATTGGGACATGCCCGATCGCCAACAGGCTCGCGAAGAGTGGCGCGAGCGTCGCCGCCAGGCCCGCGAGGAATGGCGTAGCTGGAAGAGCCGCCATCGCTGGGGCCGGCCGGAGACGAGCGGCAATGTCGCCTTCGACGAGTATCGCGAGGAGACGCTGCGCCGCCTCGACGAGGAGCAGCGCGAGTTCCGCGACTTCCTCGACAAGCTGCGCGCCGCCAAGGACCGGTCCGAGTTCGACCAGTTCATGGCCGATCGCCGCAGCCGTCCGGCCACGGAGCCGCCGTCACCGCCGGCACCGCAAGCTTCCTGATCAAGCAGCCTGATACCGATCTCGCGCAACACCCCCTCCGAGGCCCGGAGGGGGTGTTGTCGTTTCAGTAGTCGAGTCTCATCGGCAGCTTATGGCCCGTCGCCTGCTGGACGAGATCGGACAGAACCGCAAAGGCATAGCGCGCGCGCTGCTCAAGCGAGGCGTCCGCTGCAGGCGGCGTCCGCCCCCAGCCAACAACGGTGGCCCCGCTCGCCTCCCAGGTCGCCGCGTTGAGTTCCGAGAGCTGGCGGCGCAGGGCGGTCGCCGAGCCTACGACAATACGGCGTCCATCGACATTCACGCCTTCGAAAGTGAACTCGAAGGGGTTGGGCAGCCAGAGTTCGACATGGCGCAGGAGATGGGCGTAGCGCGACCGAAATCCATCGGCATTCGACCGCATCAGGATCGGGTCGTTGTCCCATTCCTCCGGCAACACTTCGGGGCAGCGACGCCCCGGATGCTCTGCATATGCTGCCCACAGGACCAAGGAACCAAAGCCGTCCCAGCCCGGCCGTCCGGTAAAGTAAGGAGCGTGCCACGCCTCCTCCCAATCCAGGGGCGTGTCGATACGATCCCCTAGCCACCGTGCAAGATCCGCCCGCCACGCCGTTACTGCTGTTCGAATGTTCGCCGGATTTTCGATCAAAGCGGCTGCGCCGCGCGGACGTGCCACAAGACCTTGGCGGTTACGCTCGCGTACCGCCTTCTCTCCGACTGTCTCCCACTCGCCCGCGTGGTAACGCGTCAGCGACCCGACATACACGTCGAGGGCCATGCTGGATGGGCTTCCTTTCGTTCGGGCACTGCAACGCCCTTGCTACTTGCAGTTGACCTACACGGGCCACCGGCCCGTGCAAAGCTGCAAATGCAAATAACTAGAAGCCCTATCCGGTTGACTTACCGTTCGTCCCCTAACCCAACCAGGACGGGAATGACTTTCTCGGTCACTGCGGTTCGATGTTCAGACCTTTCACCAAGTCGATCCAGATCGGCCCCTCCTCGGCCACGATCTTCTCGAAGAAGACATGGTCCTGTGCGGCCCTGTCGATACCGAAGGTCGTCAGGATCTTCTGGATGCGCTCGCTCTTCCCACCCTCGACCATCATGTCGGAAAGTTTCTGGACGATTTCCTTGGGCATGCCGGCGGGACCTACGAGACCGATCCAGCCCTGGACCTGGAACGCCTTGTCGGTGACGCCCTGCTCGAAGAAGGTCGGCACATCGGGAAGCTTCTTCATGCGCACCTTGGTCGGCACGGCGATCGGACGGCCGTTGCCCGATTGCAGTACGCCCGAAGCCGCCGCGACGCTGCCGCTGCCGCCCTGCACGGCGCCCGCCGCCACGTCCTGCCACATCGGCGCTTCGCCGCGATAGTGCACGGCTTCCATCCCAAGCTTGTAGTGCCGGTTGAGCGCCTCGACTGCGACATGGCTGTAGGAGCCCGCGCCGTAAGTGCCGAGGCTCACTTTGTTGGCACGCGCATAATCGGCGAACTCGGCGAGGTTCTTCACCGGCAGCTTGGAATTCACGATCAGCGGCAGGTGGCCCGCGTCCATCCAGGAGATCAGGACGAAGTCCTTGTCCGGGTCGTAGGGCAGCTTCTTGAACAGCACCTTGTTCATGATCATCGTGGTCGAGATCGTCCACATGAGCGTGTAGCCATCGGGAGCCGCGCTCTTCACCTGCTCGGCGGCAATAGCGCCGCTGGCGCCGGCCTTGTTCTCGACGAACACGGGCTGACCGGTTTTCTGCGAGATGTACTCGCCATAGGCCCGCGCAAACGTATCGGTCAGACCGCCGGCCGGATAGCCGCAGATGATACGGATGGGTTTGTTAGGCCACGCAGCCTGGCCGATGGCCGGAGCTGCAATCGTTGCCGCCGCGGCGGCAGAACCAAAACGCAGAACATCACGCCGTGACGCACGGATAATCATTACTTCCTCCCTGCGGCGCGGCCGATTCTTGGAATGCCGGTCTATGCCGTCTTGGTCGCGCCTGACCTCAGCATGGCGTCGATTTCACTCTGCGTAAACCCTGCTTCAGCATCGACACGACGGCGACCTGCACCAAAGGTCACTGAGGTTCTATGTTCAGACTCTTGATGATCTCGATCGAGACCGGACCTTCTTCGTCCAGGACCTTCCTGAAATAGGTCCTGTCGCGCGCGCCCTCGTCGATGGCGAACGTGTCGTTGACCTTCTGGACACGCTCGGTCTTGCCGGCTTCGACCATCAGGTCTGAGAGCTTCTGCACGATTTGCTCGGGCGTGCCTGCGGGCGCGGCACAGCCTACCCATCCGCGTATCTGGAACGCTTTCTCGGTGAGGCCCTGCTCATAGAAGGTCGGGATGCCGGGCAGACGCTTCATGCGCTCCATGGTGGGAACGGCGATCGGCCTTCCGGCTCCCGTCTGCAGGACGCTCGATGCGGAGGCATAACTGCCGGTCGCCCCCTGAACGGCACCGGACGCAACGTCCTGCCACATCAAAGATTCACCCCGATAGTGCACCGCCTCCATCTTGAGGCCGTAGTGACGGTTTAAGGTTTCCGTCACGACATGGGCGAACGAACCGATGCCGTAGGTCGCGAGCGACACTTTGCGACCCTGCGCCCACGCGGCAAACTCCTTGAGGTTGCTCGCGGGCACTTCCTTGTTGACGATCGTCGGCAGGTGGCCGGTGTTGAACCAGGCGACCAGCGCGAAGTCCTTGTCCGGGTCGTAGGGCAGCTTTTTGAAGAGCGCCTTGTTTTGCACCATCGTCGTCGAGTTGGTGAACATCAGCGTGTAGCCGTCGGGCGCGGCCTGCTTGACCATCTCGGCGCCGATTGCACCAGCGGCACCGGCCTTGTTCTCGACGATGACGGCCTGGCCGGTTTTCTGCGCGAGGTAGTCACCGTAGGCACGGGCGAAGACATCCGTAAGCCCGCCTGCCGGATAGGTGCAGATGATGCGGATCGGCTTGCTCGGCCAGGTCTCCGCAATGGCTGGTGCCGGCAGGGCGGCCAGTAGAGAGGCCGCCCCATAGCGCAGGACATCACGCCGTTTTGTACGGATGATCATGATCGCCTCCCGTTCAGGCGGCGATCCTTGCTGCGGCGCTCTACGCCGTCTTGGTCGCGCCCGATTTCAGCATGGCGTCGATCTCGCCCTGCGTAAACCCAGCCTCGCGGAGCACTTCGACACTGTGCTCGCCAAGCCGTGGCTGCAGCCGGGTCACTTCGGGCTTGGTCTTGCTGAAACGCGGGGGAATGTCGGGCATGCGCAACCTGCCTTCGGTCGGATGGTCGACTTCCTTCCAGAATTCGGTTGCCTGCAGCTGCGGATCGACGAACAGGTCTTCCAGCGTGTTGACCGGACCGTGCGGTACGTTCGAGTTGCCGAGCAATTCGACCCATTCGGCATTGGTTCGCGTGGCGCAGATTTCCGCCAGCGTCGAGTAATAGTGCTCGACGTTCTTCAGACGGTTGGCGAGCGAGGTGAAACGCGGATCCTGGGCCAGTTCAGGCCGGCCGATCAGGCCGCAGAACTCCTTCCAGTGGCCGTCGGTATAGGGCAGCAGTGCGAAGTAGCCATCCTTCGACGGATAGGGCCGACGCTCCTTGTTGAGCACGCGCTTGTAGCCTGCCGTGTCGAGCGCCGGCATGAAGCTCTCGCCGTAGAGATGCTCGACCATGACGAAGGAAACCAGGGTTTCGTACATCGGCACTTCGACCGCCTGGCCCTTGCCGGTACGCTCGCGCGCAAAGAGCGCGGCAAGCAATGCAGAGACGACGCCGTTGGAGCTGGTCTTGTCGGCGACGATGGTCGGCAGGAAGCGCGGCTGGCCCGCCACTACGGTCTGCAGCGAGGCAAGGCCCGAACCGGCCTGGATGATATCGTCATAGGCGGCCTTCGCCCCCATGGGACCCGCGGCGCGATAGCCGTATGTCGCCAGATAGACGAGACGCGGATTGATCTTCTCGAACGCTTCGTACTCGACTCCCAGCCGCTTGGCCGGCTCCGGCCGGTAATTGTGCATCAGCACGTCCGCCGTCTCAGCCAGCTTGAAGAGGGCCTGGCGGCCGGCGTCCTGCTTGAGGTCGAGCACGATCGAACGCTTGGAGCGATTGCAGCCAAGATAGAAGGCGGCCATCCCCGGATTGCGGGCCGGCCCGAGCTGGCGGGTCGTGTCTCCCTCTGGCGGCTCGATCTTTATGACGTCGGCGCCGAGATCACCGAGTTGCTGAGCTGCCCACGGACCCAGCACGACCGTCGTGCAATCGAGAATCCGAACACCGGCCAACGGACCTGCCATTTTACTTTTCCTCCAACGTTACCCACCGCTTACCACAACTTGGTCACGGGCTACGGCCACATTTGATGCGCAACATTGTTGTTCCTGCGAGCGTTGACTGACGCAGGCATAAGGAGAGCTTCAACGATGTGCGAGAACGTGACGAGGGCCTGGGACCAATCGAAGTTGCGGACGATTACCGTCGCCGCAATTGCGGGCGCGGTTTTGCTGGGTACCACGGGCGGCGCCATGGCGGGTAACTGGAAGAAAGGCCGTGGCCACTATTACTACGCTCCCGCGCCCGTCTACGTGGCTCCAGCCCCCTACTACTACGCACCGCCGCCGCGGGTCGTCTATGCACCCCCGCCGCCAGTTGTCGTGTATCCGGCGCCTGCCGCTTATGCGCCGGCCTATCCTGCCTATCCGGCTTACGGGCCCGGTGGGAACTTGAGCTTCGGCATCAACGTACCCCTGCGCTGACAGGAGCCGATAATGACCGACCCCAAGTTCGGACTGCGAAAAAGCTGGCTCGGCGCGGCGTTGATCGGCGCGATGCTGGCTGGCGCGCCCATCGTGGCAAGTGCCGACGATGATGACGATGGCTGGCGAAAGCACCGTCATCGCCACCATCACCACTACTACGGTGGCGGCTATGGTGGCCCCTACTACTACAAGCCACCCAAACCGCCGAAGGTCAGGTACTACGCGCCACCGGTCTATTACGCGCCGCCGCCGGTCGTGTATGCGCCGCCACCGCCGGTCTACTACGCGCCGGCCTATCCGTCGCCCCCGGGCGTAAGTCTCGGGATCAACGTTCCGCTGCGCTAACCGGCAGCGGTAGAGGATGGCGCGGCAGCCTGACGGGCTGCCGCGACCTCTACCAAACCTGCCTTGCAGATATCGGCGACAGGCCGCATCCACAGAATATTTGCCTGATCGAAGCCGCGTGCGAAGGCGGCTTCGGCCGCCGAAAGGTTGCCGCGCACCAAGGCTGCTTTGCCTTTCGTCGCCCAGCAATGCGCCAGACTGCCGGCCTCGCCGCGTTCGGTCATTTCGCGTTCGGCCCCTTCAAGGATCGTATCCGCTTCGGCGGCCATCCCGGCGGCGATCTTCGCTTCGGCGAGCCAGATCCTGGTCAGCCCATGCAGGCTGGCGCGAGGCACGGAGGCCGTCTCTGCTTTCTCGCTCAACAGTTCGACGGCACCTGGAAAATCCCCGGCGATGAACTTCGCCCTGCCGAGCAGAGTTTCGAGGTAGATCGTCACAGCCACGATGCCGGCTGCTCGGGCTGCACCCAGCAAGGCTTCCAACGCGGGCATCGCCGTCGCCACATCGCCGCGCGCGATGGCGAGCATGCATCGTGCGATCTGCGCCGCAGCGATCGAATAGATGTCGCGTGCCGCTGCCGCCGCAGCAATCGCCTGAGCGAGACGATGATCGGCCTCGTCGTAGCGGCCCAGTTCGCAGAGCGTCGTCACGAGATAGCCTCCGCCTAATACCGACGTGGCGCCGGCGGTACCGATGCGCTCTGCCTTCAGATCGCCGCTTAGCAGGTCGCAGCTTCGGCCCAGAGATTCGGCGGCGCCGACATAATCGCCGACCGCATAGAGGCCGAGGCCCAATCGGAACAGCGCCAGCGCCCGCAGCCGCAGGTCGGCGGCCTCTTCGGCGATATCCAGACTCTGCCGCGCAGTGGCGATCGCCTGACCGTTCTCACCCTCGACCCAGGACTGGCCCGATTGATCCGCCCAGACCCAAGCCAGCCGCACGCGGTCGTCGATACCGCGCGCGAGTTCTTCGGCCAAGGTCAGCGCAACATTGATCGCTGCCGGATCACCGCCCGTCGCATAAAGCAGCGCCCGCTGGAGGCGGAGCTGGTCGATGGCGCGCTCGGTCGCCTCGCGCGACCGCGAGGAACGTTCGAACGACTCCAGCGCCGCTCGCAATCCTGCAATCGCCTCGGCGTAGGATCCGCGCGCCAGAGCGCGCTCGGCGGCATGGCCCTGATGGGTCGCCGCGACGTCCCACAGCTCGCCTTCGGCCGCATGGTGCGCCATCCACTCCGCATGCTCCGGCAGCCGGTCGGCATGATGCGTCTCGATGGCCGAGAGGATACGCCGGTGTGCCTCGACGCGGCGTGTGCGTGTCAGCGAATCGTGCGCAACCTCGCGCAGCAGCGCATGCGTGAAGGTGTATTCCACGTCGGGATAGAGACTCGCCTGTACCAGGATCTCGGCCGACACCGCCTCGTGCAGCGCCGTCTCCGTCCTGGTCGGGGTCAGGCCCGACACGCGTTCGGCCAGCCAGAGCGGTACGCGCGCACCGATCATCGCCAGGGTTTGCAGCAGCGCCACGCAATCGGGCGAACGCCGGTCTATGCGCGAGGCGATGACGTCGTGCACCGACGGCGGAACGGTGATCAGGTCCGGCGTTTCCCAGCAGGCGTAACGGCGTTGCCGCCGCTGGCTGCCGTCGCCGTCGACCACGATGCTGGCGAGCGCGCCCTGATGTGCCAGAGCCCGCACGCACTCTTCGACGAACAGCGGGTTCCCACCGACGCGGCGCGTCAACCGCTCAATGAGCTGCTCGGTCTCCGGCCCTTCGACGAACCATTCGCCAAGCGAGCGGCGCACATCGTCGTCGCCGAGGGGTGCCATGCGCAGCCGCGTACCACCGACTGCCGGCAACCAGGAATCGTTGTACTCGGCCCGATAGGTCAGGACGGCGAGCAATGGTGCTTCGCGCGTCAATTCGGCGACGGCGCGCAGCACTTCCTCGCTGTCGCGATCGACCCAGTGCATGTCCTCGAATACGAAGGCCACTGGTCGACGCGCCGCAGCCGCACGCGCCAGGCGGATGAAGGAATCGCGTGCGGCGGCGCGCTTGCCGCGGGGATCCATCGCCAGCCATTCCGGCGTCGCGCCGGCCAGCGAGATCAGCGAGACGAACACTGGCACGTCGGCGACGAGTCGCGGATCGAGTTCGCCCAGTACTGTCGAGAGGATGGTCGAGATACGCTGCGTATCGTCGCTGTCGGCAATGCCGATCATATCGCGCAACGCCGAAGCCAGTGCATGGTAGGGAATGTTGCGGCCGAGCGCGGTCGCGGCTGCGAAGACCGTTTTGTGCGGCGATTCCTTGTCGCTGTCGCGCACCACGCTGTGCACCAGCCGCGACTTGCCGAGACCCGCCTCGCCACAGATGCCGATGACGCCGCCGCGTCGCCGGTCGAGTGCCGCGAGCGCCGCTTCGAGCGTAGCGCGTTCGCCGTCGCGACCGACGAAAGGCGCACGCTCGCGCGACGCCGAGGCTTGCCAGCGCGAGCGATGCAGCAAGGCGCCAGCCGCCTCGTAGATCTCGATCGGCGCAGTCGCGCCCTTGACCTCGCGCGGGCCGATGGAGCGGGTCTCGACCAGGCCCTGGGTCAACGACTGCGTCTCGCCCGTCATGTACACCGACCCCGGTGTGGCGAGCTGCTCCATGCGGGCAGCGACATGAACCACCGGTCCGACGACATCGACCTCGATTCCGAGCTCCGAGGAAATGGTGCGGTAGAGGACATCGCCGGAGTTGAGGCCGACGCGCAGCATCTCGGCCATGCCGGCTTCGCGCATTTCGCGCTGCATGCCGAGCGCCGAGAAGCAGGCGCGTACGGCGTGGTCCTCATGTGCCGTCGGTGCGCCGAAGATTGCGAGGATACCATCGCCCAGCCGGCGGCAGACCACCCCCTCGTAGCGGTGGACCAGGCGGATCATGATCTGAACGGCAGGCTCGATGCGGTTCAGGGCGGCCTCGGGATCGAGCCCTTCGATAGCCGCGGTCGATCCCTTGAGGTCGGCGAACAGCACCGTCACTCGCTTGCGCTCGCCGTCCCCGACGCGACGGTGCGCCGCGATGGGTGCCGGCGGAAGCCCCGGCGCCTGAGATTGCGCGGCATCCGCCGAGGCGACCGCAAGACCGGCACCACAACCGGCGCAGAAACGGTCACCCGGCAGGTTCGTCACGCCACACGCTCTGCAAGCCAGGGGAAGTTGCGCCCCACAGGCGGTGCAGAAGCGAGCCCCCTGTTTGGCTTCGGCATTACACATTGGGCAGTGCATACGGCTCCCCGTCGCTTCAGTATGCATCCTAACGCTGTGCCGCGCAGGATTCGAGGCGGCGATTGAGGCTTTGCCCAAAGAGGCTCACCCCAAAGAGACCTGTCGCGGCAACGCAGGTCGTTTGACCGTGCAGACGAGGGAGACGCTCAACGCATGATTGCCGACGCATTTCTTTGGGTTCTCAATCGGACACCGGCTTTGCGTCGCACGCTTTGGCGCATGTTCTTCGGTCTGCTTGCCACCCGCTTTGGCAATATCGGCTGGTGGACCTTGATGAATTATGGGTACGCCGACCTCGATTGCAGCACGAAGGCACTGGCGCTCGAGCCGGCCGACGACGCCGAACGCTATCCCATCGCCCTCTACCATCACGTCGCCACGCTAGCGCCGATAGCAGGCTGTGAGGTGCTGGAAGTGGGCAGCGGCCGCGGCGGGGGCGCCTCGTTCGTGGCGCGCTATCTTTCGCCGACGCGAGTGGTCGGGCTCGATCTCAGTCGCCAGGCAGTGAAGTTCAGCAACCAGCACCATCGATCGGCCAACCTACACTTCCAGCAGGGGGACGCCGAGCAGCTTCCATTTGCCGATGCCAGTTTTGATTCCGTCATAAACGTTGAATCTTCCTTCTGTTACCCGTCGATCGACCGCTTCTTCGCGGAAGTGAAGCGTGTGCTCCGTCCCGGCGGTCATCTGCACTACACCGACCTGCGGCTCGCCCATGAGGTGGCCGACTGGCGGGCGGCGCTCGCGCGTTGCGGCCTGGAGATGGTCGCCGAACGCGACATCACCGCCAATGTCATCGAGGCCCTGCATCGCGACACGCCACGTCGCCGCGACGGCGGCCGGCGCATCGTCTCCGGTCCCTTCTCTGGCATCGCCGATGTCTTCACCGGGGTCGACGGCACACGCATCCCGTCTCTCCTGGCGAGCGGCGAAATGGTGTATTTCAGCTTCCTGTTGCGGAAACCGGCCGCGGCGGGGTAACGGCGATGGGTTGACGGCAGCCGGCAAATCGGGGATTGTCCGGCCCAACATGCTGCGACTGACGACGCTTCGACTTATTGGCTGACCCGCCGCCCCGGTTCGTCCGGGGCCCTTGCGGGTCGCTTGTCGTTCGTCTTCTACCACCACCAGTCGCCGCCACTTTTTCATCCATCGCAGTGTTCGTTTGAGCCACACGGCCGTGCGCGGCGCGAGGAGTCCATCAATGTCATCCCAGAAGCCCATGATGCCGAACGCGGCCGAGAAGTACGTCCCGTTCAAACCGGTCGAGATTAAAGACCGACGATGGCCCAATGCGGTCATCACCAAGCCGCCGATCTGGTGCGCGGTCGATCTGCGCGACGGCAACCAGGCGCTCATCGAGCCGATGGATTCCGACCGCAAGACCCGCATGTTCAAGATGCTCTGCGACATGGGCTTCAAGGAGATCGAGGTCGGCTTCCCCGCCGCGTCCGAGACCGACTTCGACTTCGTCCGCGAGTTGATCGAGAAGAAGTTGATCCCGGACGACGTCACCATCCAGGTGCTGACGCAGAGCCGGCCGGAGTTGATCGAGCGCACCTTCGAGGCGTGCCGCGGCGCCAAGCGCGCGATCATCCATCTCTACAACTCGACCTCGACCCTGCAGCGCCGCGTCGTGTTCGGCATGGACTATAGCGGTATCATCGACATCGCCGTGTCGGGCGCCAAGCTGGTCAAGCAGTTGGCCGACGCCGATCCGAAGACCGAGTGGGTGTTCGAGTATTCGCCCGAAAGCTTCACCGGCACCGAACTGGAATTCGCCCGCGACATCTGCGCCGCGGTGGCCGACGTCTACCAGCCGACGCCGCAGAAGAAGATGATCATCAACCTGCCGGCGACGGTCGAGATGGCCTCGGCCAACGTCTATGCCGACCAGATCGAATGGTGCCATCGCAACTTTAAGTACCGCGACAGCTTCCTCTTGAGCCTGCATCCGCACAACGACCGCGGCACCGGCGTGGCCGCCGCCGAGTTGGGCTACATGGCCGGCGCCGACCGCATCGAAGGCTGCCTGTTCGGCAACGGCGAGCGCACCGGCAACGTCGATCTCGTGACCCTGGGCCTCAACATGTACACCCAGGGCGTCGATCCAGAGATCGACTATTCGAACATCAACGAGATCCGCCAGACCGTCGAGTACTGCAACCAGTTGCCCGTTCACCCGCGCCACCCCTATGGCGGCGACCTGGTGTTCACCGCCTTCTCGGGCTCGCACCAGGACGCCATCAACAAGGGCTTCAAGGCGCTCGACGCGTCGAACAGCAAGGTCTGGGAAGTGCCCTACCTGCCGATCGACCCGGCCGATCTCGGCCGCAGCTACGAGGCGATCATCCGCATCAACAGCCAGTCGGGCAAAGGCGGCATCGCCTACATCCTGAAGAGCGACTACGGCATCGACATGCCGCGCCTCCTGCAGGTCGAGTTCTCCAAGGTGATCCAGCAGATCGCCGACGAGACCGGCAAGGAGATCCAGCCGGCGCTGATCTGGGACACCTTCCGCAAAGAGTATCTGAGAGAGTGACACCGGTGTCGTTCGACAGCCACACCACGGTGCCCGAGCCTGGCCATCCCGACGTGCGTCTTCTCGATGCCAAGGTGACCTTCAACGGCAAGGAGACCACCATCTCCGGCCGCGGCAACGGTCCGATCGCGGGCTATGTCGATGCAATCGGCAAGAACTGCGGCATCAAGATCAAGGTGCGGGACTATCACCAGCACGCGACCGGCGCGGGTTCCGATGCGCAGGCCGTAAGCTTCATCGAGGCCGAGACCCCCGACGGCAAGGTCCTGTGGGGCGTCGGCATGGACTCGAACATTGTGGCCGCCTCGCTGAAAGCTGTCACTTCGGCTGCGAACAGAGCCGCAGCAGCGAAATAGGCATTCACCGAGCACAAATCGATAGCTAGCATCGCGGGCGGGGACATTCCCCGCCCGTTTCCTTTGGAGTGCCATAATGATCAGCCCAACCATGAAGATTGCGGCCGCCAGCCTCGTTGCCGGCATCGTCATCGGTGCCTGTGCCGCCGGCGCCAACCAGCCCAACATGCAGGCGGCTCTCGGGTCGTTGCAGGCAGCCCGTGCCGAATTGGTGCAGGCGAGGCCGAACAAGGGCGGCCATCGTGATCGCGCCATCCAGTTCGTAGACAGCGCCATCGCCGAGACCCGGGCCGGCATGGCCTTCGCCAACTAGAGCCGGTACGGCCGGCGCCTGCTATAACGGCGAGCATGTCATCCGCCCGCCCGCCTGGTGTGTCGCCGGCCGCCAAATCCAACCTGGCCATTCCACCGGATCCCAGCTCGCCGCTCAGGCGTCGCGAGGGTCCGGCAATGCGTGTCGTACGCCACTTCTGGAACGGCGCTCTATCCCTGCTCCTTGGTGCGATGATCGGCATCGTCGGTCATCAATATGTCGGTGACGCCGCCGCCCGCCTGTGGCCCGATCAGGCAATCGTGGCGGAATTGGTACGCGCGCTTTTCTGGACGGTCGGCATCGCCGCAACAGGCCTGCTCTTCTTCTCCTACTACCTCGACGACACGACCCGTTAGCGCGTAGAACGGCCGTATGGCCAAAGCGAAGAAGACCGCCTCACGATCCCCGAAGAAGGCTCCGACGAAGAAGCCTGCTGCGGGCGCTCCCGACGCCAATCTCCTGGTCGACCTGCTGAAGTGGGCGAAGCAGGCCGGCGCCGACTCAGCCGACGCGCTGTTCGTCCACGGCGAGTCGATCTCCGTCGCCCAGCGACTGGGCAAGCGCGAAAAGCTCGAGAGCAGCGAAGGCCGCGACCTCGGCCTGCGCGTGTTCGTGGGCCAGCGCCAAGCCTTCGTTTCCTCGACCGACTTTAGCCCCGCCGCGTTGCGCGCGCTCGCCGGCCGTGCCGTCGACATGGCCCGCGTCGTGCCGGAAGACCCGACTTGTGGTATCGCGCCGGCGGAGCTGCTGGCGGAGAGCTGGCCTGACCTCGATCTCAACGACAAAGGACGGCCCACCGCCAAGAAGTTGCTCGCGATGGCGGCGGAAGCCGAGGACGCGGCGCGCGCCACCAAGGGTGTCACCAATTCCGAAGGTGCCGAGGCGGGCTGGGGCCGGACCGGAGTCATGCTCGCTGCCTCCAATGGCTTCAGCGGCGGCTACAGCCGCAGCGGCTATTCGCTGTCCTGCGCTGTCCTCGCTGGTGAGGGCACCGGCATGGAACGCGACTATGAATGGTCGAGTGCCGTGCACCTCGAAGATCTGATGGCTGCCGCGAAGGTGGGTCGTACCGCTGGAAAGTACGCCGTCCGCCGCCTCAACCCGCGCAAGGCGCAGAGCGCCCGCGTGCCGGTGATCTATGACCGTCGTGTCTCAGGCGGTCTGATCGGTCATCTCGCCGGTGCCATCAACGGCCGGGCGGTCGCGCGCGGCACATCGTTCCTGAAGGACAAGATGGGCGAGCGCATCTTTGCGCCGGGCATCCGCATCCTCGACAATCCGTTGCGCAAGCGCGGGCTGGGCAGCCGGCCGTTCGATGCCGAGGGCCTGCCGACGACGCGGACGGCCGTGATCGACGACGGCATGCTCACGACATGGCTGCTCGACCTCGCCGCTGCCCGCCAGCTCAACCTCGAGCCCACGGGCCATGCGTCGCGCGGTGTCTCGGGGCCGCCCTCCCCCACCACTTCGAACTTCTATCTCGAGAAGGGCAAGGTCTCGGTCGACGAGCTGATCGGCGACATCAAGAGCGGCCTCTACATCACCGACATGATCGGCTTCGGGGTCAACGGCGTCACCGGCGACTACAGCCGCGGCGCCTCGGGTTTCTGGATCGAAAAGGGCAAGCTCGCCTGGCCGGTCAGTGGCATCACCGTCGCCGGCAACCTGAAGGACATGTTTCTCAACATGACGCCTGCGAATGACCTGCAATTCAAGAGCTCGACCAACGCGCCGACGGTGCGAATTGACGGCATGACTGTCGCGGGCTCGTGATAATCTCCACCCTATGAACCCTCTTCCCAACATCAAGATCATCGCCGCAACGTCGGCACTTCTTGCAGGCTCGTTCGTGAATTCGGCAGCCGCCCAGAACGGCGACTTCCGCGCCTGCCTGCAGAACATCAAGGCCGATGCGATGCGCCAGGGCGTGCCAGCCAACATCGCCGATCGCGCCTTTCAGGGCCTGACACCGGATCAGAAGGTCATCGATCTCGACCAGCGCCAGCCTGAGTTTTCGCTGACCTATGCGAAGTATGTCGGCGGGACGGTCACGTCCGACCGTATCGTGAAGGGCCAGCAGCGCATGGCGCAACATCGCGCCCTGCTCGACGCCCTGCAGGCCGAATACGGCATACCGCCTCAATACATCATGGCGTTCTGGGGCATCGAGACGAACTACGGTTCCTTCATGGGCGACTTCCGCGTCGTGCGTTCCGTCGCGACGCTCGCCTGCATGACCAAGCGCCAGGAATTCTTCAGCAACGAGACGGTCCAGGCGCTGCGCATCCTGAACATGAACCACATGACCAGCGACCAGATGCGCGGTTCATGGGCTGGCGCGATGGGCAACATGCAGTTCATGCCCTCGACCTTCACCAAATGGGCGGTCGACCGCGACGGCAACGGCCGCATCGATATCTGGAACAGCCTGCCCGACGCCTTCGCCTCGGCAGCGAACTTCCTGCGCGGCATTGGCTTCCGGCCGGGCCTGCCGTCCAGCGAGGAGATCGTGCTGCCGCGTGGCTTCCCGCTCGACCAAGCCGACAGCACCGTCGAAAAGCCGGTGCGCGCCTGGGCGGCGATGGGCGTGAAAAAGGCCGGCGGTGCGCCGTTGCCGGCAGTGGACGATGCTGCGTCGATTCTCTTGCCGGCCGGCTTCCGCGGCCCGGCCTTCATCATCTATCCGAACTTCAAGGCGGTGATGAACTGGAACCGCTCGACGCTCTACGCGCTCTCCGTCGGCATCCTGGCCCGTCAGATCGCAGGCGGATTGCCGGTCCAGCAGGCAGCCCCTGCCGACGACGAGCCGCTGTCGCGCAATACGGTGATCGACATCCAGAATCGGCTGGCGAGGCTCGGCCTCTACAAGGACGAAACCGACGGCCTGCTTGGCCCCAAGACCCGCTCGGCGCTGCGCCTGTTCCAGCAGCAGAGCGGCCTGCCGGCCGACGGCCATCCGACCGCCGAGTCGGTACGACGGCTGCAGCAGACGCGCTAGGGTCGCAGGACCCGTAGGCTCCCCGAGGCGAGGCCAATCGACACCGGCAGGGTGAGCGCATTGTCGCCGTCGATCTGCACCGGCTGCCGCCGGTGCTCGCCGGCATCGTCGGTCACCGAAACGCGCACTTTGCGGCCGGTCAGTACGCGATAGCCCGAGGTGCGCGGCAGCGCGCCCATCAGCAGGGCCGCGCCGAAACGCAACGCGTGCATCCAGCCCCAGCGCTCGAACAGGCAGACGTGCAGCAGCGGCTCGTCGAGCGCCGCCTCGGGCGCCACGACGTAAGGCCCGGCATAGTGCCGGGCGCGTGTCACGATCACCGAGGCCGCCTCGTGCACCTCGCCATCGACGTCCACGGCATAGCGTACCGGCCGGTAGCGTCGCGCCTCGACCAGGGAACGCCAGACATAGGCGCCGCGACCCCATCGGCGCTTCAAGGGTGCCGTGACGCCCGCCACCACCTTGGCATCGAAGCCGGCGCCGGCCATCAACGAGAAGTAACGCGCCGGACCCGATCCCGCCCCGCTTCCACTGGCCTCGCCCGGTCGCACCAGAAGCTCGCGCCCCGCCGTCATCGTATGTGCCACGGACTGGACGCTAAAGCCGAGGCCCAGCTCGTGCGCCAGCACATTGGCGGTGCCCAGCGGCACGATCGCCAGCGGTGGCGCCGTCGTCGACCTGCGGGAAAGACCGTTCACCACCTCGTTGATGGTGCCATCGCCGCCTGCGACCGCAATGACTCTGTAACGGTTCGCATCGCAGGTTTCGGCGAGGCGGCACGCGTCTCCTTCGGCCTCCGTCTCGACGACATCCACCGCCCAGCCCTCGGCGCGCACGCGCTCTACGACCCCATCGACCAGGCCGCGGCGACGCCGCCCCGCGATGGGGTTGAGAATCAACAGTACAGAGCCCTTCGAGGCGAATGTCATGTAACCGTCACAACCGATTAATCGGTACGCAACGGCTGGCATACACAATCCGCTGCGTACCGTGCAATCGCGCACAACAGATTTTGTGTCGGTCGGATCATTATCCACATGGCTCCGCTCTCATGACAGTCATCGAGCGCTACCAACCCGCCCGGCACAGGGCGATCTTCCTGTCCGACATTCATCTCGGCACGCGAGGCTGTCAGGCGGAAATCCTGCTCGACTTCCTGAAGCGCAACGAGAGCGAGCATCTCTATCTCGTGGGCGACATCGTCGATGGCTGGCGTCTGAAGCGCTGGTGGTACTGGCCACAGAGCCACAACGACGTCGTTCAGAAGATCATGCGCAAGGCCCGCAAGGGCACCAACGTCGTCTACATCCCGGGCAATCACGACGAGGCTGCACGGCAATACTGCCAGCTCACCTTCGGTGACGTGCGCGTTCAGGAGGAAGCGATCCACGAGGCGCCGGACGGCCGCAAGCTGCTGGTCATCCACGGCGATCAGTTCGACGGCATCGTGCGCTATGCGCGCTGGCTCGCGATCCTGGGCGACTGGGCCTATGCCACGGCCCTGCGCATCAACACGCTGTTCAACTGGGGTCGCCGCAAGCTCGGCCTGCCCTACTGGTCACTCTCGGCCTTTCTGAAGCACAAGGTCAAGAACGCGGTGCAGTTCATCGCCGATTACGAGAACGCCGTCGCCAACGAGGCCCGGCGCCGCGGCGTCGATGGTGTCGTGTGCGGCCATATCCACCATGCCGAGATCCGCACCATCGACGGCATCCTCTACTGCAACGACGGCGACTGGGTCGAAAGCTGCACCGCTCTGGTCGAGGATTTCGACGGCCGGCTCCGCATCGTGCACTGGGCCGACGAAATGGCGCGCCGTTCGAGCCGGCTGCCAATGTCGGCCGCTCAACAACTCGCCGCGGAGTGAACGGCTTGCGCATTGCCATCGTCTCCGACGCCTGGCGGCCACAGATCAACGGCGTCGTGCGCACCCTGGAGACCGTCGCCAGACTGTTGCGTGCGGAAGGACACGAGGTCGAGGTCTTCGGTCCCGACCGGTTTCGCACCCTGCCCTGCCCGACCTATCCCGAGATTCGCCTGTCGCTGTTTCCCGGTGCGCGGCTCTCGCACATGCTCAAGCTCTTTGCACCCGACGCCATCCATCTGGTGACGGAAGGCCCGCTCGGCTGGGCGGCCCGCAGCTTCTGCATGAGCCGCGGCCTTCCCTTCACGACCGCCTATCACACGCGCTTTCCCGAGTATGTTCGCGCCCGCGTCCGCATTCCGCTGTCGTGGAGCTATGCCTTCGTGCGCCGTTTCCACTCGACGTCGGCGGCGGTGCTGGTCGTGTCCCCGGCCATTCGCGAGGAACTGGCCGAGCGCGGCTTCGTGAATTTGGTACCATGGTCGCGCGGCGTCGATATCACGGCCTTCCAGCCGCAGCCGCGCACCGAACTGAACGACGAACGGGGCGGCGGCCGACCGATCTGGCTCTATGCCGGTCGCGTCGCCATCGAGAAGAACATCAAGGCCTTCCTCGATCTCGATCTGCCCGGCACCAAATGGGTAGTCGGCGGCGGGCCCCAGCTCAAGGAACTGCAGCGCCGTTACAAGGACGTGCGCTTCTTCGGCTCGGTCGACACCGACGAGCTGTCGCAACGATATTCCCAGGCCGACTGCTTCGTCTTTCCGAGCCGAACCGACACCTTCGGTCTGGTCATGGTCGAGGCACTGGCCTCGGGTGTGCCGGTCGCGGGCTATCCCGTTCCGGGTCCACTCGACGTCGTAACCGACCCCAAGGTTGGTGCCCTCGACGAGGATCTGCGCACCGCCTGCCTCGCTGCCGTCGCACGCGACCCTGCAGACTGCCGCCGCCATGCAGAGAGCTTCACCTGGGAGCGTTGTGCGGAGCAGTTCCTGCAAACATTGCGACCGATCCCGCGGAGCCGCTGGCTTCCGCTGAAGCGCCGCGTCGTTCCGGATGCCGCGGCTTCCTGACGGACAGTCTAGGGATAAAAGTCCGATCCGTAGTCGAACGTCAGCTCCTCGCCCTTCTTGATCCCTTCGATGCCAGCGACGAGCCAGATCTCGCCGTTCTCGCGCAGGATGAAACAGTTGGGATTGGCTCGGGCATGGTTGGCGTAGCGCGCCTCGTTACCATCCACCGCCCCATCCAGATTCACGTCGTCGCCGAGTTCGAAGATGCAATCCGCGCCTTCGGCAATGCGCCCTTCGGCCAATGCGTCGGAGATTTTCTCTCCCTTGTACTCGATGATCTTTACGCCCCAGGGAATATCCTCTCCAGCGAAGAGGCCCTTGCCATGCAACGGGGACTTTTTAACCACCAACTTCATGTGCCCACGCTTTGCGGATCGCAGCGGGGAACTTCTCTATATCGAATACACAAGCGCGCCCAGCGGCGATTTACTCTTTCCGCGCCCCGAACAATTTGAGGCGATAGTCGATGAGGCGGAAGCCCATGCGGCGCGCCTCTTCCTCGACCAGTCGCGCAAGACCCTCGTCGTCAACCTCGACGATCTCGCCCGTCGCCACGTCGATCAGGTGCGGGTGCGGTGCCTTCCCGCTGCGCTCGTAACGCGCCTTGCCGTCGCGGAACACATGCCGCGTGACGATCCCCGCCGCCACCAGCTTGTTCAGCGTCCGATACACCGTCGCCACCCCGATCCGGCGGTCCTGGCCGACCACGCGGCGGTGGATCTCGTGCGTGCAGGGATGGTCGGTCGAGGCCTCCACGACGTCCAGCACCAGGCGCCGTTGCCCGGTGAGCTTGACGCCGCGCTCGCGGCACAGCTGTTCGAGGTCCGTCACCGCTGCCGGCCG
>JAFKFK010000006.1 GCA_017307275.1 Alphaproteobacteria bacterium | reverse complement strand
CCGGGCTGTCGGCCCGGCGCGTAGAGCCGGTTGAAGCCACTGTAGGCATCGGCCTGCATCAGCCCGTGCCAGCCGGCCAGATGCACCTCGGGATGCACTGCGCCCCGATTGGACGAGTAGACGTAGAGCGCCGCCGGCGGCGCCGGGCCAGCGAACGGCCGGTCGTCACGCACGTAGGTCCATAGTCGCCGGTCCGGGTCTTGCCGATGTCCAGCACCGGCACCGTCGTGTCGTCGGCATGGATGCGCGCGGCGGTGAAGTCATGCTCGCGGATCGCCTCGACCAGCGGCATCAGCGTCGCCGCTGCCGCTCCCACCCAATCGGCCAGCGTCGAGACGTCGAGCTCGATGCCTTGGCGGGCGAAGGTCGCACTCTGGCGGGTCAGAGGCAGGTGCAGTCCGTACTTGCCGAACAGCACGTGCGCCAGCAACGCGGGACCGGCACGGCCGCGCGCGATGGGGTGCGACGGCGCCGGCGGCTGGGTGATCTTCTCGCAGCTTCGGCACGAGTACTTCTCCCGCACATGCTGGACCACCTTCCACTGGCGCGGCACCAGCTCCAGGCTCTCGGTCACGTCCTCTCCAAGCTTGTGCAGCGAACCGCCGCAGCACGGGCAGGCCGACGGCACCGGATAGACGACCCGCTCGCGTGGCAGGTGATTGGGCAATGGCCGGCGAGCCGGCTTGCGACGGGTAAAAGGCTGAACGGTCACGCCCACCGGTCCGGCGATCTCCAGCCGTGTCTCCGCCTGGCCTGACCCTCCTCGAGCTCGAACAGCTGCAGTTCGAGCTGCTCCAGCAAGCGTGGCTTGTTGCACCTACCAACAACGCCACGGATCAGCACGCGCGGATGGCGACAGTCGTGGGCGCGCTCCGCATTGGTCACGACAATCGCCGTGCCGTTGTCGGTCTCGACGCAGCAGTCCAACAGGTGCAGAGGCTTGCATATGAAGCGGCTCTTCAGCACGTCGTCGACGGTGAAGCGCTGCTTGTAGAAGGCCTTGGGATTGTTCGAGGCGTGCTCGCTGTGGATCGCCTTGACAGCGGCCACCTGCTCGGGCCGCGTGCCGTCGTCGTACATGTGGCGCATATTAGGTGGGCGCGAGCATTTGGCCGGCGCTCTGCCAGCCATAGGCGCGCCCGTGCAGGGCGTCACCCGAGACAGGCGCCACGGCGCGCGTGCCCGTGCCGCCGATGCGCACCTGCGAGAAGCCGTTCATGGCGCGGAAGATCACGACCACCTTGCACATGCCGGCTTCGATCAGACCCATCGCCATGCCGACCAGCGCCTCGGTCGAGGAGCCGCCGCCGAACACGTCCATGTAAAAGTTGGGCCGGATGCCGAGGTCGCCGGCGATGAAGTTCGAGAAGGTCGAATCGCCCGACTGGTATGACAGCATGCCGTCGACGTCGGACGGCTTGAGCCCGGCGTCCTCGACGGCGCTGCGCACCGCCCAGGTGCCCAGCGCGCGTCGTCATGCCCGAGCCGCGCATGTAGGTCGTCTCGGCGACGCCAACGATGGCGTACTTGTCGCGCAGATATTTCGGACTCGTTGTGTCGGTCTCCGCCGGCATCGTCATGACGTCCTCCTCCTATTTCAGTTTGCGTTGCTGCCTATTGCCTCCATCTAGATGGTCGTCGAGAAACTTGCCGACCTTTGCAATAGCAACTTTTGCCGTTTCAAGGCGTGGCCAGAACCAATGCCAAACGTGAGGGACACCCTCAAACATTTCCAAAGTGACGTCTACGCCTGCTGCTCGCGCTGCTTCGGCCAGCCTTATCGAGTCAGGCGCCAGCATTTCAGAAGCGCTTGCATGTATCAACAATGGAGGCAGTCCACAAAGGTCTGCGAACCGCGGTGATGCCAAGGGATGGGTTGCCGGAGCGGCTCCAAGATAAGACGAAGCGTAGGCCAATATGTCTTCAGTCTTTACAAGCGGATCGTCGATTGTAGCGGGGGGCGGTGCAGTGGCGTCGCATGTCAAATCGACCCAAGGAGATAAACAGACCGCTGCCCCAGGCATGGCATCACCGGCACGAAGGGCGGCGACCAGTGTCGCTACAGTCAGGCCACCTCCGGCCGAGTCACCCACAACAGCCAGTCGCTGAGAACCTGTATCCTGCAGAAGTAGGCGATACGTGGCGACGGCGTCGTCGACTGCGGCCGGGAATGGGTGTTCGGGGGCGAGGCGATAATCGAGCAAAAGTACATTGGCACTTGCTGCAATCGCGATCGCGGCGGCCAGATGTCGATGCGACCGAGGAGACCCGATCACATATCCGCCACCATGCAGATACAGAACCATGCGATCGTCGACTGGATGTTTTGGTTCAATCAGCTCTCCGATCAAGCCATTGCGTTCCCAGCATCGAACTGTTGTCCCGGCCGGCAGAGCAAAGGCTCGTTCGGCACGGTCGTAGGCCGCGCGCCGTTCGGCCACTGTCATGATCGACGTTGAAGGTTGTTTGCGAAGGAACGACATCAATGCCGTCAGATCATCCATCGCTTAGCCTTCTCGAGAGGTTTTGCACCGGCGGGTCCGCTGTTCTGCGATGATGCGACCTTGCGTGAATAGTTGAATTCAGGCGGCAAGAACGAAGTCCGCGAGGTCAGGCGAACTCATCTCCCGACGGAAGCGGCCGAAGCTCCAGGGCCACAGCGCGGGATTGCCGTTGCGGTCGAGGTACCAGCTCCGGCAGCCGGTCACCCAAATCGTGTCCTTCATAGCCTCGCGTAGCGCGACGTTGAAGCGGTGGGTCGCCTCATCCTTCGGTGCCACGGCGCGACATTTTCCGTTAAGCACCAAATCGACGAGCTGCAGTATGTAGGCGAGCTGAATCTCCGAGATCAGGATCACCGAGAAATTGCCGATCGGGCTGTTGGGACCGACCAGCATGAAGAAGTTGGGGAAGCCTGGCACCGCCACCGAGCGGTAGGCCTCATTGGCCTGCGTCCAGGCGTCGGCGAGGCGCCGACCACTCTCGCCCACCACATCCATCGGCCGCAGGAAGGCATGTCCATCGAAGCCGGTCGCCAGCACGAGCACGTCCAGCTCATGCAGGACACCGTCCTTGGTCCGCACGCCACCCGCCTCGATCCGGTCGATGCCGTCGGTCACCAGCGCGACACTGGGCTTCTGCATCGCCGGATAGAACGTGTCCGACATGATCAGCCGCTTGCAGGCGGCGCGATAGTTGGGCGTCAGTCGCCGCCGCAGGTCGGGATCTGCCACGCTCTCCTCAAGGTTGGTGCGGCAGGCATCCTCGATCTTCCGCAGCTCGTCCTGGTCGCCGATTACGGCGCGCGCGAAGGTATCAACAAAGCGCGCCGACCAGAAATCGTAAGATTGCTGCAGCCGCTCCGGAGAGGTGTGGTACATCGCCTTCTCGTCCTCGCTATAGGCGGGGTTGGCGAACGGCAGAACCCACTGCGCGGTGCGCTGAAAGAGTGTCAGATTCGACACGGTATCGGCCAGAGCCGGAACGATCTGGATTGCTGTCGAGCCTGTACCGATGATCCCGATCCGCCTGCCCTCGAGCGGCACGGAATGATCCCAGCGCGCAGAATGGAAGCTGGCACCCTCGAAGTCGCCGAGTCCCGGGATGTCGGGATAGGCCGGGTGATGCAGCACCCCGGTCGCACAGATGACGAAATCCACTACATCGGTGGCACCACCCTTGATCGAGAGATGCCAGCGCCCGTCGCGATACTCCGTGCGTACGATCTCGCTGTTGAAGCGGAAGTGGCTGTCGAGTTCGTACTTCTTCGCTACGCCCTCGAAATAACCTTGGATCTCAGCGCCTGGCGAGAAGCGGTGCGACCAGTCGGCCTTCAGCTCGAAGGAATAGGCATAGACGTGGCTCGGCACGTCGCAGGACAAGCCGGGATAGGTGTTGTCCCGCCAGGTACCGCCCAACCCGCCGGCCTTCTCGTAGATCGCGAAGTCCCGGATGCTGCGCTGCTTGAGCTTGATGGCCGTCAGGATGCCCGACATGCCCGCACCGATGATCGCAAAACGCTTGCTCACGCTTCCGCCTTTCGTTCAGCCTGGGGTCGCATAACCGCCGCTCACGCTCAACACTTGCCCGGAGATATGTCCAGCCATGCCGGGTGAGGCGAAGAACAGCACCGCATTGGCAATATCGGCGGCTCGGCCAACCTTGCCGAGAGGAATCACTTT